>CAWGZB010000006.1:0-167495 GCA_963827025.1 uncultured Actinomycetota bacterium | reverse complement strand
GGTCCACCTGTTCTTGACCTGCCGCGCACCCCGCGGGCCGATCCGCGCCGACCTGGTCGGCGACGTCGTCGAGCGGGCCTGCCTACGAGCCGGGCTGCCACACGTGGGACCGCACCGGCTCCGGCATGCCCTGGCCGGTGAGCTGCTGCGCCAAGGCGCCGGGTTGGTCGCGATCAGCCAGGTCCTGCGCCACCGGGACCTGGCCACCACCGCCCTCTACGCCAAGGTCGACCTGGACGCGCTGCGCCAGGTCGCCCAGCCCTGGCCAGGAACGCCGCGATGACCGCGCTCGAGCAGGCCATGACCGACTACCT
The DNA here is from genome assembly GCA_963827025.1 of uncultured Actinomycetota bacterium. Classification (GTDB taxonomy): domain Bacteria; phylum Actinomycetota; class Actinomycetes; order Propionibacteriales; family Nocardioidaceae; genus Marmoricola. The sequence goes on along the minus strand of CAWGZB010000006.1, from coordinate 167,181 downwards.
GCAGCTGCGTCGCTCGCTGGGACACGAGCTGGCCGACGTCGGCCGGCTGCTGCCGAGCTTCGTGGCCTACCTCGACGCCCACGGTCGTCCACGGTGACGATCGAGGCCGCGCTGGACTGGGCCCAGCAGCCGGCCACCGGCCAGGGTCACGTCCGTCGGGTCACGGCGGATGACCGCCGCCCGCGGCTTCGCCCGCTACCTGGCCGGCATCGACGCCGGCACCGAGGTTCCGCCGCTGGGCTGATGCCGCAGCCGGCAGCGCTGGCGCCGACCGTTCATCTACTCCCCGGCCGACATCGAGGCGGTGATGGAGCCAGACCCGCTGCTCGATCGCCTCGCCGCTGCGGGCGGCGACCTACCAGACGCTGATCGGGCTGCTGGCGGCAGCGGGCTGCGGATCGGGGAGGCGATCAAGCTCGACCGCAGCGACATCGACTGGGCCAACGGTGTGCTGCTGATCCGCGAGTCCAAGTTCGGCAAGTCCCGGCTGGTGCCCCTGCACCCCAGCACCATGGAGGCGCTCGCCGAGCTACGCCGACCTGCGCGACCACCTGCAGCCACGGCCCGCAGGAACCGAGCTTCTTCGTGTCCCTGACCGGCAAGCGGCTGATCTACGCCGTCGTCTGCCAGACCTTCCGGCAGCTGGTCGACAACGCCGGCGTCGGCGCCGACGCGCCCTCCACGCCGCGGCTGCACGACCTGCGCCACACGTTCGCGGTCCGCACCCTGCTCGGCTGGTATCGCAGCGGCGAGGACGTCCAGGCCAAGACTCCCGGCGCTGTCGACCTACCTCGGGCACCGCGAACCGGCCTCGACCTACTGGTACCTGTCGGCGGCCCCGGAACTGCTCGCGCTGGCCGCCGCCCGCCAGGACACCGCATGGTCGGCGGCACGGTCATGACCCTGATCGCGCCGACGCTGCAGGCGTTCTTCACCGACCGGCTCGCCCAGCAGCGCCAGGCCAGCCCCCGCACCATCGCCGCCTACCGCGACACCCTGAAGCTGCTGCTCGGCGTTCGTGCACCAGCAGAGCGGGAAGACGCCCGCCCAGCTCGACTGGGACGACCTGGACGCCACGATGATCTCCGCGTTCCTCAACCACCTCGAGGCCGAGCGGCACAACAGCGTCAGGACCCGCAACGTCCGCCTCACCGCGATCCGCTCGCTGTTCTCCTACGCCGCGCTGCGCCACCCCGAGCACGCGCTGCTGATCCAGCGCGTCCTGGCGATCCCACCCAAGCGGTTCGACAAGCGCATCGTGACGTTCCTGACCCCAGCCGAGGTCGACGCCCTGCTCGCGGCACCGGACCAGTCCCGGTGGGAAGGACGACGCGACCGGGCCCTGATGCTCCTCGCCGTCCAGACCGGCCTGCGCGTCTCCGAACTCACCGGCCTGAACTGCGGCGACGTCACCCTCGGCGCCGGCGCCAACGTCCGCTGCGAAGGCAAGGGCCGCAAGCAACGCGCCGTCCCCCTCACCGGCCCGGTCGAGGCGCTGCTGCGGACCTGGCTCACCGAACGCGCCGGGCTCCCCACCGACCCGCTGTTCCCCACCCGCACCGGCCGGCGGCTCAGCCGCGACGCCGTCGCGCTCCGCGTCAGCACCCACGCAGCGACCGCGGCGACACGCTGCCCTCGCTGCAAGGCAAACCGATCCATCCGCACGTTCTGCGCCACACCTGCGCGATGTCGCTGCTCCAAGCAGGCGTCGACACCTCGGTCATCGCGCTCTGGCTCGGCCACGCCGGCGTCCGGTCCACCGACGCCTACGTCCACGCCGACATCACCATCAAGGAGAAGGCGCTCGCCCTCACCACGCCAGCCGCTGCCACGCCCGGCCGCTACCGCCCGCCGGACAAGGTCCTGGCGTTCCTCGAAAGCCTGTGACTATGCCGAGGACGACAGCGCCGGACGGCCAGGAGCCCAGCCCGATCAGGCCGCTGCGAGCTCGCACGACGGCCTCGGCATAGTCGCGGGGTCGGCATAGGTCGATCTATGCGGACATCCGCATAGATCGACGAGCTCGGCTACCTCCCGCTGCCCGCCGAAGCCGCCTCCGCGCTGTTCCAGGTCGTCTCACAGCGCTACCTCAAGACCAGCATCGTGCTCACCACCAACCGCGGCGTCGCCTCCTGGGGCGAGATCCTCGGCGACACCACCGTCGCCGCCGCCATGCTCGACCGGCTCCTGCACCGCAGCGTCGTGCTCAACCTCGACGGCGACTCCTACCGCCTCCGCGACCACCACGCCGGACGACGCCCTCAGATCCACCGCGACCGGCACCCGCCGACCGCTACAGTGACCACCGCCCAGGGTGGGGACTTTCGATGAGCATCACTGGGGAATTTCGGCGAGCGCCATCAACCGGGCCCGGCCGTCTCCGGGACACTCGTCAGCACCTCGCAGGTCCGGCGCTTGGCCGTGGCCGCCTACCTCGCACGGTTCAAAGGGCAGTCCCGCATCCACACCGAGTCCGACCTGCGCGGCTACCTGACCTGGTGCGAGTCCCACGGCTTGGACCCGCTCGCCGCCACCCGACCACACATCGAGCTCTACATCCGCTGGCTCCAGGAGGTGCGCAGGTACCGGCCCTCGACGGTCTCCCGCCGCATGTCGGTGGTAGCCGGGTTCTACCGCACGTGCGTGATCGATGCGGTACTCGAACACTCCCCGGCCGAATACGTCAGGCGCCCTAACGTCCCCGCCGAGTCCCCCACACTGGGCCTGACCCACCTCCAGTTCGAGGCGCTACTGACCTCAGCCAAACAGTCGCCGAACCGCTGCGACTTCGCACTCGTCACCATGCTCGGCCTGCTGGGCCTGCGAATCTTCGAGACCACCGGCAGCAACATTCAGGACCTCGGCGAGGAGCACGGCCACCGGGTGCTGCGCGTACGGGGCAAGGGCGACAGAGTCGTGCTCGTGCCCCTCCCACCCGCCGTCGGCAGAGCTTTGGAGCGAGCGATCGACGAGCGGACTACCGGCCCGATCCTCCTGACCTCGCGAGGCACTCGCATGGATCGCCACTGTGCCACCCGTCGACTACGCCGACTCGCCGAGAAGACCGGGATGAAGCTGCCGCGGATGCACCCGCACATGCTCCGGCACACCTTCGTCACCACCATGCTTGATGCCGGCGTGGACCTACGCGATGTGCAGATCGCCGCCCGCCACGCGGACCCACGCACAACGATGCGCTACGACCGAGCCCGCAAGAACCTCGACCGACACCCGAACTACATCCTCGCGGCCTACATGGCCTCCGGCACCTGACCGATCGCCGCCATTGTGCCGAGAGGCTCTTGTCGCCTCCCCTGGGGCACGCACTGAACCAGGCACGCCATGGGCCAGGTCGTCTGGACGGCCAGCGCCGGCCCACCTATCCAAAGACCTACCCCTTCAGGTGAGTGCTCGGAGGCCACTCGGGTTAGGCGTCTGGTGAGACCAGAAATTGTCAATGGGACTCCCCGTCATCGACCAATGGAACGATCTCGTGACTCCGCAAAACCGTCGCACCGGAGTACGTCAGCCTGAGCGAGGCAGCCCGCATCACCGCGCAGTCCGTGAAGACCGCTCCGCCGCAGGATTGCCGACGGGACGTTGCCCGCCTACAAGTTCGGCCCACGCTGCATCCGCGTTCGTCTCGATGACCTGGAAGCCAGCGGTCAACGCATCCCTAGCGCCAGGATGTGACGGGCGCTACTCCTCCCGGTTGCCGACGAGGGCGGAGAGCCGTCGTGCGATCTCTCGGTCGCGTCTCAGCCGCGGCATGCTGGTAGCGCAGCGCCGCTTGCGGCGTCGAGTGCCCAAGTCGGCCCATCAACTCAGCAAGAGTCGCACCAGTCTGCGCGGCCAGCACCGCGCCGGTGTGCCGCAGGTCGTGGAAACGCAGATCGTCTCGGCCGGCGACCCGCCGAGCCTCATAGAAGCCCCATCCCTTGCGGGCAACCTTCCCGTTGCGGCTGATCACCGCGGCCCTTCCGTAGAGGGAAGAGGGCGCCAGGTGCTCACCGTCGATTCCCGGGAAGAGCAACCCGGCAGACCCGGGCGCCGCATGCTTCAGGAGGTGTTCGCGCACCATTGGCATCAAGTGCGGCGGGATAGCCACGTCGCGGACACCAGCGTCGGATTTCGGCCGCCTGACCTTGTGGACGGTACGGCGTCGGCCCTGTTCGTCTTCCACACGTGTGCGCACGACCCCTCGTCGGACACGGACCACGCCCAGCCTCGTGTCGACGTCCTCGCGGCGCAGCTCGGCGAGCTCACCGAAACGCAGCGCGCACCAGGAGGCCAGCATCACCATCAGCCGCTGCTTCTCGGGCATAGCGTCGACCAGAGTCTCGAGCTCCTCGAGGCTGGCGGGCCTGACCTTCTTCGCTCGCTCGGCCGAACCACCTCCACGGATCTTGGCCGGATTGGCGGTCCTGATCAGGCCCCGGTCGACGGCGGTGCCGAGGATGGTGCGGAGCAGCGAGTACGCGCGCGCCCGGGTAGTCGGCCGGCCCACTGCGCATCGCTCGTACCAGCGATCGACCATCTCCGGCGTGATCGCGGTGAGCGGCACATCGCCGAAGGTCGGGAGGATGTGCACATCGAGGAGATCTCGGTACCCGTCCCGAGTTCTCTCCGCCAGGGGCCGCCCTTTGACCTTTCGGCCGGCAAGCCAGGCCTCCGCGTACTCCCCGAAACCCAGCGGATTGGCTTTTGCGGCAGCCGCTCGTGCCTCGGGACTCGTCCAGACGCCCGCGGAGATGAGCCGACGCTCGTCCGCGAGCCAGGCCTCGGCGTCCAACGCGGTGATGAACGTATGGGGGGCGTTGTGAAGTGCTCCGTCGGGGCCCGTGTAGCGGGCTCGAATACGCTTCGAGGGCAGCTTCGTCAGTTGCCCGAAGCCCCGTTTGCGCTTGGTCTTGGTGGCCACGTCCTCGAGATCTCGTGTCGGATACGTGTCGGATGGGAGTCTAGATCTGGCCCCACTTGACCACAACCGACGGCAGCCCGCCGGAGTGAACGCGCAGGTCAGAGGCCATTCTCGCAGGTCAGCGGCTTGGCACGACCGACGCGAGCGGACTGGTTCAAACCCAGTATCGCCCACCACCGCGAAAAGGGCCTCTGACCAGCCCAAACGCTGCTCAGAGGCCGTTCTGATCCTGACGCTGCATCGGATCTGCACCGGATCGCTTGCTCTCAAGTTTTGTCGTGGCGGCGCTCCTGGTCCCCTTCGGAGACGCGAAAGCCGAGCGCGAGTGCCGCCACCGCCAGCCACCCGATCGCGGCGGCTCCGGCGACGAGGACGGGGCAGAGCAGCATTCCGAAGATGCCCGTGACCGCAGCAACCACCGCGCGCGTCCAGACCGAGTCCGCGCTGAACACCCGGGGAGCAGGGCGCCGGCGACGATCAGGACCAGCCAGCCGATCAGCCACGACGCCAGCATTCGGGCGAAGTCCTCAACACGCAGCACGGCTCCAGGCTGGCGCCCGCCCACCTCCCAGCCCCATGCCGATAGGGTGAAGGCCACCGCCGGCATGGGCCCCGCGAGTGCGGGGCCCCGGGTCGAACCGCTTGGTCGAACCGCTTGGCGGTCATCCACGCGGGAGGATCCGGAGGTCCGCGCGGGTTGAGCAGCGTGGTGCAGGAGACGGACACGGGCGCGCAGCCGCGCTCCAGCGCACGCGCCGTCAGGGAGGTGAAGCGCAGATGGCCGCCTCCACGCCGCGTGCACGTGCGACGGGAGGCAGGGATCGGAAGTCGGCGTCCCCGCTGGTGTCGTTCCTGCCCTCGGTGGTGATGGGCATCACCCTGTTCGTCGGCTATTTCGCACTGCCCTTCACGGCCCGATGGACCACCTACACCGCCCTCTCGCTGGCGGGCGGACTGGCCGCGGTGGGACTGCTCATCGGCTGGCAGGTGCGGGCGATCCGGGTGTCCTCGATGCCGGTGGCGCGCGCGCTCGGCACGCTCACCGTGAGCGTGCCGTTGTTCCTCATCGTCTTTGCGCTCACGTACTTCCTGATGGGACGCGCGGATCCGGACACCTGGTCGGAGCCGTTGAGCCGGCTGGACGCTCTCTACTTCACGATGACGGTCTTCGCCACCGTCGGCTTCGGTGACATCACGCCGGTCTCCGAGGGGGCACGCGGGGTCGTCACCGTGCAGATGGTCGGCGACCTCCTGGTCGTCGGGGTGATCGCGCGGTTCGTCGTCCACGCGGTCCGCGAAGGCCTGGCCCGGAGGTCCCCGGCACCACCACCGGAGTGACGGCCGCCCACCGGTGAGCGGCGCGCCAGGCCGGAACGCCTTGCGGGGAGCTGGGTACCAACCTCAGGCCGAGCCGAGGACCCTCGCCTTCTGGGCGGCGAACTCCTCCTCGGTCAGGATGCCCTGCGCGCGCAGCTCGCCGAGCTGCTTCAGCTGGTCGATGGGGTCGGGCGCCTGCTCGGCCGGGGCGTACTGCTGCGGTACCGGCTGCGCGTACTGCGCGTAGGCCTGCGACTGTTGGGCCGCGATCTGGGCGTCACGTTCGGCGTACTTCTCCGCCTGGCGTCGTTGGACCCTCCCGGCGGCTGCGCTGGCGGTACCGGCGACGACCGCCGTGCGCGCCACCCCTCTGATCAGACCTGGCATCGTGTTCCTCCTTGAGTTTCCTGGGTGTCAGTTGGTCAGCTCGAGGGCGTCGAGAGCCTCGGCCACGTCGGTCGCCGGGATGCGCTGGCTGGCGATGACCTCGCCACCGCTGGCGGTCGCTGCCCGTACGAACGGGATCGCCCAGCTGTTCTCGTAGATGAGCAGCGCTGCGACCGTGTCGGGCCGCATGGCTGCCGCTGCCTCCTGCATGTCGTCGTCCCTGATCAGGCCCGATCGAGCGCCGGCGAAGTAGGAGAACCCGCCGGCTCCCGACGCTGGGTCGGTCAGCTCGAGGACCTCCACCCTGCCGTCGGCGTCCTTGCTGATCACGGTGAGGTCGTAGAGGCGGACGACTCCCCTCTCGACGAGGTCGGCCAGTGCCACACTGGCTCCGCCGGTCAGCTCCCCGCGCGGGAACTCGAGAAGAAGGAAGTCGACCGGGCCGTGGACCTCGGTGTCGGTGCTGGTGCTCACGGTGATGGCTCCTCACCCATGCGGTGGACGGACGGTGTGGGTCCCAGCGTCCGTCCACCGCTCCGGTGTCGACCTCACCCGGAGTGGGTGATTCCGGCCCCTCCCCGGGCTCGGCTCCGAGCCCCTCGGCCTTCACGGTTCCGGGGTTCTCGCCGCGCAGCATTCTTCCGAACCGACCCGGATCCGCGGTGCCCGCGCACGCCGCGGTCATCGACGGTCTCCCGTACCCGGTGGCGAGCTGGGGATCCTGCACGGACCTGCCGGGGGCGTGCCCGCGTTCCGCTGGTACGACCGCGAGCTCGGCCGGGATCGGCGCGGAGCGGCTCTCCACGATGGCCGACGCCTTCGACGTGGGCGCCTTCGCCGCCTGGGTCGGAGCCTTCCTGGGCGACCTGGTCGCCGTGGTCTCAGACCTCGTCTTCGTGATCATGTTGCTGCTCTTCATGGTGGTGGACGCCGCTGGCCACCCCGTTGACGTTGTTCCTCAAGGCACTCCTGGTCGACTCGAAACCCCGGCCCTGGTGCCGCGAGGAGCCGGGAGCCTGCTCCACGGACTGCCCGTGCACCCCGTCGAGGTGGCGGCCGGGGACCAGGTCCGGGTCGGCGACGCCCCGGTCGTCGTGGTCCCGGCCGGGCACGCCGCCCTCGTGGCGCCGGAGGTCGAGGTGCGGGTGCTCCGCCCAGGCATGTCGACGATCGTCGTGGTCGATCCGTCGGCGAGCGCCTCGGGATCACCCACGGAAGATGAGCCCACCGAGGCGCGCGCAGAACACACTGAAAGGGACAGTCCGCCTTGAGGAAGTGAGTGCCATGTCATTCGGAGACATTCTCTGGTTCATCTTCATCAGCTTCGCCCTGATGGCGTACCTGATGGTGATGTTCACGATCATCACCGACCTGTTCCGGGATCGGGACACCTCGGGCTTCGCCAAGGCCGTCTGGGTCGTGGCGCTGATCTTCCTGCCCGTGCTCACGTCTCTGGTCTACCTCGCTGCCCGCGGGAGTGGGATGGCCGAGCGCAACGCCAGGACCACTGAAGCGATGCGCGACCAGCAGGAGGCCTACATCCGGGACGTGGCGAAGTCGGCCACTCCGGCCGAGCAGATCGCACAGGGCCAGGCCATGCTCGAGTCCGGAGCGATCTCCAACGACGAGTTCGAGACCCTGAAGCACAAGGCCCTCGTCTCCTGATCCAGCGCCGAGCCCCTTCGATGACATACATCCAGCAACTGGCGGCCGTGGCGGGGGCCGCCCGCCACGCGACGTCGGCCCCCCGCGTGGTCACGGGTGCCGCGGTCCGGGGGGCCCGGACCACGCTCGACGGACTGGGACGCCGGATCCTGCGTCAGGTCGGCGAGCGCGTCGACCTGACGCCCCTGGTCAGCCAGGTCGTGGACCTGGACCGGCTCGTGGCGGGGGTGGACGTCGACGCCGTCGTCGACCGGCTGGACCTGGTGTCGATCGTGGAGGCTGTGCTCGCCGAGATCGACCTCCCCGAGATCATCCGCGAATCGACGGGATCCATGGCCTCCGACACGCTGACCGGGGTGCGGCTCCAGGGCATCTCGGCGGATGAGGCAGTCACCCGAGTGACACACCGGTTGCTGCTCCGCGCCCACCGGTCCGATGGCGATGCAGCCCCGACCATCCGCACATGACCGCCCTCCGGTCTCCGCGGTGCCCCGGGAGGCGAGGCCGTACCAGGGGAGGGCCGCTGGACTGGTCACCCGGTCGGTCGCGGCGGTGGTCGACGCGCTGGTCGTCGCCCTGGTGGTGCTCAGCGGGTACGCCGGCCTGAACGCTCTGGTCTTCCTCATCAACCCGCGGAGCTTCACCTTCCTCGACACCTCTCTCCTGCTCAGCCTGACCGCCGGATGGGTCGTCGCACTCGGGTACCTCACCGCCTGCTGGTGGGTGACCGGCCGGACCTACGGATGCCATCTCATGGGGCTCAGAGTCGTCACACGCCGTGGACGGCGTCTGCGTTTGTGGACCGCCCTGGTGCGGGCCCTGACCTGCACGCTGGCGCCGATCGGACTGCTGTGGAGCGCGGGGAGCCGGGAGAACAGGTCCCTGCAGGACCTGCTGGTCGGCACCCAGGTGATCTATGAGTGGCGTCCACGTCGGATCCTCACGAGCGACCCATGGTCATCCCCACAGGATGAGGCCCCCAACCACGGCTCCGGACCACAGTGGGACCACAGCACGCGAAAGGACTGAGCCATGTCGAACCGAGACGTCAAGACCTCGGTGCCCTCCACGTCGGTGCCACAGCAGGCGTCGGCACCGCAGCAGGAGTCGCGACCGATCGGTGGGCGCTCCGAGGAGTACCGGCCCGAGCCCACGATGTGGGTGGGCTGGATCGCCTTTGCCGGCACCATGATGGTCCTCCTCGGCGCCTTCCACGCCATCCAGGGCCTGGTCGCGCTGTTCCAGGACAGCTACTTCCTCGTGGGCAAGAACGACCTGGTCGTGCAAGTGGACTACACGACGTGGGGGTGGGTCCACCTGATCGCCGGACTCATCGTTGCTGGGGCCGGTGTGGCCCTCTTCTCGGGCTCGATGTGGGCGCGAGTGCTCGCGGTGTTCTGCGCATTCGGCAGCGCGCTGCTCAACATCGCCTTCCTGTCGGCGTACCCGATCTGGTCGATGATGATGATCACCGTCGACGTGCTGGTCATCTGGGCGGTCATGGTGCACGGCCGCGAAGTCAAGTCGCCGACGACCTCCAGCAACTACTGAGCGGGGCTGGCGGGACGAGATGGACCAGTCGACCGAGCTCGAGACGCTGCGCGCGCGGGTAGCCGAGCTCGAAGGCGAGCTCGCGACCGCAACTGCGGCCAGACCGGTCCGGGAGGGCCGGTCTGGTCGCTGGCGAGCGATCACCTCCGCGACCCTGGTCGTGATCGGTTGTCTCCTGGCGCCACTGGCCGTGGGCGCGATCTGGGCGGACCGCCAGGTCTCCAGCACCGATCGCTACGTGGAGACGGTCACCCCGCTGGCCAACGACCCGGCGGTGCAGGCAGCAGTTGCAACGCGGGTCTCGGAGTCCATCCTGCAGGCCCTGGACGTCCCGACCCTGACGGCTGACGTCGTCGACGGACTGGAGTCCCAGGGATTGCCACCACGAGCGGTCCGCGGCCTGGAGGCCCTGCGGGTGCCGATCAACCAGGGCGTCGAGAGCTTCGTGAACTCCTCGGTGGGCAAGGTCGTGGCCAGTGACCAATTCGCCACCCTCTGGGTGGAGGCGAACCGAGCTGCTCATGCTGCTCTTGTCGACCTGCTCTCGGGGAAGCAGGGCGGTGCGGTCAGCGCGCAGAACGGTCAGGTCACCCTGAACCTCGGGCCGGTCATCGCCCAGGTCAAGCAGCAGCTCATCGCGCAGGGCTACAACGCGGCCGAGCGGATCCCGCCCATCGACAAGTCCTTGGTCCTGGTGAGCTCCGAATCCGTCACCCGGGCCCAAGGCCTGTACCGGTTGCTGGACGCACTCGGCTTCTGGCTGCCGATCATCGCCCTGGTCTTCCTCGCCGCCGGCGTCTACGTCGCCCACGGCCACCGGCGCGCCCTGATCGGCGCGTCCCTAGGGGTGGTGGGCGGCATGCTCGCCGTCGGGGTCGCACTGGCCGTCGCGCGCATCTACTACCTCGACGCCGTGCCGCCCGACGTGCTGCCCCGGGAAGCGGCCGGCAACATCTTCGACACCCTGGTGCGCTTCCTGCGGACCAGCTTGCGCACGATGGCTGTGCTGGGCCTGGTCGTGGCCATCGGCGCCTTCTTCACCGGTCCGGCTCCCACCGCCATCCGCACTCGCGGCGTCCTGGTGCGGTCGATGGGCAGGTTCCGCACGGGCGCCGAGGAGCGCGGTGTGCAGACCGGCGCGTTCGGCCGCTGGACCTATGATCACCGCCGCCTCCTCTGGCTGGCCGTGATCGTCCTCGGCGGGTTCACGCTGACCTTCTGGGGGCAGCCCACCCCACAGATCATCGTCTGGACCGCCGTGGTGGTGCTCCTCCTCGTCGGACTGATCGAGCTCCTCTCGCGTCCACCGGCGGCACAGCCGGTGCCCGTCGCGGACACCTGGACGACCCGTGCGGCCGCCTTCGACGCGCCGGATGTTCCCGTGCCACGTCAGGCCGGAGCGGCCGAGAAGACGGACGCGAAGATCCCCTCCGGACCGCGGCCGTGACCCAGCTGCCGACGAACGTCCCGGGCGCACGGTTCTCGACCACACCCGGGCCGGGAGCGCGCGGCACCTCCGGCTGGACGGGCTGGATCGGTTTCGCCGCGGTCATGCTCGGCCTGCTCGGGGTCCTGCAGGCGTTCGAGGGGATCGTCGCGCTCGTCAGCGGCACCCAGAGTCGCGGGTCCGAGCTCCTGCTCCACCTCGACATGTCCTCCTGGGGATGGCTGCACATCCTGACCGGCGCCTTCCTGCTGCTGACCGCCGTAGGTGTCCTGGGAGGCTGGCTGTGGGCCCGCATCGTGGGCACGCTGTTGGCCGTGGTCAGCGCCCTGCTGAACCTGGCGTTCCTCACTGCCCAGCCGATCTGGGCGTTGATCATGATCGCTCTGGCGGTCATCGTGATCATGGCGCTCACTGTGCACGGCAGCGAGATCCGACCGGACCGCTCCTAGCTCCTGCAGCGCGGCAGGTCAGCTGCGCGGAGAGCGCCCGGGCGGTCCGCTGAGCAGTCGGAGCTCCCAGGCTCGACGTACCGCCTGGTTGCGACGGTCCACCTGCAGCTTGCGCAGCACGTTGCGCACGTGCGTCCGCACGGTGTTCACCGAGATGAACATCTCGGCGCCGATCTCGTCGGTGGTGTGCAGCTCCGCGAGGTGGCCGAGCACCTCCAGCTCCTTGGCCGTGAGCTCCTCCACAAGGACGGTTCCGTGCATCGAGACGTCGGGGAGCGCGGAGATGGACGTCCCTTGCCGCTGCCGCCCCTCTTCCGGGACTCGTTGCCGCGGCACGATCGAGAGCGGAGCAGCCGCTCCGGCACGACCAGTCGTCCCGCCGTCGGTCAGCCAGGGATGCCTGGACCTGAGGTCCTCCACGCCGCGGAGCAGATGGCGGACCGTCGACGGCGCCTCGGTGAACGGCCGGCGCAGCTGTTGGGGCGCGGCCAGCTGTAGCGACTCCAGGAGCGCGTTGATCGCTCCGTGCTCGTCGTCCACCGAAAGGCAGAAGTCAGCGTCCAGCAGGGCACGGGTGACCCGGACCTCGAGGGGTGACGTCCCCTGCCAGCCCTCCAGGTCGCGGACGGCGCGCCCCTCCGCCGCAGCGCTGGCAGACGAACCCTCCGATGCGGCGTGCACCTGGCGGGCCAAGCCGACCCAGGCCTCCAACCAAGGCGGCAGCGCACCGACATCCTGGGACCCGGCATCGAGCAGAGCAGCCCGGGCCGCTGAGTAGTAGCCCTGGGCATGAAGCAGCCGGGAGCGCACGATCGCGAGCAGGCCGCGACTGGTCGCCTCGGTCTCGGTGGCGACCTCGTCGGCGCGTGCGAGCTCCTCCCGAGCGCGACCGATGAGGGATCGCTCCGTCAGCACCCACGCCTTCGCAAGTGCGCTCCGGGCCCGGTCCTCACCCCTCGGCCCGATCTGCTCCTGCGCCTGCTCGTCCGCGCTCTCGGCCAGCCCGAGCGCCTCCTCGAGGTCTCCCACGATGGCGGCGAGCACGGCCCCCTGCGCATGCGCGAACACCTCCCACCCGGTCTCGTGCGCCATCCGGGCTGCGTCCGCGACCTCGCGCAGCGAGAGCCGGACCGCATGCACCTCGCCCCTCCACAGCTGCAGCCATGATCGGTACGTCGCCAGCAAGCCCCACAGCTCGGGAAGCGTGTCGCGAGAGGGGTGGAGCTTGTGGAGGTGCCGCTCTGCTCGACGCACGGCCTCGAGGCCTCCGTCGGTCTCGTGCTCGTGGACGGCGATGCCGGCCTCGAGGAGCTGGATGCAGAACAGCAGCGACTCGTCGTGTCCGGCGTGAGCGGGCCCGGTCGGCTCTCCGGTCCCCTCGGCAAGGGAAGAACGCATCGGGGTCAGCAGCTGCCGCGCCACCTCTGGCGCACCGTGACGCAAAGCCAACGCTGCCCGGACCACGGTGGCAGGGGCGGTGTCGATCCGTGACGGAATCCCCTCCAGCGGACCCGCCAGGGTGTCCACCCGATCGTTGAGGATCTCGCCGACCGCCAGCCCGTCGATCACGTAGCGCGCGGCATCGTCCCAGCGCCCCGCCTCGACGGAGTGGTGGATGGCCTCGTGCACCGAGCCGTTGCGGAACCACCACTGCGCGGCGACCTGATGGAGCTCGACGACGAGCCGGGGATGCTCGAAGGCGAGCCTGGTGCGGAGGAACTCGCGGAGCAACGGGGGGTACTGGTAGGAGTGCGCGCTCCCCGGCGCCGGGCTCAGGAAGGTGTTCGCCCGGTTCAGGAAGCCCAGCACCGCCTGTCCGTCCGGCGCACCTGTCAACGCCTCGAACAACCCGACCGGAAGCTCGTCGACCACGCTGCTGCGCAGCAACACCTCACGCACGTTCGAGGGCTGGGCGTCGAGAAATTCCTTGACCAGGAAGTCACTGACCGCCCGGTCCGAGCCCGTGAAAGCACCCACTGCCCTCTCGGTGTCCCGCTGCCCCTGGAGGAAGCTCGTCGCGAACTCGAGCCCCGCGGCCCATCCACCTGTCTTCTCCAGGAGCGTGGCGACCTGGGTCCGGGTCACCTGGACCCCCGATCGGGCCACGAGCTCGCGCGCCTCGGACTGCGTGAAGCGCAGGTCCTCGACCCGGATCTCGGCCAGTGCGTGGGCAAGTCGGTACCTGTGCAGGGGTAGCACGGGATCGGCACGGGTGACGACGACCAGCCGGATGCCCTCGCCTGCCTCGCGCACGTAACGGTCGAGCTCGCGGTGGAGGGTCGGGTCGGCGGGCCGGGCTCCTTCGTCCACCACCAGGACCACCGGGCCGCCAAGACGCGCAAGTCGGCGGGTGGCCGCGGCGAGATGCTTCCGGTCGACGGGCACTCGCAGGACGTCACTTCGCTGCGAGCTGTCCTCCACGCCGCGGGCGACCCGCTGCCAGAACGCGCGCCGTCCCATCTCTCGTGCATCCGTGGTCACCCAGACGAGAGGACCACGCATCCTGCGCAGGGCCGCCCAGGTGGACACCGCAGCGGTCTTGCCACTGCCCGCCGGCGCGCACACGAGCGTCAGCACACTGTCCCGGACCGCCTCGTCCAGCAGCTCCACCAGGCGAGGGCGGACGATGACGCGCCCCGGCGTGCCTGTCGGCAGATCGTGCTTGCCGTGCTTGCCGGGCTTGCCGGGCTCGCCGGGAGGAGCGTTCGGCCTCAGCGCGTCTCGCATACGTTCTCACCTTCCGCCCGGATCGACCGACCGTCAGTGATCCCGACGGAGGAGGCCTGGTCTCGACCTCGTCAGTTCACCCTCGCCCAAGGCCTTCCGACGGCGCTAGGGACCTAGGTCAGCCCGGTCGTCACACGTGACCCCGGGCCCGGACCTCGGTCCCAACACCGCGCGCCGGAAGGTGTCCGTTCCGCTACGCCCCCGGGGCGCGCTCGGCGCCGACCCCGCAGCGTCGGACACTGGTGACCGAGTGTCCGCGCTCACCCAGCAGCGCGACGATGTCGGCCGCGTCCCAGCGCTCGTCCGACACCTCGATCCACAGCAGCGCGCAGGGCCGCACCTCGGTCACCCTCATCCCGGGCAGCGCCTGCACCAGTCCCTCACCGAGGGTTCCGGCGACACGGATCTCGTAGTTGCTGGCACGCCCATCCGCGGCACTCATGGCCGGCTCACTCGTCGCTCTCCTCGGCCTCGTCTGCCTTCAGACCGGGGTCGATCCAGTCGATGCTCGGCGAGCGTCGTACCTCGATCAGCTCCAGGCCCAGGTCCCGCAGCCTGGTCAACAGGCCGAACAGCGCGGACTCGTCCCGGATCTGTCCGTACAGCACGGTCTGCGAGCCCTCCTGGCCCTGGGCCACGACGCCCAGGTCGAGCAGGGTCTCGGGGTCGACGCGGCCGGAAACGCGCACCTCGTAGGTCGAGACCGCCATACGCCCACCTCCTGGTTTCGGCTGAGGATGGTGCGACACCCCGACGCCGCGGCAGTGCTGCCCTTCACACTGTGCCGGGCGTGCGTGGGCCGCGTCATCCACGGGGAATGAGTGACAAGCCGCGCCACCTCTTCCAAGGCATTGCCGAGATGTATTGGTCGGTCACCGGGATCTGTGCGGTCCACGCCTCAGCGGCCGCGTGCTGGTAGCGCATCGCCGCACCGTGGGGTGGAGTGACCAAGACGGCCCAGTGGGCTCAGCCAGGGTGGCGCCAGTCTGAGCTGCGAGGACGGCCCCGGTGTGACGAAGGCCGTGCCAGCGCAGCTCGGGACGGGCCGCCTTCTTCCGGGCTGGGCAGTAGACCTTGTAAGCGTCGAGGGCGCCATGTGCGCGTCGCCGTCGGCAGCGGCCGGGAACAGTAGCGCTTCCTTTCCCGCACCGACGTGCTCCTTGAGGTGGGCCTTCACGGCCGGGATCAGATGCGGCGGGATGGCGACGTCGCGCACGCCGGCGTCTGACTTCGGTGAGCCCACGATGAACGCTCCCCCGGCCCGGGCCGCAGCCCGGCGAATATTGACCCGCCCGTGGCGGAGGTCCATGTCCCCGCGACACAGCTCGCTCAGCTCGCCGAAGCGCATCGCGCACCAGGCCGCGAGCAGCGCCATGAGCTGGCCGCGGTCGGGTAGCTCCTCGACGATGATCTGCAGCTCGTCGAGGCTGGCCGGTTGCACGTGGTGGGCGCGCTTGGTGCTGCCGGCGCCCGCACGTGCGCGGGGCTCCTCGCCCTGCCGCCGCTTCCGAACACATCACCCCGCTTCGTGACAGCTACCTGTTGAAGCGCAAGTTCCCCACGCGCACCGTCGCCCTCGAAGGCTGCGTTCACATGCTCGTGCTCGAACGGCCCTCGCTTTCTCGGACCGGCCAGAGCAAGGTGCCACGAGCATCAACGGCGAACTTGTATCGTTCGCCGGAAGCCTGCCCAGGCCCCCACGACGACCGCGCCGAAGGAATTCCCATGAACACGACGTCGAGCGCGCAGACCAACCAGACGCTCGTCCTGTCCGGCATCCTAGAGTTGGCGGTCGGGGCCTTCACCGGCTGGCCGTACGCACTTGCAGTGAACAATCCAGATCGCATCGGCACACTCGGGATCCGATCGGTCCCCAGGCTTCGCCAGTGGCACCTGGACCTGATCGCGCTGGGCGGCCTGAGTGTCCTGGTCGGCTCCGCGGTGCCCGATCTGCCACGACGAGTGGCGTGGCCGCTCGCAGCAGGAGCCTGGACCAATGCGCACGCCTTCGGCGTTCTCGCCTTCCGGCCAGATTGGAAGGACAAGCCCGCCTACCAAGCCGCCGCCGCAGGGTCCTTCTGCGCCGTCACGTGGGGATATGCGAGCCTCGCGCTCCTGGCAACGAAGCGCTGGCGGGAGCGTTGAGGTACGCCGCCGGTCTGGCCGGCCACCCCGCGGTCAGGGGGCGCGGGTTACCCAGGCCTACACCTGTTCGGCTCCTGCGTCCGGCTCACCGTCACATTTCCGCGCAGTCACGTTCGTGAGTGACCGAGCATTCGCTTTCGTGGAAGGCACCCTGCGCCACGCTGACCGGGACTGCTGGTTCTGCGCCTAGGTTTCAGCGCAACGCGCGCACGCTCGGTCGGCGAGACCGATGGTGACGCCGTGCACGTAGGCCACTAACGTCGCCGCCGGGGGTCCATGGTGCAGCCACGTCGCCTGCTCCCCAGGCCCCGGGGCCCGGACCCTGCTCCGGAGGCCGCTCACCGATGGTGAGGGTCCGCAGCGCGAGGCCGGCAGCTTCCGCGACACCGCTCGCGGCTTCGCGCAGCGCCGTCCGCGCCCGCATGCCCTCCGGTTCACAATTTGCCTTTTCGCAAACATTTCCCCGCGCAGGGTTTCGGGACTCCGGACGCGAGCGTAGCCTCCGAAACAGGAGCGCACCCGGAGAAGGAGCTGCTATGACCACCACTGCAGACAATCCCGCTTCAACCCACACGACCGGCTTCAAGCCCGGCGAGCACATCGCAGACCCGGCACCGCTGGGACTGGGCGCCTTCGCCCTGACCACCTTCGTGCTCAGCGTCATCAACGCCGGCTGGATCGACGCCAGCGTCGAGCCGGTCGTCTTCGGCCTGGCCCTGGCCTACGGCGGTCTCGGGCAGCTCTTGGCCGGGATGTGGGAGTTCGCCAAGGGCAACACCTTCGGCGCCACCGCCTTCTCCTCCTACGGGGCATTCTGGATCTCGTTCTGGTGGTTGACCGGACACACCGACCTCTCCGGCGCCGGCAGCCACGCGGCGAACGGCGTGGGGCTCTTCCTCCTGGCCTGGGGCATCTTCACCGCCTACATGACAGTCGCCGCGACCCGGGTCAGCGGGGCAGTGCTCACCGTGTTCGTGCTGCTGACCATCACCTTCCTGGTGCTCGCCTGGGGCGAGTTCGCCGACTCCACCGGCATCCACCACGCCGGCGGCTACATCGGCATCGCCACTGCGATCGCCGCCTGGTACGCCTCGTTCGCCGGCGTGACCGCGTTCGCCTTCAAGAAGCCCATCGTTCCGACGGGAGCCCGCTGAATCATGACCAACCCCTCGCTGTCCAACCTGCTGCAGGAAACGCGCCACTTCGACCCTCCCGAGGACCTCGCGGCGCATGCGAACGTCACGGCCGAGGACTACGAGGCCGCGGCCCGAGACCGGCTCGGGTACTGGGCCAAGCAGGCCGAACGGATCAGCTGGGCCGAGCCGTTCGAGGAGGTGCTGGACTGGAGCAAACCACCCTTTGCCCGGTGGTTCACCGGAGGGAAGCTCAACGCGGCGTACAACTGCGTGGACCGGCACGTCGAGGCCGGCAAGGGCGAGAAGGTCGCCTTCCACTGGGTGGGTGAGCCGGAGGACGACACCCGGGACATCACCTACGCCGAGCTCAAGGACGAGGTCTGCCGGACCGCGAACGCGCTCATCGAGCTCGGCGTGCGGACCGGTGACCGGGTGGCCATCTACATGCCGATGATCCCCGAGACGGTGGTGGCGATGCTCGCCTGTGCCCGCATCGGCGCTCCGCACACCGTCGTCTTCGGTGGGTTCTCCTCCCACGCCCTGCGGGACCGGATCATCGACTGCGACGCCCGCATCGTGATCACCGCCGACGGCGGCTACCGACGCGGAGAGCCCTCCGCGCTCAAGCCGATGGTCGACGAGGCGCTCACCGAATGCCCCGACGTGCGCAACGTGCTCGTCGTACGCCGGACCGGGCAGGACGTGGAGTGGACCGAGGGTCGCGACGCATGGTGGCACGACCTGGTCGAGGGGCAGTCGGCCGAGCACGAGCCCGAGGCCTTCGACGCCGAGCATCCCCTCTACGTCATGTACACCTCCGGCACGACCGGGAAGCCGAAGGGCATTCTGCACACCACCGGCGGCTACCTGGTGGGCACCGCCTACACCCACTGGGCGGTCTTCGACCTCAAGCCGGAGACCGACGTGTTCTGGACCGCCGCCGACATCGGCTGGGTCACCGGTCACTCCTACATCGTCTACGGGCCGCTGGCCAACGGCGCGACGTCGGTGATGTACGAAGGCACCCCCAACACCCCGCACAAGGGCCGCTGGTGGGAGATCGTGGAGAAGTACAAGGTGAACATCTTGTACTGCGCCCCCACCGCGATCCGTACCTTCATGAAGTGGGGCCCCGACTTCCCGGCGAAGTTCGACATGTCGTCGCTGCGACTGCTCGGGTCGGTCGGTGAACCGATCAACCCCGAGGCCTACATGTGGTACCGCGAGCACATCGGTGGCAACCGGTGCCCCGTCGTCGACACCTGGTGGCAGACCGAGACCGGCCAGATCATGATCTCCCCGCTGCCGGGCGTCACCTCGGGCAAGCCCGGCTCCGCGATGCGCCCGATCCCCGGGATCTCGGCCGCCGTGGTCGACGAGACCGGGACCCCGGTGGAGAACGGCTCCGGCGGCTACCTGGTGCTCACCGAGCCCTGGCCGGCCATGCTGCGCACCATCTGGGGCGACGACGACCGGTACATCGACACCTACTGGTCCCGCTTCAAGGACGTCTACTTCGCCGGCGACGGAGCCAAGCTCGACGACGACGGGGACATCTGGCTGCTGGGCCGGGTCGACGATGTCATGAACGTCTCCGGCCACCGGCTCTCCACCGCCGAGATCGAGCACGCGCTGGTCTCCCACGACGCCGTCGCGGAGGCGGCGGTGGTGGGCGCCAACGACCCGAGCACCGGGCAGGCGGTCAACGCCTTCGTGATCCTGCGCGAGAGCGCGGTAGAGGCCGAGGGCGGGGACACCGAGGCGCTGGTGCAGAAGCTGCGCAACCACGTGTCCCAGGAGATCGGTGCCATCGCCAAGCCGAAGTCGATCATGGTCGTCCCCGAGCTGCCCAAGACGCGCTCGGGCAAGATCATGCGGCGGCTGCTGAAGGACGTGGCGGAGCACCGCGAGGTCGGCGACGTCACCACCCTGGCCGACTCCTCGGTGATGGATCTCATCGAGGACAACCTGGCGAAGGCCAAGCCCGAGGACGAGTGAGTCCGGAGCGGCACCGGCCTGGGCACGAAGCCGTGCCGGTTCGACGGTTCGCCTGCGAGAGGCACGCACCGGCCCGGGACAGGACCCCGTTTTCCTGCTCCAGCGGCCGGTGATGCCGCCTGAGCTCATGGGGTGCGGCGGCGCCCCGTCGCGTCAGCCTTGGTGAGGAGTCTGCTGAGGCGCCTGCGACCCGCCCGCAAACGACGTCAGGGAGGTGAGCCACTCGAGCGCAAGGCGCGTCGCCTCGAGAGCTCCGCGGCAGCGGTTCAGCCGCCCGCGTCGTCCGGATCCACGATGCCGGCCAGCGCTGCGGCAGAAGGGGGCGTGACCGGTGAGCCCTGCAGCATCTCGACCAGGTTGGCGGTGAACAGCTCGAACGGGGCCACGGTCCATCCGCTGACACCCGCGATCTGCTGGCGTGCACGTGCCCCGAGGCTCGCGATCACGTGTCCGAGGCCGACCCGAGCGCGTTCGGCGCCGAGGTGCTCGGGAAAGGACAGCTGGTCGAGGATCTTCAGGACCAGGAAGGGGAGCAGCGGATCGTGAAACCGCTCGGGCAGACCGATCGGATCCTCCCGCGGATCCTCCAGCACGGACTGGGCCACTGCGAGGAAGCCCACTGGCTTCGACCCTCGGTCAGGAAGGTGGCACAGGGCTCGACCACGACCCGGCACAGACCGTGCAGGTCCTGCGGGCCCGGGCCGACGACGAGCTCCTCGTAGCCCAGCGCTCGCCGCAGCCGCAGCACCTCACCGTGGTCGGCGAGGATCCCGTCCACCAGGCCGCGCCGGGACCCGAAGTGGTAGCGGATCGCGGACTTGTCCCTGACCCCGGCCACGGCGATGATCTCGCGGTCCGAGGGTCCCTCGGTACCCTCCGCCGCGAACTCCTGGCAGCGCTCCCCCATCCGACGACCCGAGGTTGAGCATGGACTGGTACCGGTTGAAGACCGCGGCGGTGGGGCTGAAGCGGCTGGCCACCCTTCCCGAGGAGGACAAGCAAGCGTGCATCGACGCCTACAAGTTCTTCCAGAGGATGCAGGACGGCGAGCAGACCGAGACGGCCGAGGAGACCCGTGCCGTGGCCGACTACTACAAGGTCCTCAACAACATGCTCTCGGTCTTCGACCTCGAGAAGCTCTACATCCCGCCGATGCTTGAGGAGACCAAGGGTCTCTACGACAACCAGATCCTGACCGAGCGAGCCCTGCTCGCGGATCTTGCCCTGACGTCTCCCGCGACCTCCCACCTGCTGGACATGGGCTGCGGGCGGGGACGCATCGCACACCATCTCGCGACGCTGACCGGTGGGGAGGTGTCGGGCTACAACATCGACCCGAACCAGATCGAGAACGCCATCGACTGGGCGAACCGCTGCAACATGGGTCACCGCCTGCACTTCACGGTCGGCGATCATCACGAACCGCTCGACTATCCCGCGGAGACCTTCGACGGGTGCTTCTCCGTCCAGGCTGTCTGGCCCTTCTTCAAGAAGGAGGAGCTGGATGCTCACGCCCGGGAGATGTATCGGGTCCTCAAGCCGGGTGCCCGCTACGCCTGCTCGGAGTACCTGCTGACGCCCCATTTCGATTGGGACGACAAGGAGCACGTCGCGCTGCACCGACTCTTCCTCCCCACCCTCGCCGCCACCCACTCGATGTACCCCGCAGACGTGTGCGCAGCGCTCGAACGCGCGGGATTCAGGGTCGTCGTCTCAGCTCCTTCACGCAGCGAGGCGTGGCCGTTGTGTGAGCAGAAGCGCGACCTGATCGTGCGCGGACGCCGACTCGTGCGGGGGCTCGAGAAGGTCGGGATCGCTCCGCCGTGGATCGAGGAGTCGCTCGACCTGCTCCAGAAGGGCGGCCAGGCCTGGACCGACGCAGAACGAGCGAAGATCGCCGACCTGAACTGGCGGATCGTCGCGGAGAAGGTCTGACCCCGCCTCGAGCAGGCGACGCCCCGGCCTCGACGGGCGCGGTGCCTAGGCTTCCCCGCGCATGTCGAGGAGCCGCACCCGGAGATCGTCGGGCACCTGCGCCTTGGTGCCGGTGGCGTAGGAGAAGGTGACGACCAGCGACTCCCCCTCCGCGGCGACCGCGCCGTGACGATGACTGACGGCCCGGTGCACCATGACGAACCGGTCTTCGCCGACGTCGCCGATCCGTGCACCAACGGTGACGGTGTCGGGATAGGTCAGCGGGATCCGGAACCGGCAGTTCGCCGAGTGCAGGATGGGGCCGACCTCGGCCGACTGCTCGATGGAGGTCAGGCCGAGACCGGCGAAGCACTCGATCCGCGCCGTCTCGAAGTAGCGGAAGTACACGGTGTTGTTCACGTGGCCCATGGCATCCATGTCGCCCCAGGCAACAGGGACCTGCGCTTTCACCGGGAAACCGGCCAGCAGCTCGGCAATGCGATGCTCGTCCGTCACCGGCACAGGCTAGCGATCCGCGACGATCCCGCGGCCGACGGCCCCGGCAGCCTCGGCGGCGCGGCCAGGTCTCATCCGGTGGAGGTCCGTGCGGTCCAACGCTGGAGCCAGGTCACCACCGGCAGCGCGACCACCACGAGCGCCGCGACCGGCAGGAAGCCCCTGGCGTAGCCCGTCGCACCACCGACCGCACCCGTCACCGCGCCGATGACCGGCGGGAGCACGAACCCACCGAGCGCACCCAGGCCGCCGATCCAGCCGGACGCACCGCCGACGGCGTCGGGGACGTAGCGCGGCAGCAGCTTGAACACGATGGCGTTCTGCAGCCCCATGCCGAAGGCCACCGCGATCGAGGCGACGAGCGAGACCCAGAAGGTCTGGGAGAAGGACAGTCCGAGGATGCCGGCGAGCATCAGCAGGAAGTTGCCGTGCAGCGCGTACTTGATCGAGATCCGGTCCGAGAGCAGCCCGCCCGGCACCCGGATCAGCGCGGAGAGCAGCGAGAAGGCCGCGGTGAGCAGGCCCGCCTCCCGCAGCGTCGAGCCGTACATCCCGTGCCAGTACGTCGGCAGCCACGACGTGAACGCCAAGAAGCCACCGAAGGAGAGGAAGTAGAAGAACACCAGCACCCAGGTGGCAGGGACTGCGGCCGCGTGCTTGAGACCCTGGACGGCGGAGCCGCTGGGTCGACGGTCGCCGCCGCCGAGAGGGGCGAGCTGCTCCGCGGGCACGTCGATGCCCTGCTTCTTCAGCTGGAACCAGGGGGCATCCCTGACGAACACGGCGTAGGCAACCGTGATCATCAGCAGCATCGCGAACCACACGCTGTAGGCGCCCAGCATCCCCAGTGAGCCGACGGCGACGGGTAGCAGCATCGTCGACAAGCCCGGACTGGTGTTCCCCAGCCCGGCGTAGGTGCCCAGGGCGCCGCCCTGCTCCTTGTCGGGATACCAGTACGACACCTGGGCGATGCCGACCGAGAAGGTCGCGATGCCACATCCGATGAGGACCCCGAGCAGGAGCAGGAGCGGGTAGGTCCCGTCCATGTGGTCGGGGTACCGCGTGGCCAGCAGGACGAGGAGGGAGGCGACGCCCGCGTTGGTCACGCCGAGCAGCAGCAGGAACGGCCTCTTGCCGCCGACCCGGTCGACCGCTGCACCGAAGGGGATCCGCAGCAGCGAGCCGGTGAGTGCGGGAATGGCAGCAAGGATGCCCGCGGCGAAGGGCGACAGGCCCAGCAGGTCGGTGAACTTCGGGACCAGAGGGCCGAAGATCGAGACCCCGGCGAAGCCGCCGAAGAAGCCGAAGGTGGCCATCCAGAGGGCTTCGGCGCGAGTTCCCCGGACGCGCTGACCGAGATCGTCCTGCTGACCTGGTGTGGAGATGGCCACTCCTCTCGTCTGGGCCGCGGTGGGCCCCGCCGGTCTGTCAGCCCTCATCGTCTTGGTCGCTCCCGGCGATGTCCAGTTCCCTGTCGGCCGGTGACCGGCGGAACGTAGGCTCGCCATGCCCACCGCCGCCCAGCTCGCTCGCCGAGGAGCCCTTTGCCCCGCTCAGCATCCCGACTCCGGACGATCATGCCGACCTCGAGCCGTGCCGCCGTGGGCGCCACCGTGGCCGGTGGCGTGCTGACCGGTCTGGCGTCGGCGCCCGAGCGGATCAGCCGGCTGTTTCGGCGCCGCTTCCCCACGGTGGCCGTGACCGGCATGACCGGGGTCGGCAAGAGCCACCTCGTGGACCGGCTGGTTCGACGCAGCTCTGGCGACAGCGTGGCCGAGGTGGGTTCGGCCGTCATGGAACGCCGGACCCGACACTCACCTCGGCTGCGCGGCTTCCGCTTCCTGGTGGTGCCGGGCGACAACGCGGCGACACGGCTCGGCGCGCTCGACGAGGTCTTCCACGACGAGCCGGTCGACGGCGTGATCCACGTGGTCGCCAACGGCTACGCCACCCCGCGGCGGACCGCAGGCACCACCGGCGCAGCGACCGCGACCCGCGAGGCGCAGCTGGCGGCCGAGCTGGAGGACTGGACGATCACCTCGCACCGGATCGCCTCGATGGCCGTGCGCCGCGACAAGCCGATCTGGCTGGTCATCGCGGTGACCAAGACCGACCTCTACCCCGAGGCCGTGGACGAGACGGTGCGCTACTACTCCCCCGGCAGCGGCTCACCGTTCGGGGACAAGCTCGACGCGCTCCGGGCCCTGGCGGGCGGCGCCAACCTCTCGGTGGACGTGCTGCCCGTGTCCAGCCAGGGCGGTGACCGCAAGACGGGGGTCTCGGCCCGGCAGGCCAGCGCCATGATCGACACCCTCGCGACCCGGCTCGCCCAGCTCAGCGGTCACGCCTGAGCGACCGTCCGGACGAGGGCATCCGGGCAGATCCGCCGTGGTCAGCGCAGCAGCGGCGCGTCGACGACATCCCACGCCGCGCCGGCCGCGACCCCGAGCCCGACACTGAGCGCGGCGGCCACCAGGGCCGTGGGCAGCGACCACACCCGGGGGCGCGGAGTGCCCTCACTCCCCCGCTCCGGCACCGGCAGCGGCCGGTAGACGACGGCGATCCAGCGCAGGTAGTAGAAGAGGCTGAGCACGGTGTTGGCCAGGAGCACGACGGCCAGCCAGGCGTAGCCGCCGTCCCAGGCCGCCGTGGCGGTCGTCAGCTTGCCGACGAACACGGCCGTGGGCGGTGTCCCCAGCAGGCCGAGAAGGGCGACGACGAGCGCTGTCGCCAGCCACGGCAGCGCCCGGCCCAGCCCGCGGTAGGCCTCGAGCTCGCGCAGCGTCGGCACGGCGGTGGTGACGGCGAAGCCGGTCACGTTCGTGAACGTGTAGCCGGCCAGGTAGAAGAGCAGGGCGGGCAGGGCGAGGTCGCTGCTCCCGGCCACGACCACCGGCACCAGCAGGTAGCCGACCTGGCTCACCGTCGACCACCCCAGCAGGCGACGCGGGTCGGTCTGCCAGTACGCCGCCAGGTTGCCCAGGGTCATGCTGGCCACGGCCAACACGGCGACCAGCACCCGCCACTGCACGCTGTCGGGCAGCACGGAGACCAGGCGGTACGCCGCAACCAGCGCGCCCACCTTCGGCACCGTGGTGAGGAACGTCGCGACCGTCCCGCTGGCGCCCTGCGCGGCGTCGGGGACCCAGAAGTGCGCGGGCACGCCGCCGGCCTTGAACATCAGCCCGGCGACGACCGCGACCACGCCCGCGGCGACGGCCGCCTGGGGCGCATCGGCCAGACGACCGCGCAGCTCGGCGTACATCGTCGTCCCGGAGACGCCGTAGAGCACCGTGACACCCAGCAGCAGAGCGATCCCGAACAGGGCGCCCATCAGGTAGGTCTTCATCGCCGCCTCGGCTCCGGCGCGGGTGCCGACCAGCCCGACGAGACCGTAGAGCGGGATGCTGGCCAGCAGGAATGCCACCGCCAGCACCAGCAGGTCGTCGGCGCCGGCGAGCACCATCACGCCGGTCGCGGAGAACAACAGCAGCGCGCAGGTCTCGCTCTCCCGCGGCGACGCGGCGATCTCGTCCCCGGCGAGGGCCAGGACGAGGAGCGTGCCCACGGCCACGACGAGGCGGCTCACCCCGGTCGCGGTGTCGGCGGCGAAGGTCCCCTCGAAGCCCAGCCGTGCGTCACCGGCCAGCGCGAAGCCAGCCGCGACGGCCCCGGCGACCAGGGCGGCCGCGGCGATCGCCCGGGCGATCCACTGCCGCCGACGGGGCAGGAAGGAGCCGCTGATCAGTGTGACCAGCCCGCCTGCGAAGAGCAGCATCTCGGGCAGGAGGACCAGCGGCCGCATCCCGATCTCGGAGCTCACCGGCTACCTCCCGACGAGGTCGACGACTACGCGGGCCGCCGGCTCGATGACGTCGAGCAGTGGCCGCGGGGCCACCCCGATGAAGAGCGAGAGCAGCAACAGCGGCGCCACCGACCACACCTCGGCGGCTCGCAGGTCTCGGAACCCGGTCGCGGAGCCACGCGTCGCGCCGGTGAACAGACGTTGCAGTGCGCGCAGGAACAGCGCCGCGGTGACGAGGATCCCGAGCAGGGCGACCGCGGTGACCGGAGCAGCAGCGATGCTGCCGGTGAAGATCTGGAACTCCGCGATGAAGCCGGAGAGCGCGGGCAGCCCCAGCGAGGCGAAGGCGCCGACCGCGAACAGTGTCGCGAACCGCGGCGCGGGCGCCGCGAGCCCGCCGTAGGCGTCCATGTCGTACGTCGACGCGCGGTCGTGCAGGACGCCGGCCAGCAGGAACAGCGCCCCGGTGACCAGCCCGTGGCTGACCATCTGCGTCACCGCGCCGGTGACCGCCACCGACCGGGCCTGGGTGGTGTTGTCGGCGACCAGGCCGGCGACGCCGACCGCGAGGGCGATGTAGCCCATGTGGTTCACCGAGGTGTAGGCCACCATCCGCTTGAGGTTGGTCTGGGCGAGTGCGACCAGCGCTCCGTAGAGCACCGAGACGACGCCGACCACGACGATGACCCACGCCCACGCCCGCCAGGCCCCGGGCAGCATCGGCATCGCGATCCGGACGAAGCCGTAGGTGCCCATCTTCAGCAGCACGCCCGCCAGCACAGCGGACCCTACTGCGGGCGCGTCGGTGTGCGCCGGCGGGAGCCAGGTGTGGAAGGGGACCGTCGGGGTCTTCACCGCCAGGCCCAGCAGGATCGCGGCCAGGACGAAGCCTCCGGCCACCGGCGCGTCGGCGAGTGGCGTCTCTCGGGCCAGGGTGACCATGTCGAAGGTGTGCGGCTCGGCGCCGACGTAGAGCCCGATGAAGCCCGCGAGCAGGGCCAGCGACCCCAAGAAGGTGTAGAGGAAGAACTTCAGCGCCGAGCGGGCGGCGTCGCCGTGGCCCCAGCCGGCGATGACGAAGTACATCCCGACGATGGAGAGGTCGAAGAAGACGAAGAACAAGATCAGGTCCGCGGACGTGAACAGGCCGAGGCTGACGGTCTGGAGGAACAGGAAAAGTGCCGCCTGCA
Source organism: uncultured Actinomycetota bacterium (assembly GCA_963827025.1). Taxonomy (GTDB): domain Bacteria; phylum Actinomycetota; class Actinomycetes; order Propionibacteriales; family Nocardioidaceae; genus Marmoricola. Next base: position 140,013 of record CAWGZB010000006.1, on the reverse strand, counting down.
TGCGTGGGCGGTCCTGCTCGCGCAACCCGTAGACCGCGCAGGCGAGGAAGATCACCGCGGTCATCGCCACCAGCGGCAGCGACAACCCGTCCACGCCGACGTGGTAGCTGCTGCTCACCCCGGGGATCCACGGCGCCTGCTCCTCGAGGTCCAGGGCCCCCGAGCGGGGTGTCTGGTAGCCGGCCCACGCCCCGACCACGAGTGCGAGATCCGCGGCGGTGACCGCCACCCAGGCCCACCGCACCACCGGGTCGGGCAACCGGGGCAGCGCGACCAGCACCACGGCGGCGGCCAGGGGAAGGAAGACGATCAGGGAGAGCACGTTCACCTCAGCGCGATCAGCAGGACGAGTCCGGCGGCGATGACCGCCACCGCCTGCAGGTAGTAGTGGTAGAGCTGCCCGGTCTGGGGCCGGCGGGCGAGCCGGCCGAGCCGACGGGCTCCTCGGCCGATCGCCTCGACGGCGCCGTCGACCCCACGGTCGTCCGCCGCCGCACTCCCCCGTGCGAGCCGCAGGGCGGCACCGGCGGTGAGGGTGACGGCCCGGTCGAGGACGCGGTCGTCGAAGCGCGCGAGGGCCCCGGCCGCCCCCAGCGTGGGGCGTACGACGAGGGCGTGCGCGGCCCTCTCCAGACCGAGCCAGTCCGTCGCCCAGGCGGGCGCCGGGAGCCGCCAACGTGCCACCGCAGCCACGACCGCGATCGCGATCACGGCAGAGAGCACCATCTCCGGCACCGTCGCCTCGGGTGCCCCTGGGTCCCCCACCATCTCCGCGACCGCACCGGAGAGTGGCGGCAGCGCCAGGACGGCCAGCAACGCCGCGCCGAGGGCCAGGACGACCAGAGGTAGGTGCTCCAGGAGACCCACCTCGCCGGTTCCCCGCTGCTCCTCGTCGCGGTGCGCCGCCACCGCCGCTCGCTCTGCCTCCGGGACCCGCTGCCAGAGCACCCAGAGCACCTTGCCGGAGTACGCCGCGGACAGCGCCGCCGCCACCAGCGCCGCTACGTAGAGCCACACCGACTGCTCCAGCGCACCCGCGAGCACCGCGTCCTTGGTGGCCCACAAGGCGAGGGGCACGACTCCGGCGAGGGACAACGCCCCCACCGTGGCGCTGATCCCCACGAGCATCCAGCGGCGCCCCACTCCACGCAGCCCACCGAGCTGCTTGGTGCCCAACGCGGTGAGCCATGCCCCCGCGGCCAGGAAGAGCAGCGCCTTGGTGGAGGCGTGCGCGACGAGGTGCGTGGCTCCCCCGCTGACCGATCCGACGCCAGCAGCCAGGACCACGAACCCGAGCTGCGCCGAGGTGGAGGCCGCCAGGAGCTGCTTGAGGTCGGGCTGGGCGACCGCCACGACTCCGAGCACGACGGCAGTCGCCACCCCCAACCACGCGGTGACGGGGCCGGCCCAGGCCACCGAGGCCAGCAGGGGCTCGACCCGCAGCAGCAGGTAGCCCCCCATGGCGACCATGGCCGCGGAGTGGAGGAGGGCGCTGACCGGACTGGGACCGGCCATGGCCCGTGACAACCAGAACGAGAACGGCAGCTGGGCGGCCTTGCCGAGCGCCGCCACCAGGACACCCGCCGCGACGACGTCTCGCCACCCGTCCGAGCCGTCGGGGAGGTCGGCGAGGCCGAGGCCGGCGCCCGCCGCCAGCGCTGCCCCCGCCGCGAGGTAGAGGCCCAGGTCGGCCGTCCGGGTGGTGAGGAACGCCGTCAGGCCGGCGGAGACACGCACCTCCTCGCGCCACCAGTGCCCGATCAGTGCGTACGACGTCGCGCCCATGACCTCCCAGGCGAACAACAGGGTCGGCAGCGTGGTCGCCGTCGTCGTGACCAGGACGGCGGCGGCGAAGAGCAGCATCAACCCGTGGAACCGCCCCTGGGCCGCACGGATGTCCCCGGCGGAGAAGACCAGCACCAGCAGCGTGACCGACGCAACCGTCGGCAGCACCAGGGCGGCCAGACCGTCCACCCGGATGCCGAAGTCGGCGCCGGCCACGAACGGCACCGAGACCGAGGGGCGGGCCAGCGCGACGACGAAGGACAGTGCGGCCGTCACCGCGGCGGCTGACACCCCGATCGCCGCGGCGAACCGCTCTGCCCTGCCGGTCAGCGCCAGCAGTGTGCCGGTCACCGCGGGCAGGAGCACCGTCAGCCCCAGGGCGGCCTGTGCGCCCGCACTCATCCGGAGAGCTCCGCAGCCATGTCGGTCATGTCCGCCTGCGCACGGCGGTGCAGCAGGGTGGCCACCGCGAAGCCCATCGCCATCTCGACGGTCATCGCGGCCAGGACCACCATCAACAGCACCTGCCCCGAGGGCTGGGGCGCCAGGAACCACCAGAATCCGGCCGCGGCGAGGATGACCCCGTTGATCATCAGCTCCAGCCCCATCATCACCATCACCACGACCTGCTGGGAGATCGCGCCGTACAGCCCGACACTGAAGATCGCCGCGGCCACCACGAGCACTGCCTCGAGCGTCACCGGCCGACACCTCCCCGCTGCGGGTCATCGGGCTCCCCGCGGAGATCGTCGCCCAGCCGGTCGTAGCGACTGCGGTGCGCCGCCAGCACGATGCCGGCCACGATGGTGGCGACCATGACGGGGCTCACCACCGCCATCGCCAGCATCCTCGGACCCATCAGGTCCTCTCCCAGGGCGCGGGTGACGTCGCCGGCAGGGGTGCCCCGGCGGGTCGGCCAGTCGATCAGGAGCGCCCCGGAGGCGAGCGCGACGAAGGTGCCGATCGCGGCGGCAAGCGCCTGCTTGTTCCCGTGCACCATGCTCATCGGCATCAGGGCCGGGTTCATCCCCATGAACATGACCATGTAGACCGCCATCACGGCCATCTCCATGACCATCATCAGGATCGTCACCACCCCCACGTAGCTCTGCTGCAGCAGCAGCACCTGGACTCCGACGGCGACGAACGAGAGCGCCAGGGCGTAGGTCGCCCGGGCCATCGAGTCGACGTAGAAGACGGCAGCGCCGCTCAGCACCGCCACGGCGGAGAGGACCCAGAACAAGATGTCAGTCAGCAACGGTCACCACCTCCAGGCTGCGATCACGGCGACGAGCAGGTCCTGCAGGAGCACGGCCGGCAGGAGCAGCAGCCAACCGACCTCCAGGAACCAGTCCGGCCGCGCCACGGGCAGCTTGCGGCGCAGCCACACCAGGACAGCGAGCAGGAGGGCGGTCTTCACCAGGACCCAGATCCATCCGGGCAACAGGATCCCGGAGCCGCCGCCGAGGAACATGGGCACCGCGAAGGCAGCCCCGGCAGCCAGCAGGGCGTAGCGGCCGCCCTCGAAGAGCAGCCGGTCGACGCTGGACAGCTCGGCGGCAGCGCCCCCGGCGATGTCGGAGCCCAGGGCCGGCGCGAACGGGCCCCACACGGAGAACGCGACCACGCCGAGGCAGTAGACCAGGAAGGCCACCGGCATCCACACGACGTACCAGAGGTCGTGCTGGGCGCTCGCCACGACACCCAGGTTCAGGCTCCCGGCGGCGATGGGCGGCGCCACCAGGGCGAACATCAGCGGCAGCTCGTAGCCGAGCGCCTGCGCCAGGAACCGGTAGCCCCCCACCAGGGCGTGCGCGGAGTTCGCACCCCATCCGGTCAGCCACACCAGCGCCCACACCATCACGTCCATCGCGTTGAACCACACGACGCCCACGTCGAGGTCGAAGATCGTCCAGTTCCCGAGCGGGACGACGGTCACCATCAACAGGGCGACCACGACCAGGCCCGCTCCACCGATCCGCCACAGCAGCGCGTCTGCCGCCACGGTGACCCGGCGGCGTTGGCGCAGCAGCCGGGCCGTCTCGTCCAACGGCCGGGTGAGTCCGCGGGAGAACGGCTGACCGCTCGCCCGACCGCTCAGCACCCCGTCGAGGACGGCAGCGCCGGTAGCGAGCAACGCCAGCCCCACAGCTGCGGCCGCCGCCCAGACGGCCGGCACGGTGGTGACCGTGGAGTCAACCATGGGCCGCCTCCCTGCGCACGGGCTGCGGGTCCAGGTCGAGGCTCGCCACGACCAGCCGCGCTGCGGCGAGGTCCAGGCCCGCGACCAGGTGCGGCAGGGCGTCCGTGTCGAAGGCCGCCCGGTCACGTCGCGGGGCGGGCCCCGCCGGGACCTCCGAGCTGCCGAGCACCGCGGCGGCCCGGTCCAGCATCCCCAGCAACCGGTCCCACACGTCGCCACCCAGTCGCTGCGGCAGCGCGTGTTCCTCGAGCATGTCTGCGCCCACCACTCCGACGCCGCGCAGCGACCAGCGCAGCAGGCGTGCGCCGGTCACGCGCCGGCGGAGTCGCTGCACCGCGTCGGCGCCCTCGAGCGGGGTCCCGCCGAAGAGCAGGAGGTCGCGGACCGCGCGGGCCTGTCCGGCGCCGTCGTCCCAGCCCGCCAGCGAGAGCAAGCCGGCGACGTTGTCGCAGCGGATCGCTGCGTCCAGCCGGGCCTCGCCGCGGGCTCCGTCCGCTGCCGACTGGTCCCGATCGGTGTCCATGCGCTCCACGTCGGCGGAGGCCACGAGGTCGCCGTGCAGGGAGCAGCGCAGCACCAGCCCAGCGGGCCAGTGCGGCAGCACCGGGCCGAGCGGCACCTGGAGCACGTCCATCTCGAGGCCGTCGCGGTCCGCACCGCCCTCGGCCAGCGGGACGCCGGCGGGCGCCATCTCCATGTCGCCGTGGTCCATGTCGCCGTGGTCCATGTCGCCGTGGTCCATGTCGCCGTGGTCCATGTCGCCGTGGTCGCCGTCGTCGTGGTCCTTCAGCAGGTCCTCGGCGTCCGGGCGTGCCGACGCGTCCCGGCGCTGGGCACCGAGGTCCCGGAGCTCGTCGGCAGCACGGTCGAGCTGCTGCGCCACGACTGCGGCGTCGACCGAGCTGATCTGCAGCCTGGCCCGTGGCCCGGGCAGCTGCTCCCAGAGCTGTGTCACCACACCGGCCAGCTCGGCGCCCGGTGTACCGCAGACGGCGAGCACGTCGGCGTCCCCCGGCGACAGGGCGGTCCTCCAGCCGCGGTCCCGCAGCTGCTGCTCGACCCGCACGCGCGCGAGCCAGCCGCCCGGTGCCTCGACGAGGAGGACCCGGCAGGTCCGGGTGGCGCGGTCGGCCAGCCAGGAGCTCAGGCCCACCGCAGCGCCCCCTCACGCCATGCCCAGACCACAGCCACCAGCAGGGCCCCGAGGAAGAGGAACATCTCGATGACCGCCGAGGCCCCCAGCCGGGCCACGACCACCGCCCAGGGATACATGAAGAGCATCTCCACGTCGAAGGCGAGGAAGAGCAGCGTGGCGAGGTACCACCGCACGTGGTAGCGGGAGAGGGCGTGCTGGTCGGGGAGCCACCCCGAGGTGTAGGGCAGCACGGTGAGCGGCGAGGTCACCACGGCAGTCAGGCGCTGCACCCCGTAGCAGGCGCCCACGAAACCGACGGCGACGAGCACCATGACGGCTGCGCCTGCGTACATGCGCCTTCCCCTCCGATCGCTGTGGGTGCAGTCGTCAGCCGGCGACACGAACGCGAGGAAACCGGCCCGTCGATGGTGTCGGGCGTACCCGCCCGAGGGCAAGTCAGACGTCTGCGGCGGAGACGGACCCGAAGCGCCGGAGCCGGAGGCTGTTGGAGACCACGAACACCGACGAGAACGCCATCGCCGCCCCGGCGATCAGCGGGTTGAGCAGGCCGAGCGCCGCCAGGGGCAGAGCGGCGACGTTGTAGGCGAAGGCCCAGAACAGGTTGCCCTTGATCGTCCCCAGGGTGCGCCGAGCCAGCCGGATGGCGTCCACCGCAGCGCGCAGGTCTCCGCGCACCAGGGTCAGGTCCGAGGCCTCGATCGCGACGTCGGTGCCGGTGCCCATGCTGATCCCGAGGTCGCTCTGCGCGAGGGCGGCCGCGTCGTTGACCCCGTCTCCGACCATGGCGACGGTGCGGCCCTCGGCCTGCAGGCGCTCGATCACCGCCGCCTTGTCGGCCGGCAGCACCTCCGCGATCACCTCGGTGATGCCCACCTCGGCCGCCACGGCGTGGGCGGCGCGGGTGTTGTCCCCGGTCAGCAGCACCGGCCGGAGGCCGAGCTCCTCGAGCTCGGCGACGGCCTGCGCGCTGGTGGGCTTCACGGTGTCGCTGACGACCAGCACCCCCCGGGCAGCACCGTCCCAGCCGACGGCGACCGCCGTGCGTCCCATGGCCTCGGCCTGCTCGACGGTGCTGGCAAGGCTCGGCGGCAGCGGTTGGCCCCATTCGCCCTGCAACCAAGCGGCCCGGCCCGCCACGACGGCGTGGTCCTCGACGACCCCGGCGACCCCGAGGCCTTGGGAGCTGACGAAGTCTTCCACCGGCGGCAGCTGCTGACCGAGCCGCTCGGTGGCCCCGGAGGCGATGGCCTGTCCGATCGGATGCTCCGAGGCGTGCTCCAGCGCGCCTGCCAGGCGCAACAGCGCACCGGCGGGCGTGCCGTCGACCCCGACGGCATCGACCAGGGTCATCTGCCCGGTGGTGACGGTGCCGGTCTTGTCCAACACGATCGTGTCCACCACGCGGGTCGACTCCAGGACCTCCGGGCCCTTGATGAGGACTCCGATCTGCGCGCCCCGGCCCGTGCCCACGAGCAGGGCGGTGGGCGTGGCGAGGCCCAGGGCGCAGGGGCAGGCGATGATCAGCACCGCGACGGCTGCGGTGAACGCTGCGGTCGCACTGTGACCGGTGCTCAGCCAGACCGCGAGGGTGAGCAGCGCCAGCCCGATCACGATCGGCACGAACACCCCCGAGACCCGGTCGGCGAGCCGCTGGACCTGCGCCTTGCCGTTCTGCGCCTCCTCCACGAGCCGGGCCATCTGGGCAAGCTGGGTGTCGGCGCCCACTCGGGTGGCCCGCACGACGAGCCGGCCACCGGCGTTGACGGTGGCGCCGACCACGGTGTCGCCGGGGCCGACCTCCACGGGGACCGACTCCCCGGTCAGCATCGAGGCGTCCACCGCCGACGTACCCGACTCCACGACCCCGTCGGTGGCGACCTTCTCCCCCGGCCGGACCACGAACGTGTCGCCGACGGAGAGCTGGTCGACCGGGATGCGCACTTCCGTGGGCCCGCCCGGGCCGCCGCGGAGCACGGCGACGTCCTTGGCGCCCATGTCGAGCAGTGCCCGCAGCGCAGCACCGGACTGCCGCTTGGCACGCGCCTCGAAGTAGCGGCCGGCGAGGATGAAGGTGGTCACCGCGGAGGCGACCTCGAGGTAGACGTCTGCGGCTCCGTCACCGGCAGCGGGAAGCAGGTCGAAGCTCATCCGCATCCCCGGCAGGCCCGCGTCGGTGAAGAACAGCGCCCACAAGGACCAGAGGTAGGCAGCAGCCACGCCGACCGAGATCAGCGTGTCCATGGTCGCGGCGCCGTGACGGGCGTTGGTGAACGCTGCCCGGTGGAAGGGCAGCGCGCCCCAGACCACCACCGGAGAGGCCAGGGTGAGGCTGAGCCACTGCCAGTTGTCGAACTGCAGCGGCGGGACCATCGCGAGCAGCAGCACCGGCGCGGTGAGCACCGCGGAGACCACCAGCCGCTGCCACCAGGCCGCGGCCTCGTCGTCTCGGGGGCCACCGACCGACTCGTCGGTCTCCTCGGCATCGGCCCGCGGCGGCAGCTCGGCGCTGTAGCCCGTCGCCTCGACGACGCCGATCAGGTCCTCGGCAGTGAGGTCACCGGCGTAGCTGACCTTGGCCTTCTCGGTGGCGTAGTTGACCGAGGCCTGCACCCCGTCCACCTTGTTCAGCTTCTTCTCGATCCGCGCCGCACACGATGCACAGGTCATCCCGCCGATGCTCAGCTCGAGCTCGTGCAGGGGACGGTCGCCGGCAGACGGTGCTGTGGTCGTGTGCTGGCTCATGGTCTCTTCTCCTCCCCCCGACGGCGTCGGGGTTCGTGCCTGGCGTGGTCAGGCGAGCTGGTAGTCACCGGCCTCGTCGAGGGCCTCCGCGACCTGGCTGTCCTCCAGGGGCTCGCTGCTGGTCACCGTCACCGTCGAGGTGCCGCCGGCAACCAGGTCGACGTCGACGTCACTGACCCCGGCGACCTCCTTCAGCTCGGTGGTCACTGCGTGGGCGCAGTGCCCGCAGGTCATGCCGGTCACGGAGTAGGTCTGGGTGCTCATGGTCTCTCCTTCTCGGTTCTGTCGGGTGCTGGTGTTCTGCCGGGTGGGCGAGCGGGCGAGCCGCGCCGCGGGTCAGGACCTGACCAGCCGGGCGATCGCCGTCGAGGCCTCAGTGATCTTGTGGTCGGCCTCCTCGCCCCCGACCTTGGCGGCGTCGACGACGCAGTGGCGCAGATGTCCGTCCAACAGGCTCAGCGCGACCGTCTCCAGAGCCTTGGTCGCCGCGGAGACCTGGGTGAGGATGTCGATGCAGTAGGTGTCGTCCTCGACCATGCGCTGGAGCCCGCGCACCTGCCCCTCGACCCGCTTGAGGCGGTTGAGGAGGGCCTGCTTCTCGGTGATGTAACCCGGTGCCGTCGATGTCATGCCGACCTCGCCTCCTACCCCGAGGGGGTATCTTGTCGCGACACCCAACATACCCCCTCGGGGTAGGAGGTCAAGAGGCCCGAAGCCCCTTTCCGGGCGCGATCGTAGGCGGACGCGCGGCCGGAGGGGCCGCGGGGTCGAAGACCCGCCCCCCAGGAGGGGATGCCGACACCGCGCCGGGGCGGCGTCACCCGGCGGACGCTGCGCGGAGCGTCAGACCGGCACGATGTTGGCGCCGATCGCCTCGAGCATCTCGGGGGTCACGTCCCGCACGCCGTGTGCCTCACGGGCGTGCACGGCGACCTTCTGCAGGATCAGCTCACGGCTGTCCTCCTCGAAGCGTGCCGAGCAGCCGGGCATGGCGTCACCGCAGGCGAGCTTGAACTTCATCGGTCTCCTCCTTTGTCACCGCTCGACCCGGACGGCTCCGGGTCGAGCGCTGGATCACGGGGCAGCCGTGCGAACAGCACGGTGCTCTGGTCATCACCCTCGGCGCCGAGAAAGCCGCCGTGGGCCACGGTGAGGGCTCGGGCGAGGTACAGCCCGATCGTCACGCCGGTGGCGTCGTCGTTGGCACCGAACGGGTCGAACAGGGCCTTGAGGACCATCGGGCTGATCGGAGTGCCCGTGCGGACGACGCGGATCTCGTGCCACGACCCGGTCTCGACCACGTCCACGCTCACGTGCTCGGGCGCGGGGTCGCGGTGGGCGGTGACCCACAGGTCGCGGAGCACCCGGCCGAGCAGCTTGGGGTCGGCATACACGGTCAGCCCCGCGCCTCGACGTACGCCGGGACAGCCGGCGAGCTCGCCGCACAGATCGGTGAGGCTGATCGGCTCCAGCCGCACCGGGACCCGCCCCAGGGAGGCAGAGGTGGCGAGGTCCACGTCCTGGATGTGCTCGGAGAGCCGGGTCAGCGCGTCGGCCAGTCGTTCGTGCGCGGTGTCGAGCTGGCTCGGGGGCACGTCGCCGTCGGCGAGCGCCATCGCCCAGCCCTGGGCCACCGCCACCGGGGTGCGCAGCTCATGGGCGAACGAGGCCAGGAAGCGGTCCCGCTGGCGCGCCTCGTCGGGATCGGGACGGTTGGTGATCACTGCAGTGCCGGCGACCAGGAAGTCCCGCACCCACCGGTGCAGGAGCGAGGACTCGATGTCCCACTCACCCGCGACGCTCTCCACGGACCTGCCCCGCAGCACCGCGAGCACCATGGAGACGCGGAGGTCCACGGCCGCCTGGGCGGCGACACGGGGGTCGGGCTGGTCGGCGTCCACGCTGGGCTGCACCAGCTGTGGCCGCGCAGGCCCCGACGTCTCGGTCATCCTCTGCCCTCGTCCAGGAGTGTGTCCCCCGTCACGTCCCTTCAGACCGCGGGCCCCGAGTCAGCCTGCTGCCTGGAGACACGCTACGCGCCTTTGGTCCGCGCGACGGGGATATGCGCCCAATCGTCCAGCTTCCACGCGCCCCCGGGCCCTGGAGTGCGCATCGGCACGCGCGCGGGCAGTGACCTGCTCCGCCCTGGCTCGTTGGCCCCTGGCGAAAGGCTGCACGTCTGGCGGGACGTGGGCGCCCGGAATTGAGGAGTCGCCGCGCCCTGGCGACGAGAGGAGCCCGCCGTGGGGGGCGACCAGCGCTATCGCTTGACCATCCGCTGCCCGAGAGGAGGCGCCGAACTGGCCGGCCAGCTGACGCGGCGCGCCCGGGAGCACATCCACAGCGAGCGTCGTCTGACCCTGGCCGACGGGGGCACCGTGATCATCCTCGTCACCGAGGACGTGGTCGCCGTGCGTGAGGTGGTCGCCGCTCATGCCCCGAACGGCACGACCCTGCGCATCGACAAGGTCTCCGCCCGGCTGCCGCACCAACGCTCCGGTAGCGCCTGAGCGCGCGTCGGTCGCCTCCTGGTCAGTCCTGCGGGAACCTGCCTCGCAGCCAGCGGTCGATCCGCCGGGCGACCGACTGCCACCTGGTGTCGAGCATCATGTCGTGCCCCATGTCGTCGAAGATGTCGACCTCCGCGCCGTAGACGCCCGCCGTCCGGCGTACGTCCTCGGTGGGGAAGAGTGCGTCGTTCGCCGCGCCCAGGACCAGCATGGGCACCGGTGCGACCCGCCGGGCGCGGACCAGGTCGAGGGCCAGCATGTCCAGGAACGTCAGGTAGGAGTCGTCCTGCAGCCGGCCCTGATGACGAACCAGGGCCTCAGCCGGCAGCGACGGGCTGAAGAACAGGTCGCGGGACACCTCTGGGCTGGCCACCAACGGGGCCATCCTTGCCTGGGCATTGACCTTGGCGAACTGCACGGGATGACGGCGGGCGGTGCGCAGCGTCGCGCGGGCTGCGCCGTAGGGCGGCACCGAAGCCAGGAGCACCGCTCCTGCTGCGGACCGGGACTCCAGGTACTTCTGCACCACGAACCCACCCATCGAGTGCCCGATCAGCACCGGCGGCTCCGGCAACCCCTCGGCCACCTCGGCGACGTCCTCGACGAGGTCACGGATCCGGGTCCGCCGCAAGCGCTCCCTCCCCGGGCTCCCACCGTGCCCCCGCAGGCTCAGGGCACGACAGGACCAGCCCTGCTCGGCGAACCACGGCAGGAAGTGCTCCTCCCAGCACCACGCTCCGTGCCACAGACCGTGCACGAACAGCAGCGGGGGCCGCCGCGAGGACTGGCCACTCTCGATCACCTCGAGCGTCATGTGTCCAGCATGACGCTGCGCGAGGAGGGGGTCGATGGGCTCTCGGACACATAGTCCCGGAAACTTCGGGCCAGAGGCCATCATCCGCAACTGCGTGGGTACCCCTGCTGCCACGGACGCCCGGTGGTCGCGGACGCCGGGGTTCGAGGTCCCGCGGGTCCAAATACCCGGCCCGCGGGACCGCTCTCCCCCGGAGGGAGCGGGCTCACCGAGCCTGCTCCAGCGGGCCGATGCCGGCGACGTCGTCCTGGCCGGTGGCCAGCAGCTTGTGCGCCAGGGCCTCGAGCGCCCGACCGGCTGCCAGCTCGTAGCCGACCTCGGGGACGTCGTGGCGGTCGTGCGGCGAGAGCCGAGCGACACCGGTGGCGTAGAGGTGGCTGTCTGCACCGGTCATCAGGCGCGCTTCCGCGTGGGTCTGCCCGTCGAAGTCGGACAGATGCACGCTCACGGTCCACCGGGCGATGTTCGCGTAGGTGTTCATGACTCCTCCAGGGCGACGTTGGCGGTGCCGGCCGGCCGCGCGCGCCCAGCCGGGTGCGACTCGACGTGGGTGGCCACGACGGCCACGGGGCAGGTGGCCCGATGCACCAGGGCCTTGGCGATCGGGCCGAGATGGAGCCGACCGGTGTCCACCGCGCGCCGCCCGATGACGACCAGGTCGGCGTTGTGCGCCTGCTCGCAGAGCACCTCACGGGGGTCTCCATGCTCTACCACGACCTCCACCGGGACGGTAGTGACGACTCCGACCGCGTCGTAGAGCCTCCGCTCCAGGTTGGCGCGCAGCTCCGCGGCCTGGTCCCAGCCGGGCCAGACCTCCTGGCCGGCCTGCTCGTAGAGGTCCGAGGACCACCACGAGTGCACCAGCCGCACCTGTCCCCCACTGCGCTCGGCCAGGTCGATCGCCCAGCGGACCGTCCCGGCGTCAGTGACCGGGTCGTCGACCCCGACGACCACGAGGCCCTCGCCGGAGCCGATGCCGCGCCAGCCCGCCGGGACCACGACGACCGGAGCGGGCGCACGGGCGGCGATGAGGTCCAGCAGCGGGGAGGGCACGCGGTGCGCCGGCTCCTGTTGCAGCACCACCATCTGCGCCTGCCGCGCCGACGAGGTCAGGGTGCGCTCGACCGGTCCATGGGCCAGCTCGGTCGAGGTCGGCCAGCCCTCGCCCAGCAGGTCCTCGAGTTGGCGGATCGCCTGGAGGAGGGCACCGGCACCCGCCCTGCGCGCCTCGGCCTCCGCGGCAGTCTCCTGGAGGGGGACCGGCCTGGCGGGCGCACCGGGGGTGCGCAGGGCGAGCACGTGGATGACGTGCACCGGACACCTCCGGTCCAGCGCCTCGTACGCCGCGAAGCGCAGCGCGGCGCTCAGGTCCAGGCCCGGGCGCACCGCGACGACGATCTGCGGGGTTTCGGGCGCGACCCAAGAGGTCCGGTCTGCTGTCACCATCGGTTGCCCTCCTTCCCTCGACGGTAGGGCGAATCGAAGGGGGCGGAGCAGGGCAAAGGGGCACGACGACGTGTGACCTTGGACCCGGATCGGACGTCGGTGCGACCAGGGCCGACGCGGGCCCCGGGGCGACTCCCGGGGGCCCGCGTGCGGCTGGTGTCAGGCGGTGAGCTCAGCCTGGAGGGTGACCTCCTCGACCGCGCCGAGAGCGCGGCTGATGATGCAGTTCTGCTTGGCGTCCTCGGCCTGCCGCCGGAACTCCTCCTCGCTGACGCCGGGCACGGCGCCCGTGGTCACCAGGTCGATCCGGGTGATGGTGGGCGTCCCGTCCACCCGCTCGAGCGTGACCTTCGCGTCAGTGGTGACCGAGTCGGGCACGTTGCCACCCTGCGCCAGCTGGTTGGAGAGCGCCATCGTGAAGCACGCAGCGTGCGCCGCCGCGATCAGCTGCTCGGGGTTGGCACCCGGGCCGTCCTCGAACCGGGAGTGGAACGAGTAGTCGCCGGTGAGGCTGTCACCGGCGGTGAAGGTGCCGGAGCCGCCCTTCAGGTCGCCCTTCCACTGCGCTGATCCACGTTGTGCCATGCCGTGCGCTCCTTGCGTCGTCGAGGACAGGTCTCCTCGAAACCTACCCGGCGACCTACCCGTCGCTCGCCGGAGCCCCAGAGGAGCGCTCCTCCTCCGCCCGCTCCCGCTCGATCTCGCGGAAGTTGCGGTAGCTGTAGACGATCAGCGCAGCGGCGAAGACCGCCGAGCCGATCATCGTCGTCCCCGTCCCCCATCCACCGGGCAGCCACCAACCATCCTCCAGCGGCCACCACCCGGGCGCGTCGGGACGTAGCCCCCACACGACCCCCACCCCGACCAGCCAGACCACACCGAGGGAGGACATCGCGATCCGCGGCCAGGTGCGCACACTGTCGGCCGCGGCGCGCAGGGCGGCACGCTTCACCGGCTCCACCTTGCGCGCGGCCCAGTCGTACTGGGTGGCCAGCAGAGCCATGCCGGCGAACAGGGTCAGCAGCCCGGGCCCGGGCAGAACCAGGGCGGCCAGGCCGACCAGCACGAGGATCCACCCGACGGTCTCGAGCAGGACACGTTTGGCCGCCCGCTTCATGGGCTCACTCTACGGACGCAGCGGGCGGCTCAGATCTCTTCGTCGGAGCTGGTCTCGTCGTGCGTGCCGGGCCGCGGCGCCCAGGGCAGCTCCCTGGACGGGCGTACGACGATCAGCTGGTCTCCCCGGGCCAACAGCGAGACGGTCGGGTCGAAGTAGCGGTAGACCTTCTCGTCCCTGATCACCGCGATCACCTGGTCGGGGAGCGACTGCGGCTGCTTGCCCACCTCGGAGAGGAGCAGCTCGCGCTGGGCCACCTCCAGGCCTTCGCCGTAGGTGAGCAGGTCCTCCATCACCTGCCCGAGGTTGGGCGAGTACGACGCCAGCCCGAGCAGCCGACCGACCGCCTCGGAGGAGGTGATCACCGAGTCCGCGCCGCTCTGCCGGACCAGTGGCACGTTGTCCTGCTCCCGGACCGCGGCGACGATGTAGGCCTCCGGGTTGAGCTGGCGCACGGTCAGCGTCGCCAGCACGGTCGTGTCGTCCCGGGCAGTGGTGATGATGACCTGCTGGGCCTGGTCGACCCCGGCGCGGCGCAGCACCTCGCGCCGGGTCGCGTCACCGGTGACCACCGCGAGGCCGTCGGCATGGGCCTCCTCCTGGGCGAGTCCCTCAGGGTCGACGACGATGATCGCGTCGCGGGACAAGCCGTTGCTCAGCAACGTGTCCACGGCGCTGCGGCCCTTGGTGCCGTACCCGATGACGACGACGTGCTCCTGCATGTTCTTCCTCCACCGGGCAGTCCGGAACATCTCGCGTCCCTGCGAGGCGAGCACCTCGAGCGTGGTGCCGATCAGCAAGACCAGGAACGCGATGCGCAAGGGCGTGATCACGAACGCGTTGATCAGCCGCGCGTGCTCCGCGGCCGGGGCGATGTCGCCGTACCCGGTCGTGCTGAGTGTGACGGTCGTGTAGTAGATCGCGTCGACCAGGTCGACCTTGCCGTCCGGGTCGGCGTTGTCGGTGTAGCCCGCGCGGTCGACGTAGACCAGCAGCACGGTGAACGCCAGGATGCCCAGAGCCAGCAGCAGCCGGCGCGACAGCTCCCACCACGGCGAACGGGTCGGCGCGGGAAGCCGGAGCGACCCGGTGGCACGGCGAAGGACGGGCTCGGGCACGGGCGGTCAGTCCACCACGTCGCCGTAGATGACCACCTGCTGGTGCTTCGTCCCGTCCACCTCGCCGGTCGTCCGCACGGAGACGAACCGGAACGCGTCACCCTTCTCCGGCGTCTGCGCATCCGGGGTGCGCCGCCAGGTGCCGCACAGCCGCCCCTGGGAGTCGACACCCTCCTGCTCCTTGATCGCCTCGCCCTCCAGGCACAGGCGCGAGCCGCCCCGCTCGTAGCTGACCACGGTGCCGGTGGTCCTCTCCGGGGTCCCCGGGCCGGTGACCGACCCCAGCAGGTAGCCCGCCACCAGGCACAACGCGCCGCCGGCCAGGAACACCGGCGTCGGAAGGGTCACGTTCGCCACAGCGGAAAGCATGGCACGGGGGACGTCCCGCACCGGGCAGCGACCCCGACCGGGCGCTCAGGCGCTGCGCGGCTGCAGCGGCATCACCGGGGCCAGCCGGGCAGGCGGCTCGGCGGCCGACGTACGGCGTCCCAGACGGTCCTGGACGGTCAGGGCCCCGTCGGCCCAGCGGACGAGCCGGACCCACTCCCCCGGCTCGGGGGCGTCCGTGCGGGACCGAGCAAGGCGGGCCAGCATGCGGGCGCCGTAGGAGGCGCGCACGGTGCCGGCGTCGGTCAGCACCCGCAGGATCCCCTCCTCGCAGGCGAGCACGCAGCCCACGACGCCCCGGACCGCGACCGGTCGGGCGGTCACCTGGGGCCTCCTGCGCCACGCCGTGCTTGTCTCATGCGCCGAAATGTAGGTCGCTGTCCCGCCGCGCGCACCCGGTTAATCAGCCGGCCGGCTGTGCCGCGAGCCCTCCTCGGTGCTGGTGCGCTCCTCGGTGCTGGTGCGCTCCTCGGTCTCCTCCTCCACCTCCAGCGAGGACCGCCAGGGCAGGACGTTCTCCAGCCTGAGCCGGCGCAGCCCCTCCAGCCTGGCCTTGGTCAGCTCCTTCTGGGGCCACACCTGGTCGAAGGCAGCGTTCAGCGCGGCGCCGATGAGCACCGCGATGGCGAGGAGGTAGAGCCACAGCAGCACCGCGATCGGCGCGGCGAGAGGACCGTAGATGGAGGTGGACCCCTTGGCGGTCGTGACGAGCACCAACCGCAGGAGCGCGGAGCCGAAGACCCAGCAGAACATCGTGAAGACCGCGCCCGGCAGGTTGTAGCGCCACAGCGTCCGCACCGGGACCGACACGTGGTAGAGCGTGGCCAGGAAGCAGATCCCGAGGACGAGGACCGTCGGCCAGTAGAGGCTGTTGAGGAAGTCCAGACGCTGAGGCATCCACCGGGCCACCAGTGTCGGGCCGGCCACGACCAGGGGGATCGTGACCACGCCGGTGATCATGCCGAGCACGTAGAGCAGGAACGACAGCGCGCGGGTCGGCACGATGCCGCGGTGACCGCCGAGGCCGTACATGATGGTGATGGTGTCCACGAAGACGTTCAGCGCCCGCGAGCCCGACCACAGCGCCAGCACGAACCCGATCGACACCACGTCGTAGCGCCCCCCTGCCAGCACCTCGTTGAGCGTGGGCCGGATGATGCTGTCGACCACCTGTGGTGTCAGCCCCTGGCCGGCGAGCGTCAGGACCGTGTCGCGCACCTCGTCGATCTGGGTGTCGCTGAACTGCGCGAACACGTAGCCGATCGAGCCGGCCAGGCCGAAGATCAGCGGCGGCAGCGAGAGCACCGCGAAGAACGCCGCCTCGGCCGCCAGGCCGGTGACCCGGTTGCGCATGCAGGTGCCGACCGTGGACACGATCAGCCGCCACACCGTGTCCCGGACCGCCGCGAAGGAGAGCCCGCGAAAACGGTCCCGCACGCTGCTGTCGGCGGCCATGAGAACTACGGTAAGGCCATGAGGACCGACAACCGGGTAGCCCGCAACCAGCCGCCGCCGCTGGTCGGCCACAACACCGTCACCTCCGACGCGGCGCTCGTGGAGGCCGTGGAGCGGCACGGGTCACCCGAGGTGCTCGAGTCGCTGATCGCGCTGGGTGCCGAGGCGGGCTCCGCCGAGGCACGCGAGCACGGCATGCTCGCCAACGAGCACCACCCCGAGCTGGTCCCCTTCGACCGCTACGGCAACCGGGTCGACGAGGTCCGCTTCCACCCCTCATGGCACTGGCTGATGGAGCGCGCGGTCGGGCACGGACTCCAGGCCGCGCCGTGGGAGCAGCAGGAAGCGGGCTCCGCCCACGCTCACCTGCGCCGGGCCGCGGGGTTCTTCGCCTGGCAGACCGAGCCGGGGCACGGCTGCCCGATCTCGATGACCTACGCCGCGGTCCCGGCTCTGCGCGCCGACGATGCGCTGGCCAAGGAATGGACCCCGAAGCTGGCCGCGCAGTCCTATGACTTCGGGATCCGGTCGGTCACCGAGAAGCGCGGTGCCCTGGCCGGCATGGGCATGACCGAGAAGCAGGGCGGTTCCGACGTCCGGGCCAACGAGACCGAGGCACGGCCGACCTCCGTGGAGGGCGAGTACACCCTCCACGGGCACAAGTGGTTCACCTCCGCCCCCATGAACGATGTCTTCCTCGTCCTCGCGCAGGCACCCGACGGGCTCTCGTGCTTCCTCGTGCCCCGGGTGCTGCCCTCCGGCGTACGCAACCACCTCGACGTCGTACGCCTCAAGGACAAGCTGGGCAACCGCTCCAACGCCTCCTCGGAGCTGGAGTTCCACGGCACCTGGGCGCAGCGGCTCGGCGACGAGGGACGCGGGGTGCGCACGATCATCGAGATGGTCGCCGCGACCCGGCTGGACTGTGTGCTCGGGTCGGCGGCGCTGATGCGGCACGCACTGGCGGAGGCGTCATGGCACGTGGCGCACCGGTCGGCGTTCGGTGGCCTGCTGGCCGACAAGCCACTGATGCAGAACGTGGTCGCGGACCTGGCCGTGGAGTCCGAGGCCGCCACCGCGGTGGCGATGCGGCTGGCCTCCGCAGTCGACCGGCGCGACGACCCGCACGAGGCCGCGCTGCGCCGGATCGCGCTGCCACTGGCCAAGTTCTGGGTGTGCAAGCGGACCCCGATGATGGTCGCCGAGGCGCTGGAGTGCCTGGGCGGCAACGGCTACGTCGAGGAGTCCGGCATGCCGCTGCTGTTCCGCGAGTCGCCGCTGAACTCGATCTGGGAGGGGTCGGGCAACGTCAACGCCCTCGACGTGCTCCGGGCCCTGGGTCGAGAGCCGGAGGTCCTGGACGCCTGGCTGACCGAGGTCGGGCTCGCCCGCGGCGAGGACCCACGACTGGACCGGGCGGTCGAGGGGGTGCTGGCCATGCTCGCCGACACCACGACGCTGGAGGTGTCCGCCCGCCGGCTGGCCGGCCAGATGGCCGCGTGCCTGCAGGCGTCCCTGCTGGTGCGTTTCGCTCCCCCGGCGGTCTCCGACGCCTTCTGCGCCACCCGCCTGGGCGGCGACTACAACGGCACCCTGGGCACTCTCCCGATCGGCACCGACCTGCGTTCCCTCGTCGACCGCACCACCCCGACCGCTAGCCGCCTGCCCCCGCCCCCTGGCGATCGTGGGCCTGGACGCGCGTCGCCCCGGGGGGGAGCGAGGGGTCTGCGTCCCAGGGGTGTTGGAAGTGGCCGGCGACGATGGGGAGCCCGCCGGGGTGTGCATCGAGGTAGGAGATCAGCTGCACCAGGTCCGCCCGCCGGTCCTGGGCGACCAGGCATCCCATGAGCCGCTGCTGGACGGGTACACCGGTCTCGTCGAACGGCACGCTGTGCGGTCCCCAGAACTCACGGACCGCTTCCCTCAACATCGTCCAGTAGTCGTCGGGACAGCCCGGCACCGACCGGAAGTGCTCCCACATGTCGATCGCGAGCACCTCGGCGAACAGCACGCGGGTCAGCTCCTCGACCCCGTGCTCGCGCACCAGCTCGACCGTCATCCGCTTGGTCTCCACCCGTTGGCGCAGGTTGCGGAGCTTGCTGCGCTGCTGGGTCGCCGAGGACCGGTCCGGCCGGACCGTCCACTCGTAGACCACGTCGGTCAGCACGTCGAAGCTGGAAGCCGACAGGAAGGCCCGGGTCAGCGTCGGCTGGTCCTGGTAGGAGGTGCGTTCGGGAAACCGGAGCTCCGCAGCATCCCAGAAGGAGCGCCGGAACACCTTGTTCCAGGCGAAGACGTCGGCCAGCATCAGCGGCTGGTCCTCGATCCGGATGCCGAGCCGCTCGACCTGGTGGTTGCGTCTCATCAACGGGGTCATGAAGCGTTCGTCGCCCCTGACTCGCTCGGCTGCGCCGACCACGAAGTCCGACCCCGTCGTCTGGAGCGTGCGGAGCATCGTCGACCAGGCGCCCGGGCAGACCCGGTCGTCTGAGTCCACGAGGGTGAGGTACTCCCCGCTGCAGCGTTCGATCCCGGTATGCCGCGCGGCGGAGACTCCACCGTTCTCCTGTCGAACGACCTCGATCTGCGGGTGACGCGCGGCATAGTCGCGGGCGATCTCGTCCGACCCGTCGGTCGATCCGTCGTCGACCACGACGATCTGTACGTCGTCGACCTCCTGGCCCAGCATGCTTTCCAGGCAGGCCGGCAACCAGGGTGCGACGTTGTAGGCGATCACGGCGGCGCTGAGCTGCGGGCGGAATGCTCGACGCCGCCTCCATTGCATGGCCGGCAGTCTAGAGCCAGCGGAGACGACCGCCCCGCTCAGCCTTCTCGCTCCAACAGGTAGACCTGCCGGCCCCCGTCGTGGAGGGAGGTCACGACTGTCAGCCGGCCGTCCGAGGTGGGCACCGGGTGCAGGTCGCACCGGAACGGGCCGTGCGGAGGAAGGTGCTGGCCGAACTCAGCCAGGAGCTCATCCCTCGAAGCCGCCTCGTCGAACCACCGCAGCTGGACGGTCTCCCCGTAGGGAACGTCGTAGAGGTACTGGCTCCCTGCCAACGGGTGGAGGTGCACGTTTTGCTCGAACACGTGCTCGGGCAGGTCTCGAAGCAGCTCGCCGTGGGGGCTGCGGTCCCTGAGCACCGCGAGTCGTCCACGTCGCTCGTCCCAGCAGACGAGCTCGTGCCCACTACGCCACATCACGTGTGACGCAGCACGGCACAGCAGATGCACGTCGGTTCCGTCGACGTTCGCGGTCAGGCTGGCGCTCTGCGTGCCGCGCCAGGGCTCCTCCAGCGACGCGAGCCGCCATCGCAGCTTGACGGTGAACCGCCGACCGTCCGGCGAGAACTTCGCGTGGTTGAGCCAGTAGAGGTGCGGCGTCGACACCAGCTCTGCACGCTCGGGCGCAGGCAGGGCCGAGTGCAGGAACGCCACTGCCTCTGCGAGCGGGAGCACCAACTCCGACACACCGTCGGCCACGCCGATCCGCCACACCCCGTCGTCGGTGGGGGCCGCGACCTCGGCACCGCGCGGGTCCCCGCCGAAGTACCCGTAGCCCGGCCGAGCCCGCGACAAGCGCGCCATGTCCAGACCGAGTGCCGTGGCGCCGTCTGGGGCGATGGCGTACACGCTGCGGGGGAGCGTGCGGGTCTTCCCCGTGTCGAGGTCGTGCAGCCGCGCCACGAACTGGTCGCCGTCGCGGTGGTTCCAGACCAGCTTCCCGGTGCCGGGCACCCACTGGGCCAACGGACCCTGCTGCCAGCTCCAGGCCGTGGTCTCGGCGATCGGCCGGAAACCGCCCTCCGCGACGTCGACGACCCCCACGGTGACCGGGTCCTCGGGTGTCATCCACCGGTCCTCGATCCGCATCCGGTGGGCGGCGACGAAGGAGCGGCTGTCGTCGAGCACCGGGATGTCGTAGTAGCTGTGCGCATGGAAGGTGCCCTCCGGCGTCCCGTCGGTCAGCCGGCGCAGCCGCCAGCCGTCCGCGACGTGCGGCGACTCCTCGCTGAGCGGCCGTCTGCGCGGGGTAGCGCGCAGGGGTGGGCGCGGTCGTTCCCGGAGTCTGCGGAGCCGACCCTCCCAGTGGTCGGTGGCGGGTGCCGAGGTTGTCGAGCGGCCCACGAGACGCCGCAGGAGGCGAGGCCGGCGAGCATCCTCAGCCACGGCGACGTCCTCGAGCCGGATCCGGCCGCCGTTCCGCTCTAGGTAGTCGAGGACAGCGGTTCCATACGCCGACCCGCGCGCGCTTGCGCCGGGCGCAGCACGCCGTCGTCGCACGGCGCCAGCCAGCCCCTGGGTCCATTTGTAGTGGTGCACGGCAGCCGGCTGCTCGAACCGCCAGTCGGCGTCGACGACCTCCGGGAAGTCCGCGAGGGGCCGCCCGGCGGCGTAGCTGACACCTTCGCGCCGCCACGGACCGTGCTGCGCCTTCCAAGGCGCATGGCCGCCGATGCCGGGGATGACGTCGCCACGGAAAAGCATCATCTTCACGGTGCCGTCGGCTGCCGGGCCGGGCCGGATGCCTCCGATCGGGCACATCACGTCGGCGACGACCGGGAACTGTTCGGGCAGCGGCCGCTGCCTCTCCACCGGGGCAAGCCGCCCATCAGATGCAACCCGGTCGATCATCGGCCCCTGGAGCACGTTGTGACCGTTCGCGTTCAGCTCTTGAAGGACGTCGGCTAGCGGCGCGGGGTAGACGTGGAGCTCGTCGATGTCCGCGCTCAGGACCCACTCCTCCGCACCCACCCCCATGCGCTGCATGGCCCGGCGGCGCTGCCACATCGCGTCGCTCGTGTAGACGCCTCTCCAGACCTCAGCCGGCTCGAGGCCCAGCTCACCGAGGAGCTCGACCGCGTCGACAAGCGCCTCCGAGTCGTCAGTGTCGGCGTGCACGATGAAGTGGAACCGGTCCAACCGGACACCGAGCTGCTGGTAGTGCCGGAGGAAGTGACCGAGAAGGTCGAGGTCCCGCGCCGCCCCCAGGCACGAGAGGACGTGCACCGGCGGATCACTGCCCATCGAAGACATAGCCTTCCAGGAACGAGTGCTCGGCCGCCAGGTGCTCCACCCGCTCCCGAGCGTCCGCCGACCACCTGAGCTGGTGCCGGGTGCGGTTGACCTGGCTGCTGACCGACCCTGCCAGGGCACGGAGCAGCTCCGGTGTCACCGGCAGCTCGAGAAAGGCGAACAGCCGGGCGAGCGACGCCGTCGGATCGGCGATCAGCTCCTCGTGCCTCAGCTCGTACCAGTCGCCGCTCGGCACCTGTTCCCTCACGGTCGCCACGCCTTCACAGAGAGCGGCGTAGTCCTCGACCATCTCAGGCAGCACCTCCGCGGGGACCCGTCCTCCCCGGGCCTGCGCCCCCTCGAGCTTCGCGCGGAACTGTTGCGGACTGGTGGCCGAGATGCGGATCCGGTCGTAGGCCCTCCCGCTCCGCAGCGACATGGTGGCGACGTTGTCGAAAGGGTTGCGCACGACCGCGATCCACGCGGCACGCACATCCCCGACACCTCACGCAGCGCCGTCGCAGCTCTGGGTCCTGGCGCCTCGCCGCGCGACCCAGTCGGCCTTCTTGTCACCCAGCACGACGGGGCAAC
The DNA here is from genome assembly GCA_963827025.1 of uncultured Actinomycetota bacterium. Lineage (GTDB taxonomy): Bacteria > Actinomycetota > Actinomycetes > Propionibacteriales > Nocardioidaceae > Marmoricola. The sequence goes on along the minus strand of CAWGZB010000006.1, from coordinate 117,673 downwards.
GCGGGGGCCCACTGGCACCGCCTTCCACGCGGTAGCTGTAGCCGTTCCAGGAACGTCCGTGCAGGTCGAACTCGGCGGAGTTGGCACAGACCAGCGCGAAGAGCTGGTCCCTGCTGAACCCTTGCTCCAGCAGCCCCATGAGATCGAGCTCGTGGGCCACGACCGCGTCGGGGTGGGCATCGATGAGCGACCCGACCACCGAGTGTCCAGACCGTGGGAATCCGACGAACTGCACGAGGGTGCGGACGCCTTCCAGCTCCGGAGACAGGTCGGACGTCAAGTACGCCGCAGCCTCGGCCAGGAGCTCCTCGAGACTCTTCGACTGGTGTCGGCGGGAGGAGAAGCCTTCGAAAAGCGGTATCGAGTGGGTCGGGTGGTCAGCCATCGGTGGCGCTCAGCAGCGGCGCGTCGTCAGCCGACAGGCCCCGGTACCTTTCGTTCGCCGCGCGCGTCGATGCGAGCAACGGCATTGGCAGGTCCAGCTCCTCCGCCATGGCCAGGATCGCGTCGACATCCTTGGGAAGGCAGCGGCCGCCGTATCCGCGCGAGCGCGGCAGCACTGCGGTGTGGTCCCGCTCGACCCTCGGGTCGGCCAACCATGCCTCACGCACGGTGAACCAGTCCGCGCCCAACCGCTGGCACAACTCGTAGAACTCGTTGACGAAGGTGACCTTGACCGCGAAGTAGCTGTTCTCCATGTACTTGACGATCTCGGCCTCCACCGCTGAGCACTGCAGCATCCGCGGCTCAGGGCCGTGGATCTCGGTCAGCCGCGCGGCGAACCAGCGAGTCACCTCGGGCGTGCCGCCGAGGACGTGGAAGAGGTCGTCGGCCCAGGCGGCCCAGTTCGTCCCGGAGAACTTCGTCTCACCGACGTACTCCGGGCTGAAGCACACCTCCTTGCCGGTGCGCGAGGCCAAGGCATCGGTGGTTCCCGGCGGGACTGTGGACCGAAGCAGGACCCGACGGGTCGGCACCCGTTCGACCGCCGCGTAGACCTGCTCGAGGTCTGCGGAGCCGTCGGCGCGCGAGGGCGTGCCCACACAGACCACTGCGAAATCGCACGCGCTGAGCTCGGCTTGCGGATAGGGCGTGTCGGACATGCGGTCGTAGCCGACGACGTCCACTGCGAGTCCCTGGAGCCGCTGGTGGACGTTCTGGCCCACGTGCCCCAGACCGATGATTCCTACGCGCACACCGGGCATTCCAGCACAACGGCTTCATGCCTGTTCGCACCACGCCGCGAGGTGCAGCAGGCAGTCAGCCGAGTGCAGCCCGATAAGCTCCATCGTCGCTTCATCAGTCGAGGCCAGCTCGCTAGTAGCGGCCCTGCACAGGGTGGTCGAGGGCATTCGGCCGGCCGGCTCGCCAGAGCAGCTCGTCGCTGCGTTTGACCTGCTCCAGCGCGGGGTTGCGGTAGAGCTTGTAGGTCGGCGCGGGCTCGGCGGAGGAGCCGGACGCCTCGAGGATGGCGTTGGTCGCCGTCCGCCCGGACTCGTTGGCACCTTCCATGGTGGCCAGGTCGACGTCGGTCTGGACGTAGTCGCCGGCCAGGAACAGGTTCGGGACGCGGGTGCGGGAGGTGGGTCGCTTCTCCCAGGTGCCGACGGTGTTCACCAGCAAGGGCGTGGCGTTGGTGTTGCGGCGCCGGCGCGGGTCCCACTGCACGCCCGGGTCGAGGAACCAGGAGTGCACGATGCCCTCGGGCAGATGCTGCGCCGCGGTCGGGTGCCGGCGGATCTGGGCCAGCACCTCCTTGGCGACCTCCTGCGGGGTGCACTCCTTGGCCGGCTTGCCGAAGAGCACACCAGGAGCGTCCCAGTTGGAGATGTCGACCGAGAGGCAGTCGACCACCGAGCCGTCCCCGTAGTCGCGCGCGAAATCGCGGTCCTCCCAGAACTGCCCCTGGGTGAGGGCCGTCAGCGCCCAGGGGGAGTCCATGAAGGTGAGGTGCCCACGAGTGATGTTCGCCGGCTCCCGCAGATAGAACTGGATGCCGACCATCCAGTCGGTGAACAGCTCGTCCATCTGCTCCAGGCCAGGATCGAGCCGCAGGATCTCGCGCGACCAGAAGGTTCGCGCCCGCTCCGCGGGCAGGGCGCTGACGAACCAGTCCGCGCTCACGCGCCGCCGGCGGCCGCGACGGTCGCGCACGTGCACGGCGCTGAGCCGGCCGCCGCGCACCTCGTAGCCGGCCAGACCGTGACCGCCCACCAGGCGTACGCCGAGCCGGCGCAGGTGATCGACCCACGGATCGATCCAGGCCTCATTGGTGGGCAGATCCAGCACGCGGTCCGGCGCCCCGTCGTTCCCCTGCTGCATCATGTTGAAGACGAATGCCTCGCCCATGTGGCCGATCGTGCGGGTGCTGGCCACCGTCTCCTTGGCGGCGACCAGGTTGCGGGTGAGCCCCGCGGCAAGGACCTTCTGGTATTCCTGCGACCTGGTCTGAGCGCCGACGAACTCCCACCACGGCACGTTCTCCCACTGCCCGAAGCGCCGACCCTCGCAGCTGGTCAAGAACACCATCAGGCGCTCGACGAAGTAGGCCTGCTCGTCGGGGGGCACGTCCTCCCCCGACACCTCCTGCACCAGGTAGCGGCGGACGCCGTCCACGCTCGCCAGCCCGCGCGGGTCCGGACCGATGCCGAACACGAACGCGTCGGCGTGGTCGCCGTCGCGGACCCACTTGGCGCCCATCGCGTCGACCAGGTTGTCCCAGACACCGTTGGGGTTGCCCGGGAACGGCGTACGCCGCATCGAGTCCGGCACGTGGTGGTAGAAGCCGGGGAAGAACCGGAACCCGTGCTCGCCCGGGAGCGGCGCCCTGCCACCCGCGGCGGAGTGCGGTACGCCGATGCTGCGGGCCTTGCCTCCCCATGCCGTGGGTTCGAAGACGGTGACCTCGAACCCGCGCTCGACCAGCTCGTGTGCCGCGGCCAGCCCCGCCATGCCGCCACCGAGCACGACGACGCGTCTGCCCGCACTGCGCGCGAACGCCGGAGCTTGCCGCAACGGCCCCAGCGCGGAGGCGACCCCCAGGACGGCGGAGGACTGGAGCAGCCGCCGCCTGCTCAAGGTCGGACGGTGGGTCGGTTCCCGAGCCGGCATGCGCGCACTCCTCGACGTTGACAGCGCCACTGGCACAACGACGCTGTCACCGTGGGGTCACGGGAGCCGGCCGGCCCGGAGAAGGGACTTTGGTCCCGAGACCGGGTCCCCCCGATCGGGCAGCCGCTCGACGTACGCGACGCTGGAGATCGTGGTCCGCGACGTCGGGCAGACCCTCTTCGACGCGCTCTTCTCGGGGCGGCTCTACGGTCGCTACGCGGCGAGCCTGCAGGAGGCGAGCCGCCGCGACGAGCCGCTCCGGGTGGTGCTGCGGCTGCGCAGCCCCGAGCTCGCGGCGGTGCCCTGGGAGACGATGTTCGACCAGGAGACCGGTGAGTACATCTGCCAGCGGGAGCCGGTGGTGCGTTACGTGGAGGCCGCCCAGCCCTCCAGCCCGCTCGCGGCGGCCGGCAGCCTGCGGGTCCTCGGGCGGCATCGGGCTGCCCTGAGGCGCGGTCAGCTCAGCTCGAGGCCGGGGTAGAGCGGGTGCTTGTGCAGCATCTCCGCCGACTGCGCCTTGACCCGCTCGGCCACGCCGTCGGCGAGCGTGTACGTCGCCTTGGAGGGCGCCCCTGCCTTGGTGGTGTTGGGGGTGGTGTTCGAGAGCACCTCGACCACGAGCTCGGCGACCTTGTCGAACTCCTCGTGCCCGAAGCCACGACTGGTCAGGGCCGGCGTGCCGAACCGGATGCCGGAGGTGTACCAGGCCCCGTTGGCGTCGTTCGGCACCGAGTTGCGGTTGGTCACCACCCCGGCGTCCAGCAGCGCGGACTCGGCCTGCCGACCGGTGAGGCCGAACGCGGAGACGTCGAGCAGCACGATGTGGTTGTCGGTGCCACCGGTGACCAGGTCCCCGCCCCGGGAGAGGAAGCCCTCGGCCAGGGACTTGGCGTTGTCGGCGATGTGCTGCGCATAGGTGCGGAAGGAGTCCTGTCGTGCCTCGGCTAGGGCCACCGCCTTGGCCGCCATCACGTGGGAGAGCGGCCCACCCAGCACCATCGGGCAGCCCCGGTCGACGTCCGCGGCGAACTCCTCCTGCGCGAGCACCAGACCGCCGCGCGGACCGCGCAGCGACTTGTGCGTGGTCGTGGTGGTGAGGTGCGCGTGGGGCACGGGGTCCTCGTCACCGGTGAAGACCTTGCCGGCCACCAGCCCCGCGAAGTGGGCCATGTCGACCATGAGCACAGCGCCCACCTCGTCGGCGATCTCGCGCATCTTCGCGAAGTTCACCCGGCGGGGGTACGCGGAGTAGCCCGCCACCAGCACCAGCGGGCGGAACTCGCGCGCCTTCGCGGCCACGGCGTCGTAGTCCAGCAACCCCGTCTCCGGGTCGGTGCCGTACTGCTGCTGGTGGAACATCTTGCCGCTGATGTTGGGCCGGAAGCCGTGGGTCAGGTGGCCGCCGGCGTCCAGCGACATGCCGAGCAGCCGCTGGTTGCCGAACTCGTGACGCAGCTGCTCCCAGTCCTGCTCGCTGAGCTCGTTGACGTTCTTCGCGCCCAGCCGCTCCAGCGCCGGCGTCTCCACCCGGTGGGCGAGGATCGACCAGAACGCCACCAGGTTGGCGTCGATGCCCGAGTGCGGCTGTGCGTAGGCGTACGGCGCGCCGAAGAGCTCGCGCGCGTGCTCGGCGGCCAGGGCCTCCACGGTGTCGACGTTCTGGCAGGCCGCGTAGAAGCGGTGCCCGACGGTGCCCTCGGCGTACTTGTCGCTGAACCAGGTGCCCATCGTGAGCAGCACCGCCGGTGAGGCGTAGTTCTCCGAGGCGATCAGCTTCAGCGAGGCACGCTGGTCGGCGAGCTCCTTGCGGGTGGCCTCGGCCACCCGCGGCTCGACCGAGGCGATCACCTCCAGCGCGGCGTCGTACGCCGTCGAGGCCGCCTTGGCGTAGGGGAGGTCGGAGGTGCTCGACGCGTCGTTCATGCGACCCAGCCTAGGCCCGGCGCCGCTCGGCCCGGCCGGCGCCACGAGGGGCGGACTCAGCCGCACGCGTGCTGGATGAACCGGAGCATCCGGCCCTGCTGACGCCTGGTCGGCACCAGGTTGCGCACCAGCGGCTCCGAGCCGTCCACGCTGACCCAGACCCGGAAGATGAACGTCTGCGTCGCCTGGCTGCGCCCGTGCTCGTCGCACCGCCCCGGCTGCACCCGGACGGGCACGTCGACCCGGTCGCCGCCCTCCGGCAGGACGCCCGAGCCGGTCTGCTGCAGGTCGAAGAGCAGCGAGCCGTCCACCTCGGTCACCTCGACCCGGGAAGCACCCGCACGGCGACGCACCAGGAGGTGGGCGGTCATCGCGGCGTCCAGCCCCGCGCGCCCGTCCTCCTCCCACCGGTCGGCGAAACCGATGTCGACGGCCCGAGCGATGTGGATCTCGTTGCACGTGGTCCGCCACAGCCTGGTCAGGAAGCCCATGCCGTCGCGGGGCATCGCCCGGCGAATGGTCCGTCTCCGGGTGATCGCGACGGCGTACGCCGGAGCCTGCGCGGCGCGGGCCGAGCAGTCCGGACGGGGCAGCACGTAGCGCAGGTCGACGGTCAGGCCACCGGCGACCGGGTAGTCCACCCGCTGTGGCGACCCCGGGAAGCCCGGCCAGTCCACCCCCACGCTGGTCACCCGCAACAGCCGCCTCGTGGCGTTCTGCACGCGCACGTTGGCCCGAGGGGTGCCCTCGTCGAAGCGCTGTTGGATGAAGGACAGGTGGATCCCGCGGGGCGCCGGCGCCGGCGGCCGGGAGGTGAGCGCGGGCCGGGTCTGCGGCGTACCACTCCCGCCACCGCAGGCAGCGAGGAGGACGGCGAGCAGGAGGACGAGGACCCGGCGCACGGAGACCGCCTTTCGGTGTGGCGTGGGACACACTAGAAGCCACGCCCACACGAGGGCCCCGGCGGGAACGTCTCACTTCCCGGACTTGCGTCTCACATCACGGGATACCCGTTTGTGAAAGGGGCGTCCGCAACTTGAGACTCCTGTCCATGGTCAGTGCGGCAACCCGTCAGTGGCTCGTGGCTCGGCGCCACGTGGACTACGGGCGTACCCGCAGCATGATGTGTCATCAGCGGCCCTGACCCCCCAGCCGCCTGTCCCGCGGTGCGCGCGTCCGACACCGCCGTCGACCGACGCCCACCGCGGCCCGAGACTCCCGGGACACCCATGACCACCGTTGCCACCTCCCCCGTCACCCGCGTCGCTCGCCCGCACAAGGCCCGTGGTGAGGGCCAGTGGGCCCTCGGCTACACCGAGCCGCTGAACAACAACGAGCAGTCCAAGAAGGACGACCTGCCGCTGAACGTGCGGTCCAGGATCGTGAACATCTACGCCAAGCGGGGCTTCGCCTCCATCGACCCCGCCGACCTCCGCGGCCGGTTCCGCTGGATGGGCCTCTACACCCAGCGCGCTCCCGGCTTCGACGGCGGCAAGACCGCCATGCTCGAGGAGCACGAGCTCGACGACGAGTACTTCATGATGCGGGTGCGCAGCGACGGCGCCCTGCTGGGGCCGGCGCAGCTGCGCGTCCTCGGCGGGATCTCGCAGGACTTCGCCCGCAACACCGCCGACATCACCGACCGACAGAACATCCAGTACCACTGGATCGCCATCGAGTCGGTCCCGGAGATCTGGGAGCGTCTCGACGCCGTCGGGCTGAGCACGCTGGAGGCGTGCGGCGACTCCCCCCGTGGCTTCCTCGGCTCCCCGGTGGCGGGGGTGGCGGCCGACGAGATCATCGACGGGACGCCCGCGCTGCAGGAGATCAAGCGGCGCTACATCGGCGACCCGGCGTACGCGAACCTGCCGCGCAAGTTCAAGACCTCGGTCTCCGGGCACCCCAGCCTCGACGGCGCGCCCGAGGTCAACGACGTCTCCTTCGTCGGCACCGTGCACCCCGAGCACGGCCCCGGCTTCGACCTATGGGTCGGCGGTGGGCTCTCCACCAACCCGATGCTCGCCCAGAAGCTTGGCGTCTGGATTCCCCTCGACGAGGTGGCGGACGCCTGGGAGGGCGTCATCTCCATCTTCCGCGACTACGGCTACCGCCGACTGCGCTCGCGGGCGCGGCTGAAGTTCCTGGTCGCCGACTGGGGTGTGCAGAGGTTCCGCAACGTGCTCGAGACCGAGTACCTCCGCCGTCGGCTCGTCGACTGCCCCTCCCCCGACAAGCCCACCGCCGGCGGCGACCACGTCGGCGTGCACGAGCAGTCGGACGGCCGCTTCTACGTCGGTGCTGCTCCCGTCGCCGGCCGCATCTCCGGTACGACGCTCACCCGGCTCGGCGACCTCGTCGAGCAGCACGGCGCCGCCGGCGTCCGGCTCACCAGCTACCAGAAGCTGGTCGTCATCGGCGTCGAGGAGGAGCAGGTCGAGTCCCTCGCGGCGGGGCTGGAGGAGATCGGGCTCTCCGCCCGCCCGTCGAACTGGCGGCGTTCCACGATGGCCTGCACCGGCATCGAGTTCTGCAAGCTCGCGATCGTCGACACCAAGCAGCGGGCGACCGACCTGGTCGCCGAGCTCGAGCGCCGGTTCCCCGGCCTCGACGTGCCGATCACCGTCAACGTCAACGGCTGCCCGAACGCCTGCGCCCGCACCCAGGTGGCGGACATCGGCCTCAAGGGCCAGCTGGTGCTCGACGACGACGGCAACCAGGTCGAGGGCTTCCAGGTCCACCTCGGCGGCGGCATCGGGCTGTCCAACGGCTTCGGCAAGAAGCTCCGCGGGCACAAGGTGACCAGCGCGGGGCTCGACGACTACGTCGCCACCGTCGTGGGCAACTTCCTCGAGGACCGCGCGCCCGGGGAGAGCTTCGCGGACTGGACGGTGCGGGCCGAGGACCTCCTGCTGCGCGGCGAGAAGGCTCTGTCATGAGCGGGCGCGCGGTCCCGTTCCACTGCCCCTACTGCGGGGACGAGGACCTGCGCCCGCACGAGGAGGGCCACGGCTCGTGGGAGTGCCACTCCTGCCTGCGCGCCTTCTCGCTGAAGCTGCTCGGCCAGCTGCGCCGCCCGGCGGTGCGGTCATGACCACACCGCTGACGCTCGCCGCCCGCGCCCGCCGGGGCTCGGACACACACGGACGCAGCCCGGCGCAGCTGCGGGAGATCGTCAGCCACGTCGGCGCCGAGCTCGAGCTGGCGCCCGCCGAGGACATCATCGAGTGGGCCGTGGCTACCTTCGGCCCCCGCTTCGCCATCACCTCCGCGATGGGTGACGCCGTGCTCGCACACCTGGCCTCGCGGATCGCACCGGGCATCGAGGTCGTGTTCCTCGACACCGGCTACCACTTCGTCGAGACGATAGGCACCCGCGACGCCGTGGCCGCCACCCTGCCCGTGACGCTGCGGACGGTGTCCCCGGCACAGAGCGTCGCCGAGCAGGACGCGGCGTACGGCCCGGACCTGTTCGCCCGCGACGCCGACCTGTGCTGCCGGCTGCGCAAGGTCGAGCCGCTGGAGCAGGCGCTGCGCGGCTACGACGCCTGGGCCACCGGCCTGCGGCGCGCGGAGACGCATAACCGGGTGATCGCTCCGGTCGTTGGGTGGGACGAGCGCAAGCAGAAGGTGAAGGTGTCGCCCCTGGCCCGATGGACCGACGAGGACGTCGAGAAGTACGTCGCCGAGAACGGCGTGCTCGTCAACCCCCTGCAGCACGACGGGTACCCCTCGATCGGCTGCTGGCCCTGCACCCGTCGGGTGGCGCCCGGTGCGGACCCACGCAGCGGCCGGTGGGCCGGCAGCGCCAAGACCGAGTGCGGGATCCACCAGTGACCTACCAGTTTTCGCACAACACCGCCAGGGACAACGGAGTCCGCGGCACGAGCACGAAGGGAGACGGATCGACATGACCGCTCCAGCCCTCATCGCCCTCGCCCACGGCAGCCGCGACCCCCGCTCGGCGGCCACGATCAAGGAGCTGGTCGCGGAGACCCGCAGGCTCCGTCCGGACCTGCGCATCGAGCCGGCTTTCCTCGAGCTCGCGCGCCCGGGATTCGGCAAGGTGGTGGACCGGCTCGTCAAGGCCGGGTTCGACGAGATCGTGGTGGTCCCGCTGCTGCTCAACGACGCCTACCACGCCAACGTCGACGTGCCGAACGCCGTCACCGAGGCGACGTCCCGCCACGCCGGTCTGCAGATCCGGGTGACGAAGATCCTCGGCCTCGAGCCCACCTTCCTCGACGTCCTCGACCGGCGCCTGCGCGAGGCGTTGCGCGAGGCCCGGGTGCGCGAGCTCGACGCACTGGTGCTGGCCGCAGCCGGCTCCTCGAGCTCCCTGGCCAACCAGGCCGTGTCCCGGCTGGCCCGCGTCTGGGGCACGCGGCACAAGCTGCCGGTGACCGCAGCCTTCGCCTCGGCCGCTCCCCCGGCCACCGGCGAGGCCGTGCGCGCCTTCCGGCGTGAGGGGCGACGGCACGTCGCGGTCGCCTCGATGTTTCTGGCTCCCGGCTTCCTGCCCGACCGGGCGGCCGAGCTGGCCCTGGAGGCCGGCGCGGTGGCGGTCTCTGCGCCGCTCGGAGCGGACCCCGAGCTGGCCAGGACCGTGCTCGCCCGCTACGCCGTCGGCGCCGTGGAGCTCGTCCCGGTCTGAGGGGCACGGACGTGGTCGAGCAGCATCCGGCGCTCGGCACGGGCAACCACCGCGCGAGTCTTGTCCACCGCGTCGGGGTTCACCGACACCGAGGTGATGCCCTGTCGCACCAGGAACTCTGCGAACTCCGGCCGGTTCGACGGGGCCTGACCGCACAGCGACGAGGTGATGCCGGCGTCGGTGCAGGCGGTGACGATCCTGCGGATCGCGTCCAGCACCGCCGCGTCGGACTCGTCGAACAGCTCGGCACAGATCTCGGAGTCGCGGTCCACGCCGAGCATCAGCTGGGTCAGGTCGTTGGAGCCGATCGAGACGCCGTCGATGCCCATGTCGGCGTACTCGGGGATGCGGTACGCCACCGACGGCACCTCCGCCATCACCCACCGGTGCAGGCCGCGATGGCTGCCCAGCGGGTGCCGGTCGATGGCCTCCAGGCAGGTCTCCAGCTCCCACCGGGTCCGCACGAACGGGATCATCAGGTGCAGGTTGGGGGTCTCCTCGCGCACGCGAGCGATCACGTCGAGATCGAGGCCGAAGATCTCCGGGTCGCGGACGTAGCGGTAGCAGCCGCGGTAGCCGATCATCGGGTTGGCCTCGCTCGGCTCGAACTCCTCCCCGCCGACCAGCCCCCGGAACTCGTTGGTGCGGAAGTCCACGGCGCGGTAGACCACGGGTCGCGGCGCGAACGCCCGGGTGATCCGCAGCACCGAGGCGGTCATCTTGGTCACGAACTCCTCGCGCCGGCCCGTGGCCAGCAGGTGCTTGGGGTGCTCCCCGCCGAGCGCGTCGGTGATCATGAACTCCGCCCGGAGCAGGCCCACTCCGTCGACCGGGAGCGCGGCGACCTCCTCGGCATGATCGGCGATCGCCAGGTTGACGTAGAGCAGGGTGCCGGTCGTCTCCACCGCCGATGCCGGGCCCGGACCGGCCGCGGGCGCCGACGTCACCGGGGGCGCGACGCGACCCGCGCGGACCACGCCCTTGGACCCGTCGACGGTGACCATCTCCCCGTCGCGCAGCACCGTGGTCGCGGTCCGGGCAGCCACCACGGTGGGCAGGTGCAGCTCACGTCCGACGATCGCAGCGTGGCAGGTCACTCCGCCGCCGTCGGTGACCAGGGCGGCCGCGCGACGCATGGTGGGGACCCAATCGGGGTTGGTCATCGGTGCGACGAGGACCTCGCCCGCCTGCAGCGCGGCGCCGTCCGCGGGTGAGCGCAGGATCCGCACCGGTCCGGACGCCGTGCCGGGGGCGGCCGCGAGCCCGCTGACCAGCACCTCCGCGGTGTCCGCGGCCGCCTCGGCGGGCGACGGCTGCTCCAGGGTGGTGATCGGCCGGGACTGGACGATCCAGATCCGACCCCCCTGGATCGCGAACTCCACGTCCTGCGGTGCGCGGTAGTGATGCTCGATCTCCACGGCGAACCGGGCCAGGGCGAGCAGGGTCGCGTCGCCGAGCACCCGACCGGCCTGGTCCTGGGGCGGCACCGGCACCCGGTGCTCGCGGCCGTCGGGACCGCGGACGATCTTCTCCGCCTTCGTGCCCAGGTGCACCTGCAGGATCCGCGGGCCGTCCTTGCCGAGCAGGTAGTTGTCCGGCTCGACCTGCCCACCGACGACGACCTCGCCGAGGCCGTACGCCGCGTCGACCACGATGCGCTGCCGGTCACCGGTGGCCGGGTCCGCGGTGAACATCACCCCCGAGGCGTCGGAGTCGACCATCTGTTGGACGACCACCGCGATCGCCGGTTCCTCACCGAGCCGGTTGGTCGCGCGGTAGGCGACCACACGTGGGCTCCACAGCGAGGCCCAGCAGTCCACGATCCGGCCGACCAGGTCCTCGGGGCCCTGCACGTTGGTGAACGTCTCGTTCATCCCGGCGAACGAGGTGGACGCGGAGTCCTCGGCGGTGGCGGAGGAGCGGACCGCCACCCGCGGTTCGCCACCGAGTCCGTCGTAGGCGGCGAGGACCTGGTCCCGGACCTCCTCGGGCATCCCTGCGTCCCGGACGGCCGCCTGCATCTCCTTGGCGCAGCGGGCCAGGTCCGCGGGGTCGTCCACGTCCACCGAGCCGGCGCGCTCCTGCAGGGCCTGGCGCACCCCGCCGGCCTCCATGGTCTGCAGGTAGGCCTCGGCGGTCACCACGAAGCCCGGTGGCACCGGGAGACCGGCGGAGGTCAGCTCGCCGAGGTTGGCGCCCTTGCCGCCGACCCGCGCGACGTCGCGTCTGGACAGGTCTGCGAACCAGGCGATCACCGACGTGCGTGGGGGCATGGTGGCAGCGGACTGTTGGGTCATGGACCCAGAGTCCGTCGCCTCGCGACCCCGGGGCAGAGTCGTTGGTCCTGGCGGGCCGACCCCGATGACCGTTCTGGACACGCCCGCGCGCGCGGCGCCGCTAGTGGACCAGGGCGGCGACGAGACGGTCGAGCTCGGCGGCGGGGTCGCCGGTGAGGCCACCGTGGACCGGGCCGGGCTGGACCACGGTGCTCCGGGGAGCTGCGAGGAAGCCGAAGCGCACGAACGGCCCGTCGGTGGCGTCGCGGACGCCGTACGCCGTGGCGCGTGAGCCGAGGCCGAAGTCGACGTGCGCCTCTCCGCGGCAGACCTGCTCCACCGCCGCCAGCGCAGCACGCACCGACGCGGCGTCGAGGTCCGGGTCCAGCGCGCGCAGGCGCGGCTCGTCGACCACCGACCGGGAGGCCAGGAAGTCGCGTGCCTGGCAGTAGAGCACCACGCCGACGTTGACGAACTCCTCACGCTCGACCCGCGGCACGCAGCGCAGGACGACGTACTGGTAGCCGTCCATCAGGCCGCCTCGGAGAGCCAGCTGCGTGGGGTCCGCGCGCGGGCGAGCAGGAACTCGACGTAGTGCCCGCGCAGCGCCTCGGGTGTCTGGGCACCCGGCACCGGCTCCAGCCACTCGTCGGGCACCTCGGCGAGCACGGCGCGCAGCGCGTCGGCGCCGATGCTCGCCGCCAGCTCGCCGTCCTGGGCCTCGGCACGGTCGCGGTAGCCGCGCAGGATGTGCTCGCCGGAGTCGTAGGGCTGCCGCGCGAACCGCTCGGGGTCACCGACGCCGCCGGGCCAGGAGTGGTGGAAGTACAACGTCGCGCCGTGGTCGATCGCGTAGAGCGCACCACGCCACAGCAGCAGGTTGGGATTGCGCCACGAGCGGTCGACGTTGGCCACCAGCGCATCCAGCCACAGGATCCGCCCGGCGAGGTCGGGGTCGGGCTCGGCGGAGGCGTCGTAGCCGAACGCGCCGGGCAGCAGGTCCACCCCGAGGTTGAGCCCGATGCTCGCGGTGAGCAGGTCCTGCACCTCCTCGTCCGCCTCGTAGCGTCCGATCTCCGGCGCCAGGTCGATGGCCACCAGCTCGGGCACGGGCACGTCGACCAGGCGCGCCACTCCGGCCACCACCACCTCGGCGACCAGCGCGCGCAGCCCCTGGCCCGCGCCGCGGAACTTGCACACGTAGGTGCCGAGGTCGTCGCCCTCGACCACACCGGGCAGCGAACCACCCTCGCGCAGGGGCGTGACGTAGCGGGTGGCCCGGACCTGCCTCATGCGTTCTCGAGCCGCTCGCGCTGCTCGTCGATGTCGTAGTCGGGGGCGGGCCAGCTCAGGCACATCCCTCGGAACGCCTCCAGCAGCAGCGTCGCCACCGCCCAGCGCTCGTACCACTTGTGGTCGGCCGGTACGACGTACCAGGGCGCGTGCTCGGTGTTGCAGCGCTCCAGGGCGATCTCGTAGGCCTGCCGGTAGGCGGTCCACTCGGCGCGGGCGTCGACGTCCTCGGGCTTGAACTTCCAGTGCTTGTTCGGCTTCTGCAACCGCTTGAGCAGACGCTGCTTCTGCTCCTCCGGGGAGAGGTGCAGCATGCACTTGATCACCACCACGCCGCTGTCCACGAGCTCTTTCTCCCAGGCGTTGATCGCCTCGTAGCGCCGCTCCACCTCCTCGGGCGGCACGAGCTCCTCGACCCGGGCGATCAACACGTCCTCGTAGTGGGATCGGTCGAAGACGCCCACGGTGCCGGGCAGGGGCAACGCCTTGTCGATACGCCACAAGAAGTCGTGGGCCAGCTCCTCCTCGGTGGGGGCCGCGAACGAGGTGAGCTTGAAGCCGATCGGCCGCAGCATGCCCAGCGCGTGCTCGATCACCCCGCCCTTGCCCGAGGTGTCCATGCCCTGCAGCACCAGCAGTATCCGCCGCCGACCGCCGGTGTTGGCGTCGGCGTACATCCGCTCCTGGTGCTCCCGGAGCTCCTCACCCATCGACTTCAGGGCCTTCTTGCCCTTCTTCTTGCCGCCGTCGAAGCCGGGCGTCGCGCCCGCGTCGTGGTCCGCCAGGCTCACCGGCCCGCGGGGCAGCCTGAGCACGTCGGTCAGCTGGTAGGTCATGGCGGCGAGTATGGCGCGGCGCCGGGCGCCCCAGGAAGTAGGCCCGCGCGGTGCCGTGCCACTAGGTTCGAGACGTGCGCCTTCCCGTGATGCCGCCGATCCAGCCGATGCTCGCCAAGTCGGTCAAGGGCATCCCCGACCCGGCGAGGTTCGACGGCGGTCTCTCCTTCGAGCCCAAGTGGGACGGGTTCCGGTGCATCGTGTTCCGAGACGGCGACGAGGTGGAGCTGGCCTCCCGCAACACCAAGCCCCTGACCCGCTACTTCCCCGAGGTCGCCGCAGCGATGCGCGAACAGCTGCCCGAGCGGTGCGTGGTCGACGGCGAGCTCTTCGTCGCCGTCGGTCCGCGGCTGGAGTTCGAGGTCCTGCAGGAACGGATCCACCCCGCCGAGTCACGGATCAAGCTGCTTGCCGAGACGACGCCGGCCAGCTTCGTGGCCTTCGACCTGCTCGCCGTCGGCGACGAGTCCCTGATCAAGGAGCCGTTCCGAGCGCGACGCGAGCGGCTGGAGAAGGCCCTCGCCGTGGCCGACGGGCCGGTGTACCTGACCCGGACGACCACCGACGCGGAGCAGGCACAGGACTGGTTCGAGCGCTTCGAGGGCGCCGGGCTCGACGGCGTGGTCGCCAAGCCGATGGGGTCGCCGTACCAGCCGAACCAACGCACCATGCTGAAGATCAAGCACGAGCGCACCGCCGACGTGGTCCTCGCCGGCTACCGGCTCCACAAGACCTCGACACCGCAACAGCCCCTGGTCGGCTCCCTGCTGCTCGGCCTCTACGACGACACCGGGCGTTTGCAGCACGTAGGGGTCTCCGCCTCCTTCACGGCCAAGCGCCGGGCCGAGCTTGTCGAGGAGCTACGGCCGCTGGAGAACGGCGTCGAGGACCACCCGTGGGCCGAGTGGAGCCAGTGGGCCGTCGCCAACCCGGACCGGGTGCCGGGCACGCAGAGCAGGTGGAGCGCCGGCAAGGACCTCTCCTTCGTGCCGCTGCGACCTGAGCGGGTCCTGGAGGTGGCCTACGACCACATGGAAGGGCGTAGATTCCGGCACACGGCCCAGTTCCGGCGCTGGAGGCACGATCGCGACCCGGAGTCGTGCGGTTACGACCAGCTCGAGGAGCCGGTGCGGTATGAACTGAGCAACGTCCTGGGACCCGGAGGAACCTGATGAGTGACTACGACGTCGTGCTGCTGATCGAGCAGGCGTTCACCAAGGCCGACGCGACGAACGTGCGCAGCCTGCACGAGGAGATCGCGGAGCCGGTCCACTACCACGTGCTGCTGCCGGTCGAGGACGCCTCCGCGCGGGTGGAGAGCGCGATGGGCGCACTCGGCGCGGGTGAGGTCATGGTCACCCCGTCGGTGGGCCTCAGCGAGACCGACCTGGAGGGCATCCGCCGCGAGCTGCTGGACAGCTGTCGTGAGAGCGTGAGCCAGACGGTCCAGTTCTTCCGCGAGGCCGGCGCCGAGGCCGAGGGCGAACCGGTGACGATGGATCCGATCCGGGCACTGGTGTCGAAGGTCTCCGAGGTCGACGCCCGCGAGGTGATCATCTTGACCCGTCCGCACGTGGTCAGCGAGTTCTTCCACGTCGACTGGACCTCCAAGGCGCGGCGCAAGCTCGGTGTGCCCGTGCTGCACCTGCTCGAGCACGAGAACTTCGACGAGCAGGCCGGCGAGGGCGAGGGCATCAGCGGCTTCTGAGACGCGCGTCTCGAAGCGTGAGAAGTTCTCGCCCGGCCCGCCGGACGTTTCCCGAAAGAGCCGCCCTGCTGCCCCAGCGCGCGCTCGACTCCCCCGCGCCGGGCCCGTACCAGGCGTGACCTGGGACACACGATGGTCCCGAGGCCGCGCCCCAGGCGTGGGCTACGAAGGGAGGAGCAACGATGAAGCGCATGGCCACGGGGATCGCCGCACTGGTGCTCGGGGAAGGGCTTCGTCTCACACTCAGGCTCACCACCCGGTGTCCGGGCGTCAGGTGAAGATGCTGACGCCCCCGGGCCCGACCAACAGTCCCACCACGATGAGCAGGATGCCGGCGAGCACACTGCCCCTGATCAGGGTGACGATGCCGGCGATGACGAGCACGACCGCGATGATCCACAACACGAAGGCCATGACCTTCCCTCCCTCTGGGCACCCGCGGCACCCGTAGCAGTGATACCCCGGTCCGGGTGGTGGTGAAACGACGCATCCCGGTCGCCGCTCAGTCCGGGATCCGGTCGCCGTTCTCGTCCCAGTGCGCGGCGACCTTCTTGCTGGGCTGCACCCGCGGCGGCTCGCCGGGCATCTTCGGGTAGTCGGGAGGGTACGGCGCCTCCCCCTCGCCGGAGTCCTCGTAGAGCCGCAGCAGCGGCTCCAGGGAGTGGGCGGTCTGCTCGATGCCGGCCCACGGGTCGCCGGCGGCCAGGCGCTCCGGCACGGTGACCAGGTTGAACGCCGCAGGATCCTCGGCCTCCGCCAGCTCCGCCCAGCTCATCGGCGTGGAGACGGGCGCGCCGGGCAGCGGCCGCAGCGACCAGGCCGAGGCGATCGTGCGGTCCCTGGAGTTCTGGTTGAAGTCGACGAACACCCGCTCCCCGCGTTCCTCCTTCCACCACTTCGTGGTGATGCCGGGATCCCGCTTCTCCAGCTCGCGGCCGAAGCCGATCGCCGCGTGCCGGACGTCGACGAAGTCCCAGCGCGGCTCGAGGCGGAGGTAGACGTGCACCCCCCGGTTGCCGCTGGTCTTGGGATAGCCGGTGAGCCCCAGCTCCTCGAGCAGCTCCCGGGCGACTCCCGCGACCCGGACCGCGTCGGCGAAGCCGGTGCCGGGCTGGGGGTCGAGGTCGATGCGGAGCTCGTCGGGGTGCTCATTGTCCTCGCACCGGGTCGGCCACGGGTGAAAGGTGATGGTGCCCATCTGGGCGCACCAGGCGACGGTGGCCAGGTTGCGCACGCAGATCTCCTCGGCGGTGCGCCCGCTGGGGAAGGTGACCGCAGCGGTCTCGACGTACGACGGAGCGCCCTTGGGCACCCGCTTGCTGTAGAACGCGTCGCTCTTGTCGCCCCGGCCGCTGGCGAGCCGGATGCCGGGGTGCACCCCGGTGGTCCAGCGCTCGAGGGCGGTGGGCCGCTCCCCCAGCGCGCGCATGATCCCCTCGCCGACGGCGACGTAGTAGTCGACCACCTGGCGCTTGGTGATCTCCGGAGTGCGGTCGGTGGCGGGATAGATGACCCGGTCTGGGCTGGTCACCCGCACCGGTTGCCCGGCGGCGTCGACCTCCACGGCGCTTGCCATGGCCCCAACCTAGTGGCGCCCGCTGACGGTCTGCCGGTCAGACAGGGACACGCCGCTCGTCGAGGATCGAGTTGGGGCTGAACACCGCCCGGCGGTCCGGCCACTCGGAGGTGGGCCGGACGTACTCGAAGCCCGACGTCGTCACCACCACCCACGTCTCCGGCGCTGCCGGCTGACCGAGCGCGGCCGGGTGGCCGCCCCAGGTCTCCAGCGCCAGCTCCGCGCAGCGCACGTGGGTCGGCGGGAAGTGGAAGGCGTTCGCGTCGGCCTCCTGGGCACTGCCCAGGAACGCCACCGGGCGACCGAGGGTCTCCCCGCAGACGCCGCAGATGCGACTCAGGGCGCACTGCGTGACCTTGCGACGGTCCAGCCCGAGATCGCCCATGCTGGCGAACGGGATCTCTCCGAGGAAGCGATCCAGTCCGCCAGCGGGCGGGTCGATCATCGTCACGCCGTCTTGGCCGACATCCAGCCGCCGGTCTCGGTGCGGCGGTCCGGTCGCTGGTCGTCTCCACGACGACCGCGCGGGATCTCCGGCGAGTGCGGACCATCCATCCGGTTGGATTCGGTGAACCGGTTCGGCAGCGACAGCTTCCAGATCGTGCGCAGCGCCTGGCCGTACTGCTTGTGCAGCGGGCCGGTGGTGTACGGGATGCCGTACTTCTCGCACAACGGCACCACCTTCTCGCTGATCTCGGCGTACCGGTTGCTCGGCAGGTCCGGGAACAGGTGGTGCTCGATCTGGTAACCGAGGTTCCCCGACATGACGTGCAGGAGCGGGCTGCCGGTGAAGTTGGCCGCGCCGAGGATCTGGCGGAGGTACCACTCCGCCCTGGTCTCGTCCTCGATCTCCTCCTCGGTGAAGTGCAGCGCACCGTCGGGGAAGTGCCCGCAGAAGATGATCATGTAGGCCCACAAGTTGCGCATCAGGTTGGCCAGGCCGTTCGCCGCAGCGGTCTGGACGAACGCCGGGCCGGTCAGCGCAGGGAAGAAGACATAGTCCTTGCCGATCTGGCGGCGCCACTTGCGCCAGATCTGCTTGAGCTGCTTCTTCATGACCTTGGGGTCCTTCTCGCGCTTGCGGATGCGCTCGATGTCCAGGTCGTGAAGCCCCACTCCCCACTGGAACAGCGAGGCCAGCAGCGCGTTGTAGACCGGCTGGCCGAGGTTGGCCGGGTGCCACTTCTGCTCGCGGGCCATCCGCAGGACGCCGTAGCCGATGTCGTTGTCGTAGCCGAGCACGTTCGCGAACTGGTGATGGACGTAGTTGTGCGAGTGCTTCCACTGCTCGGCCGGCTGGGCGGTGTCCCACTCCCAGGTGCTGGAGTGGATCTCCGGGTCGTTCATCCAGTCCCACTGGCCGTGCATGACGTTGTGGCCGATCTCCATGTTCTCCAGGATCTTGGCCGTGCCGAGGAGGCCGGCGCCGATGAAGAACGCCGGCTTCCACTTGCTCGCGAACAGCGTCACCCGCCCCGCTGTCGCGAGGCCGCGCTGGATCTTGATGATCCGGTTGATGTACGCCGCGTCAGCGTCGCTGCGGGACTCCTCGATGTCGGCGCGAAGCTGGTCGAGCTCACGCCCGAGCTCCTCCACGTCCTCCTCGGAGAGGTGGGTGTACTCCTTGACGTCCGCGATGGCCATGCGGAATTCCCTTCTGGTGGTGACGTGCTGTTCGTGGTCGTTCTCTCGATCAGATGTCGAGGGTGCAGTCGCCCGCAGCTGCGGTGATGCAGGTCTGGATGGGCTCGTTGGGCCCGGAGAGCTCCTCACCGCTCTTCAGGTTGCGCGCCTTGCCCTCGGCGAGGGTGATCACGCAGGTGTGGCAGATGCCCATCCGGCAGCCGTAGGGCATCCCGATGCCGGCCTCCTCGCCCGCCTCGAGCAGAGTGGTCGCGCCGTCGGCCTCGACGGTCTTCCCGGTGTTGGAGAAGGTGACCGTGCCACCCTCGGCCTCGCCGCCGACGTCGAGGGTGAACCGCTCGAGGTGGAGCTTGTCCTCGAGATCCTGGTCCTCCCAGTGCTCCTCGCAGGTGTCCAGCATCGGGCTCGGCCCGCAGGCGTAGGTCTCCCGATCCTTCCAGTCCGGGCAGACCCGGTCGAGGTCGGACATCTCGAGCATGCCGTCGACGTCGGTCTCCTGCTCGTGCAAGGTCAGGCTCTCGTGCTCCTCGGCGAGCTGCACCAGCTCGTCGCGGAAGATCATCCGGTCCTTGGTCGGGGAGCTGTAGGCGAGCACGACGTCGGGCATCGTGCCGCGGCGGTCGAGCGTGCGCAGCATCGCCATCACCGGCGTGATGCCGCTGCCGCCGACCAGGAACAGGATCTTCTCCGGTGGCGGGTCGGGCAGCACGAACTCACCGTTGGGCAGGGCCAGCCGGACGATGGTGCCGGGCTTGACGCCCTTGACCAGGTGACTGGAGAGGAAGCCCTCGGGCATCGCCCGGACGGTGATCGCGATGGTCCGCCCACTTCGCTTGGGCGCCGAGGACACCGAGTAGGAGCGCCAGTGGAACTTGCCCTTGACCTGGATCCCGATGCCGACGTACTGGCCCGGCTTGTGGTCGTAGTGCCAGCCCCAGCCGGGGCGGATGACGATCGTCGCGGCGTCGTCGGTCTCGGGGATCACCTTCTCGATGCGTCCCCGCAGCTCACGCGCGGTCCACAGCGGGTTCAGCAGGGAGAGGTAGTCCTCCGGGCTGAGCGGTGTGGTGATCCTCGTCCCGATCTTGCGCAGACCAGTGAGCGAAACCTTCTGCATCGTCGGCGCAGCCATCGGTGGTGGGACCTCCCGGAGTTGTCCTGGTGAACGGTGGCGTACCCCGACAAGGGCGGGGTCACACGCGATTGCGCGTGAACGCCAGTGAACAGTCGTGCACTCCGGTGCGTCAAGCCCGTGGCAGGATCCGTCCGGCTCCCGCTCCCACTCTGGCTCCGGCGCCGGCCCGGGCCCCGGCCGGGCTTCGGCTCGCCTCGTATCGTGGAGCCGTGACTCACCAGGTGAACAAGACCGACGCCGAGTGGCGCGAGCAGCTGTCCCCGAAGGAGTTCCACGTGCTGCGCGAGGCCGGCACCGAGGCACCGTTCACCGGCGAGTACACCGACACCGAGACGATCGGCGTCTACCGCTGCCGGGCCTGCCGGGCCGAGCTGTTCCGCTCCGAGCAGAAGTTCCACAGCCACTGCGGATGGCCGTCCTTCTACGCGCCGCTCGCCGAGGACCGGGTCGAGTACATCGAGGACCGTTCCCTGGGGATGAAGCGCGTCGAGGTGCGTTGCGCCAGCTGCGGCTCCCACCTCGGGCACGTCTTCGAGGGCGAGGGCTACGACACCCCGACCGACCTGCGCTACTGCATCAACTCGATCAGCATGACACTGGAGTCGGGCGAGAGCTGATCGACGGCTCCGCGGGGGCGGCTCCTCACGGGCCGGCTGCTCACGGCAGGGCGCTGATCAGCTCGCTCGCCGTACGCCTGCGACCGGTGTAGAAGGGGACCTCCAGGCGCACGTGTCGGCGCGTCTCCGAACCGCGCAGGTGGCGCATCAGGTCGACGATGCGGTGCAGCTCGTCGGCCTCGAAGGCGAGCATCCACTCGTAGTCGCCGAGGGCGAAGCTGGAGACGGTGTTGGCCCGCACGTCCGGGTAGTCGCGCGCCATCCGGCCGTGCTCGGCGAGCAGTCGGCGACGCTCGGCGTCCTCCAGCAGGTACCACTCGTAGGAGCGCACGAAGGGGTAGACGCACACGTAGGCGCGCGCCTCCTCCTCGGCGAGGAACGCGGGGACGTGGCTCTTGTTGAACTCCGCCGGGCGGTGCAGCGCCACCTGGGACCACACCGGGTCCAGGCGCCGACCGAACGTCGTCCGCCGGAGCCGCTGGTAGGCCTCCTGGAGCTGCTCGACGGTCTCGGCGTGCCACCAGATCATCAGGTCGGCGTCGGCCCGCAGGCCGCCGACGTCGTAGACGCCGCGGACGGCCACTCCGTCGCCCTCGACCTTGGCCAGGAGCTCCTCGACCTCGCGGGCCTCGTTCTCCCGGTCGGCATCACCGAGGAGCTCGCGCAGCCGGAACACCGACCACATCGTGTAGCGGATGGTCTCGTTGAGCTCGCGGGCCTTCTTCACCGGCGTCCTGGACATGGCCCCATTGTCCCTGAACCGCCTAGCCCGACTCCGCCCGGTCGGCAGTGCGGGCGGGGAGGTCCGCGAGCAGGCTGTCGGCGGCCCGGTGGGCGCTGGCGACACACGCCGGGATGCCCAGGCCGTCGTAGGCCGAGCCGCACAGCTCCAGCCCGGAGAGCCCCGCGACGTCGGCCCGGATCGCCGCTACCCGGTCCAGGTGCCCGACGGCGTACTGGGGCAGCGCGCCGCCCCACCGCTGCACGTGGGTCTCCAGTGGACGCACCGACAAGCCGATGGCGTCGGTGAGGTCACCGACGGCGATGTCGACCAGCTCCTCGTCGGAGTGCTGGAGGGAGCGCTCCTCGCGATGACGTCCGAGCGAGCACCGCAGGACGAGCACGGCGTCCGGGCCCTCCCCGCCCGCGGCGCGCACCCAGTCCCACTTGGCGAAGGAGAAGGTGGCGGCCTTGATGGCGCGGCCGTCCACCGGTGGGACCAGGAAACCGGAGCCCGGGACACTCGGCACGTCGCAGGCGCGGAACGCCATGGACACCACCGCGACCGAGGCGTACTCGATGCGCGCGAGGTCGAGCGCGGCCCGTGGGGCGACGTCGCTGAGCAACCGGGCGGTGACGCGCGCCGGCGTGGCCAGCACGACCCCGTCGAGCCGGAGCACCTCCGGAGCGCGGGTGTCGCCCACGACGAGGTTCCAGCCGCCGCCGGGGCGGGCGGCCAGGTCACGCACCGTGGCGCGGGTGCGCACCTCCACGCCCCCACGTTCCACGGCCTCGACCAGTGCCTGGGCCAGGCGCCCCACTCCCCCGCGGATCCCCGCGAACACCGGCGGGGCCGGCCGGCCGGGGCGGGGTGGAGGCGTGGCGGCAGCCGCAGCGCGGACCAGGGAACGGTCCCGGTCCAGCAGCGCGACCACCTGGGGAACGGCGGCCCGAGCGGAGATCTCCCGGGCGTGGCCGGCGTACACGCCGCCCAGGAGCGGCTCGACCAACCGGTCGACCACCTCCTTGCCCAGGCGCTCCTCGACCAGGTTCCCCACACTCACGTCGCGCCCGTCCAGGTCGGTCGGAGGGAGCACGGCGTCCATCGCCGCCCGGGCCAGCCCGCGCGGCGACAGCACGCCCTCGAGCGCCCGCAGGTCGACCGGCACCCCCATCAGGGTGCGGGGCATCGGCTGCAGCCGGCCGCGGTTCCACAGGTTGGCGGCCGTGGTGGCGGGGTGCACCAGGTCCTCACCCAGCCCTACCGCACGGGCCAGGTCGACGGCCTCGGGGCGTCGGAACAGCATCGCCTCGGCGCCCACGTCGACCTGCACACCACCCACCTCCGCCCGCCGCAGGCTGCCGCCGACGCGCGGAGACGCCTCGAGGACGATGACCTCGGCGCCGGGGTCGGCGGTGCGGATGCGGTGGGCGGCCGCCAGCCCGGAGATGCCGGCACCGACCACGGCGACGCGAGCGGACGGGTCTGGCACCGGTTCAGCGTGGCACACGCTGCGCACACGCCGGGAACCGATTCGCCGGGGACTGCGTCCCAGCCGCATGAACACACCACGCACGGCACTGCTCACCGTCCCGGCCAGCCTGCTCCTGCTGCTCCTCCTCGGCGCCTGTGGTGGTGGCGGCGCGGGGTCGTCCGATGCGTCCGGCGGGGCGGCTGCCCCGGGGGCCGCAGCCTCGGCCCCTCGGTCGGGCGCCGCCGAGAGCTCGACCGCGGAGTCGTCGGGAAAGAGCGGCCGTGCCGCCGTGGCGCCGATGAACCGTGAGGTGATCTCGACCGGCCGGATCAGCCTGCGCGCCAAGGACCTGGACACCGCACGCGCGGAGGTGACCCGGCTGCTCGACTCTTGGCGCGGCGTGATCGCCGACGAGCAGAGCGACAGCGACCGGCACGGACGGCTGGTCTCGAGCACGCTCACCCTGCGGGTGCCCAGCGACCGGTTCGACCAGGCGATGACCGCACTCGCCGACCTCGGTGCCGTGGAGGACGAGAGCCGCACGGCGGAGGACGTCAGCACCGAGGTGATCGACACCGACGCGCGCATCCGTGCCGCGGAGCGCAGCATCCGCCAGATCGAACGGCTGCTGGACCGGGCCGAGCGGCTCTCCGACATCATCGCGATCGAGGCCGACCTGGCCCGACGTCAGGCCGACCTGGACTCGCTGAAGTCCCAGCAGGCGTGGCTGGAGGACCAGACCTCGCTGAGCACCATCACCCTCCAGCTCGGTCGGCCGGTGCCCGGTCCCGTCGAGCCGGTCGACGCGCGTGGGTTCCTGGCCGGGCTCGAGCGAGGCTGGCATGCGCTGGAGTCGGGCACCGTCGTCCTGCTGACCGTCACGGGCGCGGCGCTGCCCTTCGCGGCGCTGGCCGCGCTGCTCGGCGTACCGGCCTGGGTCGTCGTACGCCGGCGCCGGGCCCACCACGCCCCGGCCTGAAGGTTCGGGGACGGGTTCGCGCACCGAGAACTGGAGCGGATCACCGAATACATTCGGTGATCGAGCGAGGTTTCACAGTACGTACTGTGAAACCTCACCCCCAGCCGTGCACGAAGTCGGTGAGCCGGGCCAGCTGGTCGGGGTCGGTGCTGGGGATGACGCCGTGGCCGAGGTTGAACACGTGCCCGGGGGCGGCCCGGCCGGCCTCCAGCACCTCGGCGGCCCGGGCGAGCATCACCTCGGTGGGTGCGAAGACCAGGGCCGGGTCGAGGTTGCCCTGGACGACCTTGCCGGGGGCGCGGCGGATGCCGGCCTCCAGCGGCACCCGCCAGTCGACGCCCACCACGTCGGCGCCGGCTTCGCCCATCAGGTCGAGGATCTCCCCGGTGCCCACGCCGAAGTGGATGCGCGGCACGCCCGCGGCGCGGATTCGCTCGAGCACGAGCGCCGACCAGGGCATCACGTCGGCGGCGTAGTCGGCGCGGGTGAGGGCGCCGGCCCAGGAGTCGAAGAGCTGCACGGCGGACGCCCCCGCTGCCACCTGCACCTCGAGGTAGGCGGCGGCGATCCCGGCGATCTTGCGCATCAACGCCTCCCACACCTCGGGGGCGCCGAACATCATCGCCTTGGTGCGGGCATGGTCCTTCGACGGGCCGCCCTCGACCAGGTACGACGCGACGGTGAACGGGGCGCCCGCGAACCCGATCAGAGGCGTCCCCCCGAGCTCGGCGACCAGCTGCTGCACCGACTCGGTGACGAACCAGACGTGGTCGGGGGTGAGGTCGGGGATCGCCTCCACGTCGGCCAGGGTGCGCACCGGCTCGGCCACCACCGGCCCGACCCCGGGCTTGATGTCGAGGTCCACTCCGACGGCCTTGAGCGGCAGCACGATGTCGGAGAAGAAGATCGCGGCGTCGACCCCGTAGCGCCGGACCGGTTGCAAGGTGATCTCCACGACCAGCTCGGGGCGCATGCACGACTCGAGCATCGGCACGCCCTCGCGCAGCCGGCGGTACTCGGGCAGCGACCGGCCCGCCTGCCGCATGAACCAGACCGGCGGGTGCGCCGGCTGCTCGCCCCGGGCGGCGCGCAGGAAGGCCGAGTCGCGAACGTCCGGGTGCGGGGAGCGCGGGGCGGGCATGGCGTGATCTTCGCAGGTCAGCGCGGCGAGTCGGGTCCCGCCCCGTGCGAGACCGGCTTACTCTGAGGTCATGGCTGCACCCAAGCACCCAGGCATCGAGCGACCCCTCGCGCCTCGGGAGTTCCAGCGCGCCGTGCAGCAGATGCACGCCGCCAAGGTGCGACCCGAGGTCTTCGTGGAGGAGATGCCTGCGCCGCAGCGCATCGCTCCGCACGCCTCGGCGTTGTCCGCGGACGTGACCGTCGAGGGCGAGGACGTCGGCTCCGGCCGGCTGGTGCTGCTCCACGACCCCCAGGGACACGACGCCTGGGACGGCACCTTCCGCTGCGTGGCCTACGTCCGAGCCGAGATCGACCCCGAGCTGGTCACCGACCCGATGCTGGCCGGCGTGGGCTGGAGCTGGCTGACCGAGGCCCTCGACGCGCACGGGGCCGACTACCACGCGCCGTCGGGCAGCGTGACGTGCGTGAGCTCGGAGAGCTTCGGGGGCATGGCCGACGAGCCCGCCACGGCTCAGCTGGAGATCCGCGCCTCGTGGACGCCGGAGGGCGACCTCACCGCGCACGTCGAGGCATGGGGAGAGCTGTTGTGCGCAGCCGTCGGGCTGCCCCCCGTGCCCGAGGGCGTGGTCACCATGCCGAGCCGCCGCGGACAGCGTGGCTCGGGCTGAGGCCGGCTCGGGGCCGACCGGGGACGCCGACCCGAGGACACCGACCGCGCAGCCCGCGTCGGAAGCCACCGACGCCCCCGGCGCGGAGTCGTCACCGCTCCTGCGCCTTCGCGACGACCTCCCGGCCGTCACCGACTCCCCCGACATGCTGCAGGACGTCGTGGAGCGGGTGTCCGCCTCCTCCGGCCCCATCGCCCTGGACGCCGAACGCGCCTCGGGATACCGCTACTCCGCGCGCGCCTACCTGATCCAGCTGCGCCGGGAGGGTGCGGGAACGGCGCTGATCGACCCGATCGTGTTTCCCGACCTCGCCGATCTCGACGCCGCGATCGGTGACGCCGAGTGGATCCTGCACGCAGCGAGCCAGGACCTGCCCTGCCTGCGTGAGGTCGGGTTGGTGCCGAGTCGCCTGTTCGACACCGAGCTCGCCGCCCGGCTGCTCGGCTATCCGCGCGTCGGGCTCGCCACCCTGGTCGAGGTGCTGATGGGGCGCTCGATGCGCAAGGAGCACAGCGCCGTCGACTGGAGCAAGCGGCCGCTGCCCCTGTCCTGGCTCGAGTACGCCGCCCTGGACGTCGAGGTGCTGGTGGATCTGCGCGCGCACCTGGGCCGGGAGCTCGTCGCGTCCGAGAAGGACCGCTGGGCGGCCGAGGAGTTCCAGCACCTCATCGACCACGTCCCGGCTCCGCGGGTCGAGCCCTGGCGCCGCACCTCCGGGATCCACAAGGCCCGCGGCCGCCGCGCGCTGGCCGCGGTGCGCGAGCTGTGGCAGGAGCGGGACCGGATCGCCCAGGAGCGGGACACCACGCCGGGCCGGCTGATCCCCGACTCTGCGATCGTGGCGGCAGCCAACACGCTCCCCCGCAGCCGTGGCGCCCTGATGGAGACCCAGGGGTTCCACGGCCGCGGCGCCCGCCGACACCTCGACCGGTGGGTGGCTGCGCTGGACCGGGCGCGGACGCTTCCGGACGCAGAGCTGCCCCCACCGGCGGCCCGCTCGGAGGGACCTCCCCAGCCACGCATGTGGGCCGAGCGCGACCCGGTGGCCGCCGCTCGCCTGGTCCACGCCCGCACCGCGCTGTCGACGTACGCCGAGCAGCGCGCCGTGCCGATCGAGAACCTCCTGACCCCCGACTACCTGCGCCGGGTGCTGTGGAAGCCGCCCGCCACCGACGGGGCGGGCCTGGAGGAAGCCGTGGCGGCCGAGCTCCGGGCTCTGGGCGCACGGGCGTGGCAGGTGGAGATCACCGCCCCCATGCTGACCGAGGCGATCCTGCACGCGGTCCCTGAGGGTCCCTGAGGGTCCCCGACCCACCGCGGTCAGGGAGCGTCGGAGGACTCGGTCCCCGACGGCGACGTCTCGGCCCCCGGTGAGGGACTGCTGCTCGCTGACGGCGGTGTGAACAGCGGGGCCGAGGCATCGTCGATCGCCCGGAGCCGCTGCTCCAGCGGCAGGATCACCGGCTCGTAGAAGAGGTCGGTCAGCATCGGCCGGGTCGCCCGGCGCACCCGCGGCCAGTGCGGCGAGCTGGGCAGCGGCTGGGCGTCGCGCACCCGGCGTACGAAGACCTCGGCGTGGGTGGGCTGCTGCTCGGACTGCAAGAACGCGTCGCTGTTGAGCACCGAGAGGTTCGGCGGCATCAGGTAGCCGGTCTCGGCCAGGGTGCGCGAACCCTTGGTGGAGACCACGGTGGCCAGGAAGTCCGCAGCCTCCTGCACGTGCTCGGAACCCGAGGTGATGCACAACCCCTGCATCGTGCCGACGGTGGCGCCGCGACCAAGCCGTGGCAACGGCATCACGTCGAAGAAGAAGTCGCGCTGGGCGCGGAGCTGAGGCACCAGGTTGCGGTAGCCGAGGATCATCCCGAGCTTCCCGTCCTTGAACCGCTGCAGCGCGTCCCTGCGCCGGAGGCTGCGCCGGTCGAAGGTCAGCGCCGGGTCCCGGACGATCTCCAGCAGGCGCTCGAACGCCTCGGAGGTGCTGCCCTCGGAGAGCGTGAGCCGGGTGGGGTTCTCGTCGTCGTCGACGAGGTCGCCTCCCCCGGACCACAGGAACGGCGCGATCTGCTCCAGGTCCGGCTCGATGTAGAGCCCGCGCACGCCCCGGGCGCGCGGCTGGAGCGCGGCCCGGGCGAATTCCTCCAGCGACCAGCCCGAGTCCTGGCTCACCGGGTTGTGCCCCGGCTCGGCCACGGCCGAGAGGTTGATCAGGCGGGGGTTGTAGTAGACCACCAGCGGGGAGACGTCGGCCGGCATGCACTGCAGGGCGGAGTCGACGCTGAACTCCTCCAGCCCGTTGCGGGTGTAGCCGTCACCGAAGTTGACCTGCCGCTCGCCGAGCAGGTCGTCGACGCGACGCAACGCGCGCTCCTGGGTCAGCCTCGGCAGGTCGTCGTGGTCCATCAGGAAGAGGTCCGGGGGTTCCCCCGCGGCCCGTGCGTCGGCCAACGCCTTCATGGCCCGCGCGTGGTTGGGGAAGGGCTGCACATTGACCACGACGTCGGGATGGGCTGCGGTGAACTGCGAGGCGATCCGGGTGTACGCCGTGATCACCGGCGCAGGCCCGTAGACGGCGAAGGTGAGCTGGACCGGCGCCTCGTCAGTGGGGCTGGCGGTGACCCTCGGCCGCGGGTCGGCGTCGGAGGAGCAGCCCGCTACCACCAGCACACCCGCGAGCAGCACCACCAGCGTGCGGAGGAGCCGTCGCGGTGCGACCCGGTGCGACATGCAGGTCTCGTCCTCTCCGGCGCTGGGAACGGGAAGCGGGCTCGCGGGACGCCGACGTGCCGCGGGCGAGCGCTCCGTCACGATAGCGGGGCGCCACCAGCGGCGCGCACTGCGTGGTCGCCGCGATGCAGGCGCCTACCCTGGCGGACATGACCTCGCAGGGGCGATCCCACCACCGCCCGTCGCTGCCCGGATCGGGGCACTTCGAGTCCCTCGAGGGCGACACCGACCCCGCGCTGCTCAGCGAGGCGGCAGACCGGGCCGCCGCCGCGCTCGTGCGCGGCGCTCGCGCAGCCGCGGACGAGGGCCTGGTCGACCGGGTGGTGCACCTCGCCGAGGCAGAGGGACTCGACACCCTCGCGGAGCTGTGGGCCGGCGCGGCAGCGGACTCTCTCGCCGGGACGCTGTGGCGGCTCTACGTGCTGCGCGCCTGGGTCTACGCCGACCCGGTGACCGCGGCCCAGGAGTTCGACCGCGGGCGGCGGCACGTGCCGGTCTTCGAGGTGATCTCCGGAGTGGTGGATCCTCCTGGGCCCGAGGAGGTGCAGCACCTGGTCGACCAGGTGCTCTCCGGCGTCGTCACCGGCGACTTCGCCGACACCTTGTTCCGCGCCGCGGCGTTCGCCCGGGTGGCGGCCGCGGGACGCGCGCACGGGGAGCGGACCACCGGGTCGTCGTACGACTCGGACCTGTCGGCCTCGCGGATGCTCAGCCTGGCCGAGCAGCTCGAGCGCGCCGGCCGGCTCGAGCTGGCCGGCGAGCTCGCCTGAGCAAGGCCCCCGACGTCTCGCCGCACCGGGCCCGCCACCCTTGCGCTGCTTGTATGGTGGGCGGGGCGCCGGGCCGCGGCAGCCCCGGGTCCCAAAAATAGCCGCTACGAGCGGCCACGCGCCGTGAGGCGCTCCCGGCCCGGCGCTCACTCCTTCCGGAGTCCGGTCAGCCCTCGAGCAGCTTGCGGATCCGCACCTCCGAGACCGGCTCGGCGGTGCCCAGCTGCTGGGCCCACAGGCTCACCCTCAGCTCCTCGAGCAGCCAGCGCACCCGCCGCAGCCGAGCGTCCGGCGGCCGGTCCTCCGGCAACGCCTCCACCCGGTGCTGCCAGGCCTCCTGCAGCGGCTGCACCCGCCCCATCAGCTCCAGGTCCCGCCGCAGGTCACCGAGGCGTTCGAGGCGTGTGCTGATCCCGCGCAGGTAGCGCGGGTAGGACGCCAGGTGGCTCGCCCCGGCCTCGGCCACGAAGCCGCGGTGCACCAACCGCTCGAGCTGACCGCGCATGTCGGTCATCGAGGGCAGCTGGGACATCTCCACCCGCCCGTGCAGCGCCTTCTCCACCGGTCGCCACTCCCCCAGCACCCGGACCACCAGGTCGACCACCTCCGCAGCCCGTGCGGGCACCTGCTCGCGGGCCTCGGCAAGCAGCGCGGTGAAGGCCGCCTCGTCGCGCACCGGGTCGGCAGCATCCACGAGGTCGCCGGCTGCCGCGAGCACGCAGTCCTCCAGCAGTGTGCGCACGTCGGGATAGGGCGAGGCGGCCAACGCCAGCTTGGCGGTGTTGTCGAGTCCGGCCAGGAGGTCCGGCACGGGCGCCGGCAGCCCCAGCACCAGCAGCCGGCGTACGCCGAGCCGGTGGCGGGCCTCCTGGTCCTCGGGGCTCGCGGTGACCCGCAAGCCGACGGCGCTCCCCTCGTCGTCCAGGGCCGGGTGACCCCGCACCTCGTGCCCGGACCGGCGCTGCACCAGCTCCGCCGGCACCTCCCCGAAGGTCCACGCCGTCTGGCCCGTGCGACCGAGCCCGGACTCGTCGGCCACCTGGCCCAGCGCGCGATGCAGCGAACCTGCGAGCGGCTCCCTGAGGGCCTCGAGGTCCTTGCCGCTCGCCAGCACCGCGCCGTGCTCGTCGACGACCCGGAAGGTCGGCAGCAGGTGCGCGGGCACCTTGTCCAGGTCCCAGGCCTCCGGGGGGACGTGCACCCCCGTGCGGGCGCGCAGATGGCGCGACAGCGCCTCCAGCAGGGCCTCTTCCCCGGCAGGCACGTCGGCGAGGAAACGGCGCGCCACGTCGGGCGCGGGCACGAAGTTGACCCGCAGCTGCTTGGGCAGGGACCGGATCAGCGCGGTCACCAGCTCGGCACGAAGACCGGGGACGTTCCAGGTGAACGGTGCGGCACCCACCGTGTTCAGCGTGGCCAGCGGCACGTCGATGGTGACGCCGTCGGAGGCGTGGCCGGGCTCGAAGTGGTACTGCACCGGCAGTGTCGCCGCACCTTCGTGCCACTCCTCGGGGTAGTCCTCCGCACGCACCTCCGAGGCGGTGTCGTGCACCAGCATCGCGGGGTCGAAGGTGAGCAGCTCCGGTCGCCGGCGGCGCTCCTTCTTCCACCAGCTGTCGAAGTGCGCCCCGGAAACCACGTGCGGCGGCACGCGGGCGTCGTAGAAGTCGAACAGCGTCTCCTCGTCGACCACGATGTCCCGGCGCCGGGCGCGCTCCTCGAGCTCGGCCGCCTCCTCGAGCAGCTCGGCGTTGCGACGCAGGAACCGGTGTCGCGTGGCCCACTCGCCCTGCACCAGCGCGTGCCGGATGAACAGCTCGCGGGCCACGTCGGGCTGCCGCCGACCGAGCGGGACGAGACGGTCCGCGACCAGGGGTACGCCGTACAGGGTGGCGCGCTCGTAGGCCAGCGCGGCCGCGCGCTTCTTCGACCAGTGCGGCTCCGACCAGCTGCGCTTGACCAGGTCGCCGCCGAGCCGCTCGGCCCAGACCGGGTCGATGGCGGCGTTCTCCCGTGCCCAGAGCCGGGAGGTCTCTACCAGCTCGGCGGCCATCACGAACTCCGGTGGGGAGGTGAACAGCCCGGAGCCGGGGAAGATCGCGAACCGGGCGCCGCGAGCGCCGAGATAGTCGGCGGCCTTGCCACGTCCGTCCTTCAGCCCGATGTGGGAGAGCAGGCCCGCCAGCACCGCCTGGTGGATCCGGTCGCGGTCCGGTGTCTCTGCGGGCTTGCCCGGACGCATCCCGACCTGCTTGACCACCTGGCGCAGCTGGGCCTCGAAGTCCTGCCACTCCCGCACCCGGACGTAGTTGAGGTGCTCGGCCCGGCACATCCGCCGGAACGCGCTCGAGCCCATCTCCCGCTGCGCGGTGCGCAGGTGCCGCCACAGGTTCAGCCAGGCCAGGAAGTCCGAGCCGGGATCGCGGAACCGGGCGTGCAGCTGGTCGGCGCGCGCGCGATGCTCGGCCGGACGCTCCCGCGGGTCCTGGATCGAGAGGGCTGAGGTGATCACGAGCGCCTCGCGCAGACAGCCCAGCCGGTCGGCCTCGAGGATCATCCGCGCGAACCGCGGGTCGATCGGCAGGCGGGCGAGCTTCCGCCCGACGCCGGTCAGCCGCGGACGTGCTCCTCGTCGCGTCGCCGGCGCCAGCGCGCCGAGCTCCTCGAGCAGCTGGACCCCGGCGCGGACGGCGCGCCGGTCCGGGGGGTCCAGGAACGGGAACATCTCCACCTCCCCCAGCCCCAGGGCGGTCATCTGGAGGATGACGCTGGCCAGCGACGTGCGCAGCACCTCGGGGTCGGTGAAGGCCGGCCGGGCAGCGAACTCCTCCTCGGCGAAGAGCCGGATCGCCACCCCGGCCTCGACCCGTCCGCACCGTCCCGCGCGCTGCTTCGCCGAGGCCTGGCTGATCGGCTCGACCGGCAACCGCTGCACCTTCAGCCGGCTGGACCACCTGCTGATCCGGGCCAGGCCGGTGTCGATGACTGCGGTGATCCCGGGAACCGTCAAGGAGGTCTCCGCGACGTTGGTGGCCAGCACGACGCGGCGGCGGGTGTGCGGCTCGAAGACGCGGTGCTGCTCGGCGGCGGAGAGGCGGCTGTAGAGCGGGACGATGTCGAAGCCGCGACGCGGGTCGTTCGCCAGCCCGCTCAGGGCGTCCGCGGTGTCCCGGATCTCGCGCTCGCCGGGCAGGAACACCAGCAGGTCGCCCGCCGTGTCCGCGAGCAGCTCGCGGACCGCCGCCTCGATCGCCTCGGTCTGGTCCCGCTGGATGGGCTCACCTTCGGGGTCGTCGTACGGCTCCTCCAGCAGGGGCCGGTAGCGCACCTCCACCGGGTAGGTGCGTCCGGAGACCTCGAGCACCGGTGCGGGCTTGCCGTGACGGTCGGCGAAGTGCGCGGCGAACTTGTCCGGGTCGATGGTGGCGGAGGTGATGACGACCTTCAGGTCCGGTCGCCGCGGCAGCAGCCGCTCGAGGTAGCCGAGCAGGAAGTCGATGTTCAGGCTGCGCTCGTGTGCCTCGTCGATGATGAGGGTGTCGTAGCGACGCAGCTCGCGGTCGTGCTGCAGCTCGGCGAGCAGGATCCCGTCGGTCATCACCTTCACCCGGCTCTCCGGCGAGGTCTTGTCGGTGAAGCGCACCTGGTAGCCCACCAGGCCGCCGAGCTCGTCGCCGAGCTCCTCGGCGATCCGTTCGGCGACGCTGCGCGCCGCGATCCGACGCGGCTGGGTGTGACCGATCAAGCCGTTGGTGCCGCGTCCCAGCGCCAGGCAGATCTTGGGGAGCTGGGTCGTCTTGCCCGAACCGGTCTCCCCGGCCACCACCACGACCTGGTGGTCCCGGATCGCAGCCGCGATCTCCTCGCGCCGCTCGGAGACAGGGAGCTCAGGAGGGAAGTGGAGGCGCACGGTCCCTCAGCCGGACGCCGCAGCGAGCAGCGCCGGGAGCGAGCCGGTGAGCATCTCCAGGAGCTGCTCGCGGGTGATGTCGCGGGGGTCGCGGACCCAGTCCAGCACGACCTCCTCGGTCAGCGCCGACCATCCGCGCACCATCAGCCGCACCGCCGGGGTGTCGACGAGCCCGAAGTCCGCGCCCTCGGCGATCGCCTCGGTCTCGAAGATCCGGCTGGTCAAGGCCTCCCGGGACTGTTCGTAGATCTTCCGCAGCTCCTCGTGGCCGCCGGCCGCCCCGCGGACCAGCGACACGTAGCCCTGGTAGTTCTCGACCACGTAGTCGACGTAGCGGGCCAGTGACCCGGCGAGCTGCTCGAGGGCGGTGCCCTCCCCGCTGGGAGCGGTGACGGCGTACAGCTCGTCCGCGGCCCGGCGGACCACCGCGGTGTGGAACTCCTGCTTGCCGCCGAAGTAGTGGTAGAGCAGCCCGCGCGAGATGCCGGCCTCCTCGGCGAGCGTCTCGATCGAGAGCTCCTCGAGCGTCCGTGTCGCCAGCAGCCGCACGCCGAGCTCGAGCAGCTGCTCGCGGCGGCCCGCCGGATTCATCCGCACCCTGGTCTGCGACATGTGGCCCATCTTACTGAACTGATGTCAACAAGCCTATTGACGGTCGTTCAATATTTTGTAGGGTCGTGCCCATGAGTACGACGACGAGCTCCTCCGCCGCCTCCGGCACGGCGCGCGCACTGCCCGAGCGCACCCGCGTGTTCGTGGTCGGGGCCGGCTTCGCCGGTCTCGGCGCCGCGATCAAGCTGCAGGAGAGCGGCTTCACCGACTTCGTGGTCGTCGACATGGGCAGCACCGTGGGCGGCACCTGGCGCGACAACACCTACCCCGGGGCCGCCTGCGACGTGCCCAGCCAGCTCTACTCCTTCAGCTTCGCGCTCAACTCGGAGTGGTCCCGGTCGTTCTCCTTCCAGCCGGAGATCCAGGCCTACCTCGAGCGCACGGCGCGCGAGGCGGGCGTTCTCGACCGCTTCCACTTCGGCGTCACTGTCCAGGAGGCGAGCTGGGATGAGGACGAGCGTGTCTGGCAGGTGACCACCGACGCCGGCAGCGTCACCGCCGACTTCCTGGTCACCGGCTCCGGCGGACTCTCCGAGCCGCGCCTGCCCGACATCGACGGCATCGAGAGCTTCGAGGGCGAGCTGTTCCACTCCGCACGCTGGAACCACGACGTCGACCTCCGCGGCAAGCGGGTCGCCGTGATCGGCACCGGCGCCTCGGCGATCCAGATCGTCCCCGAGGTCGCGAAGGTCGCCGGCCACCTCGACGTCTACCAGCGCACCGCGCCCTGGGTGATGCCGCGCAAGGACCGCGAGTACACGGCGGTGGAGAGGTTCGCCTTCCGGCACGTCCCACTCGTGCAGCGCGCCTACCGCACCGGCATCTACTGGGGACGCGAGGCGTTCGTGCCCGGCTTCACGATCAACCCCAAGCTCGCCGCGCCGGCGAGGAAGATGGCGCTGCAGAACATCGAGCGCGGGATCGGCGATCCCGAGCTGCGCCGCAAGGTGACGCCGGACTTCCAGATCGGCTGCAAGCGCATCCTGATCTCCAACGACTACTACCCCGCCCTCGACCAGGAGCACGTCGACCTCGTCACCGAGGGGATCCGCGAGGTCACCCCCACCGGCCTCATCACCCGCGACGGTGTGGAGCACGCTGCGGACGTGCTGATCGTGGCCACCGGCTTCTACACCACCGAGCAGCCCATCGCCGAGCACGTCAAGGGTCGCGAGGGCCGGACCCTCGCCGACGCCTGGCGCGAGCACGGCCAGCAGGCCTACAAGGGCACCACGATCACCGGGTTCCCGAACCTGTTCCAGATCGTGGGGCCCAACACCGGCCTGGGCCACTCCTCGATGGTGTTCATCATCGAGAGCCAGATCGCCTACATCCTCTCCGCGCTGCGCCGGCTCGGCGAGCAGGAGATCGCCACGGTCGAGCCGCTGCCCGAGGCACAGGAGCGGTGGAACAAGGACATCCAGCACCGGATGCAGCGCACGGTGTGGAACACCGGTGGCTGCTCCAGCTGGTACCTCGACTCCCACGGGCGCAACACCACACTGTGGCCGCGCACCACCTTCAACTTCCGCAAGCAGCTGCGGGACTTCGATCTGGACCAGTACGTCATCACCCGCGACCCCGACCGCACCGCGCCCGCTTCCCCCGGCACCGAGGAGAACGCAGCATGAAGCACCCCGGCGAGAGCCTGACCGACCGGATCCGGACCCGCCTGTCGCGCACGCCGCGCGGGACGCTCGCCGACAAGGTCGTGGTGATCAGCGGTGCCGGCTCCGGGATGGGCCGGGAGATGGCGCTCCTCGGCGCACGGGAGGGTGCACTCCTGGCGCTCTCGGACTGGAACCAGGCCGGTCTCGCCGAGACCGTCGACCTCGTCAAGGCCGCCGGCGCCCGGGAGGTCCGCAGCGACGTCGTGGACGTCGCCGACCGCGCCGCCGTGGCCGCCTGGGCCGATGCCGTCGTGGGGCAGCTCGGCCGCGTGAACATGGTCGTCAACAACGCCGGCGTCAGCCTGACCGGTGACTTCGAGGAGATGTCCTACGAGGACTTCGACTGGATCGTCGGGATCAACTTCCTCGGCGTCGTCCACGGCACCAAGGAGTTCCTCCCCCACCTGATCACCTCCGGTGAGGGCTACCTGGTCAACATCTCCAGCCTGTTCGGCCTGATCAGCATGCCGGGCCAGTCGGCGTACAACGCCACCAAGTACGCCGTGCGCGGGTTCACCGAGGCGCTCCGCGAGGAGATGCTGGTCAACGGGCACCCGGTCAGCGTGACCTGCGTGCACCCCGGTGGCATCAAGACCGGCATCGCGCGCAACGGCCGCAAGACCGCGAGCCAGGACGCCCAGGCCGTGGACAGCCTCTTCGAGAAGAGGCTCGCCCGGATGACCCCGGACAAGGCCGCCCGGATCATCCTCGACGGCGCGCTGTCCCAGCGGCCGCGGGTCTTGGTCGGTGCCGACGCGCACGCCATTCACCACTTCGCCAAGCTCACCGGCGCGCGCTACCAGGACGTGGTGGCCCGGCTCGCGCCCCGCACCC
Source organism: uncultured Actinomycetota bacterium (assembly GCA_963827025.1). GTDB lineage: Bacteria > Actinomycetota > Actinomycetes > Propionibacteriales > Nocardioidaceae > Marmoricola. Next base: position 81,395 of record CAWGZB010000006.1, on the reverse strand, counting down.
TGCCGGGCAAGCGGAGCTAGGCACCGGCCTCGGGCTATCTTCGGCTCCATGCCTCGTCCGGTGCGTGTGGAGACCCGCAAGTGGCCGGACAGCCCGCACTGGGAGTTCGACGGCCTGCTGCTGGGTGCGGACGCCCACGGAAGCTGGATCGGCGTACCGGAGGGGACCCTGCTGGCCAGTCCGGCGCGAGCCTTCCACGCGGCCGCGGACCACGTGACCCTGGTCCCTCGCGACGGCTGGTGGCTGGGCACCTTCTACGGGACCGACCCGCAACGGCCCTTCGACATCTACGTCGACATCGCCACCACGGCCACCTGGCACGGCGAGGGCCTGGTCCGGGCGGTCGACCTCGACCTCGACGTCATCCGGGGCACGACCGGACGGGTCTGGGTCGACGACGAGGACGAGTTCGCCGCCCACCGGCAGGAGCTGGGCTATCCCGACGACGTGGTGACCGCGGCCATCGGCAGCTGCGAGGCCGTGCTGGACGCCGTCCGCGCCGCGGCAGCGCCCTTCGACGGCACCGCCGGTGCGTGGCTCGCGCGACTGCGCCGGACCCTGGTCTAGTCCCGGGTATCACTTATATCCCTTTTCCGGCATTCGCCGGAGAAGTCCGACTGCGCTCCTTAGGCTCGGGACGAGGGTTCGACCGGGGAGTGGACGTAAGCGATGGATGTGGTCAGGGCGGTGGGGTCCGCCTTGCTGGCGGGGATCGCCGGCGTGAGCACGGGACTGGGACCGGGGCTGGTGTCGGCCGCGCACGCCGCCGACCCCTACCCCGACGGGCAGCCGCAGGCGCGGAGCGCCGTACCGCCCGCCCCCTCCCGGGTCAGCGTCCGGCCGGCGATGGTCGCGGTGACCGCGCCGGTGAGCACGGCCGTGCAGGCCGCCACGGTCCACGGCTTCTACTGGCAGCTCACCATGGCGCAACCGGTGTTGGCCGGCAGCGTCCTGCTCGCCGACCGCGCCCCCGGGAAGAAGGAGAAGGACCGCGCCGGCCGCACCGACGAGCAGTTCTTCCAGATCAGCCGCACCGGCAGCAACGACGTCCCGGAGGCCGCGTTGCGCGCCTACAAGCACGCGGCTGCGACGACGGCGCGGACCAACCCCTCCTGCCACCTCTCCTGGACGCTGCTCGCGGCGATCGGTCGGGTCGAGTCCAACCATGGCCGCTTCGGCGGTGCAGTGCTGGGCTCCGACGGCGTCTCGCGTCCCGCGATCGTCGGTCCGCAGCTCGACGGGGCCGGTCCGTTCGCTGCGATCGCCGACAGCGACGCAGGCAAGTACGACGGCGACCCCACGTGGGACCGGGCCGTCGGCCAGATGCAGTTCCTGCCCTCCACCTGGCGGTCGGTTGCTCGCGACGGCGACGGCGACGGACGCACCGATCCCTTCGACATCGACGACAGCGCCCTGGGCGCGGCGGTCTACCTGTGCGGTGCCGGTGATCTCTCCGACACCGCCGGGATGGCGCGCGCTGCCTACCGCTACAACCACTCCGACTACTACGTCTCGCTGGTGCTCTCCTACGCCAAGGGCTACGAGACCGGCGTGTTCGCGCTGCCCTCACCACCACCGGCCCCGGGCGCGGGGGACGGTCACCCGCACCGGCGTGACCACGGCACGAACGACTCCGACCGGCCGACGAAGCCCAAGCAGAAGCAGCACAAGAAGAGCACGGACCAGGACAACCACCCGGGCAAGGGCCACCCCACCCGGTCTGTCACCCCGCCGCCTCCACGACCCACGCCGTCGGAGCAGCCCGGCCACGGCGCGCCACCGCGCCCGTCCAAGCCGGCTGCTCCCGGGTCGCCCAGCCCGACCCCGCCGCGGCTGGCGACGCTGCAGGGCACCTGGAACACCTGCGCGACCGGCTACTGCCTCGACGCCGTGCCAGTGAGCCTCGGCGGGGTCGGGACCGCCGGTGCGGCGCCGGCGGACTTCGACGGCGACGGCACCGTGGAGACCCGGGCCCAGGAGCTCGCCGGCCTGGTCGGCACCAAGGTGACCCTGGTCGTCGAGGTGGCCGGCGCCGGCGGTCCTGCGACGCTGGTGCAGATCGCGGAACGACCCTGGCGCTGATCCGGCCGCGTCGAGGCGTGGAACGATGACTCCGTGCGTCAGCCCGAGCCGATCGCCTTCGCCGGCAGCGACACGCCCACGCTCGGAGTGGAGTGGGAGTTCGCCCTGGTCGACAAGACCAGCCGCGACCTCGTGAACGCAGCCTCCGAGCTCTTCGACCTGCTCGGCGCCCGCCACGGGGAGGATCCCCGGCTGCACAAGGAGCTGCTGCGGAACACCGTGGAGCTGACCTCGCGGGTGTGCCGCACCACCGACGAGGCGATCAGGGAGCTGGCCGAGATGATCGCCCTGGTCCGCCCTCTTGCCGACGAGCTGGGCGTCGACCTCTACTCCGCCGGCACGCATCCGTTCGCGGAGTGGTCCCACCAGCTGCTCACCCAGGGAGACCGCTACGAGGAGCTGATCGCCCGGACCCAGTGGTGGGGCCGGCAGATGCTCATCTGGGGCGTGCACGTGCACGTGGGAGTACGCGGTGCGCACGTGATGTCGATCGTCTCTGCGCTGCTGAAGTGGTTCCCGCACCTCCAGGCGCTCTCCGCCTCCTCCCCCATCTGGGCGGGCACCGACACCGGCTACGCCAGCAACCGGGCGATGATGTTCCAGCAGCTTCCCACCGCCGGCCTGCCCTTCCAGTTCGAGAGCTGGCGCGAGTTCGAGGGCTACACCCACGACCTGCTCACCACCGGAGTCATCGAGGAGGTCGACGAGATCCGCTGGGACGTGCGCCCCTCCCCGCGGCTGGGCACTGTGGAGGTGCGCATCTGCGACGGTGTCTCGACGCTGTGGGAGATGCGCGCCCTGGTGGCGCTCACCCACTGCCTGGTGGTGCACCTGGAGGACCGTCTCGAGCGCGGTGAGCGAGTGCCGCAGCTGCCGCCCTGGCACGTGCAGGAGAACAAGTGGCGGGCCGCACGCTACGGCCTCGACGCCTGGATCATCCTCGACGCCGACTCCAACGAACGCCTGCTCCTCGAGGACCTCACCGACCTGCTCGAGGAGCTGGCTCCGGTGGCCGAGCGGCTGGGCTGCGTCGACGATCTGGCCCTGGTGGCGGAGATCCCCAGCCGCGGGGCGTCGTACCAGCGCCAGCGTGCGATCGCCGAGCAGACCCACGGCGACCTGGTTGCGGTGGTGGACTCGGTGGTCCGCGAGCTCTGAGCGGAGCGTCGCCGGAGGTACGCCGAGCGCAGCGAGGCTTGCCGGAGGCGACGTGCAGCGAAGGGCTCGCATGGTAGAGAGCTCTGAGCGGAGCGTCGCTGGAGGTACGCCGAGCGCAGCGAGGCTTGCCGGCGGGGAGCCCTGAGGGTCAGCTCGCCAGCGGTGGGATCGCGTCGGTGGCGGCCAGCGGATCCATGCCGCCGACAGCCAGCAGGTCGGCGACGATCGAGCGCACCTGCGCGAGGATCACCTCCGCGGAGAGGCTGGTCGAGCGCTCCACCACGGCGCTGTCGCGGCCACAGGCGCGCAGCCGGTCCCGCACGCCCTCCGCCAGCCGGCCGGCCGCGAGCTCCGCGGCCAGTGCATCGGCGCAGCCGGCCAGCTCGCGGACCAGCGCGACGTAGTCGGACGGCATCGGTTCGTCCCGGTATACCGCAACGGCGACGCGGCGAACCAGCACGCGGGTGTTGCGCAGTGCGAAGTCGAGCGGCTCCACCAGCTCGGCCATCGCCCGCACCCGGCCACGGTGCCGGCGTCGGAACGGCGAGGACCGCACCACCGAGATGCCCTCCGCCGCGGCGGCCTGCAGCTCCCGGATCAACCCGTCGGTGGAGCGGCCCTCCCGCAGCGTCGCGGCGGCACGCTCCGCGTCCCCGTCGACCATGCTGTCCGCGGCCGCCTCCAGGAGCGTCACGATCTTGCGGACCACCACGGCCGCCTGCTCGCGTGGGCGGCGCAGGGGCGCGCGCGGCACCACGGTGGCCGCCACCAGCGCGACGCCCCCACCGACCAGGGCGTCGGTCCAGCGCAGCAGGGACAGGCCCGGGTCGGGAAGCACGGTGACCACCACGAGCGCCTGGATGGCGACCTGGTTCATCAGCAGCGGGCTGGCGTCGAGCAGCAGTGCGATCGCCATCGCCACCCCCACCATCAGCCCGATCTGCCACGCCCCCTGACCGAGCAACAGGGTGTAGAGGTCGCCGAGGAACACTCCGACCGCCACACCGACCGCGACCTCGACGACCCGGCGGATCCGCTGGCCGAAGCTGGTGCCCAGGCTGATCAGCGCGGCGACCGGCGCCACGAACGGCTTGGGATGGCTCAGCACGTCGTGGGCGAGGAACCACGCGATGCCCGCCGCCACGGCACACTGTCCCAGCTGCCAGGACTTCGACCGCAACCGCGCTACGCGGGCACGCGCGGAGGTCCGCCCCCGCGCCATGGCGTCCTCGAGGTGCGGTACCGCCGCGGCGCCGTACCGGCTCAGGCGCGAGCGGTACGGAGGCGCGGGACCGTCCGTCGGGCTACTTCTGGAGGGTTGATCCACGGCCGTGGAGCATCGTGACGACCTGCACCAGCTGTTTGTCGGCCTTCTCGCTCCTGGTGAAGGTGGTCAGCGCCATCGGCGGCTTGAACCGCTGCCGGGCGATCGCCTTGGCGTAGGTGAACTCCTTGAGTCCTTCAGGCCCGTGGATCCTGCCGAACCCGGAGTCACCGATGCCGCCGAACGGCAGCGACGGCACGGCCGCGAAGGAGATGACCGAGTTGATCGCCGTCATGCCGGAGCGGATCCTGCCCGCCACGTCCATCGCCCGCGCCTTGCCGAAGAAGGTCGAGCCGAGCCCGTAACGGGTGTTGTTGGCCAGCTCGACCGCCTCGTCCATGTCGGCCACCTTGCGCACGGTGACGGTGGGGCCGAAGGTCTCCTGCTGCACCGCCGCGGAGTCCTCGGGTACGTCGACCAGCACGGTGGGCTGGACGTAGCGCTCCCCCACCGCCTCGGCGCCGCCGAGCAGAGCCCGTCCACCCCGGGCGAGCGCGTCCTGGATGTGCCCGCGGATGATCGCCAGCTGCTCGGGCATCGTGATCGGGCCGAGCTTGGCGTCCGCGGACTCGTCGGCGTGGATCTCCCGCGCCTTGTCCACCAGGCGCGCCACGAAGTCGTCGTACACCCCCTGGTGGACGTAGACCCGCTCGACTCCCGCGCAGGTCTGGCCCGAGTTGGAGCAGGCACCCCACAGCGCCGCGTCCGCCGCGGCGTCGAGGTCTGCGTCCTCGTCGACGATCAGGGGATCCTTGCCGCCCGCTTCCACCAGCACCGGTGTCAGGGTCTCGGCACAGGCGGCCATCACCTTCTTGCCGGTCTCCGGAGAGCCGGTGAACGCCAGCTTGTCCACCCCCGCGCGGCACAACGCTGCCCCGGTCTCGCCCAGGCCGGTGACGACCTGGAGGACGGGGTGGTCCGGCACGACCTCGGCGAAGCTGTCGGCCAGCCAGCGCCCCACGCCGGGGGTGAGCTCGCTGGGCTTGAACACCACGGCGTTGCCGGCGGCCAGGGCGTAGACGATCGAGCCGAGCGGGGTGAAGACGGGGTAGTTCCACGGACCGATCACCCCGATCACGCCGAGCGGCTTGTGCTCGACCGTCGCGGAGATGTTCGCCATCAGCATCCCCGAGGGCCGCTTGCGGCGGCGCAGCACCTTCTCGGCGTTCTTGGCGGCCCAGGCGATGTGGTCGAGGGCGATCACCGCCTCCAAGGTGGCGTCACTGTGCGGCTTCCCGGTCTCCTGGTGGACGACGTCGGCGAGCTGGGCGATCCGGCGGGTGAGCACGCCCTTCCAGGTGCTCAGCAGCTCGCCGCGCTCGTCGTAGGACAGCCCCGACCACCACTGCGCCGCCTCTCGGGCGCGGGCGACCGCGGCCTGGACGTCCTCCGCGGTGTGCACCGGGTAGGTCCCGACCACGTCGCCCGTGCGCGGGCTCAGTGAGTCGAAGGTGTCGCGAGGTGCGTGATGGGTCTCGGTGGGCAGGTCGGCCGTCGTGGTCATCGCTCACTCCTGATCAGGTCGGCCGCCTTCTCGGCGACCATGACGGTGGGGGCGTTGGTGTTTCCGCGGGGTACGGCGGGCATCACGCTGGCGTCCACGACCCGGAGGCCGGCGACCCCGTGCACCCGCAGCTCGGGGTCGACCACCGCCTCCTCGCCCGTGCCCATCGCACAGGTCGAGGTCGGGTGGTAGAGCGTCTGGGTCCAGGTGCGGAGGTGCTCGACCAGGTCGTCCTCGGTCGGGTCGTCGGGAAGCTGCCAGGGCCGCTCGAGGTGCCGCGCCAACGGCCCGTGCGTGCAGATCTCCCAGAGCCGGCGCATCCCCGCCACCATGGTCTCCAGATCGGCCGCGTCCTCGTAGTAGGCGGCGTCGATCGCAGGCTTCCAGGTCGCATCGGCAGAGCGCAGCCGCAGGGAACCGCGACTGCGGACCTCCACCAGGGTTGGCGCAGCGGTGAACATCCGGCGCTGGGGCTCGTGGAAGCCGTTGTCGTAGAAGCCCGCGGGCGCCACGTGGTACTGCATGTCGGGCGCGCCGAGATCGTCGCGGGTGCGGAGGAAGCCGCCGCCCTCGCCCACGTTGGAGGCGAGTGGTCCGTCGCCGCGGACCTTCCAGCGCAGCAGGTTGCGGACGTTGTTGAACTCCACCAGGTCGGTGGTGTCACGGGTGTACCAGAGCATCGGCAGGGCGGGGTGGTCCTGGAGGTTGCGGCCCACGCCCGGGAGGTCGGCGACCACGTCGATGCCGTGCTCTCGCAGGTGCTCGGCGGGCCCGACCCCGGAAAGCATCAGCAGCTGCGGGCTGTTGACCGCACCCCCGCACAGGAGCACCTCACGGGCGGCCGAGGCCGTCACCTCGCGGCCGCCGACGCGGTAGCGCACGCCGGTCGCCCGGCCGCCCTCGAGGACCACCCGAGTGACCAGCGCACCGGTCTCCACATCGAGGTTCGGGCGGGTCCGGGCCGGCTCGAGGTAGGCGTCGTCGACCGACCAGCGGCGGCCGTTGCGACAGGTCACCTGGTAGAGCCCGGCACCCTCCTGCTCGGCCCCGTTGAAGTCGTCGGTCGGCTTCATCCCGTTGCTGACGGCACTCTCCACCCACAGGTGCGTCAGCTCGTGCGTGTAGCGGCGGTCCTCCACGTGCAGCGGCCCCACCTGCCCGTGGAACGGGGCTCCGAGGCGGGTGTTGCCCTCGGCCTTGACGAAGTAGGGAAGGACGTCCTCGTGCCCCCAGCCCGTGGCGCCGTGCTGATCGCGCCAGGAGTCGTAGTCGGCGGCGTTCCCGCGGATGTAGATCATCGCGTTCATCGAGGAGCAGCCGCCCAGCGCCTTCATCCGTGGCCAGTAGGCCCGGCGGTTGTGCAGCTGCCTCTGCTCGGTGGTGCTGTAGTTCCAGTCCCAGCGGGTCTTGAACAGCGCCGAGAACGCCACCGGGATGGAGATCTCGTCGGCCTCCGCCTCCGGGCCCGCCTCGAGCAGCAGCACCCGGACCCGTGGGTCCTCGCTGAGACGGGCGGCGAGCACCGCGCCGGCACTGCCGGCACCCACGACCACGTAGTCATGTGCGGCGTCGATGCTCCTGGGAGCGGTTCCCTGCGACACGTCCACCTCCGGGTGCCCGTCGGATGCTCAGGTGGCGAACCTATACCGGGGCGGCTTCGGCGACGAGGGCGTGCTCGTCGCTACACTCCGCGTGATGACGCCACGACCGCTGTACGTCCACATCGGTCTCAGCAAGTCCGGGACCTCGGCCCTCCAGCGCTACCTGTGGCGCTCGGTGGAGGCGCTGGCCTCCGCCGGCGTGGGGCTGCCGCTGGTCGGGCGACCCGAACACGTCCGTCGGCTGCTGGGGCCGCTGGGGTACCGCTCCGTGCACGGCTTCACCCGGGACGTCGACCTGTCGGCACTGCGCGACCTCGGCGATCGGATCCGGGACACGCCAGGTGACCGGTTGCTGATGAGCGTTGAGGACCTCACCGAGGCCGACGCCGAGCGCATCAAGCTGTTCGGCGAGATGGCGCACGACGCCGGCACCGAGGTCCACGTGGTCGTGACCGCCCGCAACCTGGCCAAGCAGCTGCCCTCGGAGTGGCAGCAGTTCCTCAAGCACCGGCGCACCGTGGCCTACCCCGACTTCCTGGAGGAGGCGCGTACGGGCGTGGGCGAGGACGGTGACAACTTCTGGTGGCGTCAGCATCTCCCCCGGGTCTGCGAGCGATGGTCGCTGGCTGCCGCTCCCGAGCGGGTCCACGTGCTGACGATCCCACCCGTCGCCGAGGACGCCTCGGCCGTCTACCGCCTGTTCGGCTCGGTGGTCGGTTTCGACCATGCGCTGCTCGACGCCCGCCTCGACGTGGCCGTCAACGAGTCCTACGGCTATCTCGAGGCGGAGATGCTGCGGCGGGTGAACGTCGCCCTCGGTGACCGGCTGACCGACTTCGAGAAGGAATACCAACCCGCGGTGCGCAAGGTGCTCGTGCGTCAGGTCATCCAGCGTGGCGCCAGCGCGAAGATCACCCTTCCCCCCGAGCACCTCGACTGGGTGCGCGCCACCGCGGAGACCTGGGTGGCGGAGCTGCGTCAGCGGGGCTACGCGCTGCACGGCGACCCCACCGCGCTGGTGCCCGGCGCGGAGTCCACCCGAGCGTTGCCGGAGCTCGACGAGGCGCAGATGGCCGCACGGACGGTGCAGACCCTGGCCGACTTCGCCGTCCGGGTCTTCGAGGACCAGCGTGCGGCACGCGGACGCCCAGCACGCCCTGCCGATCCCAGCCCCCGGCCCGCGGAAACCACCGCCCGACGGGCCTGGCAGCGCCTGCTGCGTCGCTGATCCGCTCTTGTTTGGAGTCCTCGCAGGGGGCAAGGATCACCACAGCACACACCGAGGAAAGGCGTCCTGTGGCTCTTCCCATCGACCCGACCTCTGCGGGGTTCCTCTACGCGGAGAACCGACGCCAGCCCATGCACGTCGGTGGGCTCCAGCTCTTCGAGAAGCCCGAGGGTGCGGGGCGCAACTACGTCCGCGAGCTCTACGAGTCGATGTTGTCGTACGACGAGCCGGCCCCCCTCTTCCTCAAGCGCCCCACCCGCGGCATCACCTCTGCCGGACAGTGGGCCTGGACCGAGGACGACAACTTCGACATCGAGTACCACTTCCGGCACAGCGCCCTGCCCAAGCCCGGACGGGTGCGTGAGCTGCTCGAGCTGACCTCGCGCCTGCACAGCACCCGGCTCGCCCGGGAGCGCCCGCTGTGGGAGTGCCACCTCATCGAGGGGCTGCGCGACGGCCGGGTGGCGCTGTACACCAAGCTGCACCACGCCCTCGTCGACGGCCTCTCCGCGATGCGGCTGATGCGCAGTGTGATGTCCACCGACCCCGACGAGCGGGACATGCCGCCGATGTGGGCACCGAGGCAGGGCCGAGCGAAGAAGGCGCGGGCCGAGGCCGAGCACAGTCTCGCGCAGGTGCCGCTCGACGCGCTCCGGTCGGCCCTGGGCATCACCGCCGATGCGGCCGGAATGCCTGCCGCGCTGATCAAGACGCTCTCCCACGGGCTGCGCAACGAGACCTCGGCCCTCTCCCTGTACGCCCCCCACACCATGTTCAACACCACCATCACCGGCTCTCGGCGGTTCGCAGCCCAGGACTGGCCGATGGATCGCCTTCGGGCGATCACCAAGGCCAGCGGTGCGACCCTCAACGACGTGGTGCTGGCCATGTGCGCGGGCGCGATCCGCCGCTACCTGCGAGAGCACGACGCGCTGCCGGACAACACCCTGGTCTCGATGGTGCCGGTAGGCCTGAGCGCCAAGCAGTCGCAGATGGCCTCCATGGAGGGCGGCAACGCGGTCGGTGCAGTGATGGTCAAGCTCGGCACCGACCTGGAGGACCCGGCCGACCGGTTGACCTCCATCCACTCCTCGATGCACAAGGGCAAGGAAGCCCTCAGCTCGATGACGCAGCTGCAGATCATGGCGATGAGCGCTCTCGGCATGGCGCCGTCCCTGATCACACCGATGCTGCGCCTGCACGGCATCGTGCGGCCACCGTTCAACTTGATCATCAGCAACGTCCCGGGCCCACGCACGCAGCGCTACCTCAACGGGGCCGCGATGACCGGCAGCTACCCGGTCTCTATCCCGATCAACGGCATGGCGCTGAACATCACCTGCAACAGCTACGCCGACAAGATGTGCTTCGGCCTGACCGGCTGCCGCCGCAGCGTCCCGCACCTGCAGCACCTGCTGCGCTTCCTCGACGACGAGGTCGCGGCCTTGGAGAAGGCCACCGGGGTCGCCTGACGCCGGGCCCCCAATCCGCCGACCGGGCAGTTGTGCACCCTCTGAGCACGCCGACCGGGCAGTTGTGCACGCTGTGAGCACACCGACCGGGCAGTTGTGCACCCTCTGAGCACGCCGACCGGGCCGTGAATGCCTCCGGGTCTCTGGTGTGGCGGTCACGCGAGTCCCTAGCTCCCCCGCCGAGTGCCGCCGTACACCACCCACCGCTCGGCCGTGCTCGGAGTGCAGAGCTGCCCGCTCGGCGCCTCTGAGCCGCACCGGACTGCCCGCTCGGCACCTCTGACCCGCACCGGACTGCCCGGTCGGCTCAGTCTGAGCGCGCAGAAGTGCCCGGTCGACGGACGGGTCAGGCGACGGCGACGTCAGGCGGCGGAGGCGACGACGTCGCCGGGAGCCGGCGCACGGGATTCGGAGAGCACGTGGAGCTCGAGCTCCTCGACCGCGATCTGGTCGCTGACCTCGCGGAGCACCCCGGAGAGGGGGACGTCCAGCGCCTCGCACAACGCGGCCAGCATCTCCGAGGATGCCTCCTTCTGGCCGCGCTCGATCTCGGAGATGTAGCCCAGGCTGACGCGGGCGAGCGAGGACAGCTGGCGCAGGGTCATCCCCTGGCCCATCCGCTCGGCGCGCAGGACCTCGCCGAGCGAGTGCCGGAACAGCGTCCCCTGGCCCATGCAGCTCTCCTGTCGTCCTCTGGTGCGTCCGTGCGACTCAACGCTACCGAACGGCTGGTTCATCCCGGTGCTCATCCAGGGGCCGGATCGTCCAGGCCCCGCTCGATGGCGTAGCGCGCGAGCTGGACCCGGTTGTGCAGCTGGAGCTTGCGCAGCGTGTTCTGCACGTGGTTCTGGACGGTGCGGTGAGAGAGGACGAGCTGGTCGGCGATCTGCTTGTAGGACATCCCCTTGGCGACGAGCCGGAGCACCTCGGTCTCCCGCGGGGTCAGCTCCGGGGAGTCGGCCTGGGCCGGGGTCTCGGAGAGCCGGCGGTACTCCCCCAGCACGAGTCCGGCCAGTCCGGGAGTGAACACGGTGTCTCCCTCGCCCACCCGCTCCACCGCGTCCAGCAGCTCGGCACGCGACGCCGACTTGACCAGGTAGCCCGAGGCGCCGGCCTTGACCGCCTCGAGGACGTCCTTCTGCTCACCGCTGGCCGAGAGAATCAGCACGCGTACGTCGGGCTGCTGGGCGACGACCTCTGCGGTCACCCGCACGCCGTCGGGCTCGGGGATGCGCAGGTCCAGCAGCAGCACGTCCGGCCGAGCCGCCGGGAACCGGACGAGGGCCTCGCGGCCGTTGCCGGCCGTCGCCACCACCCGGTGGCCGGCCTCGGTGAGGTCACGCGCCACACCCTCGCGCCACATCGGGTGGTCGTCGACGACCATGATCCGCAGTCCGCCCAGCTCGGCCTCCGCCATGGAGGCACGCTACCGACCTCGGGCCGACCGGCAGGGGAGGTCACTCTCGTCGGTAGCGTCCCCGCCGGTGCGCCAGCGCGTCCTCGGCCTCCACGTCGCTGTCGTCGACGACGACCTCGGCGACGCGGCAGGTCGCGAGGTCCGACCAGCCCACGGGCCGGAAGTCCTCGACCTCCACGAGAGCCCACGTGGTCGCCGAAGCCAGCAGGGGACCGTGCGCGGTCTGCTCCCAGTCCGCCTCGCGGAACAGGCCGCCCGGTGCGGGAAACAGCCCGGCGAACGCCTCCGCCAGGTCGCGGTGCTGCCACCGCAGCAGGTGGACGATGCCGCGGCCGGTCGCGTCGAGCACCTCCCGGAGGTCGGAGTCCGGGTCGAGCAGGCCGAGCAGGCGACCAGGGTCGCCGCCGGCGATCATCAGCGAGGACACGGTCAGTCCGGCCCGCTCGTCGGCGGTCCCGCTCGTCCACAGGGACACCGCTCCGCCGAGCCGGCCCCGGAAGCGGCGCACCGGGTCGGGGGAGGGGTCGGCGAAGGGGTGCTCGCTGTGGATCGTCATCGCGCCCTGCTCCTCTCGCGGGGGACGGTCAGCTCCCACTCGGTGCCTGCGCCGGGCGCGGAGTGCACCACGGCGTCCCCACCGAGGTCGCGCAACCGCCCCACGATCGACTCCCGGACCCCGAGGCGCCCCTGCTCGGCGGCGTCCACCAGTCGACCGGGAGCGATGCCCGGCCCCTCGTCCCGCACCGAGACCACCAGCCGGTCCCCGAGGTCCTCCAGGAGGATCCACGCCGACGCGTCCCGCCCGACGTGGTGGCGGACGTTGCTCAGGCAGGCCTCGACGGCACCGAGAACCTCATCGGCGGTCCGAGCCGGCACCACCACCCGGCCCGGGACGGCGACCTGCACGGTCGTCGAGCCCAGGCCGGCGAGCAGCGCCGCCAGGTCGCGGTCGCCGGCCCGGTCGAGGTCGGGTTCGGCGCCGCGCTGGACCAGCGCGCGCAGTCGCGACTCCTGCTCCCCGGCGAGCAGGCCCAGCTCGCGGGCCTCGGGCCCGAAGTCGTGGGCGCGGCGCTGCACCAGGGCGAGCACCTGCAGCACACCGTCGTGGACCACCCGCGCCAGGCGCTGGCGCTCCTCGGCCGCGGCAGCAGCACGCTCGGCCTGGTCGCGCTGGGCGGCCATGTCCTCCAGGAGCGCGGCGAGGAACCCCACCATGGCGCCGCCGAGGAGCAGCAGGAAGATGTAGCCGTAGGTCTGCTGGCTGACTCCACCACGGATGCTCAGGTCGGCTGCGCTGACGGCGGCAGCCGCGGTGAGTCCGCCCGCCCAGTGCCACCGGATCGCCCACGCGAGGACGACGGCCATCACCCAGAACCCCGGAAGGGTGGCGTGGAGACCGGCGCCCTTGACGTACGGCGAGAGCAGGATCGCGGCGACCGCGACGGCCAGGTCCGCCCCCAGCAGCAGCCCCCCGCGGCGAACCGGCCGGTCGTAGGCCCAGGTCACCAGGCCCGTCCAGGCCACGAGCCCGGTCATCACCACCCAGCCGGCCCCCGGGTGGGCGTAGCCGTGCTGGCGCACGCCGTAGATGACGACCGTGTTGGCCAGCACGATGATCCGCAGCACCGCCAGGGCGCGGTACATCGTCTCCTGCACCGCGGCATGCCCACGCCGGGCGAGGGGCACCGCCCCCACCGGTCAGGAAGCCTTCACGTCCGGGCGCCGGTCGACCGGCTCGCCGCGCTCACCGCGCGTCGGCAGCGCTTCCGCGCCAGCCTCCTTCTCGGCCTTCTCCGTCTTGCGGGCCTCCTCCTTCGCGACGGAGGCGTACATGTCGACGTACTCCTGGCCGGAGAGCCGCATGATCTCGTACATGATCTCGTCGGTGATCGAGCGCAGGATGTAGCGGTCGTTCTCCATGCCCTCGTAACGGCTGAAGTCCAGGGGCCTGCCGAACCTGACCACCGGTCGGGTGAAGGTGCCGAACTTCTTGCCCGGCGGCGCGACGACGTTGGTGCCCACCACCGCGACGGGGATCACCGGCACCTCGGTCTCCAGGGCGAGCCGAGCGACGCCGGTCTTGCCGCGGTAGAGCCTGCCGTCGTGCGACCGGGTGCCTTCGGGATAGATGCCGAACAGCTCGCCGCGGCCCAGCACCTTCTTCGCCGCCGACAGCGCGCCCTCCGCTGCCGTGGCCCCGGAGCGGTCGATGGGCACCTGGCCGGAGCCGGAGAAGAACTTCTTCTGGAACCAGCCCTTGATGCCGGGACTGGTGAAGTACTCCGCCTTGGCCACGAAGGTCACCCGACGCGCAAGCGTGAGCGGCATGAACAGCCAGTCCGCGTAGGAGAGGTGGTTGCTGGCGAGGATCGCTGGCCCCTCCTCCGGCACGTTCTCCGCACCCGACACCCGAGGACGGAAGACCACGCGAAGGAACGGCCCGAGAGCGATCCACTTCAGGAACCAGTAGAACAACGCGCACCTCCCTGTACCCGTTGAACAGTAGGCCATCGCGACCGCCCGGCCGACCAGGAGCCGACCATGGCTCAGGTCAGATGGTCCCCCCTCGGGGAGGCGTGTCACCATGGCAGTCCACGCCCTGCTCCAGGAGGCCGAGGCCTGTGTCCCCCGACGTGTCCGTGCAGCCGTACGCCGAGCCGTTCTTCTCCCCCGGTCGCCCCGACCGGCCGCAGGGCCGCACCGGCGTGCTGCTCAGCCATGGATTCACCGGGTCGCCCGCCTCGATGGTGCCCTGGGGGCGCCACCTCGCCGACCAGGGGTACGCCGTCTCGGTGCCCCGCCTGCCCGGCCACGGGACGACCTGGCAGGACATGTCCACCACGACCTGGCAGGACTGGTCGACCGAGGTCGAGCGCTCCTTCGAGAAGCTGGCCGCAGAGTGCGACCGGGTGTTCGTCGGTGGGCTCTCCATGGGCGGCGCCCTGGCCCTGTGGCTCGCCGCCCGCCACCCCGACGCCGTCGCCGGGGTGATCCTGGTCAACGCCGCCGTGGCCAGCGACAACAAGCAGCTGCTCGCCGTGCCGGTCCTCAAGCACGTCGTCAAGGCGATGCCCGGCATCGGCAACGACATCAAGAAGCCGGGCGTGGACGAGCACGGCTACGACAAGACCCCGTTGAAGCCGCTGCACTCGATGATGCGTGCCTGGAAGGAGCTGCGCGGCGACCTGGGCAAGGTGCGCTGCCCGCTGCTGGTCTTCCGCTCCGCCGAGGACCACGTCGTGGACCCCTCGTCGGCCCGGATCATCCTCTCCTCGACGTCGTCCCCGGACGCCGTCGAGCGCGTGCTGGACGACAGCTACCACGTGGCGACGCTCGACAACGATGCGCCGACGATCTTCGAGGAGTCGGTGGAGTTCATCGAGCGCATCACCGCAGCTGACTGACAATGGCCTCCAACCCGTCCCCCGACCCTCCCGGCGAACCCCCCGGGGAGCACGACGAGAGCACCTCGGCCGAGGATGCCGCGTGGCGAGCCATCGTGGCGAACTTCGGGGAGCGCGCGGTCCTCGACGACCCCGACGACCCCGACGACCCCGACGACCCCGATCCGACCCCCGACCCGCCCGCGCCCACCGCAGTGGTCGCGTCGCGGCCGGAGCCGGCCACGGAGGACGACGAGCACTTCGTCCCGCCCACGCCCCCGCCGCTGCCGCACCCCCCGCCGGAGCGGCTGCTGGCCTGGATCGGGCTGTTCGGGGTGCCCCTGGCGGTGCTCCTCGCGGTCGTGCTCGGGATCGGCTTCCCCTCGTGGCTCTCGGTGCTGCTGCTCGCCTGGTTCGTCGGCGGGTTCGTCTTCCTGGTCGCCACGATGCGGCCCCGGCCCGACGATCCGGACGACGGCGCGGTCGTCTGACGGCGGCGACCCGGCTGCTCCGGTTCAGGCTGCTCCGGTTCAGGCTGCTCCGGTTCAGGGGCGAGCGGAGCGCCGTACCCCCGCGCGGCGAGGGCGTCGCACCCGGCGCCGGGTGCGGGAGCGGCTGAGGTCCGCGGCTCCCACGGCGCCGGCGAGGGGCCCCAGCGCGGCCGTCGCCAACCGCGGCTCCTCGCGGAACCCCGCACCCACCAGCGTCTCCACCAGAGCGGCCCGGGCCGGTGCGAGCACCAGCTCACCGGCGGCGCTGAGTCCGCCGCCGATCACCACCAGCTCGGGATCGAAGGCAGCGACGAGGTTCGCGGTCCCGATGCCGAGCCAGCGGCCGACCACGCCGTACGCCGTCCGCGCGGCCGGATCACCGGACTGGGCCGCCGTGGTCAGCTCCGGTCCGGCCAGCAGGGACCCGGCCTCGCGGGCGGCCCGGACGAGGGCGCGTCCTGAGCAGTACTGCTCCCAGCAGCCGTGCCCGCCGCACTCGCACGGACGGCCGTCGGGCACCACCCGCATGTGACCGAACTCCCCGGCCATGCCGTTGTGGCCGCGGTAGAGACGTCTCTCGAGGAGCAGCGCACCCCCGATACCGGTGCCGAGGGTGAGCATCAGCGCGTTGCGCGCGTCGCGAGCCGTGCCGAAGCGCTGCTCGGCCCAGAGCGCAGCGTTGGCGTCGTTGACGACGAGCACGTCGGCCACCACGCGGTCCCCGAGCTGCTCGGTGAGAGCACCGGCAAGGGGCTCCTCGCGCCAGGGCAGATGGGGAGCGAAGCGGACACGCTGCTCGGGCGCGTCCACGAAGCCGGCCGCCCCCACCCCCACGGTGCACCGGCCGTGGCGCTCGGTCAGCGCCACCACCGCCTCCGCGACCGCGTTCTGGATCTCCCCCGCTGACGGCTGCGTGGCCGCGTCCGGAGTCCGCGCAACCTCCGTATCGAGGACCCGGCCCTGGTCGTCGACCACCGCGGCGAGGACCTTGGTGCCGCCGATGTCCACACCGACGGCCGGCAGCGCAGCTGCACGGCGGGTACGGCGCGGGCGGGCCCGGTGCTGCGCCGCGCCGCTCATCGGGCCCCGGCCCGGCGTCGAGGACTCATCGCCGGCGCGCGAGGTCGGCTGCCCCGATCAGGCCGGGGTTGTCCAGCACGGACGTGTGCACCTCGGCCAGGGGGCGGTGCCCGCGTCCGGACAGGTGCGTGGCGAAGGCGTCGCGCAGCGGGTCCAGGAGCAGGTCACCGGCCTCGCTGACACCCCCGCCGACCACGACGAGGTTGGGGTCGAGCACGGCGACCAGGCTGGCCACCCCCACCCCGAGCGCCGCGCCGACCTCCGCGAGCTGCTCGCGGGCGATCAGGTCGCCCTCCATCGCCGCGGCAGTGATCATCGGACCGTCGATCCGCTCCGGGTCTCCCCCGGCCCGCTCGAGCAGGGCGGCACCGGTGACGGGGCTGGTCCGCACCCGGTCCCTGGTGATGCGCACCAGCGCCGAGCCGGATCCGTAGGACTCCAGGCAACCGAGGTTGCCGCACCCGCAGCGCACCCCGTCCGGCACCAGCCGGATGTGTCCGACCTCCGCGGCCATCCCGAAGCCGCCGCGCATGAGCTCGCCGTCCACGACCACGCCTCCGCCCACACCGGTCCCGACCGTGATCATCAGCAGGTTCTCCACGGCGGCTCCCGCACCGAAGGTGAACTCCCCCCAGGCCGCGGCGTTGGCGTCGTTCTCCACGACCACCGGCAGGCCGAGGGCCTGCTCGAGATGACCGCGCAGGGGTTCGTCGCGCCAGGCGAGGTTGGGCGCGAACACCACGGTCGCGCGCTGCTTGTCCACGAAGCCCGCGGCGGAGACGCCGACCGCCTCCACCTCGACGTCGCGGCCCAGGGTGGCGACAAGCTCGGCGATGCGGCGGACGATCGCGGGCGAGTCGGTCGCCGGCGACTCGACGCGCTCCCGGGCGACGACGCGTCCCTGCTCGTCGACCAGGCCACCGGCGATCTTGGTGCCACCGACGTCGACGCCGATGGTCAGGCCCACGGGTCCTCCCCCGGTGTGCCCGGTCCACCCCTCGGGCCGGCCTCGGACCACTCGTCCTCGGCGTCCAGATCGATCTTCTCCATGGGCGACGACGCCGCCGGCGATCCCCCGTTGCGGGTGGCCAGCAGCTCGCCGGCCGCGTGCATCAGCGAGCTCGCGGCCAGGCCGAGGTGAGCCCGGACCTCCGGACTGGTCTGCCGCACCACGTGGATCACCTGGCAGATCGGGCAGAACCGGCACTCGGCGCTGTCGGTGGCGAGGTGCTCGTTGACCTCGCGCACCGCGTGCGCGAAGGCACCGGCTGCCCCGGTGGCGCTGCCGGCGTAGTCGGTTCCCTGGGTGCGGGCCCAGTCCGAGAGCGCCCCGAACAGCTTGGCGGCCTCCTCGCCCACCGAGCCCACCGGTTCGCCGTCACCGGTCTCACCAGCATGGCCGGCAGCCCCGTCCGGCGGCGGGCTGGCCTCTTCTGGTCGGTCGCCGGGTCCCGTAGGGTCGCTCACGGCCTCTCCTCCTGCTCGAACCGGAACCGTACCCGCAGCGACCCCCCGTCCACGCGGGCACCGACGACGCGGTGCTTCGCCAGCGCGGCGGGCAGGGCCAGCAGGCGGCGGTAGGACCCCACGGTCACCACCAGCTCGTCACCGTGCCGGGCGAGATCGACGTCGCTCTTCTGGGCGAACGGCAGCGCGATCTTCAGCTCCGCGCCCTGTTCGGTCCGGAGGATGGTCAGCGGCTCCTCCCCCGGCGGGACGGCGAACGGGTCGTGGCCGCCGTACAGCTCCTCGGCGAAGCCACCCAGCGCCTCCACCCCGACCGGCTCCCCGGGCTGGTACGCCGAGCGCCAGATCGGCAGGCCGACGAAGGACTGCCGAACCTCGTCCAGGATCGCCGCCTGGGACGCCACCCACCCCGCACGCCAGTCGTCGCCACCCCCCTCGGGAAAAACCCGGTTGGCCACCACCCCGTCGACGCGGTATCCGAACAGCGAGAGCGTGGTGAGCGTTCGTCGCGCCTCGGCCACGACGACGGACTCGGGGGTGAGCACGACCCGGACGCTGGCCTGCGGCCCGGTCAGGATCTGCTGCACCTCCTCGAGGTCGCGGTGCAGTCGCTCGACGGCGTCGAAGACCGACTCCTCGGGCATGGGGACACCTGCGGCCCGGCTCAGCACCGGACGCAGTGCCTTGACCACCCGCCGCTCGACGGGGAAGACGCGGGTCATGTACCACCCCAGCGCCTCGGGAAGGGCCAGGAGCCGCAGTGTCTCCGCCGTGGGCGCGCAGTCGACCACGATCACGTCCCAGCGTCCGCTCAGGGCGTGGTTGCGCAGCTCCAGGAGGGCGAGGACCTCCTCGGCGCCGGGGATCACCGTGAGCTCCTCGGCGGTGATGGGGTCGACCCCCGCGGCGTCGAGGACGGCCACGAGGTACTTCTGGATGGCGGTCCAGGACTCCTCGAACCGCCGTTGGGCATCGACCTGCTGGACCCACAGTCCGGGCGCGGCCTGGGTCGGCTCGGCGTCGATGCGCTCCCCGAAGGCGTCGGCCAACGAGTGCGCGGCGTCCGTGGAGAGCACCAAGGTCCGTTGTCCGGCACGCGCGGCGAGGGCGGCGGTGCCGGCCGCCGTGGTGGTCTTGCCGACGCCGCCCTTGCCGGTGAACAGCAGAATCCGGGCAGTCACGACAGTCGAGGGCCGGAGCTCAGGCGCGCGCCTCGGCGCGCTTCTTCAGACCCTTCAGCGCGGTGTCGATGATGATCTTCTCCGCCTTGCGGCGCAGCATCCCGATCATCGGGATCGACAGCTCGACCGCCAGTCGGTAGGTCACCTCGGTGCCCGACCCCTGCGGCCGGAGCTCGTAGGCGCCCTCCATCGCCTTGAGCATCTTTCCCTCGACCAGGTGCCAGCGCACCGCCCGGTCACCATCCCAGTCGTAGGCCAGGGTGTAGGAGTCCTTGATCGGGGTGGCCTCGAGCACGAAGTGGACCTGCTCCGCGCGGTCGCCGGCACCCTGCTCGACCACCTGCACCTGCTTCATCCCCTGCACCCACTTCGGGTAGGCAGGGAAGTCGGCGATCACCGCCATGACCTCCGCCTGCGGAGCGTCGACGACGATGCTGGAGGTGGTCTGCTCGGCCATGGCGCGAAGGCTACCGGGCCGCATGGCGAGCTCGGGGGTCTGTGCCGGTACCGGGACGCAGGTAACGTGCGCACGAACGTTCGGTCGAGTGAAGGGTCCAGCGTGCGCGAGTACTCCACGGCCTTGCAGGTGGAGGTCCCCTCCAGCGGCAACCTCACCGACGACGTGGTGCGCAACGCCCGGGAGGTGCCGGACCTCGTCAGCTTCTCGCGGCGCCGCCCCGAGGGCTGGGTCGACGTGACGGCCGCCGAGTTCCACGCCGAGGTGGTCGCGGTGGCCAAGGGCCTGGTGGCCGCGGGCGTGGAGGCCGGCGACCGGGTGGCGCTGATCTCGCGGACCCGCTACGAGTGGACGCTGCTGGACTACGCGATCTGGTTCGCCGGTGCGGTCACGGTGCCGATCTACGAGACCTCCAGCGCCGAGCAGATCGAGTGGATCCTCAGCGACTCCGGCGCCCGCGCGGTCCTGGCCGAGTCCCCCGAGCACATGTCGCGGGTCAAGGAGGTCCGCGATCGGCTCGCGGACCTGCACCACGCCTGGTCGATCGACGGCAACGCCGTCGGGGTGCTGACCACGCTGGGCGAGGACGTCTCCGACGCCCTGCTCGAGGAGCGCCGCACCCACGCCGGCCCGGACGCCCCCGCCACGCTCATCTACACCTCGGGAACCACCGGGCGCCCCAAGGGCTGCCAGCTCACCCACGGCAACTTCCTCTTCGAGCTCACCGTCGCGGTCGAGGAGCTCGATCGGCTCTTCGACGTCGAGGGCGCCTCCACCTTGCTGTTCCTGCCGCTCGCCCACGTCTTCGCGCGGATCATCCAGGTGGGGGCGGTGCACGCCCGGGTCCGGCTCGGTCACTCCTCGGACATCAAGAACCTGCTCGACGACTTCGAGGTCTTCGGACCGACGTTCATCCTGGCGGTCCCGCGCGTCTTCGAGAAGGTCTTCAACACCGCCTCGCAGCGGGCGGTGGCCGACGGCCGCGGTCGGATCTTCGCCCGCGCCGCCGACGTGGCGATCGCGTGGTCACGGGGCCTGGACGGCAGGCGTCCCGGGCTGGTCACCCGGGCGCAGCACCGCGTCTTCGACCGCCTGGTCTACGCCCGGCTGCGCGAGGCCCTGGGCGGCAACTGTGAGTACGCCGTCTCCGGCGGGGCCCCCCTGGGCGAACGGCTCGGCCACTTCTATCGCGGCATCGGGGTCAACGTGCTCGAGGGCTACGGACTGACCGAGACCACCGCGACCCTGACCGTCAACCTTCCCGACGCCCAGAAGGTCGGCACGGTGGGTCGACCGATCCAGGGCACCAGCGTCCGCGTCGCCGAGGACGGCGAGCTGCTGTTCCGGGGAGGCCAGGTCTTCGCCGGCTACTGGCACAACGACGAGGCGACCGCCCAGGCGATCGAGGACGGCTGGTTCCACACCGGCGACGTCGGCGAGATCGACGACGAGGGCTTCGTGCGCATCACCGGCCGCAAGAAGGAGATCCTGGTCACCGCCGGCGGCAAGAACGTGGCCCCTGCGGTGCTCGAGGACCGGGTCCGGGCCCACCTGCTGGTCGACCAGTGCATGGTGGTGGGCGACGGTGAGCCGTTCATCGCCGCGCTGATCACCCTCGACCCGGAGACGCTGGCCACCTGGGCCGAGACGCGGGACAAGTCCGGGGACCTCGCCACCCTGGCCGAGGACCCCGACGTGCGCGCCGAGGTCGAGAAGGCGGTCGAGGACGCCAACGCCGCGGTTTCCAAGGCCGAGTCCATCCGCAAGTTCCAGGTCCTGCCCGGCCAGTGGACCGAGGAGGGCGGCCAGCTCACCCCCTCGCTGAAGCTCAAGCGCAACGTCGTGATGCGGGAGCGCCGCGAGGACGTCGAGGCGCTCTACGGCCGCTGAGCGGCGCGCCGACACCGCTAGACCAGCGGTTCGGCCCGGCTGCAGTTCCCCCGTTTCGAGTACAAATCGGACTTCACTGCGGCAACCTTTCTGATGCCGCGGAATTGCTCCAGCTCCGCGGACCGGCCCCCGGGACGGACTCCGGGACCACGTCCACGAGATAGGTCGACGCTCCATGGATCGCAGGAAAGTGCTGCTCCTCGTCGCTGCGGTGATCGCAGCCCTCGGAACGCTGCTGGTGTTCCTCTACGTCCGCGGTGCCGACAGCCGTGCCGACCAGCGCTACAGCGCCGTGCAGGTGCTCAAGGCCGTCAAGCAGATCAACCCCGGCGAGACGGTGGAGGCTGCTCAGGCCGCCGGCAAGATCGAGACCGCCTCGGTCTCCCAGAAGGACCTCCTCTCCGACGCCCTCACCAACCTCGACGCCGTCTCGGGCAAGGTGGCCGTCACCTCCATCTTCCCCGGTGAGCAGATCGTCAGCTCCAAGTTCGGCGCCACCGGCGCCAGCAACGGGCTGACCATTCCCAAGGGCAAGCTGGCCATCTCGATCAACCTCACCGACCCTGCGCGGGTGGCGGGCTTCGTCAACCCCGGCGACCACGTCGCGATCTTCATGACCGGCTCCAACGGTGGCGGGCAGTTCACCCGCCTGCTCCTTCCCGACGTGGAGGTGATCGGCGCCGGCACCACGACGGTGGTCTCGACCACGACCACCGACCCGAGCGGCCAGCAGACCACCGACCAGCTGCCCAAGACGCTGCTCACCCTTGCCGTCGAGCAGGCGCAGGCGGAGCGGGTGCTGTTCGCCAGCTCCAACGGCGACCTCGCCTTCGGCCTGCTGAACAACGACTCCAAGGTCGGCAAGTCCTCCGGCGTCAACCAGGGCAACCTCTTCCGCTGACCCAAAGCCAGTAACGAAAGGGATCCCATGCCGATCCTCGTCGAACCCGACTCGACCACCGCCGGGGTGCTCACGCCCAGCCTCCCCAGCGGCTCGCAGGTCGTGACGCGTCCGGGTGACGTGGAGGGCTGGCTCGCCCGTCGCCCGGACTACGCCGTGGTCATCGGCCCCACCCTGGAGCTGCAGGAGGCGACCGCCCTGGCCGAGGGCATCAAGTCGACGAGCCCGACCACGACCGTGGTACTGATCCGCCACGAGCTGTTCGCCGACGTCTACGCCCGGGCCATGAACGCCGGCATCGGCGCTGCCGTCGCCGCCGACGACCACGCGGCCCTGGGCAGCGCCGTCACCCGTGCCCGGCACACCTGGGAGGCGATCCACGGCCCGACCACCGGCGAGGGTGACCGGGACGGGCAGGTGCTGACGGTCTTCTCCCCCAAGGGCGGTGTCGGCAAGACCACGATGGCGGTCAACCTCGCCCTCGCGCTGGTCCAGCAGGGTGCGCGGGTCTGTGTCGTCGACCTCGACCTCGCCTTCGGCGACGTGGCGATCACCCTGCAGCTGATCCCGGACCACACCATCGCCGAAGCGGCCGACTCCGAGGCCAGCTTGGACTTCGCCCTCCTGGCGACCCTGCTCACCTCACACGGCTCGGGCCTGCAGATCCTCGCTGCACCCACGCACCCGGAGGGGCGGGACCGGATCCCGGCGAGCCTGGTGCGTCGGGTGATGCAGATCCTGCGCCGCAACTTCGACTTCGTCGTGGTGGACACCCCGCCCGGGTTCGACGACCAGGTCCTGGGCGCCCTCGACGAGACCGACGAGTGCATCGTGGTCGCCACCCTGGACGTGCCGACCATCAAGAACACCAAGGTCGCCCTGGAGACCATGGACCTGCTCAACCTGCTGCGCGAGCACCGCCACCTGGTGCTCAACCGCGCAGACGAGGAGGTCGGCCTGTCCGCCTCGAACGTCGAGGACATCCTCTCCATGAAGGTCGCCGCGTCGCTGCCGACCGCGACCGCGGTGGCCAGCGCCACGAACCACGGGCAGCCCATCGTGCTGTCCAAGCCCGAGCATCCGGTCTCCCGCGCGATCGCCGGCCTGGCCCGGCGGACGGCCGGCGAGGCCCGTCAGGAGCGCCCCGTCGAGGCCCCGGTCAAGCGGGGGCTCTTCGGTCGCGGGCGCAAGCGGCAGGAAGTGAAGTGAGATGAGCAGCCTGAGCGAACGCCTCTCCGCGCTGAACCGCGGCAAGGAGACGCTGCCGGTCCCGGTGGAGACCGACGGCACCACTGCTGTCGCGCCCAAGCGCCGGGCCGACGTACCGGCCGACAGCCCCGGGCACGCAGACCACGAGGTCGTCGAGCCCACCCCCATGCACGCGACCCCACCGTCCCGTCCGGCGAGTCCCGCACCTGCGGTGCCGGTGCCGCCGCGCGCCGACGCCAAGGACCGCTTCGAGGACCTCAAGCAGAGCGTGCACGAGGAGCTCCTCACCCAGCTCGGTCCGCAGCTCTACGACGCGAACCTCGACGCCAAGGAGCTCGAGACGAAGGTGCGCGCGGTCCTGGCCGACGTGCTGGCCCACTCCAACCGGCCCCTGACCCGGGTCGACAAGGAGCGGGTGACCCAGGAGATCGCCGACGACATCCTCGGCTACGGGCCCATCGAGCCCTACCTGCGCGACAACGACGTCGCCGAGGTCATGGTCAACGGGCCCTTCGACATCTGGCTGGAGCGGCACGGCAAGCTGGTCAAGGTCGACGGCCACTTCAAGGACGAGGCGCACCTGCGTCGCACCATCGACAAGATCGTCTCCCGCATCGGGCGCCGGGTCGACGAGTCGTCGCCGATGGTGGATGCCCGGCTCCCGGACGGCAGCCGCGTCAACGCCGTCGTCCCCCCGCTGGCAGTCGACGGCAGCTCCCTGACGATCCGGAAGTTCTCCGCCGACCCGTTCACCGTGGAGGACCTGATCCGCTTCGGGTCGCTGACCGAGCGCACGGCGGACTTCCTCGACGCGTGCGTGCGCGGACGACTGAACGTCGTCGTCTCCGGCGGTACCGGTGCCGGCAAGACCACGACGCTGAACGTGCTGTCCTCCTTCATCCCCTGGGACGAGCGCATCGTCACCATCGAGGACGCGGCCGAGCTCCAGCTCAAGCAGGACCACGTGGTGCGCCTGGAGTCGCGTCCCTCGAACATCGAGGGCAAGGGCGCGGTGACGATCCGCGACCTGGTCAAGAACTCGCTGCGGATGCGACCCGACCGCATCGTCGTCGGCGAGGTCCGCGACGCCTCCGCGCTCGACATGCTCCAGGCCATGAACACCGGTCACGACGGCTCGATCTGCACCGTGCACTCCAACGGGCCGCGCGACACCTGCTCCCGCCTGGAGACCCTGGTGCTGATGGCCGGCATGGATCTGCCGGTGCGCGCCATCCGCGAGCAGGTCGCTTCGGCTGTCGACCTCATCGTCCACCAGTCCCGCCTCAAGGACGGGTCCCGGCGCATCACCCACGTCACCGAGGTGGAGCGGATGGAGGGCGACGTGATCACGCTGCAGGACATCTTCTTGTTCGACAACTCGGCTGGGTTCGACGCCGACGGCCGGGCGTTGGGCTCCTTGAAGGCGACCGGACTCCGCCCGAAGTTCCTGGAGAAGATGCAGCACGCCAACGTCACCGTGGACCCGCGGATCTTCGCCACGTTGGAGTTCCGGTGACCGGTCGCGCCCTGACGGGCCGGCTGGCCCGCCTCCTCACCGGCCTCGGCCTCGCCGGGGCGCTGGCGGCCTCCTTCACCGGCACCGCGGTGGCCGCGGACGGCTCGGCGACCAGCGCGACGATCGACCACGCCCAGCCCACGGACGGCCAGGTCCGTCTGCTGGTCTCCGTGCCCGGTGACCAGCCGGTCGACCTGGGCTCGGTGGCGGTCTCCATCGACGGCGCCGAGGTGGGGGCCAAGGCGGCCACCGCCGACAGCAGTGACGCCGTACGCCGGACCACCGTGCTGGCGATCGACACCAGCGACAGCATGGCCGGCACCCGCATCGCCGAGGCCAAGAAGGCCGCCACCGCCTACCTCGACCTGGTCCCCGAGAACGTCGCGGTCGGCGTGCTCACCTTCGACGCCAACGTCGACCTGGTGGTGCCGCCCACGCTCGACCGCGACACCGCGCGCAAGGCGATCGACGGTCTCACCCTCGCCCACGAGACCGCGCTGTACGACGGCCTCCTCGGCGCCCTGCGGGCACTGGGTCCCGAGTCGGCCGAGGCCGGCCAACGCTCGGTCCTCGTCCTCTCCGACGGCAGGGACACCACCGGGACCGACCTGCAGGAGGTGCTCGACGCCGTCGATGCCTCGGGGGTCCAGGTCGACGTCGTCTCCCTCCAGGGCGGAGCGGGAAACCGGCCGCTGAGCTCGATCGCCGAGGCCGGCAAGGGCCAGGTCATCGACGCCAAGGACCCCAGTGCCCTGACCGACGCCTTCGCCAACGAAGCCGACGCGCTGGCGCGGCAGATCCTGGTCACCGCCGACGTGCCCGAGGGCAAGGCGACCAGTGCCAACGTCGAGGTCTCGGCGGCGGCCGGCGGCAAGAGCTACACCGCGTCGGCGTACCTGCCGGTGCGCGAGAGCGCCTCCGGCGCCGGCGCGGATGCCCCGGCCAAGCCGCAACCGGTGCAGGCGGGCCTTCTCGACCTGCCGCCCGCGGTCATGATCGGCGGCGTCGCGGCCATCGGCCTGGGACTCCTCGGCCTGCTGCTCGCCCTGGCCATGAACGGTCCGAAGCCGCGGCAGGCCACCGTGCTCAGCGACCAGATGCAGGCCTACGGGCTCAATGCCGCCGCCGTCGGTGAGCTCACCCTGCGGGAGCAGGAGGCGCAGCGCAGCCTCGCCGAGCAGGCCAAGCAGGCCGCGGAGCGCGCCCTGGCGAACAACCGCTCGCTCGAGGCGAAGATCGCGCACGCGCTCGAGGGCGCCGGCATGTCGCTCAAACCGGCCGAGTGGCTACTTCTGCACGGCGCCATCGCCATCGGCGGCGCCGTGGTCGGGACCCTGCTGGGCGCCGGCAACATCCTGCTGGGCATGGTGTTCTTCGCCGTGGGCGTCGTGGGTCCGTGGATCTATCTGTCGATGAAGAAGTCGCGTCGGCTCCGGGCCTTCAACAGCAGCCTCGCCGACACGCTGCAGCTGATGGCCGGCAGCCTCTCGGCCGGACTCTCCCTCGCCCAGTCCATCGACACGATCGTGCGCGAGGGTGCGGAGCCGATCACCAGCGAGTTCAAGCGGGTGGTGATCGAGAACCGTCTGGGCGTGACCCTCGAGGACTCCCTCGAGGGTGTCGCGGACCGCATGGACAGTCAGGACTTCCACTGGGTCGTGATGGCGATCCGCATCCAACGTGAGGTCGGCGGCAACCTGGCCGAGCTGCTGAACACCGTGGCGGGCACGCTCCGGGAGCGCGACTACCTGCGCCGTCACGTCAAGGCACTCTCCGCCGAGGGTCGGCTCTCGACGTGGATCCTTGGGGGCCTCCCGATCGGCTTCCTGGTCTACCTCAGCCTCACCAAGCCGGACTACGTGAGCCCGATGTACACCCGCCCGATCGGCTGGGCGATGATGGCGGCCATCGCAGTGCTGCTCGGCGTCGGCATCACCTGGATGTCCAAGGTCTCGAAGGTGGACCTGTAGATGACCACGCTGATCATGGTGCTCGGCATCGCGCTCGTCTTCGTCGCGCTGTTCCTCGTGATGGCCTCCGTCGGGGGGCTGGTCAAGGAACAGACCGGCGTCAACCGGTCCCTGGCCGTGCTCGACGCGATCAGCACGGCTCCCGACGAGATGAAGCAGGAGCTGGACCTCCCCTTCACCGACCGGGTGCTCTTCCCCCTGCTCGCCCGGGCTCAGGGCGTCGGTCGTCGCCTGACCCCGGCGGACGCCAACGACCGGATCCGGGAGAAGCTGGAGCTCGCCGGCAACCCGCCCGGCTGGACCCCCGAGCGGGTGATGGCCGGCAAGGTCGTCGGCTTCGCCGTCGCGCTCGTGGTCTCGCTCGCGCTGCTGATGGCGATGAGCGCCTCGTTCCTCACCACCATGGTCCTGGTGGTCGGCATCTCCTTCGCCGGCTACATGGCACCGAACATGTACCTCTACCAGAAGGCCCACGACCGCGCGGAGCAGCTGCAGCGAGGTCTCCCCGACGCCATCGACCTGCTCACCATCTCGGTGGAGTCAGGGCTCGGCTTCGACGCGGCGGTCGCGCAGGTCGCCCGGAACACCGAGGGCCCACTCGCCCAGGAATTCGCCCGGATGCTGCAGGAGATGCAGATCGGCCGCGGCCGGTCCGAGGCCCTTCGCTCCATGGCGGACCGGACCGACCTGCCGGACCTGAAGTCCTTCGTCAGCGCCATGGTGCAGGCCGACGCGTTCGGCATTCCGGTCGGCCAGGTGCTGCGCGTGCAGTCCTCGGAGATCCGGGTCAAGCGCCGTCAGTGGGCCGAGGAGATGGCCCAGAAGGTCCCGGTCAAGATCCTGGTCCCGCTGATCTTCTGCGTCCTGCCCTGCCTGTTCATCGTGGTCCTCGGTCCGGCGGCCATCTCGATCATGGACAGCTTCTCCGGCAAGCTGTAGCGAATGTCGCGACTGGAGATGCCAGACTCAGCGCGATGAGTGAGATCGCGCGCGTCGCGGCCGCGGCGCGGGTCTTCACGATCGCCGCGCTCGCCTCGCTGGCGGCGGTCGCAGGGTCGTCGTACCGCGAGGGTGCCCTGGCCCTGACCGCCGTCGCGGCCGGGGCCACTCTGCTCTCGCTGGTGCATCGCTTCCCGTTGTGGGCCGTCGCGGTGCTCGAGGGTGCGGTCACGACGGCGCTGTCGGTGCTGGCCTTCCAGGTGGACGGCACGGTGATCCCCTACATCGTGGTGCCGGCGCTCGCGGGTGCCCTGGACCGGGGCGTCCGCGGCCTGGTGAACGTCCTGCTCACCGAGTCGCTCGTGCTGGGGGGGCTGTGGTGGGTCGCGGTCGGGGGCTGGGACCGCGACGCCGCGACGACCGCCTTCACCTGGATGGCGACGGCCGTCGGGGTGGGCGTGATGGGTGCCTCCTTGCGGCGCGCCGTGGGAGGTTCTGGCGAGGAGGCCTCTTACCGCAGCGCCGTGGCGCTGATCCGCCGCCTCCAGGCCCTGACCGGCCGACTGACCGCGGGGCTGGACTCGGTCGAGATCGCCGAGCAGATGATCGAGGAGGCCGACCGTGCCGTGGCGACCCGGCGGTGCGTGGTCTTCGCCGAGAGCCCGCACGGCACGGTGGTGCCGCTGCGCTGCTCTCCCGGCGCGGACCCGAACCCGGTGGCCTGGGCAGCCGGGCTTGCCACTCGGTGCTGGGAGGTGCTCGACCAGGTGTCCGACGGGGTCGGGATCGCCCTGCCGCTCATCGTCGACGACGACCCGGTCGGCGTGCTGGTGCTCGACATCCGCCAGCCCGCGGACCACCGGGCCGTCGCACGCCTCGGCGCCAGGCTCCGCCCTCTCGCCCTGCAGCTGCGGGCTGCCCTGCTCTTCGACCGGGTCCGTGAGGCCGCGGCCAGCCAGGAGCGCCTGCGGATCGCCAGGGAGGTCCACGACGGTGTCGCCCAGGACGTGGCCTCGCTCGGCTACCTCGTGGACAACCTCGCTCCGCCGGGTTCGGATCCCCAGCAGCGCGCCCGGGTGGCGCAGCTGCGCAAGGAGCTGAGCCGGATCGTCACCGAGCTGCGCCACTCGATCTTCGACCTGCGCCAGGTGGCACCCCCTGGCGTCGGGCTGGGCGAGAGCCTCTCGGCCTACGCCCGGCAGGTCGGGTCGACCTCGGAGATGACCGTGCACGTGACGCTGGACGAGAACGGTCCCCGCCTCTCCCCCGAGGTCGAGCACGAGCTCCTGCGGATCGCGCAGGAGGCGATGGCGAACGCCCGCAAGCACTCCGAGGCGCGCAACCTGTGGCTGTGCTGCACGGTGCGGGCGCCCTACGCACGCATCGAGGTGGTCGACGACGGCAGCCGTCCGCACCAGGTCGGGCCCGCCCGGCACGGCTTGAAGATCATGCGGGAGCGTGCCGAAGGGATCGGCGCGACGTTGGCGGTCGAAGAGCCGGACGAGGGTCACGGCACGCGCGTCACGGTGAGCCTCGACGGCGAGAGCCGCTAGCCTCGTCGCCGACAGGCCCACGGGACGGCCACAGGGAGAATCGCTGTGATCGCATGACGACGGTGCTGCTCATCGACGACCATGAGCTGATCCGCCAGGGGTTGGTGACCGCCTTCGCCCAGAGCGAGGGTTTCGAGGTGGCCGGCGAGGCCGGTTCGGTCGAGGAGGGCCTCGCCGCCGCGCGCGACCTCGCCCCGGACGTCGTGGTGACCGACGTCCGGCTGCCGGACGGCTCCGGCTTCGACGTGGTCCGCACGCTGCGCAAGGAGCGCCCGGACGTGGGGCTGGTCGTGCTGACGATGTACGCCGGTGACGAGCAGCTCTTCGCCGCCATGGACGCCGGTGCCTCCGGATTCGTCGGGAAGGACGCGCCGACCTCCAGCGTGATCAGCGCCGCCCGGCAGGCGACGGTGGCACCGCTGACGTTCACCTGCACGGGTCTGGCCGAGGCCATGGTGCGCCGGATGAGCTCGGGCAGCGCGCGCCTGTCCGACCGCGAACGCCAGGTCCTCGAGCTGCTCGCGGAGGGCCTCGGGGTCAGCGCCATCGCCGCCCGTCTCTACCTCAGCGAGTCGACGGCCAAGAGCCACATCGCCCGGATCTACGAGAAGCTGGGCGCCGGCAACCGCGCCCAGGCACTGGTCACCGCGATGCAGATGGGTCTGATCACCAGCGTCGCGCCCCCGGTCTGAGAGATTTTTCCGTTCCCAGGACGGAATCTGTCCCTTTTGTCATACTTCCTGGTGTAGGTCACCGGAGGGGTGGCCACTGTGCACACCCATGAGGGGGAACCATGCTCGAGTTCATCCGCAGCCTGCTCCCGAGTCGGCGCTCCGAGGACGGCGCGTCCGCCGTGGAGTACGGCCTGCTCGTCGCCGGCATCGCCGCCCTGATCGTCGCCGTCGTCTTCGTCTTCGGCGGCGTGATCCAGAGCGCGTTCCAGAACACCTGCGACACCGTGAAGGGCCAGGGCACCCCAACTTCCTGCTGACCTTCGATCGAGAGGGCGCGGACCGGTCATCGCCGGACCGCGCCCTCTTGGCATGTCCGCACGTCCCGCCGGTCCCCGAGCCGACCGACCTGCGCCTTCGCTCCGAGGGGAGCCGCCACGGCCACCTCGGCCAAGCACACTCCGAGGGCGCCGACCCGCTGTTTTGCGGCAAATGATCCGATTGGACTAGACCGAGCGGTTCGTCCGGGCCAAGGACATTCATCTGACAAGCCAATAGCCCTATTCCGCCCGATTTGACAGCCTTTCTCTCGGAGTCGCATGGCCGGGCTCCGCGATCCGAAACACACCTGTTCCAGAGGGAGGAACACACCATGCTCGAGTTCATCCGAAGCCTGATGCCTAGCCAGCGCGCCGAGGACGGCGCTTCCGCCGTGGAGTACGGCTTGCTGGTCGCCGGCATCGCCGCCCTGATCGTCGCCGTCGTCTTCGTCTTCGGTGGCGTCATCCAGAGTGCCTTCAGCAAGACCTGTGGCCAGGTCAGCTCGGGCACCGGCGGGAGCTACAGCTCGACCGCGACCTGCTGACGTCGTCGTGAGGTGCGGCCGGGAACATCGAGGTGTTTCCGGCCGCGGCCGCCCTGGGCGGAGAGGAGCACAGATGTTCAGCCGCACGACACACCTCGAAGCTGAAGACGGCGCCAGCGCCGTGGAGTACGGCCTCCTGATCGCCGGCATCGCCGGCCTGATCGTGGCCATGGTCTTCCTCTTCGGCGACGCAGTGCTGGGTCTGTTCACCCAGACATGTGACTCCATCAACAGCGGCGGCGCACCACACCTCGCCGCCTCGACCTGCACCTGACCTCCAGACCCACGGCGTCTGCCAGGACGGTCGAACGACCGCCCGCCGGGGGGTGGCGAGCCGCCGTGTGACAGGGAGCCCGACCGCCGGGGAGGTGGCCGGGCTCCCTCGCCTGTTCCGAGGTCCTCAGCGAGCCACGACGCCGCGGGCCAGCCCGATCCGTTGCAGTGTCGTGGGGTGCGACCCGAACCAGAACTGGCTCCATGCCGGCGGCGTGGGATCGCTGAGGGACCGGACGGCGAGCCGCTTCTGCATCGCCACGAACCCGTCCAGGTCGCCCGTCGCGCTCAGCGAGGCCCGATCGGCCCTGGCCTCGACGGCACGGCTGATCGTGTTCTGCACCGGGCTCGACAGAAGCGAGCCCAGCGCGACCAGGGCCAGCAGCAACGGCACCACCTCGGCACTGCCCACGGTCGGGACGCCGGCTCTCCGGCGCAGTGCCGAGGAGGAGAGGACGAGGCCGAGCAGCCCCATCCCGGCCGCTGCGCCGAACGCCCCGAGGGCGGTGCCGACGGCGACGTCGTGGTAGCGGGCGTGGCCGAGCTCGTGGGCCACCACCAGGCGCGCCTCCTCCCGTGGCACGCCGGTGACGAGGGTGTCGTAGAGCACGATGCGCCGGGTCGAGCCGATCCCGGAGACGTAGGCGTTCAGCGTCGTGGTGCGTCGCGAGGCGTCGGAGACCAGCACGTCGCTGACCGGCACGTGCTCACGCTCAGCCAGCCGGAGCAGGTCTGAGCGCAACGCGCCCCGGGGCAGCGGGGTGAAGGTGTTGAACAGCGGCTCGACCACGACCGGGTACAGCCACGAACCGACCACCGTGAACAGCGCCGCCACCAGCGCGGCGTACGCCGGCCAGCGGCGCGGGGACCGGCGGGCCAGACCGACCACCACCACGACCACCGCGCCGGTCAGCACCCACGAGACCAGCAGGGACACCGCCCGGTCCTGCAGCCAGCCGGGCAGCGCCTGGTTGGTGAGCCCGTAGCGCAGCGCGTTGCTCCGCGCCCGCAGGGCGAACGGGAGCGTGGCCAGCTCACCGGCGAGCCCGAGTGCCAGGACGGCCAGCAGCGTGCGCAGCCACCACGGCCCGGGCAGGCGCCGCACCACCGCCGCACCGGCCCGGGTGAGCCCCAGGACCAGCGCCAGGAGCATCGACACCGACAGCGACGCCCAGCCCAGGTGCCGCTGCATGCCGGAGTATGCCTCCATCCGACGCAGCTGTGCGCCGGAGAAGATCTCTCCGGCAGCCACCGGCCGCAGCTGTCCGTGCGGCACCCACGACCACGGCACCAGCAGTGCGGCCAGCACCACGAAGGTGAGACCACAACCCACGAGCACGAGCAGGCTCAGCCGGCGTGAGGGCAGCGGGAGGTCCACCCGGTCAGCCTGTCACGCGGACCAGCCGACGCAGGTCTGCCCGCCAGGCGGTGACGAACTCGCCCTGGGTGGTTCCGAGCACCGAACCGAAGGCCTCCTGCGTGGAGCTGCCGGCGTCGACAGCGCGGTAGAAGCGGAGCAGGCCGGCACGGCCGTGCTGCTCGGCGAGGAACCGGCAGGCCAGCCAGGCCTCCTCGTAGGTCGCACCGAGGCCGTTGGCCGTCGGTTCGAGATCGGCACTGCTGGGCAGCCGACGGGGTACGCCGTGCTTGCGCATGCGCTCCAGGATCTGCCCCGCTGCCCGGGAGACCGGAATGCCGCGGCCGGCGAGCGCGACGTAGTCGGCGAAGCCCTCCAGGAGCCAGGTGGGCATGGTCGCGAACGGTGCCTGGGTGGCCGCGTGCGTCGCCTCGTGGGTCATCACCACCTGGGCGCCCTGGGTGCGCAACCGACCGAAGACCTCGGGGTTGACGAAGACCCGCACCGGTGCACCGGGCGCCAGCGACCCGTCCGCCGTGGTGGTGACGGCGGCGATGTTGTCGTACTGGCCCGGGGAGGCGAGCAGCGCCGCGTCGAGCTGGGACCGCGAGCGCGGCACCTCCACGACCAGGCCGCCCTGCCATGCCGTCAGCACCTGGCCGACCTGGCGCACCGCCTTCCGCGCGAGTCGGGGGTAGCGTCCCGAGGGGCCGGCCACCGCGACCAGGCTGTGCGGCGTACGTACGACGGTGAGGGCGTCCTGCAGCCACAGCGGTGTGCGGGTGTCGTCGGTGCCGACCTGCACGATGCGGGCCCGCCCCTCCCCCGGCTCGAGCACCACGGCGGTCTCCAGGTGCGCGCGGTCGCGGTCGAACCCGCGCAACCGGTAGCTCAGGTCCACCGACGCCGCCCAGGCGTCCTTGCCCGCGCCCTGCGCCGCTGACGCGGGCAGGCTGGTCTCGTCGAGATAGCGCAGCGAGAGGTCCACCACCCCCATGCGGCGGACGTTGCGCCGGATGCCGGTCAGCAACCCGGTGGCGGACGGGGCGGCCAGCGCGGAGGCCGGGGCGTCGGAGTGACCGGTGAGCCAGCGCTGCAGGAGCTCGACGGTCGCCTGTGCGCTGGCACTGCGGTCCGAGGAGGACCCGGGTCGCGGCGGCGCGAGGTCGACCTCGCCACTGCAGCCGGTCGCGAGCAGCAGCGTCGCCAGCAGCACGGCGAACAGGTGCGCGGCCCGCGCCTGCACTCCACCGCGAACCACCTGTCGGTCAGCGCGACCGTCAGCCCGGCCGGACCGCCCCGACGTAGGGCATGGAGTGCAGCGGCGAGGTGGTGACGCCGGAGCCCGGGTTGGCCGCGTGCACGATCTGGCCATTGCCGATGTAGATCCCGACATGGCTGATCGGTTGGTAGTAGAAGACCAGGTCACCTGGCTGCAGCTGACTCTCCGGGACGTGGGGTCCTGAACTGTACTGGGCGCTGGAGCTGTGCGGCAGGGACACCCCGGCCTGTCGCCACGCGGCCATGGTGAGGCCGGAGCAGTCATAGGAGCTCGGCCCGGCTGCCCCCCACACGTAGGCCTTGCCCCGCTGGGCCATGGCGAACCTCAACGCGGTGGCCCCTCGACCGCTGGCCCCTGGCACCGGCCCGTCCCAGGTGCCGGCCGTCATCGCCTTGCGCGCCTCGGCCTTGAGGTTGTCCAGCACCTCCTGGGCGTGCTGGGCACGCGCGTCCAGCCGCGCCTTCTGCGTGGCCATCCGCTTGCGCACGCGGTCGGCGACCCGGGTCTCGTGGTCGACTGCCTGCTTGCGCAACTGCAGCCGGTCGAGCTCGGCGGAGTAGTCGGCGAGCACCACCTGCTGCTGCGCGGAGTACGCCGAGACGGCGCTGAGGTTGTCGATGAACGAGTCCGGGTCCTTCGACAGCACCACCTGGGAGGCGGTGGAGAGCGCACCGGACTGGAAGTTGTCCACGACCATGGCGGCGACCTGGTCGCGCATCCCGTCGACCTTGGTCTGCTGGCGCTTCAGGTCCGCATTCAGCGACCGCAGGCGCACCTTGGAGTCGTGCAGCTCTGCCCGGGCGTCGTTGAGTCGCTCGGAGGCCACCTCGGCGCTGTGGAACAGGTCGTGGGCCCGGTCCTGGGCGTGCTCGATGTCGTGCTGGTCGGGCTCTGCGGCAGCGGGCGTGGCACCCACGACGGTGGTGCTGACGAGGGCGACGAGTGCGGCGATGCCCGCGCAGGCGCGCGCGAGCGTGTGCTTCCGGCCGACGGACAAGGCGGTCGGTCTCCTCTTTGTGTCGACGCCTACCGGGTTAGCTGACGGGTTCGGGCCCAAAGAACGCCCTACCCTGCAAACGGCGCGTCGGGGTCATCAAGACCGCGCTCGCACCGCCGGCTCGGGATTCACCCCACGGGAGTGGGTCCCCGGTTCCCGTCGCGGGCACGTGCCCACCGTCGGGATTCGGCGCGGCGCCCGAGCGGTCCCGGTCGGACCACTGGTCCAGGCGCCTTGCGGCTCGATCACACTAGGACGGGTCGACAGGGTGATCCAACCCGGACGCCCCCGTGGCCGGTGTGTTCCTGGCCACGTCGCCCACCGGCCCGCGTCACACCAGCCACAGGGGGCTCGTGAGCACCCGGAGCCGGATCAGGCCGACTCGATCTCCGGCCCGCTGACCGGTGTGACCAGCCGCAGCGGCGGGACGAGCCCGGAGTCCGCGAGCACCGCGAGCGCCTGCTGCTCCTCGGTGTCCAGGGCGAGCTCGGGCGGTGGACCCAACAGGGCGGTGACCACACAGTCATGACAGGCCAGTCCGCGGACCAGACACGAGTCGCAGTCGATGCGCACGGTCATCGCGGCCTCCTTCACAGGGTTGCTTCGGGGAAGTGGGGAAGTGCTGGCGCGAGCCAAGCAGCCGGCACCGACAACCGCCTGCGGGCACCGACGCGCCGGGGTTGCTGCGGAGAACTGTCGGTCCCGGTGCCTAGCGTCAGCGACATGAGCAGATGGGCGGCGCAGATGAGCTTCGACGAGCTCGGGCAGCCCCTGCGCGACCTCACCTTCTGTGTCGTCGACCTGGAGACCACGGGTGGGTCGGCGCAGGGTGGCGCGATGATCACCGAGATCGGGGCGGTCAAGGTGCGCGGCGGTGAGGTGCTCGGCGAGTTCCAGACCCTGGTCAACCCGCACACGGCGATCCCACCGTTCATCGCGGTGCTGACCGGCATCACCACCTCGATGGTGGCCACGGCTCCGCCGATCGAGTCGGCCTTGCCCGCCTTCTTGGAGTTCGCACGCGGCTGTGTGGTCGTGGCGCACAACGCGCCGTTCGACGTGGGGTTCCTACGCCACTTCGCCACGCTGCACGGGCACCCGTGGCCCGGGTTCGAGGTCGTCGACACCGCCAAGCTCGCCCGTCGGGTGGTGACCCGCGACGAGGCGCCCAACTGCAAGCTGTCCTCTCTCGCCGCCCTGTTCGGTGCCGGCACCACCCCCAACCACCGCGCCCTCTCCGATGCCCGGGCCACGGTCGATGTGCTGCACGGCCTGATCGAGCGCCTGGGCAGCCTCGGAGTACACACCCTGGAGGAGCTGCAGACGTTCTCCTCACGGGTCAACCCCCAGGTGCGGCGCAAGCGCCACCTGGCCGAGCACCTGCCGCACTCCCCCGGTGTCTACCTGTTCAAGGACGAGCAGGAGCACGTCCTCTACGTCGGCACCTCCAAGGACCTGCGCAGCCGCGTGCGGACCTACTTCACCTCCTCGGAAAGCCGTTCCCGCATGGGGGAGATGGTCCGGCTGGCCGCCTCGGTCACCGGCGTGGAGTGCGCCACGCCGCTGGAGGCACGGGTCCGCGAGCTGCGACTGATTGCCGCCCACAAGCCGAAGTACAACCGGCGCAGCCGGCACCCCGAGAAGGTCCACTGGCTGAAGTTGACCGTGGAGCCGTGGCCGCGGTTGTCGCTGGTGCGCAAGGTCAGCGACGACGGGGCCGCCTACCTCGGGCCGTTCGGCTCCCGGCGCAGGGCCGAGCTGTGCCTGGCCGCGCTGCACGAGGCCTTCCCGGTCCGCCAGTGCACCGGCCGACTGCCGGTGCGTCCCTCGAGGTCTTCGTGCGCCCTGGCCGAGATGGGGCGCTGCCTCGCGCCCTGCGACGGCACCGCCACGGTGGAGCAGTACGCCGAGCTCGTGGCGACCCTGCGGGACAACCTGGTGCACCGCGCTGACGAGGTGGTGGAGTCCCTCACCGCTCGGATGGATCGTCTCGCCGCGGCGGAGCGCTACGAGGAGGCCGCCGTGCAGCGTGATCGGCTGGCGGCCTTCCTCCGGGCCGCCACCCGCACCCAACGCATCGGCGCCCTCTCCTCCTGTGCCGAGCTCGTGGCGGCGCGCCGGGAGGACGACCACCGCTGGGCTGTCCACGTGGTCCGTCACGGACGTCTTGCGGCCGCCGGCGTGATCCCCGGCGACGCCCACGCCGGTGAGTGGGTGCACCAGCTGCGCGAGAGCGCCGAGAGCGTCGTTCCCGGCCCAGGACCGACTCCGGCCGCTTGCGCCGAGGAGTCCGAGCAGATCCTGCGCTGGCTCGAACAGCCCGGCGTACGCCTGGTGCATGTCGAGGGCGACTGGGTCTGCCCCGTGCGGGGCGCGGCACGTCACCGCGAAGCCCCCGACGCAACGGTGGCGCGCGAGTCGCTGGTCCCGTTCGACGAACGTCGCCTGCTGGCCACGGTGCACCAGCCCTGACGCGCTACGTTGAGCCCATGATCACCGCCATCGTCTTCGTCAAGGCAGATGTCGCCCGGATCCCCGAGGTGGCCGAGGCCATCGCCGGGATCGACGGGGTGAGCGAGGTCTACAGCGTGACGGGGCAGATCGACCTCATCGCGATGGTGCGGGTCCGCGACCACGAGGACGTCGCCAGGGTGGTCGCCGACCAGCTCAACAAGGTGCCCGGCGTGGAGGAGACCGAGACCCACATCGCGTTCCGGACCTACTCCCGGCACGACCTCGAGGCAGCGTTCTCCCTGGGCCTGGACTGAGGGCGGCGGCCGGGCCCGAGCACTAGTCCGTTCGGATCATTGCCGCCGACCGATCGGGTCGAAGCCTGACCCGACACGGACAAATTCCCCAAAAGCCCTGCACGGGGCGGTCCGGTCATCCATCGTGGTGAGCACTCACTCAGCGAGTGCGGAGGAAGGCTGCGATGACGACCGACGACGTGCTCGTCGTGGTGCCGATGTTCAACGAGGCGACCACCATCGGCGCTGTCGTGTCCGACCTGCGCCGGCACTTCGCGCATGTCCTGTGCGTCGACGACGGCTCCCGGGACGACTCCGCCGCCATCGCCCGGGCCGCGGGCGCGATCGTCGTGCGGCACGGAGTCAACCTCGGGCAGGGCGCGGCGCTGCAGACCGGCTTCGACTACCTTCTGCGCCACTCCGAGGCGCGTTTCTGCCTCACCTTCGATGCCGACGGCCAGCACCGGGTCGAGGACGCGGTCACCATGGTCGAGCACGCTCGCAGGACCGGGCTACAGGTTGTCTTGGCCTCCCGGTTCCACGGTCGCGCCGTGGACATGCCCACCCTGCGCAGACTGACCCTGCGTGCCGCTCTCCGCTTCAGCAAGTGGTACGACGGCCTCGACGTCACCGACACCCACAACGGGCTGCGGGTGCTCACTCGGCACGCCCTGAGCAGCTTCCGACTGACCTTCCCGCGGATGGCTCACGCCAGCGAGCTGCAGTCGGCTGTCGCACGCAGCCAGCTCTCCTATGGCGAGGTGCCGGTCGAGATCGCCTACACCGAGTACGCGCGCGGCAAGGGACAGGGCACGCTCAACGCGGTGAACATCGTGCTCGACCTGGTCACCGCGAGGTTGCGCACGGCCCGATGATCATCAAGATCC
Organism: uncultured Actinomycetota bacterium; assembly: GCA_963827025.1. Classification (GTDB taxonomy): domain Bacteria; phylum Actinomycetota; class Actinomycetes; order Propionibacteriales; family Nocardioidaceae; genus Marmoricola. The sequence continues at coordinate 42,493 of CAWGZB010000006.1, read as the reverse complement.
TTCTCGTCGCGGGAGTCCTGGCCTTCGCCGGACTGATTCTTCGGCAACGTCCGTCCGGCACGCAGCAGGCGCTGGTTCGGCTCGCCGGCATCGGGGTGGCGGCACTCGGGGTGGTGGCCGTGATCTTCCCCGACGTCACCGTGTGGGCTGCCCACCTCGTCGGCGTCAAGCGCGGCACCGACCTGGTCCTCTACCTGTTCGTGATGACGTTCCTGTTCACCACCTTGGCCACCTACCAGCGCTTCCACCACCTCGAGCAGCGTGTGGTCGAGCTGACCAGACAGATGGCCCTGACCGACGCGGCCCGCGCTGCTGAGCCACAGCGGGCACGGCCGGAGACCCCGCGTTCATGACGTCCACGCCTCGCACCGGCTTGCAGCCGCGGCGGGTCTTTCTCGTCGCGCTGGCCGCTGCGCTCTTGGTCGAGCTGGCTTGGGTGCTCTCGGTTCCCGCCTTTCGTGGCATCGACGAGTTCGATCACGTCTACAAGGCAGAGGCCGTGGCGCACGGGATGTGGACGGACGTGGGGCCCGCCCGGGACGGGCGCGGCAACCTGGTCGCCGTGCCGGAGCACGTAGTCGCAGCCGCATCTCGTCGTTGCGATTCCTACGACTACACCGGGCCGGACAATTGCCGACCCGTTCGCTCGCTGGACGATGGCCTGGTGCTCGTTGCCTGCGCTGCGGCGACGTACAACCCCGTCTACTACGCCATCGTCGGCACGTTTGCTCGACCCTTCCACGGCGCCGGCGCAGTCTTCGCGATGCGCGTCCTGACCGCGCTGCTGACCGCAGTGCTGCTCGCGGCTGCCGCCGCTCTCACGGCTGCCTGGGCGAGGGGCACGTGGCCAGTGCTCGCACTTGTGGTGGCGTCGACACCGACGCTCCTCTACAGCGGATCCGTCGCGAGCCCCAACGGTGTCGGTTACGCCGCGGGATGCCTGCTCTGGGCGTCACTCCTCGGGATGGTCCGTGCCCCCCGACGCCTCCATCTCCTGGGCGCGGCGGTCGCATCGACGACCATCTTGGTGACGCACAGCACCGGATTCGTCTGGCTCTCTGTCGTGGCCTTCCTTGCGCTCCGGATGTCCCCTCGGGCCAGGTGGAGAGAAGTGGTTCGCGACCTCGGCCGTTCCACGGCGAGCGCGGCCATCGTGGTCGCCTGCGTGCTCGTCGGCACACTGGGGTGGATCGTCGTCAACAAGACCAACGTTCCTGGTGCGGACGACGGCAATTTCGGCCCGATGCCGTGGTCGGATCTTCCGGGCCAGGTTCTGGTGTGGGCCATGCAGACGGTGGGGGCCTTCCCGATGCGCAACCAGCCGGCCCCGCTTGCGGTCTATGCACTCTGGCTGGTGCTGTTCTGCACGCTCATGACCCTGGGGATGCGCCATGCTGCCCGCGGGACGAGAACGGCCGTGGCCCTGATCTCGCTTGTGTGGGTGGCCGTTCCCGCACTTGCCAGCGTCGTGACCTTCGACACCGACGGGTTCGCGTGGCAGGGACGGTACGCCCTGGTCCTCGCCGTCGGCCTTCCGATGCTCGCCGGATTCGCCCTCGACGACAAGGACCGTCCGGCGCCGCGATGGCTCGCCGTGGTCGTCGTCGCCTCCTGCGCAGCGGCGCATGCACTCTCCGTCGGGTCGGTGGCGGCACGGGAGGCCCACACGCCGCTGGCGCCGGACTTCGCCGCTGCGATGCCAGGTGGCCCGTGGTTCCTCGCGGCCCTCGCCTTCCTCGGTTGCCTGCTCACCCTCGCTGCGGCGCCCCGGCCAGTGCCCGCTGCGGTGCGCCAGCCCCCGCGCCGGGAGGTCCTCTCGGGATGATCGACATCCTGCTGCCCTTCTACGGAGATCCCCGACTGATGCGGGAGGCCGTGGAGAGCGTCCTGGCCCAGCGATCCCACGCCTGGCACCTCTACGTCGTCGACGACGCGACCCCCGGGCAAGAGGTGGGCGCATGGCTCCGCCGGCTCGGGCACCCGCAAGTCACCTACCTGCGCAACCGCCAGCGCCTGGGGGTGCGGGGCAACTTCGAGCGGGCGGCCGAGCTGGGCACCCGGCCCTGGGTGACGTTCATGGGCTGCGACGACGTGATGGAGCCCTGGTACGTCGGCCACGTCCAGTCGCTGATCGCCCGGCATCCCGACGCCGCAGCCGTCCAGCCGCGCGTCACGGTCATCGATGACGCCGGAGAAGTGACCCGCCCGCTGGCAGACCGGGTCAAGCACCTGATCGACCCCGTGCACGACCGCGCAGTCGTCCTGGACGGGGAAGCTCTTCTCACCCGCCTCCTCCTCGGGAACTGGTTGTACTTCCCGGCCATCACCTGGGATCGGGACTCCGTGCTGGCTCATCCCTTCCGGTTGATGGACACCGCCTTGGACCTTGGGCTGCTGGCCGATCTCGCCTTCGAGGGCAAGGCGATCGCCCTGTCCCCCACTGCGGCTTTCCGGTATCGCCGCCACCGGGCCAGCGCCTCCTCGCGGACCGCGCGCTCCGCAGAGCGCTTCGCCGAAGAGCGGGCCCTGACCACGGAGATCAGGTGGCGCTGCGACCAGGCCGGCTGGCGGAAGGCGTCCGTGGCTGCGCGCCTGCGGCTCACCTCACGCATGCATGCCGCACAGGTCGCGGTCCGCACCCTGACCCAGGGTGAAGGGCGAGCAGGAGCTGCCCTGCTGCGGCACGCCCTGAGCTAGCGCATCGGCCCGGACGCTCAGCCGGTCGCGGCCAACCAGCGCTCCAGCACACCCTGGGCGGCGCCCGAGTCGATCGACTCCGCCGCCCGGGTGATCCCGCGAGCGAGCTGCTCCTCGAGCGTGCCGGCCTCGGCGGCGTGCACCGCCAGAGCGGCGCCGGCGTTGAGCACCACCGCGTCCCGCACGGGGCCGGTCTCGCCCGCGAGCATGCGGCGCACGACCTCCGCGTTGTGCGCGACGTCCCCGCCGCGCAGGCTCTGGGCAGTGCCGCGCGGGATGCCGAGCGGCTCGGGGTCCAGCGAGTGCTCCTCCACCTCGCCGCCGCTGACCACCCACACGCTCGAGGTGGTGGTCGTGGTCAGCTCGTCCAGGCCGTCGTCCCCGCGGAAGACCCAGGCATCGACACCCCGTCGGGCGAAGACGCCCGCCATCACCGGGGCCATCGCCCGGTCTGCGCAGCCGATCGCCTGAGCCTGCGGACGGGCCGGGTTCGCGATCGGTCCCAAGAAGTTGAAGGTGGTGCCCACACCGAGCTGACTGCGCGCCGCGGCGGCGTGCCGCAGCGCGGGATGGAAGGCCGCCGCGAAGCAGAAGGTGATCCCGGCCTGCTCCGCCACGCGGGCCACGTCGGGGGCCGGCAGGTCCAGGCGGATGCCGAGCCGCTCGAGCACGTCGGCGCTGCCCGCCTTGGACGAGGCGGACCGGTTGCCGTGCTTGACGACGACAACGCCGGCGCCGGCAGCGACGAGGGCCGCCATCGTGGAGATGTTCACCGAGAACGACCGGTCTCCCCCGGTGCCCACCACGTCCAGGAGCCGCCCCGGGACGTGCAGCGGCGTGGCCGCGGCGTACATCGCCTCGACCAGCCCCTCCACCTCCTCGATCGTCTCGCCCTTGGCCCGCAGGGCGACCGCGAACCCGGCGACCTGGGCCGGGGTGGCGTCGCCGCCGAGGATCTGGCCCATCGCCCACGCGGTCTGCTCCGCGCTCAGGTCGGTACGACGGATCAGCGGGCCCAGGACGTCGGGCCAGCTCAGCGACGCCCCGGGCTCCTCCGAGTGCAGGACCGGCACGTCAGGAGACCGCAGGGACCCGCGAGCGCAGCAGCCGGGTGACCACCTCGGCCAGCTCCACCGCATCGAGCGGGTGGGAGACCGCGGCGTCGGCGCGCGACCAGGTGGCCAGCCAGTTGTCCTGCACCCGGCCGGTGAGCACCAGCAGCGGCGGACAACGGTAGATCTCGTTCTTGAGCTGGCGGGAGATGCCCATGCCGCCGGCCGGCACGGCCTCGCCGTCGAGGATGGCCAGGTCGATGTCGCCGGCGTCCATCTGGGCGATCACCACCGGCTCGGTCGCCACCTCGACGTACTCCAGCTCGGGCAGGTCCGGGTGCGGTCGACGCCCCAGCGCGAGCATCACCTGCTCACGCGTGTGTGCGTCGTCGCTGTAGACCAGCACCCGCAGCGGCGCCTTCGGGTCGGAGGTCCGGTTCGTCACACCGCGGATGCTACCGGTCGCCGGCTGCGGCCTGCTGCTGGCGCTCGATGCGGTCCAGCCGACGGTCCTCGCGGCGCGCCTCGGCCATCGACGCCCGCGCCCACTGGGCGAAGAACACGCCGAACAGCAAGAGCCCGACGAGGTCCCCGGAACCCCAGAGGATCCCACCGGCCAGGTGCTGGTCGGCGTACGCGTCCGGCAGCCACGGGTAGTGCTCGTGCAGCGACGGATACCAGGCTCCTCCGATCAGCCGGGTCTGGTCCATGATCGTCACGCCGAGGAAGGCATGGAAGGGCAGCGTCATCACCAGCAGCAGCATCCGGAAGGGGTAGGCCACCCTCCCCGGCACCGGGTCGACGCCCACGATGGGCGTGAAGAACAGCACTCCCACCACGACGAGGTGCACGTGCATGAACTCGTGCAGGAAGTCCGAGCGCAGCGTGGCGTCGTACCAACCGGTGAAGTAGAGCGCCCAGGGGCTGAGCACGTAGAGGGCGAACCCCACCGGGGCGAAGGTGAGCACGCGCGCGAACCGCGAGTGCAGGAGTGCGAGCAGCCAGCGCCGCGGGCGGCGCGGCAGCGTCCGCAGGGCCAGGGTGACCGGCGCGCCGAGGGCAGCGAAGATCGGCACCGCCATCGACAGGATCATGTGCTGGACCATGTGCACGCTGAGCAGCGTGGTGTCGTAGGTCGCCAGGCCCGAGCAGGTGGCCAGGACGAACGAGCCCATCCCGCCGACCACGAAGGCGAGGGTCCGGCTCACCGGCCAGCGGTCCCCCCGGTCGTGCAGCCGCCACGCGCCGAACAGGTAGAGCCCGGTCGCCCACACGGTGAGCACGAACAGGACCGGCGAGAGTCCCCACTGGGTGAAGACCGCCGAGGGCGAGAAGGGCGGCACCCCTCAAGGCTAGGACGAACCACCCCAACAACGGCCGTCAGCCCAACCGTCCGGACGAAACACCGGGGGCAGGGGTGCCGACCGGCCACCCCATCGACATAATGTCCCCCGTGGCGACTGCAACCGCGATTCCGGCATCCCGTCTGCACGGGCACCACGACCGGCCGAGCATGGTCAGCGTGGGCACCATCGTCTGGCTCTCCAGTGAGCTGATGTTCTTCGCAGCCCTGTTTGCTGCCTACTTCACGATCCGCTCGGTCAGCCCCGAGCTGTGGGCGCAGGAGACCGCGAAGCTCAACGTGCCGTTCTCCTCGGTCAACACCACGGTCCTGGTGCTGTCCTCGCTCACCTGCCAGCTCGGCGTCTTCCAGGCGGAGAAGGGCATCCCGGGCCGCACCGGGTCGCTGCTCAACGTCCGCCTGTGGGGTCTGCGCGAGTGGTTCGTGCTGACCTACATCATGGGCGCGATCTTCATCGGCGGGCAGGCCTTCGAGTACGCCGAGCTGGTCCACGAGGGCGTCACGATTCCCTCCTCGGCCTACGGCACCGTGTTCTATCTGGCCACCGGCTTCCACGGCCTCCACGTGACCGGCGGCCTGATCGCCTTCCTCTTCGTCCTGGGTCGCACCTTCATGGCCCGCAAGTTCACCCATGAGCAGGCCGTGACCGCGATCGTCGTGTCCTACTACTGGCACTTCGTCGACGTGGTCTGGATCGCCCTGTTCGCCACGGTCTACCTGATCAAGTAGCCCGCTCGCCCGACAACCGCCATACCGACCCGTTAGGACGCACTGGTGCGACTCACATCCCGGAGGACCGGCGCCGAGGCCGGCCGGAGCCTGGTCCGGACAGGCCGGCTGAGCCGGCTGGCGGGCCGGATCAGCGGCAGCCGCCGCAGCAGGTTGGCAGCGCCGGTCGTGCTGCTGCTCGCCCTCCTCAGCACCGGCGGGCTCTACGCCGCCTTCGCGCCGGCGAGCGCGGAGACGAAGACCGCCGACGCCGACCTCGTCGCCAGGGGCCGTGCCCTGTTCCTCGTCGGCTGCTCCTCCTGCCACGGCCAGAACGCCGAGGGGATCACCACCGCCAAGGGCAACCAGTACGGCCCCTCCCTGGTCGGCGTGGGCGCGGCGGCGGTCGACTTCCAGGTCGGCACCGGCCGGATGCCGATGGCCCGGCCCGGCACCCAGGCCCAGGCCCGCAAGCCGGTCTACAAGCAGGACGAGATCGAGGCGCTCGCGGCGTACGTCGACTCCCTGGGCCCCGGCCCGTCGGTGCCCAGCAGCGACAAGTACGACATCTCCGGGATGAGCAACGACGACATCGTGGAGGGCGGCGCGTTCTTCCGGACGAACTGCACCGCGTGCCACAACTTCGCCGGCAGTGGTGGCGCGCTGCCGCAGGGCCGCTACGCGCCGTCGCTGAAGGGCGTGTCGGCCAAGCACATCTACGAGGCCTTGCTCACCGGTCCGCAGCAGATGCCGGTGTTCTCCGACAACGTGCTGACCCCCGAGGACAAGCGGAAGATCATCGCCTACCTGAAGAAGAACGAGGCGACCCCCGGCTACGGCGGCTACAGCCTGGGCTCGCTCGGCCCGGTCTCCGAGGGCCTGTTCGCCTGGGTGGTCGGCATCGGTGGCCTCGTCGGGGCGGCAACATGGATCGCAGCCAACGGCAGCCGTTCCCAGGGCTTCAACCAGCAGCGCGTCAAGACAAGGGACAAGGCATGAGCGAGACCCCGAAGGGCACGGTCGCCGAGCGGGGCGCCGGGGACCCGATCCCGGACCCGGGACTGCCCGAGCACCTGCCGCGCCTGACCGATGTCGACGACCACGCCGGCAAACGTGCCGAACGCCAGGTCGCCACGCTGTTCGGCCTCTCCACCCTCTTCACGCTGCTGTTCTGCGTGTCCTACTTCGTCTTCGACGTCGGGGACAACCCCACGGTGTTCCTGGGCCTGGGCGCCTCGAACGTCGCGCTGGGCCTGACCCTCGGCGCGGCTCTGCTCCTCCTCGGCGCCGGGGCGATCCAGTGGGCCCGCAAGCTGATGAGCGACCACGAGATCGTGGAGTTCCGGCACGCCGTCGCCTCCTCCCCCGAGGACCGCGAGGAGGCCCTGACCGCCCTGGCACAGGGCACCGAGGACTCCGGCATCGGCCGCCGTCCGTTGATCCGCAACTCGCTGCTCGGTGCGCTCGGCGCCCTCGGGCTGCCCGCGATCGTGGCGCTGCGCGACCTCGGACCACTGCCGGGCGACAAGCTCTTCCATACGGTGTGGAAGAAGGGCATGCGGGTCGTGCAGGACGTCGACGGCTCCCCCATCCGTCCGGTGGACATGCAGGTGGGTCAACTCGTCAACGCCGAGCCGGCGCTGTTCTTCGAGACCGACAGCCACGGCGAGCCGGTCATCGAGGGGGCCGAGCTGCAGGCGGCGAAGGCCAAGGCGGCGGTGATCGTCGTACGCATGCAGCCCGACGACATCAAGCCGGCCAAGGGCCGGGAGAACTGGGGCGTGGAGGGCATCTTGTGCTTCTCCAAGATCTGCACCCACGTCGGTTGCCCGATCTCCCTGTGGGAGCAGCAGACCCACCACCTGCTCTGCCCCTGTCACCAGTCGACCTTCGACCTCGCCGACAACGGCCGGGTCATCTTCGGGCCGGCCGCGCGGTCGCTGCCACAGCTGCCGCTCTCGGTCGACTCCGAGGGCTACCTGATCGCCACCAGCGACTTCACCGAGCCGGTGGGCCCGAGCTTCTGGGAACGAGGTTGATCTGAATGCGACCCTTCGCCAAGTCCAACGGCACCAAAGCGGCCGCGGCCCAGAAGCCCTCGAAGGTCGGCGCCGCGGCCGAGTGGGCCGACGACCGCCTCGGGCTCGCCGCCCTGGCGAAGAAGAACCTGCGCAAGGTCTTTCCCGACCACTGGTCCTTCATGCTCGGCGAGATCGCCCTGTGGAGCTTCGTGGTGCTGCTCCTCACCGGCGTGTTCCTGACCTTCTGGTTCAGGCCGAGCATGGCCGAGGTCACCTACCAGGGCTCCTACGACCAGCTGCGCGGCCTGCAGATGTCGGAGGCCTACGCCTCCACGCTGCACATCTCCTTCGACGTGCGGGCCGGTCTGCTGATGCGGCAGATGCACCACTGGGCGGCGAACCTCTTCATCGCCGCGATGCTGGTGCACCTGATGCGGGTGTTCTTCACCGGCGCGTTCCGCAAGCCTCGTGAGCTGAACTGGCTGATCGGCGGGATGCTCCTGCTGCTCGGCATCCTCGAGGGCTTCGCCGGCTACTCCCTGCCCGACGACCTGCTCTCCGGCACCGGCCTGCGCATCGCCGACGGCCTGGTGAAGGCCACCCCGGTGGTGGGCAGCTACATGTCCTTCTTCATGTTCGGCGGCCAGTTTCCCGGGGACTCCCTCGTCCCGCGGCTCTACGCCATGCACATCCTGCTGATCCCCGGTCTGATCCTGGCGCTGATCTCGGCGCACATGCTGCTGCTCGTCTACCACAAGCACACGCAGTGGGCCGGCCCCGGCCGCACCGAGCAGAACGTCGTCGGCTTCCCGATGCTGCCGGTGTACGCCGCCAAGGCCGGTGGGTTCTTCTTCATCGTCTTCGGCGTCACTGCGCTGATGGGCGCGGTGATGACCATCAACCCGGTGTGGCGCTACGGCCCCTACAACCCTGCCGAGGTGACGGCGGGCTCCCAGCCGGACTGGTACATGGGCATCGCCGAGGGAATGCTGCGCATCATGCCCGGGTGGGAGACCCACATCTGGGGCAAGACGATCAGCTGGAACATCATGATTCCCGGCCAGATCGGACCGTTCCTGCTCTTCGGCGCGGTGCTCGCCTACCCCTTCATCGAGGCGTGGATCACCGGGGACAAGCGCGAGCACCACCTGCTCCAGCGGCCGCGCAACGCTCCGACGCGGACGGCGTTCCTCTCCGCCTGCATCGCCCTCTACGGGCTCCTCTGGGCCGCCGGTGGCAACGACATCATCGCCACCCAGGCCCACTTGAGCCTGAACGCGATCACCTACTTCATGCGCGCTGCGATCTTCATCGTGCCGCCGATCGTGTTCGTCATCGCCAGGCGCTGGTGCATCTCCCTGCAACGGCACGACAAGGAGATGCTGCTGCACGGCTACGAGAGCGGCGTGATCATGCGCGACCCGATGGGCGGCTACTCCGAGAGGCACGTGCCGCTCCCGGCGGACGAGGCCTACACCCTCACCGCGCGCGGCCGCGACCAGGTCTACGTCCCGGAGTCCGGGGAGGACCCCAACGGCGTGGCCTCCCCCACGGCCCGCAAGGACCGCATCCGGGCACGCCTGTCGCATTTCTGGTACGCCGACAACGTCCAGAAGCCGACCCGCGAGGAGCTGGAGTCCGGGCACCACCACCAGGAGCTCGAGCACGACCACGACGCCCCCCTGGAGGGCCACGCCGCCGACGGCCACCAGTTCGACGGCCGCCACGGCATCGAGGGCGAAGAGCTGCGCTCACACTGAGTGCGAGCCGCAGGCTGGCACTCAGTGTGAGGAGGAGCTGAGGCGTCGCAGATGTGCGCAAGGAGCGCCAGCGACGACGTGCACATCTGCGACGCCTCAGCGACCCCACCGCAGGCGCGTGCGGGCTCGACGACCCGAAACCGAAGCGAGTCTCTGACCAACCGTCTCACCAACTGGTCTGACCACTTGTCCACCTGATCTGCGGCCACCATCATGCTGGCCATGGCGCTCAAACCCGTGGCCCGCAGGCTGGTGCCCGACGACGTGTTCGACCAGCTCCTCGACGAGGTGGTGGGCGGCGAGCTGGTCGCCGGCGACCCGCTGCCGAGCGAGCGACGGCTGGCGGAGCTGCTCGGGGTCTCACGTCCGGCGGTGCGCGAAGCCCTGCAACGCCTCTCCCAGGCCCGCCTGGTCGAGGTCCGGCACGGCGGCAGCACCACCGTGCGCGACTTCCAGCGGTTCGCCGGTCTCGACCTCCTCCCCCGGCTGCTGGTCCGCGCCGGCGAGCTGGACCCGCGGGTGGGGCAGAGCATCCTCCAGGCACGCCAGGCCGTGGCACCGGCCGTCGCGGAGCTCGCCGCACGCAACCGCCGCGCGCCCCAGGACCGCCTCGATGCGGCCGTGACGGCTCTCGAGGCCGCGGAGGGCCCGACGGCCCGTCAGTACGCCGCCCTGGCGTTCTGGGACGCCGTGGTGGATGCCGCGGACTCGATCGTCTTCCGGTTGATGTTCAACTCGCTGCGGCTGGCCTACGAGCCGGCGATCGACGCGCTCGGCCCGGTGATGGAGGCCGAGGTGGACAACGTGGCCGGCTACCGCGCCCTGACGCTGGCCATCGGGGAGGGACGACCCGACCGAGCCCGAGAGGCGGCGGAGCGGCTCCTGCGGCCGGCCGCCGAGGCCATCGGGCACCTGCTGGAGCTGCTGGACAGCGCCGGCCCCGACGAAGGAGAACACCCATGACCAAGGCCAGTCCCGAGATCGAGGCCAAGGCGCGGCAGCGTCTCGCCGCGGACGAGCATCGGATCACCGGCTCGCGTCGCACGGTCCAGAGCCTCGGTGCGACCTGGCGGGCCTTCTGGCGGCATCCCTCGCCCTGGCTGATCGCCTCCTTCCTGATCGGCGCAATCGCCTGGCGAGCGACGATCCAGGACGTCGGGTGGGGCGAGCTGATCGTCCCGGTCGCGCTGGTCGCCCTGTTCCCGGTCATCGAGTGGGTCATCCACGTCGGCATCCTGCACTGGAAGCCGCGACGCCTCGGCCCGGTCGAGGTGGACTCGCTGCTGGCCCGCAAGCACCGTGAGCACCACTGCGATCCGCGGGTGCTGCCGCTGGTCTTCATCCCCTGGCAGGTCGAGCTGTGGCTGCTGCCGTCGTACGTCGCGGTCGCGCTGCTCGTCTTCCCCCAGCCGGCCGGCGCGACGTTCATGGTCGCGGTGACGGCGCTGATGTTCGGCTACGAGTGGGTGCACTACCTGGTGCACAGTGACTACAAGCCGCGCAGCCGCGCCTTCCGCGCGGTCTGGCGCAACCACCGGTTGCACCACTACAAGAACGAGCACTACTGGTTCACCGTGACCACGGCAGGCACGGCCGATCGCCTCTTCGGGACCTATCCCGAGCCCGGCGAGGTCCGGACGTCCAAGACGGTCAAGGACCTGCACGCCCTCGAGGAGAGCCGGACCTGAGCGACGACGCTCAGCCGCCGTTCAGCGCCGAGCCGGCCTTGTAGTCCTTGAACGACATGTTCCAGTCGCCGAAGCCGTTGGTCAGCGTCATGTACTTGTCGCTGCCGGTGTACTCCACCACGTCGCCGACGAGGGTCTGGTTGTAGAGCCACCCGGCGTTGCTGGTGCTCATGCCGGTGCAGCCATGGCTGACGTTGGCCGCCCCCTGCGAGCCGACCGACCACGGCGCCGCGTGCAGGAACTCCCCGGAGTAGGTGATCCGCATGGCGTACTCGACGTCGTTGAGGTCGTAGCCGTCGGCGCTGTTCGGGTCGATCCCGATCGTCTCGGAGTTCATGTTCTTGTAGCGGTACTTCTCCACGATGACCTTCACCCCGGACCGGGTGGTGTACTTCGGCTGCTCCCCGGTGGTGATCGGGATCGTCCGGAGCAGCTTGCCGTCGCGGAAGACGCGCATCTGGTGGGTGTTGATGTCGACCTTGCTGACCATCGAGTGACCCACGTGGAAGGTGGACTGACGATCCTTCTGGCCGTAGATGCCGTTGCCCGCGGGGACGCCGCCGATGTCCGCCTTCACGGTGACGTCGGTGCCGGCCCGCCAGTAGTGCTTGGGCCGCCAGTGCACCTCGTGGTCGCTGATCCAGTGGAAGGCACCGACCTGGGCCGGCTTGCTGATCACCTGCAGGTGCCGCTCGATCGAGGCCCGGTCGGTGACCGCCACGTCGAACCGGATGATCACCGGCATGCCCACACCCACGGTCTGGCCGTCGGTGGGCACGAAGCTGGGATAGGTCTGCTCGTCGAGGGTGAGCTTGCGCGTGTGGAACTTGCTCTCGAAGTTCTTCTTGCGCCCCTCGGAGTCGACCGCCGTGGTGACGATGGAGTAGCGGGTGTCGGACTGCAGGGTCCCCTTGGAGGCCCACCGGGACTTGCCCTTGGAGAACTTGCCGCGCACCTTGTCGCCGTGCCGCGTGGTGACCTGGACCTGTTCGAAGCTCCCCCGGCGGACCCGGAGCTTGAGGGTCTTGTCGATGTCGACGCCCTTGGCGCCGGGCTTGACGTTGCTGCGCACCTTCGCCACCGACGGCGCAGGAGACTGCGAGGCCTCGGGCTCGGCCCCCTTGCCCGGCGTGATGTCGGAGGTCGAGCACGCCCCCAGGGCGAGCGTCAGCAAGACCCCGAGGACGAGGGCCAGGCGAGAACGGGACGAGGACATGCGAAAAAGACTCCCAGAGACTGCGAGGACGACCTCATCAGCCTAACAACGGGCTCCCCAGGCACACGCATGCGCGGCGCGTGGCAATAGTCACCGCGTGCGCCAGCACCGTACCGCTTTGTGGGGCAAACCGAGCAAGCCTCCCAGCCACGGGCTGGACAGGCCGGCCTGGTCAGTGGGCGTGGTCGCCGCGGTAGTACTCGAAGATCAGGCCGGAGAGGGCGACTACGCCGAAGCCGGCGCCGATGATGAACAGCCACCAGCCGATCACCACGCCGAGCACCATCGCCGCCAGGCACAGCGCGCACCACAGCGGCCACCAGCTGTACGGCGGGAAGAAGCCGAGCTCGCCGGCACCTTCGGCGATCTCCCCCTCCCGACGGTCCTCGGGGCGCGGCTCCATCCGCCGGGCGTGGAAACCGAGGTAGAAGGTGATCAGCGCGGCCAGCAGGAAGGTCATCGCCAACGCGGTGGTGCCGGTGTGGTCACCGGACATGAACCAGTAGAGCGGCGTGACGACGAGGAAGAACCCGGCGACGCTGCCGAAGATCCAGCTCTCTGCCTTCATCGCACGTCACCTTCCCCGCCGGTCTTCCCGGTGGCCTGCTCACGAGCCGAGACGTCCGGGGCGTCCGCGGCTGCGGCGTCGAGGTTCTCGTTGTCGGCGTACTCCAGCTGCGCCACCTCGGGGTGGTGCAGGTCGAAGGCCGGAGACTCCGAGCGGATCCGGGGGATGGAGACGAAGTTGTGCCGCGGTGGCGGGCAGCTGGTCGCCCACTCCAGCGAACGGCCCCAGCCCCACGGGTCGTCGACCTCGACCAAGGGTCCGCGCGCGGAGCGGTAGAGGTTGAGCAGGAACGGCAACGTGGACAGCGCCAGCAAGAAGGCACCGATCGTCGAGACCTGGTTGAGGGTGGTGAACCCGTCGCTGGCCTCGTAGTCGGCGTAGCGGCGGGGCATGCCCTCCACGCCCAGCCAGTGCTGGACCAGGAACGTGGTGTGGAAGCCGATGAAGAGCAGCCAGAAGTGGATCTTGCCCAGGCGCTCGTCGAGCATCTTGCCGGTCATCTTCGGCCACCAGAAGTAGAACCCCGCGAACATCGCGAACACCACGGTGCCGAAGACCACGTAGTGGAAGTGGGCGACCACGAAGTAGGAGTCCGAGACGTGGAAGTCCAGCGGCGGCGAGGCCAGGATGACCCCGGTCAGCCCGCCGAACAGGAAGGTCGTCAAGAAGCCGAGCGACCAGAGCATGGGGGTGTCCAGACTGACCGAGCCACCCCACATCGTGCCGATCCAGTTGAAGAACTTCACCCCGGTCGGTACGGCGATCAGGAAGGTCATCCCGGAGAAGAACGCCAGGTCGACGGCGCCGGTGACGAACATGTGGTGTGCCCACACCGCGACCGAGAGCATCGCGATGCCGAGGGTGGCACCGACCAGGCCGATGTAGCCGAAGATCGGCTTGCGGCTGAAGACCGGCAGGATCTCGGTGATGATGCCGAAGAACGGCAACGCGATGATGTAGACCTCCGGATGCCCGAAGAACCAGAACAGGTGTTGCCACAGGATCGGGCCACCGTGGACGGCGTCGAAGACGTGCGCCCCGAGCTTGCGGTCGGCCTCGAGCGCCAGCAGCGCGGCCGCCAGGATCGGGAAGACGATGATCACCAGAAGGCTGGTGACCAGCGTGTTCCAGGTGAAGATCGGCATCCGGAACATGGTCATGCCCGGCGCGCGCATGCAGATGATCGTGGTGATGAAGTTGACCGCACCCAGGATCGTGCCCAGACCGGCGAGCCACAGGCCCATCACCCACAGGTCACCGCCGACACCGGGTGAGCGGATCGCGTTGGACAGCGGGGTGTAGGCGAACCAGCCGAAGTCCGCCGCGCCCTGCGGCGTCAGGAAGCCCGAGGCGGTGATGATGCCGCCGAAGAAGTAGAACCAGTAGCTGAGCATGTTCAGCCGCGGGAACGCCACGTCGGGCGATCCGATCTGCAAGGGCATCAGCACGTTGGCGAAGCCGAAGAACAGCGGCGTCGCGAACAGCAGCAGCATGATCGTGCCGTGCATCGTGAACAGCTGGTTGTAGCGCTCGTCGTTCACGATCTGCTGACCGGGGAAGGCCAGCTCGGAGCGCATCACCAGCGCCATCACGCCGCCGATGAGGAACCACACGAACGACGTGGTCAGGTAGAGCTTGCCGATCACCTTGTGGTCGGTGGTGCTCAGGACGCGAGCAATGTTCTGCCCGAGGGTGCGGCGCGGTTGCGCCACACGTGCGCCGGCGGCCGTGCCGACGCGCTGGGAGACAGCAGTCACTACTCTCCTCCGTTGCTGTCGTTGGACTCGAGGCCCGGTTGGCTGGCGACCTCCGAGCCGCCGATGGCGACCCCGGTGTAGCCCTGCTGCTCGAGGTCGCGCAGGTGCGCGTCGTACGCCGGCTGGTCGACGACCTTGACGTTGAAGAGCATCCGCGAGTGGTAGACCCCACACAGCTCGGCGCAGCGGCCCGCGAACGTGCCGGTGCGCGTCGGCGTGACCTCGAAGCTGTTGTGGCGCCCGGGGATCACGTCGCGTTTGAACAAGAACGCGGGCACCCAGAACGAGTGGATGACGTCGGGCGAGGTGAGGTTGATCTCCACCGTCTTGCCCTTGACCAGCCACAGCGTCGGCCGGTCGGAGGTGGTGCCGGTCTCGTGCACGGCGGTCTGGCCGCCCACCGCCCGGTAGGACCCCGACTGCTCGTCGTAGCCGACGTTGTAGTTGAAGCTCCACGACCACTGCTGGCCGACCACGGTGATGGTGTTGTCGGGCTTGCCGTCCTCGGCCAGGATCTTGTTCTGGGTGTCGACGGTGAAGTAGAAGAAGACGAGCACCATCATGATCGGCGCGATGGTGTAGAAGACCTCGATGGGCAGGTTGTAGCGCGTCTGCACCGGGATGTCGTCGTCGCTGCGCCGCCGGTAGCGGAAGGCGACGTAGAAGATCAGCCCCCAGACGATGACGCCGACGATGATGGCCGCCAGCCAGGCCCACACCCACAGGTCGTAGACCAGCGGGGCCTGCTTGGTCGCCGACTCGGGCATGGCAAGGCGCTTGATCTGCTCCTTGTCCTGCGCCGAGCACCCCGAGAGGACGAGGAAGGTGGACACCGTCAGCACGCCGAGCGCCACCTGGCGCAGGCGCTTGGGGAGCACCAGACTCACGAACGAGCCCTTTCTGCTGCGGGGCGCAGGCCCTCCTGCAACGGACAGAGGGAACCCTACTACTGGCGAGTCGCTTCGCTGGGAGCAGGGCGGCGCGAACCTGCCGGGAAAACAGTAGGTTTCCCAGAGTGAGCACCGGTTCGAGCGCCTACCTCGACCACGCCTCCGGCGAGCCGCTCCATCCGGCCGCCCGGGAGGTGCTGCTCCAGGCCCTGGACCGCGGGTACGCCGACCCGCGCCGCCTGCACCGGCAGGCCCGCGAGGCGCGACTGATGCTCGACAACGCCCGGGCGGTGGTCGCGCAGTGCCTGGAGGTGCGCCCGGACGAGGTCACCTTCACGCCCTCGGGGACCCATGCGGTCCACCTGGGGCTCCTCGGACTCCTCGGCGGACAGGCACGGACGGGACGGCGGCTCCTGGCCGGCGCCGTCGAGCACTCCGCGGTCCTGCACGCCGGGGCCTGGCACCAGGCACACGGCGGCTCGATGGCGACGCTGCCGGTCGACCCGCTCGGTCGGCTCGCTGCGGCGACGTCGGCCAAGGCGCTGGAAGAGGCCGACGAGGACGCCGTGCTGGCGGTCCAGACCGCCAACCACGAGGTCGGCACGCTGCAGCCGGTGGCGGAGGTCGCCGAGCTCCGCGCGGGTCGGCACCAGCTGTTCACCGACGCCTGCGCGTCCATGGGGCGACTGCCCCTTCCCCAGGGGTGGGACGCCGCGGCGGGGTCCGCGCACAAGTGGGGAGGTCCCGCGGGGATCGGCGTGCTGCTGGTGCGCAAGGGCGCACGGTGGCGGGCGCCGTTCCCGGCCGACGACCGGGTCGAGGAGCGCAGCACGGGGTTCGAGAACGTCCCGGCCGCCCTGGCCGCGGCGGCGGCGCTCCAGGCGGTCGTCGCCGAACGGGACGCGCTGAACCCGCGGCTGCATGCCCTCGTCGCCGAGGTCCGGAGCCAGGTGGCTCGGATCCCGGACACCGAGGTCGTCGGGGACCCCGACCACCGGCTCCCGCACCTGGTCACCTTCTCCTGCCTCTACGTGGACGGGGAGGCTCTGGTGACCGAGCTGGACCGGCTCGGTCTCGGCGTGGCGAGCGGTTCGGCGTGCACCGCGAGCACCCTGGAGCCCAGCCATGTCCTGACCGCGATGGGCGCACTGACCCACGGCAACGTGCGGCTCTCGGTGGCACGCGACACCGATCCCGACCAGGTCAGGCGGCTGCTGGGTGAGCTGCCCGGGATCGTCGAACGGCTCCGGCGTGACGCCGGGGTGCCGTCGTGAACGCTCCCGCGGTGCGGCTGGACTGCCGCGCGATGCCGTGCCCCCGCCCGATCATCGAGCTCGCCCGGGCGTTCCCCGACGTGCCCGTCGGGGGTGTGGTCGAGGTGGTCGCGGACGACCCGGCGGCCGGGCCCGACCTGCAGGCCTGGTGCCGCATGCGCGGCCAGGAGTACGACGGCAGCTCGGCCGGGCCGGACGGCGTGCCGGTGCACCGGATCAGGAAGCGGGCGTGAACGCCTCGCCGACCTCGGCGGCCGGCTGGTCGCCGTACGCCCCGGCCACCCGGGTGAGGAACTCCGCCCGGGTGAAGGAGTACTCCTGGGTGCCGACCCGCTCCACGACGTAGGCGGCGAGCACACAGCCCACCTGGCAGGCACGCTCGTGGGTCAGCCCCCAGTCCAGCGCGGCGAGGAAGCCGGAGCGGAAGGCGTCGCCCACCCCGGTGGGGTCCACCGCCTGGACGTCGGGCACGGCGCGGACCCGGACCTCGTCCTCCCCCTTGGCCACGACCCGGACACCGTCCTTGCCCATGGTGATGACCTGGGTGCCGACCCGCTCGAGCACCTCGTCGCCGCTCCAGCCGGTCTTCTGCTGGATCAGGTGGGACTCGTACTCGTTGGAGAACAGGTAGGTCGCCCCGTCGATGAGCGACCGGATCAGGTCGCCCTCGCTGAACGCCAGCTGCTGGCTGGGGTCGGCGACGAAGCGGTAGCCGCGCTGGCGGCACTCCTCGGTGTGGCGACGCATCCCCTCCGGGTCGTCGGGGCCGACGAGCACGAAGGTCGGCTCCCCGACGCGGGCGGCGATGGGAGCGAGCTCGATCTGCCGGGCCTCGCTCATCGCGCCGGGGTAGAAGCTGGCGAACTGGGCCATCGTGGTGTCGGTGGTGCACACGAACCTGGCGGTGTGCTTGTCCTCGGAGATGTGCACCGAGCCGCAGTCCACGCCGTGCCGCTCCAACCAGGAGCGGTAGTCGGCGAAGTCCTCCCCCGCAGCCCCCACCAGGACCGGGCGCAGCCCCAGCTGGGCCAGGCCGTAGCAGATGTTGCCGGCGCATCCACCCCGACGGATGTCGAGGTCCTCGACGAGGAAGGAGACCGAGAGCTTGTCCAGCTGCTCCACGACGAGGGAGTCGGCGAACTTCCCACCGAAGGTCATCAGGTGGTCGGTGGCGATGGATCCGGCGATCAGCAGTGACATGAGGGTCCTCGGACGGGGGCCGGCCCCGCTGTGTCGAAGGAGTTGGCTGACCGCAGAACACTACCGATCAGTAGTGCTGGGTCTACCCGACGGTAGCCCCTAGCGTCGCAGACATGACCTACCTGCGACTGGCCTACGACGACCAGGACTCCGCCCACCAGATGCACGCGGACTGCACCGCCTGCCGGAGCTCGATGCGGATGTCGCGGCGATCGGTCGACGACGTCGCGCTGACCATGCCGGCACCGCCGCTGACCTACGACGCCTTTCCCGAGGAGGTGCCCAAGCGGCAGATCTCGGTCAGCGAGGCGGCCGCCCACCTGGCGTCCCGGATCCACCTGCACCTGGACTAGGTGACACCCCGGGACCCGCGCCCGGGGAGCACGAAGCGGCGGCGTCCCGTGGGGGACACCGCCGCTTCGACGTGCGGGTGGCTCCGCAGAGCTCTAGTGGAAGCTGTCGCCGCAGGCGCAGGAGCCGGTGGCGTTGGGGTTGTCGATGGTGAACCCCTGCTTCTCGATGGTGTCGACGAAGTCGATGGTGGCGCCGTTGAGGTAGGGCACGCTCATCCGGTCGACCACGACCTCGACGCCGTCGAAGTCGGTGACGACGTCACCGTCGAGGTGTCGCTCGTCGAAGAACAGCTGGTAGCGCAGGCCGGAGCAGCCTCCGGGCTGCACGGCGATGCGCAGCTGCAGGTCGTTGCGCCCTTCCTGGTCCAGCAGGCTCCTGACCTTGGAAGTGGCCGCCGAGCTGATGTTGATGCCGTCGGTGCGGTGTGAGGTCTCGACCTGCTCGGTCATCGCTCTCTCCAGTGCTGATCGGGGGCTGATCGGGTGCTGATCGGATGCTGCTGTCAACGACTCCAATAGTCGCACACGGTCCGTTATTCCCGAAGGGCATGCTCAGCGTGACCAGGTGCGGGCCACTCGCTGGGCGAGGTCCGCCAGGGCTGCGGCCGGCTCGGCCAACGCCCGGCCCTCCCCCAGCAGGTCGACCATGGCGTAGGCCGACTCCACGCCCATCGCGCGCATCTCTCGGGCGCCGACCAGCACCCGGCCGGCCAGAGCCACGCACGGGACCAGCTCTCGGGCGGCGACCTCGGCCACCCCGTAGGGGACCTTGCCCGACCGGGAGGAGAAGTCGAACGAGCCTTCGCCGGTCAGCACCAGGTCGGCGCCGCGGAGCTTCTCGGACAGGCCGGTGGCCTCGGCGACCAGCTCGACACCGGGCCGCCGTACGCCGCCGAGCAGCGCGAGCGCGAACCCCAGCCCTCCGGCCGCGCCCGACCCCTTGGCGCCGGCCAGCTTGCGGTCGGTCAGGTCGGCGAACCGCTGCAGCCAGGCGTCGACGACCACGAGGCGTTCCTCGGAGAGTCCCTTCTGCGGCCCGTACGACTTGGTGGCCCCGGTGATGCCCAGCAGGGGGTTGTCCACGTCGCCGGCGATGACGATCTCGACGCCGGCGGTCCGCTCGAGTGCCGCCCGGACGTCCACGGCCCCGAGATCTGCCAGCCCTGCCGGCCCGGCGACGAGGCTGCCGCCTGTGGCGGTGGCGCCGAGAGCCGCGAGCAGACCTGCGCCCCCGTCGTTGGTGCCGGATCCGCCCAGGCCCACCACGAGCCGGGTGGCGCCGGCCGCCAGGGCGTGCCCCACGAGCTCGCCGACGCCGCGGGTGCTGGCGCGCTCGGGGTCCCGCTGCCCCTCCGCGATCAGGTGCAGGCCCACCGCCTGGGCGCTCTCGACGTACGCCGACGCGCCGGTCACCAGGACGGTGGCCGGGACGTCCTCGCCGAAGGGGCCCGAGACGGTGACCGCGTGCAGGTCGCCGCCCAGGGCGGCGTGCAGCACTTCGACGAACCCGGGACCGCCGTCGGACATCGGCGCGGGCACCAGCTCGTCGCCGGGTGCCCACCGCGCCCAACCGGCGACGATCGCGGCGGCGGCCTCGACAGCCGTCAACGTGCCGGCGAACTTGTCCGGCGCGACCACCACCCGCATGCCGGCCGACGATAGCGGCCGGGTCCGGCTCCCCGCGCCCGTGGGAGACTCGGGACATGACGACGCTTCCCCTGCTGCCGCTGGGCAACGGCGCCGATCGCTCCGCCGAGCGCGGCGTCGAGTGCCCCGGCGACCTGCCGGCAGCCTCCGACCCCGCGCTGGTCGCACGCGCCCGCGCCGCCCGGGAGGCCCTGGGCGACCGCGCGTTCGTGCTGGGCCACCACTACCAGCGCGAGGAAGTCATCCAGTTCGCCGACACCACCGGCGACTCCTTCAAGCTCGCCCGTGAGGCGGCTGCCCGTCCGGAGGCGGAGTACATCGTCTTCTGCGGCGTGCACTTCATGGCCGAGTCGGCCGACATCCTCACCGCACCGGAGCAGAAGGTCGTCCTCCCGGACCTGGCCGCGGGCTGCTCGATGGCCGACATGGCCCGGCTGCCGCAGGTCGAGGACGCCTGGCACGCCCTGCAGGAGGCCGGGCTGGCCGACCGGGTGGTGCCGGTGACGTACATGAACTCCTCGGCCGACATCAAGGCGTTCTGCGGCCGGCACGGTGGTCTGGTGTGCACCTCCTCCAACGCCCGCTCGGCACTGGAGTGGGCCTTCGCCCAGCACGGGCCGGACACCAAGGTGCTCTTCCTGCCCGACCAGCACCTCGGTCGCAACACCGCGGTGCGGGACCTGGGCCTCTCGCTCGACGACTGCGTGGTGTGGAACCCGCTGCTTCCCGGCGGTGGCCTCGAGCCGGACGCCCTGGCCGCGGCCCGGGTGGTGCTGTGGAAGGGGCACTGCTCGGTGCACGGGCGCTTCTCCCCCGACGTCGTCGACGAGCTCCGGGCCGAGGTGCCGGGCCTCAACGTGCTGGTGCACCCCGAGTGCCGCTACGAGGTCGTGCAGAAGGCAGACCTGGTGGGCTCCACGGAGTTCATCATCAAGGCCCTCGAGGAGGCCCCGCCCGAGAGTGCCTGGGCGATCGGCACCGAGCTCAACCTGGTCAAGCGCCTGGCCGACCGGCACCCCGACAAGCAGGTCATGTTCCTGGACCGGACGGTGTGCTTCTGCTCGACGATGAACCGCATCGACCTACCGCACCTGGTGTGGGCGCTGGAGTCGCTGGTCGCGGGTCAGCTGGTCAACGTCATCGAGGTCGACGAGGAGACCGCCCACTGGGCGAAGGTGGCGCTGCAGCGGATGCTGGACCTGCCGCCGACCACCGCCCCGGCCGGGCACGGCGCCGGGACCGGCACCGTCGACTCCGCTGTGGACTAGGCGCCGGGGGTCGTCGTCCGCGACGCCGTCTCGGGACGTGTGTCGAGACGTGCGTGCTCACGCGCCGGGCATCCCCCAGATCGGCATCCACCGCCCGGTGTCCGGCTCGATGGGTAGGTCGACCCCCACGGCGTCGCGGATCTGCCGCTCCCGCAGCGTGTCCCGGGCGTGCGGCCCCGTCGGGCAGAACGGGTAGAAGGTGCCTTGCTTGTAGAGGTAGACCACGTACGCCGCCCCGGAGACACCGTCCTGCCCGGCGAAGCCGACCACCGAGCACAGCAGGCCGGTGCCGAAGTCCTGCGCCTCCAGGGCGGAGTTGATGGCGTGCAGGTCGGTGACCAGGCCGGCGACGTCGTCCGGCGAGTGCTGGACGGTCAGCCAGGTGTAGCCGTACTCGTCGACCCGCGAGGCGACCCGGTCGGCGTCGAGGCCGACCAGCGCCGAGGCGTCCCGCTCGGTGAGCACCGCGGCCCGCCCCTCGGCGGCGCGGAAGCAGACCGAGCCGGTGCCGGTCGGGCCCAGGCCCAGGCTCGCCTGCAGGGTCATGGCCGCCGAGGGCAGCCCGAACAGCTGGTCGAGCTGCGGTCGCTTCGGCCGGGTCCGGCCGCGTACGACGTCCCAGAAGCCCACCGGTGGCTCAGAGCGTCTGGCCGAGCTGGGCGGCGATGCGGGCCAGCTGGTCCAGGCGCTGTTCGAGGGACGGGTGGGTCGCGGTCAGGGTCTGCAGGTTGGCGCCGCGCAGCGCGGGGGCGATGAAGAAGGCGTTCATCGGCTGCGCGGCCCGCAGGTCGCGCTCGGGGACGGCGTTCATCTCTCCGCTGATCTTGGTCAGCGCCGAGGCCAGGGCCGAGGGGCGCTGGGTGAGGTAGGCGCCGGACCGGTCCGCGGAGAGCTCGCGGTAGCGCGAGAGCAGCCGCAGCATCACGAAGCTGACGGCGTAGACGACCAGGCTGAGCAGCAGGACACCGAGGAACCCGATCGCGCCGGCCTGGTTGTTGTTGTTGCCCCGCGACCTGCCCAGGCCGAAGAACGCGCCGAACCGGGCACCGTTCGCGACGCTTCCGGCGATGATCCCGGCGGACGAGGCGACCGTCATCACCAGCACGTCACGGTGGGCGACGTGGGAGAGCTCGTGGGCGAGCACGGCCTCGAGCTCCTCGGCGGTGAGGATCTGCAAGATGCCGCGGGTCACGCACACCACCGAGCGGTCCGGCGAGCGGCCGGTCGCGAAGGCGTTCGGCACCGACGTCTCCGCCACGGCGACCCGGGGCTTGGGCATGTCGGCCATCGTGCAGAGCCGGTCGATCATCGCGTGCAGCTCCGGCGCCTGCTCGGGGCTGACCTCCCAGGCGTTCATCGCCCGCAGCGCGAGCCGGTCGGAGTTGTACCACTGGAACCAGGCGACACCCAGCCCGAAGATCGCGATCAGGGGGATGAACCCGGCGTTGCCGGTGGAGCCCGCGACGTACATGAGCCCCACGACCACCGCGACGAAGAGGGCACCGAGCAGGAACAGCACCGTCGTCATCCGCACGGTGAGGCCGGTGTCGGGGAGGAAACGCGTTCTGGCCATAGCCTGGTCTCGTGGAGGTCCTGGGTCTGGTGGAGGTTGGCGGGAAGGGTGCCGGCTCAGCCGGGGATGAGGCCGTCGTCCTCGAGCAGGTCGCGGACCTCCTCGATGGTGGCGTCGGCGGGCGGGAGGATCAGGTCGGAGTCGTGCAGCACCTCGTCGGGCAGGCGCTCCCCGACCGCGCGTACGCCGTCCAGCAGCTGCGCGAGCGCCGCGGCGAAGGCGTCGGCGTCACTGCGCTCGACGGCGGCCTCGACCTGGCCGTCGAGGTCGTTGAGCCGGTCCAGCTCGCTGTCGGGCACCTCGAGCTGCCCCTCACCGAGGATGCGCACGATCATGACCGCTCCTCGCCCTCGGCCGGCTGCTGGCTCGGCTGCTGGCTCGGAGTGGTCCGGGGCTGACCCTGGGCGACGCCGGCGTCCTCGATGGCGGCAGGACCGTTCGCGCCCTCGACCGCCGCCGGCCCGGTGGCGCCCTTGAGCGCGGCGAGCTCGGCCTCCACGTCGGCTTGTGAGCTCATCGACTCCAGCTCCCGGGCGATGTCGTCGCCGCGGTTCTGCGAGCTGGCGTCGTCCAGGGCACCGGAGGCGAGCAGCTCGTCGACCGCACCGGCGCGGGCCTGCATCTGCTGGGTCTTGTCCTCGGCCCGCTGGACCGCCATCCCGACGTCGCCCATCTCCTCGGAGATGCCGGAGAACGCCTCGTTGATCCGGGTCTGCGCCTCGGCGGCGGTGTAGGTGGCCTTGATGGTCTCCTTGCGGGTGCGGAAGGACTCGACCTTGGCCTGCAGCCGCTGGGAGGCGAGGGTGAGCTTCTCCTCCTCGCCCTGCAGCTGGGCGTGCTGGGCCTGCAGGTCGGCCAGCTGGGTGGTGAGCGCCGACTTGCGCGTCAGGGCCTCGCGGGCGAGGTCCTCCCGCTCCATGGAGAGGGCCTTCTGCGCCTGCTGGGTGAGCTTGTCGGACTGGCCCTGCAGCTGGTTGATCTGCAGCTCGACCCGCTTGCGGCTGGTGGCCACGTCGGCGACCCCCCGGCGCACCTTGGTGAGCATCTCCAGCTGCCGCTGGTAGCTGTAGTCGAGGGTCTCGCGCGGGTCCTCGGCGGCGTCGAGCGCCTTGTTGGCCTTCGCGCGGAAGATCAGACTGATCCGCTTCATCAAGCTCATGACCCCCAACCTACCCGCCGCTACCCATCGGATCCCGGGCCCCGACGATCACCGGGAAAAGGCCCGCACCCGGCGCCCGGGTAGGGTGGCGGCTCTGCGCCCCGCGCGGGAGCAGCCCTGTCCGAGCGCCCCTCCGTCGAGAGACCGTCGAAGAGCAACCGCCTTGTTCCGTCGTACTTCCAAGGCCGATCCGGCCACGTCCACACCGCCCGAGAACGGGCCTGCGAAGGGGCCGGGTGCCAAGGGCCGTCCCACACCCTCCCGCAAGGAGGCCGAGGCCGCCGCCCGGGAGCGGGCGCGCGCCGGGATGGACAAGAAGGCGGCGCAGAAGGTGCTGCGGCAGCGTCGCCAGGAGGGCAACGCCAAGATGCGCCAGGCGATGCGCACCGGTGACGACCGCTACCTCCCGGCCCGCGACCAGGGGCCGGTGAAGCGGTTCGTGCGCGACTTCGTCGACAGCCGCCTTTCGGTCGCCGAGCTCCTCCTGCCGCTGCTGCTGGTGATCCTGGCGATGCAGTACTCCGGCAACGAGCAGGTGATGGCCCTGGGCACCAGCCTGTGGACGACCACGCTGCTGGTGATCATCGTCGACACCACGTGGGTGGTGTTCCGGCTCAAGCGGGCGCTGCGGGCGAAGTTCCCCGACGAGAGCCTGCGCGGCACCACGTTCTATGCCGTGATGCGCCTGGTGCAGCTGCGCTGGTTGCGGATGCCCAAGCCGCAGGTGAAGGTCGGCGGGGCGCGGAAGCCGCGCTCCTGACCTACCGGGACCGGCCGGGTCAGCCTGCGGAGAGGGACATCGGGCCGTAGACCTCCCGGTCGCCCTCGAAGAGGGTGACCGAGGCGACGCCCTGCTCCTGCAGGTCGGGGTAGACCTCCCCCAGCCAGCTCTCCGCGTCGCTACGGGTGGGGAACTCCGCGCGGCTCTCCGGCTCGACCACGGCGCCGTCGTCGTCGAGCAGCTGCCACCACCAGCTCAGGGCGTCGCTGCGCCGCGGACTGCTGCCGAAGGCCGGCTGGGGCGAGTTCGTCATCGTTGCTCCTCTCAGCTCTCCCGACTCAGCTCTCTCTTACGCCGGGCTGGACGAAGGGCGGCTTGGTCACCACGAAGACCTCCTCGCGACCACGCACGTCCACCAGCACCTCGGCCCCGTCCTGGACCTGCGTGTTGACCAGCGCGAGAGCCACGCCCTTGCGCAGCGTGGGCGAGAACGTGCCGGAGGTGACGTACCCGATCGGGAAGTCGCGACTCACCTGCACGCTCATGCCCGGCCGCGGGATGCCGCGCCCCTGGGCGACCAGGCCACGCAGAGTGACCCGGGGCCCTGCCTCCTTCTCGGCGACCAGGACGTCGCGGCCCCAGAACGACGGCTTGGACCAGCCGACCGCCCAGCCGAGCCGAGCCTGCACCGGCGTGATCTCCGGGGTCAGGTCCTGCCCGTGCAGGGGGTAGCCCATCTCGGTGCGCAGGGTGTCCCGGGCACCCAGGCCGCACGGTGCCAGGTCGTACGCCGTCCCGGCCTCGAGCAGCGCATCCCACAACCCACCGGCCACCTCGTTCGGTGCGACCAGCTCGTAGCCGCGCTCGCCGGTGTAGCCGCTCCGGCAGACCACGACGGGCCGGCCGTCGTACTCGGTCTCCTCGAAGGACATGTAGGGATGGCCCGTCGGGAAGCCGAGCGCCTCCAACACCTCGTCGGAGCGGGTGCCCTGCACCGCCAGGACCGCGTGGGTCTCGTGCTGGTCGGTGATCGACACCGGGTCCGGACGGGCGGCCTCCAGCCGGCGCCGGACCTCCTCGGAGTTCGCCGCGTTGGGGACCAGCAGCACGTGGTCCTCGGCGCGGAAGTAGGCGATCAGGTCGTCCACGACCCCGCCCGAGGCGTCGTCGCACAGCGGGGTGTACTGCGCCCGTCCCGGTCCGATCTTGCGCAGGTCGTTGGCCAGGCAGGTGTTGAGGAAGTCCACCGCTCCCTCGCCGCGGACCTCGAGCTTGCCGAGGTGGCTGACGTCGAAGACACCGACCGAGGAGCGGACCGCGGTGTGCTCCTTGACCACCCCGGCGTACTCCAGCGGCATCTCCCAGCCCCCGAACTCGGCGAACTTCGCGCCCAGGGCGACGTGGCGCTCGTGCAGCGGCGAGTGCTTCGACGGCATGTCGAGGAAACCTACCCCAGCGTGCTCGTGCTCAGGCCCTTCCTGCGCCCGCCTAGCATGAGGCCTCGTGACCTCGTACGCGCTGCGCAAGGGAAGCCCCGCGAAGACCCGGTCCGACCTCGTGGTGATCGGGGTGGGCCGCACGAGCAAGGGCGACCCGGCCCCCGCCCCGGGCGGTGAGGAGGTGGCGGAGGCCTACGGGCGCCGGTTCGCCCCGCTGCTGAAGTCGATGAGCTTCCGCGGCGAGGCGGGCGAGTCGCTCTGCGTCCCCACCGCGGGCGCCGTGAAGGCCGGTCGGCTGCTGCTGGTCGGTCTCGGTCCCCTGGCCGAGCTGACTCCCGAGCGCGTGCGCCGCGCCGCAGGCGTGGCGGCCCGCAACGTGGGCAACGCCGCCACCGTCTGCGTCGCCCTCCCGGCCGGCGACGCCACCCACGTCCGCGCGGTGGTCGAGGGGTTCTTGTCCGGCTCCTACCGCTTCCCGGGCCACCGGAGCAAGAAGCCGGAGGACCAGGGCGCCGGCGAGGTCTCGTTCCTCAGCGAGGTCGCCCGGACCGAGCAGGCCCGTGCGGCGCTCGACCGGGCCCTGAGCCTCGGGGACCTGCTCGGGCAGGTGCGGGACTGGGTCAACGCCCCGCCGAACGACCTCACCCCGGAGGCGTTCGCCGACGCGGTCGTCGCCCTGCACAAGGACCGGGGTGGCCGCAGGACCGGTCTCGAGGTCGAGGTGCTCGGCCCGGGCCGGCTCGAGGAGCTGGGCTGCGGCGGCATCCTGGCCGTCGGTGGCGGGTCCGCCAACGGCCCGCGACTGGTGAAGCTGACCTGGGCGCCCGAGGACGCCCGGGCCAGCATCGCCCTGGTCGGCAAGGGGATCACCTACGACTCCGGCGGCCTGACCATCAAGCCGGGCAGCTCGATGGCCACCATGAAGTACGACATGGCCGGCGCCGCAGCGGTGCTCGGCGCCACCTTCGCCGTCGCCGCCCTGGAGCTGCCGGTCGCGGTCACCTGCTACGCGCCGATGGCGGAGAACATGCCGTCCGGATCGGCGATGCGGCCCGGCGACGTGATCTCCATGTACGACGGGCAGACGGTCGAGATCACCAACACCGACGCCGAGGGTCGCCTGGTCCTGGCCGACGCCCTCGGCATGGCGGTCGAACAAGAGCCGGACGTGGTGGTCGACGTGGCCACCCTGACCGGCCCGTGCATCGTGGCGCTCGGTGACAAGATCGCCGGCCTGTTCGGCGACGACACCACCACGGCCGCGCTCACCGCCGCCGCCGCGACCAGCGGGGAGCTCGTGTGGCGTCTCCCCCTGCCCGAGCAGACCCGCCGGGCCGTGCGCGAGGAGTCGCGCATCGCCGACGTGCTGCAGCACAACTGGGTGCGATGGGGATCGGCGCTGTTCGCCGCGGCGTTCCTGGAGTGCTTCGTCGGCGAGGTGCCCTGGGCGCACCTGGACATCGCCGGGCCGGCCTGGAACGACCACGGCCCCTGGGGACACGTGCCGTCCGGTGCGACGGGGTACGGCATGACCACGCTGGTCGACCTCGTCGCGACCATGGCCGAAGGCGCCGAGGACTGACCGCCTAGGCTCCCGGCGCCTCGCCGCGGGACTGCTTCTGACGGCGGTTCCACTCCCGCATCCGCGACGGCACCCCGACCACCGCAGCGTCATAGCTGGGCACGCCGTGCCGGTTGGCGAAGTCGTGTGCCCACTCCACTGACGGCACCCGCCGGCGGGTCCATTCCCCGTCGTGGGCGACGAGCAGGAGCGTCACGTCGGTGACCGTGGTGCGCGGCTCGACGAAACCCTCGACGCCGCGCCGGGTGCGGATGAACTCCTCGAGGTGGCGCTGGTCGGCGGCGTCGGCCGCACGCGTGACTCCGGCGCGGCTCACCGGCCGCCGCCGGAACCGGCTGAGCAGACCCATGCCGACAGTGTGCGGCATGAACCCCAGCCGGGAGGGGAAAGCACCTGTTGCCGCCCGTCGCGCCACGGGTGGTTGGATGGCCGGTGAGCCGCGCGAGATCAGGGAGGGCGCGACATGGCAGGTGGGCAGAGCACCGCGGACGACTTCGACCTCGTCGTGCTCGGCGCCGGGTCCGGTGGCTACGCCTGCGCCCTGCGCGCCGCCCAGCTCGGACTCCGGGTCGCGCTCGTGGAACGGGACAAGGTCGGCGGCACCTGCCTGCACGTGGGTTGCATCCCGACCAAGGCGCTGCTGCACGCCGCGGAGGTCGCCGACAGCGCGCGGGATTCGGAGAAGTTCGGCGTCCGCGCCAGCCTCGAGGGCATCGACATGGCCGGCGTGCACAAGTACAAGGACGCCGTCGTGGCCCGACTGTTCAAGGGGCTGACCGGGCTGGTCCGCGGCCGTGGCATCACCGTGGTCGAGGGCAGCGGCCGCCTGGTCGGCCCGCGGACCGTCGAGGTCGAGGGCCGGCGCTACACCGGCCGGGCCGTCGTACTCGCCACCGGGTCCTACCCGCGCACCTTGCCGGGCCTCGAGCTCGACGGAGAGCGGGTGCTCAGCTCCGAGCACGCCCTGGGCCTGGATCGGGTCCCGGCCTCGGCGATCGTGCTCGGCGGTGGGGTCATCGGCTGTGAGTTCGCGAGCGTGTGGCGGTCCTTCGGCGCGGAGGTCACGATCATCGAGGCCCTCCCCCACCTGGTGCCGGCCGAGGACGAGCAGTCCTCCAAGGCGCTGGAGCGTGCCTTCGGCAAGCGCAAGATCGGCTTCCACACCGGCACCCGTTTCGAGTCGGTCGAGGTCGGCTCGGAGGCGGTGACGGTGACGGTCGAGGGAGGCAAGACCTTCGAGGGTGAGGTGCTCCTGGTCGCCGTGGGTCGAGGGCCGGTCACCGACGGGCTCGGGTTCGAGGAGCAGGGCATCGCCATGGAGCGCGGATTCGTGACCGCCGACGAGCGGTGCCGGACCAACGTGGACGGGGT
Source organism: uncultured Actinomycetota bacterium (assembly GCA_963827025.1). GTDB lineage: Bacteria > Actinomycetota > Actinomycetes > Propionibacteriales > Nocardioidaceae > Marmoricola. Next base: position 13,186 of record CAWGZB010000006.1, on the reverse strand, counting down.
GTACGCCGTCGGCGACATCGTGCCCGGCCTCCAGCTCGCCCACCGCGGCTTCCAGCAGGGCATCTTCGTCGCCGAGGAACTCGCCGGCCTCGAGCCTCGGCCCCTCGACGAGGCCGGTGTCCCGCGGGTCACCTACAGCGATCCCGAGGTCGCCTCGGTGGGCCTGACCGAGGCCCAGGCGCGGGAGCAGCACGGCGAGGTCGAGGCGCTCACCTACGACCTGGGCGGCAACGGCAAGAGCCAGATCCTCGGCACGCAGGGCTTCGTGAAGGTGGTGCGGGTCAAGGACGGCCCGGTGGTCGGCGTACACATGGTGGGCGCGCGGGTCGGCGAGCTCGTCGGCGAGGCGCAGCTGCTCACCGGCTGGGAGGCGTTCCCCGAGGACGTGGCACCGCTGGTGCACGCTCATCCGACCCAGAACGAAGCCCTGGGCGAGGCACACCTCGCGCTGGCGGGCAAGCCGTTGCACGCACACTCCTGACCTGCTGGACTTCCACCAGCGAGCCGCCTGATTTCGAAAACCGCATCGAGAAGAGGAATCCGAGAGCAGATGTCGACACCTGTGAAACTGCCGGAGCTGGGCGAGTCCGTCACCGAGGGCACCGTCACCCGTTGGCTGAAGCAGGTGGGCGACACCGTCGAGGTCGACGAGCCCCTGCTCGAGGTCTCCACCGACAAGGTCGACACCGAGGTCCCCTCCCCGGTCGCCGGCAAGATCCTCGAGATCAAGGCCGAGGAGGACGAGACCGTCGAGGTCGGGGCCGAGCTGTGCGTCGTCGGCGAGGAGGACGAGGAGCCCAGCGGCTCGGGCGACTCCGGTGGGTCCGGTGAGTCCGACCAGTCCGCTGAAGAGGAGTCCGCCGAGGAGGAGTCCGAGGAAGCCCCGGCCGCAGAGGAGCCCGAGAAGGAGCCGGAGGAGAAGCCGGCCGCGAAGAAGAGCGAGGGCGGCGGCGGGGTGGCGGCGGTGGCGGCGGCGGTACGCCGGTCAAGCTGCCCGAGCTCGGCGAGTCCGTGACCGAGGGCACCATCACCCGCTGGCTGAAGAAGGTCGGCGACGAGGTCGAGGTCGACGAGCCTCTGCTCGAGGTCTCCACCGACAAGGTCGACACCGAGGTCCCCTCCCCCGTCGCCGGCACCCTGCAGGAGATCAAGGCCGAGGAGGACGAGACCGTCGAGGTCGGCGCCGAGCTCTGCATCATCGGCGAGGGTGCACCGGCCGAGTCCGGGGGTGGCGAGCAGGCCCAAGCGCCCGCCGAGGAGGAGCGCACCCAGGAGCAGCAGCCTTCGCAGGCGCCGGAGGACGAGGGCGCCGGTGACGAGGGCGCCGAGGCGGCGGAAGAGGCGCCCGAGCCGGAGCCGGCCGCCGAGGAGCGCGAGGTCGAGGAGGAGCGCGCCGAGCAGCAGGCACCGTCGGAGGAGAAGGCTCAGGAGCGCCAGGAGCCGGCCCGGCAGGACCGTCAGGAGTCGGCCGCCGCGTCGGGCGACGGCGGCACCTACGTGACCCCGCTGGTGCGCAAGATGGCCGCGGAGCACGGCGTCGACCTGTCCTCGATCCAGGGCACCGGCGTCGGGGGCCGGATCCGCAAGCAGGATGTGCTCGCCGCGGCCGAGGAGCAGAAGCAGGGCGGCGCGCAACCGGCCGCCTCGGCAAAGACGGAGGAGCCGGCGGCCGCGAGCGCGGAGCCCAGCCCGCTGCGCGGCAAGACCGAGAAGATGACGCGGCTGCGCACGACCATCGCCAAGCGCATGGTCGAGTCACTGCAGACCTCCGCCCAGCTGACCACCGTCGTCGAGGTCGACGTCACCGGCATCGCGCGGCTGCGCGAGTCGGCCAAGGCCGAGTTCCAGGCCCGCGAGGGGGTGAAGCTCTCGTTCATGCCGTTCTTCGCCAAGGCGACCACCGATGCCCTGAAGGAACACCCGGCGCTGAACGCGAAGATCGACACCGACAAGGGTGAGATCACCTACTTCGACCACGAGAACCTCGCCATCGCGGTCGACACCGAGAAGGGCCTGCTGACCCCGGTGATCAAGGAGGCCGGTGACCTGTCGGTCTCGGGGCTGGCCAAGAAGATCGCCGACATCGCCGACCGGACCCGCAACAACAAGATCGGGCCGGACGACCTGAGCGGCGGCACCTTCACGCTGACCAACACCGGCAGCCGCGGCGCCCTCTTCGACACCCCGATCATCAACCAGCCCCAGGTCGCCATCCTCGGGACCGGTGGGGTGGTCAAGCGCCCGGTGGTGATCGACGATCCCAACCTCGGCGAGACCATCGCGGTGCGGCACATGTGCTACCTGGCGCTCACCTACGACCACCGCCTGGTCGACGGCGCCGACGCCGCCCGCTTCCTCGCCGACGTCAAGGAGCGCCTGGAGTCCGCCCAGTTCGAGGTGTGACCGAGGGCCGGTTTCCCAGGTTAGGAATGGTTCTTGCCTCTTCACCCATGGGACACATCGGGTGAAGAGGCAAGAAGCTGGGTGAAGTCTGCGCTCCGGATCGCGGTACGCCGTACCTCTGCGCAGTACGCCGCCTGCCGGCTCAGAGACCCAGCTCGCGACAGATCCGCCGGGCGGTCGGGCGACCGCGGTTGACCTCGCTCCAGACCCACCGGATCCCGCCGTAGCCGGTGAGTCGGCGGACGAGGTCCTCGCGCTTCTTCTCGCGGAAGACCACGTCTCCGGGTGACTCGCCGGGGCGGACCAGCCGGTTGTACTTCAGCTCGCCGTCGAACTCTCCGAACTTGCCGTACTTGTGCCACACGAAGTCGGTGGTGGCCACGAGGTGCCCACTCCCGTCGTAGACGTCGAACTGCAGCTCTGGTCGTGGGACCTGGTAGCGCCACATCATGTAGAGCGACCTGGACTCCCCCACGCTCGCCGCGCGGCCGTCCATGTGGTGCAGCACCACGTGCACGCGCTGGGAGCCCGGCCAGTGATTCATCTGCGCGAACCGCCGGTGCAGCGCTTCGGGGTCGCAGAAGTGGCGGTTGAGCGCGCAGTTCGCGCTGACCAGGCCGGACTCGACCGAGAGCTGGGTGGCGCTCTCGACGACCGCGCGGTCGGGCACGACCACGGGTAGTCCGTCGACGTGGGTGACGTCGTCCTCCTCGAGGCACAGCCCGACGTGGTGCTCGACGTCCCGTTGTGCGCGGCACGACCCGTCGTCGAGCCGGGTGACGTGCACCTTGCTCAGATCAGCGCCCCACACGTCGATGCCGTGCAGCAGGAGCGCGGTGGTGTGGCTGAGCGCCACCGGGCCCGGCGTTGTGCGCAGCACTGCCCGCGCCATCAGCAGATGACGCTCCTCCGGGTCGAGGATGGCCCACACGTCGCCGAAGCAGTAAGCCCCCTGGCGCACCCGGCGAAGCACCCCTCTCCGGACGAGCACGGCGAGCGTTTGTCCTCGTAGCCGCACTCCAGTGCCTCGCGGCGTAGGAACACGCCTTCGGTCTCGGTGATGATGCGCAGTGGGTCGTCCATGGCCCGAACCCTGCGGCGTGGCCGCCACCGTCTCCTGGTGTCGATCGGGCAGCTGTGGAGCGACGTACGTCGCGGCGGGGTGTGGACGATTCGCCGCCGGTGCGCCCGGCGTACTTCACCCAGGAGACTGGTTCTTCACCACCGGTGCCCCATGGGTGAAGAACCAGGAAGGGTTCCACACCTGGGAAACCGGACCCCGGCTACAGGTGGATCATGTGGCCGGCGAGGCCTTCGACGGCTTCCTTGACGGCCTCGGAGAGGGTGGGGTGGGCGAAGATGTTGCGGGCGGCCTCGTCGGCGGTGAGGTCCCACTTCTGCGCCAGGGTCAGCACGGGAAGGAGCTCGGTGACGTCGGGGCCGATCATGTGGGCGCCGATGATCTCGTTGTAGGTCGCGTCGGCGACCACCTTCACGAAGCCGGTCGTGTCCCCGAGGCCCTTGGCCTTGCCGTTGGCCGTGAACGGGAACTTGGCCACCTTGACGTCGTAGCCCTTCTCCTTGGCCTGGGCCTCGGAGTAGCCGAAGGAGGCGACCTGCGGCTGGCAGTACGTCGCCCGCGGGATCATGTCGAAGTCGATCTCGATGGTCTCGGCTCCGGCGATCGTCTCGGCGGTGACGATGCCCATCGCCTCGGCGGTGTGGGCGAGCATCAGCTTGCCGGTCACGTCGCCGATCGCGTAGACGCCGTCGACGTTGGTGCGACCGCGCGCGTCCACCGCGATAGCACCGCGCTCGGTGGTCTCCACCCCGGTCGCGTCCAGGCCGTAGCCCTCCAGCCGCGGGGCGAAGCCGATCGCCTGCAGGACCTTGTCGGCCTCGATGGTCTCTTCCTTCCCGTCCTTGCTGACGGTGACCTTGACCCCGGAACCGCTGTCCTCGATCTTCTCGACCTTGGTCTTCAGCATCACGTTGACGCCGAGCTTCTTGTAGTGCTTGAGGAGCTCCTTGGAGATCTCCTCGTCCTCGGTCGGCACCATCCGGTCCAGGAACTCCACGATGGTGACCTCGACGCCGAAGTTGGCCATCACGTAGGCGAACTCCACGCCGATGGCACCCGAGCCCGCGATCACGATCGAGCCGGGCAGCTCCTCGTCGAGGATCTGCTCCTCGTAGGTGACGACGTTCTTCGACAGCTCGGTGCCGGGCACCAGCCGCGTGGTGGCGCCGGTGGCGATGATGACGTTGTCCGCGGTGACCGACCGGGTCTCGCCGTCGTCGCTCTTGACCTCGATGGTCTTGGCGTCCTTGAAGGTGCCCCAGCCGTGGATCTCCTCGATCTTGTTCTTCTTCATCAAGAAGTGGACGCCCTTGACGATGGAGTCCGACACCTCGCGGCTGCGCGCGTGGGTGGGCTTGTACTCCATGGTCGCGTCGCCGTTGATCCCGAACTTGTCCTTCTCGTGGTTCAGGATGTGCGCGAGCTCGGCGTTGCGCAGCAGCGCCTTGGAGGGGATGCACCCGACGTTGAGGCAGACCCCACCCCAGTACTTGCGCTCGACCACGCCGACCTTGAGCCCGAGCTGTGCGGCACGGATGGCGGCGACGTACCCGCCCGGGCCGGCACCGAGAACCACGACATCGAAATCACTCACGCGGCTGAGCCTATGCCCGTGCACAGGTGGTACCGCAACGGGTTGTGACGGTGCGGCCGCGCGGATCGGGAGGCAACCGGCAGACAACCACGGCCATGGCACGGTGTGCCCATGCGCTTCCTGATCGCGGGGTCCTCCGGCTTTCTCGGCACCCGACTGCGTGAGCGGCTCGAGGCCGCCGGGCACGAGGTCACCTCGCTGGTACGCCGCCCGCCGCGGCCCTCGCGCCACGAGGTGCAGTGGGACCCGTACGCCGCGCCGCTGGGCGCCGAGGTCGTCGACAACCACGACGTCGTGGTCAACCTGGCCGGCTCCCCCAACATCGGCAACCCCTACTCGGCGCGCTTCCGGCACACTTTGCTGGAGAGCCGGGTGCGCACCACCAGGACGATCGCCGAGGCGATCGCCGCCGGTGAGCGCAAGCCGGTGTTCCTCGCCCAGAACGGCATCTCCTGGTACGGCGACCACGGGGCCACCCGGCTCGAGGAGTCGAGCGACTCGACCGGTGACCAGTTCATGACCCGGGTGACGCGTCAGTGGCAGGACGCCACCGATCCGGCGGCCGCGGCAGGCGCCCGGGTGGTGGTGCTGCGCACCGCACCGGTGATGGACCGCAGGAGCCAGCCGTTGGGTGCGCTGCGGCTGCTCTTCGGCGCCGGGCTCGGCGGCCGGCTGGGCGGCGGCAGCCAGCACATGCCCGTCATCAGCACCCGCGACTGGGTGGACGCGGCGCACCACCTCGCGACCCACGACGTCGTCGGACCGGTGAACCTGTGCTGCCCGCGCACGCCGACCAATGCCGAGTTCACCCACGAGCTGGCCCGGCTCGTCCACCGGCCGGCGGTCCTGCCGGTGCCGCGCAAGGTGATCGAGGTGGCGATGGGCCAGCTCAGCCAGCTTCCGCTCGACTCCCTGAACACGGCGCCGGCCGCGCTGGAGGAGACCGGCTTCGAGTTCAGCGATCCCGACGTGCGCTCGGTCCTGGCCGAGGGGCTCGATCCCCTCCGTTGACCCTGCGGACCGCGGCCACGCGCCAGCGCCCGCCGTCGCGGCGCAGCTCGACGACGCGGAGCACCGGCGGGCCGGCCGGGAGCCGCACCACCCGCCGGCCGTCGGACACCTCTCCCCCGGCGACGCGGTCCAGCAGCCGCAGCCTCAGGCTCGCCGGCGAGCGGCTCCGGACCGCGGCGGAGAAGACCTGCGTGCGCAGCCGGCGTACGAGAAGCCCACGGGCGCTCCAGCGACGCAGCAGCCGCACGTCCGCCTCGGCCGCGGTCGACCCGGGGACGTAGAGCCGGCGCAGCGCCGCGGGGTCGGCCCGTGCCCAGGCGGCCTCGCGTCGGGCGTCCCAGCGGTGCAGCACCGCCAGCGCCCGACCGGTGTCCCGGGCCGCGTCTCTGCCCGTCTCCCGGCCAGTGTCCCGACCGGTGTCCCGGGCCGGCGCCACCCCTCCTGCCGGCCCCGGCACGAGGACCACCACAGCGAGCAGGCCGACCACGAGCAGCATCCGCATGCCCCCACCCTGCCCAAGATCGCCCTGTGCGCGCCGTCGCAATCCACAGGTAGAGTCGAGGAGTGCCTCGTCTCGTCTTCGACTACGCGGGTCCCGAGCCGGTCGACTACCTGGCGGCGTGGGACCGCCAGCGCGAGCTGCACGCCACCGTGGTCGACGGCGGACCCGACACGGTGCTGCTGCTCGAGCACGAGCCGGTGTACACCGCCGGCAAGCGCACCGAGCCGCACGAGCGACCCACTGACCCCTCGACCGGCACAGGACGAGCGGTGCCGGTGATCGAGGTGGACCGCGGCGGCAAGATCACCTTCCACGGCCCGGGCCAGCTCGTCGGCTACCCCATCGTCCGGCTGCCCGACCACGTGCTGGTCGTCGACTACGTCCGCCGTCTCGAGGAGGCGCTCATCGGCGCCTGCCGCGAGCTGGGCGTGGAGACCGCGCGCGTGCCGGGACGCAGCGGCGTGTGGCTGCGCGAGTCCGACGGGCGCCCGGAGCGAAAGATTGCGGCCATCGGCATCCGGGTCTCCCGCGGCGTGACGATGCACGGGTTCGCGCTCAACTGTGACGTCGACCTCGGCTGGTACGACCGGTTCGTGCCCTGTGGCATCAGCGACGCCGGGGTCACCTCCCTCAGCGCCGAGCTGGGCCGGGACGTGACCGTGGCCGAGGTGGTGCCGGTGGTGCAGCGACACCTCGAGGAGCTTCTCGCGTGGGCGCCGTACGACCCCACGCCGGACTACCCGCCGAAGCCGGAGCCGGGCACCGGCAACCGCGCAGCCGTGCGTGTCCCGGTCCTGAATCCACTGTCCTGACCGTCCGGTGCGCCAGACTGGGCCTCGGCAGCCCGCCCGTGGCGCCAGGAGGTGTGTGCGCGCGGCATGACCGATCTCGTCGTCGAGACCACGGGTCTGCGCAAGGTCTACCGATCCCGCGGCGGCAAGGTGGTCGCGCTGGACGGCCTGGACCTCGCCGTGCCCCGCGGCGGCGTGCACGGCTTCCTCGGACCCAACGGCTCGGGCAAGACCACCACCGTGCGGCTGCTGCTCGGCCTGGCCCGTCCCACGGCGGGCGAGATGCGGCTGTTCGGCCGGCCGGTCCCCCAGCACCTCCCCGAGGTGATCGACCGGGTCGGAGCCGTCGTGGAGGAGCCGCGGTTCACGCCGGGCTTCTCCGGCCGTCGCAACCTCCGCCTGCTCGCCGGCACGCTCGGCCTGGACAAGCGGGCCGTGGACTCCGCCCTGGAGCAGGTCGGCCTCGCCGGGCGCGCCCGCGAGCACTACGCCGCCTACTCCCTCGGGATGCGCCAGCGCCTCGCCATCGCCGCCACCTTGCTCAAGGGCCCGGACCTGCTGGTGCTGGACGAGCCGACCAACGGCCTCGACCCCGCCGGCATCCGCGACATCCGGGACCTGGTCCGTGGCCTCGGCGACTCCGGCGTGACGGTGCTGCTCAGCTCCCACAACCTCGCCGAGGTGCAGCAGGCCTGCCACTCGGTCTCGATCATCGGGCGCGGCCGGCTGCTCACCTCCGGGCGCGTCGAGGACCTGCTCGGTGAGCAGGTCTCCAGCACCCGCCTGCGGGTGGCGGACACCCGCCGCGCCATGGACGTGCTGCGCCAGGGCGGACACGACGTCTCCCTGGAGGGCGAGCACCTCGTCGTCCAGGGCCACGACCGTCCCGAGCAGCTCACCCGGGCGCTGGCCGAGCGCGGCCTCTACGTCGCCGAGCTCACCGAGGTCCGACCCACCCTGGAGTCGGTGTTCCTGCGGCTGACCCGTCGCCCTGCGGCAGAGCCGACGACCCAGGCCCCTGAGGCGTCGTGATGCGCAGCCTCTCCGTCGAGCTCGCACGCTTCCGGCTGCGCCGGGGCATCGCGCTGCTGGTGCTGCTCGCCACGGTCGTGGCCGCCGCCCTGGTCGGGGTGATCGCGTGGGACACCCGCCCGCTCTCGGCCAGCGACCGCAGCGACGCCGCGGCGCAGGCATCCCTGGAGGGGCAGCGCCCGAAGCTGCGGGCCGAGGTCCGGGCCTGCGAGGCCGAGCCGCAGTCCTACCTCGGGCCGACGGCCACGGCCGCGGACTGCCAGGACGCGCTGGTGCCCTCCGCCGAGTCCTACTATCCGCGGCACAGCCTCGACCTCGGCCGGGTTCTCGGCGTCGAGGGGATGCACCTCGCCCTGGTCGTCGTCGGGCTGATGGTGGTCGCGGGGTGCACCTTCGCCGGGGCCGACTGGACGTCGGGGGCGATGACCAACCAGCTGCTCTTCCAGCCCCGCCGCTCGCGCCTGTGGGCCGCGAAGGCGGGGGCGGTCACCGTGGCGAGCGGCGTGGTCGCCGTGGTGGTCCTGGGGGCGTTCTGGCTGGCCCTGTGGGCGGTCGCGGCCGCCCGAGGGCTCGACGTCTCCTCGGCCGACGCCGCCCGGGTCGGGTGGCACCTGCTCCGGGCCACGCTGCTCACCATGGCCGCTGCGCTGGGGGGTTATGCGCTCACCATGGTCTTCCGGCACTCGGTCACGACCGTGGCGCTGCTGTTCGTCTACGCCGTCGGTGGCGAGGTCCTGACCAGCCTGGTGCCGGTTGCGGGCGCGGGCCGGTGGTCGCTGGGCAACAACGTCTTCGGGTGGCTGGCCACCCGCCACCGCTACTTCGACGCCACGCTGAGCTGTGCCCCGGGCGAGCGCTGCGACCCCCTCCAGGTGATGACCCATCTCGAGGCCGGCGCCTTCCTCGGCGGGCTCCTCGTGCTGGCGGTGCTGGTGTCGCTGTGGGTCTTCCAGCGGCGCGACGCCTGAGCGCCACGGATGTGGGGCGGCACCCCGGGGCGTCGTACAGTGGCGAGCGTGACGCAAGCGCCCCCCACCCAGTCCCCCGGTGCCTCCACCTCCTCCGGGGTGCGGCCCGACGGGCGCCGGTTGCTGCGGCTGGAGGCACGCAACTCCGAGACGCCGATCGAGCGCAAGCCGGAGTGGATCAAGACCCGCGCGCGGATGGGACCGGAGTACAAGCACCTCCAGGGCCTGGTGAAGTCCGAGGGCCTGCACACGGTTTGCCAGGAGGCGGCCTGCCCCAACATCTTCGAGTGCTGGGAGGACCGCGAGGCGACGTTCCTCATCGGCGGCGAGCAGTGCACCCGGCGCTGCGACTTCTGCCAGATCGACACCGGCCGGCCCGAGCCGCTGGACCGCGACGAGCCGCGCCGGGTCGCCGAGTCGGTGCGCACCATGGGCCTGCGCTACGCCACCATCACCGGCGTCGCCCGCGACGACCTGCCCGACGGCGGGGCCTGGCTGTACGCCGAGACGGTGCGCGCCATCCACGAGCTCAACCCCGACACCGGGGTGGAGAACCTCATCCCGGACTTCAACGGCAAGCCGGACCTGCTGCGGGAGGTCTTCGAGAGCCGACCGGAGGTCCTGGCCCACAACGTCGAGACGGTGCCGCGGATCTTCAAGCGGATCCGTCCGGCGTTCCGCTACGACCGCTCCCTGGACGTGCTGACCCAGGCCCGCGACTTCGGCCTGGTGACCAAGTCCAACCTGATCCTGGGCATGGGCGAGACCCGCGAGGAGATCAGCCAGGCGCTGCAGGACCTGCACGACGCCGGCTGCGAGCTGGTCACGATCACGCAGTACCTGCGCCCCTCGCTGCGCCACCACCCGGTGGAGCGTTGGGTCAAGCCCCAGGAGTTCGTCGAGCTGGCCGAGGAGGCCGAGGAGATCGGCTTCGCCGGGGTGATGTCCGGACCGCTGGTGCGCTCGTCCTACCGCGCGGGCCGGCTCTACCAGCAGGCCATCGCCGCCCGCGAGCAGGCGCCGACCACGACCTCCTGACGCGGGCCCGATCTGAGAGACTCGGGGCTCAGCCGAGGGACGACAGACCGCAGACGAAGGCAGGCCATGGCCAAGGACAAGACCGGACGCACGTCCGGCAAGAAGGGCAAGGACCCGAGCAAGCCGGGCCGGATCGCGCAGATCCGGCAGAGCTATGCGATGACCAGGCAGGGCGATCCCAAGATCGGACTGATCCTGCTCGGGACGTTCGTGCTGGCCGCGTTGGCCGGCTTCGCGGTCATGCTGATCGTGTTCGGCTCGCTGTTCTTCCCGATCACCTTCGGCGTCCTCGTCGGCATCCTCGCGGTGCTGATCGTCTTCGGTCGCCGCGCCCAGCGCTCGGCGATCAGCCAGATCGAGGGCCGACCCGGCGCCGCCGCCGCGGCTCTCGGCATGCTGCGCCGGGGCTGGAACGTCGAGCCGGCGATCGGTGTCACCAAGCAGCAGGACGTCGTCACCCGCGTCGTGGGGCCCCCGGGCATCGTGCTCATCGGCGAGGGCAACCCCAACCGGCTCCGGCCCCTGCTCACCTCCGAGCGCCGGCGTCACGAGCGGGTGGTCTCCGAGACGCCCATCCACGAGATGGTCGTCGGCCACGACGAGGGCCAGGTGCCGCTGGCGAAGCTGAACCGGCGCGTCACCAAGCTCAAGAAGGCCCTGAAGCCGGCGCAGATGACCGACGTCCTCGCCCGACTCAAGGCCCTCGACGCCAACCGCCCGACGCTGCCGATGCCCAAGGGCCCGGTGCCGACCTCCCAGCGCTCGGCGATGCGGGGCATGCGCCAGAACCTGCGCGGCCGGTAGCCGCCCTACGGCCGGCGGTACGCCGCCGCGCCGGTGGCGAGGTCGTGCAGCCCCCGGCCGGTCTCGGGCCGGAACACCAGCGGCGGGATCACCAGGCAGACCAGCACGCTGCGCAGCAGTGCGGCGAGCAGGCTCAGCGGGCGCCCGTCGGTGCGCAGCACCCGCACGCCGCAGGCCAGCTGGCCGAACGACCCACCGGCGAGCGCCGTGCCCAGCGCCGACTCCAGGGCGAAGATGCCCAGCACCACCCAGCCCGAGGAGCTCTCGCCGTAGCGCTGCGGCCCCAGCACCGCGACGGTCACCAGCGTGCAGCCGATCCAGTCCACCACGAGAGCGGCGATCCGGCGCGGCCAGGAAGCGTGCTCGAGCTCCGGTCCGGCCTCCGGCAGGGTGGTGGGCACCGAGTGACCCTACCGGGCTGTTACATGCCGGAAACAAAGCCGATACCGTCATGCAACGGCCTCACCGTAGGTTCCCGCCAAGGCGGACAGCGCCGTACGCCTGCCCAGACACCGGTATTTCGCAGGTCGCCGCTCGGCGGCCGAGGAGGACGAATGTTCAACAACAGCGACGAGCTGCTGCGCTACATCAAGGACGAGGGCGTCGAGATGGTCGACGTGCGCTTCTGCGACCTGCCCGGCGTCATGCAGCACTTCACCGTCCCGGTGTCGTCCTTCGACGAGTCCGTCTTCGAGGACGGGCTGAACTTCGACGGCTCCTCGATCCGCGGCTTCCAGGCGATCCACGAGTCGGACATGTCGCTGTTCCCGGACCCGACCACGGCGTACCTCGACCCCTTCCGCGAGGCCAAGACGCTGGTGGTCAACTTCTTCATCCACGACCCGATCACCGGTGAGGCCTACTCCCGCGACCCGCGCAACATCGCCCGCAAGGCGATGGCCTACCTCTCCAGCACCGGCATCGGCGACAAGGCCTTCTTCGCCCCCGAGGCGGAGTTCTACGTCTTCGACCAGGTGCGGTTCGCCACCTCCTCGAACGAGGGCTTCTACCACATCGACTCCGAGGCGGGCGCCTGGAACACCGGTGCCGAGGGCACCAGTGACCGGCCCAACCGCGGCTACAAGGTCAAGTACAAGGGCGGCTACTTCCCGGTGGCGCCGTACGACCACTTCGGGGAGCTCCGCGACGAGATCGTCAAGGAGCTCGAGATCTCGGGCCTGACCGTCGAGCGTGCCCACCACGAGGTCGGCACCGCCGGCCAGGCCGAGATCAACTACCGCTTCGACGAGCTGCTCAAGGCCGCCGACGACGTGATGAAGTTCAAGTACATCGTCAAGAACGTCGCCTGGCGCAACGGCAAGACCGCGACCTTCATGCCCAAGCCGATCTTCGGCGACAACGGCTCGGGGATGCACTGCCACCAGTCGATCTGGAACAACGGCGAGCCGCTGTTCTACGACGAGACCGGCTACGCCGGCCTGTCCGACACCGCCCGCCACTACATCGGCGGCATCCTCAAGCACGCGCCGTCGCTGCTGGCGTTCACCAACCCGACGGTGAACAGCTATCACCGGCTGGTGCCGGGCTTCGAGGCGCCGATCTCGCTGGTCTACTCCCAGCGCAACCGCTCGGCGTGCGTGCGGATCCCGATCACCGGCTCGAACCCCAAGGCCAAGCGCATCGAGTTCCGCTGCCCCGACCCGTCGGCGAACCCCTACCTGGCGTTCTCGGCGCTGCTGCTCGCCGGCCTGGACGGCATCCAGAACAAGGTCGAGCCGGCCGACCCGATCGACAAGGACATCTACGAGCTCCCGCCGGACGAGATGGCCGAGATCGACCAGGTCCCGACCTCGCTGAACTCGGTGCTCGACCGGCTGGAGTCCGACCACGACTTCCTCACCGCGGGCAACGTCTTCACCCCGGACCTGATCGAGACCTGGATCTCCTACAAGCGCAGCAACGAGATCATGCCGATCCAGCAGCGCCCGCACCCGCACGAGT
>CAWGZB010000005.1:125000-1569024 GCA_963827025.1 uncultured Actinomycetota bacterium | reverse complement strand
AGGGCCCGACCGGTGTTGACGGGGGGGACAACATCGGTCGGGCTTGATCGGAAAATCTAGTGCACGTCCCAGAGCCGGACAACTTGGGGCGTGGCTGGTCCAGTGCAGGGGGCCGTCCGGTCAGGAAAGACGGAGCACGGCGTGCACGGTGGTGCGCGAGCGGGTGCTCTCCACCCACCAGCGACAGGCCAGGGACTCCACGATGGCGAGGCCGCGGCCAGCCAGGTCGGAGACCCCCGCGTCCACGCGCTCGGGGGTGGTCAACGCACCGCCGTCGGTGACGGCGATGTCGACGCCGGTCTCGGTGCGGTTCCAGCTGACCCGCATGGTGCCGTCGGCAAGCGGGCGGGCGTGGCGAACGGCGTTGCCCACCAGCTCGCTGACCACCAGGCGGGCGTCGTCGCGATGCTGCTCGCGGCCGACGTGGTCCAGCCACTCCGACAACCGTTGCCGCGCTATCCGTGCGCTCTCGGCGGCGAAGGGGAGGTCCATGCCGATGGTGTCGCTCAGGTGGGAAGCACGGTGTGCCATCTGATCTCCCCAGCTCTGGAACGCGATGTGGCGATGTTGCCCGGGCGATTGTCGCTCAAACGCGCGGAACGCTCTTTGTCAGGTACGTCACCGTGGCTCCCGGCCGGTCGGTGATGACGGCCTCCACGCCCAGCTCGCGGCACAGGTCGAGGTCCTCCTCCTCGTTGACCACCCAGCAGTGCACCCGGGTGCCGGATCGCACCAGCTTTCGGACGAATTCGGGGTGCGCGCGCACGACCTCGATGCCGGGCCCGGCCAGCCAGTCCTCCTCGGCCACCGGCCGCGCACGCCACCACTGGCTGGGGCTGCGCAGCAGCAGCACCAGCTCGAGGTGGGGGCTGAGCCGGCGCACCCGGCGCAGGGCCACCCAGGAGAACGACATCACCCGGACCGGCGACTCGGCGCCGGCCCAGCCGAACTCGTCGAGCAGCTGGACCAGCCGGCGCTCGACCAGCCCGGCGTAGCGGGTGGGGTGCTTGGTCTCGATCGCGATCTCGACGCGTCGGGGGTACTCCGCGACGGTCTCCAGCAGCCGACGCAGGGTGAGGACCTTGCGCAGCTCGGGGTCGGTGTCGGGAGCCTCGTCGTCGAGGTCGGCCCAGGGATGCTTCCAGGCGGAGAAGTCGAGGTCCTCGAGCTCGGCGAGCTCCATCGCGGAGACGACCCCGTCCTGGAAGGCGATCCGTCGCAGGTCGCGGTCGTGCACGCAGACCAGGTGTCCGTCGGCGGTCAGCCGTACGTCGCACTCCACCGCGTCGACGCCCTCGTCGAGCGCCGCCACATAGGCCCCCAGGGTGTGCTCCGCCTGCAGCGCGCTCGACCCGCGGTGGGCCACGACCTGGGGCCGGCCGGGATCCATGGCACGTATTGTGCCCAATCGTCAGGTGCGGGATGCGTCGGCGGCTCAGGCGCCGGCCAGCGCTTCCTGCGCGGCTCCCGCCGGCTCGTGGCTGCTCTCGCGCAGCAGCTGGGCGGCCAGCGCGACGAACGCGCTGAGGTAGATCAGGCTCGCCGCGGGCGACGCCCACGCGGTGAGGTTGCTCAGCGCGAACTCGGAGACGACGAAGAGCCACATCGCGATCGGGATCCAGCGCGGCACCGCGCGGGACCGGAACAGGGCGATGCCCAGCACCACCAGCCCGAGGACGGTGCCCAACAGGCCCATGGCCATGAACGCAACGGCGGGCCCGGACTCATACCGGGTGACTGCCGCCGCCATGGCGGCGCGGTGCGCGGCGTCCCCGGCGAGTGCGATCTGGGCGAGACCGATGCCGCCGAACACGCTGTGCCCGAACCCGCCCAGCACGGCGAGGACGCCGCCGGCCCAGGCGGTGCGCGGTGCCCGCGCGTGCGCCAGGGCGGCCACCGCCACCACGCCGACGAGGAAGGGCAGCTGGGAGAGGGCGAAGGACATCGCCGACACCACACCCAGGGCGCCGGCCGCGTCGATGTCGGCCAGACGGCCCGCGGGGTCGGCGACGAACTCGGGCTGGGTGAGGACGGAGACGAGCGAGAGCAGGGCGGTGAGGACGAGGCTCAGCGCAGCGAGGATGCGGATCGGGCGGGACATGAGGACCTCCGTGGTCGAGTAGGTGGCCCCGACGCTAGGAAGCCCCACCGTCACCCCGCATCGCTCCGCGGTCTCGACCCGCTTACCGCCGGAGTTGACGCAGGTATCAACTCCAGACGGACCCGGAGGGCGTTTGCGAGACCTAGGGTGAGGCGCGTGGAGATCGCGGGCCTCGCGCACCGGTTCGGGCTGCGGAACCGCGGCTGGGACGTGGTGCTGGCCGTGGCACTGGCGGGGGTCGCCCTGGCCGAGATCTGGGTGCCGTTCAGCTCCGTGGCGGGGTCGGGCTCGCAGGCGCTCGCGAGTGTGCTCGCAGTGGTGGCGTGCTCGGGGGTCGCGTTCCGGCGCCGCTCGCCCCTCCTCTGCGTGGTCCTCGTGCTGCTGCCCTGGCCGCTGGTGCACCTGAGCGGTGTCAGCATGTTCGTGCTGTTCTGGGGTCAGTTCGTGCCGATCGTGGTGGCGCTCTACAGCGTGGCGCGGCACGGCACCTGGCGGCAGGGCCTGCTCGGCGCTGGGCTCGGCGCCGGGACGCTGCTCTACTTCGACCTCGCCGTCGACGAGCTCGGCCAACCCGGGGAGATCTTCTTCCACTGGATGGTCTCGGTGCTCGCCTGGAGCCTCGGCCGCTTCGTCGCCTCCTATGAGCACCGGGCGCACGAAGAGGCGGCGCGGGCGGCGTACGCGGAGCTGTCCAGCCGCGAACGTGCCCTGGAGGCGGTCGCCGAGGAACGCGCGCGGATCGCCCGGGAGCTGCACGACATCGTCGCGCACTCGGTGAGCGTGATGGTGGTGCAGGCCGGTGCCGCGTCGCAGGCGCTGGACGACCCCGAGTACGTCGCCTCGGCGCTGGACACGATCCGGGCCACCGGGACAGCCGCACTCGGGGAGATGCGGCGGGTGGTGTCCCTGATCCGTGCGGACGACCAGCCTGCGTCGCTCGAGCCGCAGCCCGGGCTCGCCGGGGTGGAGGCGCTGGTGCGGGATGCCGCGACCCCGACCGTGCTCCGCGTCGAGGGCACGCCCCGGGAGTTGTCGCCGGGCGTGGACCTGGCGGCGTACCGGATCGTCCAGGAGGCGCTGACCAACGTCCGGCGGCACGCCGACGCCCGGCACGTGGAGGTGGTCCTGCGGTACGCCGAGGACTTCGTCGGCGTCGAGGTCACCGACGACGGGTCCGGCACCGCCGAGCCCGCGGGCGGCAACGGGCTGATCGGGATGCGGGAGCGGGTGCAGATGTACGGCGGCTCGCTGGAGACCGAGACCGCGCCGGGTGCGGGATTCCGGATCCGGGCGATCCTCCCGGCTCCGCTGCGCCAGGCGGGGGTGCCCTCGTGACCGGCGTGCTGGTGGTCGACGACCAGGAGCTCGTCCGCTCCGGCTTCGCGATGATCCTGGAGCGTGCCGGGTTCGACGTGCTCGGGCAGGCGTCCGACGGTGCGAGCGGCGTCGCCCTGGCCGAGCAGTGCCGCCCCGACGTCGTGCTGATGGACGTGCGGATGCCCGGCATGGACGGCATCGAGGCCACCCGGCAGGTCACGGCCCTCCGGGACGCCCCGCGGGTGCTCGTCCTGACGACCTTCGACCTCGACGAGTACGTCTTCGCCGCTGTGGAGGCCGGTGCCTCGGGCTTCCTGCTCAAGGACGTGGCTCCCGATGACCTGGTGCACGCGGTGCGGGTGGTCAGCCGCGGGGAGGCGATGCTCGCTCCAGCGCTGATCCGCCGGCTGCTCGAGCGGTTCGCGCGCCCCTCGGCGCGCCCGCCTGCCGTCGGCCTGTCCGAGCGTGAGACCGAGATCGCCCGCCAGGTGGCCCGCGGCCGGTCCAACGCCGAGATCGCTGCCGACCTCTTCCTCAGTGAGGCGACGGTGAAGACCTACGTCTCGCGCATCCTGACAAAGCTCGACCTGCGCGACCGCGTCCAGGTCGCGGTATGGGCATACGAGTCCGGGCTCGTCCGGGTGGGTGACTAGCCTTGCCCGAGTGCGAACCGGCCGAGAACCTGACCAGGCTCGTCGATTCCCCCTTCTCGACCCGCTCGCCCCGGCGCTGGCGGTGGTCGCCGGCATCATCTACTGGCTGCACGGCTTCGACGGCTACCTGAGCCGCGACCTCTCCCTCTACGCCTACGCCAACCAGCAGGTGGTGGACGGGGTGCCGCCCTACCTCTCGGTGGTCAACCGGTCGGGCCCGATCAGCCACGCCTTCGCCTCCCCAGGGGTGCTGGCCGCGCGCCTGGTGGGCGGGGACGACCTGACCGGCATGCGGATCTGGGTCCTGCTGCTCTCCGCGGCCTTCATCGCGGTCGTCTACCTGTTGGCTCGGGACACGCTGCGCTCGCGACTCGGCGGCATCGCGGCTGCGGCGGCCATGCTGACCGTGGACGGTTTCACCCAGTACGCCTCCGACGGTCCGCGCGAGAAGACCGCGATGGTGCTCTTCTTGGCGATCGGGCTGCTCGCGCTGGTCCGACGACACCCGTTCTGGGCCGGCTTCTTCGTCAGCCTGGCCACCCTCACCTGGCAACCGGCGTTCTTCGCCGGCGTGGTCGCGGCCGGGGTGGCGGCGCTGGCGCCGTCGTACGGGACCTGGCGGGCGCGGCTGAAGGCGCTCGGCGCCGTGGCGGCGGGCGGCCTCCTGCCCCTGGTCCTCTTCCTGCTCTGGTACGCCGCCATGGGCGAGCTCCAGCAGTTCCTCGAGTGCTTCGTGCTGATCCACGTCAGCTACACCGACCAGCCGGGCATGACGGGCGTCCCGTGGTTCTCCATCCTGACCGAGGCCTACGGCGCGTCCCTGTGGGTGCTGTTCGCCGGCTGCGCGGTGCTGCTCGGGCGCGGCGCATGGGTGGTGTGGCGCCGGGCGTGGCGAGCGGACCCGGGGCTGTGGAGCGAGGTCGCGCTCGCGGCCGGACTGCTCGCGGGCATCGCCTGGAGCATCGTGGTGTTCAACGGGTGGCCGGACATCTTCTTCCTGCTCCCGATGGTGGTCACCGGTGTCGGGGGCATCGTCCGGCTGGTCACCCTGGTCCCACGCGTGCCGCGGCTGGTGCCGATCGGGATCACCGCCGCCTGGTTCGTGGTGGCCGTCGTGATGGGCCTGGCGTTCTCGCTGCGGCCCTACGACGAGACCCTGCCCGAGCAGCGCGCGGAGGTGCGGGCGGTGATGTCGCAGCTGCCCGAGGACGCGACGATCGTCTCCATCGAGGCGCCGCAAGCGCTGGTGCTCACCGGCAAGCGGGACCCCTTCCGGCACCAGATGTTCGGGCTCGGCCTCAGCTCCTACGTCGACCACGCCTACCCGGGTGGGCGCACCGGCCTGCGGGAGGACATCGCCGCGCGGCATCCGGAGGTGATCACCATGGGCAAGTACCACCGCGCCTGGATGGACCCCCTGCTGGACCGCGAGTACGTCCGGATCCCGAGCGGCGCCGGGTTCACCTGGTACATCAGCCGCTCGGTGGGAAAGGACGTCATCGACCGACTCGTGTCACGATCACGCCATGCCACCGACTAGCGCCCGCGCCGGGTTCACCTACTCGATCGTGGTGCCGGTCTACAACAGCGCCCCGATCGTCGGCGAGACCGTCGACCGCATCGTGGCCACGTTCGCCGACGCCGGCCTGGAGTTCGAGCTGATCCTGGTCAACGACGGCAGCCCGGACGACAGCTGGCGGGTCATCTCCGAGAAGGCCCGGACCACGCCGCACGTCGTGGCGATCAACCTGCTGAAGAACTACGGCCAGCACAACGCGAACATGGCCGGCCTGCGCGAGTCGCGCGGTGACTGGGTCGTCACGATGGACGACGACCTGCAGAACCCGCCCGACCAGGCGCTGGTGCTGATCGACGAGGCGGTACAGGGCCACCACGACGTGGTCTTCGGCGCCTTCGAGACCAAGCAGGCCGCGGGCTACCGCAAGCTGGGCAGCAAGGTGATCAGCCTGATCAACCGTCGGGTCTTCGAGCAGCCGACGGATCTGACCGTCTCCAACTTCCGCATCCTGCGTCGCGACGTGGTCGACCGGATCTGCAGCGACCGGACCGCGCACCCCTACATCACCGGACAGGCGCTGGTCTACTCGAGCACGCCCGGCCACGTGCCGGTGCGGCACGAGCCCCGCAAGGTCGGCAAGAGCAACTACAGCTTGCTGCGCATCCTGCGCCTGGTGCTGACCATCTTGTTCAGCTACTCGCTGTTCCCCCTGCGCGCGGCCGCGGTCGCCGGGTTCGTGATGGCCGGGGTGAGCTTCCTGCTCGGGTGCTACTACCTCGTGCACGGACTGGTGGCCGACAACCGGGTGGAGGGCTGGACGACGCTGGTGGTGCTGCTGGCGATGTTCAACGGCTTCATGATCGCGATGCTCTCGATGCTGGGCGAGTACGTGATCCGCACGCTCAACGCGGTCAGTGGTCCCCGGACCTACCACGTCCTCGAGCGGGTCGCCCAGGAGCCGGAGCGCGCCCGGACGGTCACCGGGTGAGCTCGCCTACCCGTGGTCGTCGGCACCTGCTGGTGATCGGCGGCCAGCGCTGCGGGACGACGTACCTCCACGACCGGCTCGCCGAGCACCCCCAGATCGCGATGGCCCGGCCGGCCCGGCCCGAGCCCAAGGTGTTCTGCTCCGACGAGGCGACCAGCCGCGGCCGGGACTGGTACGTCGCCACGTGGTTCGCCCACGCCGGGGAGGCGACGATCCTCGGCGACAAGAGCACCAGCTACCTGGAGTGCAAGGGGGCCCCCGACCGCGCCCGGGCGATGCTCGGCGACCCCCTCGTGCTGGTGCAGCTGCGCGACCCGGTCCAGCGGGCGATCTCGAACTGGAAGTTCAGCCGGGACCACGAGATGGAGGATCGGCCGCTGGACGAGGCCCTGGCCGACTGCCTGGAGGGACGCGAACCCGACTGGGACAGGCAACGGTTCTCGGTCTCGCCGTACGCCTACCTGCAGCGCGGCCGCTATGCCGACTACCTGGCGCCGTGGACCGCCGAGTTCGGTGCCGACGTGCGGGTGCAGTTCTTCGAGGAGCTGACCACCGGGGCCGAGGGGTTCCCCGAGCTGTTCGGCTGGCTTGGTGTAGACCGATATTTCTCCCCCGCGGGGATCGGTGAGACGGTGAATCCGTCGTCGGGGCTCCGACCGACGCTGGAGCCGGGGTTGAGCGAGCGGCTGCGCGGGTATTTCAGCCGCAGCGACCAAGCTCTGGAGACGACGCTCGGCCGGAGGCTGCCGTGGCGGAGAGGTGGATGAGAATGAGCGCGGACCGGGTGGCCCACGACTCCGAGGTGCTCTTCAACCGGCCTTCCCTGGAGGGCCGCGAGCTCGAGTACGTGCGCGCGAGCATGCTCGACGGGCACACCTCCTCCTCCGGACCGTTCACCCAGCGCGCTGCCTCGCTGCTGCAGGAGGAGACCGGCGCGGCGGAGGTGATCCTGACCACCTCGTGCACCTCCGCGCTGGAGATGAGCGCGATGCTGCTCGACCTGGGCCCCGAGGACACCGTGATCGTGCCCTCGTTCACCTTCACCACCAGCGCCCTGGCCTTCGCCCGGCAGGGCGCTCGGCTGCTGTTCTGCGACATCGAGCCGGAGACCCTCGGGCCCGACCCGCGCCACCTGGCCGAGCTGCTCGATGACTCGGTCCGTGCGGTGGTGCTGGTCCACTACGCCGGCGTCGCGGGGGACGTCGACGGCGTTCGGGAGGTGCTGCGCGACCGTCCCGACGTCGCGATCGTCGAGGACGCCGCCCACGGGCTGTTCGGTCGCTGGCATGGCCAGCCGCTGGGCAGCCTGGGCCGGTTCGGCACCCTGAGCTTCCACGAGACCAAGAACTTCGTGTGCGGGGAGGGCGGCGGGCTGATCCTCAACGAGGCGGCCGACGTCGACCGCGCGTGGGTGCTGCGCGACAAGGGCACCGACCGGCAGGCGTTCTTCCTCGGCCAGGTGGACAAGTACTCCTGGCGCGACACCGGCTCCTCCTTCGGCCTCGCGGACACGCTGGCGGCATACCTCCTCGGGCAGCTGGAGCAGCGCGAGGTGATCCAGGGCAAGCGCAAGGCGGTCTACGACCGCTACACCGAGCTGCTGGCCCCGCATGCCGACGAGCTCGGCTACCAGATGCCGGTGGTGCCGGCGCACTGCGAGCCGGCGTACCACCTCTTCCACCTGCTGATGCCCGACCACGACACCCGGACCCGGGTGATGCGGGAGCTGAAGGAGCAGGGCATCCACACCACGTTCCACTACGTGCCCTTGCACGACTCCGACGCGGGCGTGCGCTTCTCGCGCTACCGCACCGACTGTCCGGTCAGCACCGACGTGAGCCGGCGACTGGTCCGGCTGCCGTTCCACAACAACGCGCTCGAGGACGTCGACCGGGTGGTCGAGGCGTTCCTCGCCGCGCTGCGCCGGTGACCGGGACGGCACAGCCCGGGTCCTCCTCGATCGAGAACCCCGACTACTGGTGGTACCGCGCCCGCAGCGGCCTCCTGCGGGCCGCTCTGGGGAACTACGTCGGCCACCCGGGACGCGTGCTCGACGTGGGCAGTGCCGACGGCCCCTCGGTGGACTGGATGAAGGGCGACCACCAGCGGATCGCGCTGGACATGGATCCGCGCGGCTTGGCGCCCGGGTCGGGTGTGTGCGCCTCGGCGACCGCGTTGCCCTTCCCCGACGCCTCGTTCGACGTGGTCGCGGCCTTCGACGTGATCGAGCACTGCGAGCCCGAGGACCGGGCGGTGGCCGAGCTGGCCCGCGTCCTGCGGCCAGGGGGCCGGCTGCTCGCCTCGGTGCCGGCTTACGCGTGGGCGTGGAGCGACCACGACGTGCGCGCCGGCCACCACCGCCGCTACACCCGTCCCCAGCTGCTGCGTGCCGTGCGCTCGCAGGGGCTCCTGGTGCGCCGCGCCACCTACGGCTTCGCCAGCGTGTTCCCGATGTTCGCCGCGGAGCGGGGCGTGCGCCGGCTGCGCCGGCAGCAGGAGGGGAGCTCCTCTCGCCTGCCCTCGGTGTCGCCGACGCAGGACCGGGTGCTCAGTGGCCTGTGCCGCGCGGAGGCGCGGGTGCTCCGGCGCCGCGACCTGCCGTTCGGCTCCTCGATCTTTCTGGCGGCCGAGAAGCCCTACTGAGCTGGACTACCGGGACGCCATGGAGCGGCGGTTGGCCCGCAGCTCCTCGACTGACATCCACAACAGTGCGGCCGCCTCGGTGACCAGGAAGGCGATCGCCGTCCGTTCCAGCAGCTCGGTCCCGGAGAGGACGAACCACAAGGCCCCGGGCATCAGACTGGCCAGCCAGCCGCGGGTCAGGGCGCCGGTGTGGTGCCGCGCCATCAGCACGACGGTGAGGGCGAGGTTGCCCAGTGCCAGCACGGTGCCGACCGCGATCGCGGCTGTCACCCCGCCGGGAAGGCGGATGTCCTGGCCGAAGACCAGGCGCACCAGGGGCGGACCCGCCCAGAGGCCGAAGAGTCCTCCGGCGAGGGCGCCGGTGAGCACCAGCCCGGCCAGCCCAGTGCCCAGTCGGCGCAGCGCCGCGTGGTCGCCGGCGACGATCATCCGGGTGACCCTTTCGGTGGCCGGGGCCAGCACGCCGACGCCCAGGGTGTACGGCGCCCGGAACAGGGCCAGCCCCGCGAACAGCGCGGTCACCTCGGCGGGCGCTCCGCCGGCGGCAGCGAGGAGCACCGGCCCGCCGGTGAGCACGGCCTGCGCGATCAGCTGACCGCTGCCGGCGCCGCCCAGGAACGCGAACGGGTTGGCGCGACCGGCGCCGTCCGTGCGGAGGCGAAGGGCACTGGGGAAGGCGAAAGCGGTGAGATATCCCAGCACCAGCGACCATCCGTAGGCCGCCGGATCGTGCACGTCGGCCAGCCACAACCCGAGCGCGAGCACGCACCGCAGGGCGTTCTCGGCGACCAGGCCCGCCCCCACGGCGCCGAACCGGCCCCGGGCACTGAGCACCCCGCGGACCATCCCCATCAGCCCGGCGCCGAGCACCACGAGGGCGGAGAGCACCGGGAAGGCCGGGCCCTCGCGGTCGAAGAGCAGCTGTCCCGCCAGGCCGGCCGCCAGACCGGCGACGAGGGAGACCCCCAGGACGAGCGTGGAGAGGCGGCCGAGCGAACGTCGTACCGGGCCCTCGGCGGCGGTCGCCGTCACGGTGCGGGTGATCCAGTGCTGGAGCGGGAAGGTCAGGCCCGCGCCGGTGAAGCTCCACCAGGCCCACAGCACCGAGACCGGCGCGGCTCGCTCGGCCCCGAGCGCGCGGGTGACCAACGCGAAGAACACATAGGCCAGCAGCCCGCTGACCGCCGACCCCGCGGCGAGCCCGGAGACGCTGCGTCGGCGGCCGCCGGGCCCAGGAGTCGGCACCGGGTCAGGCTAGTGCCCACGCGAACCAGACCGTTCGGACCCGGCCGGAACCCTCGGGCGCGACGCGCGCCGGAGGTCCACCACCGGTCGCGTCGCGCTCCCTAGGCTGAAGGAGCCGGGAGCCCTCGACGCCGCGGGCGGCACGGCACTCGTCGACGCGAGGAGGACCGATGGGGCGTGTGGGTGTCCTGGGCGGCGGGCTGCAGGGGTGCACCGTCGCGCTCGAGCTGGCGTCCCGGGGTGTGCCGGTGGTGCTGTTCGACGAGAACGACTCGCTCTTGCGGCGCACGGCGATCGCCAACGAGGGCAAGGTCCACCTCGGCTACATGTACGCCGCGGACCCGTCGGGACGGACCGCCGGCACGATGATGGCCGGTGCGCTGGCCTTCGAGCCGTTCCTACGTCGTCATCTCGGGGCGACGATCCCGCTCGAGACATCGCGCCCCGCGGCCTACGTGGTGCATCGCGACAGCCAGCACCCGCCCGAGGCCGTGGGCGGCTATCTGGGCCGGGTGCACGAGCTGGTCATGGAGGCAGCCGCCGCCCCGGGGACGTCGTACTTCGGCGCTGACCTCGGCGCCGGGCCGCGGCGGTGGTCGGAGAGCGAGCTGGTCGAGCTGTTCGACCCGGCCACTGCGCTGGCTGTCTTCGACAGCCCGGAGGTGGCCATCGATCCGGTCGCGCTGGCCGCCGCCCTCCGGGTGCGGCTCGCCGAGGAACCGTTGGTGGAGGTCCGGACGCAGCACCGGGTGCAGGAGATTCGTAGGGATCGCTCCGGGTCGCTGGTCGTCTCCGGTTCCGCCGGTGGTGCGGACTGGTCGGAGGAGGTCGACCAGGTGGTGAACGCGCTGTGGGGTGGCCGGCTCGCCGTCGACGCGACCATGGGTCTCCGCCCCGGCCGGCCGTGGCTGCACCGGCTGAAGTACGGCGTCAGCGTGCGCTGGCCCGAGGAACTGCCGGCCCCACCCAGCGCCACCGTGATCTCGGGACCCTTCGGGGAGGTGGTCACGTATCCGGACGGCACCGTCTACCTGACCTGGTATCCCGCCTGCGTACTCGGCTACAGCGCGGCGATCAGTCCACCGGGGGACTGGGAGACCCATCCCGGTGACCCCCTGCGCACCGAGATCGTGACCGGCACCGTCGACGGGCTCGGCAAGCTGGTGCCGGGCCTGGCCGCCCTGGAACGGGAGCACCTCGCCGATGCCCTGGTCAAGGGCGGCGTGATCGTCGCCTGGGGAGAGACCGACATCGACGACCCGCGCAGCGAGCTGCACAACCGGTACGCGATCGGCGTCACCACGCACGGGGACTACCACTCGGTGGACCCCGGGAAGCTGACCATGGCACCGCTGTTCGCGCAGCGGTGTGCCGACCGCGTCGAGTCGGCGTACCGGAAGGGTTGAGGTCGAGGTGCCCAGGACGATCACGGTCGGTGTCCCCGTCTACCGCGGGGAGGAGCAGGTCGGTGAGGCCCTGCGATCGCTGCAGCAGCAGACCTTCACCGACTTCGACGTCCTGATCTCCGTCGATGCGGGAGACCAGGCCAGCGCCCGCGCCTGCGAGCCGTTCCTGGCCGATCCCCGCTTCTCCCTGACCGTGCAGCCCGAGCGCCTCGACTGGCACGGCAACGTCAACTGGCTGCTGCGACAACCGCTGGGCGAGTTCTTCTGCTACCGACAGCACGACGACACCTCGGACCCGAGGTTCTTCGAGGTGTTGCTCGACCTGGCCCGCACCCGCCCGGACGCCGCCGTCGTGTACGCCGACTGCCAGTGGCACGGAGGACGAACGCACCTCGAGACCGCTCCCTCCATCGAGGGGGACGTCCTCTCCCGGCTCCGGCAGCACATCGAGCAGAAGGAGCCGGTCGCGGTGCGCGGGCTCATGCGCACAGGTGCGGTCGAGCAGGCAGGACCGATCCGGGGTGATGAGTTCCGTGGGCTCTCGGAGGTCTTCGTGTGGTTGGCGAAGCTGCTCCGGTGGGGCCCGTTCGTGCGGGTCCCGCAGCCCCTCTACCACCGCCTCGACCACAGCGAGAACTACCACAAGCAGTGGTTCGACTGGCCCGACGAGCGCAAGCGGGGCTCGTGGACCACGCTCTTCACCGGGCTGATGGAGGCGGCGATGCCGGTCTGCCGCACGCCGGAGGAGCGGTTCTTCTTCCAGCAGCTCATCCTCGACCGGATCGCGGTGCTGCGACCGGGCCAGACCTACCACTACCAGGCAGCCACGCCGCAGGCCGGCGGTGAGCTGATGCTGCAGTGTCTGCGTCGGCTCCGGGAGGAAGGCAACGAGCGTCTGCTCCAGGCGCCGGTGGAGACGCGCGGACCCGAGCTGCGAGCCCTGGAGACCGACCACGAGCGGCGACGGGCCGAGGCCGACAACCTCCGGTCCGAGGCTGAGCGGCTGCGCGCCGAGGCCGACCGCCTGCGTGAGGAGAACACTCGCCTGCGCCGACGCCTGAACCGTTCCAAGCAACGCGCCGGGCGGGTGCGCGAGCAGCAGCAGGACGTTTCGGGGACCGAGCGGGTCCGACGACTGGTGCCCGGCCCACGGCGCTCCTGAGCGGCTCCGCGTGCCCGCGCCTGGCCAGGCCTCTCACTCCTCGGCAGCGAGCACGCTCTGGTCGTAGACCGCCAGCGCGTTGGCGCGCATGGTGCGCACTGCCTGGGCCGCCGACAGGCCGGCGATGTCCCGGAGCCACACGTAGGGCTCGATGCCGGCGACGGCGCGGATGGCGACGGCGAGCCGGCGCGCCCGGGCCCTGCCCAGTGGGTGCAGCGCGTCCTCGATCCAGCCGATCGCCCGCCCACCGCGCAGGGCCGGTTGGTCGGAGCCGGGCTCCAGGGACGCTCGCAGCGAGGCCCTCAGCTGGGGCTCCCAGTCGAGCAGGATCCGAAGGTGCTCCTCGAGCACGATTTCCAGCCGGGCCCGGGGCTCCGTGGGAGCGTCGGGCCCGAGCAGGGTCACCTGCTCGATCTCGGGATGGGCTGCCAGGAGCAGTGCCTGCTGGGTCGGGAAGTAGCGGTAGGTGGTGGTGCGCGAGACACCCGAGCGCTGCACGACCTGGTCGACAGTGGGAGTCACGCCCTCGGCGAGCAGATCCCGGATCACCGCGACCAGGTGCTCGCGGGTCCGCCGCTTCTGCGCGGTGCGCCCCGAGGACTCGTACGCCGTGGCCATGGCGTTCATGGTACCGCCGTACTATCGTGGGACATGCGTACCACGAAAGAACGACAAGGAGGTGGGCGTGATGGCGGATCCGGTGGAGGTCAGCCCGGAGCTGTACCACGTGGTGTTCGAGAACGACCGGGTGCGGGTCTTGGAGTACCGCGACACACCTGGCGACCAGACCCGGCCGCACCAGCACCCGGACTCGGTGATGGTGACGCTCTCCTCCTTCAAGCGACGGTTGCGAAGCGGCGGGCGTGAGGTCGAGCTCGAGCTCCCTGCCTTCCAGGCGCGCTGGCTCGACGCCCAGGAGCACTCGGGCACGAACATCGGCGACTCCGAGACCCACGCGGTGTTCGTCGAGCTCAAGGAGCCCGCCGGCCGTTCAGCGTCGGGCGAGGCGGCGGCGCTCGGCCCGTCCTGACCTCGCGGCGCTGTGCAGGGAGCGGTCCGGCGGCACGCGCCGATTGGCATTGCTGAGGCCAAGCATTGCATACTGCAATCCATGCCGCCCTCACGTCGCCTCCTGCCCGCGAGCAGGGTCCTGCGGACCCGGCCCGACGGGAGCGGGGTCGTGCGGCTGCTGCGGGCCTCCCAGCCCGGCCTCCTGGTGCTGGCGTTGGCCGTGGGGGCCGGAGCGGCCGGCTTCGCGGTGCTCTTCCGTTGGCTCATCAAGGTCTTCACCCTGGTCCTCTCCGGTCACGCCGACTACGCGGCCGTTCCGGGGGCGGCGCATCCGGGGCTCGAGGGGCTGGGCCGCTGGTTCCTGCTGGGCGCCCCCGTCCTGGCCGGCCTGGCCTACGGCCCGCTCGTCCACTTCTTCGCTCGTGAGGCGCGCGGGCACGGCGTACCCGAGGTGATGTACGCCGTGGCGCAGCGCGGCGGCCGGATCGCGCCCCAGGTCGCGGCGGTCAAGGCGCTCGCCTCGGCGCTGTGCATCGGCGGGGGCGGCTCCGTCGGTCGCGAGGGCCCGATCGTGCAGATCGGGTCCGCGCTGGGATCGACCTTCGGTCGCGGCCTGAAGGTGCCGGAGCCGCGGATGCGCGTGCTGGTGGCCTGCGGTGCCGCCGGTGGCATCGCGGCGACGTTCAACGCTCCGCTGGCCGGCGTCTTCTTCGCGATGGAGCTGATCCTCAGCGACTTCGTGGCCGAGGCGTTCGGGATGGTGGTCATCGCTGCGGTCACGTCCGCGGCGATCGGCCGGGCGGTGCTCGGGGACCAGCCGTTCCTCGATCTGCCCACGTTCACCGTCGAGCACCCCTCGCAGTACCTGCTGTTCGCCGCCCTGGGGCTCCTGGCGGGGCTGGTGGGGGTCGGCTTCACCCGCGTCCTCTACGGCATCGAGGACCTGTGCGACTCGTGGTGGCGCGGACCGGAGTGGTTGCGCCCGGCGGTGGGTGGCCTGGCCCTGGGCGCGGTCCTCGTCGCCCTGCCGCAGATGTACGGCGTCGGCTACCCCGTCCTCGGCGATGCCATTTCCGGCGCCTACGCGGTGTTGTTCCTGCTCGTGCTGATGGTCGGGAAGATGGTGGCGACCTCGCTGACCATCGGCATCGGCGGCTCGGGAGGGGTGTTCGCTCCGAGCCTGTTCATCGGCGCGATGCTGGGCTCTGCCTTCGGCGCGGTGGCCGGCTCCGCGCTGCCGTCGGTGGCCGGCCCGGCCGGGGCCTACGGGCTGATCGGCATGGGGGCGGTGTTCGCTGGTGCGGCCCGCGCTCCCATCACGGCGGTGATCATCATGTTCGAGCTCACCGGCGAGTACTCCATCATCCTGCCGCTGATGACCGCCATCGTGCTCGCCACCGGCGTCAGCCACCGACTGAGCCCCGACACCGTCTACACCCTCAAGCTGCGGCGTCGCGGCGTCGACCTGGGGGCCCGCGAGACCATCGAGCGGGCCAGCATGCCGATCGCCGGCGTGATGCGTCCGGTGCCCGAGCCGGTCCCGGCCGACCACTCGCTCCAGGCGGCCTCCGACAAGCTCGCGTACTCCCCCTACGGCGTCCTGCCGGTCGCGCGCGACGGGGACTACCTGGGAGTCCTCACCGCCCGGGCCGTCGCCGAGGCGATCTCCGACGGCCAGCACGACGCGACTCCGGCCGAGCTCCTGGCCGAGCTCCCGATCACCCTGCGCGACACCGACCACGTCGACGAGGCGGTGCGCGCCCTGGACGGGAGCGGCCTCGGCGCGCTGCCGGTGCTGAGCGCGGTCTCGGGCGACATCGTGGGCTGGTTCGACTACAGGTTGGCGCTGAACACCCTGCACCGGCGGCGCAAGTGAGCGCGACGAAGCACTGACAACAGTGTTGCCGCGTGCAAGGATTGCGCCATGCAAGACTCGGATCGGGCGGCACGGACCGGGCCCGGCGGTGACGACCTGGACCAGTTCGTCACCGCGCTGCTGACCGCCTCCCGCGCCCTCGTCGGAGTCTCCGCCCGCTCCCTGGCTGACGTGGAGGGCAAGGTCACCCTCACCCAGTTCCGGACCCTGGTGGTCCTGCGCGCCCACGGGGACTCGCGACTGAACCGGCTCTCCGAGCGCCTGCAGGTCAACGCCTCGACCACCCTGCGCACCGTCGACCGGCTGATCTCACTTGGCCTCGTGGCGCGCAGGGAGAACCCCGAGGACCGTCGCGAGGTGCTCATCGAGCTGACCGGTCGTGGCCGACGGCTGGTCGATGACGTCACCGCCGCACGCCGCTCAGCCATCGAGGCGATCGTGCGCGACATGCCGACGCGCCAGCGCACGGCCATGGTGGAGGCACTCCTGGCATTCGCCGAGGCGGCCGACGAACCTCTTGCGGTCGGGGACTCGGCCACCGTGCTGGGGTGGTGAGCCGCGTGAGCGGGCTGGCGGCGCCTCGACGTGCACTGAGCTGAGCCGCGGCCACGCCCCGCGCGGGCTCAGGCGGCCCAGACGCAGTCGAGGAGTCGTCGTTCGAGCAGTGAGTCCGGGGGTGTGCCGGGTGACGGTGGTGCGGTGGTGCGGTAGCGGTGCCCGGTGGGGGTGGTGAGGAGGGTCCGGTGGCGGCCGGTGCCGGGACTGCGGGACCTCGTCTGCCACCCGGGGGCCTGTCTGGTGTGGTTGCACGCCTCGCACAGCCCTTGCAGGTTGGGGGCGCTGGTGGTGCCGCCCTGGGACCAGGGCGTGATGTGGTCCAGGTGCCGGATCGGGGCGTCGCACCAGGGAGTGCGGCAGCTCTGGTCACGCAGCCGCAGGAACGTGGCCAGTCCGGGTGGGGCGGTCCGGGCGCGGGACTCCATCGCGGTCAGCTGTCCGGTGGTGGGGCGGGTGAACAGTCGGCGTACGAAGAGGCCCTCGGCGCTGCACGCGGTCTGGGCCCAGGTGCGGGCGAGCTCGGCGGGGACGATGCCGTAGCCGGACAACCAGGCCGGCTCGTGGCCCCCGTCGGCGGTGGGGTCGAGCAGGGCGGTGCTGGTCATCACCAGCTCCAGCTCGACCGGCACCGGGGTTTCGGCGGAGCGGCCGGTGACCCGCTCGACCAGGGTGTCGGCCATGATCTGACCGCGGCTGCGCGGGTCTCCCCCGGCGCGTAGGGCATCGGCGTGCTTGCCCAGCGCGGCATGGACGGCGACCCCGTGCTCGACCGGCAGCAGCGCGGAGAGGTGGCTCATCGTGTCCGGCGCGGGGCGAGAAGTCACCCGCCGGTCGGCGCGGGCCTTCGCGGCGCGGCGGACCACCGACGCGGCGTCGAGCTCCGTGGCGATCCGTTTGGCCTCGGCCTCCAGCCGACGGTTTCCCCAGCCCGCACAGGCCCCGGTGTCCGCAGCGATCCGGGCGTCGACCTCGGCGCGGTCCTGCACCGAGAGGCAGGCGGTCTCCTTGACCAGGATGGTGGCCCGCCACTCCGAGAGCAGCCCGGCGGACAACGCGGCGAAGGTGTGCGGCATCTCGGTCATCGCCAACGCCACCCCGACGTGCCGGTTGCCCGCGACCGGGGACTCGCCGCGGGCCAGCGCGACCTGGCCGCTCACGCTGCGCGCCGCCTCGGCGCGCTGGTGCCGCGCTCGCAGCCGCAGCGCCTCGCGATGCGCGGCCTCGGAGGCCTCGGCGAGCTGCTGCTCGATCCGCTCCTCGGTCTCGGCGACCTGGGAGGCCCGGAACTCCACCGTCAGCCGCGCCTGCACCGCCGCACACGCCGACTTCAGCTCCTCCAACCCCCGGATCAGCTCGACCCGCTCCGCGTCGTCCAACCCGTCCGCGGGCGCCCCCGCCGCCGCAGCCAACGCCGCCTGCCACTCCGACACCTCGACCAGCGCGACGGGGCAGTCGATCGCGGCAGGCGGGAGATCGAACATGTGTGCGAGTATAACGGGATCTTGGTGGCACGCACAGGGTCGGACCCGATCTGTGGGCAACTTTCCCGGTCGACGCGGGTGGTTCGACGCGTGGGCTGATCGCGGGTCGGGTACCGGTCGACTCCACCCGACCCGCGATCAGGAGGCAGCCATGGACATCACCGAGCACATCCTCTTCCAGCACCACGAGCAGCGTCGGATGTTCGCCATCCTCGACGAGCTGCGCGACGAGGATCCCGGCCTGGTGGGAGCCGTGTGGAATCGCCTGGCGAACCTGCTCGAGGTCCATGCCGCCGCCGAGGAGAAGTTCTTCTACCCCCGGCTCCTCGAGGTCGGGGAGGGAGCGGCCGACGCCGACGGCGTCGAGGACGAGACCGAGGACGCCGTGAAGGACCACAACCAGATCCGCGACGCCGTGCGCGCGGCGGGCGAGCACGCGGTGGCCAGCGACGACTGGTGGCAGGCCGTGACCGACGCGCGGATCGCCAACTCCGACCATATGGCCGAGGAGGAACGCCAGGACCTGGCGGACTTCCGCCGTCGCGCGGACCTGGCGACGCGCCACGAGATCGCCGTGGAGTTCCTGAGCTTCGAGGCGCAGCACGCCACCGGTGTCGACTACTCCGACCAGGACCCGGCGGGTTACGTCGAGCGCAACTCCTGATCAGCGCTGGGTGCGGAGGAACTTGCCGAAGTGCGGCACCGTGAACGCCACCGCGCCGCGCTCGCCGGAGTAGACGAGCCCCTTCTTGATCAGGCCGTCGCGAGCGGGGGAGAGGGACTGCGGCTTGCGACCGAGCAGCTTGGCCACCGCGGCCGTGCTCACCGGCGCGTCACCGGTGTCCTCGCCCAGGTCTGCCATGGCGAGCATGTACTCGCGCTCGGCCGGAGTCGCCCGGTCGTAGCGCGCGCCGAAGAACCCCACGGCCAGCTCCGCCTCGGCCTCGGGGGCGGCCTGCATCACGTCGTCCCACCGGATCGGGGAGTCGACCGCGACGTCCCAGGTGACCTTGCCGTAGGCCTGCACGAAGTAGGGGTAGCCATCGGTGAGGCGGTAGAGCTCCTCCAGCGCCTTGGGTTCGTACGTCGCGTCCTCGGTCGCTGCCGGGACGGTCCACGCGCGCTCGGCCATCTCGCGTGGGAGTCGGTCCACCCGGACGTAACGGAACAGCCGCTCGGCGTACGACTTCGAGGCGGCCAGCGCCACCGGCAGGTGCGGCAGCCCGGCGCCCACCACGATCAGCGGCGCGCCCTGCTGGCTGATCTCGTGGACCGCGCCGCACAGCGCCGCGAGCTCGGGAGCAGGGATGTCCTGCATCTCGTCGACGAAGAGTGCGATCCCCACGCCGAGGTCGCGCGCCAGTGAGGCGATGTCGCTGAACAGCTCGCTCAGGTCGAGCTCGAGATCCCCCGAGTCGGCCCGGCCCCGCGCCGCCGCGACGTCGAGGGGCGGTTGCCAGCCGCGGGAACGTGCCGCCTTGCGCTCCTCCAGGCCGGTGTGGAGCGCGAACGCCTTGAGCACCCCCGCGACCTCGTCGACGCGGTCGGGGTCGCGGTGCCGGTGGGCGACCTCGCGGACGGCGGCGTGCACGGCCTGGGCCACCGGCAGGCGCAGCGCCTGGTCGGGGCGGGCCTCGATCTTCCCGGTGCCCCAGGCGCGCTTGACCGCGAGGCTGCGCAGCGTGTTGAGCAGCACGGTCTTGCCGACGCCGCGGAGGCCGGAGAGCACCATGCTGCGGTCCGGTCGCCCGGCGGCCACCCGCTCGAGGGTGACCTCGAACTGCTGGAGCTCTCGGTCGCGACCGGCCAGCTCGGGCGGGCGCTGGCCGGCGCCGGGGGCGTAGGGGTTCCTGATCGGGTCCACGATCGGACCGTATCGACTCGTCTAGCGATCGTCGTAGATTTCCCTAGCGAGTCGTAGCGGCGTGCCACTCCCCGCCCTCCGGGCAAGATGGGTCCGTGCCCGAGCTTCCCGAGGTCGAGGCCCTCGCCCAGGATCTCTCCCAGCGCCTGGCCGGTCGCGCCGTCGTCCGGGTCGAGATCGTGGCCTTCAGCTGCCTGAAGACCTACGACCCGCCGATCACCGCGCTCTCCGGCGGCCTGGTCGACGGGGTGACCCGCCACGGCAAGTTCCTGGACCTCGACGTCGGCGGGACCCACCTGGTGCTGCACCTGGCGAAGGCCGGCTGGGTGCGCTGGCGTGAGGAGCTGCCCAAGACGCCGGCGCGACCGAGCAACAAGTCCCCGCTCGCCGCGCGGATCGTCCTGGACACCGGGGCGGGGCTCGACATCACCGAGGCGGGCACCCGCAAGAGCCTGGCGCTCTACGTCGTCCGCGACGCCCGGGACGTCGAGGGCATCGCCCGCCTCGGCCCCGACCCGCTGTCGGTGGAGTTCACCGCCGAGCTGCTCCGCCAGATCCTCGAACGCGCGGGCCGGGCACAGATCAAGGGAGTGTTGCGCCAGCAGTCCAACATCGCCGGGATCGGGAACGCCTACTCCGACGAGGTCCTGCACGCCGCCCGGATGTCGCCGTTCAAGCCGGCGAACAGCCTCGATGACCACGAGCTGGACACCCTGTACGGGGTGATCCGGCGCATCCTCACCGAGGCGGTGCAACGCTCCTCCGGTCTGGCTGCCAGTGAGCTCAAGGGGGAGAAGAAGAGCCACCTCGCCGTTCATGGACGCACCGGACAGCCCTGTCCCGTGTGCGGCGACACGGTGCGCGAGGTCAGCTTCGCCGACTCCAGCCTGCAGTACTGCCCGACCTGCCAGACCGGCGGCAAGCCTCTCGCCGACCGGCGGATGTCGCGCCTGCTGAAGTGAGGCGTCCTACCGCACGGTGCGCAACGCCTCCGGGGTCAGGTCACTGATCGAGGGGTAGCCGTTGATCGCCATCGTCAGGTCGGTCTCGGCCAGCAGGCACCGGAGCACGTGCTCGACGCCCTCCTGGCCGCCGACCGCCAGCCCGTAGGCATACGGGCGTCCGACGGCGACGGCCCGGGCGCCGAGCGCGAGGGCCTTGACGACCTCGGGGCCGCCGCGGACCCCGGAGTCGAAGACCACGGGTGCGTTCCCGGCAGCCGCCACCACGTCGGGAAGGCAGTCGAGGGCGGGGAGGCCGCCGTTGGCCTGGCGACCGCCGTGGTTGGAGCAGTAGATGCCGTCGATGCCGTTGTCGACGGCGCGGCGGGCGTCCTGCGGGGAGCAGATGCCCTTGAGGAGGATCGGCAGGGTGGTGAGGGACCGCAGCCAGGCGAGGTCCTCCCAGCCCAGGCTCTGGTTGCCGAACAGCGTCGCCCACACCCCGACGGCTGCCTGCGGGTCGTCCACCGGCGGTGCGTCCAGCCGGGAGCAGAACACCGGGTCGGAGAAGTAGTTGGCCAGGCACAGGCCCTTGAGCTGCGGGAAGCTGGCGAGCGTCAGGTCCCGTGGCCGCCAGCCGAGCGTCAAGGTGTCCAGCGTGATCACCAGGGCGGTGAAGCCCGCGGCTTCGGCCCTCCGGACGAGGCTCTCGGTCAGCTCGCGGTCGTTCGGCGGGTACAGCTGGAACCACCCGGGGGTGTCCCCGAGCTCCGCCGCGACGTCCTCCATCGGATCTTGTGAGAGCGTCGAGGCGATCATCGGGACCCCCGACGCGGCAGCGGCGCGTGCGGTGGTGAGGTCGCCGTGCCCCTCCTGCTCGCAGATCCCGATCACGCCCACCGGTGCCAGCATCAGCGGCGTGGGCGACCGCACGCCGAACAGGTCGACGCTCAGGTCCCGCTCGGCCGCGCCGGCGAGCATCCGCGGCATCAGCCCCCACCGCTGGAAGGCGGTCACGTTCGCGTGCTGCGTGTGCTCGTCGCCGGCCCCGCCTGCCACGTAGGACCAGACCTCCGCGGACATGGCCTGCTCTGCCGCGCGCTCCAGCGCGGCGTAGTCCATCGGGAACGACGGCGTCACACCGGCAAGCCCGTTGAGATAGATCCCGAACTGCCAGTCGCCGTGGTTGGGCACCTGCGCTCCTGTCTGTCGTCGAGTACGCCGACAGCATCTCAGGCTGCGTCAGCAGAAGGCCTGCGGCAACGGCAGCGGGAGCGCCGCCTCGAGCCGGCGGAGGTACTCCGCGCGGGGGATCTCCACGACCCCCAGCGATGCCAGGTGGGGGGTCTGCCACTGGGTGTCCAGCAGCCGGCGGCCGGCATGCTCGTCGGTGAGCAGGTCCACCAGCGCGACCAGGGCCACCTTGGAGCTGTCCCGCGCCCGGCTGAACATCGACTCACCGGCGAAGAGGCCGCCGAGGGCGACGCCGTACAGGCCGCCCACCAGCGCCCCGTCCTGCCAGGCCTCGACCGAGTGCGCCCAGCCCAGCCGGTGCAGCCGGGAGTACGCCGAGGCGATGTCGCCCTCGATCCACCCTGACGGCCGCCGCGGGTCCGCGCAGCCGGCGACCACGTCGTCGAACGCCGTGTCCACGCGGATCTCGAAGCGCTTGCACGACTGCCGCAGCGAGCGGCTCATCCGCAGGCCGTCCAGGGGCAGCACGCCGCGACGTACCGGCGACCACCACGCCATCGGTGGCCGGGTGTGCCCGGGCACGGAGACGTCGACGCGCATCGGGAACAGCCCCTGCCGGTAGGCCGCGAGCAGCGTGCCCGGCTCGAGGTCGGCGCCGAAGGCGACGATGTCGTCGTCGGCCTCCTCGCAGGGCGGGAACTGCCACCCGCTGACGGGAGGTTCGACGGCCACGGCACGTTTGTACGCTGCAGACATGAGCATGTCCAAGCGCCTCGGCAGCGTGGTGGCCCCCAGGCTCGGCGAGCTGGCGCCCAACGTGACCTCCGGTTTCGTGCACGAGGCCCTCGACAAGGCGATCAGAGGCGTCGGCCCCCTGGACGGGGCGGCCCTGGCGGCCGAGAAGCAGCTCGACGAGCAGCGGGGGGACCAGGACAAGGCGATCCACGAGGTCATCGAGAACAACGTCCGGCTCGCCGGCGCGCAGGGGTTCGTCACCAACATCGGTGGCCTGATGACCCTTGCCGTCGCCGTGCCGGTCAACGTGACCGGCCTGGCGCTCCTCCAGTCCCGCATGGTCGCCGGCATCGCCCACCTGCGCGGCTACGAGCTGGCCGACAAGCGCGTGCGCAATGCCGTGCTCGCCTCGATGCTGGGGGAGGAGCGGATGCTGAGCCTGATCCGCAAGAAGAAGCTGCCCGGGACCCCGATGGCGTTGGCGACCGCGCCGGTGCACGACCCGCACCTGGACAAGATCATGGCCAACGAGGTGGCGGCCGAGCTGCTCACCAGGATGGCGGGCAAGCGGGCGGCCACCGCCGTGGCGCGGCGGGTGCCGGTGGTGGGCGGCCTGGTCGGGGCCGGCACCGACGCGTTCTCGACCTGGCAGATCGGCCGCTACGTCGACCGGGAGCTCCTGCCCCGCAACCGCCGGTAGGCCGAGAGCCCGCCCCGGGCGACCACGTTCTCCTCCGACAGCTCGACCAGCCGCCGCTTGGCGCGGAAGACGCGGCCGCCGTAGAACCGCGCGAGCTGGCGGTCCCGGTCGGCCAGTCCGAGGCGCAGCTCGGCCTCGACGTCTCGCAGCCGGGCAGCTTCGCGAGTCATCAGGGCCAACGCATCCAGCGCCGCCTCGGCCACTGCGTGCTCGTCGCACGCGTCGGGGTCGACGTACGCACGCGGGGCCGCAGGCACCAGCTCGTCGAGGTCGCCGACCACGTCGTAGCCCCGACGTGCGATCTCCTCGACCCAGCGTCGGCTCAGCTCGGTGGCCCAGACGTGTGCCTCCGGGGGCAGCGCCAGCCGCGGGGAACCGCCCTGGGAGGAGAGGTTCTGGTGCACGAGGTACTCGCGCACCAGCGACCGGTAGTGGTGGTTGGGCAGCACGTCGTTGAGGCGCCTGTTGAGGCGGCGGACCATGGCCGACTCCGGGACGCCGAGGGAGGCGTTGGCCCGGTCGGTGGGGGCGAAGCGCTCGGCGTCGATGCCGAACAGCCCGGCGAACCGCTCCCACAGCAGCAGCGGCGGCGCTCCCGGTGGGGGCACCGTGACCAGGTGCACCTGCTCGGGCGGGAGGGCGTCGGCCCAGCGGGAGAGCACCTCGGGAACTTCCTGCACGCCCCAGAACCACTGGGCGACCTTCGAGGCGCGGCGCGGGTCCCGGAGACGCTTGAGGAAGGTCTGGTAGCGAACCGTGCGCCGGTGCTTGACGTTCTCCTGCCACTCCGCGGGGATCTGCCGGGCGAGGTCCCGCGCCGACATCACCACGTGCACCTCGACCCCGGGCCGGCCGTGACCGAGCGCCTCCAGCGCCCGCTTGACCTGCACCCGCGAAGCGGTGCCGAGGATCTCGTGGCTGACGATCGCGGTGCCGGGCCAGGCCCGCACCTGCGTGGCGAGCTGGTCCCAACGACCGGACGCCTCGCGCTCCAGGCCCCCCCAGGGGAGGTCCATCAGGTCCAGCGCCGCCAGGAAATGGGCGTCGTGACGGTCCGCGGCGTAGAGGATGCCCAGCTCACGCAGCGCCTGCTGCTGGGTGAACAGGATGTCCTGGACGAACGACGTGCCGGTCTTGGGAGCACCGACGTGCACGAAGACGCGCCGCCGGGGCGGTGCCGCCGCCTCCGGCCTGCTCATCGGCCCATCCCGGGTCTTCCTCCCTGCAGCTGCCAGGCCCGCAGACAGGCGGTGAGCGCCAGCCCGAGGGTGCGGTCGTCGTCCACGGCGCCGCTCTCGCGCGGGGAGTGGGCGAGCGCGACCGGATCGCCGTGCACAGCGTAGCCAGCGTGCCGGCCCGGAGACCGGAGCCGGTCGGCCGCGGTGCGTCCCTGTCGGTGCGCCCACGTCCGCCCCTCCTCCGGAGGGCTGGGCGGCAGCACCCGGTCGCCGGTGGCGGGCAGCACCCGGGCGCGCAGCACGCGTCCCAGCGGGACGACCCGGTCGACGCCCGCGGTGAGGGCGAGCACGCGGTTGAGCCGGCGCAGCAGGTCGGTCGCGGCCGGGTCCGACAGGGGCGCCGGGGCGCGGGTCGCGGGCCCTCGTCCGAGCCCGAGCGCCTCGAGGCCGCCGCGCACCGCCTCGGGGGCGTCCGGGGCGACCACGACCAGCACCCGTTGGCCAGCGGCGGCCAGCCGGGTGGCGGTGGCGACCGGGTCCACCGCCGCAGGGAGACCGCCCGCGGCGATCGCCTGGTGCCAGAACGTCTCCCACCGCAGGATGTCGCCGGCCTCGGTCTGTGCCGCCCACAGCTCGGCCATCATCAGCTCGACCGGCAGGGCCACCACGAGGTGCACCGGTCGCCAGCCCGACTCCACCGCGCCTCCGGCCAGGGCAGCATCTCCCAGTGCGGCCGCCGTGGCGGGGGATCCGTGCACCGCGAAGCGGCGGCGCCCGGGCAGCGGCCACCGTGAGGTGGCCGGCGCGGACGCACCGGGGGGGATGCCGGGCAGCAACCGGGCGAGCACTCCCACCGCCATCCGGATCAGCTGTCCCGCCGGCAGGTCCCCGGGGTCGACCGGAGGCGGCCCGAACTCCGGCGCCCCCGCGCCGGACCAGGGCAGCGGGACGTCCACCATGCCGCGCCCGGGAGCGGGCGTGTCGAGCACGGTGTCGACCAGACCCGGCTCGCGGCCGCCCTGTCGGTTGAGCCGACGGACGAGCTCGAGATGGAGGGCGTCGGGCAGCGGTTCCAGGACCGCCGGATCGCCGCCGCGCGCATGGTCCTGCCGGGTCGGTTCCGCCGACCAGGCCGACCAGGGCGTGGTGCCCCCGGCGCGCAGGTGCTCGGCCCACGCCGACACGGCCCGGGCATAGGCGGTGGCGGACGTGGTCACGGCCGCAGCCGCCGGAAGATCCGCTCCACCGGGCGCGGCGCCGCCTCCTCGCGGAGCTCGTCGAGCACGTGGGCCAGCGCGCTGATCGCGGCCTCGGCGACGTCCTCGGGGTCCGCGGCGTCGGGGTCGAACCACTCCTGCGTGTCCTCGGGCCACCGCGGCCGGAGGTCGTCGAGGTCGCCCACGACGTGCACCCGGGACTGCTCCACCCACTCGCGCCACTCGGCGGTGACCTCGTCCACCCACGGGCGCAGCGCCGCAGGCACGGTGGTGCGGCGGCCCCGGCGGGCCGCCAGCACCTCCGGGACGATGGAGGCCCGCACCCACTCGACGTAGGTCTCCCGCGGCACCTGACGCTCGGCGAGCGCGACGTTGAGCCGACGGAGCATGGTCGTCTCGGCGCCGCCGATCGAGGCGTTGGTCGTCTCGCTCTGCTCATAGCGCGCCCGCGCATCCAGGCCCAGGGTGGTGGTGAACCGCTCCCAGAGCCCGTCGCCGTCGTGGGCGCTGTGCGGCACGGTGACGAGGTGGATCCGGTCGGGCGTCAGCCCGGTGCCCCACGTGGTGAGGATCGTGGGGACCTCCTGCACCCGCCAGAACCACATCCGCCAGTCGGTTCGTCGGTGGTTGCGCTGGAGCGCGGCGAGGAAGTCGGCGTAGGGCCGGCGGCCGCGGTGCTTGACCCGCTCCTGCCACTCCGCGGGGATCTGGCGGCCGAGGTCCCGCGCGGTCAGCACCACGTGGACCTCGTCGCGGGAGAACGCGCGCATCGCCTCGCGCACCCGGTCCGGTGTCGCCGCGGCGAGGATCTCGTGACTGATCAACACGTCCTCGGTGCTTCGGTGCGCCTGGGTGACCAGCGCCGGCCACTCTCCCTTCGCCGCCTTCTCCGCCCCGGCCCAGCGGATCCCGAGCAGGTCCAACGCGGCCTCGAAGTGGTCGTCGCTGCGGGTCGGCAGGTAGTCCAGGCCCTGGGCGAGGACCCGGTCGCGGTTGCGGGCGAGCTTGTCCTGCAGGTAGCTGGTGCCGCTCTTGGGCGTCCCCACGTGCAGGAAGACCCGCCTCATGCAGGCCCGACCGCGGACCGGCTGCCGGTTGCCAGGGCCTGCACGACGCGGGAGGGGCTCGGCCGTCCGAGCACACCGGCCATCCAGGCGCTGGTCTCCACGAGCTTGCCGAGGTCGACCCCGGTGTGGATGCCGAGTCCGTCGAGCATCCAGACCAGGTCCTCGGTGGCGAGGTTGCCGGTGGCGCTCTCGGCGTACGGGCAACCACCGAGACCACCGGCGCTCGCGTCGAAGGTGGTGACGCCGTGCCGCAGGGCGGCGTGCGCGTTGGCCAGGGCCTGGCCGTAGGTGTCGTGGAAGTGCATCGCGAGCACGTCGTCGCCCAGACCCGCAGCGTTGCAGGCGTCCAGCAGCGCGGTGACGTGGCCGGCGGTGCCCACGCCGATGGTGTCCCCCAGGCTGAGCTGGCTGGCTCCGAGGCCGAAGAGACGCTTGCCGACCGCGACGACCTGGTCGACCGGCACCTCGCCCTCCCAGGGGTCGCCGAAGCACATGCTCACGTAGGCGCGCACGTCCATCCCGGCGTCGCGCGCCCGCCGCACCGTCGGCTCGAACATCGCGAGCTGCTCCTCCAGACCCCGGTTGAGGTTGCGCTGCGCGAACGACTCGGTGGCACTGCCGAAGATGGCGATGTGCTCGCAGCCGAGCTCGAGGGCCCGGTCGAGGCCGCGCTCGTTGGGCACCAGCACCGGCAGCCGCCGGCCGGGCTCACCCAACCGCTCCACCAGCTCGGCCGCGTCCGCCAGCTGCGGCACCCACCTCGGATGCACGAAGCTGGTCGCCTCGACGACCGGCAACCCCGCGTCGAGCAGCCGCTCGACGAACGACGCCTTGGCCTCCACGGGTACGACGGTCGCCTCGTTCTGCAGCCCGTCGCGCGGACCGACCTCGTAGATGGTCACCTGGGCCGGGAGGTCCGCGGCGGGAACGGTCATCGGCTCACGCATCTGCGTCCTCCGCCGAGATCACGAACAGCCGCGCTCCCATCGCCACCTGCTCCCCCGCCGTAGCTCCGACCGCAGTGACCACGCCGTCGAACGGAGCCTTCATGGCCAGCTCCATCTTCATCGCCTCCAGCACGCCGACGGTCTGTCCTTCCCGCACATGGTCGCCCTCCAGCACCGAGACGGCCAGCACCGTGCCGGGCATCGGAGCGGTGAGGGTGCCGTCGCCGAGGGCGGGCCCGGCGTCGAGGAAGGGATCCGGCCGGCGGAACGCGTGCCGCTGACCCCGGTGCACCACCTCGACCTCGTGCGGCCGGACCTCCACGAAGCCGCGCACGCGCTCGTCTGCCACCTCGAGCTGGACCTCGTGCGGCGCCGTGGCGACCTCGGTGACCGGAGTGTCGTCGACGGTCCGCCGGTGCCGGTCGACGTGCACGACCCGGTCGAGCTCCACGCGGACCGGGGCCGGCTCGGCACCGAGGCGGAAGCCGTCGCTGGCGAACGGGTGCCCGGTGTCGGTGGCCACCTCCGCGGCCCGGACCCACGCCGCCACCACCCGGGCGCGGTCCGGGTCCGGGGGCGGCACCTCGGCCGCGAGGTCGATGCGGTCCAGCCACGCGGTGTCCACCGCTCCGGCGGCGAAGGCCCGGCTGTCGGCGAGCGCGCGCAGGAACCCGGTGTTCGTGGTCAACCCGAGCACTGCGGTTCGGTCCAGCGCGGCGACCAGCGCGCGTCGGGCGTGGTCGCGGTCGGGACCGGCGGCGATCACCTTGCCGAGCATCGGGTCGTAGGCCGTGGAGACACGTTGACCCGACTCGAGCGCCGCGTCCACCCGCACCGTGCCGAGGCTGTCCACGGACGTCGGCCAGTGCACGAAGGACGCGGTCCCGGCCTGGGGCAGGAAGCCGCCGTACGCGTCCTCGGCATAGACGCGGGCCTCGATCGCGTGGCCGGCCAACGCGACGTCGTCCTGGCCGAACGGGAGGGGCTCCCCGTCGGCGACCAGCAGCTGGAGCGCCACCAGGTCCGGGTGCTCGCCCCGCACCGTGACCGCCAGCTCGGTGACCGGGTGCTCGACCTGCAGACGGGTGTTCATCTCCAGGAAGTAGGCCTC
Organism: uncultured Actinomycetota bacterium; assembly: GCA_963827025.1. Classification (GTDB taxonomy): domain Bacteria; phylum Actinomycetota; class Actinomycetes; order Propionibacteriales; family Nocardioidaceae; genus Marmoricola. Next base: position 1,540,110 of record CAWGZB010000005.1, on the reverse strand, counting down.
GCCGGTGACGGTGTCGAGCAGGAACTCCACGGTCCCGGCGTTGACGTAGCCGACCTGGCGCGCCAGTGCGACCGCGGCTCCGGTGACCCGGTCGCGCACCCCCTCGGGCAGGTCCGGCGCCGGCGCCTCCTCGAGCACCTTCTGGTGGCGGCGCTGGGCGGAGCAGTCGCGCTCGAAGAGATGCACCACACTGCCGTGAGCGTCGGCGATGATCTGCACCTCGACGTGCCTGCCGCGCTCGACGTACTTCTCCACCAGCATGGTGTCGTCGCCGAACGCGGACGACGCCTCACGGCGGGCGGCGGCCACGGCTTCGTCGTACTCGTCGGCCGACCGCACGATCCGCATGCCCTTGCCGCCGCCCCCGGCCGCGGCCTTGACCAGCACCGGGAAGGCCATCTCGGCCGGCGGGGTGTCGCGGTCGTAGGAGGGGACGACCGGGACGCCCGCCTCCACCGCGATCTCGCGGGCGGCGTCCTTGCGACCCATCGCGTCCATCACCTCGGCCGAGGGGCCGACGAGAGTGATCCCGGCGGCCTGGACGGCGCGGGCGAACGGGGCCCGCTCGGAGAGGAACCCGTAGCCGGGATGGACGGCCTCAGCACCGACGGCGCGGGCAGCCGCGACGACCGCATCGATGTCGAGGTAGCTCGCCACGTGCACGGCCTGGTCGGCGGCACGCACGTGCGGTGCGTGCTCGTCGAGGTCGGTGAAGAGGGCGACCGTCCGGATGCCGAGGGTCCGGGCTGAGCGGGCCACCCGGATCGCGATCTCGCCGCGGTTGGCGATCAGAAGGGTCTTCATCGGTTCACATCCGGAAGATGCCGTAGGAGGGCTCGGGCACCGGGGCCTGCGCGGCGACCTCGAGGCCCATGCCGAGCACGCGCCGGGTCTCCAGCGGGTCGATGACGCCGTCGTCCCAGAGCCGTGCGGTGGAGTAGTACGGCGAGCCCTGGCGCTCGTACTGCTCGCGGATCGACGCCTTGAAGGTTTCCTCCTCCTCGGCGCTCCACGCACCTCCGCGACCCTCACTCTGCCGATCTCTCGCCGCCGCGAGGGCGTCTCGCCGCACCGTGGCCAGCACGCTCGCGGCCTGCTCACCGCCCATCACCGAGATGCGGGCGTTGGGCCACATCCACAAGAACCGCGGGTCGTAGGCGCGCCCGCACATCCCGTAGTTGCCGGCGCCGAACGAGCCGCCGATCACCACGGTGAACTTCGGCACCACCGAGCAGGCGACCGCGGTGACCAGCTTGGCGCCGTCCCGGGCGATGCCACCGTTCTCGTACTCGCGGCCGACCATGAAGCCGGTGATGTTCTGCAGGAAGACGATCGGCGTCTTCCGCTGGTTGCACAGCTCGATGAAGTGCGCACCCTTGAGCGCGGACTCGGAGAAGAGGATGCCGTTGTTGGCCACGATGCCGACCTGGTGGCCCCAGATCCGCGCGAAGCCGCACACGAGGGTGTCGCCGTAGAGCTGCTTGAACTCGTGGAAGCGGCTCCCGTCGACGATCCGGCTGATCACCTCTCGGACGTCGTACGGCGTGCGGGTGTCGGGCGGCACGATGTCGTAGAGCTCGCCCGGATCCGCCAGCGGCTCCTCGACCGCCGTGGTCGAGCTTCGGGTGGTCGAGCTCCCGGTGGTCGAGCTTGTCGAAACCACGGCCCCCAGCGTGTCCACGACCGACCGCACGATGGCCAGCGCGTGCGCGTCGTCCTCGGCGAGGTGGTCGACCACCCCGGACTTCCGGGCGTGCACCTCACCGCCGCCGAGCTCCTCGGCGGTGACGACCTCGCCGGTCGCCGCCTTCACCAGCGGCGGGCCGCCGAGGAAGATCGTGCCCTGGTCCCTGACGATCACGGTCTCGTCGGACATCGCCGGGACGTAGGCGCCGCCGGCGGTGCAGGAGCCCATCACCGCCGCGATCTGGGGGATGCCGTCGCCGGAGAGGTTGGCCTGGTTGAAGAAGATCCGGCCGAAGTGCTCCTTGTCGGGGAACACCTCGTCCTGCATCGGCAGGAAGGCGCCGCCGCTGTCGACGAGATAGATGCAGGGCAGCCGGTTGGCGCGGGCGACCTCCTGGGCGCGCAGGTGCTTCTTGACCGTGACCGGGTAGTAGGTGCCGCCCTTGACGGTCGCGTCGTTCGCGACGACCACGCAGAGGCGGCCGCTGACCCGGCCGATGCCGGTGACGATTCCCGCGCTGGGCACGGCGTTCTCGTCCTCGGGTCCGCTTCCGTACATGCCGTACGCCGCCAGCGGGCTCAGCTCCAGAAAGGGGCTCCCGGGGTCCAGGAGTGCGTCGATCCGGTCCCGCACGAGCATCTTGCCGCGCTCGGTGTGCTTGGTCCGGGCCGACTCCGAACCGCCCTGTCGCACCGTTGCGGTGCGCGCCCGCAGCTCCTCGACGAGCTGCGCCATCCCTGACGCCATGGAGGGCATGTTAGCGATCATTAACCACCGGTGCCATGCGGTCGAGGGCGGGACGGCTCGGGACAGCTCAGGACTGGGCTCCCGGGACGCCGGGACACCGGGCGACCCAGGCTCGGGTCGTCGGCCGGAGCAGGTCCGGTCCGAGGAGTCCTCGAGGAGGAACCGTGAAGAAAGTGAGCATCTCCGACCGGGTGGGGGCCGCGACCGGAGCGGCGTACGTGCTCCTGGTGTTGGTGGGCAACCAGCTCAGTGCGGGCAACGGCACCGACCCGCACCCCAGCGGCGCCAAGGACCTGGTGGACTTCAGTGGCCACCCGACGATCGCGCAGTCGGTGGGCTTCCGCATGGAGGTCCTGGGCTTCGTCGCGCTGATGTTCTTCGTCGGGTGGCTGGTGCACGCGCTGGGCGCACGCACCGGTTCCCGCCCGGGCGGCTGGCGCTGGCTTCCGGGTGTGGTGGGAGTGTCCGGTGTGACCATGCTGGCGATCAAGCTCGGCTCTGCGGCCCCGATCATGACCGGCGAGGTCGACCACGGCCAGCTGACGCCGACGCTGGCACGGGTGCTCGCCGACATGAACGGGTCCTCGTTCGTGATCACCTTCCTGCCCATGGCGGTGCTGCTGGTGGCGGCCGGAGTGGCGATGGTGAGCACTGGTCTCGCGGGGAGGGTCGCCGGGTGGAGCGGGATCGTGATCGGCGTGCTGGGTGTCGCCGCGCCGGTGGGCACCGGCCTGGACCCGATCGGGACGAACCCGATGCCGTTCCTGTTCGCCCTGGTCTGGATGCTCGCGGTGAGCACCCGGCTGGCCGTGTGGGGACCCAAGCGCCCAACGACCGCGTCGGTGTCGGCTGGTCTCGCAGAGCCTGTCGGGGCACTGGGCTGAGTCGTGCCCCCGGCCGTGCACGACGTCCTGCCGCGCCGGGCCCGCAGGGTGCATCATGCGCTCATGCGGGTTCGGCGCGTCCCCTCGCCAGGCTCGGCAGCGAGTCCGGCCCTGTGGGTGCTCGCCTGCCTGGGTCCGGGCCTGATCTTGACGTTCTTCCTCGAGCTGACCGGCTCGTTCACGCTGCGGCCCTTCTCCACCGCGCAGTTCGACAACACCTGGCCGAACATTGTCTTCGGCACCTTGATGCCCCCGTTGGGGGCGCTGGTGCTGTCCCTGCGGTCACGCCACGCGGTCGGCTGGGTGCTGCTGGGATGTGGGCTGGCAAGTGCTCTGACCCTGGCGGTGTACCCGTACGCGGACCGCGGGCTGACCGAGGGCTACCCGGGCGCGCTCGCTGCCGCCTGGGTCTCGGAGTGGGTCTGGGGCCTGGGCGTGATCCCCCTGGTCACGCTCGGCGTGCTGCTCTTCCCCGACGGACGGTTGCCCTCGCGCCGGTGGCGCGCGCTCCTGGTCGTGGACGTGACGGCCATCGTGCTGGTGTTCTTCCGCAACGCCTTCCATCCCGGTCGCCTGGAGAACCACCCCGCAGCGACGAACCCCGTCGCCCTGCCGCTGCCGTCGGCGGTGACCGGGGTCGCCGGCGCCATCGGCATGGCACTGTTCATCGCCGGTTTCCTCGGGGGCGTCGCCGCGGCAGTCCTCCGGTGGCGGCGTGCCCAGGGGCCGGAGCGCTCGCAGCTGGGCTGGTTCGCGTTCGCGGTCGCCACATTGGTGGGCGCGCTGGCGCTGCCACTTCCCTCCGACCTGCACCGGCTGGTGAGCGTGTTCGCGGTCCCGCTGCTGCCGCTCACCGTGGCGGTCGCGATCCTGCGTGGTCGGCTGGCCGGCATCGAGGTCGTCGTACGCCGGTCGCTGGTGTACGCCGCCCTGTCCTCGGTGCTGGTGCTCGCCTACGCCAGCCTCGTCGCCGTCCTGGGAATCGGGCTGGGGGGCCGCGGCGGCGGGGTGCCGGCGCTGATCGCGACCGCGCTCGTGGCGATCGCGTTCGCGCCCGTCCGGGCCCGGGCGCAGCGGGCCGTGGACCGGTTGCTGTACGGCGAGCGGCGGGACCCCTACGCGGTGCTCAGCGGCCTGGGCCGTCGGCTGGACGACGCGGAGCCGGTGCGGGGAGGCGAGGAGATCACCGACACGCTCCAGGAGATCGCGGCCACCGTTGCTGCCTCGCTCCGGCTGCCCCACGTGCGCGTGGAGGTCGGCCGGCCGGGCCAGGACGTGGTGGTCGCGGCGACCGCGGAGCGCCCACCGGGGGACCTCACCACCGTTCCCCTGGCCTTCCGCGAGGAGCCGGTCGGCACCCTGACGGTGGCGCCCCCGACGCCGCGTGACCCGTTCCGCGCCACCGACGTCCGACTCCTCGAGGATCTGGGTCGACAGATCGGCGTCGCGGCACACGCGATGCTGCTCAGCCGGGACCTGCAGCGCTCGCGCGGGCAGCTGGTCACCCTCCGCGAGGAGGAGCGGCGCCGGATCCGCCGCGACCTCCACGACGGACTCGGCCCCGCGCTCGCCGGTCTCGCACTCGGCCTCGACGCGGTCGAGCGGATGGCGCGTCCACGCGAGGAGGAGATCGCCAAGCTGGCCGGTCACCTCAAGGTGGAGGTGCAGCAGTCCCTGGCCGACGTGCGCCGGCTCGTGGAGGACCTGCGGCCACCCGACCTCGACCAGTGGGGTCTGGTCGGTGCCCTGGAGCACCAGGCCCGCCGGGTCACCGCCCGGGACCCGCACCTCGACGTGCTCGTGTGTGGCGACGGGCTGCCCCCGCTCCCGGCCGCCGTCGAGGTCGCCGCCTACCGCATCGCCACCGAGGCACTCACCAACGTCGGCCGGCACGCGGGCGCGCGCAGCTGTCGCATCTCCCTGGTCGTGGAAGGCACCGACCGGCTCTGCCTCGACGTCGACGACGACGGGGTCGGACTGCAGGCAGCCCAGCTGACGAACGGGCAGACCGGGCGTCAGGGCGTCGGCCTCGCCTCGATGCGGGAGCGCGCCACCGAGCTCGGCGGCAGCTGCGTGGTCTCCTCACCGCCGCGCGGCGGGACCCGGGTGACCGCGTTGCTCCCGCTGGGAGTGCCCGCGTGATCCGGGTCCTCCTGGTCGACGACCACCCGGTCTTCCGCCACGGACTCCGGGCCCTGCTCGAGGCGGTCGAGGACGTCGAGGTGGTCGGCGAGGGCGCCGGCGGCGAGGAGGCGCTGGGCCTGGTCGACCAGGCGGCGCCTGACGTCGTGGTGATGGACCTCAACATGCCGGGCATGTCCGGCGTGGAGGCGACCCGCCGGATCCTCGAGCAGGCGCCGGACCTCGGCGTGCTGGTGCTGACCATGTTCGAGGACGACGAGTCGGTCTTCGCCGCGATGCGGGCGGGCGCCCGTGGCTACCTCGTCAAGGGTGCGGACAGCCCGGAGGTCGTGCGGGCCATCACTGCGGTGGCGCGCGGCGAGGCGATCTTCGGCCCCTCGGTCGCGCGGCGGGTGCTGGGCTACCTGACCCGGCCGCTCACGGCGTACGACGACGCCGTGTTCCCCGAGCTGACCTCGCGCGAGCGGGAGGTCCTCGACCTGCTGGCCGAGGGCCGGTCCAACGGCCAGATCGCGCAGGCGCTGTCGCGCTCGACCAAGACCGTGCGCAACAACGTCTCCAGCATCTTCGCCAAGCTCCAGGTCGCCGACCGGTCCGAGGCGATCGTGCGCGCCCGTCGCGCGGGGCTGGGGATCGGCGAGGGCGAGCGGCGCTGAGCCCAGCACCGGTTAATGCCCGCTAACCTTGTTTCGTGGGCCGCCGCGAACAGATCCTGCAGACCGCGGCCGGGCTCTTCGCCCGGCACGGCTACCACGGTGTCTCCATCGCCGACCTCGGCGCGGCCTGCGGGATCAGCGGTCCGGCGTTCTACAAGCACTTCCGCAGCAAGCAGGATCTTCTCGCCGCGATGCTGGTCTCGATCAGCGACGACCTGCTCGCCGAAGGTCGGCGACGGCTCGCCGATGCCTCCGACAGCAGCTCGGCCCTCGCGGGTCTCGTGGACTGGCACGTGGAGTTCGCGCTCCGTCACCAGCCGCTGATCGTGGTCCAGGACCGCGACTGGGCGGCACTACCCGACGAGGCCCGCGCCCGCGTGCGAGAGACCCAGCGTCAGTACGTCGTCCTCTGGGTCCGGGTGCTGCTCCAGGTGCGGTCGGACCTCGACGACCGTAGGGCCCGGGCGGTGGTGCACGCGGTCTTCGGCCTGATCAACTCCACCCCGCACAGTGCGTTGCTGCCGGTGGAGGAGATGCGGCCCTTGCTCGCGCGGATGGCCCTCGCCGCGCTGGCCGCCTGAGCGGCTGCTAGGGCTCCCGGCGCAGCACCAGCAGGGCGATGTCGTCGTCACTGGCGCGGTCTCCGACCACTCGGGCCATCACGTCGGCGCACAGCATGTCCGCGGAGTCGGCGGCGGGGGCCAAGGTCCGGCGCAGGTGCTCGAGGGAGACCGTCAGGTCTTCGGAACGCCGCTCGACCAGGCCGTCGGTGAACAAGCAGAGCGCTGATCCCGGCTCCAGCGTCGTGCTGAGCGAGCGTCGCGGCTCGTCGGTGGGAGCCCCCAGCAGGACACCGGACTCGCCGTCGAGAAGCACGGAGCTCCCGGACGCGCAGGACAGCACCGGCGGCACGTGGCCGGCGCAGGCCAGCTGCACGGCCCAGGTGTCCAGATCCACGACGGCGTAGAGCGCGGAGACCACCATGCCGGGCTCGAAGTGCTGGATGTAGTCGTCCAGCTGGGCCAGCACCTGATGAGGCGCGCGGGCCTCGAGGGCGTAGGCGCGCAGGGCGCTGCGCACCCGTCCCATCACGGTGGCGGCGGCCAGGCCATGGCCCATGACGTCACCGATCGTCACGCCGAGGCGGCCGTCGGGCAGCTCGAAGACGTCATACCAGTCACCGCCGACGCCGGCCCGGCTGCCCGGCACGTAGCGGGCAGCGAGGTCGAGACCGGAGACCTGCGGCAGCCGCTGTGGGCCGAGACTGCGTTGCAGAGCCACCGCCGCGGCGGAGTCGGTGCGCGAGCGCTCGGCCACCAGGGCGTTCGCCGCCCTGTCCGCGGCCAGCTCGAGGAGATCGGTCTCCTCCGCGGTGAACTCGCGCTGCACCAGGGAGCCGACATGGAGGACGCCGAGGACGTGCCCGTCGGCGAGCAGCGGGACCCCGAGCATCGACTGGATGCCCTTGTAGAGGAGCACCGGGTTGACCACCGTGCGAGGACTCACCTGGCTGATCGCGACCGGTCTCCGGGTCGCGGCGATCGTGCCGGCGAAGCCGAGCCCCAGGGGGACCCGAGATCCCTGGCGGACCTCCTCCTCGATGCCCCGGGCCGCGGTGGCGACCAGGAACTGCCCCGAGTCGTCGAGCAGCAGGATCGCCGCGGTGTGGGCGTCCAGCAGCTCCCGCACCCGTTCGAGCAGCTCGTCGAGGAGGTCGTCGATGTCGAGCTGGGTGAGTGCCAGGTCGGTGACCGCCTCCAGCCTGCGGAGCCGGTCCTCCACGGGCTCGTCCGTGGGGACCGGAACGGTCGCCTCTTCAGCCATCTGGCCAGCCTAGACGTGTGGGGACGGACAAGGCAGATATCGCACGTTTCGAGATGGGGCGTTCCGGGAACCCCGCTGCCGCGGACCGTGGTTCCTGCTGTTCCTGCAGGTCAGCGGCGCCCACCCGAAGCTGGTGTGAACCCTGCGACATCGTCGGGCGGCAGCAGCGGGCGGAGGTTCGAGAGGAAGGCGGTGGTGTCCCGGAGACAGGCTGGTTGCTACCCGGTCAGGCGACGAGCATGCGTCGCGGTCCATCCCGTGGAGCTCAGTCGTCCTCACCCTCGATGCCGCGGATGGCGCGAGCCACTGCCTTGGGCACCTTCTCGTCGAAGACGCTCGGCACGATGTAGCTGGCGTTGAGCTCCTCGTCGGTGACCACGTGCGCGATCGCCCGGGCCGCACCGAGCAACATCTCCACGGTGATGTCCTTGGCGCGTGCGTCCAGCAGGCCGCGGAAGACGCCGGGGAAGGCCAGCACGTTGTTGATCTGGTTGGGGTAGTCGCTGCGTCCGCTGGCCACGACTGCGGCGTGCTGCAAGGCCTCCGCGGGGTCGATCTCCGGATCGGGGTTGGCGAGGGCGAAGACGACGGGGTCCGGGGCCATCTCCTTGATCCACTCGCCCTGCAGCACGCCGGGCCCGCTGACGCCGATGAAGACGTGCGCGTCGCGCAGCCCTGCGCGCAGGTCTCCACGGACCCCACGCGGGTTGGTCCGCCGGGCGAGCTCTGCCTTGGCCGTCGACAGGGAGTCGTCGTCGGCGGCCAGGCAGCCCTCCCGGTCCCAGACCACGACGTCCTCGACCCCGGCGGCGAGCAGCAACGTGACGATCGCCGTACCGGCCGCCCCGGCGCCGGCGACCACGACGCGCATCTGGGCCAGCTCCCGGTCCAGGCAGCGCAGGGCGTTGGTGAGCGCGGCCATGACCACGATCGCGGTGCCGTGCTGGTCGTCGTGGAAGACCGGGATGTCCAGCCGCTCCCGGAGGCGCTGCTCGATCTCGAAGCAGCGCGGCGCGGCGATGTCCTCGAGGTTGATGCCCCCGAACCCGGGCGCGATCGCCTCGACGACCTCGACGATCCGGTCGGCGTCCTGGGTGGCCAGGCAGATCGGCCAGGCGTCGATGTCGGCGAAGCGCTTGAACAGGGCCGCCTTGCCCTCCATCACCGGCAGGGCCGCGCCCGGACCGATGTTGCCCAGACCCAGCACCGCCGAGCCGTCGGTCACGACCGCGACGCTGTTGCCCTTCACCGTCAGCCGGGGGACGTCCTCGGGGTGCTCGGCCAGAGCCATGCTGACCCGGCCGACTCCGGGGGTGTAGGCCATCGACAGGTCGTCGCGGCTGCGCAGCGGCACCTTGGAACGCACCTCGATCTTGCCGCCGATGTGCAGCAGGAAGGTGCGGTCGGAGACCTTGTGCACGTTCACGCCGTCGATCTGGTCGACGGCCGCGACGACCTCCTCCGCATGCTCGGAGTTGGTCGCGGAGCAGGTGACGTCCACCACGAGGCGGTCGTGCCGGGACTCTGCGACGTCCAGCGCCGTGACGATGCCGCCGGCGCCGGAGATGGTCATGGCCACCGTCCCCACCAGGGACGGATCCACGGAGGTGTGCAGCCGCATGGTGATGGAGTACGACGCGCTCGTCGCCGCCTGCCGCTTCTTCTGCTCGCCCGACGTCGTCATGGCGAGCATCCTGCTCCCTCGCGCGCGGAGGCGCGACCCGACCCCAGAGCTCCGGTGACGTAGGCCACCAGGAAATCCGGTGAACCCTGTCCATCCTCGACATCACCGTCGTCTCCGTGGCCCTGAAGACCTTCCAGTCGACCTTCGACGCGACGGCCGCGCAGGTCGCCTGGACGATGACCGGCTACACCCTGGCCCTGGCCAGCGTCATCCCGTTCACCGGGTGGGCCGCCGACAGGTTCGGCACCAAGCGGCTCTACCTGCTCGCCGTGCTGCTGTTCACCGCCGGTTCGGTCGCCTGCGCCAGCGCCGGCAGCCTGGAGACCCTGGTGCTCTTCCGGGTGCTGCAGGAACTCGGCGGCGGCATGCTGATGCCGCTCGGCATGACGATCCTGACCCGCGCCGCCGGCCCCGAGCGCGTCGGGCGGGTGATGGCGGTGCTCGGTATCCCGATGCTGCTCGGCCCGATCTTCGGGCCCATCCTCGGTGGGTGGTTGATCGACTCGGTCAGCTGGCACTGGATCTTTCTGATCAACCTGCCGATCGGCTGGCGGCACTCGTCTACGCGGCCGTCGTACTCCCCGAGAACGACGTGCAGCCCTCGGAGTCCTTCTACTTCGTCGGCATGCTGCTGCTCTCGCCGGGGCTGGCCTCCTTCCTGTACGGCGTCTCGTCGGTCCCCGAGGCGGGAACGGTGCTGGACGCCAAGGTGCTCACCTGGGCCGCCGTCGGCATCGTGCTGATGATCGCCTTCGTGCCGTGGGCGCTGCGGCCGGTGAACATCCACCCACTGGTCGACCTGCGGCTGCTGCGCAACCGCAACACGACCGTCTCGGTGATCGCGATGATGCTGTTCGCGATGGCGTTCTTCGGCGCCAGCCTGCTGTTCCCGCTGTACTTCCAGGAGGTGCGCGGCGAGGACGCGCTGAGCGCAGGCACGTTGCTGGCGCCCCAGGGGGTCGGGGCGATGCTCACGATGCCGGTGGCCGGGGTCCTCGCCGACCGCATCGGGCCGGGCAAGGTCGTGCTCACCGGCATCAGCGTGGTCACCATCGGGATGGGGATGTTCACCCAGCTCGGGGCGCAGACCAGCTACGCCTACATCCTCGGGGCGCTGTTCGTGATGGGTCTCGGCATGGGCGGCACGATGATGCCGATCATGAGCGCGGCGCTGGCCACGCTGACCGACCACAACATCGCCCGCGGCTCGACGTTCCTCAACATCAACCAGCAGATCGCGGCCTCGATCGGCACGGCACTGTTCTCCACCCTGCTGACCAACGGCCTCAAGGACAGTGCCGCGGTGAAGCTGATGGGCGCCGTCGGCGCGCTGCAGGACCAGCCGGACAAGCTCGGTGCGGTGCTGGCCAAGGCCGGTCTGCGTCCCCAGGAACTGCCCGAGCTGAAGGCACGTGCCCTCGCGGACATGGCCGACGCCTTCGGCAACGTGTTCGTGGTCGCCACGATCCTGGTCGGCTCCGTGCTGATCCCGGCCTTCTTCCTGCCGCGGCGAAAAGCCGCCGGCGAGGTCGGGCAGGGCTCGGTCGACCCGGCCGCCATGGTCGGGCACTGACGGGCGTCGAGTCGGGGGCCCGGCGGGTCAGTCCCGGCGCAGCACCACCGCGCCGGTGTTGGTGGCCACGGCGACCAGCCGGTCGGTGACCACGACCTGGTAGGGCCAGTAGGTGGTGTTGATGCCGTCGGTCGGCAGGTCCGCCTGTGCGGTGATCCTGCCGTCGCGCAGGTCCAGCACCCGCAGCGCGGTCGTGGTGCCGAGCAGCGCGTGGTCGCCGTCGAGCAGCGGCACCGAGCCGAGCCCGAACCCGTAGGGCAGGAACTGCGGCCGGTTCGGCATCGTCCGCCGCCAGCGCAGGGCGCCGGTGCGGGCGTCGTACGCCGCCCAGCGGTCGCCGGAGCGGACCAGCACCCGCCCGGCGCGCAGCGCGCTGTCGAAGCGGACGCGGTGGAACGGGACCCGCGACCACAGCTCGTGTCCCTCCCGGTCGAGCGCCCGCACGCTGCCCGACGGCTTGCGGCTGGACCACTCGGTGACGACGGCGACCCCCGAGCCGGGGTCGGTGCCGACGACGTGCAGCCCGGTGCGGTCACCGACGTCCCGGCGCCAGCGGGTCCGACCGTCTGCCTCCGAGACGGCCACCAGCGCGGTGCCCGCACTCCGGTCGGCCAACGCGCCGGGCTCGAGCAGGTCGTAGTCGGCGGTGCCGCCGGCCAGCAGCAGGCCCTCGCCCAGGGAGCCGAGGAAGTCGCCGTCGGCGGCGGTGACCGAGCGGGCCCAGCGGGCCGTCCCGGTCCCGCCGGACACCCGGGTCAGCCGCAGGCTGCCCGAGCTGCCGTGCAGCACGGCCACGTCACCGCCGTCGAGGAACTGCGTGGCGTAGGCATCGCTGGTCCGCACCCGGCCGCCGGGCTCGGCACACCAGCGCCGCTCACCGGTGCGCAGGTCGAGCGCGACCAGCTGCAGCGGACGCGTCGACCCCAGCGACGCGACCAGGTAGGTGCGGTCGTCGGCGTCCCAGGAGGACTGCCGGGCCGGGACGTGCACGCTCCAGCGTGGCCGCAGCTCCGCGTCGAGCAGGGTGAAGTCGGGGTTGTCGCGGGTGCGGACGCCCAGGCCGTTGGCGAAGGAGGAGAGCTGGGCCCACTGCTCGTAGTGGTAGCCGACCGCACCGACCACCGGCCCGAACGGCCCGTCCCGCCCCAGCTCGCGCACCAGGGCGTCCCGATCGCGGTCGGGCTCGCGGCGCCGGCCGGCCGCGTCGAGGAACGGTGAGCTCGAGCGGCTCGCCGGCAGGGTCTTCAGGTCGCTGCCGCACGAGCTCCCGGTCCGGGTCAGCGCCACCGCGCCCACGGCGACGAGGACGAGCAGCAGCGCCGCTCCGACCAGCACCAGGCGCCGACGACCTCCCACGGGCGCCAGCGTAGGGCGGCCCTAGTCCTCCGCGTGCCCGTCGAGGGCCTTCGGCTCGCCGGTCGCGTCGACCGGCACCACCACCACCGGACAACGGGCGTACTTGACGACCTGCTCGGCGGTGGACCCGAACACCAGCCCACGGAAGCCACCGGCGCCGCGGGACCCGACCACCAGCATCTCCGCCCCGCAGGAGGACGCCTCGACCAGGCGTCGGCCGGTCGGACCGTGGAGCACGTGGCAGTGCGGCTCGACGCCCTCGGGCAGCCCCACCGTGGCCAGGTCCGCGCGCAGCTCCTCGAGCACCGCCGCCTCGAACTCGTCGAGGGGCGGGACGTAGGCCGTGGTCGCGGACTTGGGACGCGGAGCCGTGGAGATCACCCAGGTGCGCACGACGTGGAGCTCGCAGCCCATGCGTTCGGCGAGCCTCGCGGCCCAGCGCACCGCCTGGGCCGCCGCCTGGGAGCCGTCGTGCCCGACCAGCAGCCCGCCGTCGAGCCGCAGCTCGGTGGTGACGTGGATGGCCGGAGTCATCGCACTCACCAGATCCGCACGCGGTCCTCGGGGTCGAGCCACAGACCGTCACCCGGCTCGGTCCCGAAGGCCTCGTGGAACTCGGTGAGGTTGCGCACGATGTTGGCGCGGAACTCCGGCGGGCTGTGCGGGTCGGTGGCGAGGAACTGCTGGGCCAGCTCCTTGCGGCGCTTGGTGCGCCAGCAGTAGGCCCAGTTGTAGAACAGCCGCTGGTATCCGCTCAGGCCGTGCTCGTCGGACGCGGTGGCGGGGGAGGGATCCTCGCCCTCTGCTGGCTCTCCCAGCGAGATCCGGTAGGCCAGGTGCGCGATGGTCAGCCCGCCGAGGTCGCCGATGTTCTCCCCGACGGTCAGGGCACCGTTGACGTGCTCGCCGGGCAGGTCGCGCGGCTCGAAGGCGTCGTACTGGCTGACCAGGGCCTTGGACTTGACCTCGAACGCGGCCTTGTCGTCGGGCGTCCACCAGTCGTTGAGGTTGCCCTTGCCGTCGTACTGCGCACCCTGGTCGTCGAAGCCGTGGCCGATCTCGTGGCCGATGACCGCCCCGATGCCGCCGTAGTTCTCCGCCGGGTCGGCGTCGGCGTCGAAGAACGGCTTCTGCAGGATGCCGGCCGGGAAGCAGATCTCGTTGGTGCCGGGGTTGTAGTAGGCGTTCACCGTCTGCGGCAGCATGAACCACTCGTCCCGGTCGACCGGGGAGCCGATCTTGTGCAGCTCGTGGTCGGTCTCGAACGCGGTCGCGGCGAGGACGTTGCCGACGAGGTCGTCGGCGGTGATCTCCAGGCCGGAGTAGTCCCGGAACTTCTTCGGGTAGCCGATCTTCGGGGTGAAGGTGTCGAGCTTCTCGAACGCCCGCCGCTTGGTCTCCTCGCCCATCCAGTCCAGCTCGGTGATCGATCGGCGGTAGGCCTCGAGCAGGTTTGCCACGAGCTCGTCCATCATCTGCTTCGAGCGCGGCGGGAAGTGGCGGGCGACGTACTCCCGTCCGACCGCCTCGCCGATGCAGCCCTCCACCAGGGAGACGCCGCGCTTCCAGCGAGCCCGGAGCTCCGGGGTCCCGGCCAGGGTGCGACCGTAGAAGTCGAAGTTGGCCTCGACGAACGGGCTGGACAGGTACGCCGCCGCCGTGCGGATCACCCGCACGGACAAGAACGCCTGCCAGTCCTCGATCGAGGAGTCGCCCAGCACGGTCTCGAGGTGCTCGAGGTAGGACGGCTGCCGCACGATCGTCTCGTCGATGGTGTCCCGGCTGCCGCCGAGCGAGGTGACCCAGGCGTCGAAGTCGAAGCTCGGGACCATGCCCTCCAGCTGCGCCAGCGCAGCGAGGTTGTAGGTCTTGATCACGTCGCGGGTCTCCGCCCGCTCCCAGTGGCCCTCGGCCAGTCGGGTCTCCAGCGCCAGGACGCGCTCGGCGGTGCCGCGGGCGTCAGGACGCCCGGCCAGGACGAGGATGCGCTCGAGGTAGGCGAGGTACTTCTCGCGGATCTCGGCGAACTTCTGCTCGCGGTAGTAGCTCTCGTCGGGGAGACCGATCCCGCCCTGGAGCACGTTGACGATGTAGCGGTCGGAGTTCTTGCTGTCGGTGTCGACGTAGGAGGTGAACAGCCCGCCGCCGCCCCGGCGCTCGAAGTCGCCCAGGAACCCGCCCAGCTCGCTGACCGCGGTGAGGCCGTCGACCTTCTCCAGCAGCGGCTCGATCGGCGTGTGGCCGAGCTCCTCGACCCTCTCCTCGTCCATGAAGCTGGCGAAGAGATCACCGATCTTGCGGGCCTCGTCGGGGTGGCCGTCCAGCGGCGGCTTGCCTCCGGCGAAGTCCTCGATGATCTCGCGGACCTGCTCCTCGGCGATCTCGGCCAGGGACACGAACGGCCCCCAGCTGGAGCGGTCCGGCGGGATCTGGGCGGTCTCCAGCCAGCTGCCGTTGACCCGTCCGAAGAGGTCGTCCTGGGGCCGGACCGACGGGTCCATGCCGTCTCGGGCGTCGTCGAGGATCGTCACGCCCGGAAATCTACCCGTGCTCCCATGGCGGACCGAATCCCGCGGTGACCACGACCGGGCTAGGCTGCCCCGCCATGGTCGAGCCTCTGGTCTGCATCATCGGCGCGGGATCGTCCGGCATCACCGCCGCTCAGGTCCTGCAGGCCCGCGGGGTCGCCTTCGACTGCTTCGAGGCCGGCAGCGACACCGGCGGCAACTGGCGCTACCAGAACGACAACGGCATGTCCTCGGCGTACGAGTCGCTGCACATCAACACTTCCCGGCAGCTGATGGAGTACGCCGCCTACCCGATGCCCGAGTCGCTGCCCGACTACCCCAGCCACCGGCAGATCGCGGCGTACTTCGACGACTTCGTCGACCACTTCGGGCTGCGGGAGAAGATCACCTTCCGCACCGAGGTGACCAGGGTCGAGCCCCTGTCGGCCAACCCGGCCCCGGGCGGCGAGCGACCCCATCCGCGCGCCAGGTGGGCGGTCACCTTCCGGACCCAGGACCGGGAGCCGGAGACGCGCTACTACGAGGACGTCGTCGTCGCCAACGGCCACCACTGGGACCCGCGCTGGCCGCAGCCGTCGTTCCCGGGCGCGGAGGACTTTCCCGGCCAGCAGGTGCACGCCCACTACTACCGGACCCCCGAGCCGTTCCGGGACAAGCGGGTGCTCGTCCTGGGGATCGGCAACTCCGCCTGCGACATCGCGGTGGAGTCCAGCCGGGTGGCCGTCTCGACCGACCTCGCCATGCGCCGTGGCGCCCACGTGCTGCCGAAGTACATGTTCGGCACGCCGACCGACCACCTCACCGACTCACCGTTGGCGCGCGGGCCATTGAGGTTGCAGCAGTGGACCATGGCGGCGCTGCTGCGGCTGACCCAGGGGAAGGTCAGCGACTATGGGCTGCCCGAGCCTGACCATGCGGTCCTGCACGCCCATCCGACCGTGAGCCAGGACCTGCTCAACCGACTCGGTCACGGCGACATCACCGTGCGCCCGAACATCGACCGCTTCGAGGGGTCGAAGGTGTTCTTCACCGACGGCAGCAGCGGCGAGTACGACGTGGTCGTCTACTGCACCGGCTACAAGGTGAGCTTCCCGTTCCTCACCGACCAGGTGGTCAGCGCCGAGGACAACCACGTCGACCTCTACCGCCGGGTGGCCGACCCCGAGCACCCCGGTCTCTACTTCGTCGGACTGATCCAGCCACTGGGCGCGATCATGCCGCTGGCCGAGGCACAGGCCGAGTGGGTCGCCGACCTGGTCACCGGGGTGGGGGTCCTCCCGTCGGTCGCGGAGATGCGCGCCCAGATCGCGTCGTACGACAAGCAGCTAGGCAAGCGCTACGTGTCCTCCAAGCGGCACACGCTCGAGGTGGACTTCCACAAGTACCGCGCCGAGATCGCGAAGGAGCGCAAGGCCGCCCGCAAGCGCGCCGGCCACCGCTGAGCGTCGCGCTCAGTCGTCCCCGGACGCCTCGTAGCGCGGCTCGCCGCCGGTGCACCGGGCGCGCACCTCGGCCTCGGCGCCGTCGCCACCCTGCTCGAAGTGGACGCTGACCTCCTCGGGCCCGCGCTCCTCCACCTGCACCCGCCAGCCGGGGTTCGCCTGCGCGCCGCGCAGCTCGATCCGGCTTCCGGTGCACTCGGTCACGACGGTTCCGGCCGAGCCCTGCCAGGAGCGGGTCGTCGTGGTTGCCGAGGAGCCGCCGCCGGTGCCAGAGCCGGTGCGCCCGGAGGACCCGGAGCCGCCGCTCGCCGAGGAGGCGTCGCGCCCGGCACCGGCTCCCGTCCCGCTCGCCCCCGGAGTGGCCGTCGGGGTGCCGCCCGGCGAGGGCCGCGAGGAGCGCGCCCCGCCGCCGGCGCGCTCGGTGTGCTCGTCGTGAGCCCTGCGACGCCGCCGGTCCTTCGCGCCGCGGTCCGCCGGGTGGGAGGAGGACGCCTGGGGAAGGGCCGAGGCACTGCCCGGCGTCGTGGTCGCGGGCTGGGTGGTCACGTCGTTGCCGGCGTCGCGGATCACCGTCCACGTCGTGACCGAGGTGGCCAGCACCACGGCCATCCAGAGCCCCACGAGCCGTAGACCGCTCACGACGCGTCCCGCGCGGGTCGTCCCTGCACGCAGCCCATTGTGGCGCGCGGGTGGGTGCAGGTGGCGAAAGCCCGGCCGGGCTGCGTGCGGTTGGCTAGCCTCGCGGCATGAGCCGGATCCTCGTGGTGGAGGACGACCGCGCGATCCGGGACGCGCTGCGTCGCAGCCTGGGCAGCCGTGGGCACGCAGTGACCGAGGCCCGCGACGGGATGCACGGACTGGAGTGCCTGCTCTCCGACGAGCCGGAGGTGGTGCTCCTCGACCTCGGCCTGCCGGACATCGACGGCCTGACGCTGATCCCGATGATGCGGGCGGCGCGGGCGACACCGATCCTGGTGATCACCGCACAAGACGACGAGCCGACCACGGTGCGCGCACTCGACGCGGGTGCCGACGACTACGTGGTCAAGCCCTTCGGCAGCGACCAGGTGGAGGCGCGGATCCGGGCGGTGCTGCGCCGTACCGCCGCCGCCTCCAGCAGTGCCCAGGTCGAAGTGGGCGACCTGGTCATCGACGCTGCCGGCCGCACCGCCACGCTTGCCGGGACCCCCCTCGAGCTGGCCCGCAAGGAGTTCGACATGCTCCACCTCCTCGCGACCCGAGCCGGCGAGGTGGTGACTCGCCGGGAGCTGTTGGCCGAGGTGTGGCACCAGCCGTACGGCGGCTCGGACCGCACCATCGACGTGCACCTCTCCTGGTTGCGCCGCAAGCTCGGCGAGTCCGCGGCCGAGCCGCGCTACCTGCAGTCGGTGCGCGGGGTGGGCGTCCGTCTCGTCGATCCCGGCGGCTGAGCCGTGCGCCGTCGGATCGCCTGGCTCGTGGCGGCCACCACCTCGGCGGTGGTGGTCTCCTTCGTGGTCCCGCTCTGCCTGCTGGTGCGCACCCTGGCCGAGGACCGTGCCATGGCTGCGGCCGACCAGGAGGCGCGCAACGTCGCACTGCTGGTGGCCTCGCTGCGCGGCGATCCCGAGCTGCCGGCGCTCGTCGAGGCCGCCGGGCAGCGCGGAGTCGCCACGACCAGCGTGCTGCTCGACGACGGCAGGGTGCTCGGCGCGCCGGCCGAGGACATGGCGGCGGATCCCGATGTGCGCCGGGCGCTGGGTGGTCAGGCCTTCGCCGTCAAGGAGGACGACGCCGGCCGGGTCCTGCTCCCGGTGGTCGTGGACAGCGGCACGGAGGTGGTGCGCAGCACCGTCACCGACGCCGAGTTCCATCGCGGCGTCACCGGCGCGTGGGCCGCCATCATCGGGCTCGGCGCCGCCCTGCTGCTCGTGGCGCTGATCGTGGCGGACCGGTTCAGCAGGCGGATCAGCAGACCGCTGCTGGGCGTCGCCGGCACGGCACACCGGTTGCGGGAGGGCGACCTGGCGGCCCGCGCCGAGCTGACCGGACCCCCCGAGACCCAGGAGCTGGCCGGCGCCCTGAACGGCCTGGCCGACCGCATCCACGAGCTGCTGGCCGCCGAGCGCGCCTCCGTGGCCGACCTCTCCCACCGGCTGCGCACCCCGGTCACGGCGCTGCGACTGGACGCGGAGGCCGTCGGCGACCCCGCCGTGTCCGAGCGGCTCCAGGAACACATCGCCGTGCTCCAGCGCGGCATCGACACGATCGTGGGCGAGGCGCGGCGCCCGGTCCTGGCCGACACCTCGCCGCGCTGTGACCTCGTCGCGACCGTCCAGGAGCGGGTGGCCTTCTGGCGCGTGCTCGCCGAGGACGAGGACCGCCGGTTCGTTCTCGACCTCCCCGACGGCGGCGTCCGGTGGGTCGGGCTCACGGCCGGGGAGGTGCGGGACGTCCTCGACATCCTCGTCGACAACGTGTTCGCCCACACTCCCGAGGGCACCGGCCTCTCGGTCGCCGTAGAGGATCTCGCCGGCGGTGATGTCTGCTTGTCGGTCGCCGACGCGGGCGAGGGCGTCGCGCCCGGCCGCGAACGTGCCGGGCACACCGGCCTGGGCCTGGACATCGTGCGTCGCTCGGCAGCGGCCGCGGGCGGAGCGCTGCTCACCGACCGGGCTGCGCAGGGCGGCCTGCGCGCCCGGGTCCGGCTGCCCAGGCTGGACGGCTGAACGGCGCACGCGCGCAGGCTCAGTCGTCCTCGCGCTCCTGCTCATGGTGCTCCGGCTCCTCCTCGTGCTCGTGCTGCGCCTCGCCGCCGCGGTCCTCGCCGCGGTCGTCGCCCGCGTGTGCCGCGCGTCCGCCACCGGCGTCGCCGCGCTCGCGACCGGCCGAGACCGGCGCGGGCGGTGCGGGTGCCTGGGGTGCCGCTCCGGCCGCGGGCACGCTGCCCGAGCCACCGCTGTCGGCCACGACCACGGTGCGCACCACGTGCCGCACGCAGCGCTTGCCGCGCCGCTCGGTGCCCTGGGGGCAGGGCTTCCACCGCAGCCGCACCGGCCGGCGGGTCGCCGGAGGCGTGCCCTTGGTGTCCTGGACGGGTGCGGTGGTGCTCGTCCGAGGCGGAGCCGAGGTGGCCGGGGTCACCGAGGCGCTGCGGTAGGCAACGGCGGCCCCGAGGGAACCGAGGACGACTGCCAGGGTGGCCATCAGGCCCGTCATCAGCTTCATGACCCGAAGGGTGCGCCGGCAATTGCTAGCCCCGCCTCGTGCGTGCATCAAGAAAGCCTCAAGAGTGGCTGCCCGGGATCCGGCGTTGAGCAGGACTTAACGTGCCGATGAGGAGCCCTTGGCGCGGTGCCGCGGACCGTGGGTGGCATGACCTACGACGCACGTACCCGAGGACGTTGGCGCTGGGGCCTGCGATCCCTGACCGCCCTGAGCGTCACCGGCGCGCTCTCCGCCTCCGGGTGGCTCGCCGGACATGCCGCCGCGGACCAGGCCCGCGCGGACGCGCAGAAGAAGGCTGCCGAGCAGCAGGCCACCGCCGAGGCGCGGCAAGCCCGCGCGGAGTGGCGGCGCCAGTGGCGTGCCTCCCAGCGAGCGGCCCGGGCCGCGGCGCGGCCGCGCGTGGTGTGGAAGAAGCGCAAGGTGGTGACCGTGGTGGACACCCGTGTCGTCCATGCCGCGTCCGTGGGCGCGGGCGGTGGGGTCAGCAGCGCCCCGCCGGCGTACTCCTCGGGCGGCACCGCTACGGCAGGCTCCAGCAGCAGTGGGGGTGGCGGTAGCTCGAGCGGGGTCCACCACAGCGCGCCGGCCCCGCGTCCCGTGGCACCGCCACCGCCGCCCCCGCGGCCGGCGAAGTCGAGCGGTTCCTGAGATGGCGCCCCGGAAGACCGCGCTCCTCGACCCGGCGGCCTCGAGCGGAGCCACCACCACCGTCGAGCTCGAGGCGCTGGGCACCTACGTGCAGCTCGTCTGCCCGGGCGACGTCGCCGCTGAGGCGGACGCCGTGGCGCGCCAGGTCCTCGCCGAGGTGGACCGGACCTGCAGCCGGTTCCGCCCCGACAGCGACCTGTCCCGCGCCAACGCCCGGGCCGGTGGCTGGACGGAGGTCGACCCGCTGCTGGTGACGGCCGTCTCCGCGGCGGTCCAGGTGGCGGCGGAGACGGGTGGGCTGGTGAGCCCCCTGCTCGGCCGACACCTGGTCGCCCTGGGCTACGACCGCGACCTGCACGCCCTGCGTCCCGGGCCGGCCGCACCGCTCGTCCTGCCCCCGCCCTCGCCGCACGCCTGGCGCGACCTGCGGTGGCGCGAGGACGCGGTGCGGGTGCCGGCGGGCACGGCCCTGGACCTCGGGTCGGTGGGCAAGGCCTGGGCCAGCGACCTGCTCGCCGGAACCCTGCGGCACCGGCTCGGGGTGAGCGCCCTGGTCAGCCTGGGCGGCGACATCGCGACCACCGGCACCGGCAGCTGGCCCGTCGCCGTCCAGGAGCACCCGGAGGCAGCGCACCCCGAACAGCTCGTCTGGCTCGACGGTGGGGGACTGGCCACCTCGAGCACCCGGGTCCGGCGCTGGAGCAGCGGCGGTGTCGCCCGTCACCACCTGCTGGACCCCAGGACCGGGCTTCCCGTGGCCGGCCCCTGGCGCACCGTCACCGCCACCGGCCCCACGTGCGTCGCCGCCAACGCCGCCGCCACCGCTGCCCTGGTCCTGGGGGCCGAGGCGCCGGCCTGGCTCCACGCCCGCGCCGTGGACGCGCGGCTCGTGGCCGACACCGGCGCGGTGCAGGTCGTCGGCCGCTGGCCCGGGCAGGGGGCGGCCTGAGATGGACAGCCCGATCCTGTGGTACCTCAACCG
Source organism: uncultured Actinomycetota bacterium (assembly GCA_963827025.1). GTDB lineage: Bacteria > Actinomycetota > Actinomycetes > Propionibacteriales > Nocardioidaceae > Marmoricola. The sequence goes on along the minus strand of CAWGZB010000005.1, from coordinate 1,518,750 downwards.
GGCTACCGGTGTGGTCCTGCTCGTGCTCCTCACCCTCGTCGTGCTGCTCGGCATCTTGTCCACCCGCAATCCACGCCGCCGCTGGATCCCGCGCTTCGTCACCCAGGGTCTGCACCGCAATCTCGCGCTGGTGGGAGCGGCCCTGCTGGCCGCCCACGTGGTGAGCGCCGTGGTGGACACCTACGTCGACATCCGCTGGGCGCAGGCCGTGCTCCCGTGGGGCGCGACGTACAAGCCGCTCTGGCTGTCCCTGGGCACGATCGCGCTCGACCTCCTGGTCGTGGTGGTCGTCACCAGCCTGGTGCGGGTGCGCACCGGCCTGCGCGTGTGGCGGATGGTGCACCTGCTGGCTTACGCCTCCTGGGCCGCCGCGGTGGTGCACGGCGTCGGCATCGGCACCGACGCGCACGCCTCGTGGTCGGTCGTGGTGACGGTCTGCTGTCTCGGCGCGGTCGCCCTGGCGACTACCGTCCGCGCCGTCGCGCAGCTGGTGACCCGCGACGCGATCGAGGAGACCGCATGATCCCCAGCACCGAGCCACGCGTCGTCCCCGGTTCGCGGCTGCTCTCGGGATACGGCGAGCACGCCGGCCTGGCGGCTCACCGCGACCGGTTCGGCGTCCTTCCCCGCCTCGACGTGGAGCAAGTACGCCGGCTGGCAGAGCTCGCCCACCTCGAGGGCCGGGGCGGAGCAGGCTTCCCGTTCGCGGTGAAGGTGGCGGCCGCCGCCCGAGGGCGGCGTAGCGAAGTCGTGGTCAACCTCGCCGAAGGAGAACCGGCCTCGGGCAAGGACCGGGCCCTGGCCGTCGGCCGTCCGCACCTGGTGCTCGACGGCGCGGTCCTCGGGGCCCGGGCGCTCGGGACGCGCACGATCCACCTCGTGCTCCCGCGCTCGCAGCCCGACGTGCGCCGCGTCATGGAGCGGGCCGCCGCCGAACGGAGCGAGGGACTGCGCGTGGAGACCCACCTGGTCGAGGACCGGTTCGTCGCCGGGCAGGCGCGTGCGGTCCTGGAGGTCATGGCGGGTCGTCCCAACCTGCCGGTCACCGCGTGGGAACCGGAGGCCGTGCGCGGGCACCGCAACCGGCCGACGCTGCTGTCGAACGCCGAGACCTGGGCGCAGCTGGCCGCCCTGGTGCTCCCCGGTGCGGCTGAGGCGCCGGCCACGACACTGCTCACCGTCCACGACCGGCGCGGCGTCCGGGTGGTCGAGGCGTCTCTGGGGACTCCTTGGCCGCGGCTCCTCGACGTCGCCGGGAGCGCCGCCTGGCTGGTCGGCGGATACCACGGTGCCTGGGTGCGCGCGGAGCGGCTCGGTGCCCTCACCGTGGACCGTGCCGCGATGCGGACAGCCGGGGTGCCCCTCGGCGCGGGGGTCGTGCTGGCGCTGCCGGCGGGCCACTGCCCGGTCACGGTCACCGCCCGGATCACGGCGTACCTCGCCGAGCAGAGCGCGCGCCGGTGCGGCCCCTGCCTGAACGGACTGCCGGCCCTCGCCGAGCAGGTTCGCGCCCTCGCCGAGGGCGAGCCGGACCCGGATCGCGTCCGGGCGCTGTGCCGACTGGTGGAAGGGCGTGGCGCCTGCGCCCACCCCGACGGCACCGCCCGGCTGGTGCGGTCCCTGCTCGACGAGCTGGCCGAGCAGGTGGACGCCCACCTCGTCGGGGAGTGCTCGCACCCGGTGGCGGTGGCCGGATGAGCACGCGGGTGCGCCGGCTGCGCGTGGACTGGCCCGCCTGTCGGGCGCACGGACTCTGCCACGAGCTCCTGCCCGAGGTCGTCGGGCTCGACGAGTGGGGCTATCCCGTGGTGGGCGAGAACGTCACGACAGAGCTGCTGGCCGACGCCCGGGCCGCGGTGCGGGCCTGCCCGACCCTCGCGCTGCGGATGATCACAACAAAAAAGCAGGCTTGACTGTTTGTTGGTCTGACGCGACGATGTCGCGGTGACGGCGACCGGTGCCCGCGTCCCGCAGGAGGAGCGGACCCGCATCATGCGGCAGCGCCTGCTCGAGGCGACGGTGGACTGCCTGGTCGAGCACGGCTGGAGCGGCACCTCGACCACGCTGGTCTCCCAGCGCGCCGGGGTGAGTCGCGGGGCACAGCTGCACCACTTCCCCACCAAGAACGACCTGGTCCTGGCTGCCGTCGAGCACCTCAGCGAGGTCCGCGGGTCAGAGCTGCGCGAAGCCGCCCGGCACCTGCCCGGGGGCAGGCGCCGGACCCGAGCCGTGCTGGAGATGCTGGCCGACCACTTCACCAGCCCGGTCTTCACCGCAGCGCTCGAGCTGTGGGTCGCCGCACGCACCGACCCCGCCCTGCACGCAGCCGTGATGCCGTTGGAGCAGCGCGTCGGCCGGGAGGCCCACAAGCTGGCGGTCGACGCGCTCGGGGTCGACGAGGGCCGGCCGCGAGCGCGCGAGCTGGTGCAGGCCACCCTGGACCTGGTCCGCGGGCTGGGCCTGGCGAACACCCTCACCGACGACACCGCCCGGCGTCGACGCATCCTGGACGCGTGGGCGCACACCCTGGACGAGGAGCTGCACGCATGACCGTGTCCGATCCCGGGGCCGCCCGAGAGGCCACCCGCACCGTGCTCGAGCAGGTGCTCGCCGACCTGACCGCCGAGGGTGACGCCCTCGAGGCGCTGGTGGCCCCGCTCGACGAGACCGGCTGGCGCACGACGACCCCTGCGGCGGGCTGGGACGTGGCCACCCAGATCGCCCACCTGGCCTGGACCGACGAGGTCGCGGTGAAGGCCGCCACCGACAAGGCTGCCTGGGACGCCCTGGTGCTCGAGGCGATCGCCGATCCGGAGGGGTACGTCGACGCGCGGGCGCTGGAGGCCGCCCAGGCTGCCCCGGCCGATCTCCTGGCCCGCTGGCGCGCGGCCCGACCGGCGCTGGCAGAGGTGCTTCGCAACTACCCCGAGGGCGCGAAGATCCCCTGGTTCGGCCCGCCGATGAGCCCGGCCTCGATGGCCACCGCGCGGTTCATGGAGACCTGGGCGCACGCCCTCGACGTCGCGGAGGCGCTGGGGCGGGTGCCCGAGCCCACCGACCGGGTCCGGCACGTGGCGCACCTGGGCGTGCGCACCCGGAACTTCGCCTTCGGCGTGCACGGACTCGAGCCGCCGGCCGAGGAGTTTCGCGTCGAGCTGCGCGCGCCGTCGGGGGAGCTGTGGACCTGGGGCCCCGAGCACGCGACCCAGCGGGTGACCGGGTCGGCGTACGACTTCTGCCTCCGCGTGACCCAGCGCCGGCACCGCGCCGACCTCGACCTGGTCGCGGTAGGGGTCGACGCGGGACGCTGGCTGGACCTCGCGCAGGCGTTCGCGGGGCCACCCGGAGCCGGCCGCGCACCCGGGCGTGGCGGGGAGGCGAGCGATGACTGAGTCCGACCAGGTGCTGCGGATCGGCAACTGCTCCGGCTTCTACGGCGACCGGCTCTCGGCGATGCGGGAGATGCTCGCGGGCACGGTCGGCGGCGCGCCGCTCGACGTGCTCACCGGCGACTACCTCGCCGAGCTCACCATGCTGATCCTGGCCAAGGACCAGCTCAAGGACGCCGGCGCCGGATACGCCCGCACCTTCCTCGCCCAGATGACCGAGTGCCTGGGGCTGGCGCTGGAGAAGGGCGTCCGCGTCGTCGCCAACGCCGGCGGCCTGAACCCGGCCGGCCTGGCCGCGAAGCTGACCGAGGTCGCCGAGCAGCAGGGTCTGCAGCCGCAGATCGCCTGGGTCGACGGCGACGACCTGATGCCGCACGTCGGGGAGCTCGGACTCGGCGACGCCCTGACCGCCAACGCCTACCTCGGCGGCTTCGGGATCGCCCGGGCGCTCGAGGCGGGAGCCGACATCGTGGTCACCGGCCGGGTCACCGACGCCTCCCTGGTGGTCGGTCCGGCCGCATGGAAGTTCGGCTGGTCGCAGGAGCAGTACGACGAGCTCGCCGGCGCGGTCGTGGTCGGTCACGTCCTGGAGTGCGGGACCCAGGCAACCGGCGGCAACTTCTCCGGCTTCCTGGACCTGCCGCGCGACGGCACGCCGCTGGGCTTCCCGGTGGCCGAGGTCTCCGCCGACGGCAGCGCGGTGATCACCAAGCCCGACGGCACCGGCGGCATGGTCACCGTCGACACCGTCACCGCCCAGCTGATGTATGAGATCCAGTCGACCCGCTACCTGGGTCCGGACGTCACCGTCGACCTCAGCTCGGTCCGGTTGGAGCAGGAGGGCGAGGACAGGGTCCGCGTCGTCGGGGTCCGCGGGGTGGCACCCCCGGACCAGCTGAAGGTCTGCCTCAACGAGCTCGGTGGCTGGCGCAACCAGATGGAGCTGGTCGTCACCGGCCTGCACGTGGAGGAGAAGATCGCCTGGGTCCGCGCCCAGCTCGAGGGCCGGTTGCACGCGGCCTCGGTGCGGTGGTCGATGGGCCGCCACCCCGAGCCGGACGCCGAGTCCGAGGAGGACGCCTCGGTGCTGGTCCGGTGCGTGGTCCGCGACCCCGACGCCACGACGGTCGGCAAGGCGTTCACCGCGCCACTGGTGGAGCTGGCCCTGGCCTCCTACCCGGGGTTCACCATGACTGCTCCCCCCGGTCCGCCGTCGCCGTACGGGATCTACCGGCCGGCGTACGTCGAGCGCACCGCCGTCGCGCACACGGTGCACCTGCCCGACGGCTCCACCGAGGTGGTCCCCGACCCGGTCCTCGGTGAGCTGCGGCACGGTCCCGAGAAGCAGGAGCCCGCGCCCACGCCGCCGATCCCCGGCGTGCCCGCCGACGCGATCACCCGTCGGATGCCACTGGGCACGTGGGTGCACGCGCGCTCGGGCGACAAGGGCGGCGATGCCAACGTCGGCCTGTGGGTGGCGAGGGGAGACCGGTGCGAGGCCCGCGCCCAGTGGCTGCGTCAGTTCATCACCGTCGACCGCGTCCGGCACCTGGTGCCGGAGGCCAAGGACCTCGACATCGAGGTCTATGCGCTGCCCAACCTGTGCGGGGTGAACGTGATCATCCGCGGGCTCCTCGGCGAGGGCGTCGCCGCCAGCACCCGCTTCGACCCCCAGGCCAAGGGGCTCGGCGAGTGGATGCGCTCCCGTCTCGTGCACGTCCCCGAGGAGCTGGTGTGAACAGCCACTGGTCGCCGGAACAGCAGGCCCTGCGCGAGTCCACGCGGGAGTTCGTCGGAGGTGAGGTCATGCCCCACCTGCAGGCGTGGGAGGACGCCGGCGAGGTGCCCAGGTCGCTGCACCTCGCCGCCGCGAAGGCCGGTCTGCTCGGGCTCGGCTTCCCCGAGGAGGTCGGCGGTCAGGGCGGTGACGCGCTGGACGCGGTCGCCATGCAGGAGGCGTTCTTCGAGGCCGGCGGCTCCTCGGGACTGGCCGCGGCGCTGTTCACCTCCGGGATCGCGCTGCCGCACATCGCCGCGCACGGCTCGCCGGAGCTGGTCGACGCCTACGTCCGCCCGACGCTGGCCGGGGAGAAGATCGGCGCGCTGGCGGTCACCGAGCCGGAGGGTGGCTCGGACGTCGCCGGGATCCGCACCACCGCGGTGCGCGACGGCGACCACTACGTCGTCAACGGCGCCAAGACGTTCATCACCAGTGGCGTCCGCGCGGACTTCGTCACGACCGCGGTCCGCACCGGTGGCTCTGCCGATCTCCCGGGCCACGCCGGGATCAGCCTGCTGGTGATCGACAAGGACTCGCCCGGCTTCGTGGTCGACCGGTCGCTGGCCAAGATGGGCTGGCACTGCTCCGACACCGCCGAGCTGTCCTTCGCCGACGTCCGGGTGCCGGTCGGCAACCTGGTCGGCGAGGAGAACTCCGGCTTCTACCAGATCGCCGAGCAGTTCGTCTCCGAGCGGCTCGCCCTCGCGGTGCACGCCTACGGCATCGCGGCTCGGGCGCTGGCCCTGAGCGCGGCGTACGCCAGGGACCGCGCCACGTTCGGCCGGCCGCTGATCAGCCGACAGGTGGTCCAGCACAAGCTCGTCGACATGCACCGCCGGGTCGAGGCCGCGCGCGCCTACACCCACCTCGTCGCCGAGCGCCACGCGAGCGGGGACAGCGTGGTCGCCGAGGTGTGCCTGGCCAAGCAGACGGCCGTGGAGGCCTGCCAGCACGTGGTGGACCAGGCCGTGCAGCTGCACGGCGGCACCGGATACATGCACGGGACCGAGGTGGAGCGCCACTACCGCGACGCCCGGATCCTCGGCATCGGAGGAGGAGCGACCGAAGTGCTCACCGATCTCGCCGCCCGCCTGTTGGGGTACGCGCCATGACAACTCCGCGAGGCGTCGCAGATGTGCAGGAACAACCCGCCGAGGCGTCGCAGAAACTCGACAATCGGGACGCGATGCGCGCCAAGATCGCCGATCTCGACGCCGAGCACGCCAAGGCCGTGGCCGGCGGCGGCGAGAAGTATGTCGAGCGCCACCACGCGCGCGGCAAGCTGCTGCCGCGCGAGCGGATCGAGCTGCTCATCGACCCCGGGTCGGCCTTCTTGGAGCTGAGCCCGCTCGCCGGCTGGGGCTCGGACTTCACCGTGGGCGCCAGCGTGGTCACCGGCATCGGGGTGATCGAAGGCGTCGAGTGCATGATCACCGCCAACGACCCCACGGTGAAGGGCGGCGCCAGCAACCCGTGGACGGTGAAGAAGATCTTCCGTGCCTCCCAGATCGCCGAGGAGAACGATCTCCCCACGGTCGCGCTCGTGGAGTCCGGCGGCGCCGACCTGCCGACCCAGAAGGAGATCTTCATCCCCGGGGGCAAGCTGTTCCGGGACATCACCCGGTCCTCGGCGGCCAAGGTGCCGACGATCGCGCTGGTCTTCGGCAACTCCACCGCCGGCGGTGCCTACGTGCCCGGGATGAGCGACTACACCGTGATGGTCAAGGAGCAGGCCAAGGTGTTCCTCGGCGGCCCCCCGCTGGTGAAGATGGCCACCGGTGAGGAGAGCGACGACGAGGAGCTGGGCGGCGCGGAGATGCACGCCCGGATCTCGGGGCTCGCCGACTACCTCGCCGAGGACGAGCGCGACGCGATCCGGATCGGCCGGCGGATCGTGGCCCGGCTGAACCGGATGCCGGCGCCGGCGGCGGTGGCTTCGACAAGCTCAACCACCGCACCGGCGTACGCCGAGCCCGCGGGCGATCCCGAGGGACTGCTCGACCTGATCCCGCAGGACCTCAAGGAGCCGTTCGACCCGCGGGAGGTGATCGCGCTGGTCGCGGACGGTGTCTCGCGCGACAACGAGGTCGTCTTCGACGAGTTCAAGCCCCTCTACGGTTCGAGCCTGGTGACCGGGTGGGCCCGGATCCACGGCCATCAGGTCGGCATTCTCGCCAACGCCCAGGGGGTGCTGTTCAGCGAGGAGGCACAGAAGGCCACCCAGTTCATCCAGCTGGCCAACCAGGTCGACTGCCCGCTGCTGTTCCTGCACAACACCACCGGCTACATGGTCGGCAAGGAGTACGAGCAGGGCGGGATCATCAAGCACGGCGCGCAGATGATCAACGCGGTGAGCAACAGCTCGGTGCCGCACATCTCGGTCATCATGGGCGCCTCCTACGGCGCCGGGAACTACGGCATGAACGGCCGGGCCTACGACCCGCGGTTCCTGTTCACCTGGCCGAGCGCGAAGTCGGCGGTGATGGGGCCCCAGCAGCTCGCCGGCGTGCTCAGCATCGTTGCGCGCGCGGCGGCCGAGGCCCGCGGCAAGGAGTACGACGAAGCCGGCGACGCCGCGATGCGCGAGTTCGTCGAGGGGCAGGTCGAGGAGCAGAGCCTGCCGTTCTTCCTCTCCGGGATGTTGTACGACGACGGGGTGATCGACCCCCGCGACACCCGGACGGTGCTCGGCATCTGCCTGTCGGTGATCAGCAAGACGAGCTACGTGGGCGCCGAGGGCTTCGGCGTCTTCAGGATGTGATTTCACCCCATGACGTTCTTCACTCCTCCGCTTCGCTCCCCCGCGAACAACGCCACGGGGACCCCGAAAGGCTTCCGATGATCCGACGACTGCTGGTCGGCAACCGGGGCGAGATCGCGCGGCGGGTCTTCCGCACCTCCCGCCGCCTCGGCATCGAGACGGTGGCGGTGCACTCCGACGCGGACGCCGGCCTGCCGTTCGTCCGGGAGGCCGACGCGGCGGTCCGGCTTCCGGGCAACAGCCCGAGTGAGACCTACCTGTGCGCCGACCTGGTCATCGAGGCGGCCCGGCGCACCGGCGCGGACGCGATCCATCCCGGCTACGGGTTCCTCTCCGAGAACGCCGACTTCGCCCGCGCGGTCCTGGACGCGGGGATCACCTGGGTGGGTCCGGACCCGGACTCCATCGCCCGGATGGGGTCGAAGGTCGAGGCCAAGCGGTTGATGGAACAGGCCGGCGTACCCGTGCTGCGCAACGTCGAGGTCGGCGCCGCCACCGAGGGCGACCTGCCCCTGCTGGTCAAGGCGTCCGCGGGCGGAGGCGGACGGGGGATGCGCATCGTCCGCACGCTCGACGAGCTCGCGCGCCAGGTGGAGCTGGCCGCCGCGGAGGCGGAGTCCGCGTTCGGCGACGCCACGGTGTTCATCGAGCCGTACGTCGAGCACGGGCGCCACGTCGAGGTCCAGGTCGTGGGCGATCGGCACGGCACGGTGCTCGTCCTCGGTGAACGCGACTGCTCCATCCAGCGCCGGCACCAGAAGGTGGTCGAGGAGGCGCCGGCGCCGGACCTCGATCCGGACCTGGTGCGCCAGATGCACGCCGCCGCCGCCGCGGCGGCGGAGGCGATCGGCTACGTCGGAGCCGGCACGGTCGAGTTCCTCTACGACCCGGCACGCGAGCGGTTCTCCTTCCTGGAGATGAACACCCGCCTGCAGGTCGAGCACCCGGTCACCGAGTGCGTCCGGGGCGTCGACCTGGTGCAGCTGCAGCTCGCGGTGGCCGAGGGCGCGTCCCTCGCGTCCCTCGACCTGGCCGGGCAGCCCACCGGGCACGCGATCGAGGTCCGGCTCTACGCCGAGGACCCTGCCCAGGACTGGCAGCCGCAGAGCGGGCGCCTGCTGACCTTCGAGCTCGCCACCGAGTCGGAGTTCACCAACCCGGTCGGCTCCGGCGTCCGCGTCGACTCCGGCTTCGAGACCGGCAGCGAGGTGTCGACGTACTACGACGCGATGCTCGCCAAGGTGATCGCCTGGGCTCCCACCCGGCGCGAGGCCGCGCGGATGCTCGCCGGGACGTTGCGGCGCGCCCGGATCCACGGCCTGGTCACCAACCGTGACCTGCTGGTCCGCATCCTCGAGGAGCCGGCCTTCCTCGACGGCCGCGTCAGCACCGACTTCTTCGACCTGACCTCCGTGGTGGAGTCCAGCGCAGCCGGCCCCCCCGGCCGGGAGCTCCTGTTCGCCGCGGCGGTGGCCCTGGCCGAGCGCGACCGGCGGTCGCGGCGGGTGCAGCAGACGATCCCGGTCGCCTGGCGCAACGTGGTCTCGCAGCCGCAATGCACCGTCCTCGAGACGACCGACGGCTCCACCGACGAGGAGCTCGTCGTGGAGTGGTACGGCGGCCGCTCGGGCTACCGGTCCGCGGACGAGGATCTCCGGGTGCTCTCGGCGAGCCCCGAGGAGGTCGTGCTGGCGGTCGGCGGCGTGCGGGCGGCGTTCGGGGTGGTGCTCGGTCCCGACGGCGCGGTCGCGGTCGACGGGCCGGGCGGCTCGGCCCAGCTGCGCCAGGTGCCGCGCTTCGTCGACCCCGCCGAAGCCGTCTCCGCCGGCTCCCTGCTCGCCCCGATGCCGGGCTCGGTCGTCAGCGTGGCGGTCAAGTCCGGCGACAGCGTCGCGGCGGGCGAGCCGGTGCTCGTCCTCGAGGCGATGAAGATGCAGCACACCATCCATGCCCCCACCGACGGCGTCGTCGGCGACCTCGTCGAGGTGGGGCAGCAGGTCGCGGCGGGGGACGTGCTCGCCGTGGTCGGCCCCACCGACGAACCCAGCACAGAGGAGCCCGCATGAGCACGTTCACCGAGTCCGAGGAGCGCCAGACCCTGCGCCGTGAGGTCGGCAAGCTGGCCTCGACCTTCGGCCGGGAGTACTTCACCCGCCAGGCCCGCGCCGGCGAGAAGACCACCGACCTGTGGCTGGCGATCGGCAAGGCCGGCTACCTCGGGATCAACATCCCCGAGGAGTACGGCGGCGGGGGCGGCGGCATCGGCGACGTCGCCGCGGTGTGCGAGGAGCTGGCCGCCCAGGGCTGCCCGCTGCTGATGATGGTGGTCAGCCCGGCCATCTGCGGCACCGTGATCTCCCGGTTCGGCACCGAAGAACAGAAGCGCCGCTGGCTGCCCGGGATCTGCGACGGCACCGAGACGATGGCCTTCGCGATCACCGAGCCCGACGCCGGCACGAACTCCCACAACATCACCACCACCGCCCGCCGCGACCCTTCGACAGGCTCAGGACAAGCGGCTGAGTGGCTGCTCAAGGGCCAGAAGATCTACATCTCCGGCGTCGACGAGGCGGCCAACGTGCTGATTGTGGCCCGGACCGAGGATGCGAAGACCGGTCGGCTCAAGCCCTGCCTGTTCGTCGTACCGACCGATGCCGAAGGGCTGAGCTACACCCCGATCCCGATGGAGATCGTCAGCCCGGAGCGGCAGTTCCAGGTGTTCATCGACGACGTCCGGCTGCCCTCGGACGCGTTGGTGGGTGACCCGACTGAGGCAGACGCGGGACTTGTTCAGCTGTTCGCGGGCCTGAACCCCGAGCGGATCATGGCGGCGTCGTTCTCCCTCGGGCTGGCCCGCTTCGCGCTGGAGAAGGCGGTCGCCTACGCCAAGGAGCGCTCGGTGTTCGGCGCGCCGATCGGCAGCCACCAGGGCCTGGCGCACCCGCTGGCGCAGTCGAAGATCGAGATCGAGCTGGCCAGGCTGATGACCCAGAAGGCGGCCGCGCTCTACGAGGTCGGAGACGATATCGGGTCCGGCGAGGCCGCCAACATGGCGAAGTACGCCGCGGCCGAAGCCGCCTGCGCCGCGGTCGACCGGGCGGTGCAGACCCACGGGGGCAACGGGATCACCCAGGAGTACGGCATGGCCGGGCTGCTGGTCGCCAGTCGTGCCGGGCGGATCGCCCCGGTCAGCCGGGAGATGATCCTCAACTACGTCGGCATGCACACCCTCGGCCTGCCGAAGTCCTACTGATGAGCGAGCTCGTCCACCTCGACGTCGCGGCAGGCCCCGGGGGAGCCGGGGGAGTCGGGGGAGTTGCCACCATCACGCTGGACTCCCCGCACAACCGCAACGCGTTGTCCCGGCAGCTGGTCACCGAGCTGTTCGGTGCCCTGGAGCGCGCGGCCCAGGACGCGGACGTCCGCGTCGTGCTGCTGCGTTCCAGCGAGCGGGTCTTCTGCTCCGGCGCGGACCTCAGCGAGGCCTCCGAGGGCGGCATGGAGGAGGGCACCCGCGCCCTGGTGGACCTGCAGCGCCGAATCCTGCAGCATCCGTGCCCGGTGGTGACCCGGCTGGACGGACCGGTGCGCGCCGGTGGGCTGGGCATCGTCGCGAGCAGCGACATCGTGCTGTGCGCCGAGGAGGTGACCTTCGCCTTCACCGAGGTGCGGCTGGCGCTGAGCCCGGCGGTGATCTCGCTGACCGTGCTGCCGCGGCTGACCAGCCGCGGAGCGGCGGACACGTTCCTCACCGGGCGCAGCTTCGGTGCCGCCGAGGCGCAGGCGATGGGGCTGGTCACCCGTGCGGTGCCGGTAGCCGAGCTCGACGACGCGGTGGCGGGCGTGTGTGCCGACCTGGCCCAGGGACATCCCCAGGGGCTGCGCGAGACCAAGGCACTGCTCTCCCGGGGCGTGCTGGAGCACCTCGAGGCCAACGCTGAGCCGATGGGCGCCCTCAGCGCCCGGCTGTTCGGCTCCGACGCGGCGCGCGAGGCGATGCTGGCCTTCCTGTCCCGGAAGAAGTGAGGGCGGCCGGTCAGCCCGACAGGGATGCCGGGAGGCTCACCCAGCCGCGGACGAACGCCGAGCGGTGCCGTTCACCGGCCGCCGTGTCGACCGACACGTGCGGGTGGGCGGCGAAGAGCTCCTCGACGGCGACGCGTGCCTGGAGCCGGGCGAGGTGGCTGCCGATGCAGAAGTGCGGTCCGCTGCTGAACGCCAGGTGCCGCTTCACGTGACGGCGCACGTCGAGACGCTCGGCGTCCTCGCCGTACTCCCGCGGGTCCCGGTTGGCCGAGCCGTAGAGCATCAGCACCTTCTCACCGGCCGGGATGGTGACACCGTGGAGCTCGACGTCCTCGGTGGTGGTCCGCGCCAGCCCCTGCACCGAGGACTCCAGCCGCAGGCACTCCACCAGGGCCGCGCCGATCCGGTCCGGATCACCCAGCATCAGCGCGCGCTGGTCGCGGTGCTGGTCGGTGAGCATGACGGTGTGCGAGATCAGGCTGGCGGTCGTGTCGGTGCCGCCGGCGACCACCACGAAGCAGAAGCCGAGAATGTCCCAGTCGGTGAGGCGCTCGCCGTCCACCTCGGCCTGGACGAGCGCACCGAGCAGGTCGTCGCGGGGGTGCTGCCGGGCCTCGGCGATGCGCTGGGAGAAGTAGTCGAACATCTGGCTGACCACGGTGAGCCCGTCGACGGGCCTGTCGCTCGCCCCGACGAGCGCGTCCGCCGCGAAGCCCTCGTTCTGCAGCCGGGTCAGCGCCTGCACCCACGGGGCGAACTGCAGTCGGTCTTCCTCGGGAAGCCCGAACAGCTCCGCGAGCACCCACGTCGGGATCGCGGAGGACAGATCACGGTGCAGGTCGACCGGCTCTCCCGCATCGTCCCGCTCGGCCATCGCCGCCAGGGTCCTGCGGACGAAACCGCGGATCCGCTCCTCGAGCTCGGACACGCGTCGTGGGGTGAACCCGCGCCCGATCAGCGCCCGCAGCTGCGTCTGTCGCGGCGGGTCCAGCATGACCAGCGTGGGCGGGAGACCGAGCTGACCGATCTCGTCCTTGAAGAAGGTCACGCCCTGGGCTGAGGAGAACACCTGCGGCCGTCGTACCGCGTCCCAGACGTCCTCGAAGCGGCTGAGGACCCAGAACTGCGGAGCCCGGTGGTCCTTCGGTCGGTGGTGCACCGGGTGCTCGTCGCGCAGCCACCGGTACGCCGGGTAGGGATCGGCCAGGAAGGCTGGATCCAGGGGGTCGAAGACGGCGTCCACTCTATTTAACAACTCCCGTTAGTAACCGAAGCCGTTAGTCTGACGGCCTGGTGCCCAGGGACGCAACGGTCACACGCGAGCTGCTCATCCGCGCCGGCGAAAAGCGCTTCGCCCGCGACGGCGTCGATGCCGCACGTCTTCGCGACGTCGTCCGCGAAGCGGGGCAGGGCAACGACAGCGCAGTGGGCTACCACTTCGGGTCCCGGGAGGGCCTGCTCGAGGCGATCGTGCGCAAGCACCTTGCGGTGATGGACCTGGACCGTACGCTGCCGACCCGCCGCGACGGCCTCCGCGCGCTGGTGGCGGCGATCGTCCGGCCCACCGCCATGCTGCTCGAGACGGAGGACGGCCGCGACTTCCTGCGCATCATGGAGCAGCTCGCCGCCTGGTCCGGGCTCGGCGCCGGTCAACCGGCGGAGATTCTCCGCGACACCCGGCTGGAGACCCAGCTGCGCGCCCTGCTGCGACGGCTCACCGAGCGCCTCGGCGCGGCCCTGGCGCGGGAGCGCGGGGCGCTGCTGGCCACCTTCCTCACCGCCGCCCTCGCCTCCCGGGCCCGGATGATCGACACCGGCGGGCGGCTGCGGATGTCGAACCAGCGCTGGGTCGAACAGCTCGTCGACGCGCTGACCGGCGCCCTGGTCGCCTGACCGCCACCTGCCGGTTTCACAGTACGTACTGTGAAACCGGACTCGATCACCGAACACTTTCGGTGGTCCTCACCAGTTTTCGGTGTACGACGCGACGCGGTAGCTACAGCCAGGCCCGGAGGCGGGCCAGCCCCTCGGCGATCTCGGCCTCGGTGCCGGCGAAGGAGAGCCGCACGAACTGGTTGCCCCGGTCGGTGTCGAAGTCGATGCCCGGGGCGGTCGCCACGCCGGTCTCCTCGAGCAGGCGCAGGCACCAGGAGTAGGAGTCGTCGGTGAGGTGGCCGATGTCGGCGTAGACGTAGAACGCCCCGTCGGCGGGGGCCAGCCGGTCGAGACCCAGCCGGGTGAGCCCGTCGAGCAGGAGCGCCCGGTTGGTGGCGTAGCGGGCGACGTGTGCGTCGAGCTCGGCGTAGGACTCCGGGGTGAAGGCCGCCAGGGCGGCGTACTGGCTGAGCACCGGCGGGCAGATCGTGAAGTTGCCGGTGAGCACGTCCACCGGGCGGCGCAGGTCCTCGGGCACCAGCATCCAGCCCAGGCGCCAACCGGTCATCGAGAAGTACTTGGAGAAGGAGCCGAACACCACGCCGCTGCGCGAGGTCTGCCAGGCGCTGCTCGGCCGCGCCGGACCGGCGTAGCTGATCCCGTGGTAGATCTCGTCGCTGATCAACCGGACGCCGTGGTCCTCGCACCAGCGCGCGAGGGCGGCGAGCTCCTCGGGCAGCAGCATCGTCCCGGTCGGGTTGGCCGGGGAGGCCACCACCAGCCCGGCCACCGGGCCCTCGAGCTGCTCGAGCTGGGCGACGGTCGGCTGGAAACGGGTCCCGGGACCGCAGTCGATCTCCACGACCTCGCAACCCAGCGCGGTGAGCACATTGCGGTAGCAGGGGTAGCCCGGTCGGGCCATCACCACGCGGTCGCCCACCTCGAACGCCGCGAGGAAGGCAAGGAGGAAGCCGCCGGAGGAGCCGGTGGTGAGCACCACGTCCTCGAGGGTGACCTCGATGCCGCTCGTGCGCTGGTGGTGGGCCGCGACCGCCTCGCGCAGCGCCGGGATGCCGGTGGCGACCGTGTAGCCCAAGGCGTCCTGGTCGAGCAGCCGCTTGGCCTCCTCCCGGACCGGCCTCGGTGCCCCGGTCGACGGCTGGCCGGCGACGAAGTTGACCAGGTCGCCGTGGCTGAGCTGGCGTCGCTGGGCCGCGGCCAGCAGGTCCATCACGTGAAACGGTGGCACGTTCGCCCGCTGGGCGACCTGCATGCGGCGTACGGCGTTCACCCGCGCCATTGTGCTGTAACGCGGGGTTGTGGATGCCGAGTGCCTCCCCGGGGAAGCACTCAGTGACCGTAACCCCGCGTTACATGGCGCGGGCCGGGGATGCCGCTCAGAAGTGGTCGGGGCACCAGGGGGCCCGGTGCCAGCCGAACGCGGTCGAGGCGCTGGCGACGGCGCCGTCGGCATGTTCGGTGACCCGGCCCACCCGCGCCAGCTCGGCCAGGGGTACGCCGCCCAGGTAGGCGGTGCCGAGCTCGAGGATGCCCATGCTGAGGTCGGCGGCGTCCTCGGTGCGCTCGACCGACACCTCCACGCCGTCGGCGCGGAGCCGGTAACGGCCGGTGTTCGCCGGGAGGATGTCGTCGGTCACCTCGAGGACGAGATCCACCGGGGCGGCGTACCGCCGGGCCCGGAGCGCGGCCTCGACGTCGACCAGCCGCACGTAGAGCGCGTCGGTCACCTCCGTGCGCACCGCCCGGTGGTCGGCCACCAACAGCCGCAGCGGTTCGTCGACGGGGACGTTGCGGACCCGGAACGTCCGGGCCAGGTCGAGGTCCATCAGGTAGCGCCACATCGACGCGTGCGCGGTCGCGTTGTCGGCCCAGAGCTCACCGACCCGCACCTCGCCGTCGGGGTCGTTGTCGTAGGCCTCCTTGAACCGGTAGGTCGCGAACGCGTCCACCTGGCCGCTCTCGTCGTGGTGCAGCAGGTAGCGCAGCTCGGTCGCGCCGCCGCGCGCGAACTCCTTGTCGAACACCGCGAACTCCCACACGTCGGCGTCCCGCACCATGGCGCCCGGCCGGCTCGGCAGCATGTGTCGATGCAGCGGCTCGGTGACGGCGAGGTACTCCTCGCGGGTCACCTCGTTGACCGACCCGGCGGTGCGCACGCCCGACAGGAACTGCGTCCGCCGGGTGTCGCCGGTCAGGATCGCGCGGTCGGCGGCCGGGCCGTATCCGAACCGGCCGTAGATGAGCGACTCCGAGGCCCACAGTGCCGCGATCGGCTCGCCGCGCTCGGCGACCTGCTCGAGCTGGTGGCGCATCATCGCGGTGAGCAGACCGCGGCGGCGGTACGGCGGATGCACGGTCACCACGGTCACGGCGGCCGTCGGGACCGCAGCGCCGCCGGGAACGGTCAGCCGGCGCTCGAAGTCGCCGCAGGTGGCGACCCACCGGCCCTGCACGCGGAAGCCGAACATCCGCCGGTGGTCGAAGATCTTGCGGTCGAAGTGCACCAGCTCGGGGTGGTACTCCTCCTGGAAGCCGCGCGCGATCGCCCGGTGGAAGTCCTCGAAGGTGGCGTCGTTGACGTACTCGAGCTTCGGGTGGGCGAGGTGCGGAGCGGGGGGAGCCGACGGCTTCTCGGGCATGAGGGCCATTCCACCGCGAACGCGGGCCCCGCAACAAACGGTTTAGGCCCTGACGGTTTCCCAGGTGATGAACCCAAACCGGCACTCCGCACACCAAATCTGGTGTGTGAAGAGGCAATTACCCTTCATCACCTGGGAAACCGGGCGCCCGAGCCGCGGCGCTGCGGCCGGCCCGTCGCCCGAAGTAGCTGCCCTCGGCGAGCTGGGTGCCGGAGGCGTAGCCCTTGCCGTCCTGGGCGATGTTCACCGCGCAGGCGCCGACGGCGTACAGGCCGTCGACCTGGGAGCCGTCCTCGCGCAGCACCTGGCCGTCCAGGGCGGTGCGCATGCCGCCCATGGTGAAGCCGGCGTAGAGCGCCTTGCCCAGGCTGAGGTCGTAGGCGCCCCACGGGCCGTGGTCCTGGGGCTCGAGCCAGTCGGGGTGCTTGTGGAAGTCCGGGTCCTCCTTGCGGGCGGCGTTCTCGTTGTACGTCGCCAGCGTCTCGGCCAGCGCGCCCTCGGGGATGCCGAGCGCCTTCTCCATCTCCTCGACGGTCTCCCACCCGTCGATGAACGGGCACAGCGGGAAGTCGGGGTGCTCGATGTGCTCGGAGTCGACGATCAGGTAGGCCACCCGGTCCGGCTGGTCCATCACGAAGCCCGACGTGCGCGAGTGGTAGGAGTCCTCGGCGACGAACCGCTTTCCCTCCTGGTTCACCACGATCCCGGTGAGCAGCTTGGCGGGCGGGTAGAAGGGCGCGGTGATGAAGGCCTGGTCCATGCAGTCCAGCTCGGCACCGACCGAGGCACCCAGCCGGATGCCGAGGCCGTCGTCGTAGGTCGAGGCCAGCGGGAACAGCTTGGAGCCCAGCTGCGGGGTGTACGCCGAGACCATGGCCTCGTTGCCGACGTAGCCGCCGGCGGCGAGCACGACCGAGCGGGCCTTGATGACCCCGCGCTCGTCGTACTTGCGCCAGGCCAGGCCGACGACTGCGCCGCCGCCCTCGGGGCCGACCTGGATGACGAGGTTGCTCGCGCCGGTCTCGTAGCGGACCTCGATGTCGGTCTCGGCGATCCGCTCGGCCAGCGCATCCAGGACGATCTTGGCGCCGCCGGTGTCGCCGGGCTTGGGGACCTTGTGCCCGCGCGGTGCGGGCTTGGCGAGGTCGCGGAAGGGGTGCACCTTCTCGTTGCCGGTGTACATCAGGCCCTGGGTGCCGGGCTGGATGACCGCCTTCTCCGGGTAGAGGGACCGCTCGAACTCCATGCCGAGCGCCTCGATCCAGTCGAAGTGCTCGACGCTGTCCTCGCAGAACGCCCGGATCTTCGCCTCGTCGGGCTCGCGGGTGACCGCCATCAGGTACTTGAACATCTCCTCGGCCGAGTCCTCGACGCCGACCGCCTTCTGCACCGCCGTGCCGCCACCGAGGTAGAAGTGGCCACCGGCCATCGAGCTGGTGCCGCCGTACTCCGCGGCCCGCTCCAGCAGGATCACGCTGGCACCAGCCCGCGCCGCCTCCAGCGCGGCGCAGGCGCCGCTGATCCCGAAGCCCACGACCACCACGTCGACCTCGTCGCTCCACTCCTCGACGTCGTCGGCGTGGATGACCTCGGGCAGCGCTGTCGTCATGGCCGAAACTCTAGAACGTGTTCTAGTTGACGGCCAGGGGTCCCCTCAGGCGTGCGTCTTCGGGCGGAGGTAACCGAGCAGGTAGCTCTTCGACTGGTTCTTGTCCAGGGTGACGTACTGCTGACCGCGGTAGTTCTGCTGGAGGACCGATCCGTCGATCGACTGCGCCGGGGGCGAAGCCGGCCCGCACCTCGACCGTGCCGCCCCGCGAGCGGAAGCGCGAGGGAACGCGAGCCCCGTGGAGACCTCTCCGGAGATCGGTTGAGCCTGCATCAGCGGGACGCAAGCGAGCGCGAAGCCGGGCAGCACCAGGTGCACCAGTCGCTCGCCGCGCGCCAGCAGGTCTACGGCGACGGTCAGCTCGGCCACGATCACGACCACGCGTGGAGCCAGCACCGCCATGGAGGCGTGCAGCACCAGCAGCGAGTGCTCCAGGCGCTCGAGGCGCCCCCGCCCGGCATGGGGGCGACAGGCGCGCAGAGCAGGCTCGTCCATCGCGTGTCACCCCCCGTGCCACCGCTCGTGTCGCCGACATCGGCAGGCTAGCGAGTAACGGTCCCGCCGGGGCTCCGACCGGCGCGGTCGACTCGTCATGCGGACGGAGCGTTGAGCGGGGATCCCCATAGACTCGGCAAACCGCCCGCCGACCCCGAGGGGCCGCCTTGTCGTTCGACGTGCACCAGCTCGACCAGGTGCTCCTGTTCGGGACCGCGGTGCTGCTGCTGGCGGTCCTGGCGGTGCGCCTCAGCGTCAACCTGGGCCTGCCCAGCCTGCTGGTCTACCTGCTCATGGGAGTGGCCCTCGGCGAGGCCGGGGTGGGGCTGCAGTTCGACAATGCCGAGGCCGCGCACGCGCTCGGCTTCGCGGCTCTCGTCCTCATCCTGGCCGAGGGCGGTCTGACCACGTCCTGGCCCGAGATCCGCCCGGTGATGCGGATGGGGGTGATGCTGGCAACGGTCGGCGTGGCGACGAGTGTGCTGTCCATGGCCGTGCTGGCGCACTTCCTGCTCGGGCTGAGCTGGCAGCAGTCGGTGCTGATCGGGGCCATCACCTCGCCCACCGACGCCGCTGCGGTGTTCTCGGTGCTGCGCCGGGTGCCGCTGCCGCGCCGGCTCACCGGGTCGCTGGAGGCCGAGTCCGGACTCAACGACGCCCCCACCGTCGCCCTGGTCACGCTGGTCAGCGTCGGTGCGGGCCACACCGCCCTGGGCTTCATCGGGATCATCGTGTGGGAGCTCGGGCTGGGCGTGGTGGCCGGCCTGGGTGTCGGTTGGGTCTCCGCCTGGGTGCTGCGCCGAGCCGCGCTGCCCAGCTCGGGCCTCTACCCGCTCACTGTCTTGGCGTGCACCCTCCTCGCGTACGCCGGCACGTCCGCGCTCCACGGGTCGGGCTTCGCCGCGGTGTACGTCGCTGCGCTGGTCCTGGGCAACGCCGAGCTCCCGCACCGCGCGGCCACCCGGTCCTTCTCCGAGGGTCTGGCCTGGCTGGCCCAGATCGGCCTGTTCGTGATGCTGGGCCTGCTGCTCAGCCCGGGGGACATCACCTGGGTCACCGTCTTCATCGCGATCGGCATCGGCGGGGCGCTGACCGTGGTCGCTCGTCCGCTCTCGGTCGCCGTGTCGGCGCTGGCGCAGCCGATGCCGTGGCGGCACCTGACCTTCCTGTCCTGGGCGGGGCTGCGCGGTGCGGTGCCGATCGTGCTCGCCACCATTCCACTCGCCAACGAGGTCGAGGGAGCGGACCAGCTGTTCCACATCGTGTTCATCCTCGTGGTGCTGGACACCCTGATCACCGCTCCGACACTGCCGATCACCGCCAGGCTGCTGCGCGTGGCCCGCCGGAACGAGCCGCACGACCTGGCCGTGGAGGCGGCGCCGTTGGAGCGGATCGCCGCCGACCTGCTGCAGATCTCGATCTCTCCCAGCTCGCAGATGCACGGCGTGGAGGTGGGCGAGCTGCGTTTGCCCAAGGGAGCCTCCGTGGCGCTGATCGTGCGGGAGGGCTCGACCCTCGTCCCGGAGCTCCGCACGGTGCTGCGGCGCGGCGACGACGTCCTGGTCGTGACCCCGCGCAAGCTGCGCGAGAAGACCGAGGACCGGCTCCGCGCGGTGTCCGCCGGCGGTCGACTGGCGCAGTGGCTGCACCGCGGCCCGGCCGCCTGAGCTATGCCCCGACGTCCACGCAGGTGGTCTTCGGCTGGGGTAGCCGGAGCTTCTTGGGCGCCTTGCGGTTCAGGTGGCGGAATTTGTTGCCGACCAGCACGTCGATGCCGGGGCCCAGGTCGGTCTCGGTGACCACCACCTTGGTCCTCCGGCCCAGCGCCGCGGCCACGAGCCGGGCGCCGGTGTCGTCCTTCCGGGTCGTCCACACCACGGCGCGGCGTACCTTGGCCTTGCGCGGCGCGTTCCCGGCGGCGCCGGCCCGGAACCCGCCGTCCTCGAGTCGTTGCAGGGTCTTCCCGGCCAGGCCCTTTCGGCGGCCGGCGTTGAAGACGCTCACCTGCACCTCGGACCGCCTGACGAAGCGGTCGACCTGCTTCTCGGCCCCCGAGCAGCCCTTGGCGGAGCCCCCACCGCTGGGCAGCGGCGCGGTGGCGGCCTTCACCCCGTAGATGCCCATGAAGCCGAGCACCACGCACAGGACTGCCAGGGTCACCGCGGTTCGGACGTGGCGCTGACGGGCGGTGGCCATGCTCAGCCCTCGTCCCAGTCGAGGTCGTCGTCGGAGTCGATCCGGTGCACCCGGGCGTGCAGGACCTGCCGCTGGTGCAGTGCCGCCCGCAGCGCGCGGTGCAGGCCGTCCTCGAGATAGAGCTCCTCGCGCCACTCCACGACGTGGGCGAAGAGGTCACCGAAGAACGTGGAGTCCTCGTCGAGGAGGGCGGCCAGCTGCAGGGTGTCGCGGGTGGTGACCAGCTCGTCGAGCCGGAGGGCGCGCGGGGGCAGCGCCGCCCAGTCCTTCGCCGAGAGGTCGTGCGGCGGGTAGGGCCGACCGTCCCCCACACGCTTGAAGATCACGCCCGCGACCATATCCGAGTGCGCCGGAGGCCCCGGTGCGCGCAGGCCGGCCCCAGGCGTGACTGGCGGGCGCCGGTGGGCATCGGGGTGCCCCGTCAGGCGCTGCTCCGCAACGTGCTCATGCCGAGGTGCACCGGGAGTCCGCTCCGCAGACAGCTCGACCTCGACGGCGACATCGACTGCGCTCGTTCCCCTGAACTGCAACTTGTTCTAGATTCGTGCCCTCAGCAGGGAGGGCACATGGGCGAGACACGCAGCCCCACCGAGCGCACGGAGCTCACCGTCCACGAGCGGGACCCGGAGCAGGTGGCGGTCGGACTGGCCGGATGGCTCAGCGGTGCCCTGGCGGACGGCGGTCCGGTCGAGGTCGTCGACCTGTCCATGCCGGAGAGCGGCGGGCTCTCCAGCGTCTCGGTGCTGTTCCGGGCGCGGTGGGCCGGCGGTGAGCGCGACCTGGTCGTCCGGCTGCCCCCGGAGGACTCCTCCTTCCCGGTGTTCCCGGCCTACGACCTCACCGCCCAGGGGCAGGTGATGAACGAGGTCGCCGCGCACACCGACGTGCCCGTGCCGGCGGTCGTCGGCCTCGACCCCGCCGGCGCGGCACTGGGGGTGCCGTTCCTGGTGATGGAGCGGGTGCTCGGCGAGATCCCCCCGGACAACCCGCCGTACGTCTTCGGAGGATGGGTCGCCGACGCCACCCCGCAGGAACGGGCCCGGATGACCCGCGGTGCGGTCGCGGTGCTTGCCGACATCCACCAGCACGCGCCCGTGCCCCCGGTCGCCGGCGACGCCCTGTGGTTGCACGTGGAGGAGCAGCGTGCCTACTACGAATGGACGCGCGCAGACACGGGGCTCCACATTCCGGTGATCGAGGACGCGTTCGCCTGGCTGGAGGAGCGCTGGCCGATCTCGAGCAGCGCCCCCGTGCGGTGCTGGGGCGACGCCCGGATCGGGAACATCGCCTTCACCGACTTCACCCCGAGCGGCGTCCTGGACTGGGAGATGGCCACCGTCGGCCCACCGGAGATGGACCTGGCCTGGCTGGTGTTCCTGCACCGTTTCTTCCAGGACATCGCCACCGTCTTCGAGCTGCCGGGCATCCCGGACCTGCTGCGACGCAGCGAGGTCGAGGCGGCGTACGCCGAGCTGACCGGTCACCAGCCGGTGGCGATGGAGTGGTTCACGGTCTACGCCGCGTTGCGGCACGCGATCGTGATGCACCGGATCAAGCACCGGATGATCCACTTCGGCCAGGACACGGCTCCCGAGGACCCTGACGACTACGTGATGCACCAGGTGGCGCTGCGGCAGCTGATGGCCGGCACCTACGACTGGGGGGAGCAGACGTGAGGCCGTCAAGGCTCGACGAGTACCCGATCCACCAGGCCCCGCTGAGCATGTCTCGGGTGGCGACGTCGGACCGCAACTTCTACGACCGCTGCTACTTCAACGCCCTGGACCGGGCCGGGACGACCATGGTCGTCGCCGGCGCCGGGGTCTACCCCAACCTCGGCGTCCACGATGCCTTCCTGGCCGTGCGGACCGGCGACGTCCAGCACGTCGTCCGCTTCTCCGACGCCCTCGACGACCGCGTCGACCGGCACCGCGTCGGTGGCTTCGAGGTCGAGGTGGTCGAGCCCCTGCGGTCGCTGCGGGTGGCCTGTGACGGTGACAGGCTCAGCGCCGACCTGACCTGGGAGGCGTCCATCCCGGCCCTGCTGGAGCAGCCGCACCTGATGATGGGCGCGGCCCGACCGACGCTGGACGCCCAGCGGTTCGCCCAGACGGGGTCGTGGTCGGGGTCGCTCACCGTCGAGGGCACGACCATCGCGCTGGATCGGTCCGAGTGGCTGGGCAGCCGTGACCGGTCCTGGGGGATCCGCCCGGTCGGTGACCCCGACCCGGCCGGTCGCGACGCCGCCGCGCCGCTCGAGGGCTTCTGGTGGCTCTACGCGCCGCTGCGCTTCGACGACTTCACCGTGGTGCTGATCGTGCAGGAGCGACCCGACGGCTTCCGCACCCTCAACGACGCCAGCCGGATCTTCGCCGACGGCAGGGTCGAGCAGCTGGGCTGGCCACGGGTGGAGGTCGACTACCGGCCCGGCTCGCGGACTCCGGTCGCTGCCCGGATCCACTTGACCACCCCGACCGGGGAGCCGCTGCTGCTCGAGGTGGAGCCGCGCACGTTCGTGCCGCTGCACATCGGCTGCGGGTACGGCGGCGACCCGGAGTGGGCACACGGGCAGTGGCGGGGCCGGTCCTGGACCGAGCGGTCGACGTACGACCTGACCGACCCGGAGGTGGCCGGCCGGATCCCGTGGGGAGTCACCGACTTCTCCGCCCGGGCGCGGATCGGCGAGGCCGTCGGCTACGGGCTCTTCGAGCACGCCTCGATGGGGCGCCACGACCCCAGCGGGTTCGCGGACTGGTCGAGCGTGGCGCCGGAGCCGGAAGGATGAGCGCGCGAGGATGAGCATGGACGACGTCGAGCAGATCAAGCAGCTGAAGTACCGCTACCTGCGGACCCTGGACTGCAAGCAGTGGTCCGACTTCGAGGACTGCTTCCTCCCCGAGGTGACCGCCGACTACGCGGGGCTGGTGTTCGAGGACCGGGCGGCGCTGGTCGGTTACCTGCGGGAGAACATGGGCGAGGGGCTGCTGTCCATGCACCAGGTGCACCACCCGGAGATCAGCGTCGACGGCGACCACGCGACCGGCACGTGGTACCTCCAGGACCGGGTCGTCGTGCCGGAGATGGACTTCGTGCTCGAGGGGGCGGCGTTCTACGAGGACCGCTACGTCCGTACGCCGGACGGCTGGAAGGTCGGCCACACCGGCTACCGCCGTACCTTCGAGATCACCTTCTCGACCGCGGAGTGGACCTCGTTCGCCGTCAAGCGCGGCACCGCGTACGACGCTCGCTGAGCGGCAGGCCCGGTCACCGCGGCGTGGCTAAGGTCGAGGCGTGGCCCTTCCCCTCCTGACGCCGCGCGGCCTCGCCGGCCGGGCCCAGCGTCAGCTCGGTCTGGCACTGCGCTCACGGGTGGCCGGTGACGATGCCGCCGAGCGGGCGGCGCGGATCTGGGGTGCCGAGGGCGAGCGCTGGTTCGCTCCCGCCGACCCGATCTGGCGGGTGCACGCGGACGCGTCGATGTTCCCCGCGGGGGTCGCCGCCCTGCTGCTGCAGTCACTGCACCCGTCGGCGATGGCGGGCGTGGCGGCACACAGCGGCTACAAGGGCGACCCCTGGGGACGCCTGCAGCGCACCAGCCACTTCCTGGCGGTGACGACCTTCGGCACCGTGCCCGACGCCGAGGAGGCCATCGCCCGGGTCCGCTCCCGGCACGTCCGGGTGCGGGGGAGGGACCACCGGGGCCGGCCCTACGCCGCCTCCGACCCGCACCTCCTGCGCTGGGTGCACGTGGCCGAGGTGTGGTCGTTCCTGCACGCGTTCCAGGCCTACTCCGCCGAGCCGCTCACCGCCGACGAGGCCGACACCTACGTCGCCCAGACCGCCCGGACCGGCTCCCTCCTCGGCGCCACCGACCTGCCGACCACGGCGGCCGGGCTCGAGGCCGCGTTGACCTCCTACCGGCCCGAGCTGGAGTCCACACCGGCCGCCCGGGAGGCCACCCGCTTCATGCTGCTCCACCCGCCGGTGCCGGTGCTCGCGCGGCCCGGCTACGCGTTGATCGCCAGCGGCGGCATCGCGCTGTTGCCTGCGTGGGCATGCCGACTGCTGCGCCTGCCCCTGGCGGGCCCGGGCGTTGCGGTGGCGTCCTCGGCGGGCGCGGCGGCCACGGCGCTGGTCCGGTGGGGGATGGCCGGGCTGGAGGAGCGCCGGCCGAGCGACCGATCCGAGGAGACCGCATGACCATCTGGAAGTCCCTGCGCACCCGGCGTGGCCTGCGCAACCTGGCCGGCACCGGTGCTGCCGCGGCGGCGAGCTCCGCCCTGGGTGCCGTGGCGACCTCGCCGGAGTCGGACTGGTACGAGTCCCTCGCCAAGCCCGCCTGGCAGCCGCCTCCGCTCGCCTTCCCGCTGGTCTGGACGCCGCTGTACGCCGACATCGCGGCCACCACCGCCGCTGCGCTCACCGCGCTGGCGGAGCAGGGTCGGTCGGACGAGGCCGCGGCGCTGCGCCGGGCACTGGCCCTCAACCTGGCGCTGAACACCGGCTGGAGCGCCCTGTTCTTCCGGGCCCACCGGACCCGGCTGGCCACGGTGTGGGCCGGAGTCCTCGCCGTGCAGTCCGCCGACCTCGCCCGGCGGTGCGGCCGCGCCGACCGCGCCCTGGCGGCCACGCTCGCGCCGTACCCCGCCTGGTGCACGTTCGCGACCGCACTCAACGCCGCGGTCGCGCGCCGTAACGGCTGAGCGCGCTGGAGGTAGCGGGGCTTAACGTGGGTCCATGAGGCCCCGCATCGCGCGGCTGACCGCTGACGACCTCACCAACCTCGCGGTCGACCGCGGCTCGGTGCCGATGCAGATCGGGGCGGTGCTCCTCCTCGACGACGCGACCGCCCCCGTGGCGGCTGAGCTGGTCTCGCTGCTGGAGCAGCGGTTGGCGCGGGTGCCGCGACTGGCCGAACGGCTCTACCGGCCCCCGCTCGGCTGTGGGCGGCCGTACTGGGCCTCGGCGCCGGACCACGCTTCCCGGATAGACATCGCCGAGGCCGCCGACGACGCCGCCCTGCTGGACGCCGCGGTCGAGGAGGTGCTGCAACCCCTGCCCCGTGACCGTCCGCTCTGGCGCGCCGTCGTGTACGCCGGTCGCGACGGCCGCGCACGCGGGGTGGCGGTGGTGCTGCACCACGTGCTGGCCGACGGCATCGGCGGGCTGGCAGTGCTCGCCGAGCTGGTGGACACCGAGGGGGGGAGCCCGGGGCCGGTGCGCCGGGCCAGGGGCGTTCTCCCCAGCCGAAGGGCCCTCGCGCGAGACGCGTGGGCGCGGCGCGGGTCCGGGCTGCGGGCGGTGCCGGCAGCGGTGCGTCGGCTCGCGGCGGGGCTGCGGGAGCTGGGCGGGGTGCCGCGACAGAACGCGGCGCCCAGCAGCCTGCTGCAGCCGACGTCGTCCCGACGACGGGTCGACGTGGTCGAGGTGGAGCTGGCTCCGGTGGTGGCCGGTGCCCACGCCCGTGGTGCGACCGTCAACGACGTGCTGCTCGTCGCGGTGAGCGGAGCGCTGCGCGAGGTCCTGCGTGCCCGGGGTGACCGGCTCGCGGAGCTGGTGGTCTCGGTGCCGGTCTCCGGCCGGCGGGCCGCGTCCGCCGAGGAGCTCGGCAACCAGGTCGGCGTACTCCCCCTGCGGGTGCCGCTCACCGAGGACCCGGCGGATCGGCTCGCGGAGATCCGGCGACAGCGTGCCCGCCTCGATGCATCCGCCCCGCGGGCGAGCTCGAGCGCCGTGCTCTCGGCGCTGTTCCGAGGTCTGGCGGCCCTCGGTGTCTTCCAGTGGTTCATCCGCCATCAGCGTCTGTGCACACCTTCCTCACCAACCTTCGGGGTCCGGCGGAGCCCCTCGGCCTGGCGGGGAGCCGGATCCGCCGGATCGTTCCGATCGCGCTCGTCCCGGGGAACGCGACCGTCACCTTCGATGTGCTCTCCTACGCGGGCCGGCTGCTGGTGTCGGTGGTCTACGACCCCGCGCACGTGGCCGACCACGGGCGCCTCCGGGTCGCCCTCGAGGAGGAGCTCGGCCGCGTGTCCGCCTGAGGCCGAGCGAACCGACCCGGGGCCGGTGCCGCCGCCGCGCACCCCAAGGTCACCGGCGGCCGGGACATCCGCCCCTGCCCGGGACCCCGGACCGCTTCGACGATGGTCGGGAAGCATCACGGAGGACGAGATGGCGACATGGACGACCCTGGCCCGCCAGACCGCGGATCACCTGGGCGCCGAGCTCGACCTGCTGGAGGGCGATGTCCACCACGGGGACCTCGTCGAGGTGCAGCGGGTGCGCGAGCGGCTCGACGGCGTACGGGTGAAGTATCTCGAGCCAGTCAGCGACGGGAAGACGCCCGGCACGTCGCGACTCGGCGCGTGGTGGACGGCCAACCAGGTCAACGATGCGTGGTTCGGTCTGCACGAGGTGGAGACCGACATCGAGCGGCTGCGTCCCGAGCTCGAGCTCGTGGTCCTCAAGGCCCGCGACCACGTCCGGCGCGAGCTGCCCAGCTCGCGCTACCAGGAGCTGACCGCCCGGATGGACGCGGCCACCGGCGCCCACGACAAGCGGGTCGTCGCGCTCGACCTGATCAGCCTGTCCCACCGCGCGGCGGAGTCCCGCCACGAAGGAGAGCGTCAGCGACAGCGCGGCGTGCTGGTCATCTCGGGCCTGATGCTGCTCGCCGCGGTGGTCACCCTCGTGCTCCAGGCGTTCACCACCGAGCCGTTCGTCGAGCCGCCGTCGGAGGGAACCACGGTCTCCCCACGGCTGCTGCTGCTGCTCGTGATGGTCTTCGGGGTCCTGGGCGGCCTGGTGAGCGCGATGCTGTCGCTCTACGTCAGCACCAAGCCCTTTCCCAGCACCACCTGGTTCGACCCCCGACCGATGCTGACCACGGCGAAAGCGGTCGGTGGCCTGTGGACCGCGGTCGTGGGGGTCCTGGCGGTCGGCAGTGGTCTCCTCGTCGGGACCTACACCACGCTGGCATCGGCGTTGCTGCTGGCCTTCCTCTTCGGCTACGGCCAGCAGGCCCTCACCGGCTTCCTGGACCGCCGACTGCTCGAGATGACGAAGTCCTGATCCGAAGGACGACCCGCGGGCACGGAGGCGTCAGGTGAGCTCCCGGTCGGCGTCGAAGCGCAGGTCCCGCACCGCGAGCGCGAGGGCCACACCCATCACGACGACGGCCGCGATCACCGACACCCGCAGGGCGGTGTGCGCGGAGCCGGTCTGCCGGCGGGCGATCTCGTAGGCGCTGACCATCAATGCAGCCCCGAGCGCGGAGCCGATCCGCTGGCCGGTCTGCAGGGCGCCGCCGGCGGCACCGCCCATCCGCGGGGGTACGTCGGCCAAGGTGAGGGTGAAGTTCGGCGAGACCACCGCGCCACCGCCGAGACCGGCGAACAGCAGCGGGATCGCCAGGGCGGCCCACAGGTGGGTCGATCCGGAGAGTGGAGCGATCACGGCGACGGCGCCCATGCCCAGCATGA
Organism: uncultured Actinomycetota bacterium; assembly: GCA_963827025.1. Taxonomy (GTDB): domain Bacteria; phylum Actinomycetota; class Actinomycetes; order Propionibacteriales; family Nocardioidaceae; genus Marmoricola. Next base: position 1,490,478 of record CAWGZB010000005.1, on the reverse strand, counting down.
CCACCAGCAGGGCGGCGACGGTGAGCCGCCGGCCGACCGAGGAGACCGCGCGGCCTGCGGGCGTCGCGGTGATGGCCGCCCCGACCGCGAACGGGCTCAGCAGCAGGCCCGCGGTCAGCGGTGAGCTGCCCAGCCCGTCCTGCAGATAGACCGAGAGCACCAGGACCGTCCCGGTGAACCCGGTGAAGTACGTCGTACCGATCGCGATGCCGGAGGCGTACCCGGGCGCGCGGGACAGCAGCGGCACGTCCAGCAGGGGTGCCCCGCCGCGGTGCACCAGACGGCGCTCCCAGCGCACGAAACCCCACATCGCCGGGGCCACTCCCAGCACGAGCAGCTGGACCGGGTTGAGGCCGGACATCGCCGAGACGAGCGGCAGCAGCAGGCACAGCACCGCGGCGCCGAGGAGCGCAGCGCCGACCAGGTCGAGCCGCGCCCGGTCGACCGGCCCGTCCCGGCCCGGCACCCGCCGGGCCACGAACAGCATCGCGAGCAGCCCGATCGGCACGTTGACCAGGAAGATCGCCCGCCACCCCAGGTCGGTCCCCAGCGCGGTCAGGATCAGCCCACCGAGCACCGGCCCGGTGGCCGCGGACACCGAGACGGTGAGGCCGAAGAAGCCGAAGGCCCGGCCCCGCTCGGCACCGCGGAACAGCTCCTGGATCAATCCGGAGTTCTGCGGCGTCAGCAGTCCGGCGGCGGCGCCCTGGGCGAGGCGCGCTGCGATCACCAGCTGCTCGTTCGGCGCCAGCCCCACCGCGGCACTGGAGAGCACGAAGCCGACGAGCCCGATCAGCATCATCCGGCGGCGGCCGTAGGCGTCACCGAGCCGACCGCCGGCCACCAGGACCAGGCCGAAGGTGAGGGCGTAGCCGGAGACCACCCACTGCACGGCCGCGGCCGACGCGCCCAGGCCCGACTTGATCGAGGGCAGCGCCACGTTGACGATCGTCACGTCCAGCAGCGCCATGAAGCCGATCACGAGCGTGACGGCCAGCACCTTCCAGCGGTCGGGGTGCGGTGTGTAGGGCGCCTCGGGCTCCTCGTGGTGCGTCGTCCCCACCTCGGTCTGCGGCGGGTCGGACGACATGGCTCCCACCCTGTCACCGGCTGGCAAGCAGCACCGCGCGCAGGCTCGCCGGGCTCCGGCGAGCCGCCTTGGCGGAGGTGCTGGGACGTTATTCCAAACTTGCTGCCACAGGGGTGAAGGTCGCGGAGGTGCATGCTGTGGCTGAGCAGAACCTGCGGCGAGAGCCGTGGGTGGCGCCGAACTTGCGAGGTGTGACGCGGGTGCGCCGACTCTTGACAAGTGAGATCGAAGCAATCGTGGCGGACTACCAAACAGGGATGGGCTGCGTACTCATCGCCCGGAAGTACGGCATCGCTGATAACACCGTCCTGGCGCACTTGAAGGCCGCTGGCGTGGAGATTCGTCCGCGCGGGAAGCTCTCGCCGGACGACGTGATGGAGATCAGGCGGCGTCGCTCGGAGGGGTGGAGTCAGCAGCAGATTGCTGATCGGTTTGGGGTGAGCCGGGCGGCGGTGTCGCTGCGGTTGAGTCGTTCGCCTTCTGTTCAAGATCACGGGCAATCTGGATGAGTCCCTTAGTGAACTTCTTGACGTCGATCTCTGGTTTCACTTCGGAGTGAATAGTGACCACCCGGGGCTTCTTGCCAGTCGCGTCGGCAAGGGCGAGAGCGTGCTCCCTGGTTTGCTCGAGTTGTCGCTGGAGGGCCGGGTCGGCTTCGGGTCCGTTGGCGATGAGGCGCTCCAGGTGGGCGAAGGCCTTTCCGGCACGGTGAGGGAGCGAGGGCTGATCTTGGGTAACCGCCCGGCGATGGCAGAGGGCGTCTCGATCTGTCATCTCGACGGTGAACTGGAAAAAGTTGTGGAGGTCCCACTGCTCGCGTGGCGAAAGCAGACGCAGCGCTGGAGTAGCTAGGTGCTTGTCGCCGCATCGTGCGCGGAGCCAGGCCCGATGATGTAGGTATTGTTTGGAAGTTTGTCTTGGCACTCAGATTCAGTGTATTTCAACTCAATGAGTATCGCCTGGGCAGCGCCTTCAAAGTACTGAATATCGTTTAGCGACCCAGTAGGCGGGCAATCCACCGCTTGATTCGTTGCCAACGTGTAGGCGACGGAACGAGTGCGGTGCGGGCGGCATCGATATCTGCATTCATCGCCGCGTCATGAGCCTCATCAGACAACTCAGCGGCCCAGATCACACCACCATTGATGATGTGGTAGTGGGAACGGCAGGGGAAGCTGGTGTTTCCAATAGAGGGGCGGAGGGTGGGACCGTTGCGGTCCTCAGTGAGCGTCCACCTCAGGGCCGATCAGGAGAAGCTGAAGCAACATTGGCGCACGGCGGGCCAGACGGTCCTCAACGGTGAGCCTCCAAAGTGCGCAGCGTGTGAAGAACCCCAAAACTGCTCGACAGCCAAGGCCATATTCGCCGAGTATCGGGCGTGATGACGGCTACGTGGCGGGCTCAGGTAGCGGGGCCCGTCTCCCTGATGTGATCGACTGGCCGCGTGAATGACACTCCGGAGTGGCGAGCGCTCCTCCATGCTCCGCGCCACAAAAACGCGCTGCTGACGCGCTCGGAGATTCCGGCCAGGCCGGGTGTCTACGCCTGGTTCATGGAAGGCGAGTGCATGTATGTCGGCAAGGCAAATGGTCTAAAGGACCGCCTTAGCAGCCACCGGCGTACGTCGACGGACCTGAGTCGAAGTACTTTGCGCGCCTCGGTGGCTGTGTGGCTGCTCGGCGTGAGCAGGAAGCACGCACGCAGCCGGCCGTCAGTGATGACGCCAGAGCAGATCCAGGCCGTCAACGCCTGGTTCGCACAGGCAGAGTTGGCGTGGGTGGAGTGTGAGAGCAGTGCGGAAGCGGCCGCCCTCGAAGCGCGGCTAAGGGCGAGCTGGATGCCGCCACTGAATATCGCGTAGACCGCGGTCACGGATGTGGCCACAAGGAGCCTTCGGAGCCTTGGGGCGGAGGTAGTCCGGTGGAGCGACACCCGCCGCGCGATGGAGCCTCGATGTGTCGTCGGGCGGCTACCGCGCGACGTAGTACCCGCGGTGCGTGTTGGCCTTGATGAACTCCAGGAGATGCTCGCGCGAGATGAATTGCCGCGAGCCGATGCCGACCCACTCGATGTCCCCCTGGTTCATCATCTGGTACAGCGTCGAGTAGCTGATGCCGAGTGCCTTGGCGGCGTCCTTCACGCTGAGCAGCAGTGGCCCTACATTCTCGAGGGAGATCGGCCTGATGACCGTCGTCTGCTCAGCTTCGACGACGTCGATCTCGGAGGCGGTCGTCTTCCAGGAGCCGAAGTAGCCGTACGGGCGGTCGAACTCCTCCTGGACCTTCGCCGCAGCGTCCTCGTCGCTTGTGGCCCTGACGAAGCGCTCGGCGACCTGCACGCGGGTCACTACCACCTTGTAGCGCATGTACGTCTCCCTGATCTCGCGCATCGTTTGCTTCGGCTGCTGCGTCTTCGGCTTGTTCTTGACCCGACGCATGGCACGAGCGGTCGCATCTGGTTGGGACCCTGAGCCTTCAGACGCCTCGCGCAGTCCATGGGTGGTTGGCTTCGCGCGTGACGAATCGTTGTCGAAAGAGCGGGGCGATAGTTCGCCATGAGCGAGGTAGTACCGGCCATCTTCGGTGATGGTTGCCGTCCAGACATTTCGGCGACGCCGGACGTCGACCAGTCCGCGCGCAGCCAGCGCCCGCGCTGAGAGCTTGTGGGTCTCGTCGGGCCACTCACGGCTTGGACAGCCGGCAGCGATTCAGCGCAAGACGTCGAGTTGGCGCGACGTCAGGTGGATCCGCCTGGGTGGCATGCCGGTAGTGGATCACGTCTGCCTCGGGGCTATCGACCTACGATTGCCGTTCGGTGGACCCTGATTGTGACCGCCTACTTGACGACGCGTACGGCGCTCGCACCGTATGGGCCCAGCACGGTTGGTGGGCAATCGTCGAGGGCCTGCTGCTGAGTCGACCCTTCAAGGCGGTAGGTGAGGATATAAACCTGTCGAGTCCCGTTTCCCGCACCTAGTCCACAATAGGTGCTTGCAACAGATACATAGGAATAGTCATACGCGTTTGAATCGCCGTAAGGCGACTGGCCAGTCGCTTTGGGGGTGCTGATCGGATCGGTTGGCAATCTCGATAGATACTTCGGCACCAACTGATTCGCAAGGTATGGCCAGCTACCGTCCGCCGTCGTGCTCCAACCGCTGTTAATGGAACAGTTGGCCGTGCAGCCACCAGGGGGGAACTGGCCGTTGTCGATGTAGTACAGCTCACGGGCCTTGGCGATTGTTCGCACATCCTGAAGGCGCTGGGTGTCTCTCGCCCGTTGCTGCATCCCGTTATACGCCACGATCGCAAATCGCCGCCAATATCGCCATCACCACAATTACGATCAAGAGTTCGACGATCGTGAAGCCGCGCTGGCGCTGGCGTGAGGTTTTCAAATTCATATTCCGCTTCTACTTATAAAGCACAAGCGGAAAAGATACAAGCCTGCTTTGTTATTATGGATGCATGGCAAGTCTGGACAACAACCTGAAGCACATGCTCGAACGTCTCTTCGGCATGTCGACGGGGTACGTCCTCGACTTCAGCAACGACACGTTCACAGACTTCATTCAGACGAGCGTGGGCTTCAACCCGTACGACCGATACGAAGGCTCCAAAGCCCGAGTGCTCCGGCAACTGTGGCAGTACGAAAGCACCAAAGACGTTCGCAAGCTCACCCTAGAGATGCTCGAGCGGTGGCACACCAACAAGCTGTTCGCAGGTGATGGCATCTCACCTGCGGATCAGCAGCTCTACGACCTCGCACGCGAGAAGGTGAGCGCCCTGAGCGGGGACGCGCCCGCGAGTCCCGACGACCTGGCGTTCATCGAACGCGACTTCGAGGTTGATGTCGACAAGCTCAGCGTTCCGCTGAGCTTCAAGCAGGTCATTGAGCAGCGACTCGACGAGATTGATCGCTGCCTGAAGGCCAGGGCCCCGCTCGCAGTCATCTTCCTCTGCGGCAGCACGCTCGAAGGCCTCCTCGCCGAGGTCGCCCAGGCGAATCCCGAGGCGTTCAACCGCTGCCACGCGGCACCGAAGGGACGTGACGGCAAGGTGCGCCCACTCCCCGACTGGACGCTCGAGGCGCTGATCACCACAGCCCGCGAAGTTGGAGTGGTGGGCGAGGACGTCATCAAGCACGCCCACGCCGTCAAGGACTTCCGCAACTACATCCACCCGCGCCAGCAGCTCAAGGACAACTTCACGCCGCGCATGCTGACGGCGGAGATCGCCTACAAGGTGTTACAGGCGGCGCTGGCCGACCTCGGAGGCAGTGGACCCTCGTAGCTCTCGCACACCGGCGCGTGCATCCAGATCGCGGACTACTCGTCTTCTCCGAGTAGCGCGATCATTCTGTCGACAAGCAATCGCTCCGCTTGCTGGCCGGCCACTCCGTAGTCAGAGACAGGCTCCGTCTGCAGCACTACCCGGCCGTCGAGCACGACTTCCCCAATCCAGACATCAGGATCGACGGACTCGCACCGAGCCCGGGCAGTGAAGCGAAGCTCCATGTTCGGGTTGTGGGTGATGACTGCGCCAGGCTTGATTTCCACACTGCCGACGAAGCGTCGGCTTTCCATGAATGGGGCCATGCTGTTACCGAAGCATGTCGCACCGACACTCGTAGGGCTCGACCATAGCCTTGACCGCATGCTCGATCGCACGCTTTATCTGCAGATCACTCCCGCAAGCAGACTGCCGTCCATAGACGACCTGGACGCACAGCGGGAGCTACGCCAAGCACTCGGCGCCATCGACGGCACCAGGGTCCAGACCGGCACAATGATGACTCCGAGCGCCCTGACTGGTGAACCTCAGAACGCCATCGACTGGAGCATCCTTCTCGTCGACTATGCCGCGATCCCGTCCGCGGTGGCGGCCGGCACACTGACCGACGTGCTGGTCTCATGGCTGACGAGGCGACGCAACAAGGGCGACACGAGAGCGCTGATTATTCGGACAACGAACCTCGAGATTCGCCTTGAGGGTGTCTCAGACGCGGAACGGATGACCCTCCTCCAGTTCCTCGTCGAGAGCGATCACGAGCAAGGCGAGGGCGAGGTTGGGCGGGATGGCGGTACGTGACGACTGGGATGAGGGGTTGCGCCTCGGTGCCGATCCGTTTCGTCCGCCGACAGGGTTTGCCCCGAAGGGCAACGTGCGCCCTGCCACGAATCGCAGTCACGGTAAATCCACAGGCCCGACGCCACCTGTGGATAACTCTGTGAGTTCAGCATCCGCCATATACCGACCAGGGCATGAGCCGTACGCTGGTGCGGCGCCCTGCGATTACAGAGGGAACTCCGGGGATCCGTGGCGCGTTCCGATAAGTGGAGAGTGTGAAGACGACACTCCACCACGATGAGCTTGTTCTCAACAGGATGGCACGGTGGCGAGAGATCGCGCGGCGACACGCCGAACTAGTGGTGAGCGAATGCCGGAGTCGCTCCTGCGGATGGAGGACCATGGGCGCGTGGGCGAATCACACGCGTGTAATTCGTGCCGGTCGCTGTCCAGGGATCTCCACGGGGACCCCTCCCATGTGAAGATCCACGCCCGCGCATTGGTCCTGAAGCCATGCCGCGAAAATGCTGTTGACAAAACGCCCGGAATCAGGCTTATTGGTAGTAGAGAACTACACAATGGTCGATCGATATCTCGCCCCCTATGCCCGAGGCAAGTCTCCGGATTCCATAACCGGCAGCGAGCCTTTGATTTGCCCGGGGTGCGGTTACGAGGTCGGAGCGCGCGCCGTGTGGGCAACGCTGCACAAAGTGGACCAGGAAAGTCCTCCGGCTTGGAACGAGCTGGAATCGCCATCGTCGGAAGGGCGTGAAGAGATGGGTAACGATATTCGCGTTAGTGGAAGCGGCTACGGCTTCGACTACGCTACCGGCCGTCGCAAGTTGATGAATGCAAAGAAGGCGGCGGCTCAAAAGACGGGCTCCAGCGGGCGGGAAACTTGGGCAAGCAAACAGGGCGCTCGTGACAAGCCAAAGAAGCAGAAATAGGCTAGACCTGCACATCCTTGACGTGCCGTACTCGTGCGGCCATTGCGGAAAGCACGTGCTCCCGAGAGCGGAGTAGCACGTCGCGCACTCGCGCGTCGCCGATCAACGAACTGGGCAGAGCGGTCGAGCTGAAGACAAGCACGCCGGCTTGCACCCCGTCGTACCCCTTGTCCCACATCCTTAGTGGGATGCCGAAGAACGTTCGCCAGCGCGAGTCCGTCGCCTCGAGTTCGACCGCTGTCACTAGGCCACTCGTCGCCGCCTGCACCGCAGCCCAGTGCGAGGTAGTTTCGAGCCGCAGCCGAGGCCGAGATGCTTGGTAGTGCTTGACGCCATCCGATGACGCAGTGCAGATCAGGTGCTCGCGCCGTTCGTCAAACTCCCATGTCTCGGTCTTCAAGGTCTCGTCCGAGTTCAGCTGGCTACGGAGGGTTGCAGCCACCTCGTCTCGGACGTCCCTGAGCACCTCAGACAGCTTCGTCTCGCGCTTGCGCAAACCATTCGCAAAGATCTCTGAATCGAGCCGCGATGACTCGAGGTGCCATGCTCGAAAGCGCTGCGAATAGGGACGCCCAGCCGCCGTAGGGTCGACGTCGACCCAGGATAGGCGCCAGGCTTCGTCGAGGAAGATGGCTAGCTCTGCGTGCCAATCGAGGATGATTGGGCATAGGCCCAGTCCCTCATACCCGTCCCTCACGGCCTTGTCCAAGAAGAAGAACAGAGACTCGTCCGACCGGTGATTGTTGCGTGAGTGCCGAGCCAACAAGACGTAGGTCGTGCCGTCACTACGCTTCGCCCGAGTCATAACATGCCGGAGAACATGGAGATCCGTCATGCTCATGCCAACGGCCAACCACGCGTCCGCGCCAGCAAGTGAATCGAGCAGTTGCTCCGACCAGTCATCACCCGAAATGCCCGCAAACTGACCGAGGGTCAAGACGATCCGGCTGTACGGCCCTGAAATCGGAACATACCCATGGATGTGGTGAACGGGCGTGCCCTTCGGGTGAGCGGCGTAAGAATCGAACGTAGCCTTGTCATAGATCGGCTCGAACGTGAGATCATCGATCAGATCTTGATCGATCGCTTCGCGCTCCAAGAGATCGTCAAAGTTGGTCGAAACTACGGTCGTCTCGAGGCCGCTAAGGTTGCGCGCCAGGATCAGAAACGTAAGTGCGGTCAAGTAATCGCCGACATCGTCGGTGACGCTTTCCGCGTAGAATAATTTACGGACCTCTCGTGAGATCCAGTCCTCGCCCTTCAATCCCGCTAGGAACTGGGTGGTCGCCATGTTGTCGGCCGACTCGTCGCGGATTGCCCGCGCAAGTGCCCGCTTCTGAGGTTTGCTCAGGTTCCGGAAACCGGAAGTTGCACTCTCGACAAGGCCGTCGACAAGACGGGCCCACCCGGGGATTCCCCGAGACACACTGACGCCCGCCCCGACGAGAACGACGAGATGTGGCGTAGAGGCGACGACCGGTAGTGCGTTAAGGAGCTCATCATCTTCCCAGGGATCGGCGTCCATCGTCATCAGCCCCCCACGTGCTCACTTGAACCCGAGGAACGTTATCGGGTCGGCCGTGTCGATGCACGGACTTGCGATGAACGTCGCGGGTAGCACCTGCGAAACACTGCAATCGGAGGATTCACGGTCGGCGCTGAGGGGCGTGCGTTCTAAACCGTTGTGCGCGAGTCTCTATGGCGCCGGACACGAGCAGAACATTCTCGCCCCTAGAGTCGGGATGCCTAGGTTAAGGTACCTGGTGGGCGGCTAGTCGAGTGCGTGAGTGGCAGAAAGGTCCCTCGACTGTCGAGAGCGAGACGGCTGCAATGTCCAATCATTGGGTCAGCCGGCCACCGACTGATAGGGGAACTCTCGGATGGACAACCGAGACTGCTCGAACGAGAAGTCGTCTTTACGCTCGTCGCCGACGCGCTTCGGACTTCCGTGATCTATGGCGACACGCCCGAATTTCAGGGAATGCTTAGAGTTTTGGTGAGCGTGCTGCTGGAATCCGGCTTGTTGTCACGCCACGGCGTGTTGGTCGCGTCCAACTTGGGAGGGACGCCGGCTCTTGGGAGTGCGCGATGCGCTTGCCGGTTTACTCAGTTCGACGCGCCGCGGTCATTCCGCTGGTTGCGGGGGCACTCGCCGTGGCCGGTCTGCCTGTGTTGGCTCCGCCGGCCGTGGCAACCGCGAAAGCAGCCACGGAAACGCAGTCGCCGGAAGACGTGACTGAACGTCCCGACCGAGTGTCAGCGATGGTGGCGGCCCGTGTCACGGGCCACAAGGTCGAGGACGTCTCGCAGCGGACCGAGATCATGCGGGTGTTCGCGAAACCTGACGGCACGTGGCAGTCCGAGGTCGTACCTGACCCAGTACGGATGCAGAATCCGGACGGTAGCTGGTCGGACATCGACACCCGACTGCACGAAGAGAACGGCACAATCACGCCGGCCCATGCGCTCGGGGGGCTGTCCATCTCGAACGGCGGCGACAAGTCCTTCGCCGCCATGGAGGTCAACGGGCGCAATCTTGAGTGGCATTGGGCCGACAAGTTGCCCGCGCCGGTTGTGGACGGGTCGACTGCCACCTACAAGGACGTAATCCCCGGCGGCGACCTGGTGGTTACCGCGTTGCCGTCTGGCTTCAGCCATGACTTGGTGCTGCGCGAGCGGCCAACTGGTCCCTTCGAGGTGTCGGTGCCGCTGATCACCGGTGGGCCGAAGGTGACCGAGGGCTCTGATGGCGGCATCGACGTCAAGACTCCGCGCGGCAGGAAGCTGATTTCGGCCCCGTCACCGGTGATGTATGACGCCAGTGACGGCGCGGGGGGAGCGTCAGACAACTTCTCGACAGTGAACACCACGGTGACGTCCACCGACAGCGGCGGCACCGTCACGCTGCACCCAGACATGGATTACCTGTCAGATCCGGACACGCAGTACCCAGTGGTGATCGACCCCTCCTACACGACGTGGGCAAGCGCGGACACGTGGGTCAACAGTGGTGCGCCGACGGCAGTGCACCCGTGGGACGCGGACCTGCTTGTCGGAACCGACGACAGCGGCTCACACAAGTACCGAACCTTCATGCAGTTCGCTGACACCCCTTGGATGAATAGCTACATTCGCTCGGCCTCGCTGGTGCTGCGCAACTTCGAGACCAAGACCTGCAACGGGTCTGCAGTGCAGGTCACCCGGGTCACGGAGTCATGGGGGAACGGTGGCACGAGTTGGAGCAACCAGCCGGGCGTGACGACAACGGACGCCGCTTCCTCGTCGGTGGCCAAGGGGATCTCCGGATGTCCCTCGGACGACGTGACATGGGATGTGTCGGCAATCGTTCGCTCGTGGGCAACCGCGACGAATCCGAACCCGAACTACGGCTTCCGGGTCGCAGGCGTGAATGAGTCGGCCAATTCCTCGTTTCGGATGTACCGGTCGAACAACTACACCACCGCAGGGGGGTCCACCGGCCTACGGCCGCGGTTGTTCGTGAACTACGACAACTACCCAGATACGCCGGCATCCTTTGGGTCCGATGACATAACTGGCTCCGGGCCCATGTACTGGTCGAGGTCATTGACGCCAAAATTGTCGGCAGCGGTGACGGACCGTGACGGTGGCACCGTGAGCGCCTACTTCGCGATCTTCTCGGGTTCCACAGCAGTGTGGAGTGGGTACGGCTCGACAGTTGCGAGCGGTGGTGTTTCTACGGCAACCGTGCCCTCGGGTGTCCTGAGCGAAGGGCAAGCCTATTGGACTGCCGCCTACGCATGGGATGGCGAAGTCTTCAGCGGTAACGCCGCCGCCAGCGGTGGCGCGACAAAAGCCATCACCGTTGACACCAGTCGCCCCACGGTCCAGGTCACCGCATCGAATTACACCGACGGTCAGTGGCGCACCGATGCGCCGACGAGCAACACGATCACCCTCGACGGAGCCGGGGACGTCGGCAGCTTCACGGTCGAGCAAGACGGCACCCCCTCCACCCTCACAGCGGACAGCTCCGGGGACGCCACGACCAACTGGAACCCGTCCTCCGGTTGGCACACCCTCAGGGTGACGCCCGTCGACAAGGCCGGCAACCTCGGTGACCCGGTCACGTTCGGCTTCGGTGTCAGTCATGCTGGCTTCACCGTCCCCAACGAGGCCGCTAGATCCACTGGCACCTACCCAGTCAGCGCCGTAGCCGCTCCTGGTGCCACCAGCGCCGAGATGTCCTGGCGCCTGTCCGGAGCGAGCACCTGGACCACAGCGACCGAAGTCACCAAGTCCGGGTCCTCTTGGACAGGTGGCGTCGCCAACGGCTCAATCCCGGGGGGTAGCTCGGAGACCGGGAAGCTGCTGTGGTCGGCCATCGATGAGCCTGACCCCAACGGCAGCCAAGGCGAGACCCTGGAAGCACCGGCGCTGATCGAGCTACGTGTCTGCTTCAAGTACTCCGCCGCGCCGGACTCCTGCACCGCGACCCGGAAGATCCAACTGGTGCCGTCGGGATTCGACGACGACCAACCTGTGGCAGATCTGGGTCCCGCGTCGGTCGCCCTCAACACCGGTGAGGCATCGATTAGCGAGACCGACGCCGTCGATTCGGCGGCTGGCATGGGCCGCACCTTCACGAGCTACGACAACGCCACCCTCGATGACAGCAGCGTTTTCGGGCCGGGGTGGCAAGCCGCGCCCTTAATGGCGGGCTCCGATGCAGCCGGCGACGACGTTATCGACCACCGCGCCAAGGACAACACCTTCGTCATCAGTTACGCCGCTGGCGGTTCGCAGGTATTCGCGAAGGTTGACAACAGCGACGTGTACCGACCGGTCGACGCCACAGGCGATGACACCAAACTGACCTTCACTGCCGCCGACACCAGCGATCCAGCGAAACTCGTACTCTCCGTCCCGGCCGGAAGTGGCGTCTCCACCACGACCTGGGAGTTGCAGGATTCTGACGTCACCGGCGATCCTGCAGCGTGGACCCTAGTTGAGGCTGACCCGGTGGGCGGGGACAGTGCCGCCACGCGCAACACCCAAACGGTGACCAGCAGTAACCAGCGGATCCGCTGGATCCAGGAGTCGCTCCCGGGCGCCGCCACGACCTGCACCCTGACCACCCAAACTGAAGGCTGTCGGGGTCTCCGCGTCGACTACACCGGCACGGGTACGGCCACCCGTGTCGACACGGTCACCCGGATCACACGCAGTCAGGGGAGCAGTTCCACCACGACAACCACGCTGGCGACCTACACGTATGACAGCCAAGATCGGCTGGCTAAGGTCTGTGGGCCTGCACCCGACGACAGCACGCCCCCGCTCTGCAGCAGCTACACCTACACACCTGTTTCTGGACGCACCCTGCTTGCGGAAGTCAAACCGCCGGGTCAGGAGGCGTGGACGTTCGACTACGACAGCACTGGCCGTCTCGCGGGGGTTGACCGCCTACGGCCCTCGGGCGACCCCGCGGGCGGTACTGCCCACTGGGGCGTTGACTACAACGTGTCGCTGAACGCGTCGGGGCTGCCAGACCTGTCTGCGTCATCCGCCGCGCAGTGGGGACAAACCGTGCTGCCGACGAAGGCTTATGCCGTCTACCAGCCGGGAGACTCGACGACCGACGTCTCCACCGCCGACGTGTACTACACCGCCGATGACGGACGAGTCATCAACAACGCCACCTACGGTCCCGGCGGGTGGCTCGTCGACGCCGTGTGGCGCGACGCCATCGGCAATGTCACCCAGGAGCTCGACGGGCATGCCTGGGCCACGGTGCAAGAGGCTCCCGCGGTTGAGAGGCAGACTCTTGCTGCAGAGTTGTCTTCCTTCACCGTCTACAACACGTGGGGCGACGAGGACACCATCGGCACCCGCGTCGTTGACGAATACGGCCCCGCGCGCCCAGCCCAGCTCAAGGATGGCACCACCGGCCTGTTCCGCACCCACACCAACTACGTCTACGACGACTCGCCGAACGTTGCCGATGGGCTCATCGCCTCACGAACCAGTTCAACGCCAGTCGGCGTAGTCGTCCAGCAGACCACCTCAGCCGCGTCTGCTGACCGGACGAGCGACTACGACACAGAAGTCGTGCGCAACGACTACAAGGCAGTGGTCGCTGGCGACGGCGACGGCTGGACACTCGGCGTCCCCACGCGAGTGCTGACGCAGACCGGACCGAATATCGGCGCTGGTCTGGACGGTGCCGGCAGTGCTGACTGGTCTATCGAAGTCACCCGGTACGACGACCAGGGCCGAGTCATCGAGACACGTCAGCCCGGGGGAGGCGCCGACGCCAGTGGTGCCGGGAACGACGCGCACTCAACAACAACGAGCTACTACACCGCTACGGGCACTGGTGACTGCGGCGGCAAGCGGGATTGGGTAGGGCAGATCTGCAAGTCCGGCCCGGCTTCCCAGCCGCCGGGAGCGCCCATACCGACGACCTGGATCCGAAGTTACAGCGACGACCTACAGCCCCTTAGAGTCGATGAGCTTTCTGGTAGCCAGACGGCGCGCACGGCGACTGCGACCTACGACAATGTAGGACGACCCGTTGAGGTGGTGAAGCAGACCCTTGGCACGGGAGTGGAGCACGACACGATCGATACCACGTATGGCTATGCTCCGACGAGCGGGTTGCCCGTACTGCTCGTGGCGGAAGGGAAGTCGATCAGCACCGCTTACGACACGTGGGGCAGAGTTATTGCCTACACCGACGCCTTGGGAACTGACTCGGTCACTACTTACGCGCCAAATGGACAAGTGGCCGAATTTGACGATTCCGTGGGATCGTATACGTATGACTACGACTCCCATGGCGCCCTGCAGGCAGTGGACCCGGGGAATGGGGTGGGAAGGTTCGTCTACAGTTGGTCTCGATCCGGCGACCTCGACACTGTCACCTATCCGAACGGCATGGAGGCAAATCGAGATTTTGATCAAACCGGTGATCCGGTCGCCTTGGCATATTCGTCGGGCGGGGCACAAGTCATCGCGTTTAGCGCCACCCGAGACGTCGACTCGCGTACGGTCGGGTCAGCCTCGAGCGCCTCGCGGCAAAACTACTCTTACGACCGCCTGCAGCGTTTGGTGAGCGTGCAGGATTTTGATCAGAGCGGATGCACGACTCGACTGTATGGGTTCAGTGCCTCATCCGACAGAACCTCCGTTACAGCGTTTGGTTCTGACGCGAACGGCGGATGTCAACAGACTGCTGTGACGGACGAGAAGACCGACAGCTACGACGACGCCGGGCGAAAGATCAGTTCTGGCTATACCTACGACAACTTAGGTCGGACCACTTCGCTCCCCGCGTCCGACACACAGCGCGGGGCGGAGGCAGACCTAGCACTCACCTATCGCGCCAACGACATGGTGGCTTCGTTAAGCCAGCCTAACGCCGGTACGGCGATGAGCTACCGTCTCGACGCCGCGGACCGGCTGAACACCATCACTACCTCAAGTGGTGGCGTCGAGTCGGGCCGCGTGCAATACCGGTACGCGGCGGAAGAGGACACCCCAGCACTGGTGAAATCATCCGTCGACGCGGGCGTTACCTGGAGCTCGACCCGGTATATACGCATACCTTTCGTGCAGCTCGCGGGCGTCCAGGATTCGAGTGGAATACGGTTGGGGTTGAGCGATCTCAGAGGCAACCTCGGTGGCTGGGTCGATTCGTCGTCACCTTGGGCCTTCGCGTGGCAAGCTGGGGACGAGTATGGGTCATACTCTGAAATCAGTTCGGAGCGTTACGGATGGGCAGGTGCATACCAACGCTCGAAGGAGTCGCTCGCTGGGGGTGTTTTCATGGGAGCGAGGTTCTACAACCCGCGTACGGGCTCGTTCCTCACTCCCGATTCCGTTCAGGGTGGAAATGCCACGCCATACACCTATCCACAAGACCCGATTAATCAGTCTGACTTCTCTGGGCTTGCGCGGGCAAAATGGTATTGGCACACCGATTGGCGGGGGAACATCGGTTACTTGCGAGTTTGGTTTAATAAGCGCGAGACATACCGCATCTTTATGGGCGCCTCCGCGGCGGGCATCGCCGGAGCGTTGTTGGCGGGGCTGCCGCATGCTGCGGCTAAAGCCGCCGGACTTCTCGGGGGCGCAATGGCTGGAACGCTCGCACTAATGGCTTCGTACGCAGAACACGAAGGCGAATGCTTGGCGGTGAAAATCAAGCTGAAACACTACTGGCTCCCGCCCAACTTTAGGCTCACACCGGTGCCCTATATCTACGATAGCTGGCGTTGTGACCGAAGGTACCGGAGGAAGAAGTGAGAACTGTGCTGTTCTGGGGGACGGTCACGGGACACGTGGTTGTCATAGCTCTGCTGTCCGCTGCCTTGCTGCTGCATGGGACCTCTGATGCGGCCGGGAAGTTCCTCGCTGGCGGGATCGTCGTGCTATGCATATCTCTTGCTGTCCACACAGGTCTCTGGATCCGCGCTTCGCTCCGCGGGAGTGCACGGCGCACCTGACTGCAGACGGGGCGACAGCCCCTTGGCCGGCCTCTAGCTAGTTGGGTGCATGAACCGGCGCCGAGTTCCCGAGGGCAGGAGAAGGAGCCCGCTCCGGACGGTATTGCGACGAATCAATCGGTCGAGTCATAGGCATACCAGTATATCCGAGTTCCGGATTCGGGCAGCGGTTTATGATCACGGGCTCACTCAAGGCTGATCCCGAAAGTCACCCTGTTCGGGGACCGTATTGAACCACGTGTAGCGAGCGCGCAGTCGACGCACTAGTTCGCCGTACTCCAAGGCATTGAGCTGTTCGATGGCGCGCATGGCTGTCTCGATACGTTCATCCTGGCGCTTTGGCTGATTGGCGAACTCGATCACGTAGCTCTCGATGACGTCGGCGAAGTACGCGATCGCAGTGGCCTCCGGCTTCTTACGGAACGTGTCCACCGAGTGGTAACCGAGACGAGTCGCGGCAGCTTCACGCAGCGTTCGTGGGTTGGCCCCGCGTCGTCCTTGCTCGAGGCCCAGCAGCAAACCGATGGCGGTGCCCTGAGCGCCCTGCGCGCGCGCCACCCAGGCGCCCCGTAGCAGGTTCTCGACATGCTCAGCCGTGCCAGCGCCAGTGGTTCTCTCGGCAAGCTCAACGAGCGCTGGAAGCTCGCCGAGATGCTCTCGTAGGCGATGCAGCCCGTGCTTGCGGATCACCTTGAGCTCTCCGACGAGGAGCTCGTGCAGGTTCCGTTCCGGCATACCCAGATCCTGCCCAGATTCTGCCCAATCTTCGACCAGAAGGCGACGACACTCCGCGTGTTCCATGGATGGAAGGCCCTGACCGGGCGACCACCCACAGAACGGAGGACCGCATGAGTAACGAACTGGACCGCCGCAGTCCCATCATCGTCCCGGTGCCTGCGCAGGACCGGACACCGCAGCCGAGCGACCTGGTGCGCAACAAGTCGACCACCGAGCAGTTCTTCGATCTGCACATGGCCCAGCTCAAGTCTCAGGCGTCGTCCCGGCTGCTTGAGACGGCGCATCACAAGCTGGTCCGGCTGCACACCTTGGGCGCAGACCTCAACCCGGACGGGGACATCGCCTTGGAAGCGGAGTTCGCCGAGCTGCGGACGCTATTCATGCTCAGTGTCGGCCAGGCCACCCGCTCCATCACGTCCGAGACCAAGCTCAAGGAGGACTGACATGGGCACGTTCTTGCTGGTGCTGTTGTTCGCCGCTGCCGGCTGGGTCTTCCGCCGACAGCTCGCCGTGGTGGCCGTCATCGCGTACTCGCTGCTCACGGTCGAGAGCGAGTACCGATCCACGGCGCGCGCCATGCGCCGGTCTGGGCGGAGGCGTCATGGAGCTTGATCCCGACGTCATCCAACTGGACGCGAAGATCAGCCGCGCCCTCGCTCTTGTGGAGGCGGCCGACGCCTACAAGGCCCTCCTCACGGACCAGCGGAAGTACTCCCTGGCGCGGACTGGCCTCACGCTCGATGTGCAGGCGGAGCTCAAGGACCTCTTCGGTTGGCCTCGGCCCTCCGACGTCAACGACGACTTCAGCAGCTACGTCTGCAACGCCGAGACCGAGGAAGGTGGTGATGGCCTCCTGAAAGACATCTAGAAGCCGACCCCAGGGCCGGGTGGGCCTGGTCGGGAGCGCGGCAACGCCCCGACCAGGCCGCTCGGCCACCTGAAACACCACCAAGCGCACTCACACCACATGAGCAGTCACTGAGGAGTCCAGATGACCATCGACAAGACTACGGCCGCGCCCGCCGCGACCATCACCGTTCGGGAACAGCAGGCGGTGCAGACCTTCGTCCTGCAGATCGCCGACCAGACCAAGGAGGAAATCGGCTTCGGCTGGGTGGGCACCAAGGACGCCCCCTCGACCTACCAGCAGCTGCGCGGTGTCTACCAGCACTCGGTGCGCACCGGCGAGCCACTCCCCATCTCCAACGAGCACTGCCGGACGGCCATCTTCCCGCTGGAGTCGGACAACGTTGCCTTCCGCTTCTGGCACGACGTCTCGCACGTCCGCCTCGGCCTGTCTTTCAGTCTGGCCGACGAGCTGGAGCTGGCGCTGTGGCACCTGGCGGCCATTGTGCGGGCAGGGCACGGCGAGGACTCGGTGGTCTACCGACTTCTCGCCACCGACCTGTTCTCCCAGATCGCCTGCAATGCCATCGCCGGTCGCTTCCCGCACGACCAGGCACAGTTCGTGGCGGAGTGCTACCAGCAGGGTCTGTGGTCGGCGCTGCTGGCCGAGATCCGGCGGGTGCCGTGAACGGTGAACCCGAGCGCACCGGCAACCGCTTTCTGGATGTCTGCGTTGCACTGCTTCTGGGCGCGATGGCGTTGTACGGGGCCGTACAGATCATCCAGGCGATCTGGGTGTGGCTGTGCATCTTGGTGGCCATCGTCGGCACCGCGGCGCTCACCTGGAAGCTCTTGTACACCAGATATAGGGGCTGGTGATGTCGAGATGACGCTATTCCGCCCGCTGTTGTGGAATGCACAATCTCTATTGACTTTTCACATTCGTGAAATCATAGTCTTGCGCACGATTCGCTTTCACACTTGTGAAATCGCTGGAATCGGTCTCGCAATCTCGCAATCACGAAAGGAGGTGAGCCATGCCTGCATCCAATGACAACGAAACGAGGAAGAACGCGCCGTATAGGAGCGCGAGGAGGGAGGTGCGGAAGCGTCGAGACCGGCACGCGGCGCGCAGGCTCACCATCCGTTCGGAGCAGCGGGAAACGCCTGACGTACGCAAGATCGCCCGGGCGATCATCGCCATGGCGCTGGCCGAGGCCGAACGGGAAGCCCGGGCCCAAGCCGACCAGGAGGAGGCGGCGGCCAACACGGGGGAGGAGTCGCCTCGTGAATAGTCGCGGCCCGTTCTACTGGGCGCGCCTGGAGCTACCGACACCCCTGACGGTGCAGACGGCGCGCGCGGCCATCGGTGCGCTGGCCGGGTTGTCCGGCCACCCGCGCCTGGTTCTGGAGGCCCGGGGCGAGGCGGGCAGGGTTAGCTGGTACATCGGTGGAGAGGCCGCCGCAGTACGCCGAGCGCTGGCAGCCGTGTCGCATCAACTCCTCGGCCTACGAGTCCGACCAGGGACCAGGCCGGATGATTCGACCGCGGCGGCGGCCCTACGCCTGCCAGGACACAAGGGAGCGCCGCTCGCGACCCCCGCGACTGAGGAGATCGCGCGCGGTGTCCTCGGAGCCCTATCCGGAGCGCGGAGGAACGAGCTGGTGCGCCTGCAGGTCATCCTCGGCCCGAGGCGCCGGCCGCGCGTCATGCGCGAAGTGCCCAACGTTGGCCGCGCGCAACTCAGCGCCAAGTACGCCGAGCATCGCTTCTTCTGTGAACTCCGCATCGGTGCGATGGCCGCCGGGGCCGACCGAGCGCGGCGCCTCATCGGAAACGTCGCCGCCGCTTTGCGTGGGTTGGAAGCGCCCGGCGTAGGTCTGCGTCTCAGAAGGTCCTCGCTGCGCGCTCTTGACGACATACGCGATCCGTTTCTGTGGCCGACGGAGCTGGGCGTCTCGGAAGTGACCGCGCTACTCGGTTGGCCGATCTCGGCCAAGGAGACCGACCTGCCGGGGGTGCCGCACGCGCATCCCCGGCTGCTTCCGGTCGCCGCGCGTGTGCCGGATACCGGCCGCATCCTGGGTGACTCGGTGCTCGAGGAGGCACGCCCGGTCGCCCAAGCCATCGAGGAAGCCAAGCGGGTGCTGCATGTCATGGGCCCGATGGGCACCGGCAAGTCGACCATGCTGGTCAACCTGGCGCTGCAGGACGCTGCCGCTGGCCGTTCAGTCGTCCTCATCGACGGCAAGGGCGACGCGGTGACCGACTTCCTCGAGCGCGTCGACCCGGCACGCCATGACGACATCGTGGTCTTCGATCCGACTGACCGAATGCCGGTGGGTGTCGATGTCTTCGGCGATGACCCCGAGCGCTCGGCCGACGTCATCTTCAGCGTGATCAAGAGCCTGTACGGCGACCAGCTCGGCCCTCGGTCGAGCGACCTTGCCCATGCCTCGATTCTGACGCTGGCGCGAGCCGGAGGCTGCTCACTGTCGATGCTGCCGCTGCTGCTCAGTAACGAACGCGTCCGGCGGCCGCTGGTGGCCAAGGTGGCGCATGCTCGACCCGATGGGTCTTGGGGCGTTCTGGGCGCACTTCGAGGCGCTCAGCGACGCCGAGCGGGCCTATGTCGTCGCGCCGCTTCGCAACAAGCTCGACCCGATCCTCAGCTTGCGTCCGAGCCTGCGGGCGATGTTCGGTCAGACCGCGCCGAAGTTCCGCTTCCGCGAGCTATTCATGGATCCCGACAATAGGCCCATCGTGCTGATCTCGCTGGGCAGCGCCGAGCTGGGTCCGGAGGGTTCCCGGCTGATGGGGTCGATCCTGCTGGCCCTGATCTGGCAGGCCGCCCAAGAGCGCACGAAGCTAACGCCTAAGCAGCGCCACACCGTTCTCATGTACCTGGATGAGTTCCAGGAGATCGTGCGGCTCGGCGACCTCGCCGACGCACTCGGCCGTGCCCGGGGGCTCGGCGTCGCTTTCGCGGCGCTGGCCCATCAGAACCTTAGTCAGCTGGCCCCATCTATGCGGCAGGCGGTGCTGGCGCATGCGCGGAGCCGCGTGTGCTTCCAGCTCAGCCCGCCGGACGCCAAGGATATCGCGGCCACTTCCGGGGGCGCCTTGACGCCGCGCGACCTGCAGGAGTTACCGGCGTACACCGCGCAGGCCTCGCTGCTTGTCGGCGGCGACCGGATGCCGTGGTGCACCATCCGCACGCGGCCGTTGTCCGCGCCGATCCAACCGGCCGAGCGTCTCCGGGCCCTCTCACGGCAGCGCTTCGGCCGTCCGCTGGAGCAGGTGGAGGCGGAACTGCTGCGCGTCGCCGGCTTCGCTGACGGCCAAGAAGACGACTCCTTTGGCCGGACTCGGCGCTCCCGGGGAGATCGCCAATGAGCGCTGTCGGAAACGCATCATCGGGCCGCTACACCCCAGGAGCCGGGCTACCGCTCGGTGTACCGACCGCTGGCGATGCTGACGCCCTGTCGTCGCAGGTCAGGGGCGAGTTCGGGCAAATCCGGGAGCCGAATACTTCGGTCACTCCGTGCCCGAAGTTGCCTCGACGCGGGGCACGCGGCGGATGCTCGGCTCTCGACAGCTCGCCCGTGTCGCGGCCCATCTCTCTGACCGGGATCGGGAGGTGCTGCAGGTGGTGGGCGAGCACCGGTTCCTCAGCACCCATCAGGTGCAGGGATTCTGCTTTCTGGACCACCAGAGCGAGGCGACCGGGGCGCGCGTCACCCGGCGGGTGCTGGCCAGGCTGGAGCGTGACGGACTGCTGGCGCCGCTGGAGCGGCGGGTCGGCGGCCACCGGGCAGGCAGCGCGGCAACCATCTGGCGGCTATCGGCGGCGGGGCGACGGCTCGTATACGGCGACGCGGCCAAGCGGGGCAGCAGTACGCCGTCCGAGCGGTTCCTCGACCACTGCCTAGCGATTGCGGACGTCCACGTCCTGCTTGCGCAGCATCGGCGCATCGAAGCCATTGAGGACATCACCGTCGAGATCGAGCCGGCTTCCTGGCGCAAGTACCAAGGCGCGGGAGGGGAGCGGCGCTGGCTACAGCCGGACCTCTTTGCCGAGATCACGACCAGCGACTTCCTCGACCGGCACTTCATCGAAGTCGACCTCGGCACCGAATCGATGCCGACGCTGCTGAAGAAGTGCCAGCAGTACGAGGAGTACCGGCGCTCCGGCATCGAGCAGACTCGCCACGGCAGCTTCCCGCTCGTCATCTGGCTCCTGCTCGACCCTCAGCGCGCCGACAAGCTGGCGCAGTCTGTGCGGCGCAGCAGCAAGCTCAACGAGGCCATGTTCCGCTTCGCCGTGCCGGACACCCTGACGCGGATATTGGCGGGAGGGGCGGCATGAACGCGCCGCGGAACCGGATCCTGCTTGGTGACGCCGTGGAGCGGGTCAGGGCACTGCCCGCGGGGAGCGTCGACAGCGTCGTGACCTCGCCGCCGTACTTCCGGCTGCGCAACTACGGCGTCGGAGGCCAACTCGGGCTGGAGGGAAACGTCGACGAGTGGGTCGGCGGGCTCCACATGCTGCTCCGGGAGCTGCGCCGAGTGCTGGTCCCGACCGGCACCGTCTGGCTGAACCTCGGTGACAGCTACAGCACCCACGTGCGCGAAGGAGCGCCGCGCAAGAGCCTCCTGCTCGGGCCCGAGCGGCTGGCCATGAGACTCATCGAAGACGGCTGGATCGTCCGCAACAAGATCATCTGGGCCAAGACGAACACCATCCCGAGCAGTGTGCGAGACCGGCTGGCCACCAAGCACGAGGTGATCTACGTGCTCGCCAAACAACCCCAGTACTTCTTCGACTTGGACGCCATCCGGGTGCCGCACACGAGCGCCCCGAACAAGCCCCGAGCGGTCAGGAAGCGTGACCCCCGACCAGATTGGCTAGGGCCGAACAGCGACGGCGACCGCGGGCTCGATGCCCTGCACGCCGCAGGCATCCAGGGACACCCGCTGGGCAAGAACCCGGCGGATGTCTGGCAGGTCCCGGTCAGCAGCTTCCGAGGCGCCCACTTCGCCACGTTCCCAGTGAAGCTCGCCGAACGGATGGTGCTGGCCGGGACACCGGAAGCGCGGTGCGTTCGCTGGCGGACGGCCTACGAGCGACCGGTGCGGCGGCTCGGGGCCGTGGCGATCCGGTTGGCGCTCCGGGCGATGTGCGACTGCGACGCCACGAGTGAGCTGGGGTTGGTCCTCGATCCCTTCATCGGCTCGGGCACGACGGCAATCGCGGCGGAGCGGCTCGGCCGCGACTGGCTCGGCGTCGAGCTCAACCCCGAGTACATCGCGCTGGCCGAAGCACGCATCGCAGACCAGCGGGCCAAGCAATCAACCAAGCGAAAGGAGGTGGCATGAGTGAGAAGCAACCATCAGAACCAGAACGACCCGACGAGCGGGCCGAGGAGCTGGCAGACAGCCCGCGCATATGGGTCGGCAGCCTGGCCGATTACAACAACGGCCGCCTGCACGGCGAGTGGCTCCACGCGGCCGTGCCGGACGTGGATCTGCATGCGGCAGTGCAGCGCATCCTGGCCGCCAGCGAAGAACTCGGTGCTGAGGAGTACGGCATCTTCGACTACGAGAACTTCGGCCAGTACAAGGTCCACGAGTACGACCGGCTGGAGCAGGTCGCACGAGTGGCCCGCGGGATCGCCCAGCATGGCCCGGCCTTTGCCGCCTGGGCGGAACTGCACGACGCCGACCCAACGATGCTTGATCAGTTCGAGGACGCCTACCTGGGCGAGTATGAAAGCCCGGAGGAATGGGCGCGCGAAGTACTCCACGAGGGCGGTCTCGACGAGGCGATCGACCGCACCGTCGCCGAGCCGCTGCGCGCGTACGTCAATGTCGACTACGTCGGCTGGGCGCGAGATGCCCACCTCGCCGGTGACATCCACATCGAGTCGAAAGACGACGGCGGCGTCTGGATCTACGCCGTCATGTGACCTGCCAGCTCCGCTCTGGCCCTCGTCGGGGGTCTGCGGCCGCAACCGTGAAGGCATCCAGCTTTCGCCGGCCGCACCACCCCGAGGAAGTGGCCGAACGGCTCCCGTCGGGAGCGGTTCGGGAGAACCCTCAGGAAGGAGGAGGACAGGTCATGAAGACCCTTGCCGTCCGACTGGACGACGAACTGCACGCCCGCATCGGCCTGCTGTCGAAGCTCAGCGGCACGACGGTCACGGACACCATCCGGACCGCCATCGAGAACCACCTCGAGGTTTTGGCGAACGATCCCACGATCAGCGCCAAGGCCAAGGAACTCACCGCCGAGATCGACAAGGAAGCCGAGCTGCAGCGCCAGGCCCTCGCGGCCCTGTTCGGCTCGTCCACCAAGGAAGGCGCCGCCAAGACCACCTCGCGTGGTCGCGGCAGCGCGAAGGGGTGAGACTCCGGCACCGGAGCTGACCCTCCCGGTGGGAGCCAGCCTTGAGTCTCTCGACGACTCGACTGGCTCCCACCACATTCACACAAACGATCAGCGCACATATTCGGAGGAATGGCGATTCACGCCCGGGGAATATCCAAAAATAGGCCTTCACATTTGTGAAAATCGCCGTATAATCGGAATAGGAAAGAAGGCCGAATCACATGATGACTGCAAATAGCAAACAAAGAAGCAACACACAAACGCTCGGCGGGATGCTCAAAGGCGAGCGCATCAGTTCCGGGCTCACCATCGCCCAGCTCAGCGAGCAAGCGGGCCTCGCGGTGGGCCAGATCCACAAGCTGGAGAACGACAAGGTCAAGAAGCCGAACCCGGCTCACCTGGCAGCGCTGGCGGCAGCGCTCGACGTGACGCTGCTCCGGCTGTATGACGCCGCGGGCTACCACACACCTGACCAGCTGACCGCGCTGGAGCCAGAGTTGGCCGCACGGCTGGCAGATCTACCGCCAGCCGCACTTGAACGCATCACCCAGTTCCTTGACGAACTGCTACGAGATGGACAGGCGACCTGGGACGGGCCGCTCCTTGTTCCTGTCGAAACCGAGTCGCCAGACGACGCGGACGAATAAGAAAGGAGGTCGACATGAATCGCACGGAATCCACCGACACAAGTGCAGCCACGCGCACGGTCCTGTACCTACGGGTATCGAGCAAGTCCCAAGTGGAGACCGACTACGACCCTGAAGGACTGTCCGTCCCGGCGCAGAGATCCATCTGTGAGGCCAAGGCCGCTCGCGAGGGCCTGACGATCGTGGACGAATATGTCGAGCTGGGCCGCTCCGGCACGAACGTCCAGGGCCGTCCCGCCTTCCAAGACATGATGAAGCGCATCACGCGGGATCGAGACGTCGACTACGTGATGGTGTACCAACTCAGCCGTCTGAACCGAAACCGCATCGACGACGCCCTCGTCATGCTGCAGATGGACGCCGCTGGCGTGAAGCTCATCTCCGCCACCGAAAACATCGACGACTCGCCAGCCGGGCAGATGACCCGAGGCATCCTGGCCGCGATCAACCAGTACCGCTCGGCCTCCGAAGGCGAGGACATCGCCCGCAAGCTGGCACACAAGGCAAAGCTCGGTGGCACCATCGGCCGGGCACCACTCGGCTACCTGAACGTCAAGGAAGACTGCGAGGGCCGCATGGTCAGCGCCGTGGCACTCGACCCGACGCGTTCCGACCTCATCCGTACGGGCTTTGAGCTGTACGCCACCGGCGACTACTCACTGGAGAAACTCGCCCAAACGATGTGCGATCGCGGCCTCATCACCCGGACAACCAGACGCCATCCTGGCGCCCGCACGGTCTCAGTGAACAAGTGGCACACGATGCTGGCCGACCCGTACTACATGGGTCTCGTCCGTTACAAAGGCGAGCTGTACCCAGGACGGCACGAGGCCATCGTCAGTCCAGAGCTGTTCGCCGTCGTGCAGGAGATCCTCAAGGAACGCTCTGCGCCCACGCGTCGAGACCGGACCCACTTCCACTACCTAAAGAAGCTGCTCTACTGCGAGCGCTGCGAGCAAGCCGGACGCCGCAATCCGCTGATCTTCACAAGAGCGACCGCCAAGGGTTCCGAGTACGACTACTTCGTCTGCATGGGACGCAAGCGGGGCGAGTGCGACCTCCCGTACCTTCCGGCTGAGCTGGTGGAAGACCTAGTCGTGCAGCACTACGGAACGCTCCACCTCAGTGATGAGTTCATCGTGACAGTGACCCGCGGTGTCCGTGAGGCCGTGGCCGACGAACAGGCCAGCATCCGAGACCTCCACGCGGCACTGCGCAAGAAGCTCGCCGATCTCGACAAGCGGGAGGAACGACTGATCGACCTCGCTGAGGAGGGGCTACCGCAGCACAAGATCCGCGAACGGATGAACAAGCTGCGCGAGGAACGGGCGCGCCTGGAGGACCACCTCGGACAGAGCGGCGCGGCGCTGGTGGTGGGTGCCAGGGTTCTCGACACGTGTGTCCGGCTCGCCGCTGACGTCCGCGAGCTGTACGCGGCCGCCGATGACCGTCCGCGAGCAGATCTGAACGACGCCATCTTCCGACGGATGTTCATCGACGAGGAGGGCGTGCGCCGCGCAGACCTTCGGGAACCGTTCGGGGAGATCATCAAGGCCGCCACATTGCACGAGCAGCCTGTCAGCGTGCTTCAGAACGTTCTAACGGACGACGCCCCGGGCCGCGGTGGTCGCTCGACCACACGCGCCCGGGGCGCCACTGCATCCTTGAGCCACCTGGTCGCCACTTGCGGGGTAACGACCCGCGAAGTTTCGACTAAGCGCCTCATGGCGGAGGATGCGGGATTCGAACCCGCGAGGGCTGTTGACCCAACCCGCTTTCCAACTCTGGGATCGGGGTGTCCGCCGACCTTCGCTGAGCGTGGAACCGACGGCGACGACCACCTCCGGACGGGCCTGAATCAGGACAACTGAGACTAGAACTGAGACTAGGACGGTCAGGGCCACATGCGCTTGATCTGGCCGTCGCGGTAGACGTGCCAGAACCCGACCGGGTCCTCGCGAGCCGCTCGTTCGATCTTCGGCAGGGCGTCCAGGAAGGCATGGGTCATGCCATCGATGTCCAGGTTGCCACTGACCAAGCAGAAGAGATGGCCCTCCTGCAACGCCTCCAGCTCCTCGGCCCGGTAGCGGATCCGCTTGTCCTTGGTGAGCAGCACCCAGCCATGCGAACAGCCTTCAGCGATCCAGTCCTCATCGGGCACGTCGCTCGCATCGTCGGCGTAGTGATCGGCGATGAGATGGACGACATAGCCGGCCTCCCGCAGTCTGGCGGCCGTCGTCTTTCCCAGACTGCGGTCGAGGAAGAACTCAGGCCGCTCGGCGGAGGACATCCTCGACGACGTCGACGGTCAGGCCGTACTCGTCGGCGATCGCCGACAGGCGCTCCCCGTTTCGCCAGAGTGTCACCAGGTCCTCGACCTTGACCTTCGACCGCCCAAGCACAGGCGCACCCCAGCCGAAGCGCGGGTCGATGATCACATCTGCAGCTGCTGGGAAGTCACGCAGATGCAGTCGCCTGGCGTTGCCCTCGGAGTCCCAGTCGATCTGCTTCAGGTGCTCCTCGAGAACGTGCGAGATCGCGATCTGACGATCCCGGGCGTGCACGTAGGACTCGTCGGCCATCTTCACGAAGAGCGCCACCCCATCGGTGACGATCCGGCGATGGGCCAGCGCGTACGGGTCGTCGAACTCCTTTCGGACCAGCTCGGCTGCATTGCGGATCTCCTCCATAGGCAACCGAAGGTCGCGAAGCGCTCGAAGGACGTAGGCCTCGATCACGCCCACGAACGGCACTCGGGGCCAGCCCCGGCGCTCCGGCGTCACGGCATGGACGAGTGGTGCCTTTCCGCGGTCGAGGAGCCAGACGTCCAGTGTGCTCTCGGGCATGCCGAGGTAACGCGCAGTCTCCCGCGCGGTCAGGATCGGCTTCGAGTAGTAGTCGATCACCGCATCCACCTCCTCGGTTGCTCGCCAAACGCTAGTGCGTCGGAGTACTTCGGGCAGGGTCCCACGACGGTTGCCAGCCGGAGATCCTCGATGACTTCAGGGTTGACCTGTTCGCCGACGCCCTGGTCCCTCCGAGCGTCGGCGACGTCCGACGCTCGGATGAGGCTACGGGCCTCGTGGTAGGTCACGCCGACTCTTTCGGCGCTCACGCGGATACTGAGCCCTTCCGCGATGAGCCTCCTCAGCGCGTCGACCAGTCGCCGCTCGGCCTGCTCGCGTGCCCTGACGGCGCTCTTGCCAGCGCGGGTCGCTCCGCGGATCCGGGCACGTCGCTCAGCGGCTCCAGAGGATCGGCGCTCAGCGTCCCGAATGCTGCGCTCGACATGGCGGCTGATCGCGCGCCGCTGCGTCGCCAGCCGTCTGTTCGTCACCAGGCCCATCTCAGTCCTTCCAACGTCACCTGCCCTATCAACCGCAGCTGACCGCGCGAATGGACACATGAGCCGCTCACTCGGACATCGAATCGAAGTTCTACACACCCACTGCACTCGCCTGAGCGGTTTCGTCCGTACGAAAGTCCTAGGCTGATGAGATGGATCAGCCGATCTGCCCTCGCTGCGGCGGGCCCATGCCGCAGCCGCGAGCCACTGGCCGTCCCGCGACCTGGTGCTCGGACCGCTGCAAGCGCGCGGCGTACGAAGAGCGGCGCGCGGCCGCCAATGGTGCCATCGCCGTGAAGATCGTCGAGAAGGTGCTAGAGCAGGACCTGCACGGCCTCAGCGAGTGCAGCAACCGCGTGAAGGAGTCTCCGGTTGCCTGTCGGCGAGTGCTCGATCACCTGGCCGAGTTGGCGCGCACCGATCAGCTACGCGATCCGAAGTGGGACTCGACGGTTCGCTCGTTGACCAACCTGATCCTCGCATTGACGCCTCGGCGGTAGCGGCCGTCTCCTCGCGGTCCGCTACCGACTCCTCGTCCACAGGAACGCCTCTGGGCCCGGCACAGAGCGCAGTTCGCGGCGAGGCTCGAGATATGGAGCTGACGAACTGCCTCACACCGGCTCACACGCGTCAACTCGATGGCTCACACGCTGTCCACTCGAGGCGTGGCGTGCGGTTGAAGGGGGAGACAAGTCCGAACACGGGTGACCAGCCACGGCCCAGCACGAGGGGCGCCGGTCACCGGCCAATCGGACGCCGCTGACACGAGGAGTTGCCCATGAGCGCGCTCGAGAACAGGGACGAGCACTTCGTTCCCATTCTGCTGCTTCGAGTCGAGGAGGCCGCCCTGCGGCTCGGGATCGGACGTACGTCGATGTACCGCCTGGTCATGACGGGCGAGGTCGAGTCCGTCCAGATCGGCGGGCTCCGACGCATTCCGGCCCCATGCATCGAGGAGTACGTCGACCGGTTGCGCCACCATGAAGCGGATCCCGGAGCTTGAGCATGGGCCGCGCAGGCAACCGGCAGTCGAGCATCTACCTCGGCAAGGACGGTCACTGGCACGGTCGTGTCAGCGTCGGCCGCAAGGACGATGGGAACGAGGACCGTCGCCACGTGATGAGCAAGTCCAAGGCCACTGTCGTTGGCAAGGTCCGCGCCCTGGAGAGGCTCCGCGACGAGGCACGAGTACCCAAGGCCGGCCGGGCATGGACTGTCGAGAAGTGGCTCCTGCACTGGCTTGAGGAGATCGCCCGCCCCAACATCCGTGACTCCAGCTATCAGGCGTATCGGACGGCGATCACCAAGCACCTCCTCCCCGTGATCGGGAGCCTGCGTCTGGATCGCCTCGAGCCCGAGCACATCGAGGCGGTCCATCGCCGGATGACCGACGCAGGAGCCAAGCCCGCCGCCGTCCACCAGGTCCATCGCACCCTCCGAACGGCGCTGGGCGAGGCCGAGCGGCGAGCCCACCTCGGACGCAACCCAGCGACGCTTGTCCGTCCTCCGCGCCTCCAGCCGGAGCCGGTGGAGCCGTTCACCCCTGGAGGAGGTCCAGCGAGTGCTCACGGCCGCGCAGGAGAGGCGCAACGGCGCTCGCTGGGCCATCGCGCTGGCACTCGGCCTGCGGCAGGGCGAGGCGCTGGCTCTGCGGTGGGAGGACGTGGATCTGGAAGCCAACTCACTGCGGGTGCGTGCCACGCGCCTACGTCCGGTCTACGAGCACGGCTGTGACGGCGAGTGCGGCAAGACCCCTGGCTACTGCCCGCGACGCCGGCAGACCAACGGCATCGTCGGCGCCACGAAGTCGGCTGCTGGCAACCGCGTTGTCGGGCTGCCTGAGGAGCTGGTGGCGCTGCTCAAGGACCATCGCCGACAGCAGTTGGCGGAGCGGATCCGCGCCGGCTCGCTCTGGCAGGAGGGCGGGTGGGTCTTCACGACGCTCCTCGGCCGACCGATTGCACCCAACAGCGACTACCACGAGTGGCGAGCACTCCTGGACTCCGCCGGGGTCCGCCACGCTCGCCTGCACGACGCCCGCCACACCGCCGCTACCGTGCTCCTGGTCCTCGGCGTACCCGAGCGCACCGTCATGTCGATCATGGGCTGGTCGAGCACGTCTATGGCCGCGAGATACCAACACGTCACCGACCCGATCCGGCGCGAGGTTGCCAATCGAGTGGGCGATCTCCTCTTCGGAGATGCCGGCCTTGGCAACCCGGTCTGACAGCTCCCAACGCCACTCCGAGCAAGACCGCCGACAGCGAATTCGGGGCGCGCAGGGGTCCGGCGCGGGTCGAGTCTCGGATGCAGTCGGGCCGCGCCACTTCGCCGCGTGCGGATCCGCGCACTCATGCCGAGTTGAGTGCGCACCGCACGCTACTGGCGATCCGCATGTTCCGAGTTGAAGTCGAGTTGCGGCGGGACGTCATGCGTTCTGGTCGCGGGAGCAGCCAACTCGTATGACCTTCGGGGAGTGTGAGTTGGCCTGCGCTGCCGCGGCAGTGGATGACGCGCCGCACTCACGCGATCGCGATGCCCTGCAGGAGACGCCTACGCGCAGGCTCACCCGCGGCCCTGATGGCCCTGTGTTGGCTCTCGTCGGAGCCGTCACTCATCTGTGCTAGGAGACCCGAGCGTCCCCCACTAACATCTGGTCATGGCTGCTGACCGGATCACGTCGCTTTCCCGTAGGGGGCTGACCTTCGAGGTTCGCGACGAGGGACCGCTCGACGGTGATGTCGTGGTGCTTCTGCACGGTTGGCCCCAATTGAACAAGTCGTGGGACCAGACGGCCCACCTGTTGCACGCCCAAGGGCTACGGACATTGGCACCCAATCAGCGCGGCTACTCCCCCGGTGCCCGTCCCCGCGCTCGTTGGGCCTATCGCAGCTCAGAACTGGTCGCGGACGTGCTCGCGCTTGCTGAACTCGCCGGCGGGCCTGTGCACCTGGTCGGTCATGACTGGGGCGCTGCGGTGGCCTGGGCGACGGCAGTGCTCGCACCCGAGAAGGTGCGCACGTTGACCGCGGTTTCAGTCCCACACCCGGGCGCCTTCATGGCGGCTATGCCGCGCGGCCAGGCCCTGGACTCGTGGTACATCGCTCTCTTCAACCTTCCGTGGCTTCCCGAACGGATGCTGTCGGGCCCGCGCTTCAGCGGCTGGTTTCTGCGCCACAGCGGCATGACGCCGGCGATGGTGGCCGACTTCCACCGCGACATCGTTGAGGGGGGTGCGCTGCGCGGCGGCCTGGGCTGGTACCGCGCAATGGCCCTATCCAGTCCCAAGGTGTTCCGCACGCATGTGCAGGTGCCCACTACGTACGTCTGGAGTGACGGCGATGTCGGCCTCGGCCGTGCCGGTGCTCGACTATGCGAGCGGTACGTCGACGGGGCCTACAGTCTCAAGGTCATCGAAGGTGCCTCGCACTGGCTCCCCGACGAGCAGCCCCAGGAGCTGGCCTCGGCGATTCTGGACAGGATCGGCGCGATCTCCTGAGGTGTTCGACTTCCCTCAGGTGAGTGGCACAGCAAACGAGCACCCCGAAGGAAAGTCGCTCGGCGCCCGGTTACGAAGGCCTGCTCGACAAGGTGAGTCACTTTCGTCCCTTCGGCCACACCTCACGCGCGGCAGCATGGGGTCGATCCCACTCTTGTCGTCACCCACGACCTCACCATCTCCGACCTGCCGAGCTTCCCTCGGCACTGGGGACTACCACAGAGACGCATGATCCGCTCTGACACGACGCAATGTGCCCGCTGACCGGTCGGTAGCCGCTGTCGGCGCGGGACGCCCGGTCAGTCATGCCGCTGTCGGCGCGGGACGCCCGACCATGCCGCTGAGCGCGCACCCGCACGCTATTGCCGCTTTCCGCTCGGCGCGACGGCGGCAGCGTCACTCCACCGGTCGCATGCCGGAGACCAAGGCCGGACTGTGCCTGCGTCGAATCGTGAGACCTACTCTGGCTGGATGCTCGACCTGGCTGCCTTCGACGTGGACGAGATCGCCTCCGCTCTTGCGGACCAGACCGACTTCGACCACCGATGGCTGATCGACCCCAAGACGGGCGAGGTGGTCTTCTGGACCAGCGACACAGGCATCGACGGAGAGAACCCGGTCGACCTCGACGAGTTGGAGCTCGTCGTGATCGATCCCCTGCCGTCCTACGTCTGGTACCAGGACATGGTCGACTTCGCCGACGGCATCAGCGACCCCGTCGCCGGTCAACGCCTGGGCCGGGCGCTGCAGGGCAAGGGAGCCTTCCGGCGTTTTCGGAACGTGCTGTACGAGCGCCACCCCGACCTGATCTCGGTCTGGCAGGCCACGCGTGACGCCCGGGCTCGAGTGCGAGCGGTGCAGTGGCTGGCGGACGAGGACCTGATCGACGAGGGCGCCGCTCGACGGTTCGCGCGCGACCACCCCGAGCCCAGGCTGCCGTGAAGGCCGGCCACGGGCTGGATGTCGGCAGACCTGGAGCCGCGCACCGAGATCGGTAAGCGGGCGGCCACGCCTTGGACAAACTGAGACTAGAACTGAGACTAAACGCTCCGCGGACGGTGAACGCCGACCGGGGCCGCTTCTGGCGCCGGTCGGCGTTCTCGCAGGTCAGGCCCTGCATCACGGTGGCGGAGGATGCGGGATTCGAACCCGCGAGGGCTGTTAACCCAACCCGCTTTCCAAGCGAGCGCCATAGGCCACTAGGCGAATCCTCCGCCGAGGAGGGTACCTGCCTCGATTCGCGGTTGAGAAATCGGTTGCCTACACTCTCGGACAACCCCCCGTGCGGCGGTACCTCGCTGAATCCCCCAGGGCCGGAAGGCAGCAAGGGCAGGCGAGCTCTACCGGGTGCGCGGGGGGCCTTCTCTTGCTCGCAAGGCGGCCCCCGGGACGCCGCGGGGTGGTTGGATCGGGAGATGAGCGCTGACCCCGGGAACGGGATGCCGCACCCCCCTCGGGTTTCCTGGTGGATCCGACTGTGGCGGCCGTTCTGGGCGCTCCCGGCGGCGCTGGCAGCCCTCGCGGTGCTGTTCGGCGTGCTGCTGCCGCAGCTCGACCTGCTCCTGGACTTCACGGTGCCCTACGCCTTCCCCGGCGGGGCGGACGGTGCGCGGGGAATGCTCGAGACGATCGCCACGGCGATGATCTCGGTGACCGGCCTGGTCTTCTCGATCACGATCGTGGTGCTGCAGCTGGCCAGCAGCCAGTTCACGCCGCGCATCCTGGGGACCTTCCTGGAGAGCCGGATCGTGCAGGTCACCCTCGGCGTGTTCACCGGCACCTTCCTCTACGCCCTGACCGTGCTGCGCCGGGTCAAGGACGTCGCGGGGGAGTCGTCGTCCTTCGTGCCGCAGTCGTCGGTCACGGTCGCCTTCCTCCTGGTGGTCGCCTCGGTGGCGATGTTTCTCGCCTTCATCCACCACATCACCGCCTCGGTCCAGGTCTCCCGAGTGATCAGCGACACCGGGCACCGCACGACCGCTGCGGCCCTGCGGGTGTACGGCGTCGCTGCCGGCGAGGAGGACGAGACCGGGCACGCAGGCTGGTCGCCACGACCCGGCACGCCGCGGCGGCCGCTCGTGGCGCTGGGACGACACGGTCGCGCCAGCGTGCTCGACGGTCCATGCCTGGTCGCGTGGGCCCACGAGCACGACGTCGTGGTGTCGCTCGATGTCGAGGTGGGCGGCTTCGTGGCCGAGGGGCAGCGGATCGGCTGGGTGTGGGGCGAGGCGCCCCTCGACCAGAGCCAGCTCGACGTGGCCGCCCGCACCGTGTGGCTGGAGCGGGAGCGGCGACTGCCCCATGACTACGGCATGGGTCTGCGCCAGCTCGTCGACATCGCCGAACGCGCGCTCTCCCCGGGCGTCAACGACCCCACCACCGCGGTGCAGGTGGTCGACGAGCTGCACACCATCCTGCGCTGTCTCTGTCAGCGGCGCGACCCGTCGCCGTACCTCCTGGACGAGGAGGGCGACGTGCGGGCGGTGTACCGGCCGCTGCCGTTCGCCGGTGCGCTGGACCTGGCCGTCGACGAGATCGCCCACTACGGCAAGGACTCGCTGCAGGTGCCCTGCGCGCTGCTGGTGATGCTGGAGGACCTCCGTGGTGCGGCTGCGCCTCCCCACCTGCCGGCGGTGGAGTCGAAGATCGACACTGTGCAGCGGGCCGCGCCGGATGTCACCGGCGCTGGTTAGGGTTCTTCTCGTGCAGCCGTCCCTCGCCCTCTACCGCCGCTACCGGCCGGAGACGTTCGCCGAGGTGATCGGGCAGGACCACGTGACCGAGCCGCTCCGGGCGGCCCTGGCCCACAACCGGGTGCACCACGCCTACCTCTTCTCCGGACCGCGTGGGTGCGGCAAGACCACCAGTGCGCGCATCCTGGCCCGCGCGCTCAACTGCGAGGCCTTCCCGGTCGCCGACCCGTGCGGGGAGTGCCAGTCCTGTCGCGAGCTGGCCCGCGGCGGCGCCGGCTCTGTCGACGTCATCGAGATCGACGCGGCCAGCCACGGCGGGGTGGACGACGCCCGCGACCTGCGCGAGCGAGCGTTCTTCGCGCCGGTGCACAGCCGCTACAAGGTCTACATCATCGACGAGGCCCACATGGTGACCACGCAGGGCTTCAACGCCCTGCTCAAGCTGGTCGAGGAGCCTCCGGAGCACCTGAAGTTCATCTTCGCCACCACCGAGCCGGAGAAGGTCATCCCGACCATCCGCTCGCGGACCCACCACTACCCCTTCCGGCTGATCCCCCCGCGCGTGCTCTCCGACCACCTCGCCGAGGTCTGCGCCAAGGAGGGCGTCGAGATCGATCCCGCGGCGCTTCCGCTGGTGGTCCGTGCGGGTGCCGGCTCCGCGCGCGACTCGCTCTCGGTGCTCGACCAGCTGATCGGTGGAGCCGGCCCCGAGGGTGTGACCTACGACGTCGCCACCGCACTGCTCGGCTACACCCCCGACAACCTCCTCGACGAGGTCGTGGACGCCTTCGCCGCCGTCGACGGCGGCGGGGTCTTCCGGGTGGTCGACAAGGTCATCGAGAGCGGCCAGGACCCGCGCCGCTTCACCGAGGACGTGCTGCGCCGCCTGCGGGACCTGGTGATCGTCGCTGCGGTCCCCGACGCGGCGGACAACGGCCTGATCGACGCCCCGCAGGACCAGGTCGAGCGGTTGGTCGCGCAGGCGGCCCGCTTCGGCAAGGCCGAGCTGGTCCGGGCCGCCGACATCGTGGCCGAGGGGCTCACCGAGATGCGCGGCGCCACCACGCCGCGCTTGCTGCTGGAGCTGATCTGTGCCCGGGTGCTCCTCCCGGCCACCACCAACGACGAGCGCGGCCTGGCGGCCCGGATGGACCGCCTCGAGCGCCGTCTCTCCATGGCCGGTCCCGCAGAGGCACCCGCGCCAGCAGCCTCAACGCCGCCGGCCCCTGCTGCGGCGCCGCCCGCCGCCGCGCCCGCCCGTCCGGAGCGCCCGCCGGCGGCCGCACCCGAGCCGGTCGCCGAGGCGCCCCGGCCCGCTGCAGCGCAGCCGAGTCGCCCGGCGCCGCCGGCCCCGTCCCCGCCTTCGGCACCCGCGGCGAGCCCCGAGCCCGCTGCTCCGGCCGCTGCGACCGGTGCCGCAGCCTCCTCGGCGCCTTCCGCCGCTGCTGCACCCACCCTGGCCGACGTGCGCCGCATCTGGCCCGACCTGCTCGAGCGGGTCAAGTCGATGCGTCGCTTCACCTGGATCCTGCTCAGCCAGAACGCCCAGGTCATCGGGGTGGACGACAAGACCCTGACCGTCGGCTTCCGCAGCTCCGGCGCCCGCGAGTCCTTCCTGGGCGGGGGCAGCGAGGAGATCCTCCGCCAGGCCGCGATCGACATGATCGGCGCCGACTGGCGGGTGGAGACGGTCGTCGACCCCGGCGCTCAGGCCGGCGACGCCCCGGTGCGGGTGACCAGACCCGCGGTCCAGCCGGCGCAGCCGACGCCGGACACG
Organism: uncultured Actinomycetota bacterium; assembly: GCA_963827025.1. Classification (GTDB taxonomy): domain Bacteria; phylum Actinomycetota; class Actinomycetes; order Propionibacteriales; family Nocardioidaceae; genus Marmoricola. The sequence goes on along the minus strand of CAWGZB010000005.1, from coordinate 1,454,948 downwards.
CACACAGAGTCACCGCCACCGGCGGCCCAGCAGGAGCCGCCGGCGCCGCCCGCCCGTCGGCAGTCGGGGGCCGAACGGCTCCGGCAGGCGACCTCGGAGCCCGCCACGCCTCCGGCTGACCCGGACGCCGAGGCCCACCGCGACGACCGTGAGGCCGAGGACAACGGGCTGGACAGCACCCAGCTGCTCGAGCGCGAGCTGGGCGCGACGCTGATCGAAGAGATCCCGCACGACTGAGGACACGAGGAGAGACCCATGAGCCAGGACAACCCGCTCGCCGGACTCGGCGGTGAGGGCGGCTTCGACCTCAACGCCATGCTCGAGCAGGCCCAGCAGATGCAGTCCCAGCTGGTCGCGGCCCAGGAGGAGCTCGCGGCGGCGACCGTCGAGGGCTCGGCCGGCGGCGTCACGGTGACCCTCACCGGCACCGGCGACCTCGCCGCGGTCGACATCACCCCGGATGCGCTCGCCGGCACCGACGCGGAGTCGCTGGCCGACCTCGGCGATCTCGTCGTGGCCGCCTACCGCGACGGCAAGGGCAAGGCCGACGAGCTGGCCTCGCGCACCCTCGGGCCGCTCGCCGGCGGCATGGGCGGCGGCGGCGGGGGAGAGCTGGGCTTCGGTGTATGAGGGTGTCCTCCAGGACCTGATCGACGAGCTCGCCCGGCTCCCCGGCGTCGGCCCCAAGGGCGCCCAGCGGATCGCCTTCCACCTCCTGGCGGCCGACCCGGTCGACGTACGCCGACTGGCCGACGTGCTGGTGGAGATGAAGGCCAAGGCACGCTTCTGCAAGGTGTGCGGCAACGTCTCCCAGTCCGAGCTGTGCCGCATCTGCGCCGACTCCCGCCGTGATCCCGCGATCATCTGCGTGGTCGAGGAGCCCAAGGACGTCGTCGCGATCGAGCGCACCCGCGAGTTCCGCGGCCGCTACCACGTCCTGGGCGGGGCGATCTCACCCCTGGAGGGCATCGGGCCCGACCAGCTGCGGATCCGCGAGCTGATGTCCCGACTGGCCGACGGCACCGTCACCGAGGTGATCCTGGCCACCGATCCCAACATCGAGGGCGACGCGACCGCGGCGTATCTCAGCAGATTCTTGAAGGACATGGACTTGCGCGTGACGCGGCTGGCGAGTGGACTGCCCGTGGGTGGCGATCTGGAGTACGCCGACGAGGTCACCCTGGGCCGGGCATTCGCGGGAAGGCGGAGCGCAGGTGAGTGAGCACCAACATGAGTTCGAGGAGCTCGGCCAGCAGGTGGCCGACGCCTCGGAGGCCTTCCTGGTCGCACTCCAGGAGATCTCGCGCGGCGAGAGCGCCGGGGTCGCCGTGCCCCTGCTCCTGCTCGAGGTCAGCCAGCTGCTCCTCGCCGGAGCCCGGCTGGGCGCACAGATCGACTTCGAGCCGGCCACGAAGTACCAGCCCGACGTCGGCCCCGACCCCGACCTGGACCAGATGCGGCTGCGACTGGCCGAGCTGCTCGGCGGGATCGACACCTACAGCCACAACTTCGAGCCCTACGACCCCGACACCAACACCACTCAGCTGTCGGACGACCTGACCCTGATCGCCACCGACATCGCTCATGGGCTGCGGCACTTCCGCAACGGCAACGTCGAGGAGGCGCTGTGGTGGTGGCAGTACTCCTACCTCGCCTCGTGGGGGTCCAACGCCTGCGGCGTCCTCACCGCCCTGCACTCGGTGGTCGCCCACGACCGGCTCGACGCCGAGTTCGAGGGCGAGCGGGAACAGATCGCCGCGGCCGAGGCCCTGGACGGCGACCTGCCGGTCGCCTGAACCCCCGTAGAATCGCCTGTCGGTTTCACAGTACGTACTGTGAAACCGAAGCCGATCACCGAATGCTTTCGGTGATCGGTGTCAGGAATCAGTGATCGAGGAGCGGGTCTTGACTCCCACCAGCGGGATCGTCGTGCAGAAGTACGGCGGCTCCTCCCTGTCCGACGCCTCCGCGGTCAAGCGGGTGGCGCGCCGGATCGTGGAGGCCAAGAAGCAGGGCCACGACGTCGTGGTGGCCGTCTCGGCGATGGGCGACAGCACCGACGAGCTGCTCGACCTGGCCAGCGGGGTGAGTCCGCTGCCGCCGGCCCGCGAGCTGGACATGCTGCTCACCGCCGGTGAGCGGATCTCCATGGCCCTGGTGGCGATGGCGATCTCCGACCTGGGCTTCACCGCGCGGTCGTTCACCGGCTCCCAGGCGGGCGTGATCACCGACTCGGTGCACGGCAAGGCCAAGATCATCGACGTCACGCCGGGCCGGATCTCTGATGCGCTGTCCCAGGGGCACATCGTGATCGTCGCGGGCTTCCAGGGCGTCAGCCAGGACACCAAGGAGATCACCACGCTGGGCCGGGGTGGCACCGACACCACCGCGGTCGCGCTGGCCGCGGCGCTGGACGCCGAGGTGTGCGAGATCTACACCGACGTCGACGGTGTCTTCACCGCCGACCCGCGGATCGTGCCCAGCGCCCGCAAGCTCGACCAGGTCACCTACGAGGAGATGCTCGAGCTGGCCGCCTGCGGCGCGAAGATCCTCCACCTGCGGTGCGTGGAGTACGCCCGACGCTACGACATCCCGATCCACGTCCGTTCCTCGTTCAGCCAGCTCGACGGCACCGTCGTCGCCGGCAGCATCAACGACGAGGCCCATCAGCAGCAGGAGCACAACATGGAGTCACCGATCATCGCCGGGGTCGCCCACGACCGCAGCGAGGCCAAGATCACCGTGGTCGGCGTGCCCGACAAGGTCGGTGAGGCCGCCCGGATCTTCGAGGCGCTCGCGCAGGCGCAGATCAACCTCGACATGATCGTGCAGAACGTCTCCGCCGCCGCCACCAATCTCACCGACATCTCCTTCACGCTGCCCCGCACCGACGGGGCCACCGCGATGGAGGCGCTGGCCGGGCTGCAGACCGCGATCGGCTTCGACTCGTTGCTCTACGACGACAAGATCGGCAAGGTCTCGCTGATCGGCGCCGGGATGCGGTCGCACCCGGGTGTGACCGCGAAGTTCTTCTCCTCGATCGCTGACGCCGGCGTCAACATCGGGATGATCTCCACCTCCGAGATCCGCATCTCCGTGGTCGTCGACGAGCACGACGTCGACGCCGCGGTGGCGGCCACGCACACCGCGTTCGAGCTCGACGCCGACGAGGTCGAGGCCGTCGTCTACGGCGGATCGGGACGATAGCCATGACACGCATCGGAGTCGTCGGCGCCACCGGACAGGTGGGCGTCGCGATGCGCCAGATTCTCCTCGAGCGCGACTTCCCGGCCGAGGAGGTGCGCTTCTTCGCCTCCGCGCGCTCGGCAGGGAAGGTCCTTCAGTACGGCGACCGCGAGGTCACCGTCGAGGATGCCGCCACCGCCGACCCCACCGGCCTGGACATCGCCCTGTTCTCCGCCGGCGCCACCACCTCGCGCGCGCAGGCGCCGCGCTTCGCCGAGGCCGGTGTCACCGTGGTGGACAACTCCTCGGCCTGGCGGATGGACCCCGACGTCCCGCTGGTGGTCAGCGAGGTCAACCCCGGGGCGGTCCAGGACGCCCGCAAGGGCATCATCGCCAACCCGAACTGCACCACGATGGCCGCGATGCCGGTGCTCAAGCCGCTGCACGACGCGGCCGGGCTGGTGCGGATGATCGCCTCCACCTACCAGGCGGTCTCGGGCTCTGGAGTCGCCGGCGTGGAGGAGCTGGCCGCCCAGGTCACGGCCGCCGGTGACAAGGCCACGGAGCTGGCCTACGACGGCGCGGCGATCGACTTCCCCCCTCCGGTGAAGTACGCCCGGCCGATCGCCTACAACGTGGTGCCGCTGGCCGGCACGCTGGTCGAGGACGGCCTGGAGGAGACCGACGAGGAGAAGAAGCTCCGCAACGAGTCGCGCAAGATCCTCGGCATCCCCGAGCTCCTGGTCTCGGGCATCTGCGTGCGCGTGCCGGTCTTCACCGGCCACTCGCTGGCGATCAACGCCGAGTTCGCCGGCCCGATGCCGGTCACACGCGCCCGGGAGCTTCTGACCGATGCTCCCGGTGTGGAGCTGACCGACATCCCGAACCCGCTGCAGGCGGCCGGCCGCGACCCGTCGTACGTCGGGAGGCTGCGCCAGGACCCCGGCGTGCCGGACGACCGTGGGCTGGCGCTGTTCGTCAGCAACGACAACCTGCGCAAGGGCGCGGCGCTCAACACCGTGCAGATCGCCGAGCTTCTGGTCCGCTGAGGCTCGTCCCGCCGGCCCTGCTCAGTCCAGGTTCGACCCGGTGAGGTCGTCTTGGGGACGCTCGACGAAGTTCGAGGTCAGCCACCAGGAGAAGGCCATCGTGGCGGCGGTGAGGGCCGGCACGACCAGGAACATCCACAGCGAGTCCAGTGCGGAGAGGAAGAACAGCAGCACGACCACCGCGGCCAGCCCCACGCCGAGGAAGCTGGTGCTCGACGGGTCGGCCAACCGGAAGCCGCGCAGCAGCGCGGCGCCGAGGATCACCTGGACGGCCAGGATGACCACGAGAGCGAACAGCCCGAAGCCGCCACAGCTGCCGACCCCGCGCACCGCCTCACAGCCTCGTCCGGTGCCCAGGGTCAGCCCGACGCCGACCAGTCCGATGACCACTCCGGTGAGGACCGCGGCGACGTAGGGGTTGACCCGGGGCAGGGTGATCGGCTCGCGCGGGGCGCGTTCTCGGACCCTGCGCTCCTTGACCTTGCGCTCCCGGCGCGGCTTTCGGGTGCGCTCCCCCCGTGGCTGCGCCGGTTCGCCGGGCCCGCGGCGCAGCGACTCCAGGAGGCTGCGCCCGCCGTCGTCACGGGCGCCGACCGCCTGGTCGACCGGCGCCTCCTCCGGCTCCGGCTCCGGCTCCGGTCCGGCAGTGGGGTGAGGTGGCGGAGGGACGGGTGGCAGCCGCCGGGCGCGCTCCTCGGTGGGGGCGGGACCCGACGGCGCAGAAGGGGCCTGGTCGGCAGGGCCGTCGTCCTCGACCGGCGGCAAGGTCCGGGTCTCGCTCTCCGGCGGCTCCACCGGGTCGGCGGCGGTGGGCTCGGCGACCGGCTCGGCCCCCGCGCCGGTGTCGGGCGCAGGGTCCTCCTCGCGTGCCGCCTTCTTCTTCCTGCGCCCGAACAGGCGCAGCGACGGAAGCTCCAGCTTGGACTCCTCTGTGGAGTCTGCGGAGTCCTGCGTCTCGCCGCCCTGTCCCCGATCATCGGCCATGGCTGCATCGTCCCACGGAACGAGGGGTCGGACGCGGATTGCTCCCTCGCCGCGGGGCCCTGGGGTCGGGAACGCCGAAGCGCGCCGAACCCAGCGGTTCGACGCGCTTGCGGCATTTCGGGGCTCGACCCACGGTCGGGCTGACAGGATTTGAACCTGCGGCCTCCTCGTCCCGAACGAGGCGCGCTACCAAGCTGCGCCACAGCCCGAAATCGCTGCGAGTCTACAAGAGCGGAACCGGTGCTCCGAACCGGCCTCAGGCCGAGCGCGGCACCAGCGTCAGCAAGGTGGCCTCCGGCCGGCAGAACAGCCGCACCGGGGCGTACGGCGAGGTGCCCGCACCCGCCGAGACGTGCAGCCAGGAGCTGCCCGGCTCACCCGGGCGCGAGCGTGCCGGATGCCGGTGCAGGCCCTTGGCCCGGCCGGTGTCGAGGTCACAGTTGGTGACCAGGGCGCCCTTCCCCGGCAGGCAGACCTGACCCCCGTGGGTGTGCCCGGCCATGATCAGGTCCCAGCCGTCGGTGGCGAACTGCCCGAGCACCCGGAGGTACGGGGCGTGCGTGACCGCCATGCGCAGGTCCACGTCGGTGGGCGCCGGTCCGCTGACGGAGGCGAGGTCGTCGTAGCCCAGGTGCGGGTCGTCGACCCCGACGAACCCGATCGAGGTGTCCCCGACCTGCAGCCGCGCGGAGGTGTTGGTCAGGTCTTGCCAACCGCGGGCGGTCAGGCCGCGCCGCAGGTCGCCGAAGGGGAGCCGGGCCGTCCTGGTGTTGCGCTTGCCGTCGTCGGGGGTGAGGTACCACAGCGGGTTGCGGACCTTGGGGGCGAAGTAGTCGTTCGAGCCGAGCACGAAGACACCCGGCACGCCGAGGAGCGGGTCGATCGCCTCCAGGAGCGGTGGCACCGCCCGCAGGTGAGCGAGGTTGTCACCGGTGTCTACGACCAGGTCCGGCTCGAGGTCGGCGAGCGACCGCAGCCAGCGCAGCTTGGCGTCCTGGTGCGGGGTGAGGTGCAGGTCGCTGATATGGAGCACGCGCAGCGGGTCGTGCCCCGGCGGCAGCACCGGCACGGTGACGCGGCGTACGACGAAGTTGCGGACCTCGATGCCTGCGGAGTACGCCGTCACCCCGGCGCCCAGCAGAGCCGCTCCCCCCGCCACCCGCGCGACGGTCCGGAGCGCCGCAGGTGGGCGGCCGGACGGGGAAGGCATGGGCCAAGGCTGCCACAATGGGCCGCATGAGCGAGCTGAAGGGACGCCTGCGCACCGACCTCACCGCGGCCATGAAGGCCCGGGACGAGCTGCGCTCCTCGACCCTTCGGATGGTGCTGACCGCGATCACCAACGCCGAGGTCGCGGGGAAGGCGGCGCGCGAGCTGAGCGACGACGACGTCATCGGGGTGTTGACCAGCGAGGCCAAGAAGCGGCGCGAGGCGGCCGAGGCGTTCGCCGGTGCGGGCCGCGACGAGCAGGCCGCGAAGGAACGGGCCGAGGCCGAGGTCATCGCCGAGTACCTCCCCGAGCAGCTCAGCGAGGAGGAGGTCGTCGCCCTGGTCTCGGCCACGATCGACGACCTCGGCGTGCGCGGGGAGGGCATGAAGGCGATGGGCCGGGTCATGGGTGCGTTGCAGCCGAAGGTGAAGGGCCGCGCCGACGGCGGTGTCGTCGCCGCGGCGGTGAAGGCCCAGCTCGGCGCCTGACGTCCCACCGCAGCGGCGACCAGCTAGCGCGCTGGGTGGATGGTGACCGACGACCCGCGCGGCAGCGACGCGCCGGCGGCGGGGGAGGTCTCCGCCGCGCGGCCCCGGCGTGCGCTGGAGTCGCGTGGCTCGCCCTCGTCCCAGTGGAAGCCCAGGCCGGCGAGCTTGCGGCTGGCCGCGGCCATCCGCATGCCCTTGACGTCGGGGACGCTCACCGAGATCGGCGTGCCGGTCGGCGCCGAGCGAGGCGCGAAGTCGACGTTCGGCAGATAGGCCTGGACGCCGCGCATCGCCTGCGCCCACATCGGACCGGCGACGGTGGAGCCGTGCGCCACGTCGATGTAGCGCCCGCCGACACTCTGGCCGTTCAGGGAGATCGGCTGCCCCTTGGAGTTGGCGCCGGCGACCATCGCGGCCGCCGCCATGTTCGGGGTGTAGCCGTCGAACCAGACGGCCGCGTTGTTCTGGATGGTGCCGGTCTTGCCGGCCGACGGCTGCTCGAGCACCAGCGCCTGTCCGAAGCCGCCGGGTGCCATCACGCCGCGCAGGATGTCGTTGACGGTGTCGGCGGTCGACTGCTGGATGACCTGCTGGCACTGGGCGGGGTACTTCTTGAAGACCTTGCCGTCGCTGTTGAGGATCGTGGTCACCGGGCGGGTGTCGCAGTGCTTGCCGCGGGCGGCGAAGGTGGCGTAGGCACCGGACATCTCCAGTGGGCTGATGCTGGCCACGCCGAGCGTGAACGAGGGCAGCCGCTCGTGGGCGGGGTCGGTGAGCTCCACCCCCATTGCCTTGGCGAGGGCGTAGGGCTCGCAGAGCCCGGTCTTGCGCTCCAGCTGGGCGAAGTAGGTGTTCACCGACAGCTGGGTGCCCTTGTACATGTCGAAGCGGCCGTTGCTGGTGGAGTTGCGTGGGTCCCAGGTGGAGTACACCGGGTAGGGGCCGTTGCAGGTCTCGAACTCGTTCTGCGGGATGTGCACCTGGGCGGGGCTGTCGAAGGCGGTGGAGGTCGGCAACCCCTGCTCCAGCGCGGCCGCGAGCACGAACACCTTGAAGGTGGATCCGGCCTGGAAGCCGCCGGAGTCGCCGTACTTGCTGTTGACCACGTAGTTCAGGTAGGTCTCGCCCTTCTTCCCGTTCCGGCCCATCGGCCGGGACTGGGAGACCGCGCGGACCTGGCCGGTGCCGGGCTCGACCATCGCGAGCGCACCGATGGCCTGGTCGGTGGGCTGGACGGCGGCGTGGGTGGCTGCGTCGGCGGCGCGCTGGAAGCGCAGGTCGAGAGTGGTCTTGATGGTCAGACCGCCGCTGCGCAGCAGCTGGGCACGGTCGTCGCGGGTGCGCCCCAGGGCGCCGTCCGCGAGCAGGTAGCGGCGGACGTAGTCGCAGAAGAACGGTGCCTTGGAGCTGACGCAGCCGTTGCTGCTGCGGTGCAGCTTCAGGCCCAGGCGCTTACCCTCCAGCCGGTCGGCCTTGGCGGAGGGGATGATGTCGAGCTGTGCCATCCGCGCCAGCACGATGTCCCTGCGGGCCTTGGCACGGTCGGGGAAGCGGGTCGGGGCGAAGCCGACGGGATTTTTCACCAGGCCGGCGAGCATGGCGGCCTGCTTGAGGTTGAGCTCCCGGGCGTGGACCGAGAAGTAGTGCCGCGCCGCCGCCTCGATGCCGTAGGCGCCGTCGCCGAAGTAGGCGAGGTTGAGGTAGCGCTCGAGGATCCACCGCTTGGAGTAGTTCTGCTCGAAGGCGATGGCGTGGCGCAGCTCCTGGATCTTGCGCTGGTAGGTGTTCGCGGTGGCGGCCTTGCGCTCGGCCTCGGTGCCCGCCTGGGCCACGGCGGTCAGCTTGGCCATCTGCTGGGTGATCGACGAGCCGCCCTGGGTGCCGCCGCCGGTCTGGTTGTTCACGAACGCGCGCAGGGTGCCCTTGAGGTCCAGGGCGCCGTGCTCGTAGAAGCGGTAGTCCTCGATCGCCACGATCGCGCGGCGCATCACCGGTGCGACCTTGCGCAGCGGGACGTTGACGCGGTTCTCGTCGTAGAAGGTCGCGATCACGTTGCCCTTGCGGTCCAGCACGCGACTGCGCTGGGCCAGCGGCTCGGCGCGCAGCTCCTCGGGCAGGTTGCGCATCGACTCGTCGACGGCGTGCGCGCCGTAGCCGAGCACGCCGATCCAGGGCACGGCGAGGCCGCCGACGAGGATGCCGAGGGCGGCCGCGACCGCCACCATCACCCCGAGGTGGGAGAGCACCTTGCCGAAGGTGAGGCCGCCGGCGCGCGAGCGGGAGCGTCGGGGCATGCCGGCAAGTCTAGGCTGGGGGTGGCAACACGCTGCTCCCGCCCGACTGGTTGTCATATGTCCGATTCGTCCGACCGGACCTGACCTTCTAGTCATTTCGGGCTATACGAGTTTGAGCACTCCGTGTCTGTTCCGGTTCTCCAGTCCTCTCTAAGGTTTTCCTTGGGTTGAAACGGGCGTTTCGGACGTTCGTTGGGGGAATCACTGGGACTTGGACTTGGAGGGAACATGTCCTGGAACGAAATGTGGGCGAACTCTGCCCTGTGTAAGCAGTCCGCGCCGGACGAGCTCTTCGTGCGTGGTGCCGAGCAGCACAAGGCCAAGACGGTCTGCGCTGCCTGCCCGGTGCGCGCGGAGTGTCTGGCCGAGGCGCTGGACAACGGCATCGAGTGGGGCGTGTGGGGTGGTCTCACCGAGCGTGAGCGCCGCGCGCTGCTGCGCAAGCGGCCGAACGTGACTTCGTGGCGCCAGCTGCTCGAGACCGCCAAGGCGGAGCACGAGCGCACGGTGGGCGGAGCGGTCGCAGCCGCAGGAGCCGTGGCGAGCGCCTGACGCGCTCAGCGGGGCTGGGCGGCCAGCAGGCCGCCGATGCGGCGTAGGCCGTCGAGGTCGTGCACGTCGGTGGACAACGCCGGCAGCACGGCGGTGGGTACGTCGGGATGGCTGGTCTCGAACCGACCGGTCAGCCGGGCCTCGCGCTCCACGGTGACCCTGCGGTCGGCGTGCAGCCGGAGCAGTCCCGCGGCGAGGCCGTGATCGGCACCGGCCGACCGGAGCTTCTCCACCGCGGCCATCGCGGCGTTGGCGCTGAGCTCGCCCGGGGGCTGCGTGGTCGTGCGGTTGACCACCATGCCGGCCAGCGGCATCCGCTCCTGGCGGAGGCGTTCGACGAAGAACGCCGCCTCCCGGAGGGCATCGGGCTCCGGCGCGGCGATCACGACGAACGCCGTACGCGGGTCCTGGAGCAGCTCGAAGGTGCGCTGCGCGCGCTGCCGGAAGCCGCCGAAGAGGGTGTCGAAGGCGGCCACGAACGCCTTCATGTCCTGCAGCACCTGCGCGCCGATGATCTTGGTGATGGCGTTGGTGACCATGCCGAAGCCGGCAGTCATCAGCCGGGCCGGCCCGCGGGCGGGCGCGAGCAGAAGCCTCATGAACCGGCCGTCGAGGAAGCTCGAGAGCCGTTCGGGGGCGTCGAGGAAGTCCAGGGCGCTGCGCGAGGGCGGGGTGTCCACCACGATGAGGTCCCACCGACCGGTGCGGCGGGCGTCCTTGTCCAGCTGCCCCAGCTTCTCCATCGCCATGTACTCCTGGGTGCCGGCGAAGGAGCTCGACACCGCGATGTAGAAGGGGTTGCTCAGGATCTGCGCGGCCTTCTCCGGGCTCGCCTGGTTGAGCACCACCTCGTCGAAGGTGCGCTTCATGTCCAGCATCATCGCGTCCAGGGAGCCGCCGTTGGCTCCGTCGACCCCGGGCACCGGGCGGGGGGTGTTGTCCAGCACCTCGATGCCCATCGACTGGGCCAGCCGGCGGGCCGGGTCGATGGTCAGCACCACGACGCGACGACCCCGCTCGGCGGCCCGGAGCGCCAGTGCTGCCGAGGTCGTCGTCTTGCCGACCCCGCCGGACCCGCAGCACACGATGATGCGCCGCTGCGGGTCGTCGAGCAGGTCGTCGACGTCGAGCACGCGCAGGGGCTGGTGACTGGCGACCAGCGGGCCGACGCGCGCGGTGGCGTGCCGGCCGGGGGCTCGCTCGACGTGGGACATCAGGCCATCCCCTGTCCGCTGAGGTCCTCGGCCAGCTCGTAGAGGCCGGCCATGTCGAGGCCGCCGGGCAGCCGGGGCAGCTCGTAGGTGGGCACCCCCAGCGCCTGGATCAGGGTGCGTTGGCTGTCCTCGAGCTCGCGCCGCTCGGCGTGGTTGCGCCCCTCCTCGAGCAGGCCGTCGACGAGCTCTTCGGAGGCATCGATGCCGGCCTTCCCCAGGCTGACTGTGAGCGGGTGCCGGTCGGCGCTCCCGGCGACGAGCTCGGCGCGCTGTGCGGTGTCGAGGTCCTGCGGCCGGACCAGGTTGACCACCACCCCGCCGACCGGCAGGCCGACCCTGCGCAGCTCGACCACGCCGTCCGCGGTCTCCTGCACCGGCATCTCCTCGAGCACGGTGACCAGGTGGATGGCGGTCCGCCCGGAGCGCAGCAGGGTGGTCACCGTGTCGGCCTGCCCCTTGATCGGCCCGACCTTGGCCAGCCCCGCCAGCTCGTTGTTGACGTTGAGGAACTGGGTGATCCGGCCCGTCGGTGGTGCGTCCAGCACGATCGCGTCGTAGGTGCGGGCGCCCTTGTTGCGCCGGTTGCGGTTGGCCGCCTCGTAGACCTTGCCGGTCAGGAGCACGTCGCGCACCCCGGGCGCGATGGTGGTGGCGAACTCGATGACCCCGAACCGGTCGAGCGCCTTCCCGGCCCGGCCCAGCCGGTAGTACATGTCGAGGTACTCCATCAGCGCCGACTCGGGGTCGATCGCGAGCGCGTAGACGTCCCCGGCTCCCGAGGTGCCGCGGCACAGCAGCCGCTCCTCGTAGGGCAGGGGCGGCACGTCGAACAGCTGGGCGATGCCCTGTCGGCCCTCGACCTCGCACAGCAGCACGGTCTTGCCCCGGGCGGCCAGCGCGAGGGCGAGCGAACCCGCGACCGTGGTCTTCCCGGTCCCACCCTTGCCCGTGACGATGTGCAGCTGCACCGCGGGGAAGTCCGAGACCGCGTCGCCGACGGCGCTGCTGGTGACTTCGGCAGCCATGGCCAGCACCCTACCGACGGGTCGGGAGAGGTCGACGGGTCATCCCAGCCGCGAGCGGACCTGCTCGAACTCCGCGAGCGCCTGCGGCGCGGTGAGGGCACCGCGGGCCACGGCCTGCTCGGTGGGCACGCCGCGCAGGATCTTCTTCACCGGCACCTCGATGCGCTTGCCGGAGAGGGTGTGCGGCAGCACCGAGACCTGGTGGACCTGGTCCGGCACGTGGCGCGGCGAGAGGCTGGTGCGCAGGGCGGCGGTGATCCGCGCCACCAGCGCGTCGTCGAGGGTGACGCCCTCGGCCAGCTGCACGAAGAGCACCAGCGTCCCGGCGCCGCCCTGGTCGTCCTCCAGGTGCACCACCAGGGAGTCGACGACGTCCGGCAACGCCTCCACCACGGTGTAGAACTCCGCGGTCCCCAGTCGCACCCCCCCGCGGTTGAGGGTGGCGTCGCTGCGACCGGTGATGGTGCAGGTGCCGCGTTCGCTGACGGTGATCCAGTCGCCGTGCCGCCACACGCCCGGAATGTCCTCGAAGTACGCCGCCCGGTAGCGCGAGCCGTCCTCGTCGTTCCAGAAGCCGACCGGCATCGAGGGCATCGGCCGCTCGATCACGAGCTCGCCGAGCTCGCCGACCACCGGGCGCCGGTTCAGGTCGTAGGCCGCCACCGCCGCGCCCAGGCACCGACAGGAGATCTCGCCGGCGTACACCGGCACCGTCGGTGACTGGCCCACGAAGCCCGAGCACACGTCGGTGCCTCCGGAGAGCGAGCCGAGCTGCGCGGTCTCGCTCACGTGTGCGTAGACCCAGCGGAAGCCCTCGGCGGGCAGCGGTGCGCCGGTCGACCCGATCCCCCGCAGCGCGGACAGGTCGGCGACCTCGCGCGGCACGACGCCTTCCTTGCGGCACTGCAGCAGGAACGGCGCGCTGGTGCCCAAGTACGTGACCCCGAGCTCCGCCGCCAGGTGCCAGAGCGCCGAGATGTCGGGGTGGCCGGGGTTGCCGTCGAAGAGCACCACGGTGGCCCCCACGCCGAGGCCGGAGACGAGGTAGTTCCACATCATCCAGCCGGTCGTGGAGAACCAGAAGAACCGGTCCTCCGGCCCCAGGTCGGTCTGCAGGCCGAGCGACTTCAGGTGCTCCACGGTGATACCGCCGTGCCCGTGCACGATCGGTTTGGGCAGGCCGGTGGTGCCGGAGGAGAACAGGATGTAGAGCGGGTGGCCGAACGGCACCCGGACGAACTCCAGCGGGCCCCGCTCGGCGGTGAGCTCGGCCCACGTGGTCGCCCCGTCCGGCGCGGGCGCCGCGTCGTCGAGGTAGGGCAGCCACACCAGCGTCTCCAGCCCGGGTAGTGCCGACCGGATCGCCTCGACCTCGGCACGGCGGTCGATCCCCTTGGCGCCGTACCGGTAGCCGTCGACCGCGACCAGCACCTTGGGATCGATCTGCACCAGGCGGTCGGTGACGCTCTTGGTGCCGAACTCCGGCGCGCAGGAGCTGAACACCGCCCCGAGGCTGGCGGTGGCGAGCAGCAGGGCGACTGTCTCCGGGATGTTGGGGGAGTACGCCGCCACCCGGTCGCCCGCGCCGACGCCCGCGCGCAGCAGGCCGGCGCGGATCCGTGCCACCTGCTCGCGCAGCTCTGCGGCGGTCAGCCGGACCTCGTCGCGGGACTGGGAGCGGCCGACCACGACGACGTCGCCGTCCGCGCGGCCGGGAAGGCGGAGCATCGCCTCGGCGTAGTTGAGTCGGACCTCGGGGAACCACACCGCACCGGGCATCCGGTCCTCCGCCAGGGCGACCGTCGGCCCCTCGGCGGGGTCACCGGGGATGTCGAACCAGCGCCACACCGCCAGCCAGAACGCGTCCAGGTCGGTGGTCGACCAGCGCCACAGCTCGTCGTAGGAGTCGCACGAGGGGCCGCCCTCCGCAGCGACCCGCTCGGCGAACTCGGTCAGGCGGCAGCGCTGACCCTCCGGGGGCCGCCAGAGGATCTCCGGCTCGCCCGCAGGTCGGGCAGGTCCGGCTGGTCCGGTTGCGGGCGGGACGGACATGCCACTCCTGGGATCGGTCGTGCGGACGCTGCCGAACCGATCCTCACACGGTCCCCGTCCCCCCGGCGACTACCCGGAAGGGGGATCAGGCGGCCGGGCGGCGCAGCGGCCGCAGGGCGTCCTCCACCCGGACCAGCTCGTCGAGGAGCGTCTTGGCGGCGCCCTCCATGGTCTCGTTGGCGACGAGCCTCCGGCCACCCTCGCCGTCGTCCTCGAGGAACTGCTGGACGAACGGGATCGAGACGGCTTCGGGGGCGACGTACATCTTCAGCGTGGTCACGACCTGCTTGACCATCTGCACTGCGCGGGTGCCCGCGGAGACGCCGCCGTAGGAGACGAAGCCGGCAGGCTTGTAGGCCCACTCGTGGTGCAGGTAGTCCAGGGCGTTCTTGAGCACCGCGGGCATCCCGTAGTTGTACTCCGGCGTCACGAAGACGAATGCGTCCGCCGCGTCGATCCGCTCGCTCCAGGCGCGGGTGTGGTCGTGGGTGTAGCGCCGCATCCGCGGGTGGTGCGGCTCGTCGTAGAAGGGCAGGTCGATCTCAGCCAGGTCGACCAGCTCGACCTCGAAGCCGCCGTGCTGCCGGGCATGGTCGGCGAACCAGTGCGCCACCGGCTCGGCGACCCGGCCAGGGCGGTTGCTCGCGACCATCACGACGAGGCGGGGACGGTTGGCCTCAGGCATGCGTGCCTCCTGCTGCGGGCTGCTGGGGATGGATGTGGGAGTGCTGAGGAGTGCTTGTGTGTCGCAACCAAAGTGCGACCCGTTGTGTTCCCTACCCGCTGGGCGCGCGCGCTATCCCTTGCCGAGCGCCCGGACGACCTCCCCGAAGGCCGGGTCGTGGGGGTCGATCAGCGCGAAGTGGCCGCAGTCGAGCTCCACCAGCCGGATCCACGGGTACGCCGCGACCAGGCGCTGCGAGAGCTCGAGCGGGACGTCGTCGTCCGTCCGCCCGTGCAGCACCACCAGCTCGCTGTCGGGCCGCACCGCGAGCCTGGCCATCGGGTCGGCCGCCCGGTAGTCGACCTCGTCGGGTCCGCCGCCGAGCAGCGCCTGCGTCGCCCCGTCCCCGAGTCCCAGCTCCGCGGCGCGGCGCAGGTCGGCGACCGGCGCGAGCGCGACCACCCGGTCCAGCCCGGCGAGCTCGTTCGCCAGCCAGAGCACCAGGTGGCCGCCGGCGCTGTGGCCGACCAGCGAGGTGCTCGTGACCTCGAGACCCCCGGCCTGCAGCAGACCGGGGAGGGCCTGCACCGCGGCACGTACGTCGGTCGCGGTGGTCGGCCAGCCCCCTCCGCCGCCGACCCGGCGGTACTCGGGCGTCGCCACCACGAATCCCTGCCCGGCCAGGCCACGGGCGAGCGGACGGGTGTGGGCGCGGTCGTAGCGCGCCTTCCAGAAGCCACCGTGCACGAGCACCACGAGAGGAGCCGGGCCACCTGCGCCGCCTGCGGCCGCGGAGGGGCCAGGGAGGTGCAGGTCGATGACGGCGTCGTCGCGATCGGCGTAGCCCAGTGTGCGGTCGGGTGCGGGATCTGCCGGAAGCACCTGCTCATCCTCCTCGCTACTGTGGCGGCCATGACGAAGTGGGAATACCTGACCGCGCCGGTGCTGGTGCACTCGACCAAGCAGATCCTGGACAACTTCGGCTCCGAGGGCTGGGAGCTGGTGCAGATCGTGCCCGGGATGAACCCGGAGAACCTGGTCGCCTACTTCAAGCGCCCGGTCGGCTGAGTCCTCATGGCCACTCCGGAGGAGCGACTCGCCGCACTGGGGCTGGAGGTCCCCGACGTCCCCGCGCCGGTCGCCGCCTACGTGCCCGCCGTGCGCAGCGGACAGCACGTGTTCACCTCCGGCCAGCTGCCGATGCGCGCCGGTGAGCTGCTCGCCACCGGCAAGGTCGGTGCCGGCGTCACCGCGGAGGAGGCGACCGCGTGCGCCCAGCAGTGCGCACTGAACGCGATCGCAGCGGTCCGCGCCGAGGTCGGCGAGCTCTCGGCGGTCAAGCGGGTGGTCAAGGCGGTGGTGTTCGTCGCCTCCGACCCGTCCTTCACCGGCCAGCCCCAGGTCGCCAACGGCGCCTCGGAGCTCTTCGGCGAGGTGTTCGGGGAGTCCGGCGGGCACGCCCGCTCCGCGGTCGGCGTACCGGTGCTGCCGCTGGACGCCCCGGTCGAGCTCGAGCTGGTCGTCGAGGTCTGAAGTGCCTGCCCGCATGCAGCTGCCGCCGCAGCTGGTCGAGGACGCCCGGGCCTACGCCACCGGGGAACGCGAGCCGGCCGAGCCGCGCAACGCCGCGACCGTGGTGCTGCTGCGACCCGGGAGCCAGGGGCCCGAGGTCTACCTGCTGCGCCGCCAGGTCTCGATGGCCTTCGCCGGGGGCATGTGCGTCTTTCCCGGTGGCGGCGTGGACCCGCGCGACTTCGACCACCAGATCGCCTGGGCCGGCCCCGGCCCGTCGGCCTGGGCCGCCCAGCTGGGCACCGACGAGGCCACCGCACGCGCGCTGGTGTGCGCGGCGGTCCGGGAGACCTTCGAGGAGTCCGGAGTGCTGCTGGCCGGCGAGTCGCCGGAGGTGGTCGTGGCCGACACCACCGGCGCGGACTGGGAGCAGGACCGCGCCGCCCTCGAGGCACGTGACCTCGCCTTCACCGAGTTCCTCGACCGGCGGGGCCTGGTGCTCCGCACCGACCTCCTCGGTGCCTGGGCCGGCTGGCTGACGCCGGTCTTCGAGCCGCGCCGCTACCGCACCTGGTTCTTCGTCGCGCACCTGCCCGAGGGGCAGCACACGCGCGACGTCTCCACCGAGTCCGACCACGTGACCTGGCTGCCGGCCCTGCAGGCGGTGGGCGACGTGGAGGCACAGCGCATGCTGATGCTCCCGCCGACCTACCTGACCTGCCTCGAGGTGGGGCAGTACGGCGACCCGGACGCGGTCGTGGCGGCCTCCCGGGCACGGACCATCGAGATGTTCATGCCGGAGGTCGAGGAAACCGAGGAGGGTGGCCTGCTCTCGGTGCCGCACCGGTTCGACGACCTGCTGGATGCCCGCGGATGAGCACGCCCTCGGGATGGACGGGTGGGACCTTCGGGGACCGTGCGCAGTGCGTGCTGGCGCCCAACGCCAACCCGATGACGCTGGACGGCACCAACACGTGGGTGCTGCGCGAGCCCGGCGGCCGCCGCTCGGTCGTGATCGACCCCGGCCCTGTGGACCAGACGCATCTCGACGCCGTCGCGGAGGTGTCCGGTGAGGTGGCCGTCGTGCTGCTCACCCACCACCACCTCGACCACTCTGAGGCGGCCCGGGACTTCGCCGGGCGGATGGGCTGCGGGGTGCGGGCGCTGGACCCGCGCTACCGGCTGGGCGACGAGGGCCTGCACGACGGCGACGTGGTGGAGGTCGACGGCCTGGAGATCCGGGTGGTCGGGACCCCCGGCCACACGGCCGACTCGCTGTCCTTCGTGCTGCCGGCCGAGGAGGCCGTGCTCACCGGCGACACCGTGCTCGGTCGCGGGACCACCGTGGTCGCACACCCCGACGGCCAGCTGGGCGCCTACCTCGACTCCCTGGACCGGCTCCACCGCCTGGCCGAGGCCCGGGAGGTGGACCACATCTGGCCGGGCCACGGGCCGGTGATCGCCGACGCGCTCGCCGCGCTCGACTTCTACATCGCCCACCGGCACGAGCGCCTCGCCCAGGTCAGCGCCGCGCTCGAGGAGCTGCGGACCGCGCCCCACCCGGAGGGCCTGGCCACCGAGGAGCTGCCGCGCCGGGTCGTGGAGATGGTCTACGCCGACGTCGACCCGGTGCTGTGGGGGGCGGCCGAGCTCTCCGTACGCGCTCAGCTGGAGCACCTCGGCGTCACCGGCTGAGGAGCTGTCCACAGATCCCGCCCGGACTGCGGAACCCTGGTCACCAGCGAGGCCCTGCGGGTTATCTTGCCGGTGTGAAGGACAAGCTCGGCCTGGTCGCCTTCGCCGTTCTCCTGGTCGCGGTGTGGGGCGTGGGCTTCTTGTGGGTGCGCGGCGACCTGCCCGGCACCGGCGGCACCCGTCCCGCCGGGGCCGAAGCCTCCACGCAGGCGCGTCCCGGACAGCCGAGCTCGAGCACTCCCTCCTCCCCGACCACCCCGACCACCCCGACCGGACTCTCCTCCGAGCTCGCCAGGTCCGCGGAGGCGCACCGCAACGCCAAGCCGGAGAGCGGCGCGAAGATCCGCCCGCTCGGCATGCACGTCCCCGCCCGGCGCCCGGCGCCCCAGCCGCTGCCTCCGGTCGCGGAGTTCACGATGGCCTCGTTCAACGTGCTGGGCAGCACGCACACCGGTCCCGGCGGGCACCACTCGTGGCTCGCCTCCGGCCCGCAACGGATCAACGGGGTGCTCGCCCTGATCCGCCAGCACGGCGTCAGCGTCCTGGGCATGCAGGAGTTCCAGCCCAACCAGCGCAACGCCTTCCGGGCGCGCGCCCGCGGCTGGCAGATGTACCCGGGCAACTCCCACGGCAACGCGGGGGCCAACTCGGTGGCCTGGGACACCAGCACCTGGCAGCTGGTGCGACCCGGACTGATCCCGATCCCCTACTTCAACGGCCACCTGCGGCCGATGCCCTACGTGCTGCTGCGGCACAAGGCGACCGGGGTCGTCATGTACTTCTCCACCTTCCACAACCCGGCCAGCGTCTACGGCCCGGCCCAGCGCTACCGCACCCGGGCCACCACCAAGGAGATCGCCCTGTTCCGCAGGCTCGAGGCGACCGGCGTCCCGCAGTTCGTCACCGGTGACATGAACGAGCGGGCGGAGTACTTCTGCCGCGTCACCGAGGCCACCTCGCTCAAGGCCGCCCAGGGGGGCAGCAACAGCGGACCGTGCCGGCCACCGAGCCCGGCCCAGATCGACTGGATCTTCGGCAGTCCGCGGGTCCACTTCGTCGGCTTCGACATCGACCGCAGCCCTTTGGTGCGACGTACCTCGGACCACCCGTTCGTCTCCACCACGGTGCGCGTGGACGCGATCGACTACAAGCGCGCCTACAAGCCGCAGAGCTGAGCCTGCGCGCGCCGTCAGCGCGCCCTGCGGCACGGTGCCGTCAGCGCGCCCTGCGGCACGGTGCCGTCAGCGCGCCCTGCGGCGCAGGCGCTCCACGTCGTGGATGACCACCGAGCGGGGCTCGAGACGCAGCCAGCCGCGAGAGGCGAAGTCGGCCAGGGCCTTGTTGACCGTCTCCCGGGAGGCGCCGACCAGCTGGGCGAGCTCCTCCTGGGTGAGGTCGTGGTGCACGTGCACGCCGTCGTCCGCGGTCCGGCCGAACCGGTCGGCGAGGTCCAGCAGGGCCTTGGCCACCCGCCCGGGCACGTCGGAGAAGACCAGGTCGGCGACGACGTCGTTGGTCTTGCGCAGCCGCCCGGCGAGCTGGGCGAGCAGACCCAGGGCAACCGACGGCCGGCCCTCGAGCCAGCGCAGCAGGTCGTCGTGGGACAGCGACGCGAAGGTGCTGTCGGTCACCGCGGTCACCGTGGCCGAGCGTGGCCCCGGGTCGAACAGGGACAGCTCACCGAACATCTGCCCGGGACCGAGGATCGCCAGGAGGTTCTCCCGGCCGTCGGAGGAGGTGCGACCGAGCTTCACCTTGCCCTCGGTGACGATGTAGAGCCTGTCTCCCGGGTCGCCCTCGTGGAAGAGCACCTCGCCCCGGCGCAGCCGGTTCTCGCCCAGCGACGAGCCGAGGGCGGTGGCGGCCTCGTCGTCCAGTGCACTGAACAGAGGCGTCTGACGAAGCACGTCGATGTCCAAGGTCCGTCCCTTCGGGCGTGTCCGGGTGCCGTGTTGCAGGTCACAGTGTGGCGCATGGGTGGCCCATCCGCCACGCGGGCCGCCTCTGGCCGCACCGTACCCTTGCGCTGTGCCAGCTGCGCGTTCCTCCTCCCCGGCGGGCGCGGCGACACCGGCGCGGCCAGACACGGCGCTGGTCCGGCGCGCCCGGAAGGTCGACCGCGTCCTGGCCGAGACCTACCCCGACGCCCGGTGCGAGCTCGACTTCGCCGACGCCTTCCAGCTGCTCGTGGTGACGGTGCTCAGCGCACAGACGACCGACCGGCGCGTCAACGCGGTGAGTCCCGTGCTCTTCGCCTCCTACTCCGACGCCAAGGCGATGGCCGCTGCCGCGCGGGAGGACCTGGAGCGGATCATCGCCCCGTTGGGCTTCTTCCGGGCCAAGACCGACGCCTTGCTGAAGCTGTCCTCGGCGCTGGTCGCCGACCACGGCGGTGCGGTGCCGCCGCGGATGGAGGACCTGGTGACGCTGCCCGGCGTCGGGCGCAAGACCGCCAACGTCGTGCTGGGCAACGCCTTCGGCATCCCCGGCATCACCGTGGACACCCACTTCGGCCGGCTCGTCCGCCGCCTCGGCTGGACCGAGGAGACCGACCCGGTCAAGGTCGAGCACGCCGTGGGCGCGCTGTTCCCGCGCGGTGACTGGACGATGCTGAGCCACCACCTGATCTGGCACGGGCGCCGGGCGTGCCATGCCAAGAAGCCGGCCTGCGGTGCCTGCCCGGTCGCCCGCTGGTGCCCGTCGTACGGCATCGGTCCGACGGACCCGGCCACCGCCGCAGCCCTCGTCCGCACCCAGGGGCCGGCATGATCGCTCCGGCAAGCGGGGACCGGGCATGAGGCTGGCGCGCGCGGCGGCCGCCGTGGCGCTGCTCGCCGGCGTGCTCAGCGGCTGCGGGTCTGCGGCGCCCCAGCGCCACGCCGAGGCCGATCGACTGCCGGACGTGACCCTTCAGCGGTTGGGCGGCGGGGGCGGCGTCCGCCTGGGGGAGCTGCGCGGGCCGATGGTGGTCAACCTCTGGGCGAGCTGGTGCACGCCGTGCCGCAAGGAGATGCCGCTCTACGAGGACTTCGCGCGTCGGCACGCGAAGCAGGTGAAGGTGCTCGGCATCGCCTTCCAGGACACCCGGCCCGGAGCGGCCCAGGCACTGGCCCGGCGCGCCGGCGTCACCTATCCGCTGCTCGACGACCCCGATGGGCGGCTGCGCGCCGTGGGGCTGCCCAAGCTGATCCTGCTCGACAAGTCGGGCCGCATCGCCCACGAGGAGTACGTCGAGATCACCTCCGTCGGCCAGCTCGAGCGGACCGTCGGCCGCTATCTCGGACGCAACGTGCTGGAGAGGAGCGCCGCGTGATCGACGAGGGCGTCGAGCTCCCCGACTGGCTGGAGACGATCCGGCGGGGCGCCGCCACGATCGCTGCGGCCGACATCAGCAGGTTCGTGCCCCCCGAGGGATCCAACGCCCGCAAGGGTGCGGTCCTGATGCTCTTCGGGGAGGGGCCGCTGGGACCCGACCTGCTGCTGACCGAGCGCGCCCACGACATGCGCTCCCATCCGGGGCAGGTCTCCTTCCCCGGTGGCTCCATCGACGCCGAGGACCCCTCCCCGGTCCATGCCGCACTGCGGGAGGCCGAGGAGGAGACCGGGCTGGACCCTGGCGGCGTCGAGGTCTTCGCCACGCTCCCGGAGCTGTGGCTGCCGCCCAGCAACTTCGCGGTGACCGCGGTGCTGGCCTGGTGGCGCAAGGAGTCCACGGTCGCGGTCGTGGACCCCGGCGAGGTCAACGCGGTGCTGCGCGTGCCGATCGAGGAGCTGCTCGACCCCCAGCACCGGGTCACCGTGGTGCATCCGATCGGCTACTCCAGTCCCGGCTTCATGATCGGCGACGACAAGGACCTCATCCTTTGGGGTTTCACGGCCGGGCTGGTGAACAAGCTCTTCGACCACGTGGGCCTGACCCGCCCCTGGGACGAGTCGATCACGCAGGTGTTGCCCGACTACATGCTCGGCCTGCGCGAGGATGACGACCGATGAACTTCCTCGACTGGTGCCTGGTCCTGCTCATGCTGGCCTACGCGATCAGTGGTTACTGGCAGGGCTTCATCGCCGGCGCGACCGCCACGATCGGACTGCTGGTCGGCGGCCTGGTCGGGATCTGGCTGGCACCGGTGCTGCTCGGGGATGCCGAGCCGTCCCTCTGGGTCTCGCTGGCCGCCCTGTTCGTCGTACTGCTGCTCGCCTCCATCGGCCAGGCGCTGTTCCAGTACGCCGGCTCACAGCTGCGCGCGCGACTCACCTGGCAGCCGGTGCGTGCCCTGGACGCGATCGGCGGTGCGGCGCTGAGCGTGGTGGCGGTCCTGGTCGTCGCGTGGATGCTCGGTGTCGCCATCAGTGGCTCGCGGATCCCGGGGATCAGTCCCCAGGTGCGCGACTCCCGGGTGCTGCGGGCGGTCAACGACGTGATGCCGAAGGAGACCCAGCGGGCGCTGCGCTCCTTCGACGAGGTGGTGGGCTCCAGCTTCTTCCCGCGCTACCTCGAGCCGTTCGCGCCCGAGCGCATCGTCAGGGTCGCGCCGGCCGACCGCCGGGTGCTGCGCGATCCCGACGTCCAACGGGCCGCCAGCAGCGTCTACAAGATCCGGAGCACCAACCGGTGCGGCAGCGGCGTGGAGGGCACCGGGTTCCTCTACGCGCCGCACCGGCTGATGACCAACGCGCACGTCGTCGCCGGCGTCACCGACCCGGTGGTCATGGACGGCGACCGTCAGGTGCACGGCAGGGTCGTCTACTACGACCCCGACGTGGACGTGGCGGTGATCAGCGTGCCCGGCCTCGAGGGCCCGGCACTGGGCTTCGACACCAACGGCCAAGAGCGCGACCAGGGGGCCGTGCTGGGCTTTCCGCAGGACGGTCCCTTCGACGCGCAGCCGGCACGGATCCGCAACGACCAGCGCCTGCGCTCGCCGGACATCTACGGCGACGGCACGGTGACCCGCCACGTCTTCTCCCTGCGCGGCCTGGTCCGTCCCGGCAACTCGGGGGGGCCGATGGTCTCCACGAGCGGCAAGGTGCTCGGGGTGGTGTTCGCCGCCTCGGTGAGCGACCGGGACACCGGCTATGCGCTCACCGCCGACCAGGTGGGTCGCGCCGCGGCGATGGGCAGCTCCAGCAGTGCCCGCGTCTCCAGCGGCAACTGCGCCTGAGCGGCGCGGGAATCAGCCCCGCTTGAGCAGGCTGGTGGTCTCCTTGGCCTGCTCGATGGCCCTCTCCGGCGGGCGGACCTGCTTGACCTTGCGCACGCCGAGGAAGCCGAGCAGGCCGGCGACGAGCAGGTAGGCGCCGAAGACGATGAGGAAGCACCAGGCCAGGTCGAGGCCGGTCATGTGCAGGAAGTAGGCGATCGCGACCGACAGCATGATCACCGCCAGCAGTGCCAGGAAGCCGGCGGCGGCGAACATCGCGAGGCTGAAGCCGCCCGCCTTGACCGAGACGCGGAGCTCGGACTTGGCCAGGGCGATCTCGCTGCGGACCAGCGCGGACATGTCGCGACTGGCGTCGACGACGAGCTTGCCGATGGTCGGTTCCTCCGAAGCGACGAGGTCGCGGTGCGCCATGGTTGTTCCCTTCCCGGACGACTTCGTGCGCACACTACCGTCCGCGGCGCCGGCTCAGGATCGGCGGTGCGTGCGGCTGCGCCGGCCCAGGACCAGGGCGGCGAGGATCCCGGCCACCGCCGAGGCGAGCAGGACGCCGGTCTTGGCGTGGTCGTTGTCGGCGCCGGCGAAGGACAGGTCGGCGACCAGCAGCGAGACGGTGAAGCCGACGCCCGCGACGATCCCGACGCCGAGCAGGTCGCGCCACTCCAGGCCCTCGTTGAGCGACGCGCGCGTGAACCGGGTGACCAGCCAGGTCCCGCCGAGGACTCCGAGGGGCTTGCCCACGACGAGGCCGACCACCACACCGAGCACGATCGGGTCGCGCAGGATGTCCGTCCCTCCCGAGAGCGGCACGCCGGCGCTCATCAGCGCGAAGAACGGCACCGCCACGCCGGCGCTCAGCGGCGAGATGCGGTGCTCCAACCGCTCGGCGGGGGAGCGCTTCTCCTCCGGGTCCGGGCGCACCCGGGTGAGCAGCCCGAGGGCGACACCCGCGACGGTGGCGTGCACGCCGCTCTCGTGGACCCCCCACCAGGTCAGGACCACCACCGGGACGAAGAGCAGGCTGGCGCGGACGCGCAAGCGCTGCAGGAGCGCGTACACCACCAGGCCGGCGACGGCGACCGCCAGCCCGGTCAGATGGATCTGCTCGGTGTAGAAGGCGGCGATGACGACGATGACCAGCAGGTCGTCGACCACCGCCATGGTCAGCAGGAAGGCACGGAGCTGGGTGGGGAGCGAGGAGCCGAAGACCGAGAGGATGGCCAGGGCGAAGGCGATGTCGGTGGCCGCCGGGACCGCCCAGCCCCCGAGGTTGTCGGTGCCACGGTTGACCAGGAGGAACAGCAGCGCCGGCACCGCCACGCCGGCGCAGGCCGCCACGACGGGCACCAGGGCGTCGGCGGGACGGCGCAGCGAGCCGACGAGCAGCTCGCGCTTGAGCTCGAGCCCGGCGAGGAAGAAGAAGATCGTCAGGGCACCGTCCTCGGCCCAGCCCTCGACGTCCAGCGGACCGAGCTGGAAGCCGCGCAGCGCCTCGTAGCTGTGACCGGCGAGGTTGGCCCAGACCACGGCGACGACCGCGCCCAGGAGGGCGATGGACCCGCCCACGGTCTCCGAGCGCAGCAGGTCCCCGACGAAGCTGCTCTCACCGAGCTCGGGGTCGGGCAGGAAGCGCGGGCGGGCGCGCGGGGACCGGCGAACCATCAGGTGGTGCCTCCTCGGAGGGTCGGTCAGCTGGAGCCGACCAGGCTTCCCGGCACACCGCACTCCACCCTATCGGCCGGTCCACAGGGCCGCGGGCCGCGTGGTCGCGGGTTTGTCCGCTCTCCGGGGGTCTGGGACACTCGGGAAAGTTGGAGGGGAGTATTCCTCCGCGGCGTTCCCGTCATCACGGTCCTCTCGGGGGCCCGGGGCGCCGGCTGTGCCCCCGACCGGGGCGCAGCGGAAGAGACCTCCGGACGATGACGAATGTTCGTTCACCCTTGTGCTGACCCCTGCCCGAGCACGGGCGCGGTCCAGTCGTCCGGAGGAAGCAGATGGATGTCTCGCCGCTCGTGTGGTGGCTCACGATCGGGATCACCTCGGCCGTGCTGCTCGTCGACGTGTTCGTCGTCGGCCGCCGGCCGCACGAGCCGTCCCGGCGCGAGCTGATCGTCGCGCTGAGCTTCTTCGTCGGCCTCGCCGTCGCGTTCGGCGCCGCGGTGTGGGTCCTGGCCGGTCACCAGTACGGCACGGAGTTCTTCGCCGGCTGGCTCACCGAGTACTCGCTGTCGGTGGACAACCTGTTCATCTTCCTGATCATCATGGCCAAGTTCGGCGTACCCAGGGAGCTGCAGCAGAGCGCCCTGCTCGTCGGCATCGTGCTGGCCCTGGTGATGCGGGGCATCTTCATCGCCGTCGGGGCCGCCGCGATCAACAACTTCAGCTGGGTCTTCTACGTCTTCGGCGCCTTCCTCGTCTACACCGCCGTGAAGCTCGCCCGCGAGGGTGCCGGCGAGGGCGACGAGGGGTATGACGAGAACCGGCTGATCAAGTGGGTCGAGCGCCGGTTCCCGGCCACCGCCGAGTGGCACGGCAGCAAGGTGCTCACCAACGTCGACGGCAACCGGGTGCTCACCCCGATGTTCGTGGTGATCCTCGCCCTGGGCACCACCGACCTGCTGTTCGCGCTGGACTCGATCCCGGCGATCTACGGCCTCACCCAGGAGCCCTACCTGGTGCTCACCGCCAACGTCTTCGCGCTGATGGGACTGCGCCAGCTCTACTTCCTGATCGGCGGCCTGCTCGAGCGACTGATCTACCTGTCCTACGGGCTGGCGCTCCTGCTCGGCTTCATCGGGGTCAAGCTCGTGCTGCACGCCATGCACGAGAACGAGCTGCCCTTCGTCAACGGCGGCCGCCACATCCAGTGGGCGCCGGAGATCCCGATCTGGTTCTCCCTGGCCGTGATCGTCGGCACCCTCGCCGTGACCACGGCGCTGAGCCTGTGGCGCTCGGCGACCCTCGAGCGCCGCGAAGACGCCGCCCAAAGCTGACCCGAACAGCGCCAGCCCTCGTCCTTGGCGTCCGGATGTCCGTGCCGCTGCGTCACCGAGGGCCGGCTCGACCGGTCCGGCGGCGACGGTGGTCAGTGGAAGTCGATCAGCCGGGTGCCTGGTTCCTCGGGCGGTGCGTCGGTGGCCTGCGGCGCAGTGGTGGTCTCCGGACGTCTGGGTGGCGACTGCTCGGGTGGCAGCTCTTCGCGGCGCACCACGGCGCGGTAGCAGCAGGTGACCCACGGCAGCTGCATGCCGTCGTGGCCGCGGTCGAAGTCCTCGTAGAGGGCGGTCACCTCAGCCAACAGCCTCTCGCGCTGCGGCTCGCGCATCGTGGCCACGTGGTGCATCGACCGCGTCAGGTCGAGCAGCGAGGCGGCGGTGTGGGTCTGCCAGAAGCGGAAGCGGCGCTGCTCGACGAAGCCGAAGTAGGGGGTGGAGAGCAGCGGCATCGTCCGGGTGTCCAGGCTGTCCACAGTCCCCTCGGGGCTGATCAGCGCCTTGAGCCGGCGCACCCACGGGACCGTGGTGTCGTAGGTGTTCCAGGCGAGCGCGATCGCGCCCCCGGGCCGCAGCACCCGGGCGGCTTCCTGCAGCGCGGCTCCGGCGTCGAACCACTGGAAGGCCTGGCCACACACCACGAGGTCCACCGACCGGCTCGCCAGCGGAAGGCGCTCGGCGGCGCCCGCGACGGGGGAGACCGGCACGCGTTCGCGCAGGACGGCGAGCTCCTCGGCAAGCGCGTCCACGGCGAGCACCCGGTGGCCCTGGCGGTGCAGCACCTCGGTCAAGCGCCCCGAACCCGCGCCGAGCTCGAGGACCAGCGAGCGACCGTTGCCGGTCAGCCAGCTGACCGCCTCGTCGGGGTAGGACGGCCGGGCGCGGTCGTAGGCCTCGGCAACCAGACGGAACGCCTGACCGGGGGCGCGGCTCTCCTCGCTCATCGTGCGCTCGAAGGTACCCGATAGCGTTGATCGTCGTGATCCCGGAGAACAACGACCCCCTCGCCTGGCTCAGCGGGCTCGAAGGGATCCCCTCGGCCTACCAGGCGGCCCGGGACGGGATCGACGTGCTGCTGCGTGACCGGGGGCTGCGGCGCACCAGCCCCGAGCAGACGGCGGAGTCGCTGCTGCGAGGGGCGCACGCCTCGGCTGTGCTGGCCGGGTCGCAGTCCCCCTGGTCCGAGGTGGCCGAGGGCCGCGGCGACGACCTCGCCCAGGCAGCGGTGCGGATCAGCACCGAGCTGCTCGCCCTGGTGCCTGTGCTCACGCGTGCGCCGCTGCAGGCGTTCGCGCGGCTCGACGTGCTCGCCGGTGGCTCCGGCCAGCCGGTCGACGAGGCCGGCGCCGGCCGCCTGCAGGTGCTTGCCCGGACCCTGCTGGAGACCGAGCAGCCGGCGCTGGTGGTGGCCGCGCTGGTGCACGGCGAGATCGCGTCCGCAGCGCCGTTCGCGGAGCGCAGCGGCCTGGTCGCCCGCGCAGCGGAACGGCTCCTGCTGGTCGCGCGTGGGGTCGACCCCGCCTCGTTGACGGTGCCGGAGGCGGGGCACCTGGCCGTGCGGGCGGCGTACGAGTCGAACCTGCGCGGCTATCGCGACGGTGGCCGCAACGGCCTGCACTCCTGGCTGCTCTATGCCGCGGAGGCGTTCGCGAAGGGCGCCGAGGCCAGTCCGCTGGTCGCGCCCGCGCCCACGGACTGACCCGGACTGATCTAGACCCGTGCCCCCGGGGGAACAGCAGAGCGGCACCGGACGGAGTCGTCGCGGTGCCGCTCGAACACACGGGGGATGGCTACCAGGCGTGCACTCATCTCGTTGTTGCCGCCGGAGTCTCCGGCATGCAAGCGCCCTGTAGGAAGGGTGGATCGCCGCGTGGGTACCGCCGCCGTGTGTCGCCCGTGGGGGCAGCTGGTCTGGAGTTGTGCTCCCTTTGTACGCCGGGGGGGCGGGGGTGTTCAAGCCCTTGACATCTAGGCCGAGGACTGTCTCGTTCGCCGGGCGTTGAGGTAGACCGCCGCACCGATCGCGGCGAAGCCGGCCACGGTGAGCGCGGCCGCGGTGGGGCGGGCAGCCGGCAGCCGCATCCGGCTGCGCAGGGCCACCGGCTTGTCGAAGACCAGGATCGGCCAGCCCCGCTCCCGGGCGGTTCGCCGCAGCTCGCGGTCGGGGTTCACGGCGTGCGGGTGGCCGACCGCGTCGAGCATGTGCACGTCGGTGATCGAGTCGCTGTAGGCGTAGCAGCGGCTCAGGTCGTAGCCGCGCTTGCGCGCCAGGTCGCGGATCGCCTTGGCCTTGTTCTCGGCGTAGGCGTAGAACCGGATGTCGCCGGTGTACTTGCCGTCGGCCACGTCCATCCGGGTCGCGACCACCTTGTCGGCTCCGAGCATCTCGCCGATGGGCTCGACCACCTCGGCGCCGCTGGTGGAGACGATGATGACGTCGCGCCCGGCGAGGTGGTGCTCCTCGATGAGGCTGACCGCCTCCTCGAAGACCAGCGGGTCGACCACGTTGTGCAGGGTGTCGCCGACGATCTCGCGCACCGTCTCGACGTCCCAGCCGGCGCACAGCTGCGACATGAAGGCGCGCATCTTCTCCATCTGGTCGTGGTCCGCGCCGCCGACGAGGTAGACGAACTGCGCGTAGGCCGAGCGCAGCACCGCGCCGCGTGAGATCAGGCCACCGGCCTGGAAGGGGCGGGAGAAGGCGAGCGTGCTCGACTTGGCGATGATCGTCTTGTCGAGATCGAAGAACGCCGCTGTGGGACGCGCCACCTGGCCCATGAGTCCTGAGTCTAGAGAGCGCGCGGGCACGCCACCGGCGCTTCGGCATCTCCTCCACAGGGCCGGTGCCGGACCCGCTGTCCACAGCCGGGGCATGGCCGCGCAGGTGCGCGGGTGCGACACCGCCCACGATCGACGACGTGTCTCACCTCGCTCCGCTCCTGGTCTCCGGGGATCCGCTGCTCCTGGCCGATCTGCAGCGCCTCGCCGCCGCGGCCGGCTCGGTCCCGGTGGTCGCGGAGGATGCGGACTCCGCGCTGGCGCGCTGGGCCAGCAGCCCCCTGGTGCTCGTGGGCGAGGACCTCGCCCGGGTCCTCGCCGCCGTCGCCCCCGAGCGTCGCGACGGGGTCCATCTGGTCGCTCGCGAGAGCGTGCTCGACCATCCCTACCGCGACGCGCTCGCGCTGGGGGCGGAGACCGTGGCCACCTTGCCCGAGGCGGCCGGCCAGCTCGTGGCGCTGCTGGCCGAGGCGGACGAGGGCGTGGCCGGCCCGGGGGTCACCGTCGGGGTGGTCCCCGGGTGCGGCGGCGCAGGGGCCAGTGTGTTCGCCACCGCCCTGGCCCGCGACCTGTGTGGGCATGCTCCCACCGTGCTCGTGGACGGCGACCCGCTCGGCGCCGGCGTGGATCGCATCCTCGGGATGGACCGGGAGGACGGGATCCGCTGGGACGCACTGCTCCAGGGCTCCGGACGGCTCAGTGGTCGGGCGCTGCGTGAGGCGCTGCCCCGCCTCGACGAGCTGCGGGTGCTCGCCTGGCCCGCCCGCCCGGGCGGCGCGCTCGAGGCCGCCCCGGCGCGCGAGGTGCTGGCCGCGGCACGGCGCGGCTTCACGCACGTGGTGCTCGACGCCCCCCGGCACGCGGACCCGGTGACCCGCGACCTGCTCGGTCGGTGTGACCGGCTCGTGGTGGTCAGCACCCGGTCGGTTCCCGCTGTGGTGGCGGCCGCGCGGACCGTGGACCGCCTACCGGAGGGACCGGCGCGTGGACTGGTGGTGCGAGGCGGGAAGGGTGGGGTGTCCGCGGAGGCGGCAGCAGGCGCCCTCGGCCTGCCCCTGCTCACCCAGATGGGCAACCAGCGGGGACTCGACGAGTCGGTGGACCTGGGCGCGGGACCGGTGCGGTCGCCGCGCGGACCACTGCCCCGTTCCGCGCGGGTGGTCGCCCGCTGGGCGCGAGGCGAGGCCGGCGTCAACCTCGCCCGGAGGCTCGGGTGACTGCGGCGCCGGTGGACCTCATCGACGCGGTCCGGGAGCAGCTGGCCCGCGAAGCGGCGCCGCTCACTCCGCAGCGTGTGGCGGCGGCGTTGCGCGACCAAGGCCGTCCCGTGGGGGACGCCACGGTCCTCGCGGTGCTCGACGCGCTGCAGCGAGACGTCGTCGGTGCCGGGCCGTTGGAGCCGCTGCTCCGGATGGAGGGCGTCACCGACGTGCTGGTCAACGGTGCGGCGGAGGTGTGGATCGACCGCGGTCGCGGCCTGGAGCTGACGGGAGTGCGGTTCCCCGACGAGGCGGCCGTCCGGCGTCTCGCCCAGCGGCTGGCCGCCTCGGCCGGTCGGCGGGTCGACGACGCCTCCCCGCACGTCGACCTCCGGCTTCCCGACGGCTCGCGCTTCCATGCCGTGCTCGCGCCGATCGCCCGGCCCGGGACGGTGATCTCGCTGCGGGTGCCGCGACGGCGGGTGTTCACCCTCACTGAGCTGGTCGCGGCCGGTGCCGTGACCGAGGAGGGTGCGGCGCTGCTGGAGGCGGTCGTGTCCCGGCGGGTCGCCTTCCTGGTCAGCGGTGGCACCGGCACCGGCAAGACGACCCTGCTCAACGCGATGCTGTCGCGGGTCTCGCGCGGCGAGCGGATGGTGCTCGTCGAGGACGCCTCCGAGCTCCGACCGGACCACCCGCACGTGGTCGCCATGGAGGCACGGCCTCCGAACCTGGAGGGTGCCGGCGAGGTCACCCTGCGCACGCTGGTGCGCCAGGCACTGCGCATGCGCCCGGACCGACTGGTCGTCGGGGAGGTGCGAGGCGCCGAGGTCGTGGACATGCTCGCGGCGATGAACACCGGGCACGAGGGCGGTTGTGCGACGGTCCATGCCAACTCTGCGGCCGAGGTGCCGAGTCGGGTCGAGGGGCTGGCCCTGGCCGCGGGTCTGGGGCGCGAGGCCACGCACAGCCAGCTGCACGCAGCGGTCGACGTGGTCGTGCACCTGGCCCGCGAAGCAGACGGTCGGCGGCGCGTGGCCGAGATCGGCGTGGTCGAGCGCCGGGGCCTGCTGGTGGAGGTGGTCACGGCGCTCGCCTTCACATCGACTGGCGTCCGGCACGGCGCCGCGTTCGACCGGTTGGCCGCGTTGCTGGGACCCCTCCCGTGACCACCGGAGGGGCAGCCCTGCTCGCGGCCCTGGGCACAGCCGCCGCCGTCGTGCTGACCGGCCCCGCGCCGGCCGGCGCACCGGACACCGGGCGCTCGAGCCGGTCACGCCACGGGACGCCGCGATGGCTTCGGGTGCTGACCGCCGGCGTCGCCGTGGCGGCCGGGTGGTCACTCCTCGACGCCCGCCTGCTGGCCCTCGCCGTCATCGGGACGGGCACGGCTGCAGGAAGCCTGCGGCTGGTGCGCAGGCGACGGACCGCTCGGGAGGCCGACCGTCGGGCCGAGCTGGTGCTCGCCACGTGCGAGACGATGGCGGCCGACCTCGCCGCCGGCCAGCCGCCGCTGCGCACGCTGCGTAGATCCGCCGAGGACTGGCCGGAGCTGGCGCGGGTCGCCGCCGCCGGGGACATGGGCGCCGACGTCCCTGCGGCCTTCCGGGCGCTTGCGGCCCGACCGGGTGCCGCCCAGCTCCGCACGCTGGCGGCCAGCTGGGAGGTGGCCCACCAGACCGGCTCGGGGCTGGCGGACGCCGTGGCCCGGGCCGCCGACACCATCGGTTTCGAGCGGCGTACCGCACGACTGGTGGCGGGGGAGCTCGCTTCGGCCCGGGCCACCGCCCGGATGCTCGCCGTGCTGCCGGTGGGCGTGCTGCTGATGGGCGTTGGGGTGGGTGGCGATCCCGTGGGCTTCCTGCTCGGTACGCCGGTCGGCCTGGGCTGCCTGGCCGTCGGGCTGCTGTTGTGCTGGCTGGGTCTGACCTGGTTGGACCGGATCGCCGATCAGGTCCTCCGGCGGTGAGGGCCGGCGACGCGTGGTCCCTGGTGGCGGCGGTGTCCACCGCGGCAGTGGTGCTCCTCGCTCTTCGTCCGCCACCGAGGTTGGACCCTCAGCGCGGCGCGGCCGCCGTCAGCTCGCCGCCCACCACGACGCTCCTGCGGTGGCGGCTCCCGCTCGCCGTCGGGGCCTTCGCCGGCGGGTGGGCGGTGCTCGGAGGCGTCGTCGGGACGCTGACGGGGGTGGCGGCGGCGGTCACGGCCTGGGTCGTGCTGGGCCGGACCGAGGATGCGGTCGTGCGCGGGCGCCGGGAGCGGTTGGCCGTCGACCTGCCGGTGGCGGTGGACCTGTTCGGCGCGTGCATCGCGGCCGGTGCGGCGCCCCAGTCGGCGCTGCTGAGCAGTGGCAGCGCGCTGGGAGGGCCGGTGGCCGAGGAGTTCCAGGGCATCCATCACCGGCTCGAGCTGGGGCTCCCGCCTGCGGAGGTCTGGGGAGGGGTGGCGCAGGATCCTGTGCTCGGACCGCTGGGCCGGGCGATGGCGCGCACCCACGAGACCGGGGCGTCGGTGGAGGCGGCGGTGCGCCGTCTGGCGACCGAGCTGCGTGAGCGCGCTGCCGCCGAGGTGGAGGAGCGCGCCCGCGGCATCGAGGTGCGTGCCGCCGCGCCGCTGGGGCTCTGCCTGCTGCCCTCCTTCATGGTGCTCGGAGTGGTGCCGCTGGTGGCCTCGGTCTTCACCTCGATGCGCCTGTTCTGAGCCAGTGGCCCCGGCGACCGGTCCGGTGAGTCGTCCACAGAGGCGTCGCGGAGCCGGTTCTCCACCGGCGGCGAACTCGGTGGTCGCGGGGCGTCGCAAGGCCGACGAGGGTTCAGCTCGCAACGGAAACCACCCCGGCACCCGCCCGGGTTCGGCAGTCAGGAGAAAGTCATGTCCCACACCCCTCTCGCCACCGTCCGTGACGAGGTCGGCGCCACCACCGCGGAGTACGCCACGGTCACCGGCGCCGGTGTCGGCTTCGCGGCAGTGCTGTTCAAGTTCCTCACCAGCGAGGCCGGCCAGGCGCTGCTCGAGCTGATCTTCAACGCGATCAAGAGCCTGCTGCCGTTCTGAGAAGTCGTCGGCCGGTGGGGTGGAGCCGTCAGGGCCTGCCCCACCGGTCCACCAGGACTGTCCGGAGACCGCTGGTCACCGACGGTGAGGAGGAGAGATGCACCGGACGCAGCGCGGCCCGAGGTCGCGCACCGAACGTGGAGCGGTCACGGCGGAAGCGGCGATGGCGCTGCCGATGCTGGCCGTGTTCACCCTCACCATGGCCTGGCTCGTCTCGATCGGCCTCACCGAGGTCCGTGCGCTCGACGCCGCCCGGGAAGCGGCGCGCGCCGCCGCGCGCTCGGAGGACCCGGGGCGTGTCCGGGCACTCGCCGCGGCGGTCGCGCCCGCCGGGTCCACGATCTCGATCACCCGGACCTCGGGCACCGTGCTCGCCCGGGTCAGCAGTCCCGTGGGCGGTCCGGCCGGACTGCTCGGGCCCGGGTGGGGCTTCCGGGTGCACGCGGAGGCCGTGGCCGCCCAGGAGCCGGCGGCATGAGACTCCGCCGGCCAGCCGGACGCGTGCGGGAGGAGAGCGGCGCGGGCACGGTGCTCGTGGTCGCCCTGACCGGTGTGGTCCTCTTCGTCACCGTGCTGGTCAGCGGGGCGGTCGCTGTCGTCGGTCGGCACCGGCTCGCCCAGTCCGCAGCCGACCTGGCCGCCCTGGCCGGAGCCGCTGCCCTCCAGGACGGTCGGGACGCCTGCGCGGCCGCGGCCGTGCTCGCCCGTCGCAACCGCGCCCAGCTGACCGGTTGCCGGGTCACCGGCTGGGAGGTCGAGGTGCGTGTGGTCTCCGAGGGGCGGGTCTGGGGGCTGGACCAGTCCCTACCGGCCCGGGGGCGCGCCGGACCGGTCAGTCCGTCGTGGTGAGCGGGGTCACTGGTCGCCTTCGGTCCGGCCGCTGTCCCGCTCGTGGCGCTGGTAGGCGTCGAGCTTCTCGCTCAGCTCGCCCATCTGCTTGCGCTCCGCGCGGCGGGCGTTGCCGCGCCGTACTGCGGTGCGGAACATCCCCAGGCTGAGCACCAGCAGCAGCAGGGTGAACATGCCGAGGAAGAAGATCCCGGTGGTGTTCCAGTTCAGCTCGAAGGACCCGAGGTCGAGGGTGGCATCGGCGCCGCCCCCGAAGATGGCGGCGACGATGAGCAGCACCGACACCAGCAGCAGGATGATGGCGGCGACGAACATGGGTGCCCTCCCAATGGCGCTGGCAGCGGTGACCGGACCGCTCTCTTCCCACCGAGGCTAGGGCATCGCCGGCTCAGGAGCCCCGTCGAGCAGCAGGTCGAGGAGCTCGACGGCAGCGTGCTTGTCCAGCGGGTTGTTCTGGTTCCCGCACTTCGGCGACTGCACGCAGGAGGGACAGCCCTCGTCGCAACCGCACGAGGAGATCGCCTCACGAGTCGCGCGCAGCCATGCCCCCGCGGTCTCGAACGCGCGCTCGGCGAACCCGGCTCCGCCCGGGTGGCCGTCGTGGACGAAGACGGTCAGCTGTCCCGTGTCCGGGTGCAGTGCAGTCGACACCCCGCCGATGTCCCAACGGTCACAGGTGGCGAACAGCGGGAGCAGACCGATCGAGGCGTGCTCGGCCGCGTGGGCCGCGCCAGGGAGGTCGCGCTCGCAGAGACCGGCCCCGGTCACCACGTCCAGGGGCATCGACCACCACACCGCCGTGGTCTCCAGGACGCGCTCGGGCAGGTCCAGCGGCTCCTCGGCCACGACCTCCCCCGAGGGCACCCGGCGCTTGAGGAAGGACACCACCTGGGTGGAGACGCGCACGTCACCGAAGGACAGCCGGGCTGCTCCCCAGCGGGCGTGCGCCCGCTCGGCGAGGACGGCGATGTCGGTGACCTCGCGGGCGGAGGTGGTGTAGTCGGGGTCTGCTCGTTCGACGCAGGCGACGTGCTCGGCCAGGTCCAGCTCGCAGACCAGCCACGTCTCGCCCTGGTGCAGGTAGACCGCGCCGGCGTGGGCGGTGCCGTGCGCCGCCGCCGCGTCCACCGTGCCGAGCACCCTGCCGGTGGCTTCCTCCACCAGCCGCACCGGTGGACCTCCGGTGGAGCGGATGTCTGCGAGCTCGCTGGCGCGGCGCCGGTCGGTCCAGAACCAGCCACGCGGGCGCCGGCGCAGCAGGCCACCTCGGGTCAGGGCGTCCAGAGCAGTGCGGGCGCCCGCGCCGAACAGCGGAAGGTCTTCCTCGGTGAGGGGCAGCTCGGCCGCTGCGGCGCACAGGTGCGGACCCAGCACGTAGGGGTTGTCCGGGTCGAGCACGGTCGCCTCCACCGGCTCGCCCAGCAGTGCCTCGGGGTGGGTGACCAGGTAGGTGTCGAGGGGGTCGTCGCGGGCCACCAGCACTCCGAGCGCCTCCTGGCCACCGCGCCCGGCCCTGCCGACCTGCTGCCACATGGCCGACCGCCTGCCGGGGAAGCCGGCGAGCAGCACGGCGTCCAGGCCGCTGATGTCGATGCCGAGCTCGAGGGCGTTGGTGGTGGCCAGCCCGAGCAGCCGGCCGGTGCGCAGCGCGTGCTCGAGGTCGCGCCGCTCCTCGGGCAGGTAGCCCCCGCGGTAGGCCGCGACCTGGTCGACCAGCACGGGGTCCACCTCGGCCAGGTTGCGACGAGCCGAGAGGGCCACCGTCTCGGCGCCGCGACGGGACCGGACGAAGGCCAGGGTGCGCACCCGGTCGAGCACCAGGTCGGTCAGCAGGTCCGCGACCTCGGCGCCGGCGGCGCGACGAACGGGTGCGCCGTTCTCACCCGGCCCCGGCACGAGTGGGGGCTCCCAGAGCGCAAGGGTCGTGCGGCCGCGCGGCGAGGCGTCGTCGGTCACCGCGACGACGGGCAGTCCGGTGAGCCGGGCCGCCGAGAGCTCCGGCTCGGCGACCGTCGCCGAGGACAGCACGAAGGTGGGGTCGGCGCCGTACCGGGCGGCGATCCGCCGGAGCCGGCGCAGGACCTGTGCCACGTGGGCGCCGAACACCCCCCGGTAGTGGTGGCACTCGTCGACCACGACGTACTGCAGCAGCGAGAAGAACCGCGACCACCGCGCATGGTCGGGGAGCATGGAGTGGTGGAGCATGTCCGGGTTGGTCAGGACGTACTCCGCGTGGTCCCGCGTCCAGTCGCGCAGCTCGCGGGTCGAGTCGCCGTCGTGGGTGGAGCAGCGCAGTCCGGGCAGGTCCAGACCGCGCAGGGCGGCCAGCTGGTCCTGGGCGAGCGCCTTGGCCGGGGAGAGGTAGAGGACTGTCGCACCGCGCTGGCCCTTGGCGCCGCGCGACGACTCGATCGCCTGCAGCGCCGGCATCCAGAAGCACAGGGTCTTCCCCGAAGCCGTCCCGGTCGAGACCACCGTGTGGGTCCGGGAGCGGACCAGGTCGGCGGCGGTGCGCTGGTGCGTCCACGGTTGCGCGACGCCGCGATCTTCGAAGGCCGAGCGCAGCCGGGCGTCCAGCCAGCCCGGCCAGTCGGTGTGTTCGCCGGGACGCTCGGACAGCACCTCGAGGTGGGTGAGCGAGTCGTCGCGGCGGCCCCGGTCCTGCAGGCGGGCCACCACCCCGCTGACGTCGCTGACCTGCACGGAGCCAGTCTGGCAGCGCCCCCTGACATGGTCCGGCCACTCCCGGGTACGGCGCCCGCGCAGTCGTGGTTCAATACGTGCACCCGAGTGTTCAAGTTTGTGCAAACGGCACGCTGGTGCCTGCTCGTCTAGGGAGCGACCGTGGATCTTTCGCTACAGACTCGTGAGGTCGAGAACCGCACGATCGTGGCCGTGGGCGGTGAGATCGACGTGTACACCGCACCGAAGCTGCGGGACAAGATCACCGAGCTGGTCGGCGAGGGCAAGCACAACCTGGTCATTGACATGGAGAACGTCGACTTCCTGGACTCCACCGGGCTCGGCGTCCTCGTGGGTGGACTGAAGAAGGTCCGCGCTCACGACGGGTCCATGGAGCTGATCTGCTCCCAGGACCGGCTGCTGAAGATCTTCCGGATCACCGGCCTGGCCAAGGTCTTCACCATCCACGAGTCCGAGGCGTCGGCGCTCGGCGCCTGAGGGCGCTCACTCCTCGGACGCGCTTCCACGGCCGTTCCGGCGGCCGTGCCGCGCCCGCGGCACGGCAGGTGAACCCCTGCACGAGACGGGGGTCACCGACCCGTAGACTCCGCGGCGGTCATCCGTAGACACACCCCGAGGAGAATCATGACCGGGTTCAACCCCGCCGTCGTGCACCTCGGCGGCACCAACCTCGCTCTGGTCATCGTCGTCGCCGTCATCGCGCTCGCTGCGCTCGGCATGGCGCTGATCTTCCGCAGCGAGGTCCTGGCCGCCGGTGAGGGCACCGAGAACATGAGGAACATCGCGCACGCGGTGCAGGAAGGCGCGGCTGCCTTCCTGGGTCGGCAGTTCCGGACGCTGGGCATCTTTGCCGCGGTCGCGTTCGTGGCGCTGCTCGCTCTCCCGGCCGACGACATGGGCGTCCGGATCGGGCGCTCGCTGTTCTTCTTGCTGGGTGCCGGATTCTCCGCCGCCGTGGGCTACCTCGGCATGTCGCTGGCGGTCCGCGCCAACCTCCGCGTCGCCGCGGCCGCCAACACCGAGGGCCGGGACCCGGCCATGAACATCGCCTTCCGCACCGGCGCGTTCGTGGGCATGACCACCGTGGGTCTGGGGCTGCTGGGCGCCTCCGTCGTGGTGCTCATCTACGGTGACCAGGCCCCGCACGTGCTCGAGGGCTTCGGCTTCGGCGCCGCGCTGCTCGCCATGTTCATGCGAGTCGGTGGCGGCATCTTCACCAAGGCCGCCGACGTCGGCGCCGACCTGGTCGGCAAGGTCGAGCAGAACATCCCCGAGGACGACCCGCGCAACGCCGCCACCATCGCCGACAACGTCGGTGACAACGTGGGTGACTGCGCCGGAATGGCCGCGGACCTCTTCGAGTCCTACGCGGTGACCCTGGTGGCCGCGCTGATCCTCGGCTCGCAGGCCTTCGGGGACAAGGGCCTGGTCTTCCCCCTGATCATCCCGGCGATCGGTGCGCTCACCGCAGTGCTGGGTGTCTACATGACCCGGCCGCGCGCCGGTGAGAACGGCCTGGTCACCATCAACCGGTCCTTCTACATCTCCGCCGCGGTGGCCGCGGTGGCGAGCATCGTCGCCGCCTTCGTCTACCTGCCCGGGGACTTCGCCTCGCTGGGCGGCTCGGTGAGCTCGGACAGCGACCCCCGTCTGGTCGCCTCCATCGCGGTGCTCATCGGGATCGTGCTGGCCGCGGTGATCCTGGCGCTGACCGGCTACTTCACCGGCACCGACCACCGTCCGGTCAAGGACGTGGGCACCACCTCGTTGACCGGTGCGGCCACGGTGATCCTCTCGGGCCTGTCGGTCGGCTTCGAGTCCGCGGTGTACACCACGCTGGTCATCGGCGCGGCTGTCTTCGGTGCGTTCCTGATCGGCGCCGGCTCCATCCCGGTGGCGCTGTTCGCGGTGGCTCTGGCGGGCTGCGGCCTGCTCACCACGGTCGGTGTGATCGTGGCGATGGACACCTTCGGCCCGGTCTCCGACAACGCCCAGGGCATCGCCGAGATGTCCGGCGACGTCCACGGCGCGGGCGCGCAGATCCTCACCGAGCTGGACGCGGTCGGCAACACCACCAAGGCCATCACCAAGGGCATCGCGATCTCGACCGCCGTGCTCGCCGCCACCGCGCTGTTCGGCTCCTACACCAACGCGATGAGCGACTCGCTGAACGAGGCGGCCGCGGGCCTGAAGGAGAGCCCCAGCGAGCTGACCAAGCTGATGTTCACCTTCGACGTCGCTACGCCGAACGTCCTCGTCGGGCTCCTGCTCGGCGTGGCCGTGGTGTTCCTCTTCTCCGGCCTGGCGATCAACGCCGTCGGCCGGGCCGCGGGCGCCGTGGTGTTCGAGGTGCGTCGTCAGTTCCGCGACATCCCCGGGATCATGGAGGGCACCGGTCGCCCGGAGTACGGCCGCGTGGTGGACATCGTCACCAAGGACTCGCTGCGCGAGCTGGCCACGCCCGGCCTCCTGGCCATCCTGGCCCCGATCGCGGTCGGTTTCGGCCTCGGTGTGGGACCGCTGGCCGGCTTCCTCGCCGGTGCGATCGGCTCCGGCACGCTGATGGCGGTGTTCCTGGCCAACTCCGGTGGTGCCTGGGACAACGCCAAGAAGCTGGTCGAGGACGGGCACCACGGCGGCAAGGGCTCCGACGCCCACGCCGCGACCGTCATCGGCGACACCGTGGGTGATCCGTTCAAGGACACCGCCGGCCCGGCGATCAACCCGCTGATCAAGGTGATGAACCTGGTCTCGCTGCTGATCGTCGCCGCCATCGTGAAGTTCTCGGTCGGTCCGGACCAGAACACCCCGCTGCGACTGACGATCGCCATCGTGGCGTTCCTCGGCATCGTGGCTGCGGTGGTCGTCTCCAAGCGCCGTGGGAACGTCATGGTCGACGACGAGCACGAGTCGAAGGTCTACACGCCCTGAGGCTCCGAACTCTTCGCTGACTCGGTCACTGGCCGGGCACCGCGCGTCCCTGTCGGCGCGCAGTGCCCGGCCGGTGCGTTTCCGGGGTGCGGATAGCGTCGCGGCGTGGCTCGACCAGGGGAGTACGCCGAGATCGATCCGGCGCTCGGCGACCGGTTGCGGGAGGCACTGACCCAGGCAGGCTTCACCTACGCCGGGGTCGCAGACCTGCTGGGGCCGCTGGCGCACGCCGCGCTCGGGCGCAACGAGACCGTGCCGGGACTGCGCCGTACGAGCGACGGCGACCCGCTGGCCACGCTGACCAGGCTGTGGCTGCTCCAGGTCCCGGTCGGGGCCGCAGCCGCCGACCGGGCATTGCCCGGTCTCGTCGAGCCGCTGTGCGCCCTCGGGCTGCTGGACCGCGCCGGCGGCGAGGTGCGGGCTCTGATCGACGTACGCCCCTACGCCACCGAGGACCGCGACCTGTGGGTGGCCAGCGACCTGACGCCAGGCCTGGACGGCCGGCCGGCGGCGGTGCCGTCCGATCACGTGCTCGGGATCAGCTCCGCGGCCACCTCCCTGGCCCAGCTGACCGTACGACGGCCGGTCGGTCGCGCTCTGGACCTGGGCACCGGGTGCGGCGTCCAGGCGCTGCACCTGGCGACCCACGCCGAGCACGTGGTCGCCACCGACGTGAACCGGCGTGCGCTCTGGCTGACCGGGCTCAACGCGGCGCTGAACCGCACGACGGTCGAGCTCCGCGAAGGCAGCCTGTTCGCGCCCGTGCCGGGCGAGCGGTTCGACCTGGTCGCCACCAACCCGCCGTTCGTGATCTCGCCGGCGACCGAGGAGCCCCTGGTCTACCGCGACTCCGGCCTGCCCGGCGACCGGGTCGTGGAGCAGATCGTCCGCGAGGTCCCTGGTCACCTCACCGAGGGCGGGACCGCCCAGGTCCTGGCGAACTGGCTGGTGGTGGACGGCCAGGGCTGGGAGGAGCGGTTGGCGGGGTGGATGCACGGTTGCGACGCGTGGGTGGTCCAGCGCGAGGTGCTGGACCCGGCCGCCTACGTGGAGCTGTGGTTGAAGGACTCCGGCGTCCACCCGGCCACCGGCGGCGACGTCGCGGACTACCGGCGCCGCTACGACACCTGGCTGGGCTGGCTGGAGGAGCAGGGGGCCACCGGCGTCGGCTTCGGCTGGATCAACCTGCGGCGGGTCTCGACGAGCTCGGCCACCGGAGGCGGGCCGCGCCTGCGGTTCGAGGAGTGGCCCTACGAGGTGGAGCAACCCATCGGGCCGGAGGTGGACGCCGGCTTCGGGCGGGTCGCCGCGCTGTCCCGGCTCGCCGACGCCGCAGTGCTGACCAGCCGGCCGGTGGTGCGCAGCGACGTCGTCCAGGACACCCACGGCGCGCCGGGCGCCGCGGACCCCCGCGAGGTGGTGCTGCGCCAGCAACGGTCGATGCGCCGGGCCCGGCAGGCCGACACGGTGGAGGCCGCCCTGGTGGGAGCCTGTGACGGTGAGCTGAGCGTCGATCAGATCCTGGGGGCGCTGGCGCACCTGCTCGACCGTGACCACGACGACCTGCGGGCGACGTACCTCCCGGTCGTCCGCGAGCTCGTCGCCGCGGGCTATCTGGAGCTGGACGCGTGACCCCCGTCTGGCTGCACAAGCCGACCCTGCGGGGCGAACGGGTGACCCTGCGGCCCTTTGCCGGAGGCGACGTCGACGCGCTGTTCGGCTGCTTCGACGTGGAGGCGATGCGCCTGACCGGCTCCGCGCACTCCGACGAGGAGGCCGCCGCCTGGATCGCCCAGGGCGCCACGCCGCAGATGCGCGAGTGGTACGCCGTCCGCAACGTCCAGGTCGACCGGCTCGACCTCGCTGTCGTGGACAACGCGACCGGCGAGCTCGCCGGCGAGGCCGTGCTCAACCAGCAGGACCCGGGCAACTCCTCCGGCAACTTCCGGATCCTGCTCGGGCCGCAGGCCCGCGGCCGCGGGCTGGGCACCGAGGCGACGGTGCTGATGCTCGAGCACGCGTTCACGGTGCTCGGGCTGCACCGGGTCGAGCTGGAGCACTATGCCTTCAACCCGCGGGCCGCCCGGACCTACGCGAAGGCCGGTTTCGTGGTCGAGGGGCGCCGCCGCGACGCACTCCGGTACGACGCCCACTGGGTCGACGCGGTCACCATGTCCGCCCTCGCCACGGAGTGGCAACGCCCCGTGCTGGACTGACTGAGGGGATTTCGGCACTTCGCGCCCGCGTTTTGCCGCGGGCCGGACGGTCCTCCCTTGCTAACTTCGCAGCCAGTCGGCCGGGCGAGGGAGGCAGAACGACCATGACCTATCGCGCCTGCACCATCGTCGCGCGCAACTACCTGGCGCAGGCGCAAGTGCTGGCGAGGTCCTTCGTCGAGCACCACCCGGACATCGAGTTCCACACCCTGGTGGTCGACGGAGACGAGTCGGACCGCGACCGGGCCGGGGTCGGCACCGTGCTGCTGCCCGCGGATCTCGGCGTCGACCCGGGCCACCTCCACCAGATGTTCGTGATGTACGACGTGATGGAGCTCGCCACGGCGTTGAAGCCGGCACTGCTGATGTCGCTGGTGCGCCGGGGCTCCCGCTCGGTCGCCTACTTCGATCCCGACATCCGGGTGTACGCACCCGTGCACGACGTGTTCGCCACCGCCGAGGACCAGGTGGTGCTGACGCCGCATGCCCTGGACCCCTTCCCGCGGGACGGGAAGTTCCTCCACGAGACGCAGATCATGCAGGCCGGCATCTACAACCTCGGCTTCATCGCCGTGGGTGCCTCCCAGTACCGCTTCCTGGCGTGGTGGCACGACCGGCTGCGCACCGACGCGGTGGTCGACGTGGCCAACGGGCTGTTCACCGACCAGAAGTGGATCGACTGGGTTCCCTCGCTCTTCCCGCACGAGATCCTGCGCGACCGCGGTCTCAACGTCGCCTACTGGAACCTCCACGAGCGCAGCGTCCATCACGACGGCACCCGGTGGACCGTCGGCGGGGCGCCGCTGCGGTTCTTCCACTTCAGTGGCTACGACCCGGCCGTTCCGTGGTCGCTCTCCAAGCACATGGGCGAGGCCCCGCGGATCCTGCTCGGCGACCGTCCCGAGCTGGCTCGGCTCTGCGCGGAGTACGGCGCGGAGCTGACCGCGGCAGGGCACCTGACCCTGCGTCGGGAGCCCTACGGTCTGGCGGAGCTGCCCAACGGGGTGCCGCTGCCGAGCTGGGTACGCCGGCTCTACCGGGACGTGGTGCTCGGTGCGCACAGCGCGCCGCACCCGCCGCCGGACCCGTGGACAGATCCCGACGCGTTCCTGGGCTGGTTGCTGGAGCCCAGCGCGCACGGGCCCGGCGGTTCCTTCAGCGTGGCGGAGCTCGGCCTGTGGCACCTCCGGGCCGACCTACGCGCGGCGTTCCCCCATGTGCAGGGTCCCCAGGGGCGTCGCTACCGGGCGTGGCTGGACCGCCACGACGTGCAGGTGGGTCCGCTGCGTGCACAGTGGGAGGCCCGCCGCCCGGCGACCGATGCGGCCCCGGCTCCGCCGGCCTCGCCGTCACCTGCTCGGCGCTCCTTCGGCTGGAGCGTGCTCGCCTACGCCGCCTCCGAGCTGGGTGTGGGCGAGGCGGGCCGCAGGCTCGCCTCCGCGGTGCAGCACGCCGGGGTGCCCAGCGAGCTCGTCGCCGTCCCGATGGAGACGCTGTCGCGCCAGCAGCACCGGCCGCGCCAGGAGGTCCGGGACTCGATCGGGTTCGAGAACGCCATCTGCTGCGTCAACGCCGACGTGCTGCCCCGGCTGCACCGGACCATGCGCCTGGGGCGGCTGCGCGGGGTGCGCGCCGGGCTGTGGTTCTGGGAGCTGGAGGAGTTCCCCAAGCGGTTCCACCACGCCTTCGACTTCCTCGACGAGGTGTGGGTGACCAGCGAGTTCACCCGCCGCGCGGTCAGCGCCCACACCGACAAGCCGGTGCGCAAGCTGCCCCTGCCGATCACGGCGGACTCCGCGACCGCGCGGTTCACCCGGGCGACCCTGGGGCTGCCGGAGGACCGCTTCGTCTTCCTGACGAACTTCGACTACCTGTCGACCTACGAGCGGAAGAACCCGATCGGGGTCATCGAGGCCTACAAGCAGGCGTTCTCGCCCACCGACGGCGCCTGCCTGGTGGTCAAGTCCATCAACGCCCACCACCGCGCCGTGGACCGGGAGAAGGTCCGTTCGCACGCCGCCGGCCGGCCCGACGTGGCGTTCCTCGACGACTACGTCAGCTCCACGGCGATGAAGGCGATGATCGAGCGCGCCGACGTCTACGTCTCGCTGCACCGCTCGGAGGGGTACGGCCTGAACATGGCCGACGCGATGGCGCAGGGCACGCCGGTCGTGGCGACGGGCTACTCCGGCAACATGGACTTCATGGACGCCCGCACGGCGTCCCTGGTCGGTTACGACCTGGTCGAGGTGGGGCCGCACGCGGCGCCCTACGACCGTTCGGCACTCTGGGCGGCGCCGGACCGCGACCATGCCTCGGCCGCCATGCTGCAGCTGTTCGACGCCCCGGCCGCAGCCCGCGCGTTGGCCGAGCGGGCGCGCACCCACGTGCTCGAGAAGTTCTCCCCCGAGGTGGTGGGCCGCACGATCAGGGACCTGCTGCTCCCCGAGCTGGCGGACGAAGGAGTGGCATGAGCACCAAGATCGTGATCATCGGGGACGTCGGCGCGGTGGAGCGCCGTTTTCACGTCGGTGACGAGGGCATGTTGGAGGCCGCGCTCGACGCGCTGCGCGCCCGGGGGGACTACGCCTTCTCGGTGGTCT
Source organism: uncultured Actinomycetota bacterium (assembly GCA_963827025.1). Lineage (GTDB taxonomy): Bacteria > Actinomycetota > Actinomycetes > Propionibacteriales > Nocardioidaceae > Marmoricola. The sequence continues at coordinate 1,410,538 of CAWGZB010000005.1, read as the reverse complement.
CGGCGCTCCCCGCGGAGAGCGCCGAGCGGTACGGCGTCACAGCGGTCCCGCGCCTGGGCTTCGACGAGGCCGTTGACGACGAGGAGCGCGAGTCCCGGCTCGCAGCGGTGGTCGCCGCCGCCGAGGGCCACGCCGGCCAGCTCAAGCAGGACGACCCGGCCTGGCAGGTCATCGAGGCGGTCGCCGGCAGCGACGCCGTCGTGGTGGCGGGCGGGGGCAACCTCAACTCGGTGTGGCCCGAGCACGTCTACGAGCGCGCTGCCCTGGGCCGGATCGCCGCGGCCTTCAGCAAGCCGGTCCTGGTCTCCGGTCAGAGCCTGGGGCCCCGGCTGGAGGGGCGGCACGCCGAGCTGGTCGGCGAGCTGCTCACCGGCGCGGTGCGGGTCGGGGTCCGTGAGGAGCAGTCGTACACCCTCGCGCGCGAGCTGGGTGTCGCCCCGCAGCATCTGGAACGGACCGTCGACGACGCGGCCTTCCTCGACCAGCCGGAGCCGGACGAGCTGCCGGCCTCGGTGGGGGCCGAGCCCTACGTGCTCGTCACGCTGGCGCCCTACTTCGGCGCGGCCGACCCCGACCTGACCGTGCCCATGGTGGCCGGGCTCCTGGACGCGGTGAGCGAGGTGACCGGGCACCGGCTGGTCCTCCTGCCGCACGAGGGGTCGCTCGACGGTGACCTGACCGTCGGCGACGCCGCCCTGCACGCCCGGGTGGCGGGCCACCTGCGGTCGCCGGTGCTGCAGCTTCCGGTGCTCTCCGCGCGCGCGAGCGCCGCGCTGGTGCGCGGTGCCGCCCTGTCCCTGTCCACGCGCTACCACCCCGCCGTGTTCGCCCTGGGTGCCGGGGTGCCGGCCGTGGCGCTGCACGTCGACCCCTACACCGAGATGAAGCTGCGCGGCACGTTCGCCAACTTCGGACAGGCCGAGGCGGCACTACCGCTGCTCGGCGTGGTCACCGGAGACGTGCGGGAGGCCATCGCCGAGCTCTGGCAGCTGCGGGACGCGGCCCGCGGGCACGCCACCGCGGCCGCCGAGTCCCGGCGGCAGCTGCACGCAGACTGGTGGGACACCGTGCATGCACTCGTGCGCGGTGAGCAGCCCCCGCCGTACGCGTGGGCGGACCCGGACCCCGCGGCACTCCGGCTGGACGCCGGCGTGTCCGGACGCCTGGAGGCCCTCAGCACGTGGCAGGGGCACACCAGCCGTTCCCACCAGGCGACCGGCGTGGCAGCGGCGCGGCAGGCGACCGAGCTCGCCACGGTGCGCACGACCGTGCTCGAGCTCGAGCAGGAGCTGTGCGAGCTGCACGCCTCGAAGGAGATCGCCGACCAGCGCGCGAGTGAGGCCGAGGCGGCGCTGGCCGCTGCCCACCAGCTGATGGCCGAGATGGCAGAGCCGATGTTCGCGCCCACCCTGGCCGGGCATCGGCGCGCCGAGGTGGCGCGGCTGCAGGAGAAGGTCCGCGCATTGAAGGAGAGCAGAAGGGCCCTGCGCCAAGAGCTGCGGGACCTGCGTGCCTCACGGGCGATCCGGTGGTCCGCGGCGCCGAGGGCGGTGCTGGCCCGGACGCGCCGGAGCGCGGCGGAATGACCGCCACGGCCACCCGTGGTCCGTCCGGGCGCTACGCGCTCCTGGACCAGCTGCGTGGCGTGGCCGCCGCGCTCGTGGTCTTCGACCACCTCGTCGGGCAGTACCTGCGCGGCAGCGGCCAGCACTGGGTGCCCTACAACGGTCTCGAGCGTTTCGTGATCCGCCCCCTCGGGATCATCCAGGACTTCGGTGCGGCCGGAGTCGCGATGTTCTTCTTGATCAGCGGCTTCGTGATCACCGCGGCGGCCTACCGGGAGGAGCGGTGGGAGTTCGGCGCCAAGCGGTTGCTTCGGATCTACCCGCCGCTGTGGACGGCGGTGCTGTTGATGCTGGTGCTCGACGCCAGCGGTGGGGCTCCCGCGCCGGAGGTGCCCGGCTTCTGGGCCTGGCCCCTGTCGTTCACGCTCTTGAACTACGTGGTGACGCCGCAGTTCGTGCCGCTCGGCGTCGGCTGGACGCTGGCCATCGAGATGCTCTTCTACACCCTCGTCTGGGCCTCGATGCGGGCGGGGCGCAGGTTGCCGTTCCTGTTCCCGGTGATCCTGCTGGGCTGCACGACCCTGCTGCTGGTGACCGCCCGGCTGCTGGGGTCCTCGTGGTTCCTGCTGGCGGTGCTGGCCAGCTACCTGCCGCTGCTCGGCCTCGGGCAGGTCACCTTCCTGGTGGTGAGCCGTCGGCTGCCGGTGCGGGGTGGCGTGCTGCTGGGCACCTTGATGTGGGTGGCGTTCATCTCCGGCCTCGACGTGCTCCAGCCCGGCTTCCTCGCACCGGACAACCTGCTTCCGGTCAGTGTCCTGCTCGCCGGGATCGCCTTCGGGCTCGCGGTGGTCCTGGAGGGCCGGCGGGCCGCGACGCCGTGGCTCGGGGCACTGGCCAAGCGCAGCTACTCGCTCTACCTGCTCCACCCCGCTGCGCTCGCACTGCTGACCGCCCTCGACGCAGGCGCCAGGCTGCACTACACGGTCGCACTGGCCCTGACCCTGGTCGCGCTGGCAGCGGTGACCGAGGCGTCGTACCGGCTGGTGGAGAAGCGCTCGCTGGTGGTCGCGGGACGGGTCTGCCGCCAGCGCCGCAAGCGGGTGGCGGCCGCGGCCGCCACCCTGGACCGGGTGCGGCTGGCGGCGTAGGGCGAGGACGGTCCGACCGGCTCGGAGGTGGACGCGGGGATTGTCCCGTTCACACGACGCGCTACCTTGACGGGCAGCCGACCCCGGCCCCAGAAGTGGGCAAGCAGTGAGGAATCCCTAACTCCCGTGGCACACAAGCTCGTCATCGTCGAGTCCCCGGCCAAGGCCCGCACCATCGAGGGCTACCTGGGCCGCGACTACGTCGTGGAGTCCTCCATCGGGCACATCCGCGACCTGCCGCAGAGCGCGGCGGACATCCCGGCGAAGCTCAAGGGAGAGTCCTGGGCCCGCCTCGGCGTGGACGTCGAGCACGACTTCGAGCCGGTCTACGTGGTGGCGCGCGAGAAGAAGTCGCACATGACCAAGCTCAAGGGGCTGCTCAAGGATGCCGACGAGCTCTACCTCGCCACCGACGAGGACCGCGAGGGTGAGGCGATCGCCTGGCACCTGCTCGACGAGCTGAAGCCCAAGGTGCCGGTGCACCGGATGGTCTTCCACGAGATCACGCCGCAGGCGATCCGGGCGGCCGTGGCGAGCCCCCGGGAGATCGACATGGACCTCGTCGAGGCCCAGGAGGCCCGGCGCATCCTCGACCGGCTCTACGGCTACGAGGTCAGCCCGGTGCTGTGGCGCAAGGTCATGTCCGGCCTGTCCGCGGGCCGAGTGCAGTCGGTGGCCACCCGCCTGGTCGTCGACCGCGAGCGGGAGCGGATGGCCTTCCGCGCCGCCTCCTACTGGGACCTCGAGGGCACCTTCGACGCCGGCGAGAAGCACGACCAGCGGATGTTCCCCGCGCGGTTGCACTCGGTGGACGAGCGGCGGGTCGCGCGGGGCAGCGACTTCGGTCCGGACGGACAGCTCAAGCAGGGCGCGTCGGTGGTGCAGCTCGACCGTGAAGCCGCCGAGCGGCTCGCAGCGGGCCTGCGGGAGAGCGAGTTCGAGGTCCGTTCGGTCGAGTCCAAGCCCTACCGGCGCTCGCCGTACGCCCCGTTCCGCACCACCACGCTGCAGCAGGAGGCCAGCCGCAAGCTCGGCTACGGGGCCTCCCGGACCATGTCGATCGCGCAGCGGCTCTACGAGAACGGCTTCATCACCTACATGCGCACCGACTCCACGACGCTGTCGGAGACGGCGGTGACGGCGGCGCGGGCACAGGCCCGTGAGCTGTACGGCGAGGAGTACCTTCCCGAGAGCCCGCGCACCTACACCAGCAAGGTGAAGAACGCCCAGGAGGCACACGAGGCGATCCGGCCCGCCGGCGACAGCTTCCGTACGCCGGCCCAGACCGGGCTCACCGGGGACGAGTTCCGGCTCTACGAGCTGATCTGGATGCGCACGATCGCCTCGCAGATGAAAGATGCCACCGGCCAGTCGGTGTCCATCCGGCTCGGCGGCCGGGCGGCCGGTGGCGAGGACGTCGTGTTCGCCGCCAGCGGCCGGGTGATCACCTTCCACGGGTTCTTGAAGGCCTACGTGGAGGGCAGCGACGACGCCGATGCCGCCCGGGACGACCAGGAGACCCGGCTCCCCGCCCTGGTCGAGGGTGACGCGGTCAGCGCCGCGTCGATCCGTCCGGAGGGCCACCAGACCAAGCCGCCGGCCCGCTACACCGAGGCCACGCTGGTCCGTGAGCTGGAGGAGCGCGAGATCGGCCGGCCCTCGACGTACGCCTCGATCATCGGCACGATCCTCAACCGCGGCTATGTCTACAAGAAGGGCACCGCGCTGGTGCCGGCATGGCTGGCCTTCTCGGTGATCCGGCTGCTCGAGGAGCACTTCACCCGGCTGGTGTCCTACGAGTTCACCGCGCAGATGGAGGACATCCTCGACGACATCGCCGGCGGACGCCGTGACCGCAACACCGAGCTGGCGGAGTTCTACTTCGGCACCGGCAACGTCGAAGGTCTGCAGAAGCTCGTCTCCGAGCTCGGCGACATCGACGCCCGGGAGCTGGCGACCTTCCCCATCGGCGGGCCGGACAGCGCGATCGCGCTGCGGGTGGGGCGCTACGGCCCCTACCTCGAGGGCCCCGGCGCCGACGGCACGCCGGCCGGGACCCGCGCCAACGTCCCCGAGGACCTGCCGCCGGACGAGCTCACCGTGGAGAAGGCCAAGGAGCTGCTCGCCAACCCGGCCGGCGAGGAGATCCGGCTGGGCAGGCACCCGGAGACCGGCCTGGAGATCGTGGCCAAGAACGGCCGCTACGGCCCGTTCGTCACCGAGCTGCTGCCCGAGGACGCCCCGAAGAACGCCCGGCCGCGCACCGGCTCGCTGTTCAAGGACATGTCGCTGGAGACCGTGACGCTCGAGCAGGCGGTCAAGCTCCTGTCCCTGCCGCGGGTCGTGGGTGTCGACGAGGACGGTGAGGAGATCACCGCGCAGAACGGTCGCTACGGGCCCTACCTGAAGAAGGGCACCGACTCGCGGTCGCTGGAGTCCGAGCGCCAGCTCTTCGAGATCACCCTCGACCAGGCCAAGGCCATCTACGCCCAGCCCAAGCAGCGCGGCCGGGCTGCCGCCGCGCCGCCGTTGAAGGAGCTCGGCAACGACCCGGTCTCCGGCAAGCCGGTGGTGGTCAAGGCCGGCCGGTTCGGTGAGTACGTCACCGACGGCGAGTACAACGCCACCTTGCGCAAGGACGACTCCGTCGACGCGGTCACCCTCGAGCGGGCCGCCGAGCTGCTCGCCGAGCGGCGGGCCAAGGGCCCGGCGAAGAAGGGCGGCAAGCGCGGCGCCAAGAAGGCGACCGCCAAGAAGTCCCCGGCCAAGAAGACCGCTGCCAAGAAGTCCCCGGCCAAGAAGACCGCAAAGAAGGCCGGCAAGAAGTCCTGAGCGGGGCCCGAAGCCGGCTCTCCGGCGGCCCTGTCCGCGCCGGCCCGTAGGGTTTGCGCGTGGCCGACGAGTTCCCTGGCAAGCACGCCGAGACAGGAGTGTTCGTCTGCTTCGAGGGCGGTGACGGGAGCGGCAAGTCGACCCAGTCCCGCCTGCTCCGTGACTGGCTGGTCGGCGAGGGCCACGACGTCGTGCTGACCTACGAGCCGGGGGACACCCCGGTCGGCCAGCAGCTGCGGCGGATCGTGCTCTCCCCGGAGACCGGTGTGCTCGCCGATCGCACCGAGGCGCTGCTCTACGCCGCAGACAAGTCCGAGCACGTCGCGTCCGTGGTCCGGCCGGCGCTGGGCCGCGGTGCGGTGGTGATCACCGACCGCTACGTCGACTCCTCGCTGGCCTACCAGGGCGCCGGGCGCGGACTTGTCTCGGCCGGCCTGGAGTGGGTGCTGCGCTGGGCCACCGACGACCTGAGGCCGCACCTGACCGTCCTGCTCGACCTCGAGCCGGCGCACGGGCTGAGCCGCTTCGCGCAGCGCGACCGGATCGAGGGCGAGTCCGAGGCGTTCCACCGCCGGGTCCGCGACGAGGCCCTCCGACTCGCGCATCAGGACCCGGAGCACTACCTGGTCCTCGACGCCGCCGGCACGGTCGAGGAGATCGCCGCGGCCGTGCGGCACCGGGTCGCGCCGATGCTCCCGACGGGTGGAGCGCGATGACCGTGTGGGACCGGCTGGTCGGACAGCGCCCGGTGATCGAGCGGCTGCGCGGGGCGGTCGCAGACGACATCGGGCGTCCCGGCGCGCGCGCCGGCGAGGCGCGCGCGCAGGGGGGCGGCATGACGCACGCGTGGCTGTTCACCGGTCCACCCGGGTCGGGCCGGTCCAACGCCGCGATCGCCTTCGCCGCGGCGCTGCAGTGCGAGCAGGGTGGCTGCGGGGAGTGCCACTCCTGTCACGAGGTGGAGGTCGGCTCCCATCCCGACGTACGCGTCACCCGCACCGAGAAGCTCTCCATCGGCGTCGAGGAGGTCCGCGAGCTGGTCCGGCTCTCCGCGCTCGCCCCGGTGGGTCGGCGCTGGCAGGTCATGGTCGTCGAGGACGCCGACCGGCTCACCGACCAGGCCGCCAACGCGCTGCTCAAGGCTATCGAGGAGCCGACCGAGCGGACCGTGTGGCTGCTGTGCGCCCCGACGGTCGAGGACGTGCTGCCGACGATCCGCTCCCGGAGCCGGCTCGTGGTGCTCTCCACGCCCAGTGTCGCCGAGGTCACCGACTTCCTGGTCCGCACCGACGACCTGCCGGTGGAGACGGCGTCGTACGCCGCCCGGGCCAGCCAGGGACACATCGGCCGGGCCCGCGCCCTGGCCCGCGACGAGGACACCCGGCGGCGACGGCGCGAGGTGGTCGCGATCCCCGGCCGGCTGCGCTCACTCGGCGCCTGCCTGGCCGCCGCGGCGGACCTCAACGACCTCGCCAAGGAGGAGGCCGACGCGCTGGCCTCGGTGCACGACGCGCGGGAGAAGGACGAGCTCGACCGGGCCTACGGCGTGGTCGAGCGCGGCCGCCGCCCGCGTGAGTACGCCCCGGCGCTGCGCGAGCTGGAGAGGTCTCAGAAGACGCGCGCCAAGCGCCGCCACCTCGACGTGGTGGACCGCGGCCTGATGGACCTGGTCTCGGTCTACCGCGACGTGCTGACGCTCCAGCTGGTCGGCTCGACCGGACTGCCGGCCGAGGGGCTGGTCAACGACGAGGTCCGCGGGGACCTGGTCGCGCTGGCGGATGGATCCACGCCCGAGCAGAACCTCAACCGCATCCAGGCGATCTTCGACGCCCGCGAGCAGATGCTGGAGTTCAACGTGCCGCCGCTGCTGGCCCTGGAGTCCATGATGGTCGCCCTCGCTGGTCCAGGGTCGACCCCTACCCTTGCGCCATGACGCAGCCGGTCCCCCCGCCGCCGGGCCCTCCTGGCGGCCCTCCGCCACCACCACGACCGGGGCGAAGCACCACCACGATCGTGCTCACGGTCGTGCTCGCCATGGTGGCGGGTGTGGTCGGCCTGGCCCTGGCCGGCTGGGGCGCGTGGGCGTTCTTCGGCAGCTCCGGCAGCACCGACAGCGGTCCGCGCGCGTCCCCTCCGCCTCCGCGCACGAGCTCCTCGGGGCCGACGCCGACGGCGCCCTCGGACCTCGCGCGCTTCTACGACCAGAAGCTGGACTGGCGCTCGTGCTCGTCCCACGAGTGCGCCACGCTCACCGTGCCGCTGGACTATGCCGACCCCGAGGGCCGCACCATCCGGCTGGCCGTGCTCCGGGTCCGCGCGGAGCAGCCCGCGGACCGGGTCGGCCAGCTCGTGGTGAACCCCGGTGGACCGGGTGGCTCCGGGATCCAGTACGCCGCCGCCGGCACCTACGCCTTCGGGAAGCAGCTCACCCGCTACTACGACATCGTCGGCTTCGACCCGCGCGGCGTGGGGCAGAGCACGCCGCTGAAGTGCCTGGACACCTCGGGTCTCGACACGTTGATCGCCGCCGACCCCGACCCGGAGACCAAGGGCGAGGTCAAGACCCTCGACCGGCTCACCAGAGGCATGGGGCAGGGCTGCCTCGCCGAGAGCGGCGACCTGGCGCGGCACATGTCCACCGTCGAGGCGGCCAAGGACATGGACATCCTCCGGGCGGCGCTGGGCGAGCGGAAGCTGGACTACTTCGGTGCCTCCTACGGCACCTTCCTGGGCGCGACGTATGCCGAGGAGTTCCCGGGTCACGTCGGCAGGATGGTCCTCGACGGGGCGATCGACCCCTCGCTGTCCAACGAGCAGCTCACCCTCGGCCAGGCCAAGGGCTTCGAGACGGCGCTGCGCGCCTACCTGCGCGACTGCGTGAGCCAGTCCGACTGCCCCCTGGGCACCTCGGTCGACGCCGCGATCCAGCGGCTGAAGCAGTTCTTCGCCCAGGTCGACCGCGACCCGCTGCCGACCGGCGGGGACCGACCGCTGACCGAGGGGCGCGCGATGCTCGGCGTCTGGTTGCCCCTGTACCTCAAGGAGTTCTGGCCGCGGCTGACCAGCGCCCTGCGCGCCGCGATCGGCCAGGGCAACGGCGCGCCGCTGCTGCAGCTCTCGGACCAGTACGCCTCCCGCGGTCCCAACGGCTACCTCGACAACTCGATGGAAGCGTTGTACGCCGTCAACTGCCTCGACCACGACGACTCCATCCCGAGCAGCCAGGTGCCCTCGCACTTCGCCGAGTTCGAGAAGGTCTCGCCGGTCTTCGGCCGCTCCTTCGCCTACAGCCTGTCCACCTGCAGCTCCTGGCCGATCCACACCGACCACCAGACCAAGGCGCTGCACGCGAAGGGGGCCCCGCCGATCGTCGTGGTCGGCACCACCCGTGACCCGGCGACGCCGTACGCCTGGGCCGAGGCGCTTGCCGCGCAGCTCGACTCCGGCGTGCTGGTCAGCCGCGACGGCGACGGCCACACCGGCTTCCGGCAGGGCAATTCCTGCGTGGACGACGCTGTGGAGGGCTTCTTGATCCGGGGGAAGGTGCCGCAGGACGGCCTGTCCTGCTGACCTATACTGCTGCGACGTGCCCGGCACAGTCCTCGTGACCGCCGGGCACAGCGCCGCCTTAGCTCAGTCGGTAGAGCGATTCACTCGTAATGAATAGGTCGTCGGTTCGATTCCGACAGGCGGCTCGGCATAGCGGCTCTGAGCAGCAAGTTCGTCCGACCGGGCTGAACGTGGACTTGCACTCGCCTACCGACCAGTCGTAAGCCACCCACACCTGGGTGGTTCGGCTTCGCTCACGACCCTCGCGGGCACCTCGACGCAGAGTTCACCGCCGTACCAGCTCCTGCAGCGTGTACGGCATGAAGGCGACCACACACGGCGCGTCGGCGGCGAGGCGTGCATGCCACAGCGGTGCGACGGGTAAGAGTGGCGTCACGGCACTCGAGACGTGGGTGCGGCCCGCACTTCGACGGGCCGTCGGCCGAGGCGGGAGGGACGATGAACGACAGCACTGAACGCATCGTGGATCTGTCCCGCAGGATGGCCGCATCCTTGGGGCCGCAGGACCTGGACGCGACCCTGCGAAACATCACCCAGGGCGCCGTCAGGCTGCTTCCGGAGGTCGACCACGCCAGCATCACCACCCGGCACAGCGACGGCCGCCTCGACACGCGTGCCATGACCGACGACCTGCTGCTCGAGCTCGACCGGAAGCAGGTGGAGTGGCGCGAGGGCCCGTGCTACGACGGTGCGACCGACGAGCCGTTCGTGGTCGCCGATGACCTTCGCACGGACCCGCGGTACCCCCGGTACGGCGCGTTGGCCAGCCGTGCCGGCGTGCTCAGCCAGGCCGGCCTGCGGCTGTTCGAGAGCGACCGCTCCATCGGCGCGTTGAACCTGTACTCGCGCAAGGTCGGCGGACTCGCATCGCTGGACCCGCTCGGCCGCCTGTTCGCCGATCAGGCGGCGATCGCCATCTCCTACGCAGTGGAGGTGCAGAACCTCAACGAGGCGCTGCGCACCCGCACAGTGATCGGACAGGCCGTCGGACTCGTCATGGAGCGCTACCACCTCGGCGACGACCGCGCGTTCGCCTTCCTCACCAGACTGTCCTCGCACCGCAACGTCAAGCTGCGCAGGGTCGCCGAGGAGCTGGTCGCCGACGCGATGGGCAAGGCGGAGGAGGAGCCCCGCTGAGCTGAGCCCATAGGGTCGGATCGGTCAGGGCCGGGACCAGCGCGGGCCTGCGTCGCTACCGGAGGGCAGCAGCATCTCGACGACCTCACTGAGCTCGTCGGCGCCCTTGGCGGCACGCTCCAGGTAGGTCCGGACGATCGGGTCGAGTGGTCCGGCCACCCCGTCGAGGAGCAGCTCGACGTACCCGACGAGGTTGGTCAGCGGCGTCCGCAGGTCGTGGTGGAGCTGCTCGACGAGGGCGGAGCCCGACGCCTCCGGTGGCGCGTGCGGGCACCCGATCGCGCGCAGGTTGCGGGCCGCGCTCGTACTCATCTGTCGAGAATCTCCTTCTTCCTACCGGCGTCCCAGACCCGGGCGTGGCATCTGCACTGGTACGGCGGCACTAGCGTTCGGGGCCGAGGTCCCGCTCAGCCGGCCACGCTGCCGGTCGCCCACCCGCGACGGACGGCGTACCGCGACTCCGGGACCTGGCGCAGCGCCTCGGCGGCACTCGGCACGGCGAGCACCACCTCACCGCCGGCGCAGCGGGCCAGCAGGTCGGACAGGCAGTCCACCGAGGTGCCCTTGGCCATGAACCCGGTCGCGCCGGCGGCGACCATGGCCGCCACCGTGGCGGCGCTGGTGTGCGCGGAGAGACCGACCACCACGGGCGGGCGCTTCGCCACCACGTCGACCGCGCTCGAGGGTTTGGGGTCGCACAGGGCGGCGGCCGCCGCCGCACCGCCGCCCGGCATCCGCACGTCGAGCAGCACGACCTGGGCCCGGGTGCGTACCGCGAGGTCGGCGAGCCCGGAACCGGTCGCGCTCTCGCCGACCACGACGAAGCGCACGTCGAGCTCCAGCCACTCGCGCAGCGCGGTGCGGAAACCGGGGTCGTCGTCGGCGAGCAGCACCCGGATGGGTTCGTGGCTCTGCGACACGACCTACACCTCCAGGGCCCGACTCCGGGTCTCCGGTCGGGGCTCGGACAGTGTGGGCCGCCCCTCCAGTCCGACGCATCGGTCAGGAGCGCCGAGCCTGCTAGTACCTTGGCACTAACGAAGCCAAGCAGCGGCTTCGGCGAGCGCCGTCCAGACGACCCGAGGTCCTCGGGGCTGGAGCGGAGGGGGTGCTCGCGGACGGACCGAGGAGGGACCATGCCGCGCCGTGGCCAGCCCATCCGCGTGCTCGTCGTGGACGACCACGAGGTGCTCGCCAGCAGCCTGGCCCTGGCTCTGGACAGCGAGCCCGACCTCGTCAGTGTGGGGATCGCGCCCTCGCTCGAGCGTGCCCGCAGCCTGATCCGCAGCGCCGCTCCCGACGTGGTGCTGCTCGACCACCGGTTGCCCGACGGCGACGGCGTGGCCGCGCTGGGGGCGCTGCGGGCACTGCGCCCGGACGCCCAGTTCGTGGTGCTCACTGCCAGCGCCGCCGACAGCGTGCTGGTCGCAGCCCTGGAGGCGGGCGCGGCCGGCTTCCTGTCCAAGACGCGCGGGCTGGGGGAGGTCACCGGAGCCATTCGCGCCGCGGCGACCGGGGAGGCGGTGATCTCCCCGGAGATGCTGGCCCGGCTGCTGCCGCGGCTGCACCGCTCCTCGCGGCGCCCGGCCGGTCGGGACCTGACCGAACGTGAGCGCGAGGTGCTGACTCTTCTCGCGGACGGACTGACCAACGCCGCGATCGCCGAGCGGCTCTTCGTCAGCGTGCACACGGTCCGGAACCACATCGCGAACCTTTCTGCCAAGCTCGGGGCGCACTCCAAGCTCGAGGCACTGTCCATCGCGGTCCGCGAGGGGATCTTGCCGAGCTCCTGAGCCGATCGGTCCCGGCGCCGCCCACCTCTGGTACCTAGGCACCAGAGAAGTCGGTACGTGGTGCTCAACCGTCCCGGTGACGCACGCGTCATCGTTGCCGGTGCGTCGACATCGCCGACGCACCCCGAGAAGCCGCCGGTGGGGAAGAAGACCCGGAGCCTTTCCCACCGGCGGTGAGGGCTCCCCGCCGGCGTTCCCCCGCGCCGGCGGGGAACCGGGGGCTAGCGTGGCCGGCATGGCTTCTGGGCAGCACGTGCCCTACGGCGAGGGCGTCGACCTGACCATCGAGCTGCTCGAGCGCTCGCCCGTCGCCACCCTGGTGCTCACTCCCGACCACCTGGTCCGGTTCGTCAACACGGAGTTCGAGCGGATCTTCGGCTACGCCCGCGAGGAGATCGTGGGCCGCGCCTACGAAGAGCTCTTCCCCGAGCGACTCCAGGAGACCCTGCGCGGTCGGCTGGACGCCTTCTTCGCGGCGCCGGAGCAGCCGATCGCCTTCCGACCGGACTTCACTGCGCGGCGCAAGGACGGCACCGAATTCCCGCTGCAGTACGTCGCCACGCCGATCGAGAGCCGCCTGGGCCTGTGGGTCGTCGTCACCCTCTTCGACCGCACCGCCGAGCGGGAGGCGGCGGAGCGGATCGAGAGTCTCAACCGGTCCTACCTGACCCTGGCGAGGATGAACCAGGCCGTCGGCCGGGCCTCCAGCGTCGCCGAGCTGTTCGAGGAGACCTGCCGGGTCGCGGTCGAGGAGGGTGGTTTCCTCGGCGCCTGGGTGGGCGAGATCGGCGTCGACGACGTGGTGCAGACCCTGGCGACGTGCGGGCAGATCGACGACTACGTCTCTGCGCTGCGCATTCGTCTCGACGCCGCGGACCCGACCAGCGCCGGCCCGACCGGGAGGGCGCTGCGGGAGAGCCACGTGGTCTACGTCGATGACTTCGCCACCGATCCGCGCACGTCACCGTGGCGCGAGGAGGCGGGGCCGTACGGCATCGCGTCCTCGGTGTCCCTGCCGCTGCGCCGCGGCGGTCGGGCGGTCGCCGTACTGAATCTCTACGGGGACAAGCCGCGGGTCTTCGACCAGGCGGCTCGGGACCTCCTCGAGGGCCTGGCCGACAACGTGTCGTTCGCCCTGGACGGGTTCGAACGCGCACGCCGGCTGGCGGAGGTGTCCGCGCAGCGACAGCGTCTGCTCCGGCGGCTGGTCACCGCCGAGGAGGTGGAGCGGCACCGCCTTGCGGCAGACATCCACGACGACTCGGTGCAGGCGCTCGCGGCCGCGGAGCTGCGGCTCTCCAGCATCGAGGCGGCTGCCCGCACCGCCGCGCCGGACCTCGCCCCGCGCATCGTGGCGGTTCGTGAGGCCCTGGCCACGGCGATGGGATCCCTGCGCGGGCTGATGTTCGACCTCGAGCCCGCGGGAGCCGACGACACCCTCGTCGTAGCGCTGCGGGAGGTGGCCGGCCAGGTGTTCGTGGACTCCCGGGTGCACTGGGAGGTCCGGGTGGCGGAGCGCCCGATGGAGCGGGTACGCCGGGTCCAGGCGCTGCGCATCGCCAAGGAGGCGCTGATCAACGTTCGCAAGCATGCCGACGCCACGGTCGTGGAGGTGGAGGCGCAGCGCGACGGGGTGGGGATGCAGTTCCGCGTGCGCGACAACGGTGGGGGCCTGGGCGAGGAGCACGGCGCCCGTCCGGGCCACCGCGGACTGCAGACGATGCGCGAGCGCGCCGAGCTGTCCGGCGGCTGGTTCCGCTCCGGGCCGGCGCCCGGCGGCGGCACCGAGGTCGCGTGGTGGCTCCCTGCGGACGACGTCGAGGCCGAGGACCCGGGTCCTGAGCAGCCGGGTCCGGCGTCCTCCCGATCACCGCGGGGAGGTCCCTAACCTGGTGGCATGGTCCGCAGGAGGACGTCACCGCCGTCGGCGCGCTGCCCGTTGCGGCCGTTGGAGGCCTGCCGCCTCTGCGTTCCCGGCGTCGCGGGGCCGCAGGACTGTCCGACGGTGGCGCTGGTGATGGCCGACCCGGAGCTGCGCGAGGAGTTGCGGCTGCTGCGCGCAGAGCTCGGGTCGGCCGGTCTGGAGGGGGAGGTGCCGGTGGTCAGCGGCCGAGCAGCCGGCTGAAGAAGCCACCACCCGCGCCCTGCTCGTCCTTGGAGTGTCCACTGCACCACTGGGCAGCGGGCACCATGGAGCGGACCTGACCGACGTGCTGGCCGCAGCCGGCCCAGGTGGTCTTTCCGCAGCTCCTGCACTTGGCGGGACGGCACATAGAGATGTTCTCCTCGTGGTTCGACGAAGGCTTGATACCTGCTGGGGTATCTCAGAATAACACCCCGGGGGGTATAGGCAAATCAGAGTGGCGAGCGCCGGACTCCTGCGGTGACAAACTAGAACCTGTTACATTTCGAGCGTGATCCTCGACCGTTTCTCCGTCGACGGCCAGGTCGCCGTCGTGACCGGGGCGGGACGCGGCATCGGCGCCGCGACCGCTGTCGCGCTGGCCGAGGCCGGCGCCGATGTGGTCCTCTCCGCCCGCACCGCCGCCCAGCTCGACGAGGTGGCCCGCCAGATCGAGGCCGTCGGCCGGCGAGCGTACGCCGTGCCGGCGAACCTCGACGACCTCGACGCCGTCGCCTCCCTCGCCGGTCATGCGCGCGAGCAGTTCGGCCGACTGGACATCGTGGTGAACAACGTCGGCGGCACCATCCCCAACGCCTTCTTGGACACCGACCCGGCGTACCTGGAGGAGGCCTTCCACTTCAACGTCTCCACCGCGCACGCCCTCACCCGCGCCGCCGCGCCGGTGATGTTGGAGAACGACGGTGGCTCGGTGGTCAACATCTCCAGCGTGATGGGCCGGGTCTCCGGTCGCGGCTACCTCGCCTACGGCACCGCCAAGGCGGCGCTGGCGCACTGGACCCGGCTGGCTGCGCAGGACCTCAGTCCGACGATCCGGGTCAACGCGATCGCGGTGGGCAGCGTGCTGACCAGCGCTCTGGAGTTCGTCGCCAGCGATCCTGCGACCATGCAGGAGATGACCAGCAAGACGCCGCTGGGCAAGCTGGGTGAGCCCGAGGACATCGCCGCCGCCGTGCTCTACCTCAGCAGCCGCGCGGGGGGCTACGTCACCGGCAAGGTGCTCGAGGTCGACGGGGGCCTGCAGGCCCCCAACTTGGACCTCAAGCTGCCCGACCTCCTCGCCGGCGGGGAGGCCTGATGACCAGCCGCCGGGTGGTCGCCTGGTCGACGGGGACCGTCGGCCGGCACGCCATCGCCGGCATCGAGGCGCGGCCCGACCTCGAGCTGGTCGGTGTCTGGGTGTCCAGCGAGGCCAAGGCCGGCAAGGACGCCGGCGAGCTCGCCGGCCTCGGCCGCCGGCTCGGGGTCCGGGCGACCACCGACAAGCAGGCGCTCTACGACCTCGAGCCCGACTGCATCGTGCACACCGCGATGACCGACGACCGCACCTTCGAGGCGATCGACGACCTCACCGAGATGGTCGAGCAGGGCATCAACGTGGTCTCCAGCGGCCCGGTGCTGCTGTGCTTCCCCGACGGGCTGGGCCTGGACGATCTGGTGCATCGCATCGACGAGGCCGGGGCGCGCACGGGTGCGAGCCTGCACGTCAACGGCATCGACCCGGGTTTCGCCAACGACGTCCTCCCGCTCGCGCTCAGCTCGCTCTCCCAGCGGATCGACCTGCTCCGGGTCAGCGAGGTCGCCGACTACTCGACCTACTACCAGCCCGTGGTGATGCGGGAGATCTTCGGCTTCGGCAAGCCCATGGACGAGGTCGCCATGCTCTGGCAGCCCGGCATCCTCAGCACCGCCTGGGGCCCGGTCGTCCGTCACCTCGCGGCGGGGCTGGACCTCGAGCTCGATGGCGAGCTGGAGGAGGTCGTCGACCGCCGCCCGGCTGAGCACGACCTGGAGACCGCGAGTGTGCGCATCGCCGCGGGCACCATGGGTGCGGTGCGCTTCCAGGTCATCGGCAAGGTCGCCGGCGTCGCTCGGATCGTGCTCGAGCACGTCACCCGCACGCACGTCGACCAGGTCCCGGAGTGGCCCCAGCCCGCGGAGGGCGGCGGCTGCTACCGCGTCGAGGTCGAGGGCGAGCCGGTGATGCGGCTGGACCTGGTGCACCGCGGCGAGCGCGGCGACCACAACGACTCCGGGATGATCGTGACCGCGATGCGGCTGGTCAACTCCGTGCACGCGGTCTGCGACGCACCGGGGGGGCTGGTCGTCGCCAAGGATCTGCCGCTGATCACCGGCAGAGGACTGGTCGGCGGATGAGCCGACACACCTGCTCGCGACGATGAGCGCCGCCACCGAGGAGCCGGACTGGACCGAGCCTGGAGTCGACACGGTCGCTCCCGGCGTGCACCGGATGCCGCTGCCGCTGCCCATGGACGGTCTGCGGGCGGTCAACGTCTACGTGCTGGAGACCGACGACGGCCTGGTCCTGGTCGACGGTGGCTGGGCGGTGCCGCAGGCACAGCGGCTCTTCGACGCCGGCCTGCGGGAGATCGGCTACCGCCCCTCGGACATCCGGCGGTTCCTGGTCACCCACGTCCACCGCGACCACTACACCCAGGCCTACGTGATCGGGAACCAGGTCGGGGCGCCGGTCGCCCTCGGCCTCGGCGACAAGGCCAGCATGGACCTGATGCACGGTCCGGACCTCGACGAGGACCCGAACCTGCACCGCCTCCGGCTCGCCGGCGCCGAGGAGCTGATCGCCGGCTGGCAGAGCATGATGCCCTCGGACCGGCCGCCGATGGACGACTACGGGATGCCGGACGAGTGGCTCGACCGGGACCTCACCATCGACCTGGGCTCCCGGGCGCTCGCGGCGGTGTCCACCCCGGGGCACACCCAGGGCCACTACGTCTTCACCGACGAGCGGGCGGGGTTGCTGTTCGCCGGCGACCACGTGCTGCCCACCATCACGCCCTCGATCGGCTTCGAACCGGCGTACGTGCAGAACCCGCTGCGCGACTTCCTCGACTCGCTGGCCAAGGTGCGGGCGCTCCCCGACCTGAGGCTGCTCCCGGCGCACGGTCCGGTCACCGACTCCTCGCACGCGCGCATCGACGAGCTGGTCGACCACCACGACCTGCGGCTGCGGCAGTCGCTGGACGCGGTGGAGGCAGGCGCCGCCACGGCGTGGGAGGTCGCCGCCGAGCTGCCGTGGACCCGCCGGGCCCGGCACCGCGACGAGCTCGGTCCCTTCGACGGGGTGCTTGCCGCCTTCGAGACGCTGGCCCACCTCGAGCTGCTGGCGCTGCAGGGGCGGGTACGCCGCGACGGCTCGGACCACGGGGCGGCAGTCCGTTTCACGCCGGTGGCAGCGCACCGGCTAGGCTGAGGGACGTCCGACAGGGGAGCGCCCCGCGGGTCCCACCCGCCAGGCGCTGAGAGTGCGAAGAGTCGCAGACCCTCGAACCTGCTCCGGTTAGCACCGGCGAAGGAAGTCGAAGGAGACCAGTTCCGTGTTCCGCCGAACCGTCCTCGTGCCCGTCCTGGCGCTCGCCGCGCTGCTGCTCACCCTCGGTGGCTGCGGTGGCGGCAGCGAGCAGTCCGGGTCCCACACCCTCGTGGTCGCCACCCACGACTCCTGGGCCATGTCCCGAGGAGTGCTCGCCGACTTCACCCGCAAGACCGGCATCGAGGTCAAGATCCAGCCGCAGGGCGACGCCGGGCAGCTGACCAACAAGCTCGTGCTGACCAAGGACGACCCCATCGCCGACGGCGTGTACGGCATCGACAACACCTTCGGGCCGCGTGCGGTCAGCAACGGGGTGCTCGAGAAGTACGCCGCCCCCCTCCCGAAGGGAGCGGACCGGTTCCGGCTGCCCGGCGACCCGACGAAGGACCTGACCCCCATCGACTACAGCGACGTCTGCGTCAACGTCGACGACGCGTGGTTCGCCAGCCACCACCTCGCGCCGCCGCGGACGCTCGACGACCTGACCCGCGCGGCGTACAAGGACCTGTTCGTGACCCCGGGCGCCACCACGTCCTCGCCCGGGCTGGCCTTCCTCTACGCGACGGTCGCGGCCCATGGAGGAGCACAGGGCGACGGCTGGAAGGACTACTGGCGCAAGCTGATGGACAACGGCACCAAGATCACCTCGGGCTGGTCCGACGCCTACGAGGTGGACTTCACCGCCGGAGGCGGCAAGGGAGACCGGCCGATCGTGACGTCGTACTCCTCCTCCCCGCCGTTCACCATCCCCAAGGGGGCCAGCAAGCCGACCACCAGCGCGCTGCTGGACACCTGCTTCCGGCAGGTGGAGTACGCCGGTGTCCTGAAGGGCGCGAAGAATCCCGCCGGGATGCGCAAGTTCATCGACTTCATGCTGCAGCGCGAGTTCCAGGCCGCCCTGCCCGACCACATGTACGTCTACCCGGTCAACGGTGAGGTCGCCCTGCCCACGGACTGGGCGCGGTGGGCCAAGCCCGCTGACCATCCGTGGTCCGTGGACCCGGCCACGATGACGAAGAGGATGAGCGGGCTGCTCAGCGACTGGCGAGACATCACCAGCCGATGAATCGGCTGGGTGCGCGCCTGCAGGTGGCCGCCCTCGCGGCGCTGCCCGTGGCCGTGCTCGCGGTCTTCTTCGCCTACCCGGTCGCCGGCATGCTGGCGCGGGGCCTGTGGCCGCACGGCTCCTTCGATCCGGGCGCCGTGCTGGAGGTGCTCCTCCGGCCCCGCGTGCACCGGGTGCTGTGGTTCACCGTGTGGTCGGCCGCTGCGGCCACGGGACTCACCCTGCTGCTGGGCCTGCCCCTCGCGTTCGTCCTGCACCGGCTGCGGTTTCCCGGTCGCGACGTGGTCCGCGCCCTGGTGATGGTGCCGTTCGTGCTGCCGACCGTGGTGGTCGGCGTGGCGTTCCGCCAGCTCCTCGCCAGCTCCGGACCGCTGGGGTTCCTCGGGCTGGACGGCACCGCCCCGGGGATCCTTGCCGCCCTGGTCTTCTTCAACGTCAGCGTGGCGGTGCGCACCGTCGGGGTCTTCTGGTCCGCCCTCGACCCCCGACGCGAGGAGGCTGCAGCGGCTCTGGGCGCCGGTCCGCTGCAGGTGTTCCGAACGGTCACCCTTCCGGCCCTGCTGCCCAGCGCCGTCGCGGCGGCGTCGGTGGTGTTCCTGTTCTGCGCCACCGCGTTCGGGGTCGTCCTCACCATGGGCGGGTTGCGCTACGCCAACGTGGAGACCGAGATCTACCTCCTGACCACCCAGGAGCTCGACCTCACCGGGGCGGCGGCCCTGGGCGTCCTCCAGCTGGTGCTCGTCGCCGCGCTGCTGGCCGTGACCGCCCGGGTACGCCGGACCGCGCCCACGGCTGACCGCGCGGTGCGGCCGTTGCCTCGTCCGGGCGCGCGACACCTGCCGGTGCTGCTCGCCGCGACCGCCGTGGTCGCCTTCTTGGTGGCGCCGGTCGCGACCCTGGTCGTCTCCTCGTTGCGCACCGAGTCGGGCTGGGGCCTGCACAACTACCGGCTGCTGACCACCGAAGGGCAGCGCAACGCCCTGCTGGTGCCGGCGACCGACGGGCTGCTGGTCTCCTTGCAGGTGGCCGCGCTCGCCTGCCTGCTCTCGATGCTGCTGGGGGTGCTGGTCAGCTACCTGGTCTCCCGACCGGTCCGGCTGCTGGGGGCGCGCTTCAGCGCCTGGCTGGACGGCGTGTTCATGCTGCCGCTCGGCGTCTCCGCGGTGACCGTGGGATTCGGCATGCTGATCACCCTGGACCACCCGCCGGTGGACCTGCGCAGCTCTCCGCTGATCGTGCCGATCGCCCAGGCGCTGGTGGCGCTGCCGCTGGTGGTGCGGACCGTGGCGCCGGTGCTGCGCTCGGTCGACGACCGCCAGCGCCAGGCGGCCGCCTCCCTGGGCGCCGGGCGGCTGCGGGTGCTGCTCACCGTCGACCTCCCCGTGGCCTGGCGCTCGCTGCTCGCCGCCGGCGGCTTCGCCTTCGCGGTCTCGCTGGGCGAGTTCGGCGCCACCAGCTTCCTTGCCCGGGACGACCGACCCACGCTCCCGGTGGTGATCTACCGGCTGATCGGCCACCCGGGGACCGACAACTTCGGGATGGCCATGGCCGCCTCGGTGCTGCTCGCGGCGGTCACCACCGCGGCCGTGCTGGGGGTCGAGCGGCTGCGGGTGGGGTCGCTGGGAGCATTCTGAGGTGGCTTCCGGACTGCAGGTCTCCGACCTCACCGTCGCGTTCGGCGATCTGCTCGCCGTCGACGACGTCGCCCTGGAGATCCCGCGCGGCTCGGTGCTGGCCGTGCTGGGCCCCTCCGGGAGCGGGAAGTCCACCCTGCTGCGTGCGATCGCCGGCCTGGAGGCGCCGCGGTGCGGCTCGATCCGGTACGACGACCGCGACCTCGCCCGCGTCCCGGCTCATCGGCGCGGCTTCGCGCTGCTGTTCCAGGACGGGCAGCTGTTCCCCCACCTCGACGTGGCCGGGAACGTCGGCTACGCCCTGCGGCTGCGCCGGGTCGCGCGCCACGAGCGTCGCGGCCGGGTAGCGGAGCTGCTCGGCCTGGTCCGGCTCTCGGGCTACGAGGACCGGACCCCGGCCACCCTGTCCGGTGGGGAGCGGCAGCGGGTGGCCCTGGCCCGGGCCCTGGCGGTCGAGCCACGGCTGCTGCTCCTCGACGAGCCGCTCAGCGCCCTCGACCGCAGCCTGCGCGACCGGCTGGCGGGCGACATCCGCGAGATCCTGCACACGGCCGGGGTCACGGCGATGTTCGTGACCCACGACCAGGAGGAGGCCTTCGCCGTGGCCGACCAGATGGCGGTGATGCGTGCGGGGCGAGTCGTCCAGGTCGGCACCGTCGACCAGGTGTGGGCGCATCCGGTGGACGCCTGGACCGCCCAGTTCCTCGGCTACGCCACGGTGCTCGACGGCGAGCCGGCCCAGGGGCTGCGTGAGGTCGCCGCGCCCGACGCCGACTTCGAGGCGCTCGCCCTGCGTCGCTCGGCCCTGCGGGTGGACCCGGCCGGACCGTTGCGGGCCCGCGTCGCCGAGGCGCGGGTGACGCCTGACCAGGTGCGTGTGCTGCTCGACGTCGCCGGGGTCGGGCCGCTGCCCGGCGTGGCCGACCGGGGGGTCGACGTACCTGTGGGGGCGGCGGTGCGCGCGTCCCTGGACCTCGCCCGCTGTGCCCGGCTACCGGGCCGACCGGGGACTCCGGGCCATCTCTAGAATGCGGCCATGACGCGGCGGGCCTACACCACGATGGTGACCGTCGCGTTGACGATGGGCCTGCTCGCGGTCCTCACCGGCTGGGCGCTGGGCTACCCGCTGCGTGACCCCGACGGCTTCCTCGGCCCGGCCTGGGTGCGTCTGCCGCTGCTCCTGCTCGGTGCCTTCGTGGCCGACGTCCTCCCGCGCACCCTGTGGCGGACGCGCCTGCGGCCCCGGCTGTTCCGCGCCGAGGCCGAGCTCGTGGTCCGCGAGCACTGGACCCGCGAGCGGATCACCCTGGTCGTGCTGGGCCTGATCTGCTTCTACCTGACCTACGTCAGCTACCGGAACCTGAAGAACTTCCTGCCCTTCGTCCGGGTCAACAAGACCAGCCAGGGCGACTACGAGCTGCACGCCCTCGACCGGTGGCTGCTCCTGGGCCACGACCCGGCGGTGCTGCTCCACAGCCTGCTCGGCACCGACGTCGCGGCGCAGATCCTGTCTTTCGTCTACTTGTTCTTCCTGCCGATGGTGCCGATCTCGGTCACGGTGTGGCTGGTCTGGTCGCGCAACATCAGCTTCGGCTACTGGTTCGTCACCGCCCAGTGCATCGCCTGGACCCTGGGCACCGCGAGCTACTACATGATCCCGACGCTGGGGCCGAACTTCGCCTTCCCCTGGCTCTACAGCGACCTCGCGCCCACCGGCGTCTCGGCCCTGCAGGACGCGCTCTACTGGGGCCGTTACAACATCGTCCAGGTCGATCCGCTCAGCGGCGGCGTCCAGTCCGTGGCGGGCTTCGCCTCCCTGCACGTCGCGGTGACCCTGCTGATGGCGCTGGTCGGCCAGTACACCGTGCGGCACCGCTGGATCCGGATCGCCCTGTGGGTCTACATGGGCATCACGGTGCTGTCCACGACGTACTTCGGCTGGCACTACATCGCCGACGACATTGCCGGCGCGCTGATCGCCTTCATCTCCTTCTACATCGGGGCGATCGCGAGCGGTCAGAGGTTCGACGCGCACGGGCGGCACAGCCATCCCACCACCACCACCAGCGACATCCCGGTGCATGCCGGAGACGCTGCTTAGCACGTTTCCACTATTAGTAGGAAATGTGCGGAATTACAATGTCGTAATTCAGTGAAAACTGTTCTAGATGTGACTAAAGGCCCCTAACGTTGCGGGGTCTCGCGCCGACAGGGAAGCGGCGGGGGACCCCCGAGGCGAGAGGGACGATCGGTGGCACGCGCGCCCTGGAGGGCAACGAGGCGGCTTCGTCGGTTGCTGGGCGCGAGCCTGGCCGGAGCCCTGCTCAGCACCACGGTCGCTGGTGCGGCGCTCGCCGACGACCCGTCGCCGGACGGCTCGGGTGCCCAGGCCCCGTCCCAAGCCAAGGTGGACCGGGCCCGCAAGGACGTCGAGGACAAGAAGCGCTCGGTCGCCCAGCTCCAGGCGGCCCTGCAGGCAGCGCAGGCGCGCCTGGACGCGGCCATCACCGCGGCGGAGGTCGCCTCGGAGACCTACAACGGCGCACTCTGGCGCCTGCGACAGGCGCGCAAGGCCACCCGTCAGGCCCAGCAGCGTGCGCTGCAGGCGGCCGACGAGGTGGAGCAGCAGCGCCGGGCGATCATCACGCTGGTCACCGAGAGCTACCAGAACGGCACCGAGCTGAGCACGGCCACCGCGCTGGTCAGCGAGGAGGGCCCCGATGGGCTGATGAACCGCTACGGCGTGGTGCAGAGCGCCGGGGAGTCGATGAAGGCGCGCTACGACGAGTTCCGTGCCGCCCTGGCGCAGGCGAAGTCCTCCGCCGCGAAGGCCGCGAAGGCACAGGAGCACCAGAGGGCTCTGGCCGACCAGGCCGGCCAGCTGCGGGACCAGGCCGCGAGCGCCGCCGAGGCAGCCGGTGCCGCCGCCAACAGCATCGCGGTCCAGCGCGCCAAGCTCATCGCCGAGCTCGCCAAGGCGCAGCACATCTCCCTGGACCTGGCCAAGCAGCGGCAGGCCTACCTCGAGCAGCAGGCCGCGCAGAAGGCTGCGGCGGCTGCCGAGGCCGAGCGCCAGGCCCAGGAGGCCCGCCTGCAGGCCCAGGCCCAGCGGGCCGCGCAGCAAGCCGCCCAGGCGAAGAAGGAGGTGCGCAACCAGCCCAGGCCGACCGACACCGGCGGTGGCGGCAGCAGCACCTCGCCGACGCCCCCACCGGTCCCGGCGCCTCCGGTCGACCCGACCCCGCCCTCCAGCGACAGGTCCGCGGTGGACAGGGTGCTGGCGTTCGCCAAGGCCCAGGTGGGCAAGCCCTACAAGTGGGGTGCGGCGGGTCCGGACTCCTTCGACTGCTCGGGGCTGACCATGCGGGCCTGGCAGGCCGGCGGGAAGTCGCTGCCGCACTACTCCGTGGCCCAGTTCGAGACGGGCACGCGCATCTCGGTCAGCAAGGCCAAGGCCGGCGACCTGTACTTCTGGAGCAGCAACGGCAGCCCCAGCGGCATCCACCACGTCGCCCTCGCGCTCGGCGGCGGCCAGTTCATCGAGGCGCCGCGCACCGGCGTGCCGGTCCGCTACAGCTCGATCTCCACCTGGTTCCCCGACTTCGCCGTTCGCCCCTAGCCCGTCGAATGGGCGCCGCGCACGGCCGCGGCTCGCACCGCGTCTTGGAACCGTCGACGGGGCCCTGACGAGGCCGGGAGGTTTGCGGCAGAGTGACCTCCATGACTCCGGACACCGTGCACCCCACCATCGACGTACCCGCACTCACCTCCGTGCTCGATGGCCAGTACGCCGACGTTCGGGAGATGGTGCGCAAGAGCCTCGCCGAGCACGCCGACATCCTCGACCAGGCGATCGAGCTCCCGACCCTGGACTACCGCGAGCGGGTGCTGGAGCTGGTCAAGCTGATGGCCTCGACCGGACAGACCGGGTTGGGCTTCCCGACCGAGTACGGCGGCGGTGGCGACATCGGCGCCTCGATCGCGGCCTTCGAGACCCTCGGCTTCGGCGACCTCTCGATCCTCGTCAAGGTCGGGGTGCAGTTCGGCCTGTTCGGCGGCGCCATCCTGCAGCTCGGCGACAAGCGGCACCACGACCTCTACCTCACCGACCTGGTCAAGGGCGACCTGGTGGGGTGCTTCGCGATGACCGAGACCGGTCACGGCTCCAACGTGCAGGCGCTGGGGACGACGGCCACCTACGACCGGGAGGCCGACGAGTTCGTGGTCCACACTCCCGACACGCTCTCCCGCAAGGACTACATCGGCAACGCCGCGCAGCACGCCTCGATGGCGGTGGTCTTCGCCCAGCTGGTCATCGACGGTGAGTCCGAGGGCGTGCACGGCTTCGTGGTCCCGATCCGCGACGGCAAGGGGCGGCCGCTTCCCGGCATCGAGATCGAGGACGACGGCCCCAAGATCGGACTCAACGGCGTCGACAACGGCAGGATCGGCTTCGACCAGGTCCGCATCCCTCGGGAGAACCTGCTCAACCGCTACGCCGAGGTCCGCGACGACGGCACCTACCACTCCGATATCGAGAACCGCGACCGGCGGTTCTTCACCATGCTCGGCACGCTCATCCAGGGCCGGGTCAGCGTCGGCGGCGCCGGCATCACGGCGAGCAAGGTCGCGCTGGCGGTGGCGATCAAGTACGCCAACAAGCGGCGGCAGTTCGGTCCGCCGGACAGCGACCACGAGGAGCTGCTCCTCGACTACGGGATGCACCAACGCCGGCTGCTGCCGCTGTTGGCCAAGACCTACGCGCTGCACTGCGCGCAGGAGGTTCTGCTCTACGAGCTGCACAACGTGCTCTCCACCACCACCGCGCCGGACCGGCAGCGCCGGGCGCTGGAGTCGATGGCCGCCGGCGTCAAGGCCGTCGGCACCTGGCACGCCTCCCGGACGATCCAGGAGTGCCGAGAGGCCTGTGGCGGCGCCGGCTACCTGATGTTCAACCGGCTCGGAGCGCTGCGCGCGGACACCGACGTCTTCACCACCTTCGAGGGCGACAACCACATCCTGCTGCAGCTGGTCGCCAAGGGCCTCCTCACCGACTACTCGACCGCCTTCGGAGACCTCGACCAGCTCGGCATGGTCCGGTTCGTCGCCGAGCTGGCGGTCGAGACCGTCGTGGAGCGCACCAGCGTGCACAAGCTGCTCGAGCGGATCAAGGACGTCCTTCCCGGCGGCGCCGACGACAGCTGGGACCAGGAGGCGGCGCTGCGCGACCCGGAGTACCAGCTGGCGATGTTCCGGTGGCGCGAGGAGCACACCGTCTCCGGCGTGGCACGCCGGCTCAAGCGCGGCATGGACGAGGGGATGGATGCCGTCGAGGTGTTCAGCCGCGTCCAGGATCACGTGATCGCGGCGGGCCGCTCCCACGTCGACCGGCTGGTCCTCGAGGCGTTCAACGACAAGGTCGAGGCGATGTCCGACGGGGACAACAAGGTCGTGATGCGCCAGCTGTGCGACCTCTACGCGCTCTCCACGATCGAGGCCGACCGGGCGTGGTTCATCGAGCACGGGCGGCTCTCCAGCCAGCGCTCCAAGGCCGTCACCCGCGAGGTGGGCGACCTGTGCCGCACGTTGCGTCCGGTCGCCGAGGACCTGGTCGACGCCTTCGGCTGCCCCGAGGAGCTGCTGCGAGCCGAGATGCTCGAGGACTGAGGGTGTTGCTGGGCGGGTCCGTCCCCGGCCTCGGCGGATGGCACCAGGACCCGTTGTGGGCCCGGTTCTACGACTGGACCGTGGAGCACCCGCAGGCAGGCGGCCCGCTGTGGCGGGTCGGGATCGGCAGCGACCTGCGCCGGTTGTACGCCGCTGCCGCGGAGATCGGGCGCCAGGCCGCCGGGTCCGCCGTGCTCGACGTGCCCTGCGGTGGCGGCGTCGCGCTGCGTGGACTGCGCCGGGGGCAACGGGTCCGGTACGTCGCCGCGGACATCTCCCAGACGATGCTGGACCGCACCACGGCGGCCGCCGAGCGGCGTCACGTGGCCGACCAGGTGGAGCCGGTCCGCGCCGACGTGTCGGAGCTGCCGTTTCCCGATGAGGAGTTCGACCTGGTCGTCTCCTTCACCGGACTGCACTGCTTCCCCGACCCGCGTGCGGCGGTGCAGGAGATGGTGCGGGTGCTGCACGCCGGTGGCGTGATCACCGGCAGCGCGGTCCTCGACGACGCCGGACTGCGCTACCTGCCGATGCGCCAGGTCGGTCGTGCCGCCGGGCTCCTCGGACCGGGCGCCACCGGTGCCCAGCTGCGCCGGTGGCTCACCGAGGCCGGGTGCGTCGAGGTCACCCTCGAGCGCTCCGGGGCGCTGGGCTACTTCCGGGCGCGGAAGGCCTGAGCGCCGTCGGTCAGTGGTCCCCGTGCTTGGCACGCTCGAAGGAGGCCCGGACCTCGGCCTCGGCCTCGGAGCGGCCGACCCACTCGGCGCCTTCGACGGACTTGCCGGGCTCGAGGTCCTTGTAGACCTCGAAGAAGTGCTGGATCTCCAGCCGGTCGAACTTCGGCACGTGGTTGATGTCGCGGATGTGCTCCAGCCGCGGGTCGGTCGCAGGAACGCACAGGACCTTGTCGTCGCCGCCGGCCTCGTCGGTCATCCGGAACATCCCGATGGCGCGGCACTTGATGATGCAGCCGGGGAAGGTCGGCTCCTGCAGCAGCACCAGTGCGTCCAGCGGGTCGCCGTCGAGGCCGAGCGTGTGCTCGATGTACCCGTAGTCGGAGGGGTACTGGGTGGAGGTGAACAACGTGCGGTCCAGGCGGATCCGCCCGGTCTCGTGATCGACCTCGTACTTGTTGCGCACACCCTTGGGGATCTCCACGAGCACGTCGAACTCCACCGCGTCTTCCTTCCGCTGTCGGGCCCCTGGATCGGGAACTGCCGGCCGGTCCCGTCGTCATCGGCCGCACCGGTCGGCGCGGCGCCGCGTGGGGTCGTACCCGGGCCGCACCGCGGTTAGTCTCCCGCATACTCACCCGTTGGGCACATTCGAAGGGAGCCGGTGGCATGGAGGAGGCGCAGCGGCCGCCGCAGAGCGTGACGCAGCCGCGGCGCAGGCGTCGGCCCCAGGGGTGGTTGTTCGCACGGGTCGTCGAGGTGCTGGTCGTCGCGCTGCTCGCGACGGCGGCCGGTGTCTACTGGCTGGACCCCCACGGGGGCGCGGACCCTCGCAGCGAGCCCGCCGCCGTCGCGCCACCCGAAGGCCTGGACCTGCCGCCCGCGACGCCGGTACGCCGCATCGCGGCGGCCGCCCGGGCCGGGCACAGCGACCCGGACGCGGTCGCGTCCCGCATCGGGCCGATGCTGCGCCGCAAGGCCCTCGGGCGGCACTTCGCCGTCCTCGTCACCGACCTGGCCACCGGAGAGACGCTGTTCCGGGACGGCGCGCACACCGTCACCCCGGCCTCGACCACCAAGCTGCTGACCACGACGGCGGCGCTGGAGGTGCTGGGCCCGATGGCCCGCTTCCGCACGACCGCCCGCTGGGTGCCCGCTCGGCACCTGCTCGTCCTCGTCGGCGGTGGCGACCCGTTCCTGGCCAGCACGCCCCGCCAGGCCGACGTCGGCTACCCGGACCGGGCAGACGTCACCACGCTTGCCGAAGAGGCGGTCAAGGAGCTGCGCTCGCGGGGCGTGCGCCGGGTCCGCGTCGCCTACGACGACACGCACTTCTCCGGGCCGTCGGTCAATCCGCGATGGCCCGCGACCTACATCCCCGAGAACGTGGTGCCGCCGATCTCCTCGCTGTGGGTCGACGAGGGACACACCGACTCCGGCTACGCCTTCGTCGACGATCCGGCGGCGCGCGCAGGTCAGGTCTTCCGGAGCGCGGTCAAGGATGCCGGGCTCAAGGTCACCGGCCCGGTCCGGCGGGCTTCCGCGCCGCGTGGCGCCGCCGAGGTGGGCAAGGCGCTGAGTGCTCCGCTGGGGGAGATCGTCGAGCGCACCCTGGCGGTCAGCGACAACCAGGCTGCGGAGGTGCTCGCCCGGCACGTGGGCCTGGCCGAGCGGCAGGAGGGGTCGTTCTCCGCCGGCACGGCCGCGGTGCTGGCCGTCGTACGCCGCCTCGGCGTCGACGTCGTCGGCGACCGGCTCTTCGACGGCAGCGGGCTCTCCCGCGAGGACCGGCTCGAGCCGGAGACCCTCGCCGGGGTGCTGCGCGTCGCCGCCTCCCCGGAGCACCCCGAGCTCCGGTCGGTGATCACCGGCCTGCCCGTGGCAGGGTTCACCGGCTCGCTGGCCTACCGCTTCGACCGGGGGCCGGACGCGGGGCGCGGCCGGGTGCGGGCCAAGACCGGGACGCTCACCGGGGTGCACGGCCTCGCCGGCGTGGCCGACGACATCGGCGGCGGGCGGATGGGCTTCGTGCTGGTGGCCGACCGGGTGCCGCCGCCCAAGGAGCTGAAGTCGCGGGTGCTGATCGACCGGATCGCGGCCGTCCTGGGCGCGTGCAGGTGCGGCGTAGGGTCGGGGCCATGACGAGCAACCGGGACGGACGCGACGCCTACGGTCGTCCCTCGATGGTCGACTGGGACCTCGCCACCCGCGTGGGGTCGTGGCTGGTCGGCGAGGGCCCGCAGGTCAGCCCCGCCGAGGCGGACGAGACCGTCGCCGAGCTGCGCGCGGACGCGGAGCGCTCGACCGGCCTGGTGCGCGACTACACCGGCCTGCACGCCGCCGACCGCACCGCTCCGGTGCTCGTGGTGGACCGTGGCGGTTGGGTCAGGGCCAACGCCGACGGGTTCGCCACCATGATCGCGCCGCTGATCGACCGGCTCCAGGAGCGGCGCGGCACGCCCGGCCCCATGGCGGAGGCGATCGGGTCGCGGATCACCGGCGCCGAGCTCGGCGCCCTGCTGGGCTTCCTCGGCTCCAAGGTGCTGGGACAGTTCGACCCGTTCTACGAGGCCCCGGACGCCCAGGGCAGGCTCCTCCTGGTCGCGCCCAACATCGTGCACGTCGAGCGCGAGCTCCAGGCCGACCCGCACGACTTCCGCCTGTGGGTGTGCCTGCACGAGGAGACCCACCGGGTGCAGTTCACCGCGGTGCCGTGGATGGCCGACCACCTGCGCGGCGAGATGGACCGGATCATCAGCGCGGTCCGCACCGACCCCGCCGAGCTGATGGGCGAGGTGGTCCGCAAGATCGGCGACGTGGTCTCCGGCCGCTCGGACGCCAGCCTGCTCGACCTGTTCTCCGGTCCCGAGCAGAAGCAGGTGATCGAGCGGGTCACCGGTGTGATGAGCCTGCTGGAGGGTCACGCCGACGTGGTGATGGACGGGGTCGGTCCCGAGGTCATCGCGTCGGTGGAGTCGATCCGCGCGAAGTTCAACCGGCGTCGCCGCGGCGCCGGGGCGCTGGACCGGCTGCTGCGCCGCCTCCTCGGGCTCGAGCAGAAGATGGCGCAGTACCGCGACGGCGCCGTGTTCGTGCGCGCCGTGGTCGACAAGGTCGGCATGGACGGCTTCAACGCCGTCTGGGCCGGTCCGGAGAACCTCCCCAGCACCGAGGAGATCCACGACCCGTCGCTGTGGGTCGCGCGCGTGCACGGCTGACCCATGGGGCTGCATCCCGCGGTTGCGGCGGTCCGGCGGACGGTTCGCCGTGCTCTGGTCGACCTGGGACCCGGGGACACGGTCGTGGTCGCCTGCTCCGGTGGCGCGGACTCGCTGGCGCTGCTGGCCGCCACCGTGCACGAGGCGCGGGAGCCCGGTTGGCAGGTGGTCGGCGCCACCGTCGACCACGGGCTGCAGGCAGGATCGCAGGCCCATGCCCAGCACGTGCTGGAGCAGATGCGCGACCTCGGGGTCGACGAGACCGTCGGCGTCCGGGTGCAGGTCGAGGCGCGGGGGATGGGACCGGAAGCGGCGGCGCGGGAGGCGCGGTACGCCGTACTCACCGAGGTTGCGCAGCGGTACGACGCCCGCACGGTGCTGCTCGGCCACACCATGGACGACCAGGCCGAGACGGTCCTGATGGGTCTGGCCCGCGGGTCGGGCGGGCGGGCGCTGTCGGGGATGCGGCGCGCGTTCGGCGTCTACCGGCGGCCGCTGCTGGACGTCAGCCGCAGCGAGACCGAGACCGCGTGCGTTGCCGAGGGATTGCAGTACTGGACCGACCCGCACAACCAGGACGAGGGCTACACCCGCGTCCGGGTCCGCACCCGGGTGCTGCCGCTGCTGGAGCAGGAGCTCGGTCCGGGCGTCACCGCGGCCCTCGCCCGGACGGCCGACCTGCTGCGGGCCGACACCGCCTACCTCGACGCGGTGGCCTCGGTCGCGCTGGGGGACGCCCGCGCGACCGAGGGGCTCGCCGTCGAGGTCCTCGCGGCGCTGGACCCCGCCATCCGGACCCGGGTGCTCCGTCAGGCAGCCGCCGACGCCGGAGCCCCGTCGGCGGAGCTGTTCCACGGCCACGTCACCGAGCTCGACCGCCTCGTCACCGACTGGCACGGCCAGAAGTGGGTGGACCTCCCCGGCCACGTGCGGGCGCTGCGCTCGGAGGGCGAGATCGTGTTTCTCGCCGCCGGGTGACGAGGGACGTCATCCGGATCGGCGGCTACTGCGAGGAGAGCGTATGACGTCCCACCGGGTCGCGAGGCTCAGAGCAGCTCGCCGGCCAGCAGCCGGAGGGTGGTCTCCCGGTTGGGCGCGGTGGCCGGGTCGGTGCCGGTCCACGCGCCGGCGACCGGGTGCAGCATGACCTCGTCGACGCCGAACGCCTCGGCCAGCTCGCGCACCTGCCCCGCGGCCGAGGCCGGATCACCGATCACCCAGCGGGCCATCATCGCCTCGGCCAGCTCGGCGTGCTGCGGGGCCAGCGGTTCCTTCTCGGCCTCCTCGACCAGGCGCTGGGGCGCGAGCGGGCCGCCGGTGCGCAGCGCCACCATCGCGTGGGCATTGGGCAGGGCCAGGCGGCGCGCCTCGTCCGCGTCCTCGGCGACGACCGCGTTGACCGTCAGGAACGTCCGCGGCTCGGCGAGGTGCTCCGAGGGCCGGAAGCTGGACCGGTAGAGCTCCAGCGCCTCGGCCGTGCCCTTGCCGGAGAAGTGGTGGGCGAAGACGTAGGGCAGCCCGCGGTCCGCCGCCAGCCGGGCGGAGTAGTCGGAGGAGCCGAGCAGCCACAGCTCGGGGACCGACGTGGCGCGGGGGGTCGCGGCGAGGGCATGGGTGCGTCCGGCCACCTGGAGGCCGACCCCCTCCGGGCTCATCATCGCGACCACGTTGTCGACGTACTCCGGGAAGCGTGCGACGGCGTCCTCGCCCACGCCGCCGGCGCCGTGGCGCAGCGCGAAGCTGGTGACCGGGTCGGTCCCGGGCGCGCGACCGATGCCGAGGTCGATCCGGCCGGGGAAGGCTGCCTCGAGCAGCGCGAACTGTTCGGCGACCACCAGCGGGGCGTGGTTGGGGAGCATCACGCCGCCGGAGCCGACGCGGATGCGCTCGGTGGCCGAGGCGACCAGGGAGACCAGCACCGGCGGGTTGGTCGCGGCGACGGCCGGCATGTTGTGGTGCTCGGCCAGCCAGTAGCGGTGCAGGCCCGCCTCGTCGGCGACCCGGGCCAGCCGGCGGGTCGAAGCGACGGCGTCCGCGCTGGTCTGGTCGCTGCGGACGGGGACGAGATCGAGGACCGAGAGACGCATGGCTGGATGAACACCTCGTGGGACGTTCTGCTTCCCGCACCCGCCTCATGCCTGAGTCGGAGAGGTCAGCGGGCCAGCAGGTAGGCGAGGACGAACAGGACTGCCCCCAGGACGGCACTGCCCGCCAGCACCGACCCGGCCGCGAGCTGACGGGGCACCGGAGGCGAGGTGTCGGCACGCAACACCCGATCCAGCTCCCGAGCGAACTCAGCAGCCGTTGCGGGCCGCTTGTGCGCCTCCCAGCTCAGTGAGCGGGTCAGCAGCCGGTCGAGGGCCGGGGGCTGACCCAGCCGGGCGGCCAGCGGCGCCGGCCGCCGGTCGCTGCGGCGTTCCATGACCTCGGCCGGAGAGCGGTCGGGGAACGCCGGGTGCCCGCTGAGCAGGTGGTAGGTGACGGCCGCAGCGGCATACACGTCGGCCCGGCCGTCGAAACCCGCACTCTGGTGGATCTGCTCGGGAGCCATGTACGCCGGGGTGCCGGTCGTGACCGTGACACCGGACGCCTCGGCGAGCAGCTTGGCGCTGCCGAGGTCGGAAACCACGACCCGCGGGGGCACCGTGCGGTCGTCGACCAGCACGTTGCTCGGCTTCACGTCCCGGTGGACCACCCCGGCGTCGTGGAGCACCTGCACCGCGTCGGCGACCGCGACGCCGAGCCTGAGGGCTTCGCGCGTGCCCACCGCGTCGATCCGGTCGGCCAGGGTGCCCCCGGGGACGTACTCCATCACGAAGTAGGGGCGTGCGTCCTCGCCCTCGCTCACCCCGACGTCGAAGACACGCACCAGCCGGGGGTCGTCGATCCGGCGGAGCAACCGCGCCTCGGCCAGGAAGCGTTCGCGTACGTCGGCGTTGTTGGCCCAGTTGTCGGCCAACACCTTGATCGCCACGCGCGCCTCGAGAGCAGGATCCGTGGCGAGCCACACCGTCGCGAAGGCGCCGGCGCCGAGAACACGCTCCAGGCGGTAGCGCCCCATTCGCCTCATGTGGGACAACATAGTGACCTGTGACAGCGCTCTCGGACTCCACGCCCATCGACGCCGAGCTCGTGGAGCGGGCGCGCAGTGGCGACGCGGCCGCGCTTGAGGACCTGCTCGCCATGGTCCGGCCCCTGGTCCTCGGCCGCTGCTCCCGCCTGCTGCCCTACGTCGAGGACGCCGAGGACGCCGCCCAGGACGCACTCGTCGCCATCGCCGCGAACATCGACAGCTACAGCGGGACCGGGTCCTTCCGCGGCTGGGTGACGGTGATCGCCTCCAACAGCGCCCGGATGACCTACCGACGGCTGCGCCGGCGGTGGGTCGAGGGCGGCAGTCCCGAGCTCCCCGAGGCCGCCGACCCGCGCACCACCAGCGTCGTGGCCGGGACTCGGCTGGACCTGATGGAGGCCCTCGCCGAGCTGGAGCTGCACCATCCGCGCGCCGTGGAACCCTTCGTGCTGCGCGACCTCGGGTCGCTGCCCTACGACGAGATCGCGCAGATCACCGACAGCTCGCTGGCCGCCGTACGCGACCGCATCCACGTCGCACGCTCGTTCATGCGCGCGGCCCTTCGCCACACCACCTGAGACGGCCGGGCCTGCCGGGCCAACGAAATCGCTGATCCCCGCATCTCTACCGGTGAACGGCGGCGAAGGGGCCGCCCGGTTCCCAGGAGGAACGACATGTTGGTCAAGCAGGCAGTCCTCAGCGCGGCCGTGGCCGCTGCCGTGGGCGTGACCGGTGGGGTGGCGGTGGCGCGTGTCCAGCACGCCGACGAGCAGCCGGACAGCCCGCCGTCGGCGCACCCCATGAGTCCCTCGCCGTCCCCCACCCGGTCCCGCAGCGCGTCCCCGACCGCCTCGCCGACCGCCTCCCGGGCGCCGGCGACACCCTCCCGAACGCCTTCGGTGACTCCGTCCTCGAGCCCCGCACCGACATCGACCGGCACGGCGGCACCCCTCGACGAGCTGTCCGCGGAGAACCTCGTCCGCGAACGGCTCTACTACGACGTCACCGGACACTCCTTCCGGGTGGTCTCCGACGTCGACCCGCAGGAGCCCCTGGGGCCGTGCACGGGGGACACCACCTTCGACGACGTGCTCCCCAGTCGCGGGCTGGACGTGATCGGGACGGTCCTCGCGGGCAGCGACGTCACCCGTGTCACCGAGCTGCTGGCACAGGCCCGGACCCCGGCGGCGGCCAGGTCCGCCGCGTCCGACATCGTGTCCGCGGTCGACGAGTGCCCGGCGATCCAGGGCGGAGACTTCGGGTACGGCTCTCCGGTCACCGTGGCGGACGCCACCCAGCAGGTCACCTACTTCCCGGGCTACGACTCCGACCGGCGCTACGGCGGCTACATCGTGTTCGCCGTCGGGAACCGGGTCGGCGTGGTCTCGGTCGCGGACCGGATCGGCCCCGAGAAGGTCGCCTCCCTGGCCAGGGAAGCAGCGGGCATCGCCGCCGACTGAGACAGCGGTCGTCCCGGCTCGGGTCGTCCGGAGATCTGCTGGGAAAGGTCATGTCCTGATGGCCCGGCCGGTGTGGCACCCTGTGCTCGTGGACGTATCCGACGTCGAGGGCGAGCTGGTCGACATCCTGTTCACCGAGGCCGAGATCCAGGCCCGGCTGGGTGACCTGGCCAAGCAGATCGAGGCCGACTACGAGGGTCAGGACCTGCTCATCGTCGGCGTCCTGCGCGGCGCCGTCATGGTGATGGCCGACCTCGCCCGGGCGCTGAACCGGCACGTGGAGATGGACTGGATGGCCGTCTCCTCCTACGGCTCGGGGACCAAGAGCTCCGGCGTGGTCCGCATCCTCAAGGACCTCGACACCGACATCAGCGGCCGGCACGTGCTGATCGTCGACGAGATCATCGACACGGGGCTCACGCTGATGTGGCTGACCTCCAACCTCAACTCGCGCAACCCGGCCAGCGTGGAGATCTGCACGCTCCTGCGCAAGCCGGAGGCGCAGCGGATGGCCGTGGAGGTCAAGTACGTCGGCTGGGACATTCCCAACGAGTTCGTGGTCGGGTACGGCCTGGACTACCAGGAGCGCTACCGCAACCTGCGCGACATCGGCACGCTGGCGCCGCACGTCTACTCCTGACCGACGCGCCGAGCGGCCCGCTCGGAGGGCCGTCCGCAAACGGGGGGTCGACCTCTGGGAGCGACCTGAGAGGATTGCCGCGTGAAGAAGCTCCTGCGAAGTCCATGGCTGTGGATCCCCGTGGCCGTGGTCGGTGTCCTGCTCGCCCTGCAGTACCTGGTGCCCAACGGGGGCTACCAGGAGGTCCAGACCTCCACGATGGTCAAGAAGATCGACTCCGGCGACGTCAAGGACATCACCTTCGTCGACGGCGGTGACCAGCAGATCCGCGCCACCCTCGACAACGGGGACAAGGTGATGGCCACCTGGGTCGACGGCCAACAGGTCGAGCTCGTCGACCAGGTGCAGAAGCAGGTCGACTCCGGGCAGATCAAGGAGTTCAACGTCAAGAACCCCAAGCCCAGCCTGCTCGGCCAGATCCTGGCCACGCTGCTGCCGTTCGCCCTGATCGTGCTGCTGTTCCTCTTCCTGATGAACCAGGTCCAGGGCGGCGGTGGCCGGGTGATGCAGTTCGCGAAGTCCAAGGCCAAGCTGATCAGCAAGGACATGCCGAAGACCACCTTCGCCGACGTGGCCGGGTGCGAGGAGGCCATCGAGGAGCTCGGCGAGATCAAGGAGTTCCTGCAGGAGCCCGCCAAGTTCCAGGCCGTGGGCGCCAAGATCCCCAAGGGCGTGCTGCTCTACGGCCAGCCCGGCACCGGAAAGACCCTGCTCGCCCGTGCGGTCGCAGGCGAGGCCGGGGTGCCGTTCTACTCGATCTCCGGCTCCGACTTCGTGGAGATGTTCGTCGGGGTCGGCGCCAGCCGGGTCCGCGACCTGTTCGAGCAGGCCAAGGAGAACGCCCCGGCGATCGTGTTCATCGACGAGATCGACGCCGTCGGTCGCCACCGCGGCGCCGGCATGGGCGGCGGACACGACGAGCGCGAGCAGACGCTGAACCAGCTGCTGGTGGAGATGGACGGCTTCGACGTCCGCGGCGGGGTCATCCTGATCGCGGCCACCAACCGCCCCGACATCCTCGACCCGGCGCTGCTGCGGCCCGGTCGCTTCGACCGGCAGATCTCCGTGGACGCCCCCGACCTCGCCGGCCGTGAGCACATCCTCGGCGTGCACGCTCGCGGCAAGCCGATGGCGCCCGACGTCGACCTGCGCTCGGTGGCGCGCCGTACGCCGGGCTTCACCGGCGCCGACCTCGCCAACGTGCTCAACGAGGCGGCCCTGCTGACCGCCCGGCAGAACCAGAAGCTGATCGACAACGACGCCCTGGACGAGGCGATCGACCGGGTCATCGCCGGCCCGCAGAAGCGCACCCGGCTGATGAGCGAGAAGGAGAAGCTCATCACCGCCTACCACGAGGGCGGCCACGCACTCGTCGCGGCGGCGCTGCCGGGCACCGACCCGGTGCACAAGGTCACGATCCTGCCGCGCGGCCGGGCGCTGGGCTACACGATGGTGCTCCCCGACGAGGACAAGTACTCCCAGACCCGGGCGGAGATGCTGGACAAGCTCGCCTACATGATGGGCGGCCGCGCAGCCGAGGAGATGGTCTTCCACGACCCGACCACCGGCGCCGGCAACGACATCGAGAAGGCCACGTCGCTGGCCCGGGCGATGGTCACCCAGTACGGCATGACCGAGCGGCTGGGCGCGATCAAGCTCGGCGAGACCAACGGCGAGCCGTTCTTGGGACGCGACCTCGGGCACCAGCGCAACTACTCCGAGGACGTCGCCGCCATCGTCGACGAGGAGACCAAGAAGCTGTTGGCCACCGCCCACCAGGAGGCCTTCGACATCCTGGAGGAGAACCGCGACGTCCTCGACGCCCTGGTGCTCGCGCTGATGGAGCACGAGACCCTGGACAAGGACGAGGTGGCGGCGGTCTTCGAGCCGCTGCGTCGCCGGCCGGCGCGGCCCGCGTGGACCGGCTCGCCGGACCGGCTGCCCTCGTCGATCCCGCCCGTGGAGATCCCGGAGAAGGTCCGCCAGGCCGCTGCCCAGGGCCCGCTCGCGGAGGAGGAGGAGGGCGCCGTGGTGATCACCCCCCCCGGCTCCGGCGGAGACATCCACGGCGACACCGCTCCCGGGGCCAACCCGCCCGCCCCGCCCACCCCGGGGCACAACGGTCCCAGGCCGCCGGGCGCGTGAGCGGATGAGCATCAACCCGATCACCGCCCGGCCCCGCACCGTCGGTCCCTTCGACCAGGAGCGGGCCGAGGCCGCGGTCCGCGAGCTGCTGATCGCGATCGGGGAGGACCCCGACCGCGAGGGGCTGCGGGACACCCCAGCGCGGGTGGCCCGGGCGTACGCCGAGATCACCGGCGGGATGCGGCTGGCCCCGGAGGACGTGCTGACCACGACCTTCGACCTCGGGCACGACGAGATGGTGCTGGTCCGCGACATCGAGCTGTGGTCGATCTGCGAGCACCACCTGGTGCCGTTCACCGGGGTCGCGCACGTCGGTTACATCCCCAACGAGGACGGCAAGATCACCGGGCTCTCCAAGCTCGGGCGGCTGGTCGACGTCTACGCCAAGCGACCCCAGGTCCAGGAGCGGCTGACCACCCAGATCGCCGATGCGCTGGTGCACATCCTGGAGGCTCGCGGCGTGATCGTGGTGATCGACGCCGAGCACCTCTGCATGACCATGCGCGGGGTCCGCAAGGCCGGTGCCCGCACCATCACCTCCGCCGTGCGCGGCATCATGCACAACCCCGCGACCCGCGCCGAGGCGATGTCGCTGATCAACGCGCGATGACGTCTCGCTCCGCCCCCCACACTTGTAACGCGGGGTTACGGCTACTGAGTGCGCCCCCGGGGAGGCACTCAGTCTCCACAACCCCGCGTTACATGGGGTGGGGCCGGTGAGCACGGCCGCGGACTGGGCTGCGGGACTGCCCGTCCTCGACCGCCCGCTGGTGATGGGCGTGGTCAACGTGACCCCCGACTCGTTCTCCGACGGCGGGCGGTGGGCGACCACCGACGCGGCGCTCGCGCACGCCCTGGACCTGCGCGCCCAGGGCGCCGACCTTCTCGACATCGGCGGGGAGTCCACCCGCCCCGGCGCGACCCGGCCGCTCGCGGCGCAGGAGCTCGACCGGGTGCTGCCGGTCGTCCGCGCCCTGGTCCAGGAGGGCGTGGCGGTGTCGGTGGACACGATGCGTCACGAGGTGGCGCGTGCCTCCCTGGAGGCGGGTGCGGTGCTCGTCAACGACGTGTCCGGAGGACTCGCCGACCCGCGGGTGCTGGAGGTGGTCGCCGAGCACGGAGCGGCGTACGTCGCCATGCACTGGCGTGCGCACTCGGCGACCATGCAGCAGCACGCGGAGTACGCCGACGTGCTGGGCGAGGTCCGCGACGAGCTCGCCGCCAGGATCGAGGCCGCCGTGGCCGCCGGTGTCGATCCTGCCCGCCTCGTCGTCGACCCCGGACTGGGGTTCGCCAAGACCGCGGAGCACAACTGGGGGCTGCTGCGCCGCCTGCCCGAGCTCGAGGCGCTCGGACACCCGGTCCTCGTGGGATCCAGCCGCAAGTCGTTCCTCGGCTCCCTGCTCGCCGACGCAGCCGGCAACCCGCGTCCGGTGCTGGACCGCGAGGACGCCAACGTGGCGCTGACCACCATCGCCGGCATCCAGGGCGTGTGGGGAGTCCGCGTGCACGAGGTGCGTGCCAGCGTCGATGCGCTCAAGGTGGTCTCCCGGTGGCTGGACCGACCACTGGGGGCCGCCGGTAGTGTCGAAGCACCATGACCGAGACCAGGGTTGGGTCGTCCGAGACCCGGACGTGGGACCGCTTGACCGTGCGCGGGCTCACCGTGCGCGGGCGGCACGGGGTCTTCGACGCCGAGCGGCGCGACGGCCAGGACTTCGTGGTCGACCTCACCTTGTCGGTGGACAGCCGTGCTGCTGCCCGCACCGACGACTTGCACGACACCGTGGACTACGGGAGGCTCGTCGGCGACGTTGCCGCGGTGATCGCCGGCGACCCGGTCGACCTGATCGAGACGCTGGCGCAGCGCATCGCAGACACGTGCCTGAGCCACGCCGGCGTTCGGCAAGCCGAGGTGACCGTGCACAAGCCACATGCCCCGATCCAGGCGACCTTCTCCGATGTCGCCCTGACCATCAACCGGAGCCGCAGTGACTGAGTCCCCCAACCCGAACATCATCGACGCAGACACCCTGACCGGTGAGATGCACCCCATCCGGCGGGCGGTGATCTCGATCGGGTCCAACCTCGGCGAGCGTCGGACCAACCTGCAGGCCGCGGTCGACTCCCTGTGCGACACCCCCGAGGTGTGGGTCACCGGCGTCTCGCCGGTCTACGAGACCGAGCCGGTCGGTGCGCCCGAGGACTCCAAGGACTTCCTCAACGCCGTCGTGCTGCTCGACACCACCCTGACCGCCCGCACCCTGCTCGAGCGCGTGCAGGCCATCGAGTCCGCCTACGGCCGCGAGCGGGACGGCACCAAGAACGCCCCGCGCACCCTCGACGTCGACCTGATCGTGGTCGGCGAGCGCCGGGTGCACGAGGACGACTTCGTGCTGCCGCACCCGCGCGCATCCGAGCGGGCGTTCGTGCTGGTGCCGTGGCTCGATCTCGAGCCCGAGGCGGAGATCCCCGGAGCGGGCCCGATCGCCGAGCTGGTCGAGAAGGCCGGACGCGACGGCGTGCAGCTGCGCGAGGACATCGAGCTCGAGCTGCACTGAGGTGACCCAGCGCGGCCCCGAGCGTCCTCCGGAAGAGAATCACGGTCCCGAGCCGGGGCGCGAGGAGGAGCCCGAGCCGCACGGCCACCTGCGCCCCACGGGTCCCGGTCCGCTGGTCGTCCTCGGCGTGATCGGTCTGGTCGGCGGCTGGGGGGTGCGGCAGCTGGCCCTGCGCCTGGGGTACGCCGAGCCGCGGGTCGCCCTCGGCACGGTGGCCCTGCTGGTCTTCGTCGCCGCCGTGATCGGCGGGTCGGCGTACCTGACCCGGCGCGCGGTGCGCGGTGACCGGACCCGGCTCGAGCATCACCAGGCGGTGAACCGGCTGGTGCTGGCCAAGGCCAGCGCGCTGACCGGAGCGCTGGTGGCCGGTGGCTACGCCGGTTACGCGTTGGCCCAGCTCGGCGTCGACGACCCGCTCGCCGGCACCCGCCTGTGGCACTCCCTCGCGGGCGCGGTCGCGGGTCTGCTGATCACCGGGGCCGCGCTCCTGCTCGAGCACGCGTGTCGCGTGCCGCCCGAGGACTGAGACCGACCTACGCTGCGGACCATGGCAGCCTCCGGCCGCGCTCCGGTCCGTCGCACTCCCCGCTCCCGCAACCGACGACGACAGCGCAGCGTGCGGGTCACCGTGGCGGTCACCTTGCTGGGGGCCGCGACGGTGGTGGTCCTGGCAGCACTGCCCACCCGGTCGGTGGTGGCCCTGAGCGTGGCGTCGGTGGCAGCCCTCGTGCTCGGCTGGGCGGCACTGCGGATCATGTGGACCGAGGTGCTGCAGTCGCGCCGGGAGAACGCCGCCGACCGGGCCGCCAGCGCCAAGGCCTACCGCGAGCTGTTCACCGTGCGGGCCGCCGAGCACGCGGAGTTCACCACTGCGATGACCGAGCGCCTGGCCGAGGCCCAGCTCGGGCGTCGTGACCTCGAGGGCCTGCTCGACCAGGCCCAGACCCGGGCCGTGCGCGCGGAGCGCAGGCTGGTCACCGAGTCGCGGGCGCTGCAGGAGTCGCGCACCCGGGTGCAGCAGCTCGAGCAGACGCTCGCGGTGCGCCAGGTCGAGGAGGCCGACGCACTCGCCGGCTGGGAGGGCGACGGCGGCGCCGCCGAGGCGGTGACCGACCTCGTCGCCTGGCAGGAGCAGCACGACGCCGCCGCCCGCGAGGCGGTCAGCCGTTCACGTCCGCGCGCAGCATCCGGTGCACCCCGTTCGGGGTGAGCACCCCGAGGAAGCGCGCCCGGTCG
The DNA here is from genome assembly GCA_963827025.1 of uncultured Actinomycetota bacterium. GTDB lineage: Bacteria > Actinomycetota > Actinomycetes > Propionibacteriales > Nocardioidaceae > Marmoricola. The sequence goes on along the minus strand of CAWGZB010000005.1, from coordinate 1,369,624 downwards.
GTGACGCCGATCATCGGCTTGTCCTCCCGCATCATCAGCGCCATCGCCGCCTCCAGGCTGGAGTGCACGTCGATGGTGCCGGCGAGGTCGCCGGTGTTGATGCCCTCCAGCGGCTCGAGGTGATCGGGGTCGATCGGGGTGACCGCCAACCGGCGCAGCCCGCGTGACCCGCCGACGAACTCGGCGACGAAGTCGTCGGCGGGGGCGCCGAGCACGGCCGCCGGCACGTCGTACTGGGCGAGCCGGCCGCCGGTCGCGAAGACCGCGACGCGGTCGCCCAACCGGGTCGCCTCGTCGATGTCGTGCGTCACCAGCATCACGGTCTTGTCGAGCTCCCGCTGCAGGGCGCGGAACTCCTCCTGCAGCCGACCGCGGCTCACCGGGTCGACGGCGCCGAACGGCTCGTCCATCAGCAGCACGGGTGGGTTCGCGGCCAGGGCGCGGGCGACGCCCACCCGCTGGCGCTGGCCGCCGGAGAGCTGGTGCGGGTAGCGCTCGGCGTACTGCCCGGGGTCCAGCCCGACCATGGTGAGCAGCTCCTCGGCACGCTCCCGGGCCTTCTGCTTGCTCTCGCCGTAGAGCAGCGGGACCGTCATCACGTTGTCGACGATCTTCTGGTGCGGGAACAGGCCCACCTGCTGGATGACGTAGCCGATGCCGCGGCGCAGCTGGACCGGGTCGGCGTCGGTGACGTCCTGGCCGTCGAGGAAGATCCGGCCGTTGGTCGGCTCGATGAGCCGGTTGACCATCTTCAGCGTCGTGGACTTCCCGCACCCGGACGGACCGACCAGGCACACCAGCTCGCCGCGCGGCACATCCATGTCGAGGTCGTGCACCGCGACGGTGCCGTCGGGGTAGGTCTTGCCGACCCCCTCGAGCCTGATCATCGGTTCGGCCCCGGTCACGTTACGGTCCTGTTGTGACTGCACCGGTGCTTGCTCCACTGGTCGTTCCTTCGGTCGAGAACTGTCTGACCCGGAACGAGTGGATCTGCGGCGACTACCTCAGCTCCCGGGCCAACGAGCTGGGTGAGGCCACGCTCCAGCACGTCGGCATCGTGGTCGCCTCGGTCGTCCTGGGCCTGGTGCTCGCGTTCCCGCTCGCACTGCTGGCCCGACGCTACCGAACCCTGGAGGGCCTGGTGGTCGGCACGACGACCGCGCTCTACACGATCCCCTCACTGGCACTGTTCTCGTTGCTGGTGCCCCTCACCGGGCTGGGGGCGGAGACGGTCGTGCTGGGCCTGGGGTTGTACTCACTGACGATCCTGGTGCGCAACATCCTCGAGGGACTGGCAGGCGTGCCCGGCGAGGTGCGGGAGGCGGCGGTGGGGATGGGCTACGCGCCACGCCGGCTGCTGTGGCGGGTCGACCTGCCCCTGGCCCTGCCCACGATCATGGCGGGCCTGCGCGTCGCCACTGTCTCCACGGTCGCGTTGACCACGGTCGGTGCGATCCTGGACTACGGCGGCCTCGGCGACCTGCTCATCGCCGGGAGGCAGAGCAACTTCAAGGCGCAGGTGCTGACCACGAGCGTGCTGTGCGTCGTGCTCGCGATCGCGCTCGACCTCCTGCTGGTGGCGGTGCAGCGGCTGCTCACGCCCTGGACCCGTACGACGAGGGCCTGAGGAGGCCTGCGATGCTCAACGACGTCGTCGACTGGTTCGCCGACCCCGGCCACTGGTCGGGCGAGGACGGCGTGCTGCACCGGTTGGTCGAACACTCCCTGCTCACGCTGGTCTCGCTGCTCGTCGCCGCGCTCCTCGGCCTGCCGCTCGCGATCTGGCTGGGTCATCGTCGCCGGTTCGGCACCCTGGCGGTCAACGTCTCCAACGTGGGGCGGGCGATCCCGATCGTCGCGCTGCTCTCGCTGCTGTCGCTGGGGGCCTTCGGCAGCGCCGACTTCGGACCGTTCGGGCGAGCCGGTCTGGCCACGCTGGTGACGCTGGCACTCTTCGCGCTCCCCCCGATCATCACCAACGCCTACGTCGCCGTCTCCGGGGTCCCGGACGAGATGGTCGAGGCCGGGCGTGGCATGGGCATGAGCGAGAGCCAGCTGCTGCGGCGCGTCGAGCTGCCCATGGCGATGCCACTGATCGTCTCGGGGTTGCGGCTGGCCGTCGTGCAGGTGTGGGCCACGGCCACGGTGGCGGCGCTGGTGGCCGGTCCCGGCCTGGGCCGGATCATCGTGCACGGCTACGACAGCAACCACCCCGACGAGGTGATCGCCGGCTCCCTGGTGGTCGCCGTGATCGCTCTCGTGCTCGAGGTCGGCATGGCGCTGCTCCAGCGGGCGACCGATCCGCTCCCGGTGGGCAGCCGCTAGGCTCGCCCCACGGGCTGGTCGCACCGGCCCCCGGACACGCGCGACCTCGGTCGCGGGACACAGAAGGTGGGATCAGCGATGAACATTCCCGTACGCCGTCTGCTCGTGGGGCTCCTCGCCCTGCCGTTGCTCGCGCTCTCCGCGTGCGGCAGCGACAACTTCGAGAAGAACAGCGGCGGCGGCGGCGGTGGTGGGGCCGTCACCATCGTCGGCCAGAAGTTCACCGAGGCCGACATCATGACCCAGCTCTACCGGCAGCTGCTGGAGAAGGCCGGCTACCAGACCGAGGTGAAGAACCTCGGCGCCCGCGACATCTACCTCGGCCCCCTGCAGAAGGGGGACGTCCAGGTGTCGGCGGACTACCTGTCCTCGATGACCGAGGCGCTGAACCGCAAGGCCAACGGCGACGACGCCGAGCCGGTCGCGTCCGCCGACGTGGACGCGACCCTGGCCAAGCTCAACGAGCTGGGCAAGAAGTACGGCATCGCGGCGCTGCAGCCGGCCGAGGCGGAGGACGCCAACGCCTACGCGGTCACCAAGGAGTTCGCGCAGAAGAACAACCTGAAGACCCTCAGCGACCTCGGTGAGCTCGACCAGCCGATCGCGCTGGCCGCCAACTCCGACTGCTCCGAGCGCGCCGACTGCGCCAAGGGTCTCAAGAGCGTCTACGGCATCAAGCTGAGCAAGATCGAGCCCCTGGGCTTCGACTCCCCGGAGACCAAGAACGCCGCGAAGAACGGCGAGGTCCAGCTCGCCCAGGTCGCGACCAGCGACGGCACCCTCGACAGCCTCGGCCTCGTGGTCCTGGAGGACGACAAGGACTGGCAGAACGCCGAGAACCTCGTCCCCGTGGTCAACGCCGCCTGGCTGGAGAAGAACGCCAAGGCCAAGGACGCGCTGAACAAGCTCTCCGACGTGCTCACCACCGACGACCTCAAGGAGCTCAACGCCAAGGTCGACCAGGAGCGGCAGCAGGCCAGCCAGGTGGCCGAGGACTACCTGAAGGAGAAGGGCCTGATCTAGGCCCGGATGCGTCGGCCCTCACCGCGGAGGGGAGCCGGAGGAGGAGCAGTGCCGATCCTGGACGCCGTGCGCACGCTGCGGCGCGCGGCTCGGCGCCGGCGGCTGCGCGCCACCGGGGACGCGCTCCTCAGCGTGGTGGTGCCGGTCTACCGGGTGGCTGCCTACCTCGACAGCACGCTGACCAACCTGGCCGAGCAGACCTATCGCTCGGTGGAGGTCATCGTGGTCGACGACGGGTCCCCCGACGAGTCCGCCGCGATCGCTGCGGCATGGTGCCGTCGCGACCCCCGGTTCCGGCTGGTGCGCCGCGAGAACGGGGGCCCCTCGGCCGCTCGCAACGAGGGCATCCGGCACGCCACCGGTCACTACCTGGCCTTCGTCGACGGGGACGACACCCTGCCGCCGGACGCCTGGTCGCTGCTCGTCGGCAGCCTGGAGCGCACCGGCTCGGACTTCGCGGTCGGCAGGATCGAGCGCGACGAGAACGGCCGCCGCTGGGTCACCCGCCGGATGGAGCGCAACCACGCCGAGCGGCGGCAGCGGCTGCGGGTGGAGGAGCTGCCGGAGATCCTGGCCGACGTCTTCCCGGTCAACAAGGTGTTCCGGCGCGACTTCTGGGACCGGCTGGATCTGTCCTTCCCCGAAGGTCACTTCTACGAGGACCAGCCGGTGATGACCCGGGCGTTCCTCGCCGGGACCTTCGACGTGCTGCCGGAGACCGTCTACTGGTACCTCGTGCGCGGCGACGGCACCTCCGTGACCCAGCTGCGTCACCGGATCGACGACCTGCGCGACCGGATCGCGACCAAGCAGATGAGCGTCGAGTCGGTGCTCGCCCACGGAGCTGCGCAGGTGTCACGCACCTTCTTCGCCGACGTCCTCCCGGTCGACATGTGGGAGTACTTCCGCTCGGTGCCGGGGTGCACCGAGGAGTATTGGACGCTGCTGCGGGCTGCGGTCCTGGAGTTCTGGAACGACGCCACGGTGCCGTTCCCCGAGACCCTGGTGCCGGTGCAGCAGCGCCTGATGGGCTGGTTCGTCGCGCAGGGGCGCCGTGCGGACCTGGAACGGTTGATCGCGTTCATCGACACCGAGGGCGTCGTCACCGAGGACCGCGACGGGGTGCGCGTGTTCGCCCACCCCTGGCGGGAGGAACCCGGGTTGCCGCGGGGCTGCCTGGTGGTCTGATCCTCAGCCGGTGGCGCCGCCCAGCCGGCGGGACACGGCACGGCGTACGGCGGCACGCACGCCCTGCGTCTCGAGCTCCCGGAGGCGACGGCGGGTCGCGCGCAGCTGCCTGCCCCGGCGCCGTGCGACGGCCTGCTCCTCCTCCAGCCGTCGTCGCCACGGCTCCTCGGCGGCCCGTTCGACCAGCTCCAGCCGGGCCGTCGTGGCCGGGTCCAGCTGCCGACGCAGCGTGAGCTTGGTGAGCTCGGCGAGGAACCGGTGGTAGTAATCGGGCGTGTAGTGGCCGAAGTAGGCGCCCCACGGGTGTCCGGCGTAGGTCGGCGCGTCCAGGTCGCGCAGGTCGATCTGCTCCCACCCGTAGGCGGCGACGGCGTGGTCGTCCAGCCGCGCCCACCAGGCGTTCATCCAAGGCACGTCGGCCTCGGCGAAGCGGGCGCGTCGGTGCAGCGGGACGGGACGTGGTCTGCCCGGGACCGCGATCCGCGTGGCGTTCCATCCGCGGTGGACCACCACCCGGGTCCGCGGACAGGACCGGCGTAGGTGCGCGGCGAACCGGTCCATCGCCTCGGACCAGAGCGCGAAGTAGCGCTCGGGGTCGTCCTTCGGATGCACCGGGGTCAGCCCGCCGGCAGCCACCGCGTGGGTGTCGAAGTCCGTGCGCCGCACCCGCCAGCGGTTGTCGGTGAGGAACCGCCCGTCGGGGAGCCGGGCCACGCCGAAACGGACGTCGGCCTGAAAGTCCACCAACAGGAGATCGGGCTGCTCCGCGGCTATCCGGGGCAGGAAATCCCTGCTCAGGTCGCTGCGGACGTCCTCCAGCTCGGTCGCGGTCATGTCCCGCCGCGGGCGCGGCGCGGCCGCGATGGGCGGTGACATCAGCGCGATGACCGAGGACTGGTTCCCGTGCAGCACCACCTCGTAGTGGTCGCGATGGGCGGGGTTGAACAGGGAGTTGAAGTTGTCGCGGGTCATGCAGCTGCCGGCGATGGCCACCCGTTCCCGCGCGGGCCACCCTGCGGGCTGCGCACCCTTCGGGGGCCGGGTCTGCACCAGGGCCTCCATGCGCGGAGCATAGGTGTTCGCCGCGGGTCCCCGGCACATCGCGCTCGCGTGGCGGGCGGTGTGGCACAGTGACGCACCGTCGCAGACACCGGACAGGGGCATGGGGTGGAAGAGAAAGCGGGCCCGAAGCACTCCCGCGACGCACAGCTGGTGGGCTACGAGCTGGCGATGTTGTCGACCGCCCGGAAGTACAACCTGGCCAACCCCCGGCACCGGCGTGAGTCCAACGCGGCGCTCACCGAGCTCTTCTTCGCGCTGTGCGAGATCCTCGACATCGACCTGTTCGTCGAAGCCGGGGCCCACGACGCCTCGGCGAGCCGGCGCATCCGGACGATGCTCCCGGGCGCCCGCACGGTCGCCTTCGAGGCGAGCCCTCTGAACTTCGAGCTCTACGCGCCCGACAACGTCCAAGCGGGCGTGGAGTACCTGCACCTGGCGCTCACGGACCGTCCGGGGCCGGTCACGATCCACCTGCACCGTGACGCCGACGGGCAACCGGTCGCCAACGGCCAGTCCTCGCTGCTGCGGCGCGACAAGACGCCACGCGACCGGGAGCGCGGATTCGAGGCGGTGACCGTGGAGGGCGTGACGCTCGACGGCCACCTCGCCGGGAGCGAGCACCAGCGTCCAGCGCTCTGGATCGACGTCGAGGGAGCCTGCGGTCAGGTCCTCTCCGGTTCGGCGCAGATCCTGGACCGCGCGGTGCTGCTCATCGTGGAGGTGGAGGAGCTGCCGTACTGGGGGGAGGGTCACTGGACCAGGCACCAGGTGAGCGCGCTGCTGGACCAGCACGGTCTGGTTCCCGTCGCGCGCGACTTCGAGTACCCGCACCAGCACAACGTGGTCTACCTCAGGCGCGAGGCGCTCTCGGCGGCGAACGGTGCGCTGGACGCAGTGGCCCTCTTCGTCTCCCGGAGCGCTGACCCGGGGCGACAGCCGCCTGAGGAGGCCGACCCGGCGCGCCACGACGACGGCGCCCGATCGGCCGCGACCCGCAGCGGTCCGGGCCGGACGATCGCCGGCCGGGTGCGGCAGACGCTGGTCCGTCGGCTCCGTTCGCTCCGGGCGCGGCGCCGGTAGCCCGCCCGGGATGTGACGCACCTAACCGGATCGTGGCATTTCCCGCCGTGTCGGGTCCGGCGTAGGCTCGACGGAGTCACTCGAGTAGTCCGGTACCCCGCCTGGGGACTGGAACGAAAGGTTGAGTTTCGATGGCCCGTATCGGGGTTGTCGGCGCCGGCCGGGTCGGCGCCGTCCTTGCTTCCGCCCTGCGCTCGGCCGGCCACGAGGTCGTGGCTGCGGCCGGGGAGTCGACCGCGTCCCGCGACCGCATCGCGGCGCTGCTCCCCGGCGTCCGCGTGACCAAGCCGACCGAGGTGGCGCGGTCCTGCGACCTGCTGCTGCTCACCGTGCCCGACGACATGCTGGAGAACGTCGTCACCACGCTCGTCGGGGCGGGGGCGATCCGACCCGGGCAGGCGGTCTGCCACACCTCGGGCCGCCACGGGTTGGCGGTGCTGCGCTCCGCCGAGGAGATCGGGGCCCGGGTGGTGGCGATGCACCCGGCGATGACCTTCACCGGCACCGCGGTGGACCTGACCCGGTTGCGCGGCTGTGTCTTCGGGGTCACCGCGGCCGAGGGGGAGCGCACGTACGTCGACGGGCTGGTCGCCGACCTGGGCGGGGTGCCGATGTGGGTGCCCGAAGAGCGCCGGACGCTCTACCACGCCGCTCTGGCACACGGCGCCAACCACCTGGTCACCCTGGTCAGCCAGGCGATGGACATGCTCACCGCCGCCGGTGCCGAGGACCCGGCCGCCACCCTGCGGCCGCTGCTGACGGCCGCGCTGGACAACGCGCTGCAGAGCGGGGACGCCGCCCTGACCGGCCCGATCGTGCGCGGTGACGTCCGCACCGTGGAGGCGCACCTGCGCGACCTCGCCGCGACGGCTCCGGCCACGTTGCCGTCGTACGTCGCCCTCGCGAAGGCGACGGCCAACCGCGCCATGCTCGACGGTCGGCTGCTGCCGATCCGCGGCGCCCGCATCATCGCCGCGCTGGATGCGGCGCTGCATCCCCATCATGTGCCTGACTGGAGCAAGGCCTGATGTCGTCCTCTCCGCTCGTCGCGCACAGCCGCGACGAGCTGCGAGAGCTGCTCGAGCGCAGCGGTGGCCGGGTGGCACTCGTCCCGACCATGGGCGCGCTGCACGCGGGCCACGTCGCGCTGGTCGAGTGCGCCCGTGCCGTGGTCGGCTCCGGGGGCACGGTGGTGGTCTCGATCTTCGTCAACCCCCTGCAGTTCGGGGTCGGTGAGGATCTCGACCAGTACCCGCGCACCCTCGACGCAGACCTGGAGACCTGTGCCCGCCACGGCGTGGACGTGGTCTTCGCGCCGGCCGTGGAGGAGATGTACCCCGACGGCGTGAGCGCAGAGTCCGAGGACCGGCGGGTCACCGTCGATCCCGGTGAGCTCGGCACCGTGCTCGAGGGACGCATCCGGCCCACGCACTTCCGCGGCGTGCTGACCGTCGTGACCAAGCTCTTCTCGCTGGTGCGTCCCGACGTCGCGCTGTTCGGCGAGAAGGACTACCAGCAGCTGGTGCTCGTACGCCGGCTGGTGCGGGACCTCTCCCTCGGCGTGGAGGTGGTCGGTGTGCCCACGGTGCGCGACGAGGACGGCCTGGCCCTGTCCAGCCGCAACGGCTACCTCGACGACGACGGCCGCTGGCGGGCCGCAGCCCTGGCCCGCACCCTGTTCGCGGCGCAGCGGGGGGCTCGGCACGGCGCCACCGCGGCGATCGACGCCGCGCGGCACGAGCTGCGCCACGCCCGCGGCGTCGACCTGGAGTACCTCGAGCTCACCGCGCCGGACCTGGGCCCGGCGCCCGCGCACGGTCCTGCCCGGCTGCTCATCGCCGCCCGGGTGGGCGGCACCCGACTGATCGACAACGTGGCCCTCGAGCTGAACGGAGAAGCCTGATGCTGCGCACGATGATGACGAGCAAGATCCACCGGGCGACGGTGACGCAGGCCGACCTGCACTACGTCGGCTCGGTGACCGTCGACGAGGACCTGCTCGAGGCGGCCGACCTCCTGCCCGGTGAGCTGGTGCACATCGTCGACATCACCAACGGCGCCCGGCTGGAGACCTACACGATCCCCGGCGAGCGGGGATCGGGGGTGATCGGCATCAACGGCGCGGCCGCCCGGTTGGTGCAGCCCGGCGACCTCGTGATCCTGATCGCCTACGGCCAGATGGAGACCGCCGAGGCGAAGGAGCACCAGCCGCGGGTGGTGTTCGTCGACGCCGAGAACAAGATCGTCTGGCAGGGCTCCGACCCGGCCGAGGCCGTGGCCGGAAGCGACCTCGTGCGGGGCGACCTGCACAGCTTCGGCCCCTCGGACCTGGTCGCTCGTTGAGACGACCACTGACGTGCCCGGTGCCGACCGCGTGAGCCGCGCCGCGGTGACCCTGCCTCGTCGGCTCACCGCGCCTCCACCCGGCTGGACGACCACCGCCGACGTCGTGGTCGTCGGCTCCGGCATCGCCGGGCTCACCGTTGCGCTTCGCCTGCGCCCCCACGTCGAGAAGGTGCTGGTCGTCACCAAGGACGTGCTCTCGGCGGGGTCCACGCAGTGGGCGCAGGGCGGCATCGCGGCCGCCCTCGGTCCCGGCGACACCCCCGCGCAGCACGAGCGCGACACCCTGGTGGCCGGCGCCGGCGGATGTGACCCCGAGGCGGTCCGGGTGCTGGTCACCGAGGGGCCGGACGCCGTCCGGGAGCTGATCGCGCTCGGCGCCCGCTTCGACCGCGACACCGAGGGTGCGCTGTCGCTGACCCGCGAGGGAGGCCACCACCGCCGCCGGGTCGCCCACGCCGCCGACGCCACCGGCGCGGAGATCCAGCGCGCCCTGGACGTCGCCGTACGCGCCGCTCCCGACATCGAGGTGATCGAGCACGCCCTGGCCGTCGACCTGCTGCTCGCCGCGGACGGTGGCGTGGCCGGCCTCACCCTGCACGTGATGGGGGAGGGGGAGCGCGACGGGATCGGCGCGGTGCGCTGCCGCGCCGTCGTGCTGGCTTCCGGAGGGATGGGGCAGGTGTTCTCCCAGACCACCAATCCCGCCGTCGCCACCGGGGACGGCATGGCGCTGGCCCTGCGCGCGGGCGCGAGCCTGCGGGACCTGGAGTTCGTCCAGTTCCACCCGACCGTGATGTATCTCGGTCCGGACGCCCAGGGACAGCAGCCACTGATCACCGAGGCGGTGCGCGGGGAGGGCGCCTTCCTCGTCGACTTCGAGGGCCGGCGCCTCATGGAGGGTCTGCACCCCCTCCGCGACCTGGCGCCGCGAGACGTGGTCGCCAAGGCGATCACCCGCCGGATGCGGGAGACCGGGCATCCCCACATGTGGCTGGACGCCCGAGGGCTCGGCCGCGCCGGCGGCACCCGCGACGATGCCGCCGCCACGGATTTCTGGGAGCGGCGGTTCCCCACCGTGCTGGCCTCCTGCCGGGCCCACGGCGTGCATCCGGTCACGGACCTGATCCCGGTCGCGCCGGCCTGCCACTACGCCTCGGGCGGTGTGGCCACCGACGTGTGGGGGCGCACGACGCTGACCGGTCTCTACGCCACCGGGGAGGTTGCCTGCTCCGGCGTGCACGGCGCCAACCGGCTGGCCTCCAATTCGCTGCTCGAGGGCCTGGTCTTCTCCCGGCGGATCGCCGAGGTCCTGCCCGCTGAGCTGCGACCGCTCATGGACGCCGTACCCGAGGATCGCCCGGCGGGGCTGGTCGCTGCCGCGTCCCGCGGGGCGCTGCAGGAGCTGATGACCCTCGGTGCCGGGGTGCTGCGCAGCGAGGCAGGACTGGAAGGGGTGCTCGAGGAGCTCGCTGCCCTGGCCGAGAGGCCCGAGGCAGCCGAGGCCGACACCGAAGCCTGGGAGACCTCCAACCTGCACGCCGTCGCCACCGGGCTCTCCGCTGTCGCCCTGTGTCGGGCCGAGACCCGTGGCTCCCACTGGCGCGAGGACCATCCCGAGCGCGACGACGAGCACTTCGCGGGCCACGTCGACGTGCGGCTCGGTGCGGATCTCGAGCTGCGGTTCACCCCGGCGCCGCCGTCGGACCGGTTCCAGGAGGAGGCCTGATGACCTCGTGCTATGACGACCTGCCCAGCGCTCTGCGCGACGAGCTCGATGTCGCCGGGCTCGCGCCGCGCGAGCTCTACGACGCCGTGCTGCGGGCGCTGGCCGAAGACCTCCCCCAGGGTGGGGCTGACGTGACCAGCGCCGCCACCATCCCCGCCGACCTCGGGGGCAGCGCCGTCCTCGCCTCCCGCGACGAGGGCGTGGTCGCCGGGCTGGGCGTGGCCGAGCTGGTCTTCCACGTGGTGCTCGGGGACGCGGTCGTCGTCTCCGACCGGGTGCCCGACGGCAGGCGGGTCCGGGCCGGGGACGTGGTCATGCGGGTCACCGGGCCGCTGCGCGGGCTGCTGACCGCGGAGCGGACTGCGCTCAACTTCGCCTCGCACCTGTCCGGTGTGGCCACCGCGACCGCGCGCTGGGTGGCGGCGCTCGAAGGCACCGGCGCCCGGGTGCTGGACACCCGCAAGACCCTCCCGGGCTGGCGACGGCTGCAGAAGTACGCCGTCCGGTGCGGCGGCGGGCACAACCACCGCTTCGGCCTCGCCGACATGGCCCTGGTCAAGGACAACCACGTGCTGGCTGCTGGCGGCGTGGTGCCGGCGTACCAGGCGGTGCGGCGAGAGTTCCCCGACCTGCCGGCCGAGGTGGAGGTGACCGACCTCGGCCAGCTCCGGCAGCTGCTCGAGCAGGGGTGTGAGCGGGTGCTGCTGGACAACATGTCCGATGAGCAGATGACCGAGGCGGTACGCCTGACGGCGGGACGGGCGACCCTCGAGGCATCCGGCGGTCTCACCCTCGAGCGGGCGCGAGCGGTCGCGGAGACCGGCGTCGACTTCATCTCCGTCGGGGCGCTGACCCACTCGGTGAGGGTCTTCGACCTGGGCATGGACCTGTCTCCGGAGGTGGGCAGATGACCCTGCTGTGCGCCGACATCGGCAACTCCCACACCACGCTCGGGCTGGTCGACGACGGCGAGGTGCTCGACCACTGGCGGGTGGCGACCGACGAGCGGCGTACCGCCGACGAGTGGGCGGTGCTGCTGCGCGGTCTGCTGCGGGAGAGCACCGTCGCCGAACAGACCACCGGCATCGTCGTGTGTGCGACCGTGCCGGCGGTGCTGCACGAGTGGCGCGACATGCTGGTGCGGCACTACGGGACGTTGCCGCACGTGGTGGTGGAGCCCGGTGTGCGCACCGGCGTACCGGTGCTGATGGACAACCCGCGCGAGGTCGGCGCCGATCGTGTGGTCAACGCCCTGGCGGCGGCGACCCTCTACGACGGTCCGACGATCGTGGTCGACTTCGGCACCGCCACGACCTTCGACGTGGTGAGCGCGAAGGGGCAGTACGTCGGCGGGGTGATCGCGCCGGGCATCGACATCTCCCTGGAGGCGCTGGGGCGGCGCGGCGCCCAGTTGCGCAAGGTCGAGCTGCTCCGCCCGCGCACGGTGATCGCCAAGAACACCGTCGAGGCGCTCCAGTCCGGCATGGTCTTCGGCTTCGCCAGCCAGGTCGACGGGATCGTGGAACGGATGGCCGAGGAGCTCGGTGCCTCCTGGGACGACCTCGAGGTGGTGGCCACCGGCGGCCTCGCCCCGGTGGTGGTCCGGGAGTGCCGCACCATCACCGACCACCAGCCCTGGCTGACCCTCCTGGGCCTGGAGATGGTCTTCCACCGCAACGCCTGAGTGCGCCGAGCGGGCAGTTCTGCACGCTGGACTGCGCCGAGCGGGCAGCTCTGCACGCCCAGCGTGTGCTGACCGGGCGTTCGGGCACGCGCGCCTCGGTGGGGGACGTCTTCGCGGCGGGTTTCTGGCCGTACCGGTTCGCCCGCTCACCGCCGTACAGGCGTGTAGGAGTGCCCGCTCAGCGCGCTGCGGCGGTGCTCGATTGCCCGCTCGGCGGAATTGGAGCGCACCGGGACGCTTGGCCGGCGGGACGCAGAGGTGCGGCGGGGTGCGCGGCGCCCGCTCGATAGCCTTGTCCGGTGACCGATTCCGCCCCGTCCGGTTCCGCCCCGTCCGGTTCCGCCCCGTCCGGTTCCGCCCCGTCCGGTTCCGCCCCGTCCGGCGAGGACGACCTGCCCGAGCAGATGCGGGTCCGCCGGGAGAAGCGGCAGCGCCTGCTCGACGCGGGCGAGCAGCCCTACCCGGTCGTGGTCGAGCGCACCCACGCCATCCGCGAGATCCGCGAGAGGTACGACGGCCAGCAGCTTGCCGCCGACACGCGCACGGGCGAGCAGGTCGCCGTCGCCGGCCGGGCCATCTTCCTGCGCAACACCGGCAAGCTCTGCTTCGTCCGGCTTCGCGAGGGGGACGGCAGCGAGATCCAGGCGATGCTCAGTCTCGCCGAGGTGGGGGAGGAGTCCCTGGCCGGGTTCAAGTCCGTGGTCGACATCGGCGACCTCCTCGCCGTGCAGGGCGAGGTCGTCACCAGTCGGCGTGGCGAGCTGAGCGTGCAGGCGCGCGACTGGCAGCTCGCGGCCAAGACGCTACGGCCGCTGCCCAACGAGCACCGACCGCTCTCCGACGAGGCCCGGATCCGGCTGCGCTACGTCGACATGATGATCCGGCCCGAGCCCCGGGAGATGGTGCGGACCAAGGCGACCGTCCTGAAGAGCCTGCGCCGCACGCTGGACGAGCGCGGTTTCCTCGAGGTCGAGACACCGATCCTGCAGCTCACCAACGGCGGTGCCGCCGCCCGACCGTTCCGCACCCACCTCAACGCCCTCGACCAGGACATGCTGCTGCGGATCGCCCTCGAGCTGGATCTCAAGCGCGCGATGATCGGCGGCGTCGACAGGGTCTATGAGATCGGACGCACCTTCCGCAACGAGGGTCTGGACTCCACCCACGCGGCCGAGTTCTCCATGCTCGAGGCCTACGAGGCCTACGGCGACCAGTTCACGATGATGGAGCTGACCCGCGCCCTGGTCCTGGACGCGGCGAGGGCGGTGGGCCGCACCGTGGTCCCCGCGCGCGACGGCAGCGAGATCGACCTCGAGGAAGATTGGCGCCGGGAGTCGATCCACGACCTCGTTTCCGAAGCACTCGGTGAACAGGTGGACATCGAAACTCCGGCCGAGACGCTACGAAAGTATGCTGCCGCCCACGACGTCGAGCTGCAGCCTTATTGGGACGCCCCGGAAATCCTGGTCGAGCTGTTCGAGCAGCTCGTCGAGGAACAACTGATCACGCCCACCTTCGTGATGGATTACCCCTCGGCGGTAAAGCCGCTTGCGAAACCGCACCGGTCCCGGCCCGGAGTCAACGAGGCGTGGGACCTGATCATCAACGGCGTCGAGCTCGCTCCGGCCTATTCCGAGCTCAACGATCCCGTCGTGCAGCGCGAACGGCTCACCGCGCAGTCCCTGCTCGCCGCCGCCGGCGACGTCGAGGCGATGGAGCTCGACGAGGTGTTCTTGAAGGCCATGGAGTTCGGCATGCCGCCTGCCGGTGGAATGGGAATGGGCGTCGACCGCCTCATCATGCTGCTCACCGGCGCCGGAATCCGCGAGACCATTCTTTTCCCGTTGCTCCGTCCGGAGTGAGGGGGGCGCCATGCCCTTTTCGCCCATGTTAGTGTCCCGGTGTTAATTCCCCGGCACAGCACAGAAGGCGGTCAAGAACATGGCTCAGAAAGTGCACGTCGTCCTCATCGACGACATCGATCAGACTGATGCAGAAGAAACCGTGAGCTTTGCCCTCGACGGCAAGGACTACACGATCGACCTGAACGCGAAGAACGCCTCGGCGCTGCGGGATGCGATGGCGCCCTACCTCGCGCACGCACGGCCGGTCAGCCGGCGTGGTCGTCGCGCCGGGGGTGGGGGCGCGAAGGCGGCCAACGGGGCCAGCGCCGCAGAGATCCGCGCCTGGGCTCGCGACAACGGCTTCGACGTACCCGAGCGCGGCCGGGTCTCCGCCGAGGTTCGTGAGGCGTACGCCGCCGCACACTGACCGTGGGCGGGCAGCGCCGGGGCTGCCCGCTTCGCGGTCGCACCTCTTCCGGGACCTCCGCGGGTGAGGCATGCTCCGCCGGTTCCGGGGGACCGAGGTGTTCGCCCACAGCGATAACCGGTCTGGCCCGGAACACGTAGGCTGTGAGGAAGGTTTGACTGTCCGTGCGGGCGCGTCCAACCCGCCCGCCACGACGTCTACAGGAGTAGCCCATGTTCGAGCGGTTCACCGACCGAGCCCGTCGCGTCGTCGTGCTGGCCCAAGAAGAGGCCCGCATGCTGTCGCACAACTACATCGGGACCGAGCACATCCTGCTCGGCCTGATCCACGAGGGCGACGGCATCGCCGCCAAGGCCCTCGAGAGCCTCGGGGTGTCGCTGGAGGCGGTCCGTGCCCAGGTCGAGGAGATCATCGGCCAGGGCCAGCAGGCCCCCAGTGGCCACATCCCGTTCACCCCCCGGGCCAAGAAGGTGCTCGAGCTGTCCCTGCGCGAGGCGCTGCAGCTCGGCCACAACTACATCGGCACCGAGCACATCCTGCTCGGTCTCATCCGCGAGGGTGAGGGCGTCGCCGCCCAGGTGCTGCACAAGCTCGGCGCCGACCTCAACCGGGTCCGCCAGCAGGTCATCCAGCTGCTCTCGGGCTACCAGGGCAAGGAGCAGCAGACAGCCGGCACGGCGCCCGAGGCAGCACCGTCCAGCTCGCTGGTCCTCGACCAGTTCGGTCGCAACCTGACCCAGGCGGCCAAGGAGGGCAAGCTCGACCCCGTCATCGGACGCGAGCAGGAGATCGAGCGGGTCATGCAGATCCTGTCCCGCCGCACGAAGAACAACCCGGTGCTCATCGGCGAGCCGGGCGTCGGCAAGACCACGATCGTCGAGGGCCTGGCCCAGGACATCGTGCGCGGCGACGTCCCGGAGACGCTGAAGGACAAGCAGATCTACACCCTCGACCTCGGTGCCCTGGTCGCGGGCTCGCGCTACCGCGGTGACTTCGAGGAGCGCCTGAAGAAGGTGCTCAAGGAGATCAAGACGCGCGGCGACATCGTGTTGTTCATCGACGAGATCCACACCCTCGTCGGCGCCGGTGCCGCCGAGGGCGCGATCGACGCCGCCAGCATCCTCAAGCCGATGCTGGCCCGCGGAGAGCTGCAGACGATCGGCGCGACGACGCTCGACGAGTACCGCAAGCACCTGGAGAAGGACGCCGCGCTGGAGCGCCGCTTCCAGCCGATCCAGGTCCAGGAGCCCTCGATCGCGCACACCATCGAGATGCTCAAGGGTCTGCGCGACCGCTACGAGGCCCACCACCGGGTGACGATCACCGACGAGGCCCTGGTCTCCGCGGCGACCCTGGCCGACCGCTACATCTCCGACCGGTTCCTGCCCGACAAGGCCATCGACCTCATCGACGAGGCCGGGTCGCGGCTGCGGATCCGCCGGATGACCGCTCCGCCGGACCTGCGTGAGTTCGACGAGAAGATCGCCGACGTGCGCCGCCGCAAGGAAGGCGCCATCGACGGCCAGGACTTCGAGGCGGCCGCGCGCCTGCGCGACGAGGAGAAGCAGCTGATCCTGGCCAAGTCCGAGCGCGAGAAGCAGTGGCGCGCCGGAGACATGGACGTGGTGGCCGAGGTCGACGAGGAGCTGATCGCCGAGGTGCTCGCGGTGGCGACCGGCATCCCGATCGTCAAGCTCTCCGAGGAGGAGTCCACGCGGCTGCTGAAGATGGAGGACGAGCTGCACAAGCGGGTCATCGGCCAGGAAGAGGCCGTCAAGGCGCTCAGCCGGGCGATCCGCCGTACTCGGGCCGGCCTGAAGGACCCCAAGCGTCCCGGTGGCTCGTTCATCTTCGCCGGCCCCTCGGGTGTCGGCAAGACGTGGCTGTCCAAGACGCTCGCGGAGTTCCTCTTCGGTGACGAGGACGCGCTGATCCAGCTCGACATGAGCGAGTTCAGCGAGAAGCACACCGTCTCGCGGCTCTTCGGCTCCCCGCCCGGCTACGTCGGCTACGAGGAGGGCGGCCAGCTCACCGAGAAGGTGCGCCGCAAGCCGTTCTCCGTGGTCCTCTTCGACGAGGTCGAGAAGGCGCACCCGGACATCTTCAACAGCCTGTTGCAGATCCTGGAGGAGGGTCGACTCACCGACTCCCAGGGCCGGGTCGTGGACTTCAAGAACACCGTCATCATCATGACCACCAACCTCGGCACGAGGGACATCTCCAGGGGTGTCAGCCTGGGCTTCGGCAACGCCTCGGACACCCAGGGCACCTACGACAAGATGAAGGCGAAGGTGTCCGAGGAGCTCAAGCAGCACTTCCGCCCGGAGTTCCTCAACCGGGTCGACGAGATCATCGTGTTCCCGCCGCTGTCGCAGGACCAGATCATCTCGATGGTCGACAACATGATCGCCGCGGTGGAGCTGCGCCTGAAGGACCGCGACATGTCCATCGAGCTCACCCAGGCTGCGAAGGACCTGTTGGCCAAGCGCGGGTTCGACCCGGTGCTCGGTGCCCGGCCGCTGCGCCGGACGGTCCAGCGCGAGATCGAGGACGTCCTCGCCGAGAAGATGCTGTACGGCGAGGTGGGCCCCGGGCAGATCGTGCTCGTCGATGTCGAAGGAGCTGACGAGGGGGCTGATCTGTCCAAGGCCGCCTTCACCTTCAAGGGCAACCCGAAGGCGACGCTTCCCGACACCCCGCCGCTGGAGCCGGTCGGTGGACCGGACGACAGCGACGGCCCGATGGACATCCCGAAGAACGACTGAGCACAGCGTCGAGGCGTCACAGATGTGCACACATCTGTGACGCCTCGACGCATGTTCGGCGCATATCTGTGACGCCTCGGCGGTTCGGTCAGGCGGGCAGGGTGTAGTGGGCGCCGTCCTCGGTGACGACGAGGAGGCCGTCGGCGAGGAGGCCGGCCAGGGCGCGGTCACGCTGGACCGGCTCGTCCCAGACGCGGTCGAGCCGGGCGCCGGGGACCGCGCCGTCGGCCTCGCGGACCACGGCCAGCAGCCGCCCGCGCACCTGGCGGTCGGTCCCGGCGTAGGTCTGCACCCGCCGCGCCGGGCCGTCGTACGCCGGCCGCCCGGCCGCGAGCCAGGCGCACCGTGAGCTGATCGGGCAGGCAGCGCACTGTGGGGAGGTCGCGGTGCACACCAGGGCGCCGAGCTCCATGACCGCCACGCCCCACACATGGGCGTCCTGCTCGGGCAGCAGGGAGGCGGCGAGCCCGCGCTCGGCCCTGGTCAGCGAGGCCGGTGGCTGCTCCACGCCGGTCACGGCGCGGGCGAGCACCCGTCGGACGTTGGTGTCCAGCACGGGGTGCCGGGCGCCGAAGGCGAAGGAGGCGATGGCACTGGCGGTGTACTCCCCGACGCCGGGCAGCGCCAGCAGGTCGGCGGGTGCGGAGGGAACCGCACCGCCGTGCCGCTCCACGATCGCCGTGGCGGCGGCGTGCAGCCGCAGCGCCCGGCGCGGGTAGCCCAGGCGGCCCCAGGCGCGCACCGCCTCCCCCGATGGGGCGCCGGCCAGCGCGGCCGGGGTCGGCCAGCGCTCCAGCCACTCCGCGTGCACCGCGAGCACGCGGGAGACCGGAGTCTGCTGGAGCATGAACTCCGAGACCATCACCGACCACGGGGTCGCCTCGGGGCGGCGCCAGGGAAGGTCGCGGGCGTGCTCGGCGTACCAGTCCAGCACCGGGGCATGCAGCGTGCTCATCACCGGTGATTCTTCCAGCGCGTCCCGGGCCGTTGGCCCCTCGGTCTCGGGTGCTCCGCCCCTGCCCGTCCCGGCAGCGGCGGCCGAGCATGGAGACACCCCCCAAGGAGTTGCCATGCCCACCCTGCTGCTGACCGGTTTTCCCGGCTTCCTCGCCTCCGCCCTGCTGCCCCGGCTGCTCGCTCGACGCCCGGAGGTCCGCGCGACCTGCCTGGTGCAGCAGCACCACCTGGCCGAGGCCGAGGAACGCGTCGCGGCGCTGACCGCCGCGCAGCCCGACCTGGAGGACCGGATCCAGCTGCTGGTCGGCGACATCACCCGGCCCGGCATGGGCATCGGGCGCGGGCGCACCCCGCGCGAGGTCGTCGAGGTGTGGCACCTCGCGGCCGTCTACGACCTCGCCGTGGGGGAGGAGGCCGCCCACCGGGTCAACGTGCTCGGCACCGAGAACGTGCTGCGGTTCTGCACCTCCCGGCGGACCGCCCCCCGGCTGCACTACGTGAGCACCTGCTACGTCAGCGGCAGCTACGACGGCGCCTTCGCCGAGGACGCACTGGAGGAAGGACAGACCTTCCGCAACCACTACGAGTCGACCAAGTACGAGGCGGAGGTCCTCGTCCGCAAGGCGATGGCCGACGGGCTGCGCACGACGATCTACCGCCCCGGGATCGTGGTCGGGGACTCCACCACCGGAGCGACCCAGAAGTACGACGGCCCCTACTACCTCGCCTCGTTCCTGCTGCGCCAGCTCCGCGTGGCCGTGATCCCGGCGGTCGGCGACCGGGACCGGGTGCGCATGTGCGTGGTGCCGAGGGACTTCGTGGTCGCCGCCATGGACGAGCTCTCGGTGCTCGACCACTCGGTGGGTCGCACCTATGCACTGACCGACCCGAACCCTCCGACCGTGCGCGAGGTGGTGGACGCCTTCGCCCGGCACCTGCACCGGCGCGTGCTGTGGGTGCGCTTGCCCAAGGACCTGACCCACCGCCTTCTCGGCGCCCTGCCGATGACGCAGCGGGTGGTCGGCTTCCCCGCCGAGGCAGTCGACTACTTCGCCTCGCCGACGACCTACGACACCCAGAACACGCAGCGGGACCTGACCGGCACCGGGCTGAGCTGTCCGCCGTTCGGGTCGTACGTCGACCGCCTGCTCGACTACATGCAGGCGCACCCGGAGCTCTCCGCGTCCGCGATGGTGTGAGGAAGAGGTGGCCACCATGCGTATCCACGAGCCCCTGACCGTCGTCAACGTCAGTTTGGCGACGAGCGAGCGTGACTTCGACGAGCCGGTGCACTTCTTGGGGCGTGACTTCCGGATCGTGCGCCAGGGCACCGACGGCTCGGTGGACGCCGCGGTCGAGCGGGTCCGGACGTGGTCCGGGGAGGCCGACACGATCGCGGTCACCGGGGCGCGCGAGGCCGCGTTCTCCGGCCTGTACGGCGGCGACCCACGCGCGGTGGCGCGCTTGTTCGAGGCGGCGGGCGAGGTGCCCGTCACCGACGGACACGCCCTTCGCGCGGTCCTGCAGGAGTGGGCGGTGCGGCACGTCCAGCAGGAGCTGCCCGGCTACTTCGTCAACGCCCGCACGGTCGTGCTCGGTGGCCACAACCACGATCGGACGGTCGCCACGCTGCGCCAGCACACCGACAACATCGAGTACGCCGACCCGGCCCTGCGCTGGAACCCCCCGGACCTGGTCCGAGGGGTGCCGTTGGCCGGGTCGGTGGCCGGGCTGGCGACCTGGGCGGTCGGCCGGTGGCCCCGTCGCGTCCGGCACCTGGCCGGTGCCCCGGCCCGGCAGGCCAGCCGCGCACTGACGCGGAACGCGGCCGGTGACTGCGACGTGGTGGTGGCGACCCACGAGGAGCTCCTCGCCTTCGGCCTGGACAACCTGCGCGGCGCCATGGTGATCACCTCCGCCGTCTCACCGGAGCGGCTCGCCGACCTGGCCGCGCGCGACGTCGACGCGGTGCTGGACAGCACCCCGCAGCCGTTCGAGGCCGCGGCCGGCGTGACCGTCTCCCCGGCGCTGCTCGAGGCGATGATGCGAGCCCTGGTGCCGCAGGCACGTGAGCTCGGTGACGACGACCTCCTGGAGATGGTCGTCGAGGCGGGACTGGAGCCGCGCCTGCTGCAGCCGAACGGGCCACGGCGGCGCAGCAGGTTCGCGTTCGTGATCCACCCGCTCTCCCGGGAGTTCTTCGGCAAGGTGGAGCCGCTGGGCACGTTCGCCCGGAACGCGCCCCGGCCGCTGCAGTCGCTGCTGGAGAAGGGCGCGGCGTACGCGCCGCCGTTCGTCTACTCCCGGGTCACCGGGATCGCCTCCCCGACCGGCGCCGAGGCCGAGGGATTGCTGATCTCGGTCGGCGGCACCCCCAAGGAGCTGATGGCACACGACCCGGAGTTCACCTACACCCGCCTGCTCCAGGCGGCCGAGATCGCGCGCCGGCACGGGGCGCAGATCATGGGACTGGGAGCCTTCACCAAGGTGGTAGGGGACGCCGGCGTGACCGTGGCCCGCAAGGCGTCGCTGCCGATCACCACCGGCAACAGCTACAGCGCCTCGGCGGCGCTGTGGGCCGCCCACGACGCCCTCGACCGGCTGGGCCTGGCCGAGGTCGACGAGCAGGGCCGGATCCGGGGCGCCGCGATGGTCGTCGGCGCCACGGGCGCGATCGGCTCGGTGTGCGCCCGGCTGCTCGCGCTGGCCAGCGACGACCTCTGGCTGGTCTCACCGGAGACGGCCAAGCTCCTGGCGCTCAAGGAGGACATCGAGGAGGAGAGCCCTCGTGCCCGGGTGCACGTCGCCGCCACGGCGGACGAGCACCTCGGGGACATGGACCTGGTGGTCACCGCCACGTCGGGAGCCGGCAAGCGGGTCCTGGACATCGCGGCGGTCAAGCCCGGCTGCGTGATCACCGACGTGGCCCGGCCGCTGGACCTCTCCGCGGAGGACGTGGCCCGCCGGCCCGACGTGCTCGTCATCGAGTCGGGAGAGATCGAGGTGCCCGGCGAGGTCCGAATGCGGGACATCGGGCTTCCGCCCGGCGTCGTCTACGCCTGTCTGGCCGAGACCGTCGTCCTGGCCCTGGAGGGCCGCTACGAGACCTTCACCGTGGGCCGGGAGATCGAGTGGGAGAAGGTCAAGGAGATCTACCGGCTGGGCCTGCGGCACGGGATGGGGCTCGCCGCGATCTCCGGCCACCACGGCGTGTTCTCCGACGAGGACATCGCCCGGGTCCGGGAGCTCGCCCTGGAACGGCGCCGCGCCGCCACCGCCACCCCGGCTGCCGGCTGAGCGGATAGTCCCTGACGTCTCGGTCGCCCGAAACGGACAGCACCCGACCGAACCGTCAGGGACTACCCGGGTGGTGGGCCGGAGGGGGTGCGGCGTTGCTCCGCGGATCCGGGGTGGCCGGAACCTACGGTGTGCGGCATGGGTTCGGCGACTCGGCCACGGGGACGGCTGCCCCAGCGTGTGTACTGGACGCGGCGCGCGATGGTCCTCGCCCTCGCCCTGCTCCTGGTCTTCGGCATCGGCAAGCTGGTGGGCGGGCTGGGGTCGGATCCGGCCGAGCGGGCCGCCACCACCAGCACCGAGACGACACCGCAGAGCACCGCGGCGGCGCCCCTGCCCAGCTCCGCGGCAAACCCGCCTTTCGGACCCGTCGCACCCTCGCGCAAGATGCTGCGCAACCAGGCCACCACCCCGCTGGCGACGCCGAGCGGCCCCTGCAAGGTCTCCGACGTCAGCGTGGTGCCGACGGTGCCCCAGGCCACGGGAGGCGGTGACATCCCGATCCTGCTGCAGCTGGTGGGCACCGAGCCGGCATGCAACTTCGAGGTCTCCGCCAAGACGCTGGCGGTCAAGGTCACCAAGGGCGAGAGCACCTTCTGGACCAGCTGGCAGTGCCCCGGCACGATCCCGAAGACCCAGGTCGTGGTGCGCAGCGGTGTGCCCGCGGCGGTGCCGGTCACCTGGAACGGCAGGGCCTCGGACGACGAGTGCAGCAAGCGCACCCGGTGGGCAGTGGCCGGGACGTACCACGTGTACGCCGCCGCGATGGGGTCCACGCCCCACGACCTGGAGTTCGCCATCATCGACCCTCCGCAGCGGGTGCGGACCAAGACCGTCAAGCCGAAGCCGCAGCAGCACTCGTCCAGCTCCTCGCCCTCGCAGAGCCCGAGCCCGTCGACGACCGAGTCCCCGCAGGGCTGAGAGCCGCTCAGACGTAACGCTCGAGGATGCTGCTCTCGGCCAACCGCGACAGGCCCTCGCGCACGCTGCGGGCGCGCAGCTCGCCGACGCCCTCGACGACCTGGAGGTCCTCGACGCCGGCGGAGAGCAGCTTCTGCAGGGTCTCGAAGTGGTCGATGAGTCGGTCGACGACCGCGCCCGGCAGGCGGGGCACCTTCGCCAGCAACCGGAAACCCCGTGGCGTGACCGCCCCGTCGAGGTGCTCGCCCTGGCCGAGCCCCAGAGCCTTCGCGACCGCGGCGACGTCGACCAGCTCGGCGGGGTTGAGCGCCTCCAGCTCGGCCAGCACGCTCTCGGCCTTGCGACCGCGCTTGCCGTTCGGCAGGTAGTCACGTACGACGAGCTCGCGCTCGGCCTCCACTCCCGTGACCAGCTCCTCGAGCTGGAGGGACAGCAGCCGGCCGTCGGTGCCGAGCTCGTTGACGTAGTCGTCGATCTCGCGCGCGATCCGGCTGACCATCTCCAGCCGCTGGGCCACCACGGCGACGTCGCGAACGGTGACGAGGTCCTCGATCTCCAGCGCGGACAGGGTGCTGGACACCTCGTCGAGCCGGACCTTGTAGCGCTCCAGCGTGGCCAACGCCTGGTTGGCCCGGGAGAGGATCGCGCCGACGTCCTCCAGGACATATCGCGTGTTGGCCACGTAGACCGCGATGATCCGCATCGACTGGGAGACCGAGATGACCGGCGCACCGGTCTGCTTGGCCACCCGGTCGGCGGTGCGGTGCCGGGTGCCGGTCTCCTCGGAGGGGATGGTGTGGTCCGGCATCAGGTGGAGGTTGGCGCGGTGGATGCGGGTGATCTCGCGGTCGAGCACGATCGCGCCGTCCATCTTCGCCAGCTCGCGCAGGGCGGTCGCGGTGAACGGCACGTCCAGGGTGAAGCCGCCGGTGCAGAGGCTCTCGACCTCCTTGTCGTGACCGAGCACGATCAGCGCGCCGGTGCGCCCCCGCAGGATCCGCTCCAGCCCGTCACGCAGGGCCGTGCCCGGCGCCATGCTCGCCAGCGTCTCGCGCAGGCGCATGGTGTCCTCGGAGCGATCGGGGGCGGCCACGGCGCGGAGTCTATGACAGCCAGGCCTCCGCCTCGGGCTCGTTGACCAGGCCGAGCAGCCGCAATGAGGTGCGCAGATGGTCCACGTCGGTGACCCGCATCCCGTCGAGCACCCGGTCGGTGCCTGCGCTGTTGCCCGTGGCTGCCGGCACCAACGCCGAGCGGAAGCCCATCCGGCCGGCCTCGGCGAGCCGGACGCCGAGGTCGCGAACCCGGCGCACCTCACCGGAGAGGCCCAGCTCGCCGGCCGCCACCACGTTGCGGCCCAGCGGCCGGTCCAGCCACGCCGAGGCGACCGCGAGGGCGATGGCCAGGTCGTTGGCCGGATCGGTGAGCCGGGCGCCCCCCACGCTGGAGACGAAGACGTCGTGGCCGTGCAGCCGGAACCCGGCGTGCTGCTGCAGGACCGCGAGGATCATCGCCAACCGGGAGGAGTCGACGCCGGAGGTGGTGCGGCGTGGTCGCTCGCAGGCACTCAGGGTCACCAGGGCCTGGACCTCGCCGAGCAGCGGGCGACGTCCCTCCATGGTGACCGTCACGCAGGTGCCGGCGACGTGGCCGTAGCGGGTGTCGAGGAACAGCCCGGTGGGGTCGGTGATCGCCACGATCCCCTCGGCCGACAGGTCGAAGCAGCCGACCTCGTCGACCGGGCCGAAGCGGTTCTTCACCGCCCGCACCATCCGCAGCCGGGAGGTGCGCTCGCCCTCGAAGTGCAGCACGACGTCCACCAGGTGCTCCAGCACCCGGGGTCCGGCGATCGTGCCGTCCTTGGTGACGTGTCCGATGATCACCAGGGTGATGTTCCGCAGCTTCGCCATCCGGATCAGGGCGGCTGCCACCTCGCGCACCTGGGTCACCCCACCGGGCACCCCGTCGACATCGGTGGCGCTGATCGTCTGGACCGAGTCGACCACCAGGAGCGTGGGCTGCACCTCCTCGACGTGGCCGAGCACGGCGCCGAGGTCGGTCTCCGCGGCGAGGTAGAGCTCGGGCTGGATGCCACCGGTGCGGTCGGCCCGCATCCGGACCTGGGCGGCAGACTCCTCCCCGGTGACGTAGAGGACCCGGCGCCGCAGCCGGGCCGTCTGCGCCGCCACCTCCAGCAGCAACGTCGACTTGCCCACCCCGGGCTCGCCGGCGATGAGGATGGCCGCACCCGGCACCAGCCCCCCGCCGAGCACCCGGTCGAGCTCCGGGACCCCGCTGGAACGGGCCCGCGAGTCCTCGACCGGCACCTCGCCGATCGGCCGCGCCGGGGCCGTCACCGCCCCGGCCGTGACCTGGCTGGTCGGGGCCCCCACCTCCAGGACGGTGCCCCAGGCCTGGCACTCCCCGCAGCGACCGACCCACTTGGCGGTCTGCCAGCCGCACTCCTGGCAGCGGTGGGTCGGTCGGGAAGGGGAGGTCTTCGTGCTGCGCGCCATGACCAGAACGCTAGGGGGCGGCACCGACAGCTCCGGGGTGCGGCTGGCGCGTGCCTTAGGATTGGATCGATCCAGATGCCACGCGCGGGTCTCACGCAGCACACCAGGCGTGACCGGGCACGCCCGGCGGGCACAGGGAGGGTGAGACGATGCACACCAGGCGACGGCCGGAGCTGCCGCGGCCACGAGGGCGGCACCCCGGGACGGCCGGGCCCCCGACGCTGGCGACGGTCGCGCAGGAGGCCGGTGTCTCGCGGCAGACGGTCTCCAACGCCCTGAACAACCCCGAGCTGCTGCGCCCCGAGACCCTCGCGCGGGTCCAGGAGGTCATCGACCGGCTGGGCTACTCGCCCAACCGCGCGGCCCGCCAGCTGCGCACCCGCAGCTCGCACCTGGTCGGGCTGCGCTTCGAGCCGGCGACCCAGGGCAGCGGCGCCTGGCTGATGGACCGGTTCCTGCACAGCCTCGTGGAGGCCGCTTCGGAGACCGGCCACCACGTCCTGCTGTTCTCCGGTGATCCGGCCGACCCCCTGGACGGCTACGAGGACCTGATGCGCTCCACGGCGGTCGACGCGTTCGTGGTCACCGACACCTATGCCGGCACGCCGCAGGCGGGCTTCCTGCAGGACCGGGGCGCCCCGTTCGTCAGCTTCGGGCGGCCGTGGGACCACGATGCTGCCACCGCCGACTGGGCCTGGGTCGACATCGACGGTGCCCACGGCGGCCGGGTCGCCACCGAGCACCTGCTGGAGCAGGGTCACGACCGGATCGCCTGGCTGGGTTGGGAGAAGTCCTCACGCATCGGCCAGGACCGCCGCAGCGGCTGGGAGACCGCGATGGACTCCGCGGGGAAGAACCGCTCCGGGCTCGGCATGCGCATCAGCGACAACGTCGACCACGCCCGGGTGGCGACCCACCAGCTGCTCGAGGACCCCTCGATCACCGGCTTCGCGTGCACCTCCGACACCCTCGCCGTCGGTGTGCTGCACGCCTGTGCCGAGCGGGGGCTGCGGCCCGGGCGCGACATCGGCGTGGTCGGGTACGACGACTCGCCCGCGGCCGCGGTCACCTGGCCGGGGCTGAGCTCGGTGCGTCCGCCCCTGGAGCAGGTCGCGCGCGAACTGGTGCGGATCATGCACCTGGTGCTCGCCCACAAGCCGGTCGAGGAGAAGGGCCGGCTGGTCCGCCCCGGGCTCGTCGTACGTCCCTCGAGCCTGCGCTGAGCGCCCCGGGTCCGCCCGGGACGGGTCCTACCAGCCGGGGCCCTACCAACGGCGCGACCAGAGGTTGACCGCGTAGTCCACCGAGCTTCCCCGGTACGCGGCGAGGATCTCCGCTGCGACCTCGGCGCGGAACTCGATCCCTACGACGGCCTCGAGGTCCTCGCGGGACTCGAAGGTCCACGCGATCTCGGCGCGGTGCTGCTCCCAGCCCTGGTCGCGCCAGAAGGCCTCGACCCGGCGCCAGTCGACCTCGGGGTAGCCGCGGCGGAACCACTCGCCGAAGGTCGACCGCGAGGGATCGTTGTCGATCACGAAGGCGGTGCCCCCGGGCCGGACGACCCGGTCGAGCTCGGCGAGTCCCGGCTCGCATCCGGGCCCGAAGAAGTACGCCCACCGCGCGTGCACGACGTCGACGGCCCGGTCCGCCAGCGGGAGCGCATCAGCCGATCCCCGGTGGACCTCGACGTTCGGCAGTCGGCGCACTCGGCGCCGGGCGATGGACAGCAGGTCGCCGTGGGGCTCGACCCCCACGACCGAGCGTGCCTCGGCCGCGAAGAGCGGCAGGTGGAAGCCGGTGCCGCAGCCCACGTCCAGCACGTCCCGGCCCTGCCACGACGCCAAGGAGCGCATCAGGGCCGGCAGCACGCCTGCGCGGTCGGCGCCGCGGTTCTCGATCTCGTAGACCTGGGGGTGGTGCCAGATGTTCGGGCTCGGGATCGCTCCCGGCAAGGCAGCAGGAGCGGTGTCCGGCCTCGTTCCTGGGGCGTCCAGGGTCAGATCCGGACGAGACCCTGGGCGGTCTCGAACTGTGCCGCGATGATGCCCGGCGTCCCGTTGGGCGCCACCCAGTCCACCTTCACGGCCTCCAGCGGCTCGTCGACGGACTGCCCGAGCCACTCCGAGACCCGGGCGGGGTCACCGGCGATCTCCAGGCAGGCCAGGGACACCTTGCCCGAGGCGCCTGCGCTCGGATGGTCCGAGGGGTCGATGTTCCACTCGACGAAGAACGGCAGCTGGGGATCGGACTGGAGGCCGCGCACGCCGAGCTGCTTCCACAGCAGCTCGGTGCCGTCGGGCCGGTGCCGGTTTCCGTTGACCGCTTCGCGGCCGAGCCGCTTCTCGTGCGGCGCGATGTCGTCGACCGCGACGACCCAGCCCATCCAGCCACCGCCGAGCTGTGAGCGTGCCCGCACGGCCTGCCCGAAGGGCGCCTTGTCCGAGGCGGGGTGGTCGAGGACCTCGACCACCTCGAGGTAGGTGCGTTCGGTCAGCGGGAGGATCGCGTTGCGGGTGCCGAAGCGCGGGTGCACGCCGCCGCTGTGGAACTGCTCCCCCAGCAGCGCGCCGAGTCTCCGGGTCGTGCCGGTCAGGCCGTCGGGACCTGCGGCGAAGACGATGTGGTCCAGGCGCATGCCTGATTCTGACGCGGCGCCGAATCGGTCCGGACACCGGGGGTTGCCCGACGGTCAGTCCGGGTGACGCGACGCCGGGTGCAGGGCCAGCGCGGAGCGCCGGCTCAGGTGCGCCTCGCAGTGGGCGGCGAGCACGTCGTAGGCCGCCTGCCCCATCAGCTCGACCAGCTCCACGGCGTTGGTGAGGTAGAGCGGTTCGGGGGCGACGTGCGCCTCGGTGTTGGCCGAGCAGTACCAGTCCAGGTCGTGGCCGCCAGGCCCCCAGCCGGTGCGGTCGTACTCGCCGATGCTGACCTCGAGGTACGACGTCTCGTCGTTGCGCTCGACGGTTCGGAACGTCCGCCGCAACGGCAGCTGCCAGCACACGTCGGGCTTGGACTCCACGTAGTGGGCGCCCTCCCGCAGCGCCAGGGCGTGCAGCGCACAGCCGTAGCCACCGGGGAACTCGCGGGAGTTGTGGAAGATGCACGCGCCCTCGACCACGCGCGTCTTGCGCTCACCGTCGTCGTCCACGTCCACCCAGCCGCTACGGGTGATGCGTCCCCGCCCGTTGCGCGCCAGGTCGCGGTGCTCCCAGGTGTCCTCGTCGAGCCGCTCGACCCAGGCCGCGACGCGCTTCTCGTCGTCCCGGTCGGCGAAGTGTGCGCCCAGCGCACAGCAGCCGGCGTCCGGCGAGGTGGCGTAGATGCCCTCGCATCCGGCGCCGAAGATGCACTGCCACCGGGAGGTCAGCCAGGTCAGGTCGCAGCGGAACACCTGGCCGTCGTCGTCGGGGTCGGCGAACTCCACCCACGCGCGGGGGAAGACCGGATCGACCTCGGGCACCGGGCCAGCCTATGCGGACCGGGAAGGCGCGCGCTCGCGCCAGGGGTGAGTAGCCTCCTTGCATGCGCCTCGGAGTCCTCGACATCGGCTCCAACACGGGTCACCTGCTCGTGGTGGACGCCTACTGGGGCGCCGCGCCGCTGCCCGCTTCGTCGTACAAGGAGCCGCTTCGGCTGGCCGAGCACCTCGACGACGAGGGTCGGGTCTCCGCGGAGGGGGTCGAGGCGCTCACCGAATTCGTCGCCGGGGCGCTCGAGCTGGCCGAGGACAAGGGTTGCGAGGAGATCTACGCCTTCGCCACCTCGGCGGTGCGGGACGCCGGCAACTCCGAGGAGGTGCTGGCGCACGTGCGCCGGGAGACCGGCGCAGACCTGCGGGTGCTACCGGGGGAGGACGAGGCGCGGCTGACCTTCCTGGCGGTGCGCCGGTGGTTCGGCTGGTCCTCGGGCCGCCTGGCCGTCTTCGACATCGGGGGCGGCTCGCTGGAGGTCGCGGCCGGGGACGACGAGGCCCCGGACGCGGCCTGGTCGCTGCCGTTGGGCGCCGGTCGGCTGGCCCGTGACCACTTCGCCGACGGTGCGCCGCAGGGCAAGGCGCTGCGCGCCCTGCGCAAGGAGATCCGGACCACGGTGGCGCGCACCGCCGGCAGCCTGCTGCGAGGCGGCACCCCGCAGCATGCCGTGGCGACCTCGAAGACCTTCCGTTCCCTGGCCCGCATCTGCGGCGCCGCGCCGTCGGGGGAGGGGCTGTTCGTGCGCCGCGCCCTGCCGGCCGACGACCTGCGCACGTGGATCCCCAAGCTGCTGGAGATGGACCGGGACGAGATCGCCGACCTTCCGGGCGTGTCCTCGGACCGGGCGCACCAGATCGTCCCGGGTGCGCTGGTCGCCACCGCGGTGATGGACGTCTTCGACCTCGCGGAGCTGGAGATCTGCCCCTGGGCGCTGCGCGAGGGCGTCATCCTCGACCGCCTCGACCGGATGAACCCCACCTCATGAACCGTCGTCCCGGAGCCGGCTGAGCGATGCCACTGTTCGCCCTCTCCACCGCCTCGGTCTACCCCGAGACCACCACCCACGCCTTCGAGTACGCCTCGCGCCTGGGGTACGACGCCGTCGAGGTGATGGTCGGCATCGACACGGTGAGCCAGGACGTCGACAAGGTGCGGTCGCTGCGCGACTACCACGAGGTCCCGGTCTGTGCCGTGCACGCGCCGTGCCTGCTGATCACCCAGCGGGTCTGGGGCACCGAGCCCTGGGGAAAGCTCGAGCGCAGCGCCGAGATGGCCCGGGCGCTGGACGCCGACGTCGTGGTGGTGCACCCGCCGTTCAGGTGGCAGCGCGACTACGCCCGCACCTTCGAGGAGGGCATCGCCGACCTGGAGCGCCGCACCGGCATCGCCTTCGCGGTGGAGAACATGTATCCCTGGCGCGCGACCTCACGACGGGAGATGCAGGTCTACCTGCCGGGCTGGGACCCCTCGGAGAAGGACTACGCCAACACCACCATCGACCTCTCCCACGCCGCCACCGCGCTCGCGGACCCGATCGCGATGGCCCGGCGGCTCGGCGACCGGCTGCGGCACGTGCACATGACCGACGGCAGCGGCTCGGCGAGGGACGAGCACCTGGTGCCCGGTCGCGGCAGCCAGCCGTGCGGGGAGTTCCTCGAAGGCCTGGCCGAGGGCGGTTTCGAGGGCCACATCGTCGCCGAGATCAACACCCGCAAGGCCGGGACCCGTGCGGCCCGCGAGAACGACCTCCTCGAGACCCTGGCGTTCACCCGGCTCCACTTCGCCAAGGCCGAGAGCGCGTGAGCCCCGGGGGCGCGGTGGCGGAGGACCGGCCCGGCCGCGGCCGGCGGCCCGGCGCCACCCGGACCCGCGCGGAGATCCTCGCCTCCGCCCGCGAGCTCTTCGCGGCCAGGGGCTTCGCCGGCACCACGATCCGTGCGGTCGCCGCCGGAGCCGGCGTCGACCCGGCGCTCGTGCACCACTACTTCGGCACCAAGGACGACCTGTTCATGGCGGCGCTGGAGCTGCCCGTGGACCCGCGCACCGCACTGCGGCCGGCGCTCGCCGAGGG
Source organism: uncultured Actinomycetota bacterium (assembly GCA_963827025.1). Classification (GTDB taxonomy): domain Bacteria; phylum Actinomycetota; class Actinomycetes; order Propionibacteriales; family Nocardioidaceae; genus Marmoricola. The sequence goes on along the minus strand of CAWGZB010000005.1, from coordinate 1,338,919 downwards.
ACCCGACCGCGCGGGTGAGGCGCTGCTGCGCACCTTCTTGGCGGTGTGGGACGACGAGCGCAACCGGCTCGCCTTCGTCGGGCTGTTCCGCAGCGTGCTCGAACCCGCAGGTGAGCGGCTGCTTCGCGAGGGCTTCGTCCCGGTGGTGCTCGGGCCGGTCGGAGAGGCGCTCGCCCTGGAGCGCCCGCAGCTCCGGGTGGCCCTGCTGGCCAGCCAGATGCTGGGCCTGATCCTCGCCCGCTACGTCTTGGAGCTCGAGCCGGTGGCCTCCATGGACGCCGAGCTGGTGGTGGCGACGTACGCCCCGACCCTCCAGCGGTACCTCACCGGCGAGCTGCCCGGGTGACCCCTTGACGAGGGCGTGGAGAGGCGGATAATTCAACGCATGGTGAATAGCGCCGTCGAGGTCCGCGACCTGCAGGTCGTCCGTGGCGGTCACGAGGTGCTGCACGGGCTCCACCTCGGCGTCGCCGCCGGCGCGGTGACCGGTCTGCTCGGCCCCTCCGGCTGCGGCAAGACCACGCTGATGCGCTCGGTCGTCGGGGTGCAACGGGTGCGCTCGGGCTCGGTGGAGGTGCTCGGGGAGCCGGCCGGAGCCCCGTCCTTGCGCCACCGGGTCGGCTACGTCACCCAGGCCCCCAGCGTGTACGCCGACCTGACCGTCCTGGAGAACCTGCACTTCTTCGCCCGCGTGCTCGACGTGGGGACCGATCGGGTGGAGGAGTGCGTGGAGACCGTCTCCCTCGGCGAGCAGCGCGAGCGGGTGGTCGGCAACCTCTCCGGCGGCCAGGTCTCCCGGGTCTCGCTCGCGGTGGCGCTGCTGGGCCGGCCGCAGGTGCTCGTCCTCGACGAGCCCACGGTGGGCCTGGATCCCCTCCTGCGCGAGGAGCTCTGGACGACCTTCCACTCCCTGGCCGATGCCGGGGCGGCCGTGCTGGTCTCCAGCCACGTCATGGACGAGGCCTCTCGCTGCGACCGACTGGTCCTGATGCGGGAGGGTCGCCTGATCGCCGACGACTCCCCGCGCGGCCTGCTGCAGGTGACCGGGGCCCAGGAGATCGAGCAGGCCTTCCTCGCGCTGGTCAGGGGTGAGCGCGCATGACGCCGCGGGCGACCACGGCGGTCACCATCCGGGTGATCCGGCAGCTGCGCCGTGACCCCCGGACGGTCGCGATGCTGCTCATCCTGCCCAGCGCGGTGATGGTCCTGCTGTGGTGGATGTTCTCCGACCTCCCCGGGGACGGCTTCGAGCACCTCGGCCCGGCGCTGCTCGCCCTGATCCCCTTCATCGTCATGTTCCTCGTCACCTCGGTCACGACCCTGCGCGAGCGCAACTCCGGCACCCTCGAGCGACTGCTCTCCATGCCGCTGGGCAAGGCCGACTTCGTGCTGGGCTACGCGTTCGCCTTCGGCCTGGTGGCCCTCGTCCAGTCCGCGGTCGCGGTGGGGGTGTGCCTGTGGCTGCTCGATCTGAGCGTCGTCGGGAGCGCCTGGCTGCTGCTGGCCGTGGCGGTGGTCGACGCCGTGCTCGGCACTGCCCTGGGGCTGTTCGTCTCGGCGTTCGCGAACACCGAGTTCCAGGCCGTCCAGTTCATGCCGGTCCTGGTGATCCCGCAGATCCTGGTGTGCGGCCTGTTCGTCCCCCGGGCCCAGCTCCCGGACGTGCTGCGGGCGATCTCCGACGCGCTGCCGCTGTCCTACGCGGTCGACGCGATGCAGGAAGTGGCCACCGCCACCGACGCAGCCGCCGTGTGGCAGGACGTGGCCATCGTCGCCGCGTACGTCGTGGGGGTGCTCGCCCTGGGGGCCCTCACCCTGCGCCGTCGGACGCCGTGACCGCCGGGGGTACGGTGACCCCCGTCACATCCGGGACAGGGAGGCAACCGCCGTGCTTCGACAGGCACTGCTGATGCTCGCACGCAGTGACGGAGTCAAGGACGTGGTCACCCGGCTACCGGTCAGCAGCGGCCTCGTCCACCGGTTCGTGCCCGGCGAGGCGACCGCCGACGCCGTGGCCGCCACCGTTGCGCTGACCGGCGAAGGGCTGAACGTCTCCTTGGACTTCCTGGGGGAGGACACCCGCGAGGAGAGCCAGGCGGAGGCGACGGTGGCGGCGTACGTCGAGCTGCTCGAGGCGCTCTCGAGCGCGGGGCTCGCCCACGAGGCCGAGGTCAGCGTCAAGCTGTCGGCGATCGGACAGGTCCTGCCCGAGGTCGGCGTCAAGCTCGCCACCGAGAACGCCCGCCGGGTCTGCCGCGCCGCCCGCGCTGCCGGGACCACGGTGACCCTGGACATGGAGGACCACACCACCACCGACCGCACCCTGGACACGCTGCGGGAGGTGCGCAAGGACTACCCCGAGACCGGCGCGGTGCTGCAGGCCTACCTGCACCGCACCGAGGACGACTGCCGGGCGCTCGCCCACGAGGGCAGCCGGGTGCGGCTGTGCAAGGGGGCCTACCAGGAGCCGGCCGCCGTCGCCTACCAGGACCGGCTGGAGGTCGCCCAGTCCTACGTCCGCTGCCTGAAGGTGCTCATGGCCGGGGAGTGCTACCCGATGGTGGCCACGCACGACCCGACCCTGGTCCGGATCGCCTCCGCGCTGGCCACCCGACACGGCCGGATGCCGGGGAGCTATGAGTTCCAGATGCTCTTCGGCGTGCGCAGTGGCGAGCAGCGCCGGCTGACCGCCGCCGGGGAGACCGTCCGTGTCTACGTGCCGTACGGTCGCGAGTGGTACGGCTACCTGATGAGAAGGCTCGCCGAGCGTCCACAGAACCTGACATTCTTCCTGCGATCCCTGGTCTCGCAGAAGTGAATCGACACCACCAGGAGGGCCCATGAACACCACCCCGAGGGGCGTCGCCATCATCGGCGCCGGGGTGATGGGCGAGACCCTGCTCTCCGGCCTGCTGCGCGGCGGCCACGACCCGGCCGAGCTGATGGTCGGGGAGAAGCGCCCCGAGCGGGCGGCCGAGCTGCGCGAGAAGTACGCCGTGACGGTGGTCGCCAACACCGAGGCCGCGGAGGCGGCCGAGACCGTCGCGCTCGTGGTCAAGCCGCAGGACATGGGCGAGGTGCTCACCGAGATCGCCCCGCACCTGCGACCCGGCCAGCTGCTGGTGAGCCTCGCGGCCGGCATCACCACCGACTACATCGAGCGGCACATCCCCGACGGCGTGGCCGTGGTCCGGGTGATGCCGAACACCCCGGCCCTGGTCGACGAGGGCATGGCCGCCATCTCCGCCGGCACGCACTGCGACGAGCAGCACCTGGTCGCCGCCGAGAGGATGCTGGCCGTCACCGGGAGGGTGCTGCGCGTGCCGGAGAAGCAGCAGGACGCCGTGACCGCGATCTCCGGTTCCGGGCCGGCCTACCTGTTCTTCGTCGTCGAGGCGATGATCGAGGCCGGCGTGCACCTCGGCCTGCCGCGCACCACGGCCACCGAGCTGGTGGTGCAGACCGTGGTCGGGTCGGCCAAGCTGCTGCGCGAGACCGGCGACCACCCGACCGTGCTGCGCGAGCGGGTCACCTCGCCCGGCGGCACCACCGCGGCGGCGATCCGCCAGCTGGAGGACCACAAGGTGCGGGCGGCGTTCATCACCGCCATGGAGGCCGCCCGGGATCGTTCCATCGCGCTCGCCGATGAGTGATCCGACCGCCGCGCACTCGCACTGCCGCGGGTGCGTGGTCTACGACGAGTCGCTGACCGGCTACGACTTCGGGCCCGAGCACCCGATGAACCCCGTCCGGGTCGACCTGACGATGTCCCTGGCCCGTGCGCTGGGGGTGCTGGAGCACACCCCGGCGATCCCGGCGCCCGACGCCACCGACGAGGACGTGCTCACCGTGCACCGCGAGGAGCTCCTCGAGGCGGTGCGGCGTGCCGGTGCAGGTCGCGGCGAGCCGGAACCGGCCTTCGGCCTCGGCACCGAGGACAACCCGATCTTCCCCCGGATGCACCAGGCGGCCAGGCACGTCGTGGGCGCCAGCATCGCCGCCGCCCGGGCGGTCTGGCTCGACGAGGTCGACCACGCCGCGAACGTGGCCGGCGGCCTGCACCACGCGATGCCGGACCGCGCCAGCGGGTTCTGCGTCTACAACGACGTCGCGGTCGCGATCCGCTGGCTGCTCGCCCACGGCGCCCAGCGGGTGGCCTACGTCGATGTCGACGCCCACCACGGCGACGGGGTGGAGCGGGTCTTCTGGGACGACCCGCGGGTGCTGACCGTCTCGCTGCACGAGACCGGGCAGATGCTCTTCCCCGGCACCGGTTTCGCCGACGAGGTGGGTGGCCCCGAGGCGCTGGGCTCCGCGGTCAACGTGGCGCTCCCGCCCGGGACCTCCGACGCGGGGTGGCTGCGCGCCTTCCACGCGGTGGTGCCGCCGCTGCTGCGGGCCTTCGAGCCCGAGGTCCTGGTCACCCAGCAGGGGTGTGACTCCCACCGCGACGACCCGCTGGCGCACCTGGCCCTGAGCCTGGACGGGCAGCGGGCCAGCTACCTGGCCCTGCACGACCTCGCGCACGAGGTGGCCGGCGGTCGTTGGGTGGCCTTCGGCGGTGGGGGCTACTCCGTCGTGGACGTGGTGCCGCGCGCCTGGACCCACCTGCTGGCGATCGTGGGCGGGTCCCCGCTCGTCCCGGACCTGGCGGTTCCGGCGGACTGGCGCCAGGAGGTGACCGGTCGGCTCGGGGTGCGGCCCCCGTCGCTGATGACCGACGGACGACCGGCGCGTTACCGGGACTGGTCGCTGGGGTATGACCCGGACACCTGGCTGGACCGCGCGGTCCAGGCGACCCGGGAGGCCGCGTTCCCCGACAACGGGCTCGACCCCTGGGGTTGAGACCAGGCCGGAGCAGACTAGACCACGGGTGCCGTTCGCTGGGCAGCCATGGAAAGGCGGTGTGAACTGGGTGAAAGAGGTTCGGCCGCCGCGAACTGGACCGATTCCGACAAACAGGATGTAGTCCGCGTAGTGGTCCAGAATAGACCACTGCAAGTCGCCACGCCGCACCTCACCGATCACTTTGACGAATCTGTGGCACATTGGCCACATCCGGCCCTATATTTCGTGCAGCCTGCACGTGGGATCTGCGGTGTAGCCGCGGCATGTGCAAGAAGAAAGATGGTGCGCCATGTCCAAAGGGGGCTCGAACATCCCCGGAGACATCTCCGAGGTGAAGTTCCTGACCGTCGCCGAGGTTGCCTCGGTGATGCGCGTGTCGAAGATGACGGTCTACCGACTCGTCCACAACGGGGAGCTGCCCGCCGTACGCGTCGGACGCTCCTTCCGGGTGAGCGAGGACGACGTCAACGAGTATCTGAAGAGCAGCTTCTACGACGCCGGCTGACCCCGCGGGCGCCGGAGCCCCGTCCGCGCCTCGAGAGCAGCCGGCTCGGATTCGTCTGCCCGGAACCGGTCCCGTAGGCTCTTGCCCTTGTAAGGGGAGGTACGCCGCGCGGCCTCCGCCACCGCAGAACGGGATGGGTCGCACGTGGGTTCGGTCATCAAGAAGCGCCGCAAGCGCATGGCGAAGAAGAAGCACCGCAAGCTGCTGAAGAAGACGCGCGTCCAGCGTCGCCGCCTCGGCAAGTAGCCCCTTCTCGCGAGGACCCTCATGGGCCAGGTCGTGCTCGTCACCGGCGTCGCCGGCGATCTCGGTCGCCGTTGCGCGGCGCGGCTCGCCCGCGCCCCCGGGGTGGAGCGGGTCATCGGCGTCGACGTCCTTCCTCCGCGCGGTGACCTCGGTGACGCCCACTTCGTGCGCGCCGACATCCGCAACCCGGTCATCGCCAAGGTGATCGTCCGCGAGCGGGTGGACACCGTGGTGCACACCAGCGTGGCGGCCACGCCGCCCGAGGGCAGCCAGCGCACCTCGATGAAGGAGCTCAACGTCATCGGGACGATGCAGCTGCTCGCGGCGTGCCAGCAGGCGCCGAACCTGCACAAGCTCGTGGTCAAGTCGAGCTCCGCGGTCTACGGCGCGAGCAACCGAGACCCGGCGATGTTCACCGAGGACATGGCCGCCAAGCGGCTCCCCGGAGGGGGCTACGCCAAGGACGTGACCGAGGTGGAGTCCTACGCCCGTGGGTTCGCGCGGCGGCGGCCCGACGTGGACGTCACGATGCTCCGGACGGCGAACATCATCGGCCCGCGGATCCCCTCCGCGATGACCGGCTACTTCCGGATGCCGGTGATCCCCACGGTGCTCGGTTTCGACCCGCGGCTGATGTTCCTCCACGAGGAGGACGCGCTCGCGGTCCTCGAGCACGTGACCACGACCGCGGTCACCGGCACCTTCAACGTCGCCGGTGACGGCGTGATCATGCTCAGCCAGGCGATCCGACGCCTGGGCCGCCCCAGCCTGCCGCTCCCCGGCTTCGCCGTGGCGCCCTTCGCCTCCGCGACCGGGCGCTCCCGGTTCACCGACTTCTCCTCCGAACAGGTCGCCTACCTGACCTTCGGTCGCGGGCTGGACACCACCCGGATGCGCGAGGTGCTCGGCTTCTCCCCGCGCTACACCACCGAGGAGGCCTTCGCCGACCTCGCCTCCGCGGTCGCGCCGGGGCCGTTCGGGCCGGAGCGGGTGCGCGCAGCCGAGAATGCCTTGCGGGGGGCACTGGCCAGCAGCGGATCAGGAGGGAGATCGCATGGGTGACGCCGAGGTGATCCCGATCGGCACCCGGGGCGCTCCCGGACGCGGCAGTGGGGACGACAAGCCGTCCTCGAAGAGCCGCAGCCTGGCTGCCGGGAAGTCTCCCCGGAAGGCCGAGCGGCCGGCCGCGCAGCAGGAGCCGCCGGCCGCGCAGCAGGAGCCGCCGGCCGCGGAGCCGGAGTCGCCCGAGGACGCGTCGGCGCCCCTGCCGGAGCAGCCTCAGCCCGAGCCCGCCGCGCCGCGGCACCGTGCCGAGCGTGCGCCGGCCCGCGCCGACCACCGGCACCCGGTGCCGGGCATCCCCCCGGTGGAGTGGCTCGCGGCGTTCACCTCCGCGGCCAAGGAGCTGTTCGGGGACAACTGGGAGCCCAGGCTCGCGGAGTTCCTGGCCTTCCTGCGTCGCCGGCTCACCGGCGACTACCCGGTCGACGAATACGGCTTCGACCCCGAGATCACCCAGCAGTTCTTCATGGCTGCGCTGCGGCCGATCGCCCACAAGTGGTTCCGCGTCGAGGTCCGGGGGGCGGAGAACATCCCCGCGCACGGCGGTGCCCTGGTGGTCTCCAACCACTCCGGCACAGTGCCCGTCGACGGACTGATGACCGGGGTGGCGATCAACGACTCCACCGGGCGGTTCCTGCGGCCGCTGGGCGCCGACCTGGTCTTCCGGCTCCCGCTGGTCAGCGTGCTGGCGCGCAAGGGCGGGGCGACCCTGGCCTGCAACGAGGACGCAGAGCGGATGCTGCGTGGGGGCGAGCTGGTGGGGGTGTGGCCCGAGGGGTTCAAGGGCATCGGCAAGCCGTTCAGCGAGCGCTACAAGCTCCAACGCTTCGGGCGTGGGGGTTTCGTCTCGGCGGCGATCCGCACCGGTGTGCCCATCGTGCCGGCGTCGGTCGTGGGCGCCGAGGAGATCTATCCGCTGGTGGGCAACATCCCCTCGCTCGCGCGGCTGCTCGGCATCCCCTACGTGCCGATCACACCGCTGTTCCCCTGGCTAGGCCCGCTCGGGCTGGTACCACTGCCCTCGAAGTGGCTGATCGAGTTCGGTGAGCCGATCCGCACCGACGACTACGACTCCGGCGCCGCCGACGACCCGATGCTGGTCTTCAACGTCACCGACCAGGTCCGGGAGTCGGTCCAGCAGACTCTCTACACGCTGCTGATGCAGCGCAAGTCCGTCTTCTCCTGACGCGCCCCTGAGCAGCCGCTCGCGGGATCGGCTCAGGGGAGCGCGCTGTTGGTGACGCCGTCGACGCCGTCGGTGACGTCCTTGGTGACGCCGTCGACGGTCTTGCCGACACCGTCGGTGACCTCCTTGACGGTGTCGCCGGCCGCGTCGAGGGTGCCGGTGACCCCCTTGACGAGGTTCGTGACCGGCTTGTCGGAGGTGAGGGCCGGAAGCAGCTCACCGGTCTTGGTGATCGTGCTGGTCACCGGGCCGTCGCCGGTGCTGCCGGTCGGGGTGCCTGTCGGGGAGGGCGTGCCCGTGCCGGTGTCCGTCCGGGTCTGACCGGCGGCGCCCTGGGCGGCCTGCTGCAGCTGACGCAGCCGGTCGGCGAGGGCCACGTCGGCCTGGGCCTGGCGCACCGGTCGGGTGATCAGGTTGCGCATCGAGGCCGCCGCGACGCCGTCGGCAAGCGCGGCCGGGGGAGCAGCCGTGGCCTGGGGGCCGCAGCCGTTGCACAGCACGCGTGCCTGCTGGTCGATGTCGGCCAGCGTGTCGGCCACGTCGACCAGCAGCGTGGCGCTGTCTTGGTCCGAGCCCCTGGTGAGCGCTGCCAGGCGGGACATCTGCGTGGTGGTGAAGTCGCGCACCACCTCGACGTGGGAGGCGTCGCCGTCTCGCTGGTAGGCGGTGAACAGCTTGGCCGAGCCGTCGTCCGCGGCGCTGCGGAAGGAGTCGACGGTGGAGGTGAGCAGCGCCTGGCTGGCGTCGCCGTCAGCCATCAGGGTGCTCAGCTCGTCGAGCCGGGTCTCGGCCTGGCCGAGCAGCGCCTGCCCCTCGGCGGCGTCGCCGGTGCGCAGCGCCGTGGTGGTCTCCTCGATGCCGCGCTTGATCGGGTACAGCGGCTCGCCGGGCAGGGCACCCGCGGCGGCGGCGGCCATGCCGGCGGAGCCACCGATGATGACCAGCGTGGCGGCGGCGGTGCCGAGCCGACGGGAGCGGCGACGGCTGGGTGCCTCGGGCAGGTGACGGACCGGCGCGGCGACCGGCTCGAGCTCGGTGGCGGCCGCGGCCATCAGGCGTTCGCGGAGATCGGCGGAGAACTCCGGGCGCGGGTTCACCGCGGGGACGGAGCGCAGCGTCTGCACGGTGTGCAGCAGCGAGGCGTGGCGTTCGGCCACTTCCTCGGTGGCGTGACCGGCGAGGACGTCGTCGAACTCCTCAGCCGCACGGTGAGCGGGGAAGAGCGTCATGAGGTTGTTCCTGGGGTGAGAAGCGTGGTGCCGGGGCGGCCCGCGAGGGTGGTGCGGTCCGTCGTACACGTTGACAACTGGTCCAACGAGCGCGCGGAGGCGCAGGTTATGGCGATCTGGTTGTTACCGGTGAGGAACTTGTGCAGGGTCGCCGGCGGGGCCGTCGGGAAGGTCATCGCAGGCCCTCCGGCAGCACCTTGGCGAGGTTGCGCACGCCGCGCAGCTGCAGCTGCTTGACCGCTCCGGCGCTGCGCCCGAGCACCTCGGCGGTCTCGGCGATGGACAGGCCCTGCAGGAACCGCATCACCAGGCAGTCGCGCTGTTCGGAGGGCAGCTCGCTGAGGGCCGAGAGGAGGGCTTCGTTGGTGAGCAACGACAAGACCGCACCCTCGGGACCCTCGGTGGAGCTGTCGAGAGTCGTCATGTCCTCGGTGGTCTGCTCCAGCCGGGTGCGCCCGGCCTTGAAGTGGTCGGTGGTCAGGTTGCGCGCGATGGTCATCAGCCAGGCGCCGAAGTCCTTGCCCTGCCACCGGAACGAGCTCATGCTGCGCAGCGCCCGGAAGAACGTCTCGGCGGTGAGGTCCTCGGCCAGGGGCACCGACCCCACCCGGTAGTACAGGAACCGGTAGACGCTGGCGTGGTAGTGGTCGTAGAGCTGGCCGAAGGCCTCGTTGTCGCCCTTGCGGGCCAGCTCGACCAGGGCGATCAGCCGGCTCCCCTCGGCCTCGTCCTGCAGCGAGGAGGTGGCCAGGTCGGAGTCGTCGGGCGAGGCGGACCCCGAAGGCCCCGACGCGGACGGGTCCGTGGAGCCGGTGGCGCGGGGACGCGACGGGCGGCTCGCGGTGGCGGTCGCCCGGGAGGGACGGGTGCCGGCCTCGGCCAGCAACCAGGACGACCCACCGGCGGCCGCGAGCGCCAGCTGGGGCTCGATCAGCTCGGCCAGGGCATGGCGCAGCGCGGCTAGGCCACGTGCGTCGAGTGAGTACATCGCTCCCCCGCCGGCCCCTCGCCGACAAAACCCCCGCGGTGCTGGACCCAGCCATCCTACGGCTGACCTGCGACTTTGTGAATATGGTCCGAAAGCTGGCCAATCCGCCGCAGTTCCCCGGCAGGTGGGTGCCAAACGGTGCCGTCGGTCACCGGTGGCAGGCCTCACCCCGCCGGGAGGACGGGTCAGGCCACCTTGCGCCGGATCGCCGCGGCGGCCGCCACGGTGCCGGCGGCCGCCCCCGCCACCCCGGCGGCGAAGGCGCCCATCCGGGCGGCCTTGCGGCCGGTGCGGTAGTCGCGCACCCGCCAGCCGTGGTGCCTGGCGTGGGCGCGCAGCTTGGCGTCGGGGTTGATCGCGCACGGGTCCCCGACCGCCTCGAGCATCGGCAGGTCGTTGTAGGAGTCGGAGTACGCCGAGCAGCGATCGAGGTCCAGCCCGAACCGCTCGGCGAGCTCTCGCACGGCCACGGCTTTGGCGGGGCCGTGCAGCAGGTCGCCGACGAGCTTGCCGGTGTAGACGCCGTCGACGTGCTCGGCGACGGTCCCCAGCGCGCCGGTCAGGCCGAGACGGCGCGCGATGATCGTGGCCACCTCGATCGGCGCGGCGGTCACCAGCCAGACCCGCTGGCCCTGGTCGAGGTGGAGCTGCGCCAGGGCGCGGGTGCCGGGCCAGATCCGGTGGGCCATGTTCTCGTCGAAGATCTCCTCGCCGAGGGCCTCCAGCTCGGCCACGGTGTGGCCGGCGATGAACGACAGTGCCGAGGAGCGGGCATTCTCCATGTGCTCGGGGTCCTCGACGCCGATGAGGCGGAAGTAGGCCTGCTTCCAGGCCGCGCCGAGGATCTCGCGGGTGGTGAAGAAGTGGCGCTTGTGGAGGCCCCGGGCGAAGTGGAAGATCGACGCGCCCTGCATCACGGTGTTGTCCACGTCGAAGAATGCCGCCGCGGCCGGGTCGGCCTCGACCGACAGCGCGCTCTCGACCTCCGCGATCGCGGCGGCCGCCTCGCCGGCCAGCTGCGAGCGTCGCTGCAGGTTCACCGGGCGGCCCGAGGGTCGGTGCGAGGACCGGTGCGCGGCGGGAGGTGGCGTCACGTCGGCCAGCCTATGCCGGGCGGGTGGGACGCCTCCGTGTGCGAGACTCGCCGGGTGGTTTCCAACGTCGCGGAGCTGCTGACGCGGGCAGCCGAGCAGGAGGCTGACCGGATCGCGCTGTCCGAGGCGGCGACCGGTCGCACCGTGACGTGGGCCGAGCTGGACGACCTCGCCGACCGGGTCGTGGCCGGTCTGTCCGAGGCCGGGATGGTGGCCGGTTACCGGGTGATGCTCGTGCTGGCCAACTCCATCGAGTTCGTCGCGGCGTACCTCGGTGCGCTCCGCGCCGGCATGGTGGTCGTGCCGGCGAACCCCCGCGGGGTCGCAGGGGAGCTGATCCGGATGGTCGCCGACTCCGGCGCCCGGATGGTCTTCGCCGACGACCGCACCATGCCGGTCGTGCGCGAGGCCGTGGCCGGCCTCGGGGACGCCCTGGAGGCCTCCGGGGTGGAGCCGGCGGCCCGCCCCCGGGTGGTGGCCGTCGCGACGCCGGCCGAGGCGGGCGAGCGGTCCTGGGACGATCTGGTCGCCCGGAGCGAGGTGCACGGCCCGGCCCGCTCGGATCCCGAGGCGCTCGCGGTCCTGCTCTACACCAGCGGCACCTCGGGCCTGCCGCGCGGAGCGATGCTCTCGCACCGCGCCCTGCTGGCCAACATCGAGCAGGTCGCCGGCGTCGAGCCGCCGATGATCACCGGCCGGGACGTCGTGCTCGGTGTGCTCCCGCTGTTCCACGTCTACGGACTCAACGCCGTGCTGGGGCAGGTGCTGCGCCAGCACGCCCGGCTGGTGCTGGTCGACGGCTTCGACCCCGAGGGTGTCCTGGACCTGATCGAGGACGAGGCCGTCTCCGTGGTGCCGGTGGCGCCGGCGGTCTTCGAGCGCTGGACGCAGCTGTCCGGCATCGAGGACCGGTTCGACCCGGTCCGGCTGGTGGTCAGCGGTTCCGCGCCGCTCTCCCCCGAGCTGACCGAGGCCTTCACCGAGAGGACCGGACTGACCGTCCATCAGGGCTACGGCCTGACCGAGGCTGCTCCCGTGGTCACCTCGACGCTGTGTGGCAGCCAGGTCCCCCCGCGCTCGGTCGGCCCTGCCCTTCCGGGGATCGAGGTGCGGCTGCTGGACGAGGGCGGACAACCGCCGCAGGGCGAGGACGGCGGTGAGATCTGGCTCCGGGGCGACAACCTGTTCTCCGGCTACTGGCCCGAGGGCACCGATGGACCGGACGCGGAGGGCTGGTGGGCGACCGGTGACGTGGGCTTCCTCGACCCCGAGGGCGACCTCTACCTGATCGACCGGATCAAGGAGCTGGTGATCGTCTCGGGCTTCAACGTCTACCCCAGTGAAGTCGAGGACGTGATCACCGAGGTGGCCGGCGTCGACGAGGCGGCGGTCATCGGTGCCGAGGACGACCAGACCGGGGAGGCCGTGGTCGCCTACGTCAAGCCCGGGCCCGGCGCGCCGGTCGCCGAGGAGCTCGTCGAGCGGGTCCAGGCGCACTGCGCCGGACGGCTCGCCAGGTTCAAGCGACCCTCTGCGGTGCATGTCGTGGAGGAGCTGCCGCTCACCATCACCGGCAAGGTGCAGAAGGGGCGACTCCGGGCCACCGAACGCCGCCGGGCACTGGGACTGCTGGAGGACTGACGTGGCCGCCCGCGTGACTCTCTACTCCCGGCCCGGATGCCACCTGTGCGACGACGCCCGCGCGGTCGTCGCCCGGGTCTGCGCCGAGGAGGGGACGTCCTACGAGGAGGTCGACATCACCACCGCGCCGGAGCTGCTGGACGCCTACGCCGAGCAGATCCCGGTGACCCTGGTCGACGGCCGCCAGCACGACTTCTGGCGCGTGGACGCCGAGCGTCTCCGCACGGCCCTGCGCGGCTGAGGACCGGAGCTGTCGAGGCGACAGCGACGAGGGCCAGGACCCCCGGTGCGGTGACCTGCATCACGTGTGCTAGCCAGAGCGCGGACTCGGTTTGTTCGCACGTTCACAAACTCCTACAGTGACGGGCGACCCCTGCACTGGAGGCGTGGTCCGAGGTCCCGTGAGCAGCAACTCCCGCATTCCCGAGGCGACGATCGCCCGACTGCCGGTCTACCTCCGGGCGCTGAACTCCATGAGCGAGGCCGGCACGGCGACCTGTTCCAGCCTGGAGCTGGCGACCGCGGCCGGGGTGAACAGCGCCAAGCTGCGCAAGGACCTCTCCCACCTCGGCTCCTACGGCACCCGGGGAGTCGGATACGACGTGGAGTACCTGCGCTACCAGATCTCCCGCGAGATCGGCCTCACCCAGGACTGGCCGGTCGTCGTCGTCGGCATCGGCAACCTGGGTCACGCGCTGGCCAACTACTCCGGCTTCTCCTCCCGCGGCTTCCGCACGGTCGCGCTGCTCGACGCCGACGTGTCCCGGCAAGGTGAGGTGGTCGCCGGGCTGGAGATCCGCAGCTTCGACGACCTCGCCGACGTGGTCGCCGAGCACGGCGTCGGCATCGGCGTGATCGCGACGCCGGCGATCGCCGCGCAGGCGGTGTGCGACCGGATGGTCGAGGTCGGCATCCGCAGCATCCTCAACTTCGCGCCGACGATCCTGACCGTGCCCGAGGGCGTCGACGTACGCCGCGTCGACCTCGCCACCGAGCTGCAGATCCTCGCCTACCACGAACAACGCAAGATCACCGCCGGCACGACCCAGCTGCCGCTGGTGGAGGCAGGGGAGGTCTCGTGAGCGTGCTCGTCGTCGGCGTCTCCCACAAGAGCGCCCCGCTGCAGGTGCTCGAGCGGGTCGCCCTCGACCCCGAGGGCGTGGCCAAGCTCGCGCGTCAGGTGGCCGACCAGGACCACGTCACCGAGGCGACCGTGGTCTCCACCTGCAACCGCACCGAGGTCTACGCCGAGGTCGACCGGTTCCACGGCAGCGTCGAGTCGATCTCCCGGCTGCTGGGCGACCGTGCCGGCAGCAGCCCGGACGACCTGCTGGCCCACCTCTACGTCCACTACGACGACGCCGCGGTCTCCCACCTCTTCCACGTCGCCGCCGGTCTGGACTCGATGGTCGTCGGCGAGAGCCAGATCCTGGGCCAGGCCAGGGAGGCACTGCGCGTCGGCCAGGAGCTCGGCACGATCGGCCCCACCCTGAACGTGCTGTTCCAGCAGGCGCTGCGGGTCGGCAAGCGCTCCCACGCCGAGACCGACATCGACCGGGTCGCGCCGAGCCTGGTCACAGCGGCGCTGGAGCGCGCCGCCGACCACGTGGGTCCGGTCGCGGGCAAGGACGTCATCGTGATCGGTGCGGGGTCGATGGCGGCGTTGTCGGTCGCCACCGCGGCACGCGCCGGCGCAGCGTCGGTCACCGTGGCCAACCGGACCCCCGAGCGGGCCGCCCGCCTGGCCGAGGAGTACGGCGTCTCGGTGGTCCCGCTGGGCGCACTGGCCGAGCAGCGCACGCCTGTGGACATGCTGATCTCCTGCACCGGAGCCGGCGGGGTGCTGCTGTTCAGCGAGGACGTCGTGCGGCTCCAGCGGCCCGGCCACCCGCTGGCGGTGATCGACCTGGCCCTGCCGCACGACGTCGACCCGGAGGTGGCCGACCTGCCCGAGGTGCAGCTCGTCGCCTTGCAGACCCTGGCCAAGGAGCTCGAGCACACCCCCGAGGCCGCCGACGTCGAAGGGGTGCGCACCATCGTCGCCGAGGAGCTGGCCGCCTTCCTCAGCGCCCGGCACCGGCAGAGCGTCACGCCCACCGTGGTCGCCCTGCGCACGATGGCCACCGATGTCGTCGACGCCGAGCTGGATCGGCTGCTGGCGCGACTGCCGGACCTGGAGGACTCGGTGCGCGGCGAGGTGGAGAACGCGCTGCGCCGGGTGGTGGAGAAGCTGATCCACCAGCCCACCGTGCGGGTCAAGGAGCTCGCGAACTCCCCGGCGGCCGTCTCCTACGCCGCGGCGCTGGCCGAGCTGTTCGCGCTCGACCCGGAGGCCGTCGAGGCGGTCACCCGCGTGGACGGGGTGGACCGATGACCGCCACCGCCGTCGACGTGATCCGCGTCGGCACCCGCGCCTCCCTGCTCGCCCGCACCCAGACCCAGGCCGTCGCCGACGCGCTGTCCCGGGTGTCCGGCCGCGCGACCGAGCTGGTCCTCGTCACGACCGAGGGTGACGTCTCCGAGCGAGCGCTGGCCGACCTCGGCGGCACCGGCGTCTTCGTCAGCGCCCTGCGCGAGGCGCTGCTCGCCGGTGAGGTGGACCTGGCGGTGCACTCGCTGAAGGACCTGCCCACCGCTGCCGCGGAGGGCATCGCCCTGGCCGCCGTACCTGCGCGGGAGGATCCACGCGACGTCCTGGTGGCCCGCGACGGGCTCACCCTGGGCGAGCTCCCGGCCGGCTCCCGGGTCGGCACCGGGGCGCCCCGGCGGGTGGCCCAGCTGGCGGCGCTCGGCCTGGGGCTGGAGCTCGTCGGTGTCCGTGGCAACGTCGACACCCGGCTGGGCAAGGTCTCCAGCGGGGAGCTCGACGCGGTGGTGCTGGCGCGGGCCGGGCTGGCCCGGTTGGGTCGTGCCGAGGAGGCCACCGAGGTGCTGGACCCTCTCCAGGTGCTCCCTGCACCCGGTCAGGGGGCGCTCGCGGTGGAGTGCCGCGCCGACAGCGACCTGGTCGCGGTGGTGCGGGAGGCCCTGGACGACCCGCGCAGCCGAGCCTGCGTGATGGCCGAGCGGACCGTGCTGGCCGTGCTGGAGGCCGGCTGCTCGGCGCCCGTCGGTGCCCTCGCCGAAGTTGCGGAGGGCGAGGACGGTGACGAACTCTGGATCCGTGCGGTGGCTCTGTCGCCTGACGGCGCCGTGTCCGTACGACGGTCCGCGACCGGTCTGCCCGACCGGGCGGGCGAGCTCGGCCGTGCCCTGGCCGAGGAGATGCTCGCCGAAGGGGCGTCCGAACTGATCAACGAAACCGAGTAGCAAGAGGCGAATGTGACCAAGCAGAAGTCCCGGCAGAGCTCTGGGCGGGAGACCGCCAGTTCCGCCACCGCGGCCACCACCGGTGCGCAGGCCACGTCGCGTCCGGCGACGTGGGTGTCGTTCGTGGGCAGCGGACCCGGTGACCCGGGCCTGCTCACCGTGCGCGCCCTCGAGCTGCTGCGCGAGGCCGAGATCGTCATCACCGAGGTCCCGCAGCACGCGGAGCTGGTCCGGACCGTGCTCGGGCTGCCCCCCGAGGAGTCCGCCACGGCCGGCGCCGGCCCGGCCTTCGTCGACGGCGGCTTCGGTGAGGACGGCCAGCCGCTGACCCACGCCGCCCGCGCGAAGGTCGTGGTCAAGCAGGCCAGGACCGGCAAGCGCGTGGTGCGGCTGATGGCGGGGGACCCGTTCCTCTACGCCTCCGGGCCGGAGGAGGCCCAGGCCTGCTCCAAGGCGGGGGTCGGCTTCGAGATCGTCCCCGGCGTCTCGTCGGTGACCGCGGTCCCGGCGTACGCCGGCATCCCGCTGACCACCAAGCGGCACCGCGAGGTGGCCGTGGTGACCTGCGGGGACACCCAGGTCGACTGGCAGCAGTACGCCGCCCACCCCACGCTGGTGCTGCTCTCCGCGGTGCGGGCGATCGGGGAGATCGCCGAGGAGCTCGTCGCGACCGGGCGGGCCGAGGACACCCCGGTGTCGATGACCCGCACCGGCACGCTGACCACCCAGCAGACGGTGGTCTCCACGCTCGGCCAGATCGCCGCGGACGCCGGTGCTGCGGGGATGCAGCCGCCCGCGATCGTGGTGGTCGGTCCGGTCGTCGACCTGCGCGAGACCCTCTCGTGGTTCGAGACCAAGCCGCTGTTCGGGTGGCGGGTGCTGGTGCCGCGCACCAAGGAGCAGGCCGGTGCGCTCTCCTCGCGCCTGCGCGGGTTCGGTGCGGTGCCCGAGGAGGTGCCCACCATCTCGGTGGAGCCGCCGCGCAACCCGCAGCAGATGGACAAGGCCGTGCGTGGCCTGGTGGAGGGCCGCTACGAGTGGATCGCGTTCACCTCGGTCAACGCGGTGCGCGCGGTGCGCGAGAAGTTCGAGGAGTACGGCCTGGACGCCCGGGCGTTCTCCGGGCTGAAGATCGCCGCGGTGGGCGAGAAGACCTCCGCCGCGCTCGCCGCCTGGGGCCTGAACTCCGACCTGGTGCCCTCCGGCGAGCAGTCCGCCCGCGGGCTGCTGGAGGACTGGCCGCCCTACGACGAGGTGCTCGACCCCATCAACCGGGTCTTCCTGCCGCGTGCCGACATCTCCACCGAGACACTGGTGGCGGGGCTGGTCGAGCTCGGCTGGGAGGTCGACGACGTGACGGCCTACCGCACCGTGCGAGCCGCGCCGCCGCCCGCGCCGACCCGCGAGGCGATCAAGACCGGGAAGTTCGACGCGGTGGTGTTCACCTCGTCCTCGACCGTGCGCAACCTGGTCGGCATCGCCGGCAAGCCGCACCCGTCGACGGTGATCGCCGTCATCGGGCCGGCCACCGCGAAGACCGCGGAGGAGCACGGCCTGCGGGTCGACGTGCTGGCCCCGAATCCCTCGGTGGAGGAGCTCGCCGACGCGCTGGCCGACTTCGGCGCGGCGCGGCGGGCCGCGCTGCTCGAGTCCGGGCAGCCGGTGACCCGTCCCTCGGAGAAGAAGTCCACCGGCCGGCGCAAGGCGAGCTCGAAGTAATGGCCTTCCCCGACGTACGCCCGCGCCGACTGCGGCGTACCCCTGCGCTGCGCCGGCTGGTCGCCGAGACCACGGTCCGGCCCAGCCAGCTGGTGCTGCCGCTGTTCGTCCGCGAGGACCTCGAGGAGCCCCGGCCGATCTCCAGCATGCCCGGGGTCTTCCAGCACACCCGGGAGTCGCTGAAGAAGGCCGCGGCCGAGGCGGTGCAGGCGGGGTTGGGGGGCGTGATGCTGTTCGGGATCCCGGCCTCGAAGGACGGCGTGGGCTCGTGCGCCGTGGACCCCGGCGGCATCCTCAACCTGGCGATCACCGACGTGGTCGCCGAGGTGGGCGACCAGCTGACGGTGATGTCGGACCTGTGCCTGGACGAGTTCACCGACCACGGCCACTGCGGCGTGCTCGACCCCGACGGGACGGTCAACAACGACCGCACCCTGGAGATCTATGCCCAGATGGCGGTCGCCCAGGCCGCGGCCGGCGTCGACCTGGTCGCGCCCAGCGGGATGATGGACGGCCAGGTGGGGGAGGTCCGGCAGGCCCTGGACGCCGAGGAGCACACCGGTGTCGGCATCCTCGCCTACTCCGCGAAGTACGCCTCGGCCTTCTACGGACCCTTCCGCGAGGCCGTGGACTCCTCTCTGCAGGGCGACCGGCGGACCTACCAGCAAAACTCCGCCAACGTCGTGGAGGGCGTGCGCGAGGCGCTGCTGGACCAGGCCGAGGGCGCCGACGTGGTGATGGTCAAGCCGGCGCTGGGCTACCTCGACGTGGTCCGGGCGGTCCGGGAGGCCGTCGAGGTGCCGGTGGCGGCGTACAACGTCTCGGGGGAGTACTCGATGGTCGAGGCGGCCGCCGCTCACGGCTGGATCGACCGCGACGCCGCGATCCTGGAGATCCTCACCGGCATCCGTCGCGCGGGCGCCGACGTCGTGCTCACCTACTGGGCCCTGGACGCCGCGCGGCTGCTGGAGCACTGAGCTCACCGCGGCAGTGCTGGACGGCGTCCGGCACCGAGAGCTCTTCGGTCGGTACGGCGCCGCCGGACGCCGGCGGGAAGGCGAAGGGCCCCCGGTCGGTGACCGGGGGCCCTTCGGCGCTGTGCTTTGTGTCGCTGGGTTGTCGCCTTACTTCAGGAGGTTGGCGACGCACTGGTCGAGCTTCAAGGCGCTGACGCCCTGGGCGAGGCACTTCGCAGTCGCCTGAGCCTTGGTGAGGGTGTTGTTCACCGCGCCGCCGCCTGAGCTGCTGGTGCTTCCGCTGCCGCCACTGCCGGTGACCTTCTTGACGCCACTCTTGACGCCGTCGGTGACCTTGTTGGTGAGCGTGCTGCCGCTGTCGGTCACGCTGCCGACCACACCGCCGCCAGAGCTGCTCCCGGTGACCGGGTTGCTCCCGGTCCCGGTCCCGGTGTTGGTGCCGGTGCCGGTGCCGGTGCCGGTGCTCGAGCCGGAGCCGCTGCTGTGGCGGCGGCGCTGCTCGCGGGCCTTGCGGCGCTGCTCGCGGACCTGCTGACGGTGCTCGGCGACCTGACGCTGGTGGTCGATGGCCTTGGAGTAGCTGGAGGAGAAGGTGGTGCCGCCGTTCACGCCGGAGGGAACCGCGGAGTAGTCACCGTTGCTGTAGGCCTCCATGATCCGCAGCACGAGGTTCACGTAGTCCTGGCTGTGGTTGTAGCGGTAGACCGCCGCCTCCTGGCCGGCCCGGTTGCCCAGGTTGTCCTTGCCCGAGCACAGGTAGACCGCGGTGGCCAGGGCCGCGTCGTCGATGTCCTGCGGGTTGCGCTGGCCGTCACCGTCGGCGTCGACCTTCACGACCTGCCACGTGGACGGGATGAACTGCATCGGGCCGACGGCGCGGTCGTAGACCCGGTCCTTGTCCAGCTGTCCGCCGTCGGTGTCGCTGACCGCCTGGGTGCCGTTCTTGCCGTTGAGCGGGATGCCGTAGATGCCGGGCTTGCTGACGCCGTCCTTGGTCAGCGTGTTGCCGCCGTAACGGCCGTGGTCGGACTCCACCCGGCCGATGGCAGCGATGAGCTCCCACGGGATGTTGCACGACTTGTCGGCGGCGTCGATGATCCGCGCCGCGCGCTGGTAGGCGGAGAGCGCCGGAGCCGGGATGCCGTTGCTCGAGGCGCCGCGGACGACCTGGTCCTCCGAGCCCTGGGGGACTGCCGGGGCGACGACGCCGGGCACCGGCACGCTGGCCGGGGCCTTGATCGCCTGGCTGGGCACCTTCGTGCCGTCCGGCAGGGTGTGGTCGTCGCTGGCCGAGCTGGCGGTGGCGCTCGTGGACACCAGGCTGGCGGTCCAGACACCCGAAAGCAGTGCAAGCGGGACGAGCGTGATCGCCTTGCTCTTGCGCGACAGTGGCCGTGCGGCCTTGGTGGTCATGCGTTCTCCCTCGAAGCCCTTCGTGTGCCGGTGGGACCATTCCCCCGAGCCACCGACGGGTTCATCAACGACGTTGCCCGGGATAGGTCACGACAAACCCGCGACGACACCCCCCGTGTGACCCATCTCACGCTCCGCAGCAGCGGTCCCGCGCGCGAGCAGCACGGGCACACCCGGAGGACGGCGTCCCTGCCCACGGTAGGTCGCAGGCGGGCATTCCGCGAGGGTTTAGCAACATTTCAGGACAGTACGCCGGGCGGGCGCCGGACGCGGTTGGGAGCCGGGTGGGGTGGTCGGGGAGAATGCCCTGCGTGCCCGCCGACAGCGCCCTGTCCCTGCCCGGCCCCTCCGGCGACGCGCCCCGTTCCGCCGAGTGGTTCGAGCGCGCCCGCCGGGTGACCCCCGGTGGGGTCAACTCGCCTGTCCGCGCCTTCGACGCCGTCGGCGGCACCCCGCGGTTCATCGTGCGGGGTCAGGGCGCCTGGCTCACCGACGCCGACGGCCAGGAGTACGTCGACCTGATCTGCTCGTGGGGACCGATGCTGCTCGGGCACGCCCATCCCGAGGTGGTGGCCGCGGTCTCCGAGGCCGTCTCGCGCGGGACGTCGTACGGCACCCCGACGCGCAGCGAGGTCGAGCTCGCCGAGGAGATCGTGAGCCGCACGCCGGTCGAGCGCGTCCGCCTGGTGTCCTCGGGCACCGAGGCGACGATGTCGGCGATCCGGCTCGCCCGCGGGTTCACCGGGCGCGACCTGGTGGTCAAGTTCGCCGGCTGCTACCACGGCCACGTGGACTCCCTGCTCGCCGCGGCCGGGTCGGGACTGGCCACCCACGCCGTCCCGGGCACGCCCGGTGTGCCGGCCGGCTCCACCGACGCCACGCTGGTGCTGCCCTACAACGACCCCACCGCGGTCGAGAAGGCCTTCGCCGAGCGGGGGTCGGAGATCGCCGCGGTCATCACCGAGGCCAGCCCGGGCAACATGGGCGTGGTCCCGCCGCAGCCCGGCTTCAACGCGCTGCTCTCGCGGTTGTGCCGCGAGCAGGGAGCCCTGTTCGTCTCCGACGAGGTGATGACCGGCTTCCGGGTCTCGGCCCAGGGCCAGTGGGGTCGTGACGGTGCGGTCGAGGGCTGGGTGCCGGACCTGATGACCTTCGGCAAGGTCATGGGCGGCGGGTTCCCCGCCGCGGCCTTCGGTGGCCGGGCCGAGGTGATGGCGATGCTCTCCCCGGAGGGCCCGGTCTACCAGGCCGGCACCCTCTCGGGTAACCCGATCGCCACCACCGCCGGTCTGACCACGCTCCGGCTGGCCACCCCGGAGGTCTACGACCACCTCGACCGGGCGTCCGCCGAGCTGTCCGCCGCGGTCGGTGCCGCGCTCACTGCGGCCGGCGTACCCCACGTGCTGCAGACGGCCGGCAACATGTTCAGCGTCTTCCTCGGCCTCACCGGCGAGGTCACCGACTTCGTCGGCGCGGCCCGCCAGGACACCGGCGCCTTCGCAGCCTTCTTCCACACGATGCTCGAGCAGGGCGTCCACCTGCCGCCGAGCGGGTACGAGGCGTGGTTCCTCTCCGCCGCCCACGACGACCGGGCCCTGCAGCACGTCGTCGACGCCCTGCCTGCTGCAGCCGAGGCAGCGGCTCGCGCCACCGAAAGGACCCAGCAGTGAAGACGACGGTGCACCTGCTGCGCCATGGGGAGGTGCACAACCCCGACGGCATCCTCTACGGCCGGTCCTCGGGGTTCCACCTCTCCGAGCGTGGCCGGGCGATGGCCGACCGGGTCGCGGACCGCATCGGCCACCGGGACATCACCCACGTGGTCTCCTCGCCCCTCGAGCGCGCCCAGGAGACGGCGGCTCCGCTGGCGGCGGCGCGTGGGGTGACGGTGGAGCTCGAC
Source organism: uncultured Actinomycetota bacterium (assembly GCA_963827025.1). GTDB lineage: Bacteria > Actinomycetota > Actinomycetes > Propionibacteriales > Nocardioidaceae > Marmoricola. The sequence continues at coordinate 1,316,802 of CAWGZB010000005.1, read as the reverse complement.
GAGCGGGTCATCGAGTCGACCAACATCTTCGAGGGCAAGCCCTTCGACCTCTCCGAGTCGATCCTGAGGCAACCGCGGGTCTGGCTGTCCCTGTGGAACCCGTTCCGCCCGTCGTGGGGCGAGCCCTACGAGGACGTCGTCGGCCGGATGTGGCCCGCGGTGCTCGACGCACGCGCGCAGGCCACCGGCCACGAGGCGGTGGTCGTCTCCCACCAGCTGCCGATCTGGATCACGCGCCTGCACGCCGAGGGCCGCCGCTTCCTGCACGACCCGCGCCGCCGCCAGTGCACGCTGTGCAGCCTGACCTCGTTCACCTTCGAGGACTCCCGGCTGGTCGGCGTCGGCTACTCCGAGCCGGCCGGCGACATGATCCCGGCCCGCGACCGCCGCGCCCCCTTCTCCGCGGGTGGCGCCGACGAGGGTCACAAGCCACCGGCCTGACCGGTCCTCCCATGCCCACAGCGATCCGACTGCTCCTCGCCGTGCTCCTCCTGGGGCCGGCGCTGGCCGCCTGCTCCGAGGCCGGCAGCACCGGCGACAAGGGGTACGTCGACGGCCGGGGCGTGATCACCCGCCTGCCGGTCTCCGAACGCCGCAAGCCCGGGGAGGTGTCCGGCCGGACCCTCGAGGGAAGATCGGCGCGGCTCGCCGACTACACCGGCAAGACGGTGGTGCTCAACGTCTGGGGCTCCTGGTGCCCGCCGTGCCGCAAGGAGGCGCCCACCCTGGCCGCAGCGTCGCGGCAGCTGAAGGGCGACGACGTGGTCTTCCTCGGCATCAACACCCGCGACTCCAGCCCGCAGCAGGGACTGGCCTTCCAGCGCCGCTACGACGTCCCCTACTCCTCGCTGTTCGACCCCTCGGGACGGACGCTGCTCGCCTTCCACGGCACCCTCACCCCCAGCGCGATCCCGAGCACCGTCGTCATCGACCCGCAGGGCCGGGTGGCCGCCAGCATCGTCGGCGAGGTGCCCGGGCGGACCACGCTGGTCGACCTCGTCCGGGACGTGGACCGATGACCGCCCTGGACCTCGGCGACTGGTTCGCCCGCACCGTGATGGACGGCTCACTGGTCCTCGCCGTGCCGGTCGCGCTCGTGGCCGGGCTGGTGTCCTTCTTCTCGCCGTGCGTGGTGCCGCTGCTGCCCGGCTACCTCTCCTACACCACCGGTCTCTCCGGCGCCGACCTGGCTGAGGGACGCGCAGGCGGCCACCGCGGGCGGATGCTCGCCGGGTCGCTGCTGTTCGTGCTCGGCTTCGCCTTCGTCTTCGTCTCCTTCGGCGCCCTGATCGGGGCGGTCGGCAACTGGCTGTTCACCTACCAGCGCCCGATCACGATCGTGCTCGGCGCGCTGACCATCGCCCTGGGGCTGGTCTTCCTCGGGGCGGTGCCGTGGCTGCAGACCGACTGGCGGGTCCACCGCGTCCCCGCGGTCGGCCTGGCTGCCGCTCCGATGCTCGGTGTCCTCTTCGGCCTCGGCTGGACCCCCTGCATCGGGCCGACCCTGAGCGCGGTGACCTCACTGGCGATGAGCGAGGCGAGCGCGGGGCGCGGTGCGTTGCTCAGCCTGGCCTACTGCCTGGGGCTCGGGGTGCCCTTCGTCGTGGCGGCGCTGGCCTACCGCCGGATGCTCGGGACGATCCGGTGGGTGCGCCGCCACCAGCAGTGGGTGACCCGGTTCGGCGGGGTGATGCTCATCGCCGTCGGGCTGCTGCTGGTCACCGGCTGGTGGGACGTGCTGGTCGGGTGGGTGCGCGTCTGGTTCTTCCCCGGCTTCCAGGCCGGCGTATGAGGCACCGCGCATGACTCAGACAGATCCACGCCCGGACGTGCCGGGTCTCTCCCCGGTGCAGCTCGTCCGCTGGGCCTGGCGCCAGCTCACCTCGATGCGGATCGCACTGATCCTGCTGTTCCTGCTGGCGCTGGCGGCCGTCCCCGGTTCGGTGGTCCCGCAGGAGAACGTCGACTCGCTCCGCGCCTCGCAGTGGCGCGACCAGCACCCCTCGCTGACGCCCGTCTACGAGAAGCTCGGCCTGTTCTCGGTCTATGACTCGGTGTGGTTCTCCGCGATCTACCTCCTGCTGGTGATCTCGCTGGTGGGCTGCATCGTGCCCCGGTTGCGGGTCTACTGGCGCGGACTGCGCGCCCGGCCCCCTGCGGCTCCGCGGCGCCTGGGACGACTGCCGGAGCACCGCAGCTTCGCCGTGGACGAGGGCGCGACCGAGGTGCGCGACCGGGCAGCCGCGTGGCTGCGCGGCCGCCGCTACCGCACCGATGCCGGCGCCGACGCGGTCGCCGCCGAGCGCGGCCACCTGCGTGAGGCCGGCAACCTGCTCTTCCACCTCTCGGTGCTGATCGTGCTCCTCGGCTTCGCCGTGGGCAGCATGTTCGGCTTCAAGGGCGGCGTCATCGTGGTGGTCAAGGACGGCTTCGCCAACACCTTGAGCCAGTACGACGACTTCCGGGCGGGCTCGATGTTCGACCCCAAGGACCTCGAGCCGTTCGACTTCACCGTCGACGACTTCCGGGTGAACTTCATCCGGGAGGGTCGCGAGGCCGGCATGGCGCACAAGTTCGCCGCCGACCTCACCTACCGGCCGAGGCCGACCACCAGCCCGCAGCAGACCGAGATCGCGGTCAACCACCCGCTGAGCATCGGCAACACCGACGTGTTCCTGATCAGCCACGGCTATGCACCGCACCTGACCGTGCGCAACGCCGACGGCTCGGTGGCGTTCGCCGGACCGGTGGTCTTCCTCCCCGAGGACAACACCTTCCGCTCCTTCGGGGTGGTCAAGGTCCCCGACGCCCGGCAGCGCGACGGCCGCACCCAGCTGGGGTTCGAGGGCGAGTTCTACCCGACGTACGCCTTCACCGACGCCACCGGCCCGTTCTCGGCCTTCCCGGACGCGCGCAACCCGGTGATGTCGATGCTGGCCTACCAGGGCGACCTCGGCCTGGACGCCGGCCAGTCGCAGTCGGTCTACACGCTGCGCAAGAAGGGCCTGGACCCGATCCGCAAGGCCGACGGCAAGCCGCTGCGCGTCGACCTGGCCCTGGGCAGGACCGTGCGGCTGCCCGACGGGCTGGGCTCGATCACCTTCGACGGAGTGAGTCGGTTCGTGAAGCTGCAGGTCAGCCAGACCCCCGGGCAGAAGATCGCACTCGCGGGCGTGGTGCTGGCGCTGCTGGGCCTGCTCGGATCCCTGTTCATCCGCCCGCGCCGGATCTGGGTCCGGGTGCGTCGCGAGGGCGGGCGTACCCTCGTCGAGGTCGCCGGGCTGGACCGCAGCTCCGGCGGCGACCTGTCCGGCGAGGTCGACGTCCTCGCCACCGCCCTCGGGGCCACCGGCTCCGACGAGGACCAGGCACAGATGGAGGAGCAGGCGTGAGCCACGACCAGTTCGAGGTGCTGAGCAACCAGGCGGTGGCCGCGTGCGCCGTGGTGTACTTCCTCGCCGTGCTGGCCCACCTCGCGCAGTGGGCCGCCGGGCGCAAGGTGCCCGCCGCCGAGCGCGTCGCCGAGCCGGTGACCGTGGGCGGCGGTCCGGCGGTCGCGCCGGCCGACCCCGAACCGGTCTCGGAGGAGCGCCGCGAACTGTTCGGTCGCCTCGGGGTCGCGCTCACCGTGGTCGCGGCCGGGGTGCACCTGCTCGCCGTGGTCGGTCGCGGCCTCGCTGCCGACCCGGTGCGGGTTCCGTGGGGCAACATGTACGAGTTCACCCTGACCGGCACCTGGGTGGTCACCACCGGGTACCTGCTGCTCTACCGCCGCTACGGGCTGTCCTGGCTCTCCCCGGTGGTCACCGGTTTCGTGCTGGTCACCCTGATGGTCGACGTGCTGGTGCTCTACACCCCCGTGGTGCCGCTGCGCGACGCCCTGCAGTCACCGTGGCTGGTGATCCACGTGGTCGCGGCGATCATCGCGACCGGTGCTTTCACCCTCGGGGGCATGTGCTCGGCGCTCTACCTGGTCAAGGACCGCCGGACCCGGCCGGTCCGGCCCGGCGGCTACCTCGACCGGCTGCCGGCGCTCGCGGTCCTCGACCGGGTCGCCTATCGCACCCACGCCTTCGCCTTCCCGATCTGGACCTTCGCGGCGCTGATCGCCGGACCGATCTGGGCGCACTACGCCTGGGGCCGGTACTGGGGCTGGGACCCCAAGGAGGTGTGGGCGTTCATCACCTGGGTGGTCTACGCCGCCTACCTGCACGCACGAGCCACCGCCGGGTGGAGAGGCCGCTCGGCCGCGGTCGTGGCGCTGGTGGGCCTGCTCACCTTGTGGTTCAACTTCGTGGGGATCAACTTCTTCTTCGGCAGTGGCAGCCAGCACTCCTACGCCGCACCCGCGGTCGTGGAGCTGCAGCCGCCGCCGCAGCAGGTGCTCCAGATCTAGACCTCACCCTGGTCGTGACGCCGCCGGCGCTCGAGCTCGCGGAGGAACTCCTCGTCGTCGTCGGGCCCGACCGGGCCCCGGGGGCGACGCAGCTGCCCGCCGTCGGGGTCGTCCTTGTGGCCGCCGGCCTCGTTGCGTCGGTCGATCAGCCAGAACACGGCGTAGACGACCACCGCCAGAAGCACGAGGAACACGATCAACCGGGCCACGGGGCCAAGCCTAGGTCCACAACCAAGTCGTGTGCTCGCCGTTGTGGGGGAAGGGGCCCGGTGGGCACTCGACCCGGCGACCTAGGCTCGTGGCGTGAAGCCCTTCCTCGTCTACACCGCGCTGCGACTGCTGCTGTTCGCGGCGACCTACGCAGTCCTCGCGGGAATGTGGGTGCTGCTCTTCGGCGCCCAGGGCGTCCTGCTGGTGCCGTTCCTGCTCGCGGTGGTCGTCTCCGCCCTCCTCTCGGTCCGGTTGCTGGCCGGTCCACGCCAGCGTTTCGCGGCCGTCGTACAGGGCCGCGCGGAGCGGGCCTCTCGTCGTTTCGAGGAGATGAAGGCCCGGGAGGACGCGGACTGAGGCCGCGAGCCGCGGGTCAGCGGGCGCGCCGACGCAGGTGACGGTTGACCCGGGTCTCGGACTGCCCCAGGAGGCGGGCCAGGATCGTGGTCCGGTTGGTGTAGAGCAGCGCGCACACCGCGACGATCGCGAGCAGGATCAGCAACCACATGCCTGCCAGTGTGGCCCGGGCGACCAATCTCAAACCGCCGCCAGGAGCACCGGGACGGCCAGACCGACGAACGCGCCCGTAGCCCAGAGCAGCTCGGCGACCCCGGTGAGCTGGAGCACCGGCACCAGGTCCGGGCCGGTCGCCTTGTCGCCGAGCACGACCTTGGCTGCCCGCGTGGCCGGGGCCAGGAAGACCAGCCCGAGCAGCGCCCACCAGGTGGTGACCGCGGCCAGGGCGAGGAGCGCCACCGCGGCGACGTCGACCAGCAGACCGTAGAAGTGCCGGGTGCGGACGTCCCCCAGCGTCACCGCGAGCGTGCGCTTGCCGGCGGCGCGGTCGGTCGGGATGTCCCGCAGGTTGTTGGCCACCAGGATCGCGCAGGCCAGCGCCCCCACTCCGATGGCGGCGAGCAGCGCGGAGAGAAGCCAGCGCTCGGTCTGGACGTACGCCGTGCCGACCACGGCGACCAGCCCGAAGAACACGAACACCATCAGCTCGCCCAGTCCCAGGTAGCCGTAGGGCCGCCTGCCACCGGTGTAGAACCAGGCGGCCAGCAGGCACAGGGCGCCCACGGCGACCAGCCACCAGGCGGTCGTGGCGGCGAGCACCAGCCCGATGACTGCGGCCGCCGCGAGCGAGCCCAGGGCCGCCCCCTTCACCGCGCGGGGGGCGGCCGCGCCGCTGCCGACCAGCCGCATCGGACCGACCCGCCCCTCGTCGGTGCCGCGGATGCCGTCGGAGTAGTCGTTGGCGTAGTTGACGCCCACCTGGAGCAGCAGTGCCAGCACGAGCGCGAGCCCGGCCTTCCACCACACGGCGTGCTCCTCGAACAGCGCCACCCCGGTGCCCGCGAGGACCGGCGCCACCGCCGCCGGCAGTGTTCGTGGTCGCGCTCCGGCGATCCACTCCCCGGGGGTGGCCATGCCGGGATTGTTCCAGTGCGCGGGCTGCCGGCCTCCCGTGGGCCCCGCGGTGCGGCCGGTTAGCGTGACCGCCATGGCCAGCCTGCACCCGGTCTCCGGAACTGCGGAGGAGATCCTGGCGCTGCTCCGGGAGTGGGAGGCGGCGCCGGAGGCCGCCCCCGTGGTCATCGAGACCTCGGGCTCGACCGGGAGCCCGAAGCGCGTGGTCCTGTCCCGGGCCGCGATGCGCGCCTCCGCGGACGCCACCCAGGCACGTCTCGGCGGCCCGGGCCAGTGGGTGCTGAACCTGCCGCCGACGTTCGTCGCCGGCGTGCAGGTGCTGTTCCGCTCGGTCCGCGCCGGGACCGGTCCCGTGCTCTCCACGGACCCCGGCGCCGCCCGTGAGCAGCTGACCGCCGACCGCACCTACGTCTCGCTGGTGCCCACCCAGCTCGGGCGCGCGCTGCGCGACGGGACGGCCGGGGCGCTGTGCAGCTACACCGCCGTCCTCGTCGGTGGCGGCCCCCTCGATCCCGGTGACCGCCGCGAGGCCGAGGGCAGGGGCATCCGGGTGGTGCAGACCTACGGCATGAGCGAGACCTGCGGCGGCTGTGTCTACGACGGGGTGCCGCTGGACGGGGTGGAGGTGCGCATCGACGCGGGCCAGGTGCTGCTGCGCGGACCGGTGCTCTTCGACGGCTACGCGGGGGACCCGGGGCGCACGGCGAAGGCGCTGCGCGACGGCTGGTTCCACACCGACGACCTCGGCGAGGTGGTCGACGGGCGCCTGTGGATCACCGGGCGTGCCGACGACGTGGTCATCACCGGCGGGGTCAAGGTGCCGGCCGGGACGGTCGCGAGCCGGCTGGCCGGACATCCGGGCATCGCGGAGGCCGCCGTGGTGGGCACGCCGGACCCCGAGTGGGGGGAGCGGCTGGTGGCGTTCGTCGTACCCACCGGCAAGGTGCCCGCGCCCACCGAGCTGCGCCGGCTGTTCCCCGAGCAGGGCTGGGCTCCCAAGCAGTACGTCGCCCTCGGGGCCCTGCCGCTGCTGGCCAACGGCAAGCCCGACCGGGTGGCGCTGCGCGAGCGGGCGCGGCATGGGTGAGCTGCACGTCTTCTCGATCCCGCTGCGCACCCGGTTCCGCGGGATCACCGTGCGCGAGGGGATGCTGCTGCGCGGTCCGGCCGGGTGGGGGGAGTTCAGCCCCTTCCTGGAGTACGACGCCGCCGTCGCCGCGCCCTGGCTGGCCTGTGCCCGCGAGGCCGCGGACCTCGGCTGGCCGGCACCGGTGCGCGCGTCGGTCCCGGTGAACGTCACCGTGCCGGCCTGCGGACCCGAACGCGCGCGGGAGATCGTCCGGGCCTCGGCCGGGTGCCGGACCGCGAAGGTGAAGGTCGCCGAGCCCGGGCAACCGCCGGGCGAGGACGAGGCGCGGCTGGAGGCGGTCCGCGACGCGCTCGGCCCGGACGGCCGGGTGCGGATCGACGCCAACGGGGCCTGGAGCGTGGACGAGGCGGTCACCCGGATCCCCGTGCTGGAGCGCGCCGCCGGCGGGCTGGAGTACGTCGAGCAACCGGTCGCGGCCGTCGAGGACCTGGCCCGGGTGCGCCGCCGGGTCGAGGTGCCGATCGCCGCCGACGAGTCGATCCGGCGTGCCGAGGACCCCTACCGGGTCCGCGACCTCGAAGCCGCCGACGTCGCCGTGCTCAAGGTGCAGCCGCTGGGCGGCGTACGCCGGTGCCTGCAGGTCGCCGAGGACATCGGACTGCCGGTCGTGGTCTCCAGCGCGGTGGAGACCAGCATCGGCATCGCGGCCGGGCTGGCCCTGGCCGCCGCCCTGCCCGAGCTGCCCCATGCCTGCGGGCTGGCGACGGTGCAGCTGCTCACCGGGGACGTGGTGGCGGACCCGCTGCTCCCCGTGGACGGTGCCCTGGCGGTGCGCCGCCCGGAGGTGGCGCCGGAGCAGCTGGCCCGGTTCACGGCCCCTGCCGACCGCGAGCAGCACTGGCGCCACCGGCTCGGCGAGGTCGACGCCGTAGGGCAGGATCGTCGCTCGTGAACGCCTCCACGCGCCTGGCCACCTGGGTCCTCGCCCAGCTGGTGGCGCGCGGGCTCACCGACGCGGTGCTCTGCCCGGGGTCGCGCAACGCGCCGTTGTCGTTCGCGCTGGCGGCGGACCCGCGGATCCGGTTGCACACCCGCATCGACGAACGCACCGCGGCGTTCCTGGCCCTCGGCCTGGCGAAGAGCTCGCACCGCCCGGTGGCGGTGGTGACCACCTCCGGCACCGCCGCGGCCAACCTGCACCCTGCGGTGCTCGAGGCGGCCCACGCCGGCGTCGAGCTGGTCGCGGTGACCGCGGACCGCCCCGCCCGGCTGCGCGGCACCGGCGCCAACCAGACCACCGACCAGGTTCGCCTGTTCGGGACCGCCGCGGGGTTCGTCGACCTCGTCGCGCCCGACGAGGACCTCCTCGCCGCGGCCTGGTTCCCTGACGGCCCGGTGCACCTCAACGTGCAGCTGGAGGAGCCGCTCGTGCCGGGACGTCACCCGAGCCCGTCGCTGTCGAAGCCGGACCGGACGAGGTCCTCAGCGGCGGGCGGCGGACGCCATCCGAGTTCGTCGCCATCGCGACCGGAGCGGATGACGTCCGGGCCGCTGACCGTCGTGGTCGCCGCGGACGACGCGGGGCCGCCGGCGCGCATCCTCGCCGAGCAGGCGAATTGGCCGCTCCTGGCCGAGCCCAGCAGCGGGTCCCGGACCGGCGCCCACCCGATCCGCACCTACCGGCTCCTGCTCGGCACCCCGCTCGCGGAGAGGGTCGAGCGCGCCGTCGTCTTCGGCCACCCGACCCTCTCCCGCCCGGTGCAGCGCCTGCTCGCCCGCGCCGACGTCGAGGTCGTCTCGGTGCCCGCCCGTGGACGCTGGGCGGCCCGTCCGTTCCCGGTCGCCGCCGAGCACGTCCGGCTCACCGCCGACGCCGACGACCCCGCCTGGCTCGAGGAGTGGCGGTCGGCCGACGCGGCGCTGTCGGCTCGGTTGGACGACTACGTCGCCGGCCGGCCCGGCCTCACGCCGTACGACGTCGCCGCGGTCGTGGACGGCACCAACCCGCCCCGCGGCCTCCTGGTCGTCGGCGCCAGCAACCCGGTGCGCGACCTGGACCTGATGGCCACCGCCCACCCGGTGGGGGAACGACGGATGGTCCTCGCCAACCGCGGCCTGGCCGGCATCGACGGCACCCTGTCCACCGCCGTGGGTGCGGCCCTCGGGCGTCCGCACAGCAGCCGGGCGGTGGCCTACGTCGGTGACGTGACGTTCCTGCACGACCTCACCGGCCTCGTCCTCGGCCCGGAGGAGCACCGGCCGGCGGTCACCGTCGTGGTCGCCAACGACGACGGGGGGTCGATCTTCGCCACCCTGGAGCAGGGTGCGGCGGAGTTCGCCGACCGCTACGAGCGGCTCTTCGGGACACCGCACGGGGTCGACCTGTCCGCGGTGTGCGCGGGCCTGGGCGTACCACACCAGCGGGTCACCACCCGCGAGGAGCTGGTCGCGGCGCTGGCGGACACCCCGGACGGGATCCGGGTGGTCGAGGCGGTGCTCAGCCGTGTCGACCGGCGGGAGACCGACCTGGCCATCCGCGCCCTGGCCGGCTGATCAGGCAGGCGGCGGGAGGGCCCGCACCGCCTGGGCGAGGTAGGGCAGGTAGACGGCCATGTCCCCGGTGAACATGCCGCGCTCGACCTCCTCGACGACCACCACGTCGGCCCGCTGGATCTCGGCCATCACGGTGGCGGCGTGATAGCCCGCGGTCGCGAACTGCAGCACGGTCAGGTCGCGGAAGACCCCGCGCAGCACGTTCAAGGACCCCTGGGCGAAGGAGTCCCCGAGCAGGAGCGTGCGCGCTCGTACCACCGTGCCGGGTGGTCCGTGGGCGTGCAGGCGCAGTGGCTGGTCGGAGACGCGCGCGCCGGCGACGGGCTGCTCGCGAACCCGCGGGTCGGCCAGCGTGACCGGATGGAACTCCATCGTGCCCGGCAGGCCGGCCAGGAGGCCCAGGTCTGCTGGCAGGCTCACGGTGGGTCCCGGTCGCTCGGCGAAGCCCTGCGCGACCTGCGGAGCGATGCGCTCCACGACGGCCCGGACCCATGCTGCCGCGGCGACGCCGTCCCAGTGCGTGTCGTGGGTCATGTACGGCTCGTACGGCGAGGTGCGCGCCGCGCGCGCGATCGCCGGCCGCGGGTCGAGGAACCAGTCCTCGGGGGACATCGCCGCCCAGCCCGCGGCGCTGCGCCGGTGTGCGCAGTCCTTGCCGCGCACCGAGTCCGGGAGGTGGTCGACCATCACGGTGGACTTGTCCGGAGCGGCGGTGACCACGACGCGACGTCCGGATGCGCGCAGGGCCGTGACGAGCTCGGCGAACCCGGCCCGGACCTGCTCGACAGGGACGGTGGCGGTGCACTTCATCTCGAAGTCACCGCCGAAGAACCACTGGTCGTCGCGTCCCACGACCACCTGGGGCCAGCCGTTCTTGTCGACCGGTCCCCGGTAGGGGTCTCCGAACACACGTTGGTCGATGTGGGCGTCGAGGAGCACCGCCCGGTCGCGCAGGGGCAGATGGTCCGAGGCCCACCCGGGCAGCGCGCCGAAGAAGCCCCAGCCGCTCTGCAGCGCGGGGAAGGAGGCCAGCGGCCGGTTCTCGAAGGAGGCCGCGCGGTGGCCGGCCGCCCGGACCACCGCCGGACCGAACAGCAACGTCACCGCGAGCAGGGCGATCACCGCCTGGACGGGGCGGGGTGGGCGGGCGTGCGGCATCGGTCCTCCGCTCAGAACTGGTAGTAGAGGAAGGGGCTGAAGGTGCCTGCGGCGAGCAGCACGCAGGAGTAGGCGAGTCCCGCGCTGGAGTAGCCGACCCGGGCGACGTCGGCCCAACGGCGCCGCCCGAACTGCACGAAGGACCCCATCACGAAGCGCGCCGGCAGCAGGAGCACCAGCAGGCCGGCGAGCAGCACGACGGCGGCCTGGTTGGTCCACTCGACGGCCACCGGGTCGGGCAGCGGGCCGCCGTGCCAGGAGAACATCCGGCCCAGGAAGGCCCACGCCTGGCCCATCGAGCCGGCCCGGAAGAACACCCAGCCGACGGCGACCAGGAGCATCACGACGGCACGACGTACGACCGCAGCGGCGGGGGTCCGGGCGGTTGCGGGGAGGCCGAGCACCCGCTCAAGCACGAGCAGCGCGCCGTGGTAGCCGCCCCAGACCACGAAGGTCCAGCTGGCGCCGTGCCACAGCCCGCAGAGCAGGAAGACCGTGACCAGGTTGCGGTAGGTCAGCGCCGTCCCGCCGCGGTTGCCGCCGAGCGGGATGTAGACGTAGTCGCGGAACCAGCGGGACAGCGACATGTGCCAGCGGCGCCAGAAGTCGGTGATGCTGTGCGCGGAGTACGGACGCGCGAAGTTCTCGGGCAGCTGGAAGCCGAGCATCCGGCCCAGGCCGATCGCCATGTCGGAGTAGCCGGAGAAGTCGAAGTAGATCTGCAGGGTGTACGCCGCGATGCCCAGCCAGGCGGCGCCGGTGGTCAGCTCGCCGAAGGAGACGCCGAACGTCGCGTCGGCGACGGGGGCCAGCGAGTCGGCGATCACCACCTTCTTGGTCAGGCCCAGGCAGAACCGGGGGAACCCGTCGACGAGGTCGTCCCACTTGGAGGTGGTACGTCGCGGCAGCTGGTCGGCGATCTCGTGGAAACGCACGATCGGCCCGGCGATGAGCTGGGGAAACATGCACACGTAGGTGGCGAAGTCGAGCGGGCTGCGCAGCGCCGGGCGGTCGCGTCGGTAGATGTCCACGACGTAGGAGATCTGGTGGAAGACGTAGAAGGAGATCCCGATCGGCAGGGCCAGGCGGACCACGTCGACCGATCCGAGCCCGAGGGTCTCGGCGATCCGGTCGGCCTGCCGGGTGGCGAACCCGGCGTACTTCCACACCGCGAGGCAGGAGAGGTCCACGACCACGGTGCCCACGACGACGGCCCGGCGCACCGCCGCCGCCTCGAGGCGGTCGAGCGCGCGGCCACTGCCGAAGTTGAGGCCGATCAGGGCGAGCAGCAGCAACGTGAGCGCCCCACCGCCGACGGCATAGAACAGCAGGCTGGCCAGCGCCACCACCGCATTGCGGTGCCGGTCGGGCAGCACCCACACCAGTCCGAGGGTCAGCGGCAGGAAGTACCACAAGAACACGGGACTGGCGAAGGACATCAGCCCGTCCCGAAGCTCGGTGGGAACCGAGTCATCGCCGGCTCGATGACGCGCCGCAGTGCCTTCCGACCCGCGGCGGGGGAGTCGCACCTCAGCTTCACCGTGATCAGCCGATCGCCGCTGCGGAAGCGCGCGTGCAGGGCGTAGCCGCGGCCCGGTCCGCCGGCCGGGTCGGAAGCCCGGAGCTCGTGCAGCATGATCGACCGGCCGCCGACGTCGACGCGGGTGAACCCCTGCGCGGACTCCACTGCCGGCATCGCGGACATCGTCTGCGCCGCGGCCGACTCGTCGGAGCAGGTGAAGACGGTGGCGAACCCGTCCCAGCGGACGTCGGCGAGGCCTTCACTGATCCCCTCCGCGGCGCCGCAGTGCTCCAGCGCCTGCCCCTCCACCGCGGACGCGTAGCCACGGGCCATCGCCTCGGAGACCGTCAGCGGACCCGTGTGGGCCGCCGGCATGGCCACGTTGCGGATCGGGCCGAGCGGACCGACGTAGGCCTGCTCCGCCCCCCGACGAGTGGCGGCCTCTCCCACCACGAGTGCCCCGAGCGCCAGCGCCGTGGCTCCGAGGGCGACCCCGCGCCACCGCGCGCCCCACACCGCGGTGCGCCGACCTCGACGTCGCTGGACCAGGCGCTGCGCGGCGACGATGCACGGCCGCTCGACGAAGACCCAGCAGAGCGTGGCGACCACCACCGTGAGCAGGAGAGTGGTGACGAGGAGCAGGAGGTACTGCCCCGGTCCGGTCCCGTCGGCCAGCGCGGTGAAGTTGATCAGCGCGCGGAGCACCAGCAGGTGGAACAGGTAGATGCCGTAGCTCGTCCAACCGAGGTAGCGCATCGGCAACCACTCGAGCGGGCGTCGAAGGCCGTCGGTCCCGAAGGCCAGCCCGAACAGGATGAGGCCGAGCGAGGCCTGGACCAGGACCGGACAGACGACGTACCCGGTGAACGACGGCCCGTCGGAGAGCGAGGCGACGCTGCGGTCGGAGACCAGCACCAGCAGGGCGAGGCCCGAGAGCAGCGCCGCTGCGGGCACCGGCGCGCGCAGCCAGCGCCCGGAGACCAGGCCGGCGCGGTGCCGCACGGACAGCCGGCTGAGCGCGATGCCGAGGGAGAAGGCGAACAGCCAGCTCGGGAACTGCTGGTAGAGCCAGGTGCGGATCGCCGCCTCGTCCGCGGGGACGTGCACCCCTGCGGCGCCGGGGGCGCTCACCCAGCCCTGCACGGTCGCGACGAACGGGTCGAACCACTCCCTGGTGGCAATGCCCCACACGGTCACGACGACCAGGCAGAGCAACGGAGTCCGCAGCATCCACCGGCCGCGGAAGAGACGCACGAAGACCGGGAGCGAGAGGTAGAAGAGAACCTCGAGCGTCAGCGTCCAGTAGACGCCCCCCGCCGTCGCGAAGTGCGTGCTGGTCCACGGGACCAGGTGCGCCAGCAGGGTCAGGTGGACCAGGAGGTTGCCCGCGCCCCAGGCGCCGGACACGTTGGCGGGCGAGACGACGTGAGAGGGCACCAGCAGCGCGACCAGGACCACGAGGCTGAGGTAGTACGCCGGAGCGATGCGAGCGGCACGGCGTAGGAAGAAGGAGCCGAGCGCCGGTCTGTTGCCTCCCGAGAGCTCGGCGGCGAACCACGGGCGGGACAGGAGGAAGCCGCTGAGGACGAAGAACAGCGGCACACCCCACGTGGACGACGCCAGGAGGTTGTCGACCAGGGTGCCCAGGACCGGGACGTGGGGAGCGTTCGCGAACTGGTAGCTGTGCAGCGAGACGACCGCCAGGACCGCGAGCGCGCGCAGGCCGTCGAGCCAGGCGTCGGCACGACCGGAGCTGGGGGCCAGCTCGACGTACTCCTCGCACCACTGCGTGGCAGTCCGGTACTTGCGCGCAGGCGCCGCTGGGGCGGCCCGTGACGACCTCGGCGGCCGCGGGCCGGACGGCGCCTGCCGCGCCTCCGGGGCATGCAGAGGGGTCTCGGGCAGGGGCGCCACACTTGCGCTCACCGCGACTCCTCCCGCATGCACGAGGTCACAAGTGCTTGCGAACCTAGCCAGGCCGGACAGGCCGCGACCGGCGCCACACCGCAGGGGCGGCGAAATACCCGGCACGGCCCGGCCGCCACAATGGAGCGCGTGGAGGCGGTGGTCACCCTCGTGGGCATCGGCGCGGTCGTCATCGCCGTGGCCGCGGTGTGTCGACGCTTCGGCCTCCCGGCGCCGCTCGTGCTGATCGCGGTCGGCATCGCGGGCTCGTTCGCGCCCTTCGTGCCCGAGGTGACGTTGAGTGCCGAGGTGGCACTGTTCGGACTGCTGCCGCCCCTGCTGTACGCAGCCTCGCTGCAGACCAGCCTGGTGGACTTCAACGCCAACCGTCGTCCGATCCTCCTGCTCTCCGTCGGCCTGGTGGTCTTCACCACGGTGGGCATCGGCGTGCTGATGCACACGCTGCTGCCCGGCCTGGGCTGGCCCGCAGCCCTGGCCGTCGGTGCCGTCGTGGCGCCCCCGGACGCGGTGGCGGCGACGGCGATCGGCCGCAGGATCGGCCTGCCGCGTCGGGTGGTGACGATCCTCGAGGGCGAGTCGTTGTTCAACGACGCGACGGCCCTGGTCGCGTTGCGCACCGCGCTGGCGGCCACGGTGGTCTGGTACGAGATCGCCCTGGACTTCGCGGTGGCGGCGGGTGGTGGCCTGCTCGTGGGCCTGGCCGGCTACCTGGTGGTCGCCTGGGTCCGCCGGCGGCTGACCGACCCGGTGCTCGACAGTGCGCTCTCGTTCGTCACTCCGTTCGCTGCCTACGTCGCCGCGGAGGAGATCCATGCGTCCGGGGTGATCAGCGTCGTGGTGGCCGGCCTCCTGCTCGGCCACCGGTCACCGGTGCTGCAGACCGCGCAGTCGCGGATCGCCGAGCGGCTCAACTGGCGCTCGATCGCCTTCTTGCTGGAGAGCGCGGTGTTCCTCCTGATCGGCCTGCAGGCGCGCTCGATCATCGACGGCGCCCAGCAGGGGGACGTCGCCCCGGGACGCATGGTGCTGGTCTGCGGACTGGCGCTGCTCGGCGTGATCGTCCTGCGGCTGGTGTGGGTCTTCCCCGCCCGGTTCCTCCTGGTGCGGCCACACTCGGACCCGCTCACCGGGCAGTCCCCGTCCTGGCGCAGCACGCTGCTCGTCGGGTGGGCCGGGATGCGCGGGGTGGTGACGCTCGCCGCGGCGTTCGTGATTCCCGAGGACACCCCGCACCGGGACCTGCTGCTGCTGGCGGCGTTCACCGTCGCGGCCGGGACGCTGTTCGTGCAGGGACTCAGCCTGCCGTGGCTGGCGAGAGCACTGAAGGTGCGCCCTCCCGACCCGGCTGCCGACGCGCTGGCGCGTGCGAACGTGCTCCACCAGGCCTCGCTATCGGGGCTGGCCAGGCTGGAGGAGCTGGCGCAGGACGACCCCCACGACGTGGCGGCCGCCATCCGGGAACGCGTGAGCAGACGCGACCATGCGGCGTGGGAGAGCGTCGGGGCGCGGGCGCCGGAGGAGACCCCGAGTGCGACCTACGCGCGGTGGCGCCAGGAGATGATCGAGGCAGAGCGCCGCCGGGTCCTGGAGATCCGCAACAGCGGCGCCGTTCCCAGCGAGGTCGTCGAGCAGGTGCTGTCCCTCCTCGACGTCGAGGAGTCCATGCTCGACCTCAGCGAGGACGAGCGCCGACGGGTCGAGGCGGCCAGCACGGTCGCCATCCCCGAGGACTGCGAGCACCTGCGCGCGGAACGATCGGCCGTGGAGCCGCGCACCCCGGGTCAGTGCGAGGACTGCCTGCGCGAGGGCACCGCCTGGGTGCACCTGCGGATGTGCGAGGACTGCGGCCAGGTGGGCTGCTGCGACTCCTCCGAGGGCAGGCACGCGACCCGGCACTTCGCCCAGACCGCGCACCCGGTGATGCGCTCAGCCGAGCCGGGCGACGAGTGGCGCTGGTGCTATGTCGACGAGGTGACCGGCTCGGGCTCGCCGGTGAGCTCGTAGTCGCCCAGGGGAAAGCGCTCGACCGCCCTGCGGGCGTGCACCGTGGAGGTCGGTCGCAGCAGCACCGCGTCGCCCTCGTTGGTGTAGTAATAGCTGCGCGCGGTCCCGCACGAGCCGAGGTTGAACACCGTGTCCTCCATCCGGGCGAGCATCTGCGCGAGGAACCGGTCGTTGGCCTGCTCGCTGATCTCGAAGGTGGTCGCCCGGCGCCGGGAGAGCTCGCCGTACAGCCGCTCGAGATGGCGCATCTGCATCTCGATGGTCATGAAGTAGCTCAGGCCCGAGTAGCTGTACGGCGAGTTGAGCGTGACGAAGTTGGGGAACATCGGCACGGTCACCCCTTCGTAGGCGCAGTAGCCGTGCTCGCGCCACCACTTCCCCAGGTCGCGGCCCTCGCGTCCCACGATCTCGAAGGCGGGGAAGTTGGCGTCCCAGAGGTTGAAGCCGGTGGCGAGGACGAGCGTGTCGATGGACGTCTCGCGTCCCTCGGCGGTCATCACGCCGCCCTCGGTGATCCGCTCGATCGGGCTGGTCTGCAGCGTCACGTGCGGCTCGGTGAGCGCGGGGAAGTAGTCGTTGGAGAACGTCGGCCGCTTGCAGCCGAAGCTGTAGTCCGGCGTGAGCCGCCGGCGCAGCTCCGGATCGCGCACCTGTCGGCGCAGGTGTGCCCTGGCCAGCGCCTCCGCGCCCTTGTTGAAGACCTTCGCCTGCCGGTAGTGCAGGACGCCGAGGCCCATCAGCGCCTCGAGCCAGGCGGAGTTGCCGGCGCGGGCCGCACGCTGGGTCCAGGGCAACGCGGCGAACAGACGTTGGACCGCCGCTGGGATGCGGAAGTCCGTCTTGGGCGTGACCCAGATCGGCGTCCGCTGGTAGACGGTGAGCTCGGCGGCGTCCCGGGCGATCTGCGGGACCAGCTGCACCGCGGTGGCGCCGGTGCCGATGACCGCCACCCGCTTGCCCCGCAGGTCGGTCGTGTCGTCCCAGTCGGCGGTGTGCAGGACCTCGCCGGCGAAGTCGTGGACACCGGGGATCTCGGGCAGCCGCGGCTGGGAGAGGAACCCGGTCGCGGTCAGCAGGTGCCGGGTGGTGAAGGTCGTCGGTCCGCGCCCCTCCAGCCCGGTCGCCGAGACGACCCAGTGCTGCTCGTCCTCCTCCCACCGGGCGCTGTGCACGGTGGTGCCGAACCGCAGGTGCCGGCGCAGGTCGTACTTGTCGGCGACGTGGTCGGCGTACCGCTTCAGCTCCGGCCCGCGGGCGAACCAGTGCTCCCAGTAGGGGTTCGGCTCGAAGGAGTAGGAGTAGGTGACGCTGGCGATGTCGACGGCGAGGCCGGGGTAGTGGTTGACGTGCCAGGTGCCGCCCAGGTCGTCCTCGCGCTCGAGGATCTGCAGGTCGTCGTACCCCAGCCGCTTCAGGGCGATCGCGGCGCCCATCCCGCCGAAACCGGCTCCGACGATGGTCACCTCGTGCCCTGGGCGCTCAGCCATGGGTCCCCTTCTTGAACGGCGTTCAGCAGGTGGCCAACCTACTGTGTGGGCATGCGAGTGGTGAAGTTCGGGCATGCGTGCGTGAGACTGGAGCACGACGGGGCGAGCGTGGTCCTCGACCCCGGCGGGTTCACCGAGCCGGAGGCCGTGGACGGGGCGACGGCGGTGCTGGTCACCCACGAGCACGCCGACCACTACTCCGCGGAGAACCTGCGGCGCTCCGACGCGCCGGTGTTCACCATCGGGGCGGTGGCCGAGCAGATCCGCGCCGAGGCGCCGGACCTCGCCGAGCGGGTCACGGTCGTGGAGCCCGGGGAGCGGTTCGACCCCGGGGTCCCCGTGACCGCGGTGGGCAACAAGCACGCGGTGATCCATCCGGAGATGAAGCACTTCGACAACAGCGGCTATCTCCTGGAGCTGGGGGGCACGCGGGTGTTCCACCCCGGCGACGCCCTCACCGTCCCCGACGTCGAGGTCGACCTGCTGCTGCTGCCGGTCAGCGCTCCGTGGCTCAAGGTGTCGGAGTGCATCGACTTCGCCCGCGACGTGGGCGCCCCGCGGTCGCTGGCCATCCACGACAAGATCTACAGCGAGCTCGGCCTCGGCATCGTCGACGGCCACCTGCAGCGGATGCTCGCCGAGCGCGGCCAGCGCTACACCCGGCTGGCCGAGGGGCAGCAGCTCTAGGGGTGCGGTTTCCCTCGTCTGAGCAGGGAAACCGACAACCACTCACCCCGTGAGGGCGTCGCGGACGGGGAGGAACTTCGCCTGGGCCTCGGCGAGCTCGGCGGCGGGGTCGGAGTCGGCGACGATGCCGCAGCCGGCGAAGAGACGGACCTCGTTGCCGGCGACCATGCCCGAGCGCAGCGCGATGCCGAACTCCCCGTCACCGGAGGCGTCCATCCAGCCGACCGGTCCGGCGTAGCGGCCGCGGTCCATGCCCTCGATCTCGGTGATCATCTCCGTGGCGACCTTGGTCGGCGTCCCGCCCACCGCGGCGGAGGGGTGCAGCGCGGCGGCGAGCTCGAGCACGCTGGCGCCGCCGGCTCCGTGCTGGTCGTGCACCACGCCGGCCACGTCGGTGGCGAGGTGCATCACGTTGGGCAGGTGCAGCACGAACGGCACCTCGGGCACGTTCGTCGACGAGCAGTACGGCGCCAGCGCGTCGGCCACCGACCGGACGGCGTACTCGTGCTCCTCGAGGTCCTTTGAGGACCGGGCCAGCTGGCCGGCCAGGGCCAGGTCGCGCTCGTCGTCGCCGGTGCGCCGGATGGTCCCGGCGAGCACGCGGGAGGTGACCAGCCCGCGCTCGCGGCGCACCAGCATCTCCGGGGTGGCGCCGAACAGTCCGTCGACGTGGAAGGTCCAGCACATCTCGTAGTGCTCGGCGAGCTGCTGCAGCGGCCAGCGGACGTCGATGTCGTCGTCGGCGGTGGCGATCAGGTCGCGCGCGAGCACGACCTTCTCCAGCTCCCCCTCGGCGATGCGGGAGACCGCCTGGGAGACCACCGACTCCCAACCGGCACCGTCGAGCGAGCCGTCGGCGAAGGTGACTCCGCGCGGCGGGGCCGGGGGCGGCGTCGTCACCAGGTCCGGCACGGGGGACAGCTCGGTGCCGACCACGGTGACCCAGGCCAGCTCCTTGCGCCTGCCCACCACCACGCGCGGCACGAGCAGCACACTGCTGCCGGACTCGTCGGCGAACGCGAAGCTGCCCACGCAGATCAGCCCACTGCCCGGAGCACCCACCTCGTCGCGGACCACGGCCTCCGCGGACACCGAGCGCCACCAGTCCACGGCGTCGGCGAACCGGTCGGGGCCGCCGGTGTCGCAGCGCGCGGCCACCCCCCAGGCGACCAGGCCGTCACCGCGACGCAGCCAGGCCATCGGGTGGTCGTCGGGAAGCAGGTCGAGCAGTCGCTCCGGCAGCGCGGCCACCGGCACCTCGACGGTCCGGGCGAGGAGTCGGGCCGGGGTGGCGCCGCTCGTCGCGCTCGGACTGGTCACGAGCAACGAGCCTACGTGGCGCCTGCGCGCCGTCCCCAAGCAGCCGCTGGCAGACCCGACCGGCTCACCCCTCCTCCTCCGTGCCGAGGCCTGCTTG
Organism: uncultured Actinomycetota bacterium; assembly: GCA_963827025.1. Classification (GTDB taxonomy): domain Bacteria; phylum Actinomycetota; class Actinomycetes; order Propionibacteriales; family Nocardioidaceae; genus Marmoricola. The sequence continues at coordinate 1,296,921 of CAWGZB010000005.1, read as the reverse complement.
CCGGGCCAGCACGATGGCCTTCGCGCGGTCGTGGACCGAGAGCTTGGTGAAGATGCTCGAGAGGTTGTTGCGCACCGTCTTCTCGGAGACGAACAGGTGCCGGGCGATCTCGCTGTTCGCGAAGCCGCGCGCGACGAGGCGCAGGACGTCGTTCTCCCGCTCGGTGAGGCTGGGGAAGGGGCCGCGCCGGGCACGGGGAGCCACCAGGCGGTCGACGAGGGCGGGCGCAACATCGCTGCCCAGCACGGTCTCGCCGGCTGCGACCGCGCGCACCGCCGCGACGATCCGGTCCCCGGCGGCGCCCTTGACCAGGTAGCCCTGGGCGCCGGCGCGGAGGGCAGCGTGCACGGACTCGGTGTCGCTGGCCATGGTGAGTGCGACCACGACGGCCTCCGGACACCGCTCGCGCAGGGCCGCCGTGGCCTCGATCCCCCCGGCGGCGCCCATGTGCAGGTCCATCAGGACCACGTCGGGTCGGTGCGCTTCTGCGAGCCGGACCGCCTCCTGCCCGTCGGAGGCCTCCGCGACCACCTCCACGTCCTCGACCTCCCCGAGCACACCCGCCAGGCCTCGCCGGAAGACCGGGTGGTCGTCGGCGATCAGCACGCGGATCACGAGGCGCCTCGGGCGGGGGCGGTGGGCACGGGCGCGGCCCACGGCAGGAGGGCTCGCACCCGGGTGCCCTGACCCGGGCGGAAGTCCACCGTGCACGATCCGCCGAGCTCCTCCGCCCGCAGCCGCATCGACTCCAGACCGGTGCCCCTCCGCGTCGGCCGCCGCCCGTTCCCGTCGTCCTCCACCTGGATGCACAGCTCGGAACCTGTGGACCGCACGCGGGCGGTGATCCCACGCGGAGCGCCGTGCCGGACGGCGTTCGTGATCGCCTCGGTGGCGATGCGGTACGCCGCCACCTCGACGGCCGGGGGGAGCTCCAGGCCGACAGGAGCCGCCACCTCGACCCGGACGAGGCCGTCGGTGCTCGCCGCGGTCAGCTGGGCCCGGCGCCGCAGCGCACCGACGAGGCCGCCGTCGTCGAGGGCCGGGGGCCGCAGGTCGGTGACGATCCGGCGGACGTCCTCCACGCAGCTCGCGACGTCGGTGTGCAGCTCGGCGAGCAGATCCGCGGCTGCCGCACCGTCACGGCCGGCGGTGCGCACGGCGGTCTCCAGTCCGAGCGAGATGCCGGCCAGCGCCGGACCCAGTCCGTCGTGCAGGTCCCGGTGGATGCGGGCCCGCTCCGCCTCCCGCAGGCGGACCAGCTGGTCGCGGGAGCGCTGCAGCTCGCGGGACGTCCGGATCTCGTGGGCCACGGCGGCCAGGTGCGGGGTGAACCGCGCGAGCAGCTCGGCGTCCCGCGAGGAGAGGGCGCGCTCCCCGGCGCGCAGCCCGAGGCGCAGCACGCCCACCTCGACGGCGGCATGGACCAGTGCAAGATCCACCGTCCGCTCCGGTATCCCCGACTCGGCGGCCGGCGCCGGCTCGCCCGCGAGGCAGACCGCGGCGTAGGGCACCCGCAGGGTGCGGCGTACGGCGGCGACGCTCTCGGGCAGGGCCTCGGTGGTGCCGAGCGTGGCCGCCAGCCGGTCGCCGAGCTGGGTCAGCGCCCGGTCGGGGTCGTCTCGCTCGCCGTAGAGCAGCCGGCGCACGAACCGCACCAGGGCCCCCTGGACGCGGGCCAGGAGCAGCGCCGCCGCTGCGGTGAGCAGCGCCGGCACCAGGCCGGAGCCCACTTCGCTGCCGACCGCGGCTGCGGCCACGAGGTAGACGCCCAGGGAGAGGCCCACCAGCGCCAGGGACACCAGCGCGCGGGGGAGGAACGGCTCGATGTCGAACAGCCCGTGGCGCAGGATGCCGATGCCCAAGGCGACGAACCCCAAGATGTTGGCCCCGCTCGACACCCCGGCTGGGACCGGCAGCAGCTCGGTGCAGGAGAGCAGCACGGCGGTGGCGAACCAGACGTAGCGCGGCCGTTCGGCGGGCGAGACCCTCGGCAGCCGGAGCAGCACGCCGACCAGGCCGGCCACCGCGATGAGCACCGCGGCGAACAGGAGCGCCCCGGCCACTGCGAGCTGCGGCCCGTCGGCGAGAGGCAGATCCAGGGGGTTGGGGACCGGTCCGAACGGATTGTCGTCGAGGGCGTCCTGAGTGGTCGCGAACAGCACGCTGCCGAGCAGCACCGACGCGGTGGCCACGCGTGCCGGCCAGCGCCAGCGCGGCGACGGGATCCGGCCGTCGGGAAACAGCAACGGCACCATCACCAGCAGGCCCACGAACCCGGGCTCCCACATGATCCCGGCGGCCCACCCCGCCGGGTCCAGCCCGGGCAGGTCCCGGTCGTGCGCGAGGACGGCGTACTCCTCGGCCGTGCCGGCGACTCCTGCGCAGGTCGCGGCGGCTGCCATCAGCGGACCGAGGCGGTTGCCCGGCGCGTCCCGCAGCAGTGCCGCCGCGATCAGTCCGAAGACGAGGCCCGCCTGCGCGGTGTTGGCCAGCTGGCCGGAGAGGAGCTGGGTCGCGGGCGCTCCCCGGACGACGTGCAGGACGACCGTCGCGAGGGCGAGCAGCAGGGTGGCCCCCGCGACCAGCGCGGGGGCCACACGCGTGGACCGAGGCGTCATCGGGCTCAGTGTGCACCCGCCGGGACCGCGGTGGACCGGGTTCGCACGTAGCCGGTCACGAAGGCCCAACCCAGCACGCAGTCGTTGACCAGGTCGAGCGCGTGCGAGATGACGCCCTGCCCCAGCACGAAGTCCAGCAGCGAGAAGACGATCACCAGGACCGCGACGATCCGGGGCACGTAGTGCGAGCGCCACAGCGCGATCGCGATCAGCACGTTGCCCAGGGCGGCGAAGCCCAGGAACATCACGAACCCGACGACCCCGGGGAGTCCGGGGGACTCGGTGGACAGGATCGCGATGGCCGCTTCGCGGTGGCCGGCAACCGCGGCCCAGCGGGCCGCCATCTCCACGCCCATCACCAGCCCGAGCCCGATCATCGCGGTCACCAGGAGGGTGGTGGCGACCAGCGCCAGGCGCCGGGACTGCTCACGGACCAGGCGGTAGGCGTAGAGGAAGCTGCCGAGCATCAGCGGCACGGCCAGCAGGCTGAAGGTCTGGGCGAGCTGGATCCGGGTGTCGTGGGCCAGCCACCAGCTCACCCGTGGTCCGGCAGCCTCGTCCGGGCTGTCGAGGAGGAACGCCGCGAGCTGGAAGGCGCCACCGAGGACGAACATCGCCGCGGCGCTCCAGCGGGCCCGGACGGGGAGCGGAAAGGCCGGCGTGGCCTCGGTCCGCTGCGCGGGGGTGAAGGCGGAAGGGACTCCCGAGGAGAGGGATGCAGTGGAAGTGGTCATGGCAGGACCGTGGGCCAGGACCCGTCCCGGGCGCATGGGGCAGTTGTCCCGATGTCGGGACCAGGCCTTCGACAGGCTCAGGACCAGCCCTTCGACAGGCTCAGGACCAGCCCTTCGACAGGCTCAGGACCAGTAGATGACGACCTTGTCGCCGAGGGCCACCTGGTCGAAGAGCCAGGAGATGCCCGCGTAGTCACGCACGTTCACGCAGCCGTGGGAGGCGCCGGCATAGCCCCGCGCGGCGAAGTCGGAGGAGTAGTGCACCGCCTGGCCGCCGGAGAAGAACATCGCGAACGGCATCGCCGAGCCGTAGAGCTTCGAGACGTGGTCGCGGGACTTCCAGCCGACGTGGAACAGGCCCTCCCGGGTCGGGGAGTACGACGCTCCGAAGCGCACCGCCATCGTCCGCCGCACCTTCCCGTCGACCACCCAGCGCAGCGTGCTGCTCGCCTTGTCCACGCAGATCGCCCGACCGGTGGTGCAGCGCGGATCCAGGGCGGCGTCGGTGTGCAGGTCGCCGGGGAGCCGGTTGGCCAGCTCGTCGGCGGTCGGGGTGTGGGTCATCGCGACCAGCCGGTCCATGGTGCGCCGGTCGACGTAGCCGGTCACCGCGATCTCCCGCTTGGCCTGGAAGCCCTTCACCGCGGCGGTGGTCTGGGTGCCGTAGTCGTCGGTGACGTCGCCGAAGTACCACGCGATCTGCTTCAGGCGAGCCTGCAGCGCCCGCACCTGGTCGCCGTGGTCGCCGGGCCCGAGGATCCGCGGACCCGGCTCCGGCACCTGAGCGGGGCGCTTGCCCGGCAGTGGCGCCGGCTTCCGGACCTGGGCCTCGGGTCGCGCGTGCTTGCGCGGGGGCGCGACCGCCGGCTCCACCCGAGGTCGCGGAGGGTGCTCCTGCGGCCGGGCCACGGGCTGCGGGTGCGGGGAGTCGGTGGCGGCGGAGGCGTGCACGACCCGGCTCAGGTCGAAGCCGGGGCCCGCGCTGGCACGGGCCACGCCCCAGCCGACGCCGGTGGTCCCGGCCAGCACGCCGGCCACCATCGCCACCGTGGCGACCCGGTGTGCTCTCCTGCCCATGGCGCTCATCCTCGCGTCTGCGCCGTCGTTGCGCCGGCGTGACGCACCGAGGCGTCGACCGGTTCTCCGGGGCCGTCCTCCCCGGCCCGCGAGGGTGCGCGGCGGAGGGCCCCGCGGGTCGCCGTACTCTTCCCTGCGTGACGCGCGCCCACCTGGACAAGCAGCCCGCCGAGGTGCAGGCGATGTTCGACGACGTCGCGCGCCGCTACGACCTCACCAACGACGTGCTGTCCATGGGGCAGGACCGGCGGTGGCGCAAGGCCGTGGTCCGGGCCGTGGCGGCGCAGCCCGGCGAGAAGGTCCTCGACCTGGCCGCCGGCACCGGCACGTCGTCCCAGCCGTTCGCCGACCTCGGCGCGACCGTGGTGCCCTGCGACTTCTCCGTCGGCATGCTGCAGGTGGGCAAGCGCAGCCGCAGGGCCCTGCCGTTCACCGCCGGGGACGGCACCCGGCTGCCGTTCGCCGATGCCACCTTCGACGCGGTGACGATCTCCTTCGGGCTCCGCAACATCGTCGACCCCGACGCCGGGCTGCGCGAGATGCTGCGGGTCACCCGGCCCGGCGGGCGTCTCGTGGTGTGTGAGTTCAGCTCGCCCACCTGGGCGCTGTTCCGCACCGTCTACCTCGAGTACCTCATGCGGGCCCTGCCGTCGATCGCGCGTGCGGTCTCCTCGAGCCCGGACGCCTACGTGTACCTGGCGGAGTCGATCCGTGCCTGGCCCGACCAGCCTGCCCTGGCCGGACGGATCGCCGAGGCAGGCTGGCGGGACGCGGAGTGGCAGAACCTCTCCGGCGGGATCGTGGCCCTGCACCGAGCCACGAGGTAGTGGGCGTTCCGCGCCCCGGTTCGGGCAACGCGCCCACGCGCTGAGTCCGGTTGTTCGTCCGGGTCCGTGGAGCGGGGGACCGGGGTTCGCACGATGTCCGCGTCCGCTCTATGCTGACCCGGTCAGAGTTCGTGAAGTGTTTCACATGTTCACGAACACGGCACGGAGGCAGGAGGATCGTGGAGCTCTACACACCGGTCCTGGCCCTGGTGATCCTGGCCGCCGGCTTCGCGGTGTTCTCGGTCGTGATGAGTGCGATCGTCGGGCCCAAGCGCTACAACCGCGCGAAGCTCGACTCCTACGAGTGCGGCATCGAGCCGACGCCGCAGCCGGTGGGCGGCGGCCGCTTCCCGATCCGCTACTACATCACCGCGATGATGTTCATCGTCTTCGACATCGAGATCGTGTTCCTCTTCCCGATCGCGGTCGCCTTCGACCAGATGGCCCTCTTCGGGCTCATCGAGATGGTGCTGTTCATCGTCCCGGTCTTCGTCGCCTACATGTACGTGTGGCGCCGCGGCGGTCTGGAGTGGGACTGATCGTGGCCCGACCGGCGATCGACGCGAACACCTCTAGGGGAGGGATTTCCTGATGGGTCTGGAGGAGAAGCTCCCCAGCGGGGTGCTGCTCACCACCGTGGAGGGCGTCGCCGGCTACATGCGCAAGGCCTCGTTCTGGCCCGCCACGTTCGGGCTGGCCTGCTGCGCCATCGAGATGATGACCAGCGGCGGCCCGAAGTACGACCTGGCGCGCTTCGGCATGGAGGTCTTCCGGGCCAGCCCGCGCCAGGCCGACCTGATGATCGTCGCCGGCCGGGTCAGCCAGAAGATGGCGCCGGTGCTGCGCCAGATCTACGACCAGATGGCCGAGCCCAAGTGGGTGCTGGCGATGGGCGTGTGCGCCAGCTCGGGCGGCATGTTCAACAACTACGCGATCGTCCAGGGCGTCGACCACGTCGTCCCGGTCGACATGTATCTCCCCGGCTGTCCGCCCCGCCCGGAGATGCTCATCGACGCCATCCTCAAGCTGCACGACCAGGTCCAGCACGCCAAGCTCGGCTCCGACCGGCAGCGACAGATCCTCGAGATCGAGGAGGAGCGGCTCAACGCGCTGCCGACCAGCGACATGAAGGGACTTCTTCGCTGATGGCCGACGAGCCGGAGAAGCAGGAGCCGCACCAGGGCGCCCTCGACCGGGACGCGCAGGTCGTCGCGGAGACGACCGAGGGCGAGCTGACCACCGGCACCCAGGACCAGAGCCTCGACGCGGTCCGGGAGACCTCCGCGGAGGTGGTCGCCCAGCGCCAGGGCATGTTCGGCGTGCGCGGCTCGGGCGACACCTCCGGGTACGGCGGCCTCCAGCGCACCGTGCAGATGCCCGGTGCCACCAGCCCGCCGTACGGCGGCTGGATGGACGAGGTCGCCGAGGCGATCACCGAGGGCACCCGATCCGCCGGCCTGGACGAGGCGGTCGAGCGGGTGGTCGTGCATCGCGGGGAGATCACCTTCTTCGTGCGCCGCGAGGACCTGCCGGCGATGGCGAAGATGCTGCGCGACGAGGAGAACCTGCGTTTCGAGCTGCTCTCCGGCGTCAGCGGGGTGCACTACCCCGGGGACACCGGTCGCGAGCTGCACGCGGTCTACCACCTGCTCTCGATGACCCACAACCGGCGGATCCGGCTCGAGGTCACCTGTCCCGACGCGGACCCGCACATCCCCAGCGTGGTGCGGACCTACCCCACGGCCGACTGGCACGAGCGCGAGACCTACGACTTCTTCGGCATCGTCTTCGACGACCACCCCGCGCTCACGCGCATCGAGATGCCCGACGACTGGCCGGGCCACCCCCAGCGCAAGGACTACCCGCTCGGCGGCATCCCCGTGGAGTACAAGGGCGCCACCGTGCCACCGCCTGACCAGCGGAGGAGCTACTCGTGAACCACCCGACTTGCCATGGTTGGTGTTTGAGATGACGACTGATCAGGACGCGTACGCTCCCCACGCCGAGACCAGCCAGGGGAAGGTCTTCACCGTCACCGGGCAGGACTGGGACACGGTGGTCTCCGGGATCACCGGCGGTGACCAGGAGGAGTGGGACAACAAGGTCGTGGTGAACATGGGGCCGCAGCACCCCTCCACCCACGGCGTGCTGCGCCTCATCCTCGAGCTGGAGGGCGAGACCGTCACCGAGGCCCGGTGCGGGATCGGCTACCTGCACACCGGCATCGAGAAGAACATGGAGTACCGCTCCTGGGTGCAGGGCGTCACGTTCTGCACCCGGATGGACTACCTCGCGCCCTTCTACAACGAGGCCACCTACTGCCTGGGCGTGGAGCGTCTCCTCGGCATCGAGGACGACATTCCCGAGAAGGCCCAGGTCATGCGGGTGCTGTTGATGGAGCTCAACCGGATCTCCTCGCACCTGGTCGCGATCGCCACCGGCGGGATGGAGATCGGCGCGCTGACGGTCATGACCATCGGCTTCCGTGAGCGCGAGCTGGTGCTCGACCTGTTCGAGCTGATCACCGGCCTGCGGATGAACCACGCCTTCATCCGACCCGGCGGGGTCGCGCAGGACCTGCCGCCGGGGACCATCGACCAGATCCGTGACTTCATCGCGCTGATGAAGAAGCGCCTGCCGGAGTACGCCGACCTGTGCAACGCCAATCCGATCTTCCGTGCGCGGCTCGAGGGTGTGGGACACCTCGACCTCGCCGGCTGCCTGGCGCTCGGTCTCACCGGGCCGGTGCTGCGCTCGACCGGCTACCCGTGGGACCTGCGCAAGACCCAGCCCTACTGCGGCTACGAGGACTACGACTTCGAGGTGCAGACCTGGGACACCGCTGACGCCTACGGCCGGTTTCGGGTGCGGGTGAACGAGATGTGGGAGTCCCTGCGGATCGTCGAGCAGGCCACCGACCGGCTCGCCGGGCTGGAGGGCGCCCCGGTCATGGTCGCGGACAAGAAGATCGCCTGGCCCAGCCAGCTTGCGATCGGCACCGACGGCATGGGCAACAGCCTCGACCACATCAAGCACATCATGGGTGAGTCGATGGAGGCCCTGATCCACCACTTCAAGCTGGTCACCGAGGGCTTCCGCGTGCCGGCGGGCCAGGCCTACGTGCCGGTGGAGTCGCCCCGCGGCGAGCTGGCCGCCCACGTCGTCTCCGACGGCGGCACCCGCCCCTTCCGCGCGCACTTCCGCGACCCGTCGTTCACCAACCTGCAGGCGACGTCGGTGATGTCCGAGGGCGGCATGGTCGCCGACGTCATCGTCGCGATCGCCTCGATCGACCCGGTGATGGGAGGTGTCGACAGGTGACCGACGGCGAGAAGGACCGCATCCCCGGCATCGACGACGACACGACGGCTGCCGGGATCTCCACGACCCAGGTCACCGCGTCGTCCCGGCTGGACGAGGCGACCTACGACGAGCTCCGCCAGATCGCGGCGCGCTACCCCCAACCGCGCTCCGGCCTGCTGCCGATGCTCCACCTGGTGCAGAGCGTGGAGGGGCAGGTGACCGCGCGGGGGATCGAGGCATGCGCGGAGATCCTCGGGATCAGCGCTGCCGACGTCAGTGGCGTCGCGACGTTCTACACGATGTACAAGCGCCGTCCGGTCGGCGACTACCACGTCGGGGTCTGCACCAACACGCTGTGCGCGATCATGGGCGGCGACCTGATCTTCGAGCGGCTCAAGGAGCACCTCGACATCGGCAACGACGAGACCACGGCCGACGCGAAGATCACCTTGGAGCACGTCGAGTGCAACGCCGCCTGCGACTACGCCCCGGTGATGATGGTCAACTGGGAGTTCATGGACAACATGACTCCGGAGTCGGCCACGCAGCTGGTCGACGACCTGCGTGAGGGCAGGGAGGTCCACTCCACCCGGGGTCCGCGGATCTGCACCTGGCGCCAGGGTGAGCGGGTGCTCGCCGGCTTCCCCGACGACCTCGCCGACGAGGGGCCCTCCGCCGGTCCCGCGTCGCTGGTGGGCCTGGACATCGCCCGCGAACGGGGCTGGCGTGCACCCTCACCGGACGGGCGCGAAGCTGACACCGGCGCAGAGCTGGGTGCCGGCGGCTCGCCGGAGTCCGGGCACGGCGAGACGGCCTCGCGGGTCGCGGAGAGCCCGGCGGACCGCAAGAGCGAGGACAACCCGGCCAACGAGGGGGAGGCGCAGTGAACGCAGGGGTGACCGACACGCTGACCCCGGTGCTGACCGACAACTGGGGGGCCGAGCGCTCCTGGACCCTGGCGTCCTACGAGGCTCAGGGCGGGTACGCCGCCCTGGAGACCGCTCTGGGCATGGCCCCGGCCGACGTCGTCGAGGTGGTGAAGGCCTCGAACCTCCGCGGGCGCGGCGGTGCCGGCTTCCCGACCGGGATGAAGTGGGGCTTCATCCCCCAGGACAACCCCAACCCGAAGTACCTCGTGGTCAACGCCGACGAGTCCGAGCCGGGCACGTGCAAGGACATCCCGCTGATGATGGCCAGCCCGCACACCCTGCTCGAGGGCGTGATCATCAGCTCCTACGCGATCCGGGCCAACACCGCGTTCATCTACGTGCGCGGTGAGGTGCTGCACGTCGTCCGCCGACTCCAGCAGGCCGTGGAGGAGGCCTACATGGCCGGCCACCTCGGCGCCGGGAAGAACGGAAGAGGCATCCACGACTCGGGTTATCACCTCGACGTGGTGGTGCACGCCGGCGCCGGTGCCTACATCTGCGGGGAGGAGACCGCGCTGCTGGACTCGCTGGAGGGGCGCCGCGGCCAGCCGCGACTGCGCCCGCCGTTCCCGGCGGTGGCAGGCCTCTACGCCAGTCCGACGGTGATCAACAACGTCGAGTCGATCTCCTCGGTGCCCAGCATCGTGCGCAACGGCGCGGAGTGGTTCGCCTCGATGGGCACCGAGAAGTCCAAGGGCTTCGGGATCTTCTCCCTCTCCGGTCACGTCACCAACCCCGGCCAGTTCGAGGCGCCGCTGGGCATCACCCTGCGTGAGCTCATCGACCTCGCCGGCGGCATCCGGCAGGGCCACGAGCTGAAGTTCTGGACGCCGGGCGGGTCCTCCACGCCCCTGCTGACCGCCGAGCACCTCGACGTACCGCTGGACTTCGAGGGAGTGGCCGCGCACAAGTCGATGCTCGGCACCCGCGCGCTGCAGATCTTCGACGAGACCACCTGCGTGGTGCGCGCGGTGCTGCGCTGGACGGAGTTCTACAAGCACGAGTCCTGTGGGAAGTGCACGCCGTGCCGAGAAGGCACCTGGTGGCTGGTGCAGACCCTGGCCCGGCTGGAGCAGGGACGCGGCACCGAGGCGGATCTCGACCTGCTGCTGGACCAGTGCGACAACATCCTCGGTCGCGCGTTCTGCGCCCTGGGCGACGGCGCCACCAGCCCGATCACCTCTTCGATCGAGTACTTCCGCGACGAGTACCTCGCCCACCTGACCGAGGGCGGCTGTCCGTTCGACCCGATGGCCTCGACTCTCTTCGCCGCCGAAGGGGCTCTGGCATGACCCAAGCACCGGACAAGAGCACCGACCAGGCGATCGAGAAGAGCGACCTGGTCACCCTGACGATCGACGGCGTCGAGGTCGCGGTCCCCAAGAACACCCTGGTGATCCGGGCCGCCGAGCAGATCGGCGTCGCGATCCCCCGGTTCTGCGACCACCCGCTGCTCGCGCCGGTCGGCGCCTGCCGCCAGTGCCTGGTGGAGGTGCCAGACGGCGGGAACGGCCGGCCGATGCCGAAGCCGCAGGCCTCCTGCACGATCACCGTCGCCGAGGGCATGGTGGTCAACACCCAGGTCACCTCCCCGGTCGCCCGCAAGGCGCAGGAGGGGATCATGGAGTTCCTCCTGATCAACCATCCCCTGGACTGCCCGGTCTGCGACAAGGGCGGGGAGTGCCCGCTGCAGAACCAGTCGCTGGCCAACGGCACCGGCGAGAGTCGCTACGTCGAGGCCAAGCGGGTCTACCCCAAGCCGATCGCCATCTCCGCGCAGGTCCTGCTCGACCGCGAGCGCTGCGTGCTCTGCGCCCGTTGCACCCGCTTCTCCGAGCAGATCGCCGGCGACCCGTTCATCGCCATGGTCGAGCGCGGCGCGCTCCAGCAGGTCGGGATCTACGAGAAGGAGCCGTTCGAGAGCTACTTCTCCGGCAACACCATCCAGATCTGCCCGGTCGGGGCGCTGACCTCCTCGGCGTACCGCTTCCGCTCGCGGCCCTTCGACCTGGTCTCCACCCCGTCGGTGGCCGAGCACGACGCCTGCGGCTCGGCGATCCGCGTGGACCACCGGCGCGGCAAGGTGATGCGCCGCCTCGCCGGCGAGGACCCCGAGGTCAACGAGGAGTGGATCACCGACAAGGACCGCTTCGCCTACGGCTACGCCACCCGGCCGGACCGGCTGACCTACCCCATGGTCCGCGAGGAGGAGACCGGGGAGCTGCGCCCCGCCAGCTGGCCGGAGGCCTTCGCGGTCGCGGCCCGCGGCCTGCAGGCCGCCGGCTCGGCCGGTGTGCTCACCGGCGGCCGGCTGACCGTCGAGGACGCCTACGCCTACGCCAAGTTCGCCCGGGTGGCGCTGGGCACCAACGACGTCGACTTCCGGGCGCGGGGACACTCCGCGGAGGAGGCGGTCTTCCTGGCCAGCCAGGTGGTGCTGCGCGGCCCCGGCGGTGGCGGCGTGACGTACGCCGACCTCGAGTCCGCCCGCTCGGTGCTCCTCGTCGGTTTCGAGCCCGAGGACGAGGCCGGCATGGTCTTCCTCCGGCTCCGCAAGGCCGCCCGCGGCCGCAAGCTGCCGATCTGGTCGATCGCACCGTTCAGCTCCCGCGGCCTGCAGAAGATGACCGGCACCTTGATCCCGACCCGTCCCGGTGAGGAGACCCAGGTCCTCGAGGGGCTGGCGCACTCCCCGGACGTCGCTCTCGACAGCGGCAGCATCATCCTGGTCGGCGAGCGCCTGGCCGAGGTGCCAGGCGCCCTGACCGAGGTCTCCCGGCTGGCCCGGACCACCGGCGCGCGCCTCGCCTGGGTGCCGCGTCGGGCCGGCGACCGGGGCGCTGTCGAGGTCGGCGCCCTCCCGAACCTGCTGCCCGGTGGCCGGCCGGTCGCCGACGCCAGTGCCCGGGTGGACCTGGCCGCGGCCTGGGGCGTCGAGCACCTGCCGGAGCGGCCGGGTCGGGACAGCGACGCGATCGTCGCGGCCGCCGCGGCCGGCGAGCTCGGCGGCCTCGTGGTGGCCGGTGTCGACCTTGCCGACCTGCCCGACCCCGTCCTCGCGCGGGAGGCGGTCGAGCGCGCCGGTTTCGTGGTCTCCCTCGAGCTGCGCGAGACCGAGGTGACCCGCGCCGCCGACGTGGTCTTCCCCGTCGCCCCGGTCACCGATCGGTCCGGCACCTTCCTGAACTGGGAGGGCCGCGTCCGCCAGTTCGGCACCGTCCTGCACACCCCGTCCTCGCTGCCGGACCTGCGGGTGCTCGCGGGGATCGCCGAGGAGATGGGCGCCCCCCTCGGCTTCCGCACCAGTGACCAGGCGTGGGCCGAGATGGTCGAGGTGGGCCCCTGGGACGGCGAGCGCGTGGCTGCCCCCACGACACCGGCACCGGCGTCGGCCCCGGCCCCGGACACCTACACACTGGCCTCCTGGAAGCAGATGATCGACGACGGCCGGATGCAGGACGGGGCGGAGAACATGCGGGAGACCGCGCGCCGGCCGGTGCTGCTGGTCAACGAGGCGACGCTCGCCGCGCTCGGTGTCGCCGCCGGTGAGCTGGTCGCGTTGAGCGGTCCGCTCGGGTCGGTGCGGCTGCCGGTCGGGGTGTCCGACCTTGCCGAGGGCACGGTGTGGGCCCCGGCCAGCGCTCCGGAGCTCTCGGTGCGCCATCTCGTCGGACCCGCGGGCTCGCAGGTCACGATCTCGGCCACGGAAATCGGAGGTGCTGCGTGATTCCCGCCGTGGTGTCCCTGCAGGCCACCAAGAGCCTCTCGGCGTTCGGGCACGACCCGGTGTGGCTGGTGATCGTCAAGGCCGTGCTGATCTTCTTGGTGCTGGTCCTGCTGACGTTGTTCAACATCTGGTTCGAGCGCCGCGTGGTGGCCCGGATGCAGCACCGCATCGGACCGAACGTGAACGGTCCCTTCGGGCTGCTGCAGAGCCTTGCCGACGGCGTGAAGCTCGCGCTGAAGGAGGACATCATCCCCAAGGCCGCCGACAAGGTGGTCTTCGTGCTCGCGCCGGTGATCGCGACCGTTCCCGCGTTCGTGACCTTCGCGGTGATCCCGTTCGGCCCCGAGGTCAAGGTGCCGTTCACCGACCGCACCACGCCGCTGCAGCTGACCGACATGCCGGTCGCGGTGATCTTCGTGCTGGCTATCGCCTCGATCGGCATCTACGGCATCGTGCTCGGAGGCTGGTCGAGCGGGTCGACGTACTCCCTGCTCGGTGGGCTCCGCTCCAGCGCCCAGATGATCTCCTACGAGGTCGCCATGGGACTCGCGCTGGTCGCGGTGTTCCTCCACGCCGGGTCGATGTCCACCTCGGAGATCGTGGCCGCGCAGGACAACGTCTGGTTCGCCTTCTCGCTGATCCCGAGCTTCGTCATCTACATGATCGCGATGGTGGGCGAGACCAACCGGGCGCCCTTCGACCTTCCCGAGGCCGAGGGTGAGCTGGTGGGCGGGTTCCACACCGAGTACAGCTCGCTGAAGTTCGCGTTGTTCTTCCTCGCCGAGTACGTCAACATGGCCACGGTCTCCGCACTGGCGACCACCCTGTTCCTCGGCGGCTGGAAGGCCCCCTGGCCGATCTCGATCTGGGACGGCGCCAACCAGGGCTACTGGCCGTTCCTGTGGTTCATGGGCAAGGTCCTGTTCTTCATCTTCCTCTTCATCTGGCTGCGCGGGACCCTGCCGCGGCTGCGCTACGACCAGTTCATGGCCTTCGGCTGGAAGGTGCTGATCCCCATCTCACTGGTCTGGATCATGGCGGTCGCAGCGATCCGCGTCGTCGACCTGCGCGGCGGCTTCGACCGGACCTGGCTGTTCATCGCCGCCGGGGTGCTCGCGGTGCTCTTGGTGGCGCTGTTCTTCGTGGAGGAGAAGGAGCCACCGGAGGGTGAGGAGGCCGCCGCGGAGGAGCTGGTCGGCAGCGGCTACCCGGTGCCGCCGATGGTGGGACGTGCCGTCGCCGGCTCGGCCCCGGCGGAGGCCGTCGCAGCCATGGTGTCCGGCAGCCGGCGCCGCACCGTCGAGAGCGAAGGAGAGCGCTGAGGATGGCCTCGCTGAAGGAGCAGCTCTGGGACCCGGTCGCGGGTTTCGGGGTCACCTTCCGGACGATGTTCCGGCGGGTGGTCACCGAGCAGTACCCGTTCCAGAAGGAGCCCACTGCGCCGCGGTTCCACGGCCGGCACCAGCTCAACCGCTGGCCCGACGGCCTGGAGAAGTGCATCGGGTGCGAGCTGTGCGCCTGGGCGTGTCCAGCCGACGCGATCTACGTCGAGGGAGCGGACAACGTCGAGGACACCGGTGACGGTTCTGGTCGGTTCTCTCCCGGCGAGCGCTACGGCCGCGTCTACCAGATCAACTACCTGCGCTGCATCCTGTGCGGCCTGTGCATCGAGGCGTGCCCGACGCGCGCGTTGACGATGACCAACGAGTACGAGCTGGCCGACAACAACCGCGCGGACCTGATCTATGAGAAGCAGGACCTGCTGGCGCCGCTGCTGCCCGGCATGGAGCAGGCTCCCCACGCGATGCGGCTGGGCCACGACGAGGGTGACTACTACCGCGGGAACTTCAAGCGGCAGGACGCGCCGGAGCCCGAGGCGACCCGGGACCCCGGCGCGGGGGGCACCGCATGATCGCCTTCTGGATCCTCGCGCCGGTCATGGTGCTGTGCGCGCTGGGCATCTTGTTCACCCGCAAGGCGGTGCACTGCGCCCTGCTGCTCGCGGTGGTGATGATCAGCCTGGCCATCCTCTACGCCGTGCAGGACGCACCGTTCCTGTTCGCGGTGCAGATCATCGTCTACACCGGCGCCATCTTGATGCTGTTCTTGTTCGTGCTGATGCTGGTCGGCGTCGACGCCTCGGACTCGGTCGTGGAGACGATCCGGGGCCAGCGGCTGTGGGCCGCGCTGATCGGCCTGCTCTTCGGCGCCACGCTCGTCCTCGGCATCGCCCAGGTCTCGCTCGGGGCGGCCACCGGGCTCTCCGGTGCCAACGCCGAGGGCAACGTCCCGGCGATCGCGAAGGTG
The DNA here is from genome assembly GCA_963827025.1 of uncultured Actinomycetota bacterium. Lineage (GTDB taxonomy): Bacteria > Actinomycetota > Actinomycetes > Propionibacteriales > Nocardioidaceae > Marmoricola. Next base: position 1,281,399 of record CAWGZB010000005.1, on the reverse strand, counting down.
CTCTTCACCCGCTACGTGTTCGCCTTCGAGGTGACCTCCGCGCTGCTGATCACCGCGGCGCTGGGGGCGATGGTCCTGGCCCACCGGGAGCGGTTGACGCCGAAGGTCACCCAGCGCGAGGTCGCCATCCGACGGATGCAGGAGTACGCCGAGCACGGCCGGCATCCGGGACCGCTCCCGTCGCCAGGAGTCTTCGCCCGCCACAACGCGGTGGACACCCCGGCGCTGCTGCCCGACGGCACTGCCGCGGAGTCGTCGATCTCCCGGGTGCTGGCTGCCCGCGGGTCGGTCAAGAGCGCCCCCGGCAGTGCCAGCCAGGTACAGCGGCTCGGTGGCAGCGACACGGACGTTCCTCCGCGGGACGACAGCCAGGAGGGGGGCGCCGGGAGATGAACACTCCACGAAGCTGCTCGCTCCGCTCCCGCTTCCGAGGGGACCTCGCATGAGCACCACCCCCTTCATCGTCCTCTCGGCGATCCTGTTCACCACCGGGGCCGTCGGGGTGCTGGTGCGCCGCAACGCCATCGTCGTGTTCATGTGCATCGAGCTGATGCTCAACGCCGGCAACCTGGCGCTGATCACCTTCGCGCGCGCCAACGGCAACCTCGAGGGCCAGGTCGCCGCGTTCTTCGTCATGGTCGTCGCCGCCGCCGAGGTGGTGGTCGGCCTCGCGATCATCATGACCATCTTCCGCACCCGCCGCTCGGCCTCGGTCGACGACGCCAGCCTGCTGAAGTACTAGAAGGACGGACCTTGACCACACCTGCAATCGACGCCCTCCACCTGGTGGGTGCGCACGGCTCCGCTGCCGGCGTACCCGCGGTGGATCCGGGCTCCGCCGGGTCGCTGGCGTGGCCGCTGGTGCTCGTGCTCGCGCTGCCCGCCCTGGGCGCTGCGGTCCTCCTGCTCGGGGGCCGGCGTACGGACCGCTGGGGACACCTGCTCGGCACCGCCACGGTGCTGGGGTCCTTCGTCTTCGCGCTGTGGCTCTTCCTCGCCATCCTGGGGCGCCCCGCGGACGACCGCTCGCTCTCGGTGAACCTGTGGACCTGGTTCAGCACCGGTGAGTGGACGGTGCAGCTCGGGCTGCTCTACGACCCCCTCTCGGCGCTGTTCCTGCTGCTGATCACCGGCGTGGGCGGGCTCATCCACGTCTACTCGATCGGCTACATGGCGCACGACGAGCGGCGCCGGCGGTTCTTCGGCTACCTCAACCTGTTCGTGGCCGCGATGCTCATGCTGGTGCTCGCCTCGGACTACGTGGGCCTCTTCCTCGGCTGGGAGGGCGTCGGCCTCGCGTCGTACCTGCTGATCGGCTTCTGGCAGTTCAAGCCGTCCGCGGCGGCCGCCGCCAAGAAGGCCTTCGTGATCAACCGGGTCGGTGACCTCGGGCTCTCCCTCGGCATCGGGCTGATCTTCGTCACCTTCGGGTCCACCTCGTTCCACACCGTCTCCCAGAGCAGCTCCGGCGCCTCGCAGACGGTGATGACGATCATCGGCCTGCTGCTGCTCCTCGCTGCCTGCGGAAAGTCGGCGCAGTTCCCGCTGCAGACCTGGCTGCTGGACGCGATGGAGGGCCCGACCCCGGTCTCCGCGCTGATCCACGCGGCGACCATGGTGACCGCCGGGGTCTACCTGATCACCCGCTCGAACTTCGTCTTCGAGTACTCCGAGGCCGCGCGCCTGGCCGTCGCGGTGATCGGCACGATCACGCTGCTGATGGGCGCGTGGATCGGCTGCGCCAAGGACGACATCAAGAAGGTGCTCGCCGGGTCGACGATGAGCCAGATCGGCTACATGGTGCTGGCCGCCGGCCTGGGCGTCGCGGGCTACGCCTTCGCGATCTTCCACCTGCTGACCCACGGCTTCTTCAAGGCCAACATGTTCCTCGGCGCCGGCTCGGTGATGCACGGCACCGACGACGACGTCGACATGCGGCACTACGGCGCGCTGCGCACGGTGATGCCGGTGACCTTTCTGACCTTCGCGATGGGCTACCTGGCCATCATCGGCTTCCCCGGGTTCGCCGGTTTCTGGTCCAAGGACAAGATCATCGAGACCGCGTTGGCGCAGAACGCCTGGCTCGGCATCCTGGCGATGATCGGCGCCGGCGTCACCGGCTTCTACATGACCCGGCTGATGCTGATGACCTTCTTCACCAAGAGCCGCTGGGAGCCCGAGGTGCACCCGCACGAGTCGCCCAAGGTGATGACGGTGCCGCTGATCGTGCTCGCCGCGCTGTCGGTGCTGGGGGGACTGCTGCTCCTCGGCAACTGGATCGTCGACTTCCTTTCACCGGTGGTCGGCGAGGCCACCGCGCACGAGGAGCCGCCCATCCCGGCGTTGCTGCTCAGCGTGATCGTGGTGCTGATCGTGGCGGCCGGAGTGGCGCTCGCGTGGTACTTGTTCGGCCGCCGCGAGGTCCCGCGGGTCGCTCCCCAGCGGGTCTCGGCGGTCACCACGGCGGGACGCAACGAGCTCTACGGCGACGCGTTCAACGACGCGATCATCGTCGGGCCCGGCAAGCGCTTCACCGGCGGTCTCACTGCCTTCGACACCGGCTTCGTCGACGGTGGCTTCGTGGGCACCGGGTCGGCACTCGGTGGCCTCTCCGGCATGCTGCGGCGCGCCCAGAACGGCTACGTCCGCTCCTACGCGCTCTCCCTGCTCGCCGGCGCGGCCCTCGTCCTCCTGACGCTCGTGGTGGTGAATCTCGGATGACCGTTCCCTGGCTGACGATCCTGTGGCTGCTGCCGTTCGTGGCAGCCTTCGTGGTCGCGTTCCTGCCGGAGGGACGCCTGGCCAAGCTGTTCGCCCTCGGAGTCTCGGTGGTCACGCTGGCGCTGGCGGTCGGCGTCGCCGTCGGCTACGACTCCAGTGGCGGCATGCAGCTGACCGAGGACCTGCGCTGGATCGACCTGTTCGGCGCCCACTACGCCCTCGGCGTCGACGGCATCGGCCTCACCCTGGTGCTGCTGACCGCCATCCTCAGCCCGGTGGTGATGCTGGCGGGCTGGAACGACGCGGCCCCCCTGGCGAACGCCACCGCGACGGTCCGACGGACCGGTTCGGAGCGGACGTTCTTCGCCTGGCTGCTGGCGCTCGAGGCGCTCTCGCTGGGGGTCTTCCTGGCCACCGACGTGTTCTTGTTCTATGTCTTCTTCGAGGCCACGCTGATCCCGGTCTACTTCCTCGTCGCCGGCTACGGCGGCGTCGACCGGGTCCGTGCCGCGGTGAAGTTCCTGCTGTTCTCCCTGGCCGGCGGCCTGATCATGCTCGCCTCGGTGGTCGGGCTCTACGTGGAGTCGGCGAAGACCGACAGCGGGCCGTCGTACCTGATCTCGGACCTGGCCCAGCTCGACTTCGGCACCGCCGCGGGACGGCTGATGTTCGTCGGCTTCTTCATCGCCTTCGCGATCAAGGCGCCGATGTTCCCGGTGCACACCTGGTTGCCCGACACCACCGAGAACGCCACTCCGGGGACCTCGGTGATGCTGGTCAGCGTGCTGGACAAGATCGGCACCTTCGGGATGATCCGGTTCTGCCTGGAGCTGTTCCCCGAGGCCTCGCGCTGGGCGACTCCGGTCGTGATGGTGCTGGCGATCATCAGCATCCTCTACGGCGCCTTCATGGCGATCGGCTCCTCGAACATCATGCGGCTGATCGGCTTCACCTCGGTGTCGCACTTCGGCTTCATCGTGCTGGGGATCTTCGTGATGAACAGCCAGGGCCTGTCCGGGGCGAACCTCTACATGTTCAACCACGGGCTCTCCACCGCCGCGCTGTTCCTCGTCGCCGGGTTCTTGATCTCCCGGCGCGGATCGGCGCTGATCGCCGACTTCGGCGGCGTGGAGAAGGTCGCGCCGGTCCTGGCCGGGATCTTCCTCGTCGCCGGGCTCTCCTCGCTGTCGCTGCCGGGTCTCTCGCCGTTCGTCTCGGAGATGCTGGTGCTGGTGGGGGCGTTCGTGCACTCGCCGTGGGCCGCCGCGTTCGCGGTGCTCGGCATCGTGCTGGCGGCGATCTACGTGCTGTGGCTCTACCAGCGCACGATGACCGGTCCGGTGACCGCCGGGGTCAGCGGCATGCGTGACCTGACGCTGCGGGAGGTGGGCGCTCTGGCCCCCCTCGTGCTCCTGATCGTGGTGCTCGGGTTCTTCCCCAAGCCGCTGCTCAGCGTGATCAACCCCTCGGTCGACCACACCATGTCCCAGGTCGGCAAGACCGACCCGAGCCCGACCGTGCCGGCAGCGGAGGTCCACCAGTGATGCCCCCACGAAATCGTCAGTGCAGCTCGCTGCGCTCGCGCACGACACGATTCCTCGGGGTCCCCGCATGAACGGGTTCACCGCCCCGAAGATCGAGTACTTCACGATCGCGCCGATCCTGATCGTGCTCGGGGTCGCCGTCGTCGGCGTGCTCATCGAGGCGTTCGCGCCGCGGGGCCGCCGCTACCTGGTGCAGACGCTGCTCGCCCTGGCCGGGCTGCTCGCTGCCCTGGTGATGACCGTGGTCGTGTTCGCCCGGCTCAGCCCCGGCCGCACCACTCCGAGGACCGGCGACGTGGTCGCCATGGGGGCGCTCGCGGCCGACGGCCCGGCGCTCTTCTGCTGGCTGCTGCTGCTGGTCCTGGCGCTGCTGGGCGTGCTGCTCTTCGCCGAGCGGCAGCTCGAGGGCGGGGTGCTGTCCTTCGCCGGCCAGGCCGCGGCACTCCCTGGCACCGAGGCCGAGCGGGAGGCGTCCACCCGCGGCCTGGAGCACACCGAGGTCTTCCCGCTGCTGATGTTCGCGGTGGGCGGGATGATGATGTTCCCGGCCGCCAACGACCTGCTCACCATGTTCGTCGCACTCGAGGTGCTCTCGCTGCCGCTCTACCTCCTCTGCGGGCTGGCGCGGCGTCGCCGACTGCTCAGCCAGGAGGCCGCGATGAAGTACTTCCTGCTCGGCGCGTTCAGCTCCGGCTTCTTCGTCTACGGCATCGCCCTGGTCTACGGGTACGCCGGCTCGATGGGCTTCGCGCAGATCGCCGAGGCGGTCGCCGCAGGAGGGCAGGGCCACGGGCTGCTCATCGGCGGCATCGCCATGCTGGCCGTGGGCCTGCTCTTCAAGGTCAGCGCCGCGCCCTTCCACGTCTGGACCCCTGACGTCTACCAGGGCGCCCCGACGGCCGTGACGGCGTTCATGGCCGCGGCGACCAAGGTCGCGGCGTTCGGCGCGATGCTGCGGCTGTTCTACGTCGCCTTCGGCGGCAACCGCACCGACTGGACGCCGATGATCTGGGTGGTCGCCATCTTGACCATGGTGGTCGGCTCGGTGCTGGCGCTGACCCAGAGCGACATCAAGCGGCTGCTGGCCTACTCCTCGGTGGCGCACGCCGGGTTCATCCTCACCGGCTTCCTGGGCATCCGCTCGCTCTCCGAAGTCGCCCCGGGCAGCCTGACCGGCGTCTCGGCGGTGCTGTTCTACCTGACGACCTACGGGTTCATGACCCTGGCGGCGTTCGCACTGGTGACCGTCGTGCGCGACGCCGGTGGGGAGGCGACCCACCTCTCGCGCTGGCAGGGGCTGGGCAAGGAGTCCCCCCTGGTGGCGGGTGCGATGGCGTTCCTGCTCCTGGCCATGGCCGGGATCCCGCTGACCAGTGGCTTCACCGGCAAGTGGGCGGTCTTCGCGGCCGCTGTGCAGGCCGGTGCCTGGCCCCTGGTCGTCGTGGCGGTGGTGATGTCGGCGGTCGCGGCGTACTTCTACGTCCGCGTCATCGTGCTGATGTTCTTCGCCGAGCCGGTGGGCGAGGGGCCGAGCGTCACCAGTCCGAGTGTGCTGACCGGCGCGGTCATCGTGGTGGGCGTCGCGGCGACGCTGGTGCTGGGAGTCGTCCCGGGCGCCCTGATCGACCTGCTCGGTCGCGTGGGAGTATTCGTCAGGTGAACCCACCCGAGCTCTGTCTCCCGAGCCCCCGGTGAACGGCGGCCTCGCCTTCCCGGTCCTCGACGAGACCCTCGAGGCGCGCCTGCGCGCGCGTCTGGAGCAGGTGGAGCGCGACCTGCTCGACGACGTGCAGAGCGAGGCCGTTTTCGTCACCGAGGCGGCGCGACACCTGATGCGCGCCGGAGGCAAGCGGTTCCGTCCACTGCTGGTGCTGCTCGCCGCGGAGACCGGGGACAGCTCCGCCCGCGGCGTCATGGTGGCGGCGCGGGTGGTGGAGCTGACCCACCTCGCCTCGCTCTACCACGACGACGTCATGGACGAGGCCGACCTGCGCCGGGGCGCGGAGTCCGCCAACGCCCGGTGGGACAACCACGTCGCGATCCTCACCGGTGACTTCTTGTTCTCCAAGTCCTCGGAGCTGACCGCGGAGCTCGGCGCTGAGGCCGTGCGCATCCAGGCCCGCACCTTCACCCGGCTGGTCGAGGGGCAGATCCTGGAGACGCTGGGCCCCGGCCCGGACGAGGACCCGCTGGACCACTACCTGCGGGTGGTCTCGGGGAAGACCGGCTCGTTGATCGCCACGTCCGCGCACTACGGAGCCCTGTTCGCGGGGGCGCCGGCCGACGTGCGGGACGCGCTGACCGAGTACGGCGAGAAGGTGGGCGTGGCCTTCCAGCTCTCCGACGACATCCTCGACATCGCCTCGGACAGCGACGAGTCCGGCAAGACCCCGGGCACCGACCTGCGCGAGGGAGTGCCCACGCTGCCGGTGCTGATCGCTCGACGCTCCACCGACCCGGCCGACGCCCGCCTGCTCGAGCTGCTCGGCGGCGACCTGACCGACGACGCCCGGCACGCCGAGGCCCTCACCCTGCTGCGCGCCCACCCCGCCCTCGCCGAGGCGCGCGCCCACGTGGTGGGGCTGGCCCAGGACGCCAAGCAGCTGCTCAAGGTGCTGCCCAGCGGCCCGGTCCGCCACGCGCTCGAGGAGTTCGCCGACCTCGTCGCCACGCGCTCGGCATAGGTTGTCGCTTTTCCCCACGAGCGGTGTCCACTTCGGTAGCGTGCCGCCCACGTGCGCACGGATACGACCGTGGGCTCGACGGAAGGAATGACGGCGATGTCCGCAAGCACCCCACCGCCCGGCGGCGGATACCCCGCTGCCCCACCGCCTCCCCCCGGGTACGGCGCCCCCGGCGGCGCCACACCGCCCCCGAACTACCTGGTCTGGGCGATCCTGAGCACCCTGTTCTGCTGCCTGCCGCTCGGCATCGCCTCGATCGTGTTCTCCACGCAGGTCAACAGCAAGTGGCAGGCCGGTGACGTCGCCGGCGCCCAGGAGGCCTCGGAGAAGGCGAAGAAGTTCGCCTTGTGGGCCACGATCGTCGGCGTCGTCCTCCTCGTGCTCTACATCATCCTGGTCGTCGCCGGGGTGGCGACGTTGAGCGTGAACTCGTCCACGAGCTCGAACTACTGATCGGTCCCCGTGGCTGTCCTGGAGCGCCCCGCGTCCATCGGTGTGAACCGCTGGCGCGGGGCGCTGCCCGTCCTGGGTGTCGCACTGGTCGGCCTGGTGGGTGCGGCGGTGCTCTACAGCGTCGACCCGAACGAACCGGGCCACTACCCCACGTGCCCGTTCCTCGCACTCACCGGGTGGTACGACCCCGGATGCGGCGCGCTCCGGGCGATGCACGACCTGCTCCACCTCGACTTCGCCGGCGCGATGGCGCGCAATCCCCTGACCGTGCTGGCAGTGCCGTACCTCCTGCTCGCCGGCGTCACCTGGGCCATGCGGATCACCGGCCACCGCGCACCACGCTCCACGAGCCTGCCGGCCTGGTTGCTGTGGACCCTGCTGGCCGCGATCGTCGTGTTCGGCGTGCTGCGCAACCTGCCCGGCTGGACCTGGCTGTCCCCGGCGTAGCTGCACGTCGTACCGAGCTCCGGTTCGTGCGCCGTCGTCTCACACGGCCATCGCCTCGGCGGCGAGGCGGAGCTGGCGGCGGCGGTGGCGCAGGGCGTCGGCGGTGAACACCACGAGCGCGATCCACACCAGCACGAAGCCGAACCACTTCACCGCGGTCATGTGCTCGCCGAACACCACGAGGCCGAGCGCGAACTGGAGGGTGGGCGCGAGGTACTGCAGCAGCCCGATCGTGGTCATCGAGACCCGGATGGCCGCGGCGCCGAAGCAGATCAGGGGTACGGCGGTGACCAGGCCGGTCGTGGTCAGCAACACGGTGTGGCCGGCGCCCTCGGAGGTGAAGTGCCCCGCACCGGTCTGCCCGAGGTAGATCAGGTACGTCAGGGCGATCGGGGTGAGCAGGGTCGTCTCGAAGGTGAGACTCTCGATCGCCTCGACGTTCGCCTTCTTCTTGGCCAACCCGTAGGTCGCGAACGAGCCCGCGAGCAGGAAGGCGACCCACGGCGGGTGTCCGTAGTCCACGGTCAGGATCAGGACCGCGACCGTCGCCAGGCCGATCGCGGCCCACTGCACGCCGCGCAGCCGCTCCCCGAGCACGAAGACCCCGAGCAGCACGGTCACCAGCGGGTTGATGAAGTAGCCGAGCGACACCTCGACCACCCGGCTGTGGTTCACGCCCCAGATGAAACCGCCCCAGTTCAACGCGATCACCACCGAGGCGAGCGAGAGCAGCAGGAGCACCCGCCGATCGCGCAAGATCGCCCGCAGCTGTCGGGTCCGCCCCAGGAGCACGGTCAGGGCGACCATGGTGACCAGGGACCAGCAGATCCGGTGGGCGAGGATCTCGACCGCGCCCGCGGGCTCCAGCAGGGGCCAGTACAGGGGGAACAGTCCCCACAGCGCGTACGCCACTGCTCCCAGCGCGAACCCGCGTCGATCCTCGGCCAACCCACCATCCCCGCTCGTGCCCGGGTCGGACCCGCGCGCAGCGAGGGACCCAGGTCACTACCGTAACGGGGGGACGGTCATGACGAGATGGCGGCCCGGGGTCGCGAGCGCCGGACTTCGTCAGCCACGACCCTCACTCGACACGCGCAGGACCGCGTCGGCCGACAGGTCCTCGCGAACGACCCTGGTCGCGACGTCGCTCAACCTCTCGTTGTGGGCTCGGGCGTAGGCACGCAACCGGTCGAAGGCAGCCTGCATGTCGAGGGAGCCGCGCTCGGCCAGCACCCCCTTGGCCTGCTCGACCACGACGCGTGAGTTGAGTGCGGTCTGGAGCTGCTCGGCCAGCAGGGACGCTCGCGAGATCGATCGCTGTTGCAGGATCGCGATCGTGGCGACGTCTGCGAGGGCCTGGGCGATGCGCAGGTCGTCGGTGCCCAGGGTCGACGCAGGGTTGGTGGTGAACAGGTTGAGTGCCCCGATCGTGTCGCTGCGCAACCGCAGCGGGAGGGCGTGCACCGCCGCGAAGCCCACGCCCAGAGCCGAAGGAGCAAACGTCGGCCATCGCTCCTGCTGGGTCGCCAGCTCCGGCACCGTGACCGGTGCGCCTGTGCGTACGCACTCCAGGCACGGACCCTCCTCGGACTGCAGCTGCAGCAGCTCGATCAGCCGGGTCGCCTCACTCGACGCTGCGACGACCTGCAGGTGTCCGCGCTGGTCGGTCAGCAGCATCCCGACCTGCTCCACCTGCAGGAGCTCGACGCAATTGCGGACCAGCCCTTCGAGGACCTCCACCACGTCGTAGTCCGCGACCAGCGAGTCCGCCAGGGTGACGAAGCTCTCGGCCAACTGGGCACTTCTGCCGCCATCCCTGGTGCTGGTGGCCTCACGCTCTTCATTCATTGGTGCTCCTTCGAGAAGCGACGGCGGCCGGCCACGACGTCGGCCGCAAGCTCGTTGACGGGGACTCCCTCGCTGAAGGCAGTCGCGCGCAGCCGTACCAGGGCTGTGGAGATGTTCGTGCCCATCTGCACCATGACCATCCCGGCCGCCTGGTGCACCACCATCTGGAATCTCTCTGCCCCGGCCCCGTCACCGACGGCGTCGGCGCCGATGTCGAGGAGGACGGAGGCGATCTGGTCGACCGTCGTCAGAACGGCCCTGAGCTGCGCGGTATCGAGGGTGCCCGGTGCGTTGCGGTAGAGGTCGAGCGTCCCCAGCGCGATCGCACCGACCCAGACCGGGAAGGCGAATACGGCGCGGATGCCGGAGGACTCGACCCCTCGGACGAAGGCTGGCCATCGACTCGTCGCGTCGCTGACCGACCGCACGTCATCGAGCAGTACCGGCGACCCGGACTTGACCGCTTCCACGCAAGGTCCTTCGCCCAGGGTGAACTGGAGGTCTTCGATTAGTCCGGAGCGGGCGTCCGAGACGAAGGTCGGCACGGGCAGCCCGTCGCTGGACAAGACTGCCAGCCCGACCCCGTCGGCGTGCGCATCCTGCTGGCACTTCTGGCACAGCGACTCGAGCCTTCCCGTCATGCGCTCCGCTCTGACCACGCCTGTTCACAGGATCGACCGTCCATCTTCGACCACCACCGGCCCGTCCGTGTCGGGGAACCCCGTGCACTCACTGCACACACTACCCCCGGGACTGGGCGACCAGACCGACGCAGGAGCCCGGTGACGGTGACGGTCCTCCGCTCACCGGGTCGGGCGCGTGCGACTGGTTCATCGCTGCGGGCTGACGTATTGTGAAGGCGCAGCTCGCGCAGTTTCGACGAGCCTCTCCGACCAGACCCCGCGGAGCCCTTCCAGCACGAACGGCCCACGGACATGGATCTCTTCTCCCAGGTGCTCAGCCGGTTCGCGATCACGTTCCTCAGCGACATGCCGATCCAGGCCATGCTCGATCGTGCCGTGCACGAGATCGTGGAGATGCTGCCCGTGGACGGCGCCGGCGTCGTGCTCCTGTCGCCGGCCGGTACACCGGGGCCTCTCGCCGCCTCCGACACCGCTGCGCTCGGCTTCGAGCACTTGCAGGGCTCGCTGAACCAAGGGCCCTGCCTGGTCGCCCATGACACGCTGGCGCCCGTCCTGGTCCCGGACCTGGGTGTCGACGAGGACTTCCCCGAATTCGCCCCCGCGGCGTACGACATGGGCCTCGCGGGCGTCTTCGCCTTTCCCCTGCGGCACGACGGTGTCTCCCTGGGGGCCCTCGACCTGTATCGCACCTCCCCGGGCATGCTCGGCGACACCGAGAGGCGCATGGCGCAGACCCTCGCCGACGTGGTGACCGCATATGTCAGCAATGCGCGGTCTCGCGAGGTCCTCGAGTCGACCTCGAGGCGTGAGCGCACCACCGTGGAGCGGCTTCGGACCCTGGATGAGGAGCGCAACGACTTCGTGGCCACGCTCACGCACGAGCTCGGCAGCCCGATCGCGAGCATCGCCGGCTTCGCCGAGCTCCTCGAGGACACCGCCGAGCAGCTCACCGACCAGCAGCATGACTTCCTCGCAGCGATCCGGCGCAACAGCGAGCGGCTGCGGGACCTCACCGACGACCTCCTCACCTTGTTCAGACAGGAACCGGCCGCGGCACGTCCAGCGCACACCGAGGTGGACCTCCGCGACGTGCTCGCAGCGGCCCGGGCCACCCTCGAGTCGGCATCGCAGGCGCTCGCGCTCGATCTCTCCTTCCACGTCCCCCCGACACGCCTCCCGGTTCGCGGGGACGCGAGGGACCTCGAGCGCATGGTCTTCAACCTGCTGACCAACGCCGTGAAGTACACCCCCTCCGGGGGCGCGGTGACCTGCACGGCGCGGCGAGAAGGCAACCAGGCGACGCTCGAGGTGCGCGACAACGGCATCGGCATCCCTGCCGCGGAGCAGGCCGAGCTGTTCACCAGGTTCTTCCGCGCCTCGACCGCCAGACGGCGAGCCATCAAGGGAACCGGGCTGGGGCTCGCCATCGTGAAGTCGATCGCGGAGAACCACGAGGGCAGCGTGGACGTCAGCTCGACCGTGGGTCGGGGGACGAGCTTCCTGGTGCACCTTCCGCTCGCGGAGGGCGCCGCCCAGGCCCTGGCCGCGACGACCGCTCGCTAGATCTCCTCGGGCACCATCTCGATCGCCCCGGCCGGGCACTCCTGCACGCACAGCCCACAGCCCTTGCAGTAGTCCAGGTCGATGAGGTAGCCGCCCGCTCGCGGCTCTCCGACCTTGATCACCGCGTTGTCCGGGCACACCCCGTAGCAGTTGTCGCAGCCGAAGCAGTTGCCGCAGGACATGCACCGGCGCGCCTCGAACAGGGCCGTGTCCTCGTCGAGCCCCTGCACCACCTCGTCGAAGGTCGACTCGCGGCGCGCGTGCTCCAGCACCGGGCGGTGGGTGCGGGGCGCGTCTGCGAAGTACCAGGTGTTCAGCTCCTCGTACGCCGCCACCGGGGGGTGCCCGGTCGAGGGTTCGCCCTGGGAGCGGAGCCAGGCGTCGATCGCGCGCGCTGCCCGCTTGCCGTGCCCGACGGCGGCAGTCACCGACCGCTCCAGCGGCACCATGTCCCCGCCGGCGAACACCCCCTCGCACCCGGTGTGCATCCCCGTGTCGACCTGCACCACCCCGTCGACGACCTCCAGCCCCGGTACGTCCTCGAGCAGGGACAGGTCGGTCTCCTGGCCGAGCGCCAGGACCAGGGCGTCGGCGGCCAGCTCCTCGAGCTCCCCGGTGGGCTGGGGGAAACCGCTCTCGTCCAGCTCCATCCGCTCCACGACCAGGTTGCCCTCCTCGACCTGCTTGATCGTGGTCAGCCACTTGACCAGCACGCCCTCCTCGGCGGCCTCCTCCAGCTCCGACTCGTGCGCCGGCATCCGGTCGCGGGTCCGCCGATAGACCACGACCGCCTCCGCGGCGCCGAGCCGCTTGGCGGTCCGGGCGGCGTCCAGCGCGGTGTTGCCGCCGCCGTAGACCGCGACCCGCCGGCCCAGCAGGGGCCGTTCCCCTTCCTCGACCGCGTGCAGCATGCTCACCGCGTCGAGGACCTTCGCCGCACTGCCGGCGGGGATGTAGGCACGCTTGCCCAGCTGGGCGCCGACGGCAAGGAAGACCGCGTCGTACTCGTGGCGCACCTTCTCCAGGTCGGTGACCTTGGCGTCCAGCTCCAGCCGCACGCCCAGGTCGAGGATCCGTCGGACCTCGGCGTCGAGCACCTCGCGCGGCAGCCGGTAGCGCGGGATGCCGAAGCGCATCATCCCGCCGGCCATCGGGCCGGCCTCCTTGATCGTCACCGCGTGGCCCAGCCGGCACAGGTGATAGGCCGCGGCGAGGCCCGACGGTCCGGCACCGATCACGAGCACCGACTTCCCCGAGGGCGGCGCGTCCACCGCGACCTTCCAGCCCTGCTTGATCGCCTCGTCGCCGAGGAAGCGCTCCACCGAGTTGATGCCCACCGCCTCGTCCAGCTGGGCACGGTTGCAAGCCGTCTCGCAGGGGTGGTAGCAGACCCGCCCCATCACCGCCGGGAACGGGTTGTCGCGCATGATCTGCCGCCAGGCGCGTTCGTACGCCGGCCCGCCGCCCTCGGCGTCGTACAGCCAGGACTGCACCTGCTCACCGGCCGGGCAGGCGTTGCTGCACGGCGGCGTCAGGCTCACGTAGACCGGCCGCTCGGTGCGCCAGGACCCCGTCTTGTTCGCGCGACTGGACCCGACGTCCAGCGTGATGGCGAAGGGCTTGTCCATCAGCGCACCTCTCCCTCGGTCGCCTGGGTGGTCTCGGTGGTCTCGGTGGTCTGGGTGGCCTGGGTGGTCTCGGTGGTCTCGGTGGTCGAGCCTGTCGAGACCAGTCCGTAGCGGGCGATGTTGCGCTCGGCGATCTCCTGCAGGCGCCGCACGATGTCCGGTCGTCCCGGGTCGCCGAAGAGGTGGGCGTAGCGACGCTGCGGTCGCAGGTAGTCCTCGACCGGCACCTGCCGCCGGATCTTCGTCACCCGGGTGACCACGCCGTGCTCGGCCTCGAACTCGGGGAACATCCCGCTCTCCCGGGCCAGCCGCGCGAGCTGGACCGTGAGCCGGGAGTCCGCACCCCACCCGAGCGGGCACGGCACGAACACGTGCAGGTAGCGGGCGCCGCGGAACTCCATGGCGCGCTCCACCTTGGCCTCCAGGTCGCGCAGGTCGGCGACCGTCGCGGTGGCGACGTAGGGGATCTCGTGGGCCATCGCGATCGCCGGCACGAACTTGCCCTGGCCGAAGACGTTGCCCGGCTCGGGGCCGATGGCCTTCGTGTTGGCGGTGCGGGCTGCGGGCGGGGTGGCGCCGGATCGCTGGACGCCGGTGTTCATGTAGCCTTGGTTGTCGTAGCAGACGAACAGGACGTCGTCGTTGCGCTCGAACATGCCCGACAGGCAGCCGAAGCCGATGTCCACCGTCCCGCCGTCGCCGGCCTGGCCGATCACCCGGACGTCCTCGCGGCCCTTGGCCTTGAGCGCGGCCGCGACGCCCGAGGCCACGGCCGGGCCGTTCCCGAACAGCGAGTGCAGCCAGGGCAGCTGCCACGACGACTCGGGGTAGGGGGTGGAGAACACCTCCAGGCATCCGGTGGAGTTGACCGCGACGAGCTTGCCCCCGGTCGCTCGCATCGCGGCGTCGAGCACGTAGCGGGCCCCGAGGGCCTCCCCGCACCCCTGGCACGCACGATGTCCCGAGGTCAGCGTGTTGGAGCGGCCGGTGGCGGCCTGGACCGAACGCTGGTCGGTCTCCAGCAGCCGGTTGCCGACGACGAACGTCCCCGTCTGGTAGAACTTCACGTCCTGCACGGCCACGACGACCTCCTCACACCGGTCCGGCGGCGACGACCCCGAGGTCGCGCAGCATGTGCTCCGCGTGCGGCCCGGGCCGCGCGGCGGCACCGGACCGGGCCAGCTCGCGCTCGACCAGGGCCTTGTCGAGGTCCAAGAAGTGCAGTGCGTGCGGGTCGACGGCCCCGGCCAGCACGTTCTCGAGCAGGGCCCGCACCGAGGCGACGGTCACCGGGCGGCCGCCGAGACCGGCCACGACGTCGTACACCTCGACCGGCAGACCCTGCAGCGCAAGCCGGACGTTCTGACCGACGATGCCGCCGGCACCGACCGCGAACGCCTTCTCCACGACCACCACCCGCTTGGCCGCGTGAAGGGCCTCGCGCACCTCGCCGAGCGGCCAGGGCCGGAAGCAGCCGATCCCCAGCACGCCGACGGACTGGCCGGACTCGCGCAGCTCGTCGGCGACGATCTCCAGGGTGCCGCGCATCGAGCCCAGCCCGACGACGACCGTGTCGGCGCCGTCGGTCCGGTAGGGCCGCACCAGGCCGCCGGAGCGGCGGCCGAAGCACCGTTCGAAGTCCTCGGCCAGCTCGGGAATCGCATCGAGGGCCTGCACCTGCTTGGCGTGCATGAGGTACTTGACCTCGGTGAACGCCTCCGGCCCGACCATCGCGCCGATGCTGACCGGCTCCCGCGGGTCCAGCAGCTGCCCGGGTGCGTACGCCGGCAGCCAGGCGTCGACCTCCGTCTGGGAGGGGAGGTCCACCTCCTCGAAGGCGTGGGTCAGCACGAAGCCGTCCATGCACACCATCACCGGCACCGAGAGCTGCTCGGCCAGCCGGAAGGCCTGCAGGTGCAGGTCGACGGCCTCCTGGTTGGACTCGGCGTAGAGCTGGATCCAGCCGGAGTCCCGCATCGACATGGCGTCGGAGTGGTCGTTCCAGATGTTGATCGGGGCGCCGATGGCCCGGTTGGCCACGGTCATCACGATCGGCAGCCCCAGTCCGGAGGCGTTGAACAGCGCCTCGGCCATGAACAGCAGGCCCTGGCTCGAGGTGGCGGTGTAGGCCCGGACGCCGGCGCCGGAGGCGCCGATGCAGGCCGAGAGCGCACCGAACTCCGACTCGACCATCATGAACTCGCAGCGGCTCAGCTCGCCGAGGCGGATCAGGTCACCCACGCCTTCCACGATGTGGGTCTGCGGAGTGATCGGGTAGGCCGCGACCACCTGGGGGCGGCACCGGGCCACGGTCCGTGCCACCGCCTGCGAGCCCTCCATCTGCTCACGCATGCGTCAGCCTGCGCAGCTGGTCCCGGACGTGGAGGTGGGCCGCCTGAGCCGCGGCGGCGTTCCCCTCGCCGGAGCGGCCCGGGAAGCGCTGCCGGATGGCGGTGGTCACCGAGTCGAGGGAGACGACGCCGGTCAGGGCGGCGAAGGCCCCGAGCATGGCGGCGTTGGGCAGCGGCCGGCCCAGGTGCTCGCGGGCGAGCGCGGTCGCCGGCACGGCGAGCATCCGTTCGGGACGCAGGTGCTCGGCGAGCTCACCGAGACCGAAGTCCTCGACGGACCGGATGCTGTTGACCAGCAAGAAGCCGTCCGCGCCGAGTCCGGCGAACAGGTTCACCTGATGCACCAGGGTGTGGTCCTGCACGATGACCGCGTCCGGGTGGGTGATCGGCTCGCGGAGCCGGATGGGGTAGTCGTCCATCCGGCAGAACGCAACGACCGGCGCCCCCGTGCGCTCGGAGCCGAAGGTCGGGAACGCCTGGGCGTGCCGGCCCTCGCGGAACGCCGCCACCGAGAGGATCTCGGCCGCCGTCACGGCGCCCTGGCCACCGCGGCCGTGGATTCGTACTGAGAACATCGCTGCCTCCCGCACCCGACGCTAGGTCGACGGGAGGGCCCAGCGTCAGGGACCAAAGGGGGCGCTTGAGGGACGTCCGTCCCGGTTCCGGTTTCACAGTACGTACTGTGAAACCGAGCTCGACCACCGAAAGTGTTCGGTGATCGACGCCAGTTCTCGGTGTACGACGAGGGCCGGGGTGTGCGACCTCAGCGGTCGCTCAGACGACGGTCCAGGTGTCGCCGCCGCTGATCAGGGCGTCGAGGGCTCCGCGGCGGTCGGTCTGGCCGGCGCTGGCGGTGGCGACCTGCCCGCGGGCGAGGTCGTCGTACGTCGACCGCTCGACCTGGCGGAAGACGCCGATCGGGGAGCGGTGCAGCACGCCCGCGTCGGTCAGCCGGGACAGTGCGAACGCGGTCGAGGGGTCCGGGTCGTGGGCATCGTGCACCAGCAGCGAGGACTCGTTGTCCGCAGTGACCTCGACGACCTCGACCCCGCCGCGGGAGCGGATGACGCCGAGGCGGCCCTCGGCGCCGAACCGGATCGGCGCCCCCTGCTCGAGCGGGATGATCGCGTCGGCCTTGGTGTCGGGGGACTTGATGGCGTCGAAGGCGCCGTCGTTGAAGATCGGGCAGTTCTGGTAGATCTCCACCAGGGCGGTGCCCCGGTGCGCCGCCGCGGCCCGGAGAACGGAGGTGAGGTGCTTGCGGTCGGAGTCGATCGTGCGCGCCACGAAGGACGCCTCGGCGCCGAGCGCCAGCGAGACCGGGTTGAACGGGTGGTCCAGGGAGCCGACCGGGGTGGACTTGGTGACCTTGCCGGGCTCGGAGGTGGGGGAGTACTGACCCTTGGTCAGGCCGTAGATCCGGTTGTTGAACAGCAGGATCTTCAGGTTCACGTTGCGGCGCATCGCGTGGATGAGGTGGTTGCCGCCGATGGAGAGCGCGTCGCCGTCGCCGGTGACCACCCACACCGAGAGGTCCTCGCGCGCGGTCGCGATGCCGGTGGCGATCGCGGGCGCGCGACCGTGGATGGAGTGCATCCCGTAGGTGTCGAGGTAGTAGGGGAACCTCGAGGAGCAGCCGATGCCGGAGACGAACACGATGTTCTCCCGGCGCAGGCCGAGGTCGGGCAGGAAGGACTGGACGGCCTTCAGCACGGCGTAGTCGCCGCAGCCGGGGCACCAGCGGACCTCCTGGTCGGAGGTGAAGTCCTTGCCGGTCTGGGTCTGGTCGTCCTCGAGGGCGGGCACGCCCCGCAGGCCTGGGAAGGGCAGCTCGGTCGCAGTCATCGGTGGTCCCGGAGTGTGTTCATCGGACGGTCTCGGTCCCCACACCGGTCGTGACGGTGTTCGGGGCGGGCGACTCGGCGGAGACGTCGCCCTCGGTGGCGTTGATCAGGTCGGTGATCGCCTCGGCCAGCTCGGCGGCCTTCAGCGGGAGCCCGCGGACGTAGTTGTAGCCGACCACGTCGACGAGGTACTTCGCGCGCAGCAGCAGCGAGAGCTGGCCGAGGTTCATCTCCGGCACGAGCACCGCGTCGTACTGCTTCAGGATCGAGCCGAGGTCGCGGGGCAGCGGGTTGAGGTGGCGCAGGTGCACCTGGGCCACCGCATGCCCCGCCTGGCGGACCCGGCGGCACGCCGCACCGATCGGCCCGTACGTCGAGCCCCAGCCGAGCACCAGCACCCGAGCCCCTGGACCGGTCGAGGCGGAGGGGTCGTCGACCTCGAGCGGGGGCAGGGTCTCGGCGATCCGGTCGACCTTGGCCTGTCGCATCCGGACCATGTAGTCGTGGTTGGCGGGGTCGTAGGAGATGTTGCCCGTGCCCCCGTGGATGCCCTCCTTCTCCAGGCCGCCGATGCGGTGCTCCAGCCCCGCAGTGCCCGGCACCGCCCACGGGCGGGCGAGCGTCTCCTCGTCGCGCAGGTAGGGCCAGAACTCGCCCTGGCCGTCGCGGCCCTCGTGGTTCGGTGCGGAGGCGAAGCCGGGGTCGATCTCGGGCAGCTCGTCCAGCGCCGGGATCCGCCAGGGCTCGGAGCCGTTGGCGAGGTAGCCGTCGGAGAGCAACATCACCGGGGTGCGGTAGGTGATCGCGATCCGGATGGCCTCCACCGCGGCGTCGAAGCAGTCGCCGGGCGACTTCGGCGCGACGATCGGCACCGGGGCCTCGCCGTTGCGCCCGAACATCGCCTGCAGCAGGTCGGCCTGCTCGGTCTTGGTGGGCAGGCCGGTTGAGGGCCCTCCCCGCTGCACGTCGACCACGACGAGCGGCAGCTCGGTCATCACCGCCAGCCCGATCGTCTCGGACTTCAGCGCGATGCCGGGGCCGGAGGTGGTGGTCACGCCGAGGTCGCCGGCGAAGGCCGCACCCAGGGCAGCGCCGATGCCGGCGATCTCGTCCTCGGCCTGGAAGGTGGTGACGCCGAAGCGCTTGTGCTTGCTCAGCTCGTGGAGGATGTCCGAGGCGGGGGTGATCGGGTAGCTGCCCAGGAACAGCGGCAACCCGGCCTGCACGCCCCCGGCGATCAGCCCGTAGGCGAGCGCCAGGTTGCCGGTGATGTTGCGGTAGGTGCCGGCCTCCATGGTGGCCGGCTTGATCTCGTACTGGACGGCGAAGGCCTCGGTGGTCTCCCCGAAGTTCCAGCCGGCCCGGAAGGCGGTGATGTTGGCGTCCCGGATCGGCGGCACCTTGGCGAAACGCTTCTCCAGGAAGGAGATCGTCGTCTCGGTCGGCCGGCCGTACATCCACGACAGCAGGCCCAGAGCGAACATATTCTTGGCGCGGGCGGCGTCCTTGCGGGACAGACCGAACTCCTTGACCGCCTCGATGGTCATCCCGGTCAGGTCGACGACGCTGACCGCGAAGTCGGTGAGCGAGTTGTCCTCGAGCGGGTTGTCGGCGTAGCCGGCCTTGGTCAGGTTGCGTCCGGTGAAGTCGTGGCTGTCGACGATGATCGAGGTGCCCGGCCGCATGTCGGTCAGGTTGGCCTTGAGGGCGGCGGGGTTCATCGCCACGAGCACGTCCGGGGCGTCGCCGGGGGTGAGGATGTCGTGGTCGGCGAAGTGCACCTGGAACGAGGAGACGCCGGGCAGCGTGCCCTGCGGAGCGCGGATCTCGGCGGGGAAGTTCGGCAGCGTGGAGAGATCGTTGCCGAAGGCCGCGGACTCCTGGGTGAAGCGGTCGCCGGTGAGCTGCATGCCGTCACCGGAGTCACCCGCGAACCGGATGATCACCCGATCGAGCTGCTTGACCTGCTTGGCCACCCTAGCTGTCCTTCTCTCCTAGACACGGTGCCGGACGTGTCGGTCATACCGACGGTACGTCCCCGGGATCGTACGCTGGATCTAGAACGCGTTCTACCTTGACATCGCGCCGGCCCGAGGGCTCCACCGGCGCCGTCGGCACGGCAACCACGATAGTCCGCGCAGGCAACCACTGCGGGTGATCTCGGCCACCGGCCCGGCAGGCGGGTCGAGTGCTGAGGTGGTCCCTCGCCGCGCGGTGCCCGGCACGCGACTCGAAAGCCGCGGCGGCTAACCCCGGGAGGCGAGCATCCGCCGCACCTCGTCGGCGCGCTCCTCCAGCCGACCACGGACGATCGGGGCCGCTCCTTGAGAGGCGGCAACCGCCCGGTCGACGTACTCGGGTCCGATGCCGAACAGCGGGAACAGCCGGTTGGCATAGACCATCGCCGGGATCATCCCGCCCGCCGCCATCGTCGGGACCGCATCGAGATAGCGCTCGGCGTACGGCGCGAGCAGGTCGTCCTGGCCGGGTCGCCAGAAGGCGGCCGCGACCATCCCGACCGACGAGATCGGCACCCGCCGCTCCTCGATCATCGCCTCCCAGGCAGCCGCCTTGCCGACCTCGCTCGGGGCAGCGGCACGGACCGCCAGGGCGCGGACCCAGCTGTCGGGGTCGGGATCGGAGCGCTGGAGCTGCTCGAGCATGTCGTCGTCGACGCCCGCGCCGAGCTCGGTGCGCCGGGTCTGGATCCGCCAGCGCAGGTCCATGTCGGCGGCTGCCGCATCCTCCAGGGCGGCGAGGTCGTCGGCGTCGCCCACCCGGGACAGGAACCGCCGGGCGACCTGGTTGTGCTCGCCGCGGTCCAGGAACTCACGGCACACCTCGGCGACCGCACGCAGGTGCTCGGGCCGCTCCTGGCCCGGGGACCAGAGCTCGGCGACGTCGGTCACCAGCCGCAGGTAGGGCTCGACGCAGGTGGGGGCGCTCTCGCGGCCCAGCAGCCGGGTGAGGCACTCGACGACCGCGGCGGCGGTGGTCTCCCCGTCGTCGAGCATGTCCCGGGCCGTGGCGACGGCCACGCCGCGACCCAGCACCGTCGGCAGCTCCGGGGCGAGGGCGAGGAAGTGCTCCGGCTCCTCGGGCCGGGTGCGGGCGAAGGTCAGGTCGTCGTCGTTGAGCAGGTAGAGCTCGGCCTCGGGGAGCTCCACCGGGGTCCGCTCGCCGCTGACCTCCACCGTCGTCCGCCCGATCCGGGTCAGGCCCTCGTCGCCGCGGCGGTAGGCACCGACGCTCAGCACGTGCGGGCGAGGAGCCGTGGTGCCCGGCGCCGGGGTCGCCACCACGGTGTGGGAGGACCCCGCACGCTCCAGGGACAGCAGGTCCGTGCCGGCCTCGTCGAGCCAGCGCTGCCGCCAGGTGTCGAGGTCGCGACCACTGGCCTCGGCGAGAGCAGCGATGAGGTCCTGCAGGGTGGTGTTGCCCCAGGCGTGCGCCCGGAAGTAGGCCGCCATCCCGCGTCGGAAAGCCTTCTCCCCGACGTAGGTGCGCAGCTGGTCGAGGACCGAGGCCCCCTTGGGATAGGTGATCGCGTCGAACGACGCAGCCGCGGCGGCGACGTCAGGGACGGGCTGCCTGATCGGGTGCGAGCGGGGTCCCTTGTCCACCAGGTAGGCGCTCTGCTTCTCACCGGCCAGGTGGTGCGCCCAGGCGTCGGTGAAGCGGGTGGCGTTGACCAGCGCCCAGTTGGCGGCGAACTCGGCGAAGGCCTCGTTGAGCCACAGGTCCTCCCACCAGCGCATCGTGACGATGTTGCCGAACCACATATGGGCCATCTCGTGGACGAGCACCAGCGCCTGCATCTCCTGCTCGGCCGGGGTGGGGGGCACCCGGGTCAGGAGCGCGTCGGACCAGGTGACGCAGCCGTAGTTCTCCATCGCTCCGCCCATCTCGGGGACGAACGCCTGGTCGTACTTCTCCTGCGGGAACGGCATCCCGAACGCCTCGGCGAAGAACGCCAGCCCCTGCGCCGTGACGGTGAACAGGCCCTCGGCGTCGCGGTCGAGCTGGGCGGCCAGCGACTGGCGGGTGTAGAGGCCCAGGTCGTGGCCGTCGACCTGGCGACGCAGCTCGTGGAACGGGCCGGCGAGCACGACCGGGTTGTACGTCGACAACGGTGGCGTGGGGGCGAAGTGCCACCGCCGGTTGTCGTCGACGTCCTCGACCTTCTCGACCGCGCTGTTGCTGAGCACCGTCCAGGAGGTCGGTGCGGTGACGGTGAAGGTGTGCGGCGCCTTGAGGTCCGGCTGGTCGAAGCAGGCCCACACGTCCTGGGCCTCGTCGGGCTCGAAGGACATCCACAGGTAGACGTTGCCGTCGGCGGCGTCGACGGCCTTGTGCACGCCGGCGCCTTCGCGGGTGTTGGCCTGGACGGTCTCGACCACGACCCGGTTGTCGGCCTCCAGTCCGGCCAGCGCGATCCGACCGTCCTCGGCGCCGTGGAGGGGGTCGCCGTTGAGAGTGGCGGAGACCAGGTCGGCGCGGCAGTCCAGGAAAGTCTCCGCGCCGGGAGCGGCACAGCCGAAGTCGATCGTCGAGGTGCACCGCACCGCCGGACCGGTCGGCAGGTCGGTGAGGTCGACGGCGATGTCGTAGCCGTGGACCTGCAGCAGCCCGGCGCGCCGGACCGCCTCCTCCTGGGTGAGACTGCGACGGGTCGCGGCCACGTGGTGCTCCTCTTCCTCGGGGTTCTCGGATCCTTCGTCTGTCCTGCGGTCAGTGCTGCTGTTCGCAGCGCCGGCGCAGCGCCTCGGCGTGCCGGCGGAAGCCGTCCTCCACCCGGCGCGGACCGGCCAGGGGCACGAGGGGCCCGGAGAACTCCTCGACGGTGTCGTAACGGGTCGGTCCTCCCGGCATCTGGGCGAGCCGTTGGTAGCGCGTGCCGCGGACCAGCCCCAGCTTCGCGGGCAGCCCTTCGTAGACGTAGGCCAGCACGGCCCGCCGGACGCCGTCGGCGTCGTGCGGCGGTTGCACGACACTGATCCGCTCAGGGGAGCGGGTGGTGCGTCCGTTCGCCCAACGCACGTGCAGCTTGATCGGCTCGCCGACGGCCGCACGGGCACAGTCCGCAGCGAACACGAACGGGTTCCACTCGCCGTACGACGCGGTGTCGGTCATCACCGCCCACACCTCGTCCAGCGAAGCGTCGATCTCGATCGACGCCGCGGGGTAGGCCTCCACGTCGAGATCAGCGGTAGTTGGTGAACTGCACCGTGAAGTCGTAGTCCTGTTCCTTGACCAGGGCGATCACGGCCTGCAGGTCGTCGCGCTTCTTGCTGCTCACCCGCAGCTCGTCGCCCTGCACCTGCACCTTGACGCCCTTGGGTCCCTCGTCGCGGATCAGCTTGCCGACCTTCTTGGCGTCCTCGGAGGTGATGCCCTCCTTGAGGGCGATGCTGATCTTCGACTGCTGGCCGGACTGCCGGGGCTCGGAGGCGTCGAGGATCTTCAGCGACTGCTGACGCTTGACCAGCTTGTCCTTGAAGACGTCGAGCACCGCCCGGGCTCGGTCGTCGGCGTTGGCGGAGATCTCGATGCCCTTCTCGCCCGACCACTTGATCTCCGCGCCGGTGCCCTTGAAGTCGTAGCGCTGTGAGACCTCCCGCGCCGCCTGCGACAAGGCGTTGTCGACCTCCTGCCGGTCGAGCTTGCTGACGATGTCGAACGACGAGTCGGCCACGTGGCTCCCTCTCTGGGTCGGGTTCGGGTCGATTTCGGTCTGCGATCCGGGCTGCGTTATCCTCGCTGCGCTGCGGGCCACCCTACGCGGTGACCGCGCCCAGGCAGGTTGTCCGAGCGGCCAATGGAAGCGGACTGTAAATCCGTCGGCGTATGCCTACGCAGGTTCGAATCCTGCACCTGCCACCCCATGGAGTGGACTCCGATCGGACCCACGTTCCTGGGCCCAGGTGGCCCCCGTACTCCCCGGTTGGCGCGCGGTCGTTGCGGGTAGTCGCCAGCCATGGCAACTTCGTCGAAGCCCGAGACCGTCGCGGTCGTCCTCTCCGGGGCCGCTGCCCGCGGGGCCTTCCAGGCGGGGGCCCTGGCCGAGCTGGTGCCGTGGCTGGTCGCACAGGACCTGCGCCCGACCATCTGGCTGGGGACCAGTGCAGGGAGCATCAACGCCACCCTCTGGGGTGCGGCCGCACACCTGGACCCGCCCGAGGCGGCGGACCAGATCATCGACCTGTGGACGTCGATGGGCGACGAGGACGTCTATGCGCCGCTGTTGCCGGTCAGTGGCCCCCGCACCGGCCTCCAGTACGCCGCCGGAGCGGTGCTGGGCATCGGGTCGGGCACCACCAGCTTGCTGGACACCACGCCACTGCGGCGGACGGCGCACGAGCGGCTGCCCACCGAGCAGCTGGCGGCGAACGTCGGGGACGGGGTGGTCCGGGCGGTCGGCGTGGTCGCTACCCGGATGCCGAGCAAGGCCGATCTCGCGGTCCCCGGCTCGGGGAGCGGCCGGAGTGTGTTGTTCCTCGACGAGCACCGGCGCTCGAGCTACGAGGGCGAGCCCGACCGCGGTCTCGAGGTGGCGCGTGGCCCGGTCGACGCCGACCACGTGCTGGCCTCCTCGGCCATCCCGGCGGGCTTCGCGCCGATCCGGGTCGAGCAGCCGGAGGGCTGGGCCGGCTGGTACGTCGATGGTGGGGTGCGGCTGAACACCCCGCTGCACCCGGCGGTCGGCCTGGGCGCGGACCGGATCGTGGTCGTCTCGGCCGCGGCGACCGACTACGGGCCGACACCGGCTCCGGACCAAACGACGCAGAGCCCGGACATCGCCGACGCCGCCGCACAGGTGCTCAACGCCGTCATGGGCGACCACATGATCGAGGACCTGCGCAACCTTCGGCGTACGAACCGGCTGGTCCAGCAGGCTGCCGCGGCCGACGTCCGGCTCACCCGGAGCGGCAGGCGGGGGACCGGGGCCGACTACCGGGCCGTCGAGCACCTCGCGGTGGCGCCGCCTCCGGGCGCGATGGGGAAGATGGCCGACGACGTCTACCGGAGCAAGACCCAGGGACTGGGGCGGCTCACCGAGATGGACAACTGGCTGCTGGGCAAGGCCATCCGCGGAGCCGGTGACGCGGTCGGACGGCGAGAGCTGCTCAGCTACCTGTTCTTCGACCAGGACTACTTCGCGGCCGGCGTGGAGCTCGGCCGGACGACCGCGCGCGAGGTGATCGGTCAGGGCTGGCGGCTGTGACCCGGGTCTCCGCCGCCGTAGCCGTCACCAGCTCCGCCAGTGCCGCCGGCATCGCCTCGGCGATCGGCCACGGATCCGGCACCAGGTTGGAGCTGGCGGCGATCCCGATGTCGATCGAACCTGCGTAGCTGATCACGGTGATGTCCAGCGCCACGCTGGGGACCAGCGGCCCGAAGAGGTAGCAGGAGACGACTCGGGCGCCCGAGGAGTACAGCGTCACCGGCGGTCCGACGACGTTGGAGATGACCGCGTTGAACGGGGGTGTCAGCACGGACGCCAGGGCGGTCGCGCCGTACAGGCGGAGCGCGACGCCGAAGATGCCGGGCGGCAGCGTCTCGGACAGCCGCATCACCATCGTTTCGCCCAGGGCCCGGTGCAGCACCTTGGCGGTGCGCGTCGAGGCACTGATCCGACGCAATCGCTCCACGGGGTCGGCGACGTCGGTGGCCAGCGTCGCGCCGAGGACAGACGTGGCGTTGCCGAGCACCGCACCCGCATGCGCGCCGATCCCACCCACTGCGGCCATGATCGTCGCGTTGAGGGACCTGCCCGGCAGCTCGCCGCGGTCCTCGAGGTAGCTGCGCAGCGCCGCGCCGCAGACCGCGAGCACGACGTCGTTCACCTTCACCCCCAGCGCGCTCTTGACGGTCTTGACGTCCTCGAGCGGGATCGAGGCGTAGGCACAGGTGCGTTCGGCCACGAGGGCGCCGTTGAGCGAGGACTTCGCCCCCACGAACGGCAGGGTGCTGACCGGCCGGCCGCCGGCGAGCAGGAAGCGCGAGACGCGTGCTGCCGCCACCGCGCCGTCCCCCAGCAGCCGCGCCACTCGGACCGGCACGGCGGTCAGGTCGACCGCCGCGCGCGCGGCCATCGCGATCGCGGACGGGAACGGTTCCCCGTCCTCCGAAGCCGCCGGGGCATCCCCACTGGCCGCGACGTCGACGTCGTAGAGCAGTCGCAGCAGATTGGTCACCTCGACGCCGCCCAGCAGCGCGTGGTGCGCCTTCCAGATCAGGGCGACGCGACCGCCCTCGAGCCCCTCCACGAACCACAGCCGCCACAGCGGCCGGTCACGTGGCAGGGGGTGGGAGAACAGCTCCGCGGCGAGGTCTGCGAGCTGGCGGTCGGTCCCCGGACGGGGTACGGCGGCCGCACGGACGTGCCGGTCGACGTCGAAGCCGCGGGTGTCGACCCAGACCGGTCGGGCTAGCCCGAGCGGCGGAGCGGCCACGCGCAACCGGAAGGGCACGAGCCGGTCCACACGTGCGGCGATGTCGCGCCGGACCCGTTCGATGCCGAAGTCCGCCGGGGCGGTGGCCGGGTCGAGGATGGTGATCGACCCGCCGTGCAGCGGCATGGTGGGCGACTCGGCGTACAGGAACGTCGAGTCCAGGCCGCTCAGGCGGCGGGTCATGCGCTCACGCTAGGGCGCTCGCGGCTCCCGGATCAGGGGCGTTGGTCCCGTAGGTCGCCCCCCGACGGACCCGACGGGTCAGCCGGGCAGGATGGCTCCCATGGAGACGCTGCGCACGCCGGAGGAAAGATTCGAGAACCTGCAGGGGTTCGACCACGAGCCGCACTACGCCGAGGTCCCCGACGGCGACGGCGGGACCCTGCGGATGTCGTGGGTGGAGGCAGGGCCGGCCGACGGTCCGGTCGTGCTGCTGCTGCACGGTGAGCCGACCTGGTCGTTCCTCTACCGCAAGGTCATGGCTCCGCTCGCCGCCGCGGGTGCCCGAGCGGTGGCGATCGACATGGTGGGCTTCGGCCGGTCGGACAAGCCGGCCCGGGTCGAGGACCATTCCTACGCCCGCCACGTGGAGTGGGTGCGGTCGATCGCCTTCGACGTCCTGGACCTCCGCGAGGTCACTCTCGTGGGCCAGGACTGGGGTGGACTGCTCGGGCTGCGCCTGGTCGGCGAGCACCCCGACCGGTTCGCGCGCGTGGTGGCGGCCAACACCGGCCTGCCGACGGGTGACTTCGACATGCCGGAGATCTGGTGGCAGTTCCGGCGGGCCGTGGAGTTGGCTGCGCAGCTGGACGTCGGGCGGCTGGTGGCGGCCGGCTGTCAGCGCGGGCTCGCCGACGAGGTCCGGGTCGCCTACGACGCGCCGTTCCCCGACGAGTCCTACAAGGCCGGCCCGCGGGCGATGCCGCTGCTGGTCCCGACGCGACCCGACGACCCGGCCACCGAGGCGAACCGGGCGGCGTGGGAGGTGCTCGGCCGCTGGGACAAGCCGTTCCTGGTCGCCTTCAGCGACGGCGACCCGATCACCGGGGCGATGGCGCCGATCCTGAAGAAGCTCATCCCCGGCACCCAGGACCTGCACCATCCGGTGGTCGAGGGCGCTGGTCACTTCCTCCAGGAGGACGCCGGCGAGCGGCTGGGCGAGGTCGTGGTCGACTTCCTGCGCCGCGCCGGAGCCCTCTCGGGGGACTGAGCCGTGGCGTACGACGAGCAGCTCGCCGCCCGCCTGCGGGACCTGCTGGCCGGTGAGCCCGGTCTGCGCGAGGAGGAGATGTTCGGTGGGCTCGCCTTCCTCGTGCACGGCAACATGGCGGTCGCCGCCAGCGCGAGCGGCGGCCTCCTGCTGCGCTGCGATCCCGAACGCACCGGCGAGATGATCGCCACCGACGGCGTCGCCCGCATGGAGATGCGGGGGCGTGCCATGGGGGGCTGGCTCCGGGTGGCCCCGGACGTCGTGGACACCGACGAGGCGCTGCGGCACTGGACCGCCGTGGGGCTCGGCTACGCCCGGTCCCTTCCGCCCAAGTAGGGACCGGAGGCCCTTGGTCCGGGCGGCATGTCCGCCGGATGCTCGGGTATCGGACAGACGACCCGTTTTCGTCCGTCGTACGAGGAGGACCCCTATGGACCTGAGCCG
Source organism: uncultured Actinomycetota bacterium (assembly GCA_963827025.1). Lineage (GTDB taxonomy): Bacteria > Actinomycetota > Actinomycetes > Propionibacteriales > Nocardioidaceae > Marmoricola. Next base: position 1,253,562 of record CAWGZB010000005.1, on the reverse strand, counting down.
ACTGCGCCCGATCTTCGAGCAGAGCGGCCCGTTCCTCACCGTGCACGCCGAGGTGGGCCGGGCGAGCGAGAACCCCGCGGAGCAGATGGCCGGTCGCTGGACCCGGGTGCGGCACGAGCTGGAGCGCCAGGGACTCGACGACTCCCTCATCGAGCAGGTCGGCGAGCGACTGCAGGAGGTCACCCACGAGCGGGGCGAGGTACGCCGGACCCTGGTGATCGCCGGCGGCCGGATGGTCCTCGACGAGGTCCAGCCCGGCCACAACCCGATGCCGGAGGTGCTCGACCACGCGGCCCTTCCCGACCTGGCGGCCTGGTTGACCGCCGAGGAGCAGGTGCTGCCGTTCGTGCTGGCCAAGGTCGACCGCGAAGGCGCGGACCTGGAGGTGCACCGAGCCGTGGCCGGCGCCGCCACCGACGAGGAGTCCGTGACCGGCACGACCTTCCACATCACCAAGGTGGGGGTGACCGACTGGGCCGAGCACAAGTACCAGGAGACGGCCGAGAACGCCTGGGAGCAGAACGCGCGCGAGGTGGCGCAGAGCATCGTCACCATCGCGCGCAAGCACGCGACCAGCGCCGTGCTGGTGGCCGGGGAGGTGCGCGCGCGCAGCGAGGTGATGAAGGCGCTGCCGGACCAGGGCGCGGAGATCGGACCGTACGTCGAGCTGGAGAGCGGCGGCCGCGCGGCGGGCGCCTCGGAGCAGTCGCTGTGGGCCGAGGTGCGCGCGCAGCTGCGGACGCTGCAGGCGTCCCGCGACGCCGAGGTGGCCGCGCAGCTGGACGAGGCACGCGGTCGCGGAGACGGGGCCGCGACCGGTCTGGAGGAGATCCTTCCGGCTCTGGCCAAGGCACAGGTCGACCGGCTCGTCATCGACCTCGCCGCGATGGCGGAGCACACCGTCGACGTGGACCGCTATGACGGCCTGTCCCTCCCTCCCGGCGTGTCGGGTGCGCTGCCCGCCGACCGGGTGCTCGTCGCAGCGGGTGCACTCAGCGGTGCCGACCTGACGCTGCTGCCCGCCTCGATGGCCCGTGGCGGCGGGGTCTCCGCACTGCTGCGCTGGGCCGACTGAGGGCCGGCGACCGGCCTGCTCATGACCTTGGTCCGTGGGCGCGCACGCCTTCTCGCGATGTAGTTGTCCTGAACCCGGCCCCGGACCGGGATCAGGACGTGGACGGAGGAACCCGATGACCACCCAGGCTGCCTCGCGAGGATCCAGCTCACCGGATCCCGCCGAGCCCGAGCGCATGCAGGTGCACTGGGTCGACGGCGACCGGTTCGACATCGCCCTGCGGCAGCACCGGATCACCGTCGACCAGCCGATCGAGATGGGCGGGGACGACACCGGCCCCACACCGACCGAGCTCTTCGTGGCCGGTCTGGTCTCGTGCGTGGCCTTCTACGCACGCCGCTACCTGCGCCGGCACGGGCTGGACGCGACCGGGCTCACGGTGGAGACCTCCTACCGGATGGGCACCAGGCCCGCGCGCGTCTCCGAGATCACCATGGCGGTCAGGGTGCCGGCGGGGGTGCCGGAGGAGCGACGCGACGCCCTGCTCGCGATGGCCACCCACTGCACCGTGCACAACTCGATCACCACCGCCCCCGAGATCCGGGTCGAGCTCGCCTAGCGGACGCGCCCGGTCCCCCGGCTCGCCTAGTCCACGAGGGGGGCCAGGTAGCGGCGGGCGTAGTCGCGGACTGCGGTCTCGTCGCCGACGTCGAGTCCGCCGCGCGGGTTGAGCAGGTAGGTCCACGCCACCCGCAGCATCAGCTCGGCCACGGTGAGCAGCTCCTCGTCGGGCATCGTCGCGCCGCTGCGCCGCAGGGTGGCGGCCACCCGTTCCGCGGCCCCCAGGACCAGGCTGCTGTGGGAGAGGGCTCCGGCGGCGGTGATCAGCTCCGGCTCGGTCTCGGCCAGTCGGGCGAGCAGCGGGATCTCGCGGGTCAGCGCCAGGCCCCGGGTGAAGCACTCGACCACGGCCTCGCGCGGCAACAGGTCGGCGGCCACCCGGTCCAGCTCGACGAGGAACTCGTCGAGCTGGCGCAAAAGCACCGCTTCGAGCAGTGCCTCCTTGTTGGGGTAGGCGCGGTAGAGGGTGCTCCGGCTGACGCCCGCGGCGCGCGCGACGTCCTCGACGTTGGCCCGGCGGGCGCCGTACTGCTCGAAGACCCGGCGGGCGGCGTCGAGCAGGTCGACGCTCGGGGCGGTGACGCTCATGACCGGTCCGCGACCGCGTCGAGCGGCTCGAGCCGCACCGGTACGCCGTCGCGCGGGAACGGCAGGGCGGTGAGGTCCAGCGGCCAGACGTAGTCCTCGGGCACCGACCAGCGGTAGCTGCGCAGCAGCTCGTGCAGGATGGCGCGGACCTGCACCCCGGCGAAGTGCATGCCGATGCACTTGTGCACACCCCCGCCGAACGGCTCGAACGCCAGCCGGTGGGCCTTGTCCTCGCGGCGATCCGGCGCGAACCGGTCGGGGTCGAAGCGCTCGGGCTCGGGCCACAGGTCCGGCAGGTGGTGGTTGACGTACGGCGACACGGTGACGAACGAGCCGGCCGGGATGTGGTAGCCGCCGATCGCGGTGTCCCGCACCGCGACCCGCGGGAGGGAGGGAACCGGCGCGCACAGCCGCAGCGACTCCTTCATCACCCGGTCCAGCAGCTCCAGGCCGAGCACACCCTCGTAGTCGACGTCTCCGGCGGCCGTGACCTCCGCGCGCGCACGCTCCTGCCATTCCGGGTGCTTGGCCAGGTGGTAGGCGACCGAGCTCAGCGTGATGGTGGTCGTGTCGTGCGCCGCCATCAGCAGGAAGATCATGTGGTTGACGATGTCGTCGTCGCTGAACTCGTGGCCGTCCTCGCTGCGTGCCGAGCACAGCTGGGCGAACAGGTCGTCGCCGCCCTCGCGCCGCTTCGCCGGCAGGTGGGTGCGGAAGAAGTCCTCCAGCACCGCCCGCGCCTTCAGCCCCCGGGCCCAGGGCGTGCCGGGAACGTTGTGCCGGACCAGTGAGGTGCCCGCGCGCACCGCGGCGATGAAGGCGTGGTTCACCCGGTCGCGCTCCTCCTCGGTCAGGTCCACCCCGACGAAGGTCTCCAGCGCCAGGTCGAGGGTGAGGGCCTTGAACAGGTGGTGCAGTCGCGGGCGCTCCTCGTGCCGCCACTCGGCGAGGTTGCGGCGGAGGTGCGGCGCCATCATCGCGTGGTAGCGGCGCAGTGCGTCGTTGGTGAAGGCGTGCTGCAGGATCCGTCGGTGGTGGAGGTGCTCGTCGAAGTCGAGCAGCATGATCCCGCGGCGGAAGAACGGTCCGATGAAGTGCGACCAGGCCGGGCCGTTGGCGAAGGTGCGCTCCCGGTCCACCAGCACCTGCTCGGCCATCTCCGGACCGACGGTGACGTACATCGTGATGCCGAAGACCCGCATCTTGTAGAGCTCGCCGTAGGACTCGCGGAGGAACGCGTTGTGGCTGATCGGGTGGCGACGCAGCTGCAGCAGGTGGGGGATTCCCAGCACGGGGCCACGCGCCTGCTTCAGGCCTGCGGGTGCGGTCACGCTCATGTGTCTCCTGAACGCATTGGAATGGTGAGACAAACCTGTTTCAATGTATCAGTGTGACCGCCGTGCGACCTACCACCGCCCAGGGTCGTCCGTCGAGCTCTGCTGTCGGCGCCCCGCTCGGGCCGGACTCGCTGACCTGGCGCTGGTTCGGTGACATCCGGATGCTGCTGCTCGGTCCGCGCGCCGCGGTGCTGCAGAACATGCTTCCCGCGCTCGGGCAGGGCGTGGAGGAGCACTCGGTCTGGTTCGCCGAGACCCTGGCGCGGCTCCAGCGCAGCATCCCGCCGATCTACGACACGGTGTACGGCGCGGAGCCGGACGCGGCCGGCCGTCGGGTCCGGGACTTCCACCGCCCCATCAAGGGCCGGATGCCGGACGGGTCGCCGTACAGCGCGCTGAACCCGGAGACCTACTACTGGGCGCACGCCTGCTTCGTGGAACACCTGGTCACCGCCACCGACACCTTCATCCGGAGGCTCGGCGAGGCGGAGAAGGAGCGGCTCTTCGCCGAGTCGGTCACCTGGTTCGAGCGGTACGGCGTCAGCACGGTGGGCACCCCGCGGACCTGGCCGGAGTTCCGCGACTACTTCGACCGGATGCTCGCCGAGCGGCTGGTCGCGCACCGGACCGCGGTCTACGGCGTCGGCTACAGCCGCAAGGGCTGGCCACGCCCCACGCGCGTGCCGCGCCCGGTCTGGTGGCTGGTGCGCCGGCCGCTGGACGCGGTGAGCTCCTCGCTGACCATCGGCGGGCTCCCGTCCCAGGCTCGCGAGATCCTGGGACTGCCCTGGGACGAGCGGCGGGAGCGCCGCTACCAGCGTTTCGCCCGCCTGTGCCGAGCCGCACGTCCTGCCGTCGACCGGCTCCCCGCCCGGCTGCGGCTGCACCCCATCCCCCTGCGCGCCTACCGTCGTGAGGGCCACTGAGGGCAGGATGACCTGAGTCGCGCAGGCCGCCGTCCGGGGTGGCCGGACGGAGGCCACATGCCCACTGCACCCCTCGACCTGCTCGCGGTCGGCCGGCTCCTCGACGACGAGGAGCGCGCGGTCCAGCAGACCGTGCGCCGGTTCGTCGACGACCAGGTCCGCCCGCACGTCGCCGAGTGGTACGACGAGGGCAACACGCCCGTGCGTGAGCTGGCCCTGGAGATGGGCAAGCTCGGCCTGCTCGGGATGCACCTCGAGGGCTACGGCTGCGCCGGGACGTCCGCCACGGCCTACGGGCTGGCCTGCCTGGAGGTCGAGGCCGGGGACTCCGGCATCCGCTCGCTGATGTCGGTGCAGGGCAGCTTGGCGATGTACGCCATCCATGCCCACGGATCGGAGGAGCACAAGCAGGAGTGGCTCCCCGCGATGGCGAAGGGTGAGCGGGTCGGCTGCTTCGGCCTGACCGAGCCGGACGTCGGCTCCAACCCCGCCGGGATGCGCACCCGTGCTCGTCGCGACGGGAGCGACTGGGTGCTCGACGGCTCGAAGCTGTGGATCACCAACGGGTCGGTGGCCGACGTGGCGGTGGTGTGGGCCCACACCGAGGACGGCATCCGCGGCTTCGTCGTACCCACGGACACGCCCGGCTTCTCCGCCCCGGAGATCAAGCGCAAGCTGTCCATGCGCGCCTCGGTGACCAGCGAGCTGGTCTTGGACGGCGTCCGGCTCCCTGCGGACGCGGTGCTTCCGGAGGCGCGCGGCCTGCGCGGACCGCTGAGCTGCCTGACCGAGGCGCGCTTCGGGATCGTCTTCGGCTCGGTGGGTGCCGCTCGCGACTGCCTGGAGGCGACGCTGCGGTACGCCGCCGAGCGGGAGATCTTCGACCGGCCGCTCGCCGGCTTCCAGCTGACCCAGGCCAAGCTGGCCGACATGACCGTCGAGCTCGGCAAGGCGATGCTGCTCGCCCTGCACCTCGCCCGGCTCAAGGACGCCGGCGAGATCACTGCGGAGCAGGTCAGCTTCGGCAAGCTGAACAACATCCGCGAGGCCCTCGAGATCGCCCGGGCGTGCCGCACGATCATGGGCGCCGCCGGCGTGACGCTGGAGTGGCCGATGCTGCGGCACACGAACAACCTGGAGTCCGTGCTCACCTACGAGGGCACCACCGAGGTGCACCAGCTCGTCCTGGGCAAGGCGCTGACCGGCCTCGACGCCTTCCGCTGAGCGGACGGGCCCAGCTGGGGAGTCGAGTGCTCGGCCGCACCTCCCGAGGGACCACTTCAGCACTCGACTGTGGTGGCAGGCTTGTCGGCATGGAGATCCTGACCCCGCGCGACGTGCCGCTCGGCGGGCTCCGGGCGATGACCGTGCGCCGTACCCTCCCGCAGCGGCAGCGCTCACTCGTCGGCGCCTGGTGCTTCCTGGATCACTACGGCCCCGACGAGGTCGGTGCCTCCGGCGGCATGGTGGTACCGCCGCACCCGCACACCGGGCTGCAGACGGTGAGCTGGCTGTTCAGCGGCGAGATCGAGCACCGCGACTCAGCGGGTCACCACGCGCGGGTACGCCCCGGCGAGCTGAACCTGATGACCGCCGGTCACGGGATCAGCCACAGCGAGTACTCCACGCCGGAGACGACCACGCTGCACGGCGTCCAGCTCTGGCTGGCCCTCCCGGACGGCCAGCGGCAGGTCGAGCCGGGCTTCGAGCACTTCGTGCCCGAGCCGGTCTCCGGCGAGGGCTGGACGGGGCGGGTCTTCCTCGGCTCCCTGCTCGGGTCCAGCTCGACGGTGCGCACCTTCAGCCCGTTGCTCGGCGCCGAGCTCACGCTCCGGGGAGGGGCGACGGTCACGATCCCGCTCGACCGCTCCTTCGAGCACGCGCTGCTGCTCGACCAGGGTGAGGTGCGGATCGACGGCAAGCCGCTGGCCGCGCACGAGCTGGGCTACCTCGAGCCGGGCGCAGGCTCGGTGCAGCTCACCGCCTCGGCGGACAGCCGCGCGGTCGTGCTCGGCGGGGAGCCGTTCGGCGAGCAGATCGTGATGTGGTGGAACTTCGTGGGCCGCGACCACGACGAGGTGGCCGGCTACCGGGCCCAGTGGGAGGACCTGCTGCGCACCGGCGAGGACAGCCGGTTCGCGCTGCCGCAGGACGACCCGCTGGAGGCGCTGCACGCGCCGGCGCTGCCGGGTGCGCGGATGCGGCCGCGTGGCTGAGGCGGTGGCGCAGCCACGCGGGGTCGCCGGAGAGGACGGCCTGCGTCGCTGCGCCTGGGCGGCGCGACCGGGCGTGTTGCGTGACTACCACGACGCCGAGTGGGGCGTCCCGGTGAGCGGGGAGTCCGCCCTCTTCGAGCGGCTGGTGCTCGAGGGCTTCCAGGCCGGCCTGTCCTGGCTGACGATCCTGAACAAGCGGCCGCGGTTCCGCGAGGTCTTCCACGGCTTCGACGTCGACCGCGTCGCGGCGATGACCGACGCCGACCTCGAGGAGCTGCTCACCGACCCGGGGATCGTCCGCAACCGCGCCAAGGTGCTCTCCGCCCGCCAGAACGCCCGCGCCACCGTGGCACTGCGCGGGGACGGTGGCCTCGAGGCGCTCGTGGAGCAGTTCCGGCCGGAGGTCGATCCGCGGCCCCGCACCCCCGCCGAGGTGCCGACAGTCTCCGCGGGGTCCACCGCGTTGTCCCAGGCGCTGCGCGCGCGTGGGTTCGGCTTCGTCGGCCCGACCACCATGCACGCCCTGATGGAGGCCACCGGCCTCGTCGACGCCCACCTGCTCGACTGCCACCGCCGCGGCGTCGCCCGGTCCCGGTAGGCCGGTCACAGCCGGGGAAACCGTCAGGCGTTCGCCAGGGCATCGTCGAGCGCCGCGAGGACCTGCAGGGCGCGGGCGGGGTGGCCGTTGGGGCCCATCAGCCCGATGCGCCACACGGTGGCCGCGTGCTTCCCGGCGCCGGCACCGATCTCCAGGTCGTGCTTGTCGAGGAGGTAGCTGCGCACGGCCGCGGATTCGACCCCCTCCGGGACGCGCACGGTGGTCAGCTCGGGCAGCCGGTGACCCTCGGCGGCGAACAGCTCGAGGCCGCGCTCCAGCAGGCCTTCCTGCAGGACGCGCCCCGCCTCGGCGTGCCGGGTCCAGACGGCCTCGAGCCCCTCCTCGAGGATCCGGTCGAGGCCCGCGTGCAGCGAGCGGACCATCGCGACCGGGGCGGTGTGGTGATAGGTGCGTCCACCGGAGCCCTGGGCCTCACCGACGTAGCCGCCGAGCAGGTTCAGGTCGAGGTACCACGACTGGGGCTTCTCGTTGCGCCGCTCGAAGGCCCGGTCGTTGATCGTGAAGGGAGCCAGACCGGGGGCGACGCCCAGGCACTTCTGGGTCCCGGCGTACCCGATGTCGACGCCCCAGTCGTCGGCGCACAGCTCGATGCCCCCGATCGAGGTGACCGCGTCGACGAGCAGGAGGGCATCTCCCTTGCCCTCGCCCAGCGACGCGAGATCAGAACGTACGCCGGTCGAGGTCTCGGCGTGCACTGCGGCGATGATCGCCGGGTGGTCGTGGGCCGCGAGGACCCGCTCGACGTCGACGGGCTGCCCCCACTCGTGCTCCACCGGGATCACCTCGGCGCCGCACCGGCTGGCCACCTCGCACATCCGCTGGCCGAACAGTCCGTTGACCGCGACCACGACGACGTCGCCGGGGTGGACGGTGTTGACGAACGCCGCCTCCATGCCGGCCGAGCCGGTCGCGGAGATCGGGAGCGTCCGCCGGTTGGCGGTGCCCCAGACCGCGCGCAAGCGGTCGCAGGTCTCGTCCATGATCCGCAGGAACTCGGGATCGAGGTGGCCCAGCAACGGCAGGCTGAGCGCCGCGGTCGCCTCCGGGTAGGGGTTCGTCGGCCCGGGGCCGAACAGCCGTCGCTCCTTGATGCCGGTCATGACGGCGAACCTACGGCACCGGGCGCCGGGCACTCCCGCCCCGGTTGCTCACAGCACCGCACCCGGATTGAGGATCCCCTTGGGGTCGAGGGCTGCCTTGACCCTGCGGTTCAGCTCCATCACGTCCTCGCCGAGCTGCGCGGGAAGCGCCGCCTTCTTGGTGCGGCCGACGCCGTGCTCGCCGGTGATCGTGCCGCCCAGCGAGATCGCCAGCGCCATCACCTCGGCAAAGGCCTCGGTGGCCTGCGCCACCACCGCCGCATCGGTCGGGTCGAAGACGATGATCGGATGGGTGTTGCCGTCACCTGCGTGCGCGACCACGGGGATGTCCACCCCGTGCCGGGCCGCGATCTCGCCGATCCCGTCGACGAGGTCGGGAAGCAGCGGGACGGGGGCGCCGACGTCCTCGAGCATCAAGGACCCACGGGCCTCCAGTGCGGGGAAGGCCGCCCGCCGCGCCTCGACGAACATCTCCGCCTCGGCCGGGTCGGTGGTGCACACGACGTCCCGGGCGGCGGCCTCCCGGCAGGCGCGCTCGATCAGCTCGGTCTCCAGGTCGCGGGCCGCGCCCGGGGCGTCGGACTGCGCGATCAGCATCGCCCCGGCCGTACGGTCCAGCCCCCGCGGCTTGAAGTCCTCGACCGCGTTGATCGAGTAGTTGTCCATCAGCTCGAGCATCGACGGGCGGACCCGCGCACACATCCCGACCACCGCCTGCGACGCCTCGCTCATCGAGGCGAACGTGGCCACCACCGTGGCGCGGTCGGGCTGCGCCGGCACGAGTCGCAGGATCGCCCGGGTGACGATGCCCAGCAGTCCCTCGCTCCCCACGAAGAGCTTGAGCAGGGACAGCCCCGCGACGTCCTTGATCCGCTTGCCGCCCAGGGTCACCAGCCGGCCGTCGGCCAGTACGACGTCCAGGCCCATCACGTAGTCGGTGGTGACGCCGTACTTCACGCAGCACAGGCCACCGGCGTTGGTCGCCACGTTGCCGCCGATGCTGCACATCTCGAACGACGACGGGTCCGGGGGATACCAGAGTCCTGCGGCTGCGGCTGCGGCCTTGACCTCGGCGTTCAGGGCGCCGGGCTCCACGACCGCGACCCGGCAGGCGGTGTCGATCTCGATGGCCCGCATCCGCTCCAGACTGAGCACCAGGCCACCGTCGACGGCCGAGGAACCGCCCGAGAGTCCGCTGCCCGCCCCGCGGGGCACCACCGGCACGTCGTGCTCGTGGGCCCAGCGCATCGCCGTCTGCACGTCCGCGGCGTTGCGGGCGCGGACCACGGCTGTCGGGGTGCCGGCCCCCGGGTCGCGACTCCAGTCGTAGCGGTACTGCTCCAGGGCCTCGGGGCCGGTCAGGACGACGTCGGGGCCGAGGAGCTCGAGGAGCCCGGGGAGCGGCGCGACCTGATTCATGTCCCCAGCCAACCACTCCGACGGCGATCGGCGCACCGCTCGACGGAGGGCAGGCCCGGCGACGGCGCGAGCGCGGCTACCGTTCGGCCATGACCGTGCGGCCCTCCGACACCGACCAGACCGCCTCGACGCGGGTGCACGCCTTCGGCGACGACGCGCTCGGCGAGCACGACGCCGTGGGCCTCGTGGAGGAGGTGCGCGCGGGTCGGGTGTCCCGGCAGGAGGTGGTGGCCGCGGCCATCGACCGGACCCGGCGGCTCGACGAGCAGCTCCACGGGCTTGCCGTCGACCGGTTCGACGAGGCGACCGCCGAGTCCGGCGAACCGGCGGCAGGCTTCTTCAGCGGCGTGCCCACCTTCGTCAAGGACAACTCGGACGTGGAGGGCCTGCCGACCCAGCACGGCAGCCGCGCCTTCGAGGCGGACCCGGCCGAGGTGCACGGTGACTTCGCCCGGATGTTCGGGCTGATCGGCACCACCACCATCGGCAAGACCAGGTTGTCGGAGTACGGCTTCAGTGCCAGCGCCGAGTTCGCCGAGGAACCCCCGGTGCGCAACCCGTGGCAGACCACGCACTCCTCCGGCGCCTCCTCCGCGGGGTCGGCCGCCTTCGTGGCCGCGGGCGCCGTGCCGATCGCGCACGCCAACGACGGCGGTGGTTCGATCCGGATCCCCGCCGCCTGCTGCGGCCTGGTGGGCCTGAAGGCGACCCGGGGCCGGATCCCCAGCGACAGGCTCAACCGGGAGATGCCGGTCCGGATCGTCCACGACGGCGTGGTCACCCGGTCGGTGCGGGACACCGCCGCCTTCGTGCGGGAGTCCGAGCGCGTCTACCGCGACCTCAAGCTGCCACCGGTGGGCGACGTCACCCGACCTGGCCGACCACGGCTGCGCGTGGCCGTGGTGACCGAGTCGATCGGCGACCGGCACACCGACGCCGAGACGTTGCGGGTGCTCGGGGAGACGGCCAGGCTGCTGGAGGGCCTGGGTCACCGGGTGGAGGAGGTCGACGTCCCGGTCTCGCGGACCTTCGCCGATGACTTCCTCAACTACTGGAGCACGCTCGCGCTGTTCCTGGACGCCAACGGCCACCGGACCTTCCACCCCTCCTACGACAAGACCAAGAACGACAACCTGACCCGGGGGCTGGCGCGGCACGCGCTGCGCAACTCCTGGCGGCTCCCCCTGTCGATCGCCCGCCTGCGGCTCTCCCATCGGTTGACCAGGACCGTCTTCGCCGACCACGACGTGGTGCTCAACCCGGTGCTGGCCCGGGTCACCCCGGAGATCGGCTGGCTCTCGCCGAGCCAGCCCTACGAGACCGTGATCGAGCGGCTCATGGAGTGGGTGGCGTTCACCCCACTGCAGAACGCCACCGGTGATCCCGCCATCTCCCTGCCGATGGGTGCCTCGGAGACCGGGTTGCCGATCGGCGTACAGCTCTCCGCGCCGCGTGGCTACGACCGCCGGCTGCTGGAGATGGCCTTCGAGCTGCAGGAGGCTCGTCCGTTCCGCAGGATCCAGGACGCCTGAGCGCGACCTCGGCCCGATTTCGATGCCGGGCCGGGGCCTGTGTATTCTGCTCGCTGGCCCGCGGGGATCGAGAGATCGCCCGAGGATCCGGGCCGCGCCCCTTTAGCTCAGTCGGCAGAGCGTCTCCATGGTAAGGAGAAGGTCTACGGTTCGATTCCGTAAAGGGGCTCTGGGAGCCCACCGGAGGGGCCGCAGGTCGCGGAATGCGAGCGCGGTGCCCGGTGTTCCCAAAGGCGGGGTAGCTCAGGTGGTTAGAGCACACGGCTCATAATCGTGGTGTCGCGGGTTCGAGTCCCGCCCCCGCTACGTCGAGGTCAGCACGACCCAGGAGCACCGTTCGACCAGCGCCCCAGACTTTCGGAGAGGTTAGGCACCAACGTGGCCAGCAAGAGTTCTGACGTCCGCCCCAAGATCACCTTGGCGTGCGTGGAGTGCAAGGAACGCAACTACATCACCAAGAAGAACCGGCGCAACGACCCCGACCGGATGGAGCTGAAGAAGTTCTGCCCGCGCTGCCGCCGGCACACCGACCACCGCGAGACCCGCTGAGGCGAGGTCCGACCACGAGGGCTCCCGGCAGTGCCGGGGGCCCTCGTGGGTTTTCACCCCGCTAGCGTGCCCACATGTCCGGATCCGACGCCGCGCCCACGCTGGCCGAGCTGACCACGCTGCGGTTGGGAGGACCCGCCCGCGAGGTGGTCGTGGCAGGCGACGAACGGGCACTGGTCGAGGCCGTGCGGTCGGCCGACGAGGCCGGCCTGCCGGTGCTGCTGGTCGGTGGCGGCAGCAACCTCGTCGTCGCCGACGAGGGGTACGCCGGTCGGGTGGTCGTCGTACGCACCACCGGCGTGCGCGTGGATTCCGACGACTGCGGTGGGGCGCTGGTCGAGGTCGCGGCGGGGGAGGACTGGGACGCCTTCGTCGCCCGCGCGGTGGACAGCGGCTGGGTCGGCGTGGAGGCGCTGTCCGGGATCCCGGGAACCACCGGTGCGACGCCCATCCAGAACGTCGGCGCCTACGGCCAGGAGGTCGCCCAGACCATCGCCCGGGTGCGCACCTGGGACCGCGACGACCGCCGGGTGCACACCCTCACTGCCCAGGAGTGCGGGTTCGCCTACCGCACCAGCCGGTTCAAGCAGGACCCCGAGCGCCACGTGGTGCTGTCGGTGACCTTCCAGCTCCGCCTCGGCGACCTCGGCGCCCCGATCCGGTACGCCGAGCTCGCCGGTGCTCTCGGTGTCGCCGTGGGGGAACGGGTGGCCTCGGTCCGGGTCCGCGAGGCGGTGCTGGAGCTGCGCGGACGCAAGGGCATGGTGCTCGATCCCGACGACCACGACACCTGGAGCACCGGCTCGTTCTTCACCAACCCGCTCATCGACGCCGCACAGGTGCCGGCCGGCGCGCCGGCCTGGCCGCAGGAGGACGGCCGGGTCAAGACCAGCGCCGCCTGGCTGATCGACCGCGCCGGCTTCGGCAAGGGCTTCGGCACGGGCCGGGCCCGGGTGTCGGGCAAGCACGCCCTGGCCCTCACCAACCGCGGGGAGGCCAGCACGGCCGAGCTGCTCGACCTCGCGCGGAGCCTCCGCGACGGTGTGCGCGACCGGTTCGGGATCGATCTGGTCAACGAGCCGGTGCTGGTCGGGTGCTCGCTCGAGGGCTGACCGGGCCTAGATCGAGCTCCCGGACCCGCTGGGAGCGAGCAGGGCGATCAGCGCCACGACCATCAGGGCCAGCACGCCGAGTGCGAGGATCACGGTCCCGGCGATCCCGGTGTACATGCCGGCCTGTGCCTGGCCCTGGCCGCCGTAGCGTCCCGGCGCCGCCTCGATGTCGCGCAGTGCGCTGCGGCCCAGCGCCCAGGCGAACGGCGAGACGAACAACCCGATGCCGCAGAAGGACAACCCGCCCACCAGGCCGACGATGCCCAGGATCATCGCGGTCGTCGCCTGCGGGTGGTCCGGGACGAGCGGGGTGGGCGGCGGGTACGGCGCCGGACCGCCGGGCGGGCGGTAGCCGGACGGCCCCCACGGGGCCGGTGGTGCGGGTGCCGGGGGTGCGGGGGGCGGCGGGTAGCCCTGGTAGGGCGGCTGGTTCGGCGGTGGGGCGCCGGGGTACGGCGGGCCGGGGTAGGAGATGCCGGACGGGTCGAACCCCGGCTCCCGGGGCCGGATCGGTGCGGTCGGCTCGCCCTCGGGTTCCGCCGGTGCCGGCGACGCCGGCTCCCCGGACGGCTCCTGCGTGGCTTCGGTGCCGGCGGGCTCCGGGCGCTCGGCGTACGGGTTCTCCCCGGGGTAGCTGCTCATGAGGGGCATCCTTCCAACCACTCGTCGACCTCGGCCAGCCAGCGCTTGCGATCGGACTCGGGAGCCAGCGACGCACGGAACGACGACCGGGCGAGCTCGGCGAGCTGGTGGTCGTCCAGCCCGTGGGCGGCTCGCATCGTGGCGTACTGTCCCGCCAGGCGGGAGCCGAACAACAACGGGTCGTCGGCACCCAGGGCGACGGCTGCCCCCGCGGCCAGCAGCTCGGGGAGTGGGACCGAGCTCAGGTCGGAGTAGACGCCGAGCGCCACGTTGGACGTCGGGCAGAGCTCGAAGGCGATGCCACGCTCCACGATGTCCTCCAGCACTGTCGGGTCCTCCACCGCCCGCACGCCATGGCCCAGCCGACCGGCGTGCAGCTCCTCGACGGCCGTCCGCACCGACCTCGGTCCCAGGAGCTCGCCGGCATGGGGGTCCAGCAGCAGGCCGGCGCGTTCGGCGATCCGGAAGGCCGGCGCGAACTCGCTGGTGCTCCCGCGACGCTCGTCGTTGGACAGGCCGAAGGCCACCACGCCCCTGCCGGCGTACTGCGCAGCCAGGCGGGCCAAGGTGCGCGCATCCAGGGGATGGCGGGTCCGGTTCGCCGCCACGACCAGCGCCATGCCCAGGCCGGTCTCCCGGGACGCGGCGCCCATGGCGTCCAGGACCAGCTCGGTGAAGGCGGTGATCCCCCCGAAGCGCGCCGCGTAGCCGCTGGGGTCGACCTGGATCTCCAACCACCGACCGCCGTCCCGGACGTCGTCCTCCGCGGCCTCGCGCAGCAGCCGGCGCACGTCGCCCTCGGTGCGCAGCACCGACCGGGCCACGTCGTAGAGCCGCTGAAACCGGAACCAGCCCTTCTCGTCCGCCGCGGAGAGCCGGGGAGGCCAGTCCTCCACCAGGGCGTCGGGCAGCCGGATGCCGTCGCGCTCGGCCAGCTCCAGCAGCGTGGCGTGCCGCATCGAGCCGGTGAAATGCAGGTGGAGGTGGGCTTTGGGGAGATCTTCGATCGAGCGAAAGCCCACCATGGGCTCTCGGGCTTCGCCCTCGTCGTGGTTGCGGTGACGGCGCGCCGTGGAGTCTTGGGCTTCGCCCTCGTCGTGGTTGCGGTGACGGCGCGCCGTGGAGTCTTGGGCTTCGCCCTCGTCGTGGTTGCGGTGACGGCGCGCCGTGGAGTCTTGGGCTTCGCCCTCGTCGTGGTTGCGGTGACGGCGCACCGCGGAGTCTTGGGCTTCGCCCTCGTCGTGGTTGCGGTGACGGCGCGCCGCGGAGTCTTGGGCTTCGCCCTCGTCGTGGTTGCGGTGACGGCGCGCCGTGGAGTCTTGGGCTTCGCCCTCGTCGTGGTTGCGGTGCCGGCGCGCCGTGGAGTCTTGGGCTTCGCCCTCGTCGTGGTTGCGGTGCCGGCGCACCGCGGAGTCTTGGGCTTCGCCCTCGTCGTGGTTGCGGTGACGGCGCGCCGCGGAGTCTTGGGCTTCGCCCTCGTCGTGGTTGCGGTGGTCGTGGTTGCGTCCCGACGTCACTGTGGGAGCTCGGGTCACCGCTGGCGGCTCAGGCGAAGAGCTTCTGGAGACGGGTGACGCCCTCCACGAGGTCGTCGTCGCCGAGGGCGTAGGACAGCCGCAGGTAGCCGGGGCTGCCGAACGCCTCTCCGGGGACCACCGCCACCTCGGCCTTGTCCAGGACGTACTCCGCGAGGTCCGCGGAGGAGTCGATCCGACGGCCGTCGTGGTCCTTGCCCAACAGCGTCTTCACCGAGGGGTAGGCGTAGAACGCCCCCTGCGGCTCCGGGCAGACGACCCCGTCGATCTCGTTGAGCATCGAGACGATGGTGCGACGCCGACGGTCGAAGGCTGCCTTCATCTCCTCCACCGCGGAGAGGTCGCCGGAGACCGCGGCGAGGGCCGCACGCTGCGCCATGTTGGAGACGTTGGAGGTGGCGTGCGACTGCAGGTTGGTGGCTGCCTTGACGACGTCGGTCGGGCCGATCATCCAGCCCACCCGCCAGCCGGTCATGGCATAGGTCTTCGCCACCCCGTTGACGACCACGCAGTTGTCCCGCACGCCCGGGCACAGCACCGGCACGGACCCGGTCTCGACCTCGCCGTAGACCAGGTGCTCGTAGATCTCGTCGGTGACGACCCACAGGCCGTGCTCCTCGACCCAGCCACCGATCGCGCGGATCTCCTCGGTGGTGTACACCGCGCCGGTCGGGTTGGAGGGCGAGCAGAACAGCAGCACCTTGGTGCGGTCGGTGCGCGCGGACTCCAGCTGGTCGACGGTGACCTTGTAGTCCTGGGTCTCGTCGGCGAGCACCTCGACCGGCTCTCCCCCCGCCAGCCGGATCGCCTCGGGGTACGTCGTCCAGTACGGCGCCGGCAGGATGACCTCGTCGCCGGGGTCGAGCAGCGTCGCGAAGGTGTTGTAGATCGCGTGCTTGCCGCCGTTGGTCACCAGCACCTGGGCAGCCTCGACCTCGTAGCCGCTGTCCCGCCGCGTCTTCTCGGTGATCGCCTTCTTCAGCTCCGGCAGGCCGCCGGCCGGGCTGTAGCGGTGGTTGCGGGCGTCCCGGGCAGCATCCACGGCCGCTTCGACGATGTAGGCGGGAGTGGCGAAGTCCGGCTCGCCCGCGCCGAACCCGATGACCGGCCGGCCCTCGGCCTTGAGCGCCTTGGCCTTCGCATCCACCTTCAGCGTCGCGGACTCGGCGATGGCGCCGACGCGGCGGGAGACGCGCGCGGTGTGGGCGTACGTGCTGGAGGGTGCCATGCGCGCCATCGTAGGCCCCGCCTGCGCCGTTTGGACTTGCCCTTCGGTCGCCCCGTAGACTGCCTGTTCGGTGGAACACACCATTGCTTGCCATGCCCCCGCGAGGGTCCCGGTGAGGCAGGGTTCCGCTGTAGGGCACTAGCTCAACTGGCAGAGCATCGGTCTCCAAAACCGAAGGTTGGGGGTTCAAGTCCCTCGTGCCCTGCGAAGCAGCACGACCTCGATTCGGGGTGGCAGACGACCGGAAGAAGGAAGAGCGTGTCGGAGAGCTCGCGGGCCGAGTCCGCCCGGGGATCCGTCGAGGGCCGTGACGCGGCCTCGGGCAAGGGATCCGGGAAGGGTGGCGGCAAGCGCCCGGCACGGTCGGGCCGGAGCCAGGACCGGACCAGCCCGGTGACGTTCTACCGCCAGGTGGTCGCCGAGCTGCGCAAGGTCGTGTGGCCCTCGCAGCAGCAGCTGGTGACCTACTTCGCCGTGGTCGTGGTCTTCGTGCTGATCATGATCGCCTACGTCTCGGTGCTCGACCTGGGCTTCGGCAAGGCGGTCTTCGCCGTGTTCGGTGGCAAGTGAGCCAGCCGGACAGCACCCACAGTGACGGAGTGAACGTGTCAGAGCAGTACGACGAGCAGCCGGCCGGCCAGCGGATGGTCGACCCCTTCGACCCGGGGCCGGAGGCGCCGGTGCAGGAGCCTTCCGCCGGTGCGGAGCCCGCGGAGGCGGGGGCGGTCGAGACGGCTGCCGCGGAGCCGGTCGCCGAGACCGGCCAGGACCCCACCCCGGCGTACCCCGCGTCCCCGGCGGAGCCCGGCGTCCCGGCGGAGGAGCCCGAGGGTGACCCGGACCTGCCCGGCACCGACTCCCCGGCCGAGCCCCTGGACTTCGACGGTGAGCCCGGTGAGGGCGCCTACCCCGATCTGGAGACCGACGTCGAGGCGCCTTCGGCCGACCCGATGGAGGAGTTCCGCACCGCCCTTCGCGAGAAGGAGGGCGAGTGGTTCGTCGTGCACACCTACTCCGGCATGGAGAACCGGGTGAAGGCGAACCTCGAGAACCGCATCACCTCGCTGAACATGGAGGACTACATCCACGAGATCGTGGTCCCCACCGAGGAGGTCGCGGAGATCAAGAACGGCCAGCGCAAGCTGCGCACCAAGCCGTCGCTGCCCGGCTATGTGCTGGTGCGCATGGACCTGACCGACGAGTCGTGGTCCGCCGTGCGGCACACCCCCTCGGTGACCGGGTTCGTCGGCCACAGCCACCAACCGGTCCCGCTGAGCCTCGATGAGGTCGAGAACATGCTGGCTCCCTCCATCCAGGCCCAGGTGGAGACGGCTGCCGCGCCGGAGACCGCCGCGGGCGGCGCTCCGGCCGCCGCTCCCGGACGCGCGCAGGTCGCGGTCGCCGAGTTCGAGGTCGGCGACTCGGTCATGGTGGTCGACGGGCCCTTCGCCACGCTGCACGCGACGATCACCGAGATCAACGCCGAGGCACAGAGGGTCAAGGCCCTCGTCGAGATCTTCGGCCGGGAGACCCCGGTCGAGCTGAGCTTCAACCAGATCCAGAAGGTCTGAGGCTCAGCGAATCAAGGTGGCAGAGCCGGTCCGGCTCGTTGGACCACGAAACGCACGACCCAGAGGACGAGAACAAGCATGCCCCCCAAGAAGAAGATCGCTGCGCTGGTCAAGGTGCAGCTCCAGGCCGGCGCCGCGACGCCCGCGCCCCCCGTCGGTACGGCGCTGGGTCCGCACGGCGTCAACATCATGGAGTTCTGCAAGGCCTACAACGCGGCCACGGAGTCCATGCGCGGCAACGTGATCCCTGTCGAGATCACGATCTACGAGGACCGCTCCTTCACCTTCATCACCAAGACCCCGCCCGCCGCCGAGCTGATCAAGAAGGCTGCCGGCGTCGCCAAGGGTTCCGGTGTGCCGCAGAAGGACAAGGTCGGCAAGCTGACCAAGGACCAGATCCGCGAGATCGCGCAGACCAAGCTCCCCGACCTCAACGCCAACGACATCGACGCGGCGATGAAGATCGTGGAGGGGACGGCCCGCTCCATGGGCATCACCACCGACTGAGCCCCGCAGGCATCAGTCCTCATACAGAGGTCGAATCACCCCCAGTGGCAGGACCGCGCTGGTCCGCAGACCACGACTGGAAAGCAGAGGAACCAGACATGCAGCGCAGCAAGACCTACCGCGCGACGGCGGAGTCGTTCGACAACGACGAGCTCCACGCCCCGTTGACGGCCATCAAGATCGCCAAGGCCGGTGCGAAGAAGAAGTTCGATGAGACCGTCGACGTCGCCATGCGGCTCGGTGTCGACCCCCGCAAGGCCGACCAGATGGTCCGCGGCACGGTGAACCTCCCGCACGGCACCGGCAAGACCGCCCGGGTCCTGGTCTTCGCCACCGCCGACAAGGCCGACGCCGCTCGGGAGGCCGGTGCGGACATCGTCGGCGGCGACGAGCTGATCGACAAGGTCAACGGCGGCTGGATCGACTTCGACGCCGTGGTCGCCACCCCGGACATGATGGGCAAGGTCGGTCGCCTCGGGCGGGTCCTGGGCCCGCGTGGCCTGATGCCGAACCCCAAGACCGGCACCGTGACCCCGGACGTCACGAAGGCCGTCTCGGACATCAAGGGCGGCAAGATCGAGTTCCGTGTCGACCGGCACGCCAACCTGCACTTCATCATCGGCAAGACGTCGTTCTCCGAGCAGCAGCTCGCCGAGAACTACGCAGCAGCCCTGGAGGAAGTGCTCCGGCTCAAGCCCTCGAGCTCCAAGGGTCGCTACATCAAGAAGGTCACCTTCTCCACCACGATGGGCCCCGGCATCCAGGTCGACCCCAACCGCACCCGGAATCTGAGCGAAGACGAGGTCTGACTCGCCGCTGCAAATTCGCCGAGCGGGCACTTGTGCACGTTCGCGAGGCGGCGAGCGGGCGCTTTCGCGCGCACCGAGTACGGCGTCCGGGCCAGGTCCGGGCGCCGTACTCGTGTCT
Source organism: uncultured Actinomycetota bacterium (assembly GCA_963827025.1). Taxonomy (GTDB): domain Bacteria; phylum Actinomycetota; class Actinomycetes; order Propionibacteriales; family Nocardioidaceae; genus Marmoricola. Next base: position 1,234,118 of record CAWGZB010000005.1, on the reverse strand, counting down.
CCGTGACTGCTCGACACCCGGCCAGCGCGCGGGACCGCCCGCTCAACCACTGCTGAGCGTGCACAAGTGCCCGGTCGGAGCACCTGCGCGCACACAACTGCCCGGTCAGCGGATTTGGTGGGGCCGCGTCCAGCCCGTAGAGTCTCCCCGGTAGCCGAAGACCGCCGGCCGGTCACCGCCAGGTGACCCGAAGGTTCGCGAGAGCGGACGACCTGCGCAGGAGACACCGACAGACTCGCCCGCGAGGGCGTCGTACGCCTGTGTTGCTTCCTGCGCACGGGCGTTTTGCTTTCTCCGGTCCTCCGCTTCCGGGGCCGGGCATCCCGCCCGGCACCGCAACCGTTGGAAGGAGACCCATGGCGCGGCCAGACAAGGCAGTAGCCGTTGCGGAGATCGTCGACGCGTTCCACGACTCCACCGGCGCTGTGCTGACCGAGTACCGCGGTCTCTCCGTGAAGCAGCTGCAAGAACTGCGGCGGGCCCTCGGGGAGAACGCGAACTACGCCGTGGTCAAGAACACGCTGACCAAGATCGCCGCGAAGGAAGCGGGCGTCGAGGGCTTCGACGACCTGCTGACCGGACCGACCGCCATCGCCTTCATCTCCGGCGACCTGGTCGAGGTGGCCAAGGGCCTGCGTGACTTTGCCAAGGCGAACCCTGCCCTTGTGATCAAGGGCGGGTATGTCGACGGCGCCTCGATGGACGCCCAGGAGATCGCCAAGCTGGCGGACCTGGAGTCCCGCGAGGTCCTGCTGGGGAAGATGGCGGGCGCGATGCTCGCCTCGCTGACCCAGGCCGTCCAGCTCCTCAACGCCCCGCTCGCACAGACCGCCCGGCTCGCCGGTGCGCTGCAGGCGAAGGCGGAGGAGGACCCCTCGATCCTCCAGGGCGGTGCCGGCGCGCCGGCTACCGAGACCCCGGAGACCGAGGACACCACCGAGGCGGCACCCGCTGCCGAGGCGGCCCCCGCCGAGGGGACCGAGGCCACCGCGGACGCGAGCACCGAGGCCTGACATCTCGCCGCGGCCGCCCGGCCGTGGTCCCAACCTGAAAGGAAGACGCCACCATGGCGAAGCTCAGCACCGACGAGCTGCTGGACGCCTTCAAGGAGATGACCCTCCTGGAGCTCAGCGAGTTCGTGAAGCAGTTCGAGGACACCTTCGGCGTCACTGCGGCCGCCCCGGTCGCCGTTGCCGCCGCGCCCGCGGCGGGCGGTGCCGGTGAGGCCGCCGAGGCCGCTGCGGAGCAGGACGAGTTCGACGTCGTCCTCGAGGCTGCCGGCGAGAAGAAGATCAACGTCATCAAGGAGGTCCGGGCTCTCACCAGCCTCGGTCTGAAGGAGGCGAAGGACCTCGTCGAGTCCGCTCCGAAGGCTGTCCTGGAGAAGGTCAACAAGGAGGCCGCCGACAAGGCCAAGGAGTCCCTCGAGGGCGCCGGCGCCACCGTCACCTTGAAGTGAGTCCCCAGCGGTGAGACGGGCGGGCGGTTCGGGCCGCCCCGCCCAGGTCACGCTGTGATGAGGCCGTCCCGGACTACCGGGGCGGCCTCATGCGTGTTCTGGCGCAGGGGAGGCCGAGATGATGCGACGCCAGCGCGTCCTCCCCACGTTTGTCCGCGTGGCAGGAGGGAAAGCACAGTCACAGATCGGTGCACAAGTGGTGACGGCGGCCATTACCCTCGCGTAACCTCCGGGATGGCCGCTCGTTGGGTCAGACAGGGGAGAAGCGCGCGCGGTGGGGGGACACCGGTGGCGTGGTCCGTGAATGTTCGAGGGAGTGCTCATGGGTGTCGAGATCGAGATCAATGATCTGACCAAGAGCTTCGGCAACCAGCTGATCTGGGGTGACGTCACCCTCACCATCCCCGCCGGGGAGATCTGCGTGATGCTCGGCCCCTCCGGCACGGGCAAGTCGGTGCTGCTGAAGACCATCATCGGCCTGCTCAAGCCCGACCGCGGCGAGGTCATCATCGAGGGCGTCGACATCGCGACCTGCTCGGAGAAGGACCTCTACGAGATCCGCAAGCTGTTCGGCGTGCTGTTCCAGGACGGCGCGATGTTCGGCTCGATGAACCTCTACGACAACATCGCCTTCCCGCTGCGCGAGCACACCAAGAAGTCCGAGTCCGAGATCAAGAACATCGTCATGGAGAAGCTCGAGCTCACCGGTCTGCTCGGCACCGAGGACAAGCTCCCCGGCGAGATCTCCGGCGGCATGCGCAAGCGCGCCGGGCTCGCCCGCGCCCTGGTCCTCGATCCCGAGATCGTCCTCTTCGACGAGCCGGACTCCGGTCTCGACCCGGTGCGCAGCTCGTTCCTGAACCAGCTGATGGTCGACCTCAACGCCCAGATCGACGCGACGTTCCTGATCGTGACCCACGACATCAACACCGCTCGGACGGTGCCCGACAACATCGGGCTGCTCTACCACAAGCACCTCGCCATGTTCGGACCGCGCGAGATGCTGCTGTCCTCGGAGGAGCCGGTCGTGCGGCAGTTCCTCAACGCGCAAGTGGTCGGCCCGATCGGCATGTCGGAGGAGAAGGACGCCGACGAGCTCGAGGCGGAGAAGGACATGGACCTCCCGCCGCTCCCGCCGATCCCGCTGCAGCTGCAGCCCTCCAACGGGATCCCGCGTCGCAGCCAGCGCGAGCCCGGCGCCTGGTGCAAGGAGAACGGCGTCACTCCTCCGCCCGGGTCCTTCGAGGAGAACATGTCCATGGCCACGGGTGCCTGAGGTCTGATGGCTTCCCCCACCGCAGCCAAGGTGCTGGCGCCCGTCGGCACCGCAGGCAAGCTCTTCGCCTTCTTCCTCGACGTCTGTCGACAGCTGCCCCGTCGTCCGTTCCAGACCCGAGAGTTCATCCAGCAGGCGTGGTTCATCGCCTCGGTGACGATCATTCCCACCGCGCTGGTCGCGATCCCGTTCGGCGCGGTGATCGCCCTGCAGGTGGGCAGCCTGATCAAGCAGTTCGGTGCGCAGTCGTTCACCGGATCCGCCTCGGTCCTCGCGGTGATCCAGCAGGCCGCGCCGATCGGCACGGCGTTGCTGATCGCCGGCGCCGGTGGCTCCGCGGTGGCCGCGGACCTCGGTGCCCGCAAGATCCGCGAAGAGCTCGACGCGATGATGGTGCTGGGCATCGACCCGATCCAGCGCCTGGTGGTTCCCCGGGTGCTCGCCGCGATGCTGGTCTCGGTCTTCCTCAACGGGATGGTCAGCGTGGTCGGCGTCGCCGGCGGTTACGTGTTCAACGTCGGGCTCCAGAACGGCACGCCCGGTGCCTACATCGCCAGCTTCACGGCGCTGGCCCAGCTGCCGGACCTGTGGGTCGGCATGATCAAGGCCACCGTGTTCGGACTGATCGCCGCGATCGTGGCGGCGTACAAGGGCATGAACGCCGGCGGTGGCCCGAAGGGCGTCGGCGACGCCGTGAACGAGTCGGTGGTCATCACGTTCGTCCTGCTGTTCATCGTCAACTTCGTCATCAGCGCGATCTACATCCAGCTCGTGCCGCCGAAGACGGGTTGACGCCGTGGCCGACGTGAGACAGGTCTACCAGAAGCCGCTCAGCTCCCTGGACAAGATGGGGGAGGAGCTGGCGTTCTACGTGCGCGCCGCGATCGCCACGCCGCGCTCGGTGACGCGCTACCCCAAGGAGATCCTGCGGCTGCTGGCGGAGGTCACCCTGGGCTCGGGTGCCCTGGCGGTCATCGGCGGCACGGTCGGCGTCATCATGGCGATGACCTTCTTCACCGGCGCGCAGGTGGGCCTCTCCGGCTACGCGGCGCTCGACCAGATCGGCACGGCAGCCTTCGCCGGCTTCGTCTCCGCCTACTTCAACACCCGCGAGATCGCCCCGCTGGTGGCCGGCATCGCCCTGGCCGCGACCGTGGGCTGCGGCTTCACCGCACAGCTGGGTGCCATGCGGATCTCCGAGGAGGTCGACGCCCTCGAGGTGATGGCGATCCCCTCGATGCCGTTCCTGGTGACCACCCGGATCGTCGCCGGCATGGTCGCGATCGTCCCGCTGTACGTCGTCGGGCTGCTCTCCTCCTACTTCGCCACCCGGCTCACCGTCACGCTGTTCTACGGGCAGAGCCAGGGCACCTACGACCACTACTTCAACCTGTTCCTGCCACCAGGTGACGTGTTGTGGTCCTTCGGCAAGGTCCTGATCTTCTCCGTGGTGGTCATCCTGATCCACTGCTACCACGGCTACACCGCCTCGGGCGGTCCCGCCGGTGTGGGTGTTGCCGTGGGTCGTGCGGTGCGGACCTCCATCGTGGCCATCAACGTCATCGACCTGTTCTTGTCGATGGCGATCTGGGGCTCGACGACCACGGTCAGGTTGGCGGGCTGACCCATGTCGAAGTTCTTCATGCACCATCGCGTCCTCGGCGTGGTCTTCATCGGGATCCTGCTGCTGGCCCTGTGGTTCGTGAACGCCATGTTCACCCAGAAGTTCCTGAGCTTCGACGAGGTGACGCTGAAGACCGACACCGTCGGCCTCCAGCTTCCCGAGAGGGCGGACGTCAAGGCGCGCGGCGTCATCGTCGGTCAGGTCCAGAAGATCGAGACCGACGGCTCCGACACCGCGACGCTGACCCTCGGCATCAAGCCCGAGCTCATCCACCGGATCCCGGAGAACGTCACCGGTGCGATCCTGCCCAAGACGCTCTTCGGCGAGAAGTACGTCGCCCTCGACATCCCCGACCAGGCCAGCTCGCGTTCGCTGCAGCCCGGTGACCACATCGACAAGACGCAGGTGCCGATCGAGGTCGAGAAGGTCCTCAACGACCTCTACCCGGTGCTGCGCACGGTGCAGCCCGCGGAGCTCAACTACACCCTGAACGCGCTGGCCGACGCCCTCGAGGGGCGCGGAGACGAGCTGGGCAACGGCTTCGTCACGCTGGACACCTACCTGAAGAAGCTCAACCCGCAGCTGCCCGACCTCGTCAAGGACATCAGGCTCCTCGCCACCGTCACCAACACCTATGCCGACGTCACACCCCAGCTCGCCGAGACGTTGCGCAACACGGTGAAGACCGGCAACACCTTGCAGAGCAAGGAGGAGAAGCTCAACGCCTTCCTCAAGGACATGGCCGGCTTCTCCGACACCGCGACGCAGTTCCTGCGGGCCAACGGCAACAACATCATCCGCCTCGGGCAGCTCAGCGAGCCGATCCTGGCGCTGCTGGCCCGCTACTCCCCGGAGTACCCATGCCTGCTCAAGGGCATCGTGGGCCAGGTGAAGCAGCTGGCCGACACCTTCCGCGGCTTCGTCTTCCACATCAACCTCAAGACGCTGCGCCACCAGCCGCGTGCCTACACGCGGCAGGACCGCCAGGTCTACGGCGCCCAGAACGGCCCGTCGTGCGCGCACCTGCCGAACCCGCCGGTCCCCTACTACCCGAGAGGCGGGCTGTGGCCGAACCTCGACGACGGTGCCAACAACCTCGGCAAGGGCGACAACCAGCGCGTCGCGCCGAGCTTCGCCGCACGCGGTGACCGCAACGGGCAGACCCGCCTCAGCGTCGGTCCGTCGGGGACCGGTGAGCAGAAGGCGCTCATCAACTCCCTGACTGCTCCGGCCCTCGGCGTGCCCGTCGACCAGCTCGGCGACATCAACGCGCTGCTGCTCACCCCCAGCTTCGCCGGGACCGAGGTGAGCGTCCGATGACTCACCCCACGAAACTGCTCGCTTCGCTCGCACTTCCGTGGGGGCCGCGATGAGCATCCTCGACAAGAAGACCAGCGCCGACCTGGTCAAGCTCGTGATCTTCATGGTGACGACCACGCTCGCCACCGGTGTGCTGGTGGTCCTGGTCGGCAACATGACCTTCGGCGCCGCCCGGGACTACAAGGCGGTCTTCTCCGACGCCACCGGAGTGGTCAACGGCGACGACGTCCGGATCGCCGGTGTCAAGGTCGGCAGCGTCAAGGACATCCAGATCATCGACCGCGACCGCGCCCTGGTCACCTTCGACGTCGCCGACAGCTCGATCGTGACCCGGAGCTCCACGGCGCAAATCCGTTACCGCAACCTGGTCGGACAGCGCTACATCACCCTGACCCAGGGGGTCGGAGACCTGGGCCGCCTTCCCGAGGGATCGACCATCCCGCTGGAGCGGACCCAGTCGGCCCTGGATCTCACGGTGCTGTTCAACGGCTTCAAGCCGCTGTTCGCTGCGCTCAGCCCGGCGGAGATCAACAAGCTCTCCGCCGAGGTGATCCAGGTCTTCCAGGGCGAGGGCGGCAACCTCAACGAGCTCCTGGCCAGCACGGCCTCGCTGACCAACACCCTGGCCGACCGGGACCGGGTGATCGGCGAGCTCATCGACAACCTCAACTCGGTGCTGGGCACCTTGGCTCAGCGCGACCGCCAGCTGAGCAGCCTGATCGTCCAGTTCCGCGACCTGATGGCGGGTCTGCGCCAGGACAAGGACGCGATCCTCGGTTCCCTCGACTCGGTCTCCCTGCTCGCCGAGCAGACCTCCGACCTCACCGTCGGCATCCGGCCCTCACTGGTCAAGGACGTCAAGCAGCTGCGGCGCGTGGCCAGCAACGTGAACAAGAACCGCGACGAGGTCGACCGCGCCCTGCAGATCCTGCCTGTCAAGCTCAAGAAGATTGGACGCACCGCGATCTACGGCTCGTTCTTCAACTTCTACCTGTGCCAGTTCCAGGGCAACGTGCTCGTCGGGGGCCAGGAGATCCCGATCAAGTACTCCACCAGCGACTTCGGCAAGGATGCGAGGTGCCATCTCTCGTGAGCACCCCCTTCCGTGAGCGAAACCCCGTCAAGATCGGGGCGGTGAGCATGGCAGTGCTCCTCGCCCTGCTGATCGTGGCCTTCAAGGCCGGCGACCTGCCGGTCATCGGCGGCGGCGACACCTACTACGCCGACTTCAGCGAGTCCGGCGGCCTCCAGACCGACGACGAGGTGCGCATCGCCGGCGTCCGCGTCGGCAAGGTCACCGAGGTCAAGCTCGACGGCGACCACGTCCGGGTCGGGTTCAAGGTGGACACCCCCTCGCAGTTCGGCAGCGAGACCGGAGCCGAGATCAAGGTCAAGACCCTGCTCGGTGCGATGTTCCTGGCGCTGACTCCCGCTGGTCCGGGCCAGCTGAAGGAGGACTCCACGATCCCCGTCTCGCGGACGAAGTCGCCCTACGACGTCGTGCAGGCGTTCGAGGGGCTCGCGAGTCGCGCGGAGAAGATCGACACCGACCAGCTGGCGAAGTCGCTGGACACGCTCGCCGAGCTCACCAAGGACACCCCCGCCGCCTTCCAGGGCACGCTGCGCGGCCTGTCGCGGCTCTCCGAGACGGTGGCCAGCCGCAACCAGCAGATCGGCGAGCTGCTGCAGAACCTCGACCACGTCTCCGGAGTGCTGGCCGACCACGACCAAGACCTGGTCAAGCTGATGAAGGACAGCGACGTCCTGCTGCGCGCGCTGGTGGCGCGTCGCGAGGCAGTGCACCGCCTGCTGGTCTCCACGGCCACCTTCTCCGCCGAGCTCACCAAGCTCGTGCGTCAGTCGCGCGGCGACCTCAAGCCAGCCCTGGACAACCTGGAGAGCGTGACCCGGCTGCTGCTGAAGAACCAGTCCAACATCGACGAGTCGCTGCGGCTGATGGCGCCCTTCTACCGGGTCTTCGCCAACACCCTGGGCACCGGGCCGTGGTTCGACACCTGGATCGCGAACCTCCCGGGTGCGCCGGCCGGCCCTGACATTCCGGCGCTGGGGGGGAACTGACATGGGTCTCCTCCGCCGGATCAATCCCGCGATCGCGGCCGCCCTCGTGGTGGTGCTCGTGGCCGGGCTGGTGGCGCTGTTCTGGCCGCACAACGGCACCAAGTACGTCTACGCCGAGTTCCCCCGCACCGTCTCCCTCTACGAGGGATCGGCGGTGAAGATCCTGGGCATCACCGTGGGCAAGGTGGAGACCGTCACCCCTGCGGGCACCGTGGTCAAGGTCAAGCTCTCCTACGACGACCAGTACAAGGTCCCTGCGGACGCGAAGGCCGCAGTGATCTCGCCGTCGATCGTCGGGGACCGGTTCGTCCAGCTCACGCCCGTCTACAAGGGCGGCGACCAGCTGCGGAACAACGCCCACCTGGGTGTCGACCGCACCGCCACGCCCCTGGAGCTCGACGAGATCTTCGGCTCGATCAACGACCTTGACATCGCCCTGGGACCCAACGGCGCCAACAAGAGCGACCGGGGCGGTGTCGGGCCGCTCACCCGGGTCCTGGACTCCACCGCGCGCAACTTCGGCGGGCAGGGCGTGCAGTTCAACCACACCCTGAAGAACCTCGGCGCCTTCACCAAGACGCTGGCCGACAACAAGCAGGAGTTCTTCGGCAGCCTGACCAAGGTCGAGCAGTTCACCAACACGCTGGCGAAGAACGACAACACCGTCCGCCGGTTCAACGACTCCCTGAAGCAGGGGGCTGACCTGCTCGCCAGCGAACGCCAGGACCTGGCGAAGGTGTTGAAGAACCTCAGCATCGCGATGACCGAGGTCCGCACCTTCGTCAAGGAGAACCGCGCCTCGCTCTCGCGCAACATCTCCGGGCTCAACAAGATCTCCAAGATCCTGGTCAAGCGGCGCGACTCCATCGCCAAGTTCCTGCGCTACGGCCCGGCAGCGCTGAACAACCTCTTCCTGGCCGGCAACGTCAAGAACGGCACGCTGGACACGCGCACCCAGCCCGCTGAGCTGTTCACCCAGCTCCAGGAGAACCCGGCCTCCACGCTGTGCGCCATCGTCGGCGCCAACGACGCCGGCGACGCGGCCTGCAAGGTGATCACCCAGGCGCTGACGGCCAAGCCTCGCGTCGGCTTCGGCAAGCAGAGCGGCGCCGACGACCAGCCCACGGTGGTCGAGCCGATCGACCGCACCCTCGGCGGCCTCGTGGAGGTGTCGCGATGACCCGCCGCCCCACCGCCGTACGCCGTGCCGCTCGCGCCACTGTGGCGCTGCTGGTCGCCGCGGTCGCACTCACCGGCTGCTCGGTCTACGACGCCCCGCTGCCGGGCGGACCGGACGCGGGAGACAACCCGATCCACGTGACCGCCCGCTTCCGTGACGTGCTCGACCTGGTGCCGCAGTCCACGGTCAAGGTCAACGACGTCTCGGTCGGCAAGGTGTCGAAGATCAAGCTCGACGGCTACGTCGCCCAGGTGACCCTCGAGCTGCCCCACGACACGAAGCTTCCCGACAACGCCACGGCCCAGATCCGGCAGACCAGCCTCCTGGGCGAGAAGTTCGTCTCGCTCGCCGCGCCGCAGGAACCCAGCAGCAACACCCTCTCCGACGGGGACGTGATCGGCCTGGACCGCACCGGCCGCAACCCGGAGGTCGAGGAAGTCTTCAGCGCACTCGCCCTGCTGCTCAACGGCGGCGGCGTCGGCCAGCTGCAGACGATCGCCAGCGAGCTGAACAACGCGATGGGCGGCCGCGAGGACCAGATCCGGTCCGTTCTGGACCAGATCAAGCAGTTCATGGGGCAGCTGGACCGCAACAAGGCCTCGGTGGTCGCGGCCCTGGACAACACCGCGCGGCTGGCCAAGCAGCTGCGGAAGCAGGACGGCACCATCAAGAAGGCTCTGGACGACATCCCCGGCGCCCTGCGCTCGGTGAACAGCCAGCGGGCCGATCTGGTCAAGCTGCTCAAGGCCCTGACCCGGCTCAGCGACGTCGGGGTGCGCGTGATCCGTGCCTCCAAGGAGGCGACCATCAACAGCCTGCGCGACCTCGCCCCGGTGCTCACCAAGTTCGCCGAGGCCGGGGACGCCTTCCCCAAGGCACTCCAGGTCTTCTTGACCTACCCGTTCGTCGACGAGGCCGTCGGCCGGGACCCGCAGGTGGCGCGCAACCTGCACATGGGCGACTACACCAACCTCTCGGTCAACCTGGACATCAACGTCGCCGATCTGCCCCAGCTCCCGGGCGTCGGCCCCGCGTGCGACACGTTGCGCCAGGTCCGCCAGCAGCTCCGCAAGAACGCCAAGGCGGCTGCCAACCAGGTGATCGACCAGTTCGAGAAGAACGCCGGTGAGTCCCTTCCGCCCGCCCTGCGTCAGGCGATCCGGCAGGGCGGAGACCAGTACGACGGCCTGGTCGACAAGATCACCGAGGAGTTCTTGAAGCAGGCGGAGGAGCAGTGCAAGGCACCGAGCGTCACGGCTCTCGCGAAGTTCGCGAGCAAGCAGCTCGACGACGTGATCGCCGGTCTTCCTGACCCCTTGCGGCAGCGGTTGCAGCACGTGATCCCTGATCTCGGCGACATCGTCGGCGGCGTGCTTGGCGGCGGATCAGGAGGCGGCACCAGCGGCGGCGGCGGTGGCGGTACCGGTGGTGGAGGGTTGCCCTTGCCTCGCGCACAGCTGAGCGGGCACTTCACCAAGCCCGAGCCGATCGACCCGTTCGGGCTCGCGGCCCTGGGCCTCGACCCGGGCATCGGCACGATGCTCCTCCAGGGGGTGGCGCAGGTCCGATGATCACCTCCCGCACCAAGAAGCAGCTGATGGCCTTCTTGCTGATCACGTTGGTGGGCGTCTCCTTCGTCGGCGCCCGTTACGCCAAGCTCGGCCAGCTGTTCTACGACTCCTCCTACGCGGTCACGGCGCACTACCTCGAGTCCGGTGGGATCTTCACCGGCGCGGAAGTGACCTACCGCGGGGTCGGCATCGGCCGGGTCACCGGCATGCGGCTCACCGACAAGGGCGTCGACGTCAGGCTGAGCATCGACAAGAACACCCCGAAGATCCCCGCGGACGCCGTCGCCCTGGTGGGCAACAAGTCGGCGGTGGGTGAGCAGTACGTCGAGCTGCAACCCCGCACCGACTCCGGTCCCTACCTCAAGGAGGGGTCGGAGATCGCGAGCGAGGACACCCAGGTGCCGGTCTCCACCCGGGAGATCCTCACCAATCTCGACAACCTGTTGCAGTCCATCCCACAGGCGGACCTGCGCACGGTGGTCGCCGAGTCCGGTGCCGCGTTCAAGGACGCCGGCCCCAGCATCGGCCAGATCATCGACACCTCGAACTCCTTCATCGACACCGCCGAGGCGAACTTCGAGACCACCACCGCCCTGATCCGTGACTCGCGGGTCGTGCTGCAGGCGCAGGCCGACAAGGGCTCGGCGATCCGCTCCTTCGTCACCGATCTCGCGGCGTTCAGCGGCACGGTCGCCGACAACGACAAGTACCTCCGGGCGCTGATCGACAACGGCTCGGCGACGGCCAACGAGCTGCGCACCTTCCTGGAGCAGAACAAGGTCGACCTCGGCGAGCTGCTCAACAACCTGGTGACGACCAACGAGGTGGCGGTCAAGTACCTCCCCGGCACCCGTCAGATCCTGATCATCTACCCCTACATCGTCGCCGGCGGCTACACCGTGGCCGCCAAGAACCGGCAGGGCCACTACGACGCCCGATTCGGCCTGATCACCGAGGGGACGACGAAGAACTGCACGCACGGCTACGAGTCGACCGACCGGCGTCCCCCCTCCAACCGCGGCGACCGGCCGATGAACATGAAGGCCGGATGCCTGAACCCGGGGCTGAACCAGCGCGGCGCGGAGAAGTCGCCCGGCCCCTCGGGCTCCGCGGGACGTGCTCCGGTGGCCACGTACGATGCGAAGACCGGCAAGCTCACCTGGGCGGACCAGTCGCCCCAGCCTGCCGGCCCGACGGTGACGTACGACGGCGGAGCAGCCCAGGTGTTCGGTGAGGACTCCTGGAAGTGGCTGATCCTCCAGCCGTCCTTGGCGAACCAGGAGTAGCCCCTTTGCCCGAGAACACCGAGACCGGCTCCGGTCCCGGGGCCGGAGGCCGCACGCGCAGGTTCTGGCCACGGACGCGCCGGCCACGAGCGCGCCGCCCACGGACGCGCCGGTCGCGGGTGCTGGTGATCGTCAACGCGGTCCTCGCCCTGGTGGTCGTGGCAGGCGGGGTCGCCGTCGTCGTCCTCGCCCTGCAGGTGCACGACACCGACCAGCGGGACCGGGACCGCGCCGCGGCCGAGAGCGTCGCACAGCAGTTCGCGCTGCGCATGGACCATGTCGACGGCTCCGACTTCGAGAAGTACATCAAGAGCGTCAACGAGCTCCTGACCACGAAGGCCAAGAGCAAGAACAGCCAGGTGCTGGACGCGATGAAGCAGACCTACGCCTCCGCCAAGGTCAAGGGGTCGGGCAAGGTGCTGCTCACCGCGGTGGGCGACTACGACCCGGACTCCGCCACCGTGCTGGTCGTGCACGACGCCTCGGTCAAGACCACCCAGGGCCAGCTCCAGCACCACTACCGCTGGTCGGTACGGATGGTGAAGGTCAAGGGCCGCTGGCTGGTCGACGACTTCAACCCGGTGAACTGAGGAGCTGCCGACCATGTCTCCCACCTCACCCACCTGGTACGACGTGCTCGGGGTCTCCCCGGACGCCTCGACAGAGGAGATCAAGCGCGCCTGGCGCGAAGCCACGGACCGCTTCGAGCCGGGGTCTGCCTCCGGCCAGTTCCGGATGTACAACGATGCTGCGGACGTCCTGCTCGACCCGCGTCGGCGCGCGGCGTACGACGCGACGCTCGAGCCCACGACTCCCGGGGCCACCGAGGCTCCACCTGGTGGTGAGACGCCTCCGGGACCCGTCTCGCTGGAGAAGGGGACCACGAAGCAGGCAGCGGCGGCCCCGAAGAGGCCCAGGAGGCCCAAGAGCCCCGAGAGCCCCGAGAGCCCCGAGAGCTCGGAGTCTTCCGAGCCCTCCGAGCCGGGAGCCGTGACCGGTGGCGCCGTGCCGGCAGGGGAGCGCAGACCACGTCGGGCGCTGGTGCTGACCGCCGTCCTGGCCGTGCTCGCGGTGGCGGTGCTCCTCGTGGCCGGGTGGCTCGGGCTGAAGGTGCGCGCACAGGCGCGGGTGGACGAGGCCCGCACCCAGGCGCCGGCCGCCGCCGAGCAGGCGGCCAAGGCGATGCTCTCCTACGACTACCGCACCCTGCCCGAGGACCGGCAGCGGGCGTCGGGCTACCTGACCTCGGACTACCGCAAGAATTACCTCCAGACCTTCCGCCTGCTGGAGAAGAACAAGGACGGTTCGCCGGGCGTCGCCGTGCAGAGCAAGACCGTGGTCAGTGCGAACGTGATGGGCTCGGGGATCGTCGACGCCGAGGACGACCGGGCCCGCGTCCTGGTCTACGTCAACCAGACCTCGCGCAAGCAGGGCGCGGATCCGCAGGTCTTCCAGAACCGGGTGGCGATGACGATGGTCCGCAAGGGCGACCGCTGGCTGGTCGCCAACCTGAAGAGCTACTGAGAGCTGAGCCCTACCAGCTCGTGGCCACCGACCCGCCTTGTCCGTGCGGCGTGGCGTGTTGTAACCTGACTCTTTGCGCCCACCCTCAGATGCTTTCCCGCCTGTCCGGCGGCGGGTTTGTGGTGGGTCGGCGCCGCCTCCCACCGTGAGCCCTCGGAAGGACCACCTTGGCCGCCTCGCGCAGCTCTAAGAATCCTGCACAGAACTCCGCAAACCGCCGCATCTCCTTCGCCAAGATCTCCGAGCCCCTCGAGGTCCCGCAGCTCCTGGCGCTCCAGACCGACAGCTTCGACTGGCTGGTCGGCAACGAGCGCTGGCAGGGCCGGGTCGAGGAGCGTCGCGCCGTGGGCGAGGACGTCTCGTCCGAGTCCGGCCTGACCGAGATCTTCCGCGAGATCTCCCCGATCGAGGACTTCTCCGAGACGATGTCGCTCTCGTTCGAGAACCCGGTCTTCCTCGACCCCAAGTACACCGAGGACGAGTGCAAGGAGAAGGACTTCACCTACTCCCGCCCGCTCTACGTCTCGGCGGAGTTCACCAACAACGAGACCGGTGAGATCAAGGGCCAGACCGTCTTCATGGGCGACTTCCCGATGATGACCCGCAAGGGCACCTTCATCATCAACGGCACCGAGCGCGTCGTGGTCTCCCAGCTCGTGCGTTCGCCCGGGGTCTACTTCGAGCGCAGCGCCGACAAGACCTCCGACAAGGACATCTTCACCGCCAAGGTGATTCCGTCCCGGGGGGCCTGGCTGGAGTTCGAGATCGACAAGCGCGACATGGTCGGCGTCCGCCTGGACCGCAAGCGCAAGCAGAACGTCACCGTGCTGCTCAAGGCACTCGGCTGGACCAACGAGCAGATCCGCGAGGAGTTCGGCGAGTACGAGTCGATGATGCTGACCCTCGAGAAGGACCACACCGAGGGCCAGGACGACGCGCTGCTCGACATCTACCGCAAGCTGCGCCCGGGCGAGCCGCCCACCCGTGAGGCTGCCCAGACGCTGCTGCAGAACTACTACTTCAACCCCAAGCGCTACGACCTCGCCAAGGTCGGCCGCTACAAGATCAACAAGAAGCTCGGCCTGCACGAGGCGTTCGACCAGCAGACGCTGACCATCGACGACATCGTGGCGACCATCCGCTTCATCGTGCAGCTGCACGCGGCCAACCAGTCGGAGATCAACGCCGGCGACGTCATGCTCCAGGGCGCCGGTGGCGTGGAGGTCGAGGACCTCCACGGCGAGGCGATCGTGGTCCGCCCCGACGACATCGACCACTTCGGCAACCGTCGGCTGCGCACCGTCGGCGAGCTGATCCAGAACCAGCTGCGCACGGGACTGGCCCGCATGGAGCGTGTGGTCCGGGAGCGGATGACGACTCAGGACGTCGAGGCGATCACGCCGCAGTCGCTGATCAACATCCGGCCGGTGGTCGCGGCGCTGAAGGAGTTCTTCGGCACCTCCCAGCTCTCCCAGTTCATGGACCAGACCAACCCGATCGCGGGCCTGACGCACAAGCGCCGGCTCTCCGCGCTGGGTCCCGGCGGCATCTCGCGTGACCGTGCGCAGATGGATGTCCGCGACGTGCACGCCTCGCACTACGGCCGGATGTGCCCGATCGAGACCCCTGAGGGTCCCAACATCGGTCTGATCGGCTCGCTGGCCTCCTACGGCCGGATCAACCCCTTCGGGTTCGTCGAGACGCCCTACCGCGTGGTTCGTGACGGTCGGGTGACCGACGAGGTCCACCACCTCACCGCCGACGAGGAGGACGCCAAGGTCATCGCCCAGGCCAACGCGCGCCTGGACGACCAGGACAACCTGGTCGACGAGCGCGTGCTGGTCCGCACCCGGGGCGGCGAGGCGGTCGACATCCCGCGCGAGGAAGTCGAGTACATGGACGTCTCGCCGCGCCAGATGGTGTCGGTGGCGACCGCCCTGATCCCGTTCCTGGAGCACGACGACGCCAACCGCGCGCTGATGGGAGCCAACATGCAGCGCCAGGCGGTGCCGCTGATCAAGAGCGACTCCCCGCTGGTCGGCACCGGGATGGAGTACCGCGCCGCGGTCGACGCCGGCGACGTGGTCGTCTCCGAGGTGGCCGGTGTGGTCAAGGAGGTGTCCGCCGACCAGGTCGTGATCATGTCCGACGAGGGTGGCGACAAGACCTACCGGATGCTGAAGTTCACCCGCTCCAACCAGGGCACCTGCATCAACCAGCGTCCGCTGGTGGAGACCGGGCAGCGCGTCGAGGTCGGTACGCCGATCGCCGACGGTCCCTGCACCGACGAGGGTGAGATGGCACTCGGCACCAACCTGCTGGTCGCCTTCATGTCCTGGCAGGGCCACAACTACGAGGACGCGATCATCCTCTCCGAGCGCCTCGTGCAGGAGGACGTGCTCACCTCGATCCACATCGAGGAGCACGAGGTCGACGCGCGGGACACCAAGCTGGGTCCCGAGGAGATCACCCGCGACATCCCGAACGTCAGCGAGGACGTCCTCGCCGACCTCGACGAGCGCGGCATCATCCGGGTCGGCGCGGAGGTCACCACCGGTGACATCCTCGTGGGCAAGGTGACCCCCAAGGGCGAGACCGAGCTGACTCCCGAGGAGCGGCTGCTGCGCGCGATCTTCGGCGAGAAGGCCCGCGAGGTGCGCGACACCTCGATGAAGGTCCCGCACGGCGAGTCCGGGACGGTCATCGGGGTCCGGGAGTTCAACCGGGAGGACGGCGACGAGCTGCCCCCGGGCGTCAACCAGCTGGTGCGCGTCTACGTTGCCCAGAAGCGGAAGATCTCGGTGGGCGACAAGCTCGCCGGCCGCCACGGCAACAAGGGCGTGATCGCCAAGATCCTGCCGATCGAGGACATGCCGTTCATGGAGGACGGCACCCCGGTCGACGTGATCTTGAACCCGCTCGGTGTGCCCCGCCGGATGAACATCGGCCAGATCCTGGAGATCCACCTCGGCTGGCTGGCCAAGAACGGCTGGGACCTCCAGCTGTCCCCGGAGAGCGACGACGCCGACTGGAAGCAGCGGCTGATCGACATCCACGCCGAGGAGGCCGCGCCCGACACCAACGTCGCCACGCCGGTGTTCGACGGTGCGCGTGAGGACGAGATCGTCGGCCTCCTGGGCTGCTCGCGTCCCAACCGGGACGGGGTCCGGATGGTCGGGGAGAGCGGCAAGGCCCCCTTGTTCGACGGCCGCACCGGGGAGCCGTTCCCCGACCCGGTCGCGACGGGCTACATGTACATCCTCAAGCTCCACCACCTGGTCGACGACAAGATCCACGCCCGCTCGACCGGCCCGTACTCGATGATCACCCAGCAGCCGCTCGGCGGGAAGGCCCAGTTCGGTGGCCAGCGGTTCGGTGAGATGGAGGTCTGGGCGATGGAGGCGTACGGCGCGGCCTACGCGCTCCAGGAGCTGCTGACCATCAAGTCCGACGACGTGCCGGGTCGCGTCAAGGTCTACGAGGCGATCGTCAAGGGCGAGAACATCCCCGACTCCGGCATTCCCGAGTCGTTCAAGGTGCTCGTCAAGGAGATGCAGTCGCTCTGCCTCAACGTCGAGGTGCTCTCCCAGGACGGCACCGCGATCGAGATGCGCGACGCGGAGGAGGACGTCTTCCGCGCCGCCGAGGAGCTCGGCATCGACCTGTCCCGCCGCGAGCCCAGCTCGGTCGAAGAGGTGTAACGCACCCGGGCCTGCGGTCCACACACCGCAGGCCCGGGTCACCCCTTCGATCTCAGAACCACACGTCCTAACTCACGAGGGAAAGCAGCCACTGTGCTCGACGTCAATTTCTTCGACCAGCTGAAGATCGGCCTGGCCACCGCGGACCAGATTCGCGCCTGGAGCCACGGCGAGGTCAAGAAGCCGGAGACGATCAACTACCGCACGCTCAAGCCCGAGCGCGACGGCCTGTTCTGCGAGAAGATCTTCGGTCCCACCCGGGACTGGGAGTGCTACTGCGGCAAGTACAAGCGCGTGCGCTTCAAGGGCATCATCTGCGAGCGCTGCGGCGTCGAGGTGACCCGTTCCAAGGTCCGACGCGAGCGGATGGGCCACATCGAGCTCGCCGCCCCGGTGACGCACATCTGGTACTTCAAGGGTGTGCCGAGCCGGCTGGGCTACCTGCTCGACCTGGCTCCGAAGGACCTGGAGAAGGTCATCTACTTCGCGGCGTACATGATCACCCACGTCGACGAGGAGGCGCGACACCGCGACCTCTCCGACCTCGAGGGCAAGATCGGCCTGCAGCGCAAGAGCCTGGAGAACCGCCGCGACAACCAGATCGAGGAGCGCACCAAGAAGCTCGAGAGCGACCTGGCCGCCCTCGAGGAGGAGGGCGCGAAGTCCGACGCCAAGCGGAAGGTCCGCGACGGCGCCGAGCGGGAGATGAAGCAGGTCCGCGACCGCGCCCAGCGCGAGCTGGACCGGCTCGAGGAGGTCTGGAACACCTTCAAGAACCTCAAGGTGCAAGACCTCATGGGTGACGAGGTCCTCTACCGCGAGATGAAGAACTGGTTCGGCAAGTACTTCGAGGGCTACATGGGCGCCACGGCGATCCAGAAGCGTCTGGAGACCTTCGACATCGAGGCCGAGGTCGAGGCCCTGCGCGACGTCATCGCCAACGGCAAGGGCCAGCGCAAGGTCCGTGCGCTCAAGCGGCTGAAGGTGGTCGACGCCTTCCGCAAGACCGACAACAGCCCGCTGGGCATGGTCCTCGACGCGGTGCCGGTGATCCCGCCGGACCTGCGCCCGATGGTGCAGCTCGACGGCGGCCGGTTCGCGACCTCCGACCTCAACGACCTCTACCGGCGGGTGATCAACCGCAACAACCGGCTCAAGAGGCTCTTGGACCTCGGCGCCCCCGAGATCATCGTCAACAACGAGAAGCGGATGCTGCAGGAGGCCGTCGACTCGCTGTTCGACAACGGCCGCCGCGGTCGTCCGGTCACCGGCCCGGGCAACCGGCCGCTGAAGTCCCTCTCGGACATGCTCAAGGGCAAGCAGGGCCGGTTCCGCCAGAACCTGCTCGGCAAGCGCGTGGACTACTCGGGCCGTTCCGTGATCGTCTCGGGTCCGCAGCTGAAGCTGCACCAGTGCGGTCTGCCGAAGTACATGGCGATCGAGCTGTTCAAGCCGTTCGTGATGAAGCGCCTGGTCGACCTCTCCCACGCCCAGAACATCAAGTCCGCCAAGCGGATGGTGGAGCGTGCGGTGCGACCCGAGGTCTGGGACGTGCTGGAGGAGGTCATCGCCGAGCACCCGGTGCTGCTCAACCGGGCACCGACCCTGCACCGCCTCGGCATCCAGGCCTTCGAACCGCAGCTGATCGAGGGCAAGGCCATCCAGATCCACCCGCTGGTCTGCACGGCATTCAACGCAGACTTCGACGGCGACCAGATGGCCGTGCACCTGCCGCTCTCGGCGGAGGCGCAGGCCGAGGCCCGCATCCTGATGCTCTCGACCAACAACATCCTCAAGCCGTCCGACGGGCGTCCGGTGACGATGCCGACCCAGGACATGATCATCGGCATCTTCTTCCTCACCCGCGCCGACGAGGGCGCCAAGGGCGAGGGGCGGGCGTTCTCCTCGCTCGGCGAGGCGGTGATGGCCTTCGACCGTGGCGAGATCGTGCTGCAGTCGAAGATCCGACTGCGGCTCGAGGAGGTCGTGCCCCCGGTGGGCACCGACGTCCCCGAGGACTGGCAGGAGGGTGACCCGATCATCCTCGAGACGACCCTGGGGCGGGCCCTGTTCAACGAGACCCTCCCGGCCGACTTCGGGTACGTCGACCACGTGGTCGGCAAGCGTGAGCTGGGCCGGATCGTCAACGACCTCGCCGAGCGCTACAGCAAGGTCGAGGTCGCCGCGAGCCTGGACGCCCTGAAGGACACCGGGTTCCACTGGGCCACCCGGTCCGGTGTCACCGTCTCGATCGAGGACGTCGTCATCCCGGAGTCCAAGCCGGAGATCCTGGCGAAGTTCGAGGAGCAGGCCGCCAAGGTCCAGCAGCAGGCGGAGTTGGGGCTGATCACCGACGACGAGCGCCGCCAGGAGCTCATCGAGATCTGGACCCGTGCCTCGAACGACGTGGCCAAGGAGATGGAGCGGGCGTTCGACAAGAACAACTCCATCTACATGATGGTCGACTCGGGCGCCTCCGGAAACATGATGCAGATGCGGCAGGTCGCCGCGATGCGTGGTCTGGTGGCCAACCCGAAGGGCGACATCATCCCGCGTCCGATCAAGGCGAACTTCCGCGAGGGCCTCTCGGTGCTGGAGTACTTCATCTCCACCCACGGCGCCCGCAAGGGTCTGGCCGACACCGCGCTGCGCACCGCCGACTCGGGTTACCTGACCCGTCGTCTGGTGGACGTCTCGCAGGACGTGATCATCCGCGAGGACGACTGCGGCACCGAGCGCGGCATGCCCAAGCGGATCGGCGTCAGGCAAGAGGGCGGCGCCGGCTCGGACGTGGTGAAGGACGAGAACGTCGAGACCTCGGCGTACGCCCGGTCGGCAGCGGTGGACATCACCCACCCGGAGACCGGCGAGCTGCTGGCCTCGGCAGGTGACGACCTCGGCGACCTGAAGATCGACGAGCTGGTCGCCGCGGGCATCGAGGAGGTCAAGGTCCGCTCGGTCCTGACCTGCGACGCCCGCACCGGGACCTGCGCGAAGTGCTACGGCCGCTCCCTGGCCACCGGCAAGCTGGTGGACATCGGTGAGGCCGTCGGCATCATCGCCGCGCAGTCGATCGGTGAGCCGGGCACCCAGCTGACGATGCGTACCTTCCACACCGGTGGGGTGGCCTCCGCGGACGACATCACCCAGGGTCTGCCCCGCGTGGTCGAGCTCTTCGAGGCCCGGCAGCCCAAGGGCAAGTCGCCGATCAGCGAGGCGGCCGGCCGCGTGGAGATCGAGGAGACCGACAAGGCCCGCAAGGTCATCGTCACGCCGGACGACGGCGGGGACCCGGCGGAGTACCCCGTCAGCAAGCGGTCGCGCCTGCTGGTCGCCGACGGCGACCACGTCGAGGTCGGCCAGCAGCTGACCCAGGGCACGCCGGACCCGCAGGACGTCCTGCGGATCCTCGGTGTCCGCAAGGCGCAGGAGCACCTGGTGGACGAGGTCCAGCAGGTCTACCGCAGCCAGGGTGTGTCGATCCACGACAAGCACATCGAGATCATCGTGCGGCAGATGCTGCGCAGGGTCACCGTCATCGAGTCCGGTGACACTCGCCTGCTGCCCTCGGACCTGGTCGACCGGGTGCGCTACGAGGAGGAGAACCGCCGCGCGGTCTCCGAGAGCCAGAAGCCTGCCTCGGGCCGGCCGGTGCTGATGGGCATCACGAAGGCCTCGCTCGCCACCGAGTCGTGGCTCTCGGCGGCCTCCTTCCAGGAGACGACCCGGGTGCTGACCGACGCGGCGATCAACGCCAAGTCCGACGCCCTGATGGGCCTGAAGGAGAACGTGATCATCGGAAAGCTGATCCCGGCGGGCACCGGCCTCGAGCGGTACCGCAACATCCGGGTGGAGCCGACCGAGGAGGCCCGCGCCGCCGCGTACGCCGTCACCGGCTACGACAACTACGGCGACGACTACTTCGGTGGCAACCAGACCGTCGCCCTGGACGACTTCGACTTCGGGTCGTACCAGCAGCGCTGAGTCGCGTCGCGGAGGTGTCGGTTCCCCACGAGCCCGTGGGGAACCGACCCCTCCCTGGCGGTGCAGCCACCGGGCAGTCCGCGTCTCGCCGGGGCAGTGCGTGGTCGGGGCCGGTGCACAGGGCCGGTACGGCGTCCTGACCGCCGACTTGGGAGAATGTCCAGGTGAGCGGTCGACCCGAGCGGAGGAGCACCGATGTGCTCGTCGTCGGTGCGGGCCCGGCCGGGTCCACCGCGGCGGCCTGGGCGGCTCGCGCCGGGCGTGAGGTGCTGCTCGCGGATGCGGCGGTGTTCCCCCGGGACAAGACCTGCGGCGACGGCCTGACCCCGCGCGCCATCGGCGAGCTCGAGCGACTCGGGCTCGGGGACTGGGTCCGCGCGCACACCATCAACCACGGGCTGCGCGCCCACGGCTTCGGCCAGACCCTGCTGCTGCCGTGGCCGGGCGGCTCGCTGCCGTCCTACGGGTCGGCGGTGGCTCGCACCGAGCTCGACGACCACCTGCGCACCACGGCCCTGAAGTCAGGTGCCGAGGGTCTCGACGGCGCCCGGGCTGTCGACGTACGCCTGGAGGGCGGCAGGGTCGTCGGCGTCACCCTGGACCGTGGCGACGGGCTGGTCGAGGTCGGGTGCCGACAGCTGATCGTGGCCGACGGGGTCCGCTCGCCGCTGGGCAAGCGGCTCGGCCGCGCCTGGCACCGTGACACTGCCTACGGCGTGGCAGCCCGTTCCTACGTCACCTCGGGGCGGTTGGACGACCCGTGGATCAGCAGCCATCTGGAGCTGCGCGGCGAGGACGATGAAGTGCTCTCCGGCTACGGCTGGATCTTTCCGCTCGGCGACGGCCAGGTGAACATCGGCGTGGGCACCCTGGCCACCGCGTCCCGGCCCGCCGGGATCGCGCTGCGCCCGCTGATGCAGTCCTACGCCGAGGCTCGCCGGGCGCAGTTCGAGCTCGAGGGCGAGCTGCGGATGCCGACCTCGGCGCTGCTCCCGATGGGCGGGGCGGTCTCGAACGTCGCCGGCGCCAACTGGGCGCTGATCGGCGATGCGGCCGCGTGCGTCAACCCGCTCAACGGTGAGGGCATCGACTACGGCATGGAGACCGGCCGCCTGCTGGTGGAGCTGCTCGCGCAGGGCGACGACCTCACCGACGCGTGGCCGCAGCTGCTGCGCGAGCACTACGGCGAGGCCTTCTCCATCGCTCGTCGGCTCGCCGGGATCGCCACGCGACCCGGGCTGGTCGCCGCGCTCGGCCCGGCCGGGATGCGCTCGCGGTGGCTGATGACGCTCGCGCTGCGCTGGATGGGCAACTTCGTCACCGACGAGGACCGCGACCGTGCGGCCCAGGTGTGGCGGTGGGCCGGCCGCCGCTCGGTGCACCTGGACCATCGCCCGCCGTTCACGTAGCGAACCAGGCGGACGTGCCCCGTGGCACCGGCGTACCGCGGCTGACGCCGCGGTCAGTGTCGCCGGAGCCGGCTGAGGGTGCCGATGGGGTCGACCAGCCAGTTCAGCCTCCGGGAGACCGGCTCCCAGGCGAGCGCCATCGCCAGCACCGGTGCCAGCACGCTGACCACGACCAGGGACAACGGCCAGTGGTCGGCCGCCCACGGCTTGAAGCCGGCGAACTCCGCGGAGAGCACGAAGAAGCCGTGGTAGAGGTACACCACCAGGGTCGCGGTGCCCATGGCGGTGAACCAGCCGCGGACCTTGGGCACCAGGGTGAAGAACGCGAACGCGCCGGCGACACCGACCAGCAGCAGCACCATCCGGATGGTGAGGGCGCGCAGGTTGTCGGGGTCCAGGGCGTCGTAGCGGCTGCGGTAGTACAGCCACTCGGTCTGGGCCCAGTGGTCGGCGAAGAAGGCGAGCACGAAGAGGACCGCCATCGTCACGGCGCCGTACCATCGGGCGCGCCGGGTGCGCAGCAGCGCCCAGTGGCCCTCGTGCATCTTCAGACCGAGCACGAAGAACGGCAGCAGCCCGAGGATGCGGGCATTGTCGAAGGTGTCGGTGGCGTAGAGGCCGCTCAGGAGGCTGATCGCCACGGCGACGACGACCTTGGCCGGCAGCCGAAGGAACACCGGAGTGACCAGTCGCCAGAAGAACAGCGCCGAGAGATACCACATCGGCCAGTGCGGATTGGTCCAGATGTGCTCGAACTCGACCCCGCCGACGTAGTGGCGGTAGGCGACCAGGAGCCCCTCGAAGATGACGTACGGCACCGCCACGGTCTTCACCAGGGACCACAGGCGCGTGCGGCTCCAGGTGAACGACCTGGACAGGTAGCCGGTGATGAGCACGAACGCCGGGACGTGCCAGCCGTAGAGGAAGTAGTAGAGCCACTTGTCCACGTCGCGGGTCGTGGCGCTGCCCGGGTCGTGGGCGAAGACCGGCAGCAGTGTCCAGGAGTGGCCCAGCACCACCAGCGTGACCAGCGCCATCTTCGCGTTGTCGAACCAAGGGTCCCGGCGCTTGGGCGCGGCCGGGGTGACGCCGTCCCGGGCAACGGTCTCGACCACCGGGTCACGATACTCAAGTCGGACTGATCCCTAGACTCCCGCCATGTCCGTCCCGCCACTCCTGCCCGAGGGCGCCGAGCCGCTGCCCCGGCGCCAGCGGGTCGCGGCGTACGCGCTGATCGTCCGCGGCGGCCAGGTGCTCCTGGCGCGGATCTCGCCCCGGGTGGCCCCGCGGGAGCTGTGGACGTTGCCGGGCGGCGGCATCGAGTTCGGCGAGCCGCCGGCCGATGCCGTCGTGCGGGAGGTGTTCGAGGAGACCGGCCTCCACTGCGAGCTCGGCGAGCCCCTGTGGGTGGGGTCGGCCCACCGCGTGGTGGACCGGGGCTCGCGGGCGATGACCGACCTGCACTCGGTGCGGATCGTCTACGACGCCTCGGTGGCCCCGGACGCGCCGGCGCCCTCGGTCGTGGAGGTCGGCGGCTCGACGGTGGACGCACGGTGGGTCCCGGTCGAGGACGTCGGCTCCGGCGCGGTGCCCACCGTGCCGATGGTGCTCGAGGCGCTGGCCAGGCACCGGCCGGCGATGCGACAACGGCTGGCGGCCTACGCCCTCGTGCTGCGTGCGGACGAGGTCTTGCTGACGCGGCACTCCGAACGCGGGCCGCGACCGGGCACGTGGACGTTGCCGGGTGGGGGCCTCGGCCACGGGGAGCCGCCGGCGCGCGCGGTCGCGCGCGAGGTGCGCGAGGAGACCGGGCTGACCGCCGCAGTCGGAGCGTTGCTGGGCGTCCACGACGAACACTTCACCGGCACCGCGCCGAGCGGCCGCGAGGAGGACTACCACGGCGTGCACCTCGTCTTCGACGCGACGGTGAGCGCGGGGGAGCCGCGGGTCGCCGACCCGGACGGGACCACCGACGACGTGCGCTGGGTCCCTCTGACCGAGGTGCTCGCCGGCCGGTGGTCCGTCTCTGCCGTGGTCACCGCGGCGCTGGAGATGCGCGTGCCCGGATAGGTTGGGGCCATGCCGGATGCCACGCGTGAGACCGTCTTCACCTACGGCGCCCCGGGTCTGAAGTTCGGGGAGGGCGCCTCGGAGGAGATCGGCTTCGACCTCTCCCAGTACGACGTCCGGCGGGTGCTGGTGGTGACCGATCCCGGTGTCGCGGCGACCGGCCACCCGCAGCGCGTCGCCGACCAGATGGGCCGCTTCGGCATCGAGGCGGCCGTCTTCGACCGGGTGCACGTCGAGCCGACCGACGCCAGCCTGGAGGAGGCGATCGCGCACGCCCGCGCGACCGGACCGTGGGACGCCTTCGTGGCCGTGGGCGGCGGTTCCTCCATCGACACCGCCAAGGCGGTCAACCTGCTGACCACCAACGACGGCGAGCTGATGGACTACGTCAACGCCCCCGTCGGGCAGGGTAAGGCCCCGGCGAGGCCCCTCAAGCCGCTGGTCGCCGTGCCCACGACCACCGGAACGGGTGCGGAGTCCACCACCATCTGCGTCCTCGACGTGCTGGAGCAGCACGTCAAGACCGGCATCAGTCACGCCCGGCTGCGGCCCACGATGGCGGTGGTGGACCCGGAGCTGACCCTCACCCAGCCCGCCGGCGTGACCGCCGCGGCCGGGATGGACATCCTCAGCCATGCCCTGGAGAGCTATACCGCCCGGCCGTTCTCCTCCTACGACCGCAAGCAGCCCGAGCAACGGGTGCCCTACTGCGGCTCCAACCCGATCTCGGACATGTGGTCGGAGCGGGCCATGTCGCTGCTGGCCGAGTCCTTCCGACGGGCCGTGCGGGACGGGTCGGACCGGACCGCCCGGCACAGCATGGCGCTGGCCGCCACCTTTGCCGGTCTCGGGTTCGGCAACGCCGGCGTGCACGTGCCGCACGCCAACGCCTACCCGATCGCCGGACGGGTCCGGGACTTCCACCCCGGCGGCTACCCGGGCGACGAGCCCATCGTGCCCCACGGCATGGCGGTCTCGCTGACTGCTCCCGAGGCGTTCCGCTGGACCTTCGAGGCGGGGCCGGAGCGGCACCTCCGCGCCGCCCGACTGCTCGCCCCGGACCATGCCTTCACCGAAGGTCCCGACACGCTGCCCAACGTGCTGGCGACCTTGATGCGGGACATCGGGATCCCGAACGGGCTCTCCGCCGTGGGCTACGCGGAGGCTGACATCGACGACCTCGTGGCCGGCACGATGAAGCAGCAGCGCCTGCTGGCCACCGCGCCGCGCGAGGTTGCCGAGGAGGACGCCGCGGTCATCCTGCGCCGGTCGCTCGAGCTGTGGTGAGCACCTCGGCGGATCTCGTGGCTGCCCTGCGCCGGCACGGGGTCGGTGACGTCGACGACTCCTCACTGGCCCGGTCGCTCTACGC
Organism: uncultured Actinomycetota bacterium; assembly: GCA_963827025.1. Lineage (GTDB taxonomy): Bacteria > Actinomycetota > Actinomycetes > Propionibacteriales > Nocardioidaceae > Marmoricola. The sequence goes on along the minus strand of CAWGZB010000005.1, from coordinate 1,208,263 downwards.
CACCGACGCCAGCCTCTACCGGGTGCCCCCGCAGGTCGTGGTCCGCCCCCGGCACACCGACGAGCTGGCCGCCGCACTGGCGGCCGCACGGGAGACGGGGGTGCCATTGACCATGCGCGGCGCCGGCACCTCGATCGCCGGGAACGCCGTGGGGCCGGGCATCGTGGTGGACACCCTGCGGCACCTCAACCGGGTCCTGGAGCTCGACCCCGACCGTCGTACGGCCAGGGTGCAGCCGGGCACGGTCCATGCCACGTTGCAGCAGCAGGCCCTGCGGGCGGGTCTCAGGTTCGGCCCCGACCCCTCCACGCACACCCGCTGCACGATCGGCGGGATGATCGGCAACAACGCCTGCGGTTCGAGGGCCCTGGGCTACGGGCGGATGGTCGACAACGTCGAGGCCCTGACGGTCCTGCTCGCCGACGGGTCGGTGCTCGAGCTCGGTCCGGAGCCGGGTGGCAGCGGGCCCGAGCAGGAGCTGACGGCGCTGGTCGAGGAGCACCTGGGCACCGTGCGCACCGAGTTCGGGCGCTTCGGGCGGCAGGTGTCCGGCTACTCCTTCGAGCACCTGCTGCCCGAGCGTGGACGGCGCCTGGACCGCTTCCTGGTCGGCACCGAAGGCACCCTGGGCGTCGTGCTGGACGCCACGGTCCGCCTGGTCGAGGACGCCCCGCACCGGGCGCTGGCCGTGCTCGCGTACCCCTCCATGGCCGAGGCGGCGGACGCGGTCCCGGCCCTGCTCGAGCACGAACTGGTCGCGTGCGAGGGCTTGGGCCAGCGCATCGTCGACCTCGTTCCCGGCCACCCCGACCTGCCGGCGGGCGGCGGGTGGCTGTTCGCCGAGGTGACCGCCGACTCCGCGGAGGAGGTCCGTGCCCGCGCAGAGTCGGTGGCTGCCACCGCCGGCGTGCCGCACCGCGTGGTCACCGAGGTCGCCGAGCAGCTGGCCCTGTGGCGGATCCGGGAGGACGGCGCCGGACTGGCGGCACGCTCCCTGCAGCGGCAGGCCCTGTCGGGCTGGGAGGACGCCGCGGTGCCTCCTGCGCGGCTGGGCGCCTACCTGCGCGACTTCGACGCGCTGCTGCGCGAGCGGCGGCTCGACGGGGTGCCCTACGGCCACTTCGGCGAGGGTTGCGTGCACGTGCGGATCGACTTCGAGCTTGCAGACGCCGCGGGCAGGTCGGTGTTCCGCGGGTTCATGGAGGACGCCGCCGACCTGGTCGCCTCCTACGGCGGGTCGATGTCGGGGGAGCACGGTGACGGCCGCGCGCGGTCTGAGCTCCTGCCCCGGATGTACTCCCCGGCCGCGCTGGCCCTGATGGAACAGGCCAAACGCATCCTGGACCCGGGGGACGTGCTCAACCCCGGCGTGCTGGTCGAGCCGGCGCCCTTCGACTCCGACCTGCGGCTGGCCGCCCCGATGCGGGCGGTGCCCAGCCGGCTGCGGTTCACCCACGACGGCGGCTCCTTCGACGCAGCGGTGCACCGTTGCACCGGCGTCGGCAAGTGCATCGCCGACAACACCGGGCGCGGCGGGGTGATGTGTCCGTCGTACGTGGCCACCCGGGAGGAGAAGGACTCCACCCGAGGCCGGGCCCGGGCCCTGCAGGACGTGGCGAACGGCACCCTCGAGTTCGGCTCCCCGGCGGTCGAGGAGGCGCTGGACCTGTGCCTGTCCTGCAAGGGCTGCGCCCGGGACTGCCCCACCGGCATCGACATGGCGACCTACAAGTCCGAGGCGCTCGCCCAGAAGTACGCCGGCCGGGTCCGTCCGCGCTCCCACTACGCCCTCGGCGCACTGCCGCGCTGGGCCCGGATGACCCCGCCGCGGGTGGCCAACACGCTGCTGCGCAGCAAGGCGCTCGGCCGGCTCGCCAAGGCCACGGCCGGCGTCGACCAGCGCCGAAGCCTGCCGGCCTTCTCCGAGCGCCCGCTGCGCAAGGACTCCGTCGGCCAGCAGCCGGACGTGTGGATCTGGGCCGACTCCTTCACCGACCGGTTCGCCGCCCACACCGGCCGTGCCGCGCTGGAGCTCTTCGCCTCGATGGGCCTGCGTGCCGGGGTCATCCCGGAGACCGCCTGCTGCGGCCTGACCTGGATCACCACCGGCCAGCTCTCGGCCGCCCGCCGGATCGTGTCCCGGGCGGTCGACACCCTGCACCCCTACGTCACCTCGGGGGTCCCGGTCATCGGGCTGGAGCCCAGCTGCCTGGCGGCTCTGCGCGAGGACGCCGGCCAGCTCCTCGACGACCCGCGCGTGGTGGAGGTCGGCCGGGGCCTGCGCACCCTGGCCGAGCTGCTCGAGGACAAGGCGCGGGCAGGGGAGTGGACCCCGCCCGACCTCACCGGGGTGGAGATCGTGGCGCAGCCGCACTGCCACCACCACGCCGTGCTCGGGTGGGAGACCGACGCCGCCCTGCTCGCCCGCACCGGCGCCACCGTGCGCCGGGTCGGCGGGTGCTGCGGGCTCGCAGGCAACTTCGGCGTGGAGAAGGGCCACTACGAGGTCAGCGTCGCCGTGGCCGAGCACGACCTGCTGCCCGCCGTACGCGACGCGGGCGCAGCCGCGGTGGTGCTGGCCGACGGCTTCTCCTGTCGCACCCAGCTCGACGACCTCGCCGGCCGCCGGGCCGTGCACCTGGCCGAGCTGCTGCTCACCGGCGCGCCCCGTGGTTGAGCGGGCCCAGCGGCCTCGCCTGCTCCTGGAGGAGCTGGAGGAGGGCCACGAGACGGCGCTGGTCCTCGAACGCGCCCACGACGGTGTGTCGTTCACCGACGTCGACCTGAGCGGCGAGACGCTCCAGGACCGGGACCTGGTCGAGTGCCGCCTCGTCCGGGCCCGGCTGGACGAGGCCCGGCTCACCGGCAGCCGGCTGCGGGAGACGCGGCTCGAGCACTGTCAGGCCACGACGCTCCGGCTCGATCACAGCGTCGTGCGGGAGGTGGAGCTGGACTCCTGCCGGGTCGGCGCGCTGGAGATGTACGACGCCCAGGTGCGCCTGGTCGCCCTGGTGGGCTGCCGGCTCGGCTACGTCAACCTCCGGGGTAGCGAGCTGACCGACGTGACCTTCGAGGACTGCCATGTCGAGGACCTGGACCTCGGCGGCGCGACCGTCGCCCGGCTGACCTTCGTGCGCACCTCGGTGGACCGGCTGGTGCTGCCCGAGGCCACCCTGGCCGACGTCGACCTGCGCGGTGCGGAGCTGGGTGAGGTCACCGCCCCCGCGCAGCTGCGCGGGGCCACGGTCAGCCCGACCCAGCTCGTGGACCTCGCGCCGGTGCTCGCCACCCAGCTCGGCATCGAGATCGGCTGAAGCCCGGCGTTTTGACCGGGGCATCCGCACCCGGTAATCTCGGTCCTCGTGTCTGGGAGATCCAGACCTGTCTGCGTGCCCGAGTGCAGGGCGACGAGCCGGCTCTCCTCCGGCGCGGATGCAGGCCCGTCCGGACACGTCACAGCACCACCGCAACAACGCAACACCACCGTGCCCGGCAAGGTGCCGCGCACTGAGAGCCGACAGAGAGGGAACCACCCGGTGCCCACCATTCAGCAGCTGGTCCGCAAGGGCCGCCAGGACAAGGTGTCGAAGAACAAGACGCCTGCCCTGAAGGGTTCGCCCCAGCGACGCGGAGTCTGCACCCGCGTCTACACCACCACCCCCAAGAAGCCGAACTCCGCCCTGCGCAAGGTCGCCCGCGTGCGCCTGTCCAGCGGCGTCGAGGTCACTGCCTACATCCCGGGCGTGGGGCACAACCTGCAGGAGCACTCCATGGTGCTGGTGCGTGGCGGCCGGGTGAAGGACCTTCCCGGTGTCCGCTACAAGATCATCCGTGGCTCGCTGGACACCCAGGGCGTGAAGAACCGCAAGCAGGCCCGGAGCCGCTACGGCGCGAAGAAGGAGAAGAGCTGACATGCCGCGCAAGGGTCCCGCTCCGAAGCGGCACATCGACGTCGACCCGGTCTACGGGTCCCAGCTGGTCTCCCAGCTGGTCTCCAAGGTGCTCGAGGACGGCAAGAAGCAGGTCGCCCAGCGCATCGTCTACAAGGCCCTCGAGGGCACGCGTGAGAAGACCGGCACCGACCCGGTCGTCACGCTCAAGCGCGCGCTGGACAACGTCAAGCCGTCCATCGAGGTCAAGTCCCGCCGCGTCGGTGGCGCCACCTACCAGGTGCCCATCGAGGTCAAGCCGGGCCGGAGCACCACGCTGGCGCTGCGCTGGCTCGTGGGCTACGCGCGCGACCGCCGCGAGAAGAGCATGTCCGAGCGCCTGATGAACGAGATCCTCGACGCCTCCAACGGCCTCGGTGCCGCTGTGAAGAAGCGCGAGGACACCCACAAGATGGCCGAGTCCAACAAGGCCTTCGCCCACTACCGCTGGTAACCGGTCCGCTGTGGTCGCGACCGCCTTCGTGGTTGCGACCGCAGCCGGTTCCCGTGCCTCGCTCCGGTCGCCGCTCACCCGGTAACCGATCAACCGAATCGACCTAAGGAACGCTGACAGTGGCTGTCGACATCACCACGGACCTCAACAAGGTCCGCAACATCGGCATCATGGCGCACATCGACGCCGGAAAGACCACCACCACCGAGCGGATCCTGTTCTACACCGGCATCACCTACAAGATCGGTGAGGTCCACGAGGGCGGCGCCGTCATGGACTGGATGGAGCAGGAGCAGGAGCGCGGCATCACCATCACCTCCGCCGCGACCACCTGCTGGTGGAAGGACCACCAGATCAACATCATCGACACCCCCGGACACGTCGACTTCACCGTGGAGGTGGAGCGCTCGCTGCGGGTCCTCGACGGTGCGATCGCGGTGTACGACGGTGTGGCCGGCGTGGAGCCGCAGACGATGACCGTCTGGCGCCAGGCCAACAAGTACTCCGTGCCGCGGATGTGCTTCGTCAACAAGCTCGACCGCACCGGCGCGGACTTCTTCCGGTGCGTCGAGATGATGGTCGAGCGTCTGAACGCGACCCCGCTGGTGCTGCAGCTGCCGATCGGCACCGAGCAGGACTTCCTCGGTGTCGTCGACCTGGTCGGCATGCGTGCGCTCACCTGGCGCGGTGAGACCAAGATGGGTGAGGACTACGAGGTCGAGGAGATCCCGGCCGAGCTGCAGGAGCAGGCCGAGGAGTACCGCGAGAAGCTTCTGGAGACCCTGGCCGAGGCCGACGACGACATCATGGAGAAGTACCTCGAGGGCGAGGACCTCTCCGTGGCGGAGCTCGAGGCCGCGATTCGTCGCGCCACGCTGGCCGACAAGGTGAACCCGGTCCTGTGCGGCACCGCCTTCAAGAACAAGGGCGTCCAGCCCCTGCTCGACGCGGTCGTGAAATACCTCCCCTCGCCGATCGACGTCGAGGCCATCACCGGTCACGACGTCAACGACGAGGAGAAGGTCATCGAGCGCAAGCCCAGCGACGACGCCCCGTTCGCCGGGCTGGCCTACAAGATCGCCGCCGACCCGCACCTGGGGAAGCTGACCTACGTCCGCGTCTACTCCGGCAAGCTCGAGGCGGGCGCCCACGTGCTCAACCCGGTGACCGGTCGCAAGGAGCGGATCGGCAAGGTCTACCAGATGCACGCCAACAAGCGTGAGGAGATCGCCTCGGTCGGCGCCGGCCAGATCGTCGCGGTGATGGGTCTGAAGGAGACCAAGACCGGGCACACCCTGTGTGACCCGGCCAACCCCGTCGTCCTGGAGTCGATGACCTTCCCGGCGCCGGTGATCGAGGTCGCCATCGAGCCCAAGACCAAGGGCGACCAGGAGAAGCTCTCCGCGGCGATCCAGCGCCTCTCCGACGAGGACCCGACCTTCACGGTCAAGACCGACGAGGAGACCGGCCAGACGATCATCGCCGGCATGGGGGAGCTCCACCTGGAGATCCTTGTGGACCGGATGAAGCGCGAGTTCCGCGTCGAGGCGACCGTCGGCAAGCCGCAGGTCGCCTACCGCGAGACCGTCCGTCGCGCGGTGGAGAACCACTCCTACACCCACAAGAAGCAGACCGGTGGTTCGGGTCAGTTCGCCAAGGTCGTGATGACGATCGAGCCGAGCATCGATCCCGAGACCGGTGCCGGTGCGGGTTATCAGTTCCTCAACAACGTGACCGGCGGGCGCGTGCCCAAGGAGTACATCCCCTCGGTGGACCAGGGCGCGCAGGAGGCCATGGAGTTCGGCATCCTCGCCGGCTACCCCATGGTCGACGTGAAGGTCAGCCTCGAGGACGGCGCCTACCACGACGTCGACTCCTCCGAGCTCGCCTTCAAGATCGCCGGGAACGCGGCGTTCAAGGAGGCCGCCCGGATGGCCAAGCCGGTGCTGCTGGAGCCGATGTTCGCCGTCGAGGTGACCACCCCGGAGACCTTCCTGGGCACCGTCATCGGCGACATCAACTCTCGGCGTGGCCAGATCCAGCACCAGGAGGAGCGTCACGGCGACATGGTCGTCAACGCCCTCGTGCCGCTCTCCGAGATGTTCGGGTACGTTGGTGACTTGCGGTCGAAGACCTCTGGTCAGGCGTCGTACTCGATGGAGTTCGACTCGTACGCCGAGGTTCCCCAGAACGTCGCCGACGAGATCATCAAGAAGGTCCGCGGCGAGTAGGGATCGCCCGGCCTCGGCAGCAACACCAGTTCAACGCGAGTCAAGAAACAACAACAGGAGGAGCCCCCAGTGGCCAAGGCGAAGTTCGAGCGGACCAAGCCGCACGTCAACATCGGCACGATCGGTCACATCGACCACGGCAAGACGACGCTGACCGCAGCGATCACGAAGGTCCTGCACGACAAGTACCCGGACCTCAACCCGTTCACGCCGTTCGACGAGATCGACAAGGCTCCCGAGGAGCGTCAGCGCGGCATCACCATCTCGATCGCGCACGTGGAGTACCAGACGGAGAACCGTCACTACGCGCACGTCGACTGCCCGGGTCACGCCGACTACATCAAGAACATGATCACCGGCGCGGCCCAGATGGACGGTGCGATCCTCGTGGTCGCCGCCACCGACGGCCCGATGCCGCAGACGCGTGAGCACGTGCTGCTCGCCCGCCAGGTCGGCGTGCCCGCCCTGGTCGTGGCGCTGAACAAGTGCGACATGGTCGACGACGAGGAGCTCATCGAGCTCGTCGAGATGGAGGTCCGCGAGCTCCTCTCCGAGTACGAGTTCCCCGGCGACGACGTGCCGGTCGTCCGCGTGGCCGCCTTCCCGGCGCTGCAGGGCGAGGAGAAGTGGAGCGAGTCGATCCTCGAGCTCATGAACGCGGTGGACGACTTCATCCCCACCCCCGCGCGCGACACCGACAAGCCGTTCCTGATGCCGGTCGAGGACGTCTTCACCATCACCGGCCGCGGCACGGTGGTCACCGGCCGCATCGAGCGCGGTGTGGTCAAGGTCAACGAGGAGGTCGAGATCGTCGGCATCCGCGAGGGCTCGCAGAAGACCACCGTCACCGGTGTGGAGATGTTCCGCAAGCTCCTCGACGAGGGCCAGGCCGGCGAGAACGTCGGCCTGCTGCTCCGCGGCACCAAGCGTGAGGACGTCGAGCGCGGCATGGTCGTGATCAAGCCGGGCACGACCACCCCGCACACCAACTTCGAGGCCTCGGTCTACATCCTGTCCAAGGAGGAGGGCGGTCGGCACACGCCGTTCTTCAACAACTACCGTCCGCAGTTCTACTTCCGGACCACGGACGTGACCGGGGTGGTGACCCTCCCCGAGGGTCGCGAGATGGTGATGCCCGGTGACAACACCGACATGACCGTCGAGCTGATCCAGCCGATCGCCATGGAGGAGGGCCTCCGCTTCGCGATCCGCGAGGGCGGCCGCACCGTGGGCGCCGGTCGGGTCACGAAGATCACGAAGTAGCGACCAGCAACGCCTGAGCCGAGGCGTCGCAGATGTGCACCACTCGGTGCGAGGAAAGTACATCTGCGACGCCTCGGCGCGTTTTCCGCGCATCTTTGCGACGCCTCGGCGACAAGCCCTCGACATGACCGCTGAACCAGCCCGAGCCATCCCGCCCGCCAGACCGCACCACAAGTTCACCGAGGACGGTCGTCGGGTCCGCGAGGTGCTGACCTACTCCCGGCGCGGCAGCCGGTTCACGCCCACCCAGCAGGAGGCGTGGGACGCCCATGCGCAGGCCTGGGTGATCCCCGAGGAGGCGGTAGACGACCCGGACTTCTGGCTGGCGGACTGGTTCGGCCGCGAGGCCCCGCTGGTCGTGGAGATCGGCTCGGGTGTCGGTGAGGCCACCGCGGCCCTGGCCGCGGCGCGCCCCGAGGTCGACGTCCTCGCCCTGGAGGTGTGGCGACCCGGAGTCGCCGCCTCGCTGGCTCGCGTCGCCGACGCCGGTGCGACGAACGTGCGCTTCTGCGCCGTCGACGCGGTGTGGGCCCTGGAGCACCTCGTGGGCGAGGGCCGCCTGGCCGGCCTGTGGACCTTCTTCCCGGACCCGTGGCCGAAGAAGCGCCACCACAAGCGCCGGCTGGTGACCGCAGGCTTCGCCGCGCTGGCGGCCCGCAGACTGCGCCCCGGCGCCGAGTGGCGGCTGGCCACCGACTGGCCGGAGTACGCCGCCCAGATGCGTGCCCTGCTCGACGCCGAGCCACACCTCGAGGGCGGCCCGGTCGAGCGGTGGGCGGAACGGCCGGTGACCAAGTTCGAGCGCAAGGGGCGCGCGGCAGGTCGTCCGATCGTCGACTTGTGCTACCGCCGCCGGTAGCCGTTCAGCGCGGGCCCCAGACGAGGCCGGCGTGCCGCAGGGCGTCCTCGAGGCGCAGGCGCTCCACCTCCCGGTCGAACCCGGTCGGTGGCAGGGTCGCCAGGCAGGTGGGGACCTCCAGCGCGTGCGCCGTCGCGACGAGCGCCGCGTCGTAGGCCGCCAGCGTCCCGCGCTGCTTCGGCATGGACCTCCCGCTGGTCTCGGACAGGTCGGCGTGCAACCGGCGGACCTTGGCGGCCAGGAGCTCGAGCGGGGGGCTGTCGGGTTCGGGAGTCCGGCTGCGCCACCCGGTCAGCCAGCGCGAGGCCCGGGAGGCAGCGAGCTCCAGCTCCCGCTGGTGGACCAGGGCGGCCACGAAGGCCAGCGGCGCCAGGGAGATCGCCACCAGCAGGCCGAACGCGGCAACGTGTGCCATGGAGCGACGTTAGGTTTCCCGGTGCGCTGCGGCAAGCCGGGCCACGCCGCCTTCGGGTCGTGGAAGACTCCCGCCGTGACCCAGTACCAGCCGCCTGTCTTTCCCGGGGCGACGCGTGACCACCCCCAGACCACCACGGTGCTGGTGCTCGGCGTGTGCAGCCTCGCGGTCTGCGGCGTGGTCGGACCCTTCGCCTGGGTGATGGGCAACCGGGCGCTGCGTGAGATCGACGCCTCCCAGGGGCAGCTGACCGGTCGGGACATGGTGAACATCGGACGCATCCTGGGGATGGTGGGCACCATCCTCACCGGTCTCGCCCTCGTCCTGGGCCTCGTCGTGTTCGTGGTGCCGCTGCTGATCGCGATCGGGGCGTCGGTGTGAGGGGGCACAGCCCGCCCCTGGACCCCGGTCCGCTGTCTGGTCCGGGCCCCCGATTTGGACGCAGGGGCCGGTCTCTGCCAAGATAGTCCGGTTGCTCCGGCGGGGTCGCCGGGGCGCGGACATTGACTACTGAACAGGGTCTCCCCTCAGCAGCCTCCGGGACTGCCCAGTGGTCGTGCGTTCGCGCCGAACCAGGAGACCCCGTTCACCCGGCAGGCCAGACCAGCTGGGCGTCACTCCGAACAACGACCAACCAAGCACGACGGCGTCATGCGTCCTGGACAGGGCGACACGCCCGACCGCGGGGGTCGGAGAGCGGAGGGGCGGGGAGCAGGACGGATCGCCTCCGGGCGGCCCGAAGACGCAGTCGTTGGACAGACCCCGAACCGAAGGATCGTTTGATGGCGGGACAGAAGATCCGCATCAGGCTCAAGGCCTATGACCACGAGGTGATCGACACCTCGGCGCGGAAGATCGTTGACACAGTGACCCGGACGGGCGCCAAGGTGGCCGGCCCGGTGCCGCTGCCGACGGAGAAGAACGTCTACTGCGTCATCCGCTCGCCGCACAAGTACAAGGACTCGCGCGAGCACTTCGAGATGCGCACGCACAAGCGGCTCATCGACATCATCGACCCCACTCCGAAGACCGTCGACTCGCTGATGCGGCTTGACCTGCCCGCCGGCGTCGACATCGAGATCAAGCTCTGAGGCCGGAGACAGACTGATGAGCATCCAGAAGATCAGCAGAGCCGAGAGAAACGTGAAGGGGTTGCTGGGCACCAAGCTCGGCATGACCCAGACGTGGGACGAGAACAACCGCATCGTCCCGGTGACCGTCGTCGCGGCGGGCACCAACGTCGTCACCCAGGTGCGCACCCCGGAGGCCGACGGCTACAACGCCGTCCAGGTCGGCTTCGGTGAGATCGACGGCGCCAAGGTGACCAAGCCCTCCGCCGGGCACTTCGCCAAGGCCGGTGTCACCCCGAGGCGCCACGTCGTGGAGATCCGCACCAGCGACGCCTCCACCTACCAGGTCGGCCAGGAGCTCGGTCCGGACCTCTTCGAGGCCGGGCAGGAGGTCGACGTGACCGGCACCAGCAAGGGCAAGGGCTACGCCGGCACGATGAAGCGACACGGCTTCGCCGGTGTCGGCGCCTCCCACGGTGCTCACCGCAACCACCGCAAGCCCGGGTCGATCGGCGCCTGTGCCACCCCGGGTCGGGTCTTCAAGGGCATGCGGATGTCGGGCCGGATGGGCACCGAAACAGTCACCGTTCAAAACGTCGTCGTCCACGCGGTCGACGCCGAGAAGGGCCTGATCCTGCTCAAGGGCGCCGTTCCCGGCCCCAAGGGCGGGCTCGTGGTCATCCGGTCGGCCGCCAAGCGGACCCAGGAGGCCCCGGCATGAGCAACGAGACCGTGAAGGTCGATCTCCCCGCCGAGATCTTCGACGTGGAGCCGAACATCCCGCTGATCCACCAGGTCGTGGTGGCCCAGCAGGCTGCGGCTCGCCAGGGCACCCACGCCACCAAGACCCGGGGCGAGGTCCGCGGCGGTGGCCGCAAGCCCTACCGGCAGAAGGGCACCGGTCGTGCCCGCCAGGGCTCGATCCGGGCGCCGCAGTTCGCCGGCGGTGGCATCGTGCACGGTCCGCAGCCGCGCAGCTACGACCAGCGCACCCCGAAGAAGATGAAGGCTGCCGCCCTGCGCGGTGCCCTCTCCGACCGGGCTCGCGCCGGCCGGGTGCACGTGGTCGAGTCGCTGGTCTCGGGCTCCGCGCCGTCGACCAAGCAGGCCGTCGCCGCGCTCGCCGAGCTGAGCGGCAACCGCCGTCAGCTCGTCGTCCTCGAGCGTGACGACGCGGTCACCTGGCTCTCGCTGCGCAACGTCGCCTCGGTGCACCTGCTCGCCGTGGACCAGCTCAACACCTACGACGTGCTGGTCTCCGACGACGTGGTGTTCACCAAGGGCGCCTTCGACGCCTTCGTGTCCGGCACCGCGACGTCCAGTGCACGCAAGGCCAGTGTGGTCGAGCCGCCGGCGCACGACGCCGCTGCCGGTGAGGAGACCACCGTGACCGAGGACGAGGAGGCCGCCAAGTGAGCACCCTGCACAAGGACCACCGCGACGTGCTCATCGCGCCGGTGGTGAGCGAGAAGAGCTACGGCCTGCTCGACGCCAACAAGTACACGTTCCTGGTCCACCCGGACGCGAACAAGACCGAGATCAAGATCGCGGTCGAGAAGGTGTTCGACGTCAAGGTGACCTCCGTCAACACCCTCAACCGCCAGGGCAAGGCCCGTCGTACCCGCAACGGCATCGGTCGGCGCAAGGACACCAAGCGCGCGATCGTCAGCCTGGCCGAGGGCCACCGCATCGACATCTTCGGAGGGCCGGTCTCCTGACCGGCTTCTGCAGAGAACTCAGCTGAGGTATCGAGATGGCTATCCGCAAGTACAAGCCGACCACCCCGGGCCGCCGTGGCTCGTCGGTGGCCGACTTCGTCGAGATCACCCGGACCACTCCGGAGAAGTCGCTGGTCAAGCCGCTGCCCAAGAAGGGCGGCCGCAACAACCAGGGCCGGATCACCACGCGTCACCAGGGTGGCGGCCACAAGCGCGCCTACCGGGTCGTCGACTTCCGTCGCTATGACAAGGACGGCGTGCCGGCCACGGTCGCGCACATCGAGTACGACCCCAACCGCACCGCGCGGATCGCGCTGCTGCACTACGCCGACGGCGAGAAGCGCTACATCATCGCGCCGGTCGGGGTCGCCCAGGGCACCGCGCTGGAGTCGGGCTCGAACGCCGACATCAAGCCGGGCAACAACCTGCCGCTGCGCAACATCCCCGTCGGTACGACGATCCACTGCGTGGAGCTGCGTCCCGGTGGCGGTGCCAAGATCGCCCGTTCGGCCGGCAACAGCGCCCAGCTGGTCGCCCGGGAGGGCTCCCGCGCCCAGCTGCGGATGCCGTCGGGCGAGATGCGCTACGTCGACGTGCGCTGCCGCGCCACCGTCGGCGAGGTGGGCAACGCCGAGCAATCCAACATCAACTGGGGCAAGGCCGGCCGGATGCGGTGGAAGGGCAAGCGCCCGACCGTCCGCGGTGTCGTGATGAACCCCGTCGACCACCCGCACGGTGGTGGTGAGGGCAAGACCTCCGGTGGCCGCCACCCGGTCTCGCCGTGGGGCAAGCCCGAGGGCCGTACGCGCAAGCGCAAGGCCAGTGACGCCCTGATCGTCCGCCGCCGCAAGACCGGCAAGAAGCGCTGAGTTAAGGAACCACACAGATGCCGCGCAGCCTGAAGAAGGGCCCGTTCGTCGACGACCACCTGATGAAGAAGGTGGACTCGCAGAACGAGGCCGGAACCCACAACGTGATCAAGACCTGGTCGCGCCGCTCGATGATCGTGCCGGCGATGATCGGCCACACCCTTGCGGTGCACGACGGCCGCAAGCACGTGCCGGTGTTCGTCACCGACGCCATGGTGGGCCACAAGCTGGGCGAGTTCGCGCCCACGCGGACCTACCGCGGTCACGTCAAGGACGACCGGAAGAGCCGCAGAAGGTGACTGCCGCTGACCGCGGCGCGTCAAGGACTTTGGAGAGAGACGAGAGATGAGCGTTACCGAGCGTCGGCGCATCAGCGCCCGTCGTGAATCGCTGCTGGGCGACGAGCCCGGCGCGTTCGCGAGCGCGCGTTTCGTGCGGATCACCCCGATGAAGGCCCGCCGCGTCGTGGACATGGTCCGCGGTCTGCCCGTGGACGACGCCCTCGCACTGCTGCAGTTCGCGCCCCAGGCCGCCAGCGAGACGGTCTACAAGGTGCTCGAGAGCGCGGTGGCCAACGCCGAGACCACGGAGGACCTCGACCGGGGGTCGCTCGTGGTCAGCAAGGCGATGGTCGACGAGGGTCCCACGATGAAGCGCTGGCGGCCGCGGGCCCAGGGACGCGCCACCCGCATCAACAAGCGCACCAGCCACATCACCCTGGTCGTGCAGCCGGCTGCCGCGCCGACTGTCGACCGGGCCACCGCACCGACCAAGGACCGGAAGGCGGGTCGCAAGTAATGGGCCAGAAGATCAACCCGAACGGGTTCCGCCTCGGCATCTCCATCGACCACAAGAGCCGGTGGTACGCCGACAAGCTCTACAAGAGCTACGTCGGGGAGGACGTCGCGATCCGCAAGCTGCTCTCCAAGGGCATGGAGCGGGCCGGCATCGCCAAGGTGGAGATCGAGCGCACCCGGGACCGCGTGCGCGTCGACATCCACACCGCACGGCCGGGCATCGTCATCGGCCGCCGCGGCGCCGAGGCCGACCGGCTGCGCAGTGAGCTGGAGAAGCTCACCGGCAAGCAGGTGCAGCTGAACATCCTCGAGGTCAAGAGCCCCGAGGTGGATGCGCAGCTGGTTGCGCAGGGCGTGGCCGAGCAGCTCTCCGGCCGCGTGCAGTTCCGGCGGGCGATGAAGAAGGCGATGCAGACCTCGATGCGCTCGGGCGCCAAGGGCATCCGCATCCAGTGCTCGGGTCGGCTCAACGGCGCGGAGATGTCGCGCTCGGAGTTCTACCGCGAGGGGCGCGTCCCCCTGCACACCCTGCGCGCCGACATCGACTACGGCTTCTACGAGGCCCGCACCACCTTCGGCCGCATCGGCGTGAAGGTCTGGATCTACAAGGGTGAGGTCGCGGGCACCCGTGCCGAGCGCGAGGCCCAGGCGGCGGCGCGCGCCGGTGCCCCGGGCCGGCGTGGCCCGCGTGGCGACCGGGGCGAGCGCCCCACCCGCGGCAGCCGTCGCGCTGCCGAGTCCGCTCCCACCGCCGAGGCCCCCGCGGCCACTGCGGCGGGCGAGACGACCGCTGCGGCCACGGACTCCGCCACGAGCAGCAGGGAGGGCTGAGCACCATGTTGATGCCCCGCAGGGTCAAGCACCGCAAGCAGCACCACCCCAAGCGCACCGGCGCCGCCAAGGGCGGCACCTGGCTCGCCTTCGGCGACTACGGCATCCAGGCGGTGGAGGGCCACTACGTGACCAACCGCCAGATCGAGTCCGCCCGGATCGCCATGACCCGGCACATCAAGCGTGGCGGAAAGGTGTGGATCAACATCTACCCCGACCGTCCGCTGACCAAGAAGCCTGCCGAGACCCGGATGGGCTCCGGCAAGGGCTCGCCGGAGTGGTGGGTGGCCAACGTGAAGCCCGGACGGGTCATGTTCGAGCTGTCCGGTGTTCCCGAGGAGGTTGCGCGCGAGGCGATGCGCCGCGCGATGCACAAGCTCCCGATGAAGTGCAAGTTCGTGTCCCGCGAAGCAGGTGAGTTCTGATGGCGACCGCACACGAGCTCGACGACCTCAACAACGTCGACCTCGAGGGCAAGCTCCGCGAGTCCAAGGAGGAGCTGTTCAACCTCCGTTTCCAGGCTGCGACCGGACAGCTGGAGAGCCATGGCCGCCTTCGCGCGGTGAAGAAGGACATCGCCCGGATCTACACCGTGGTGCGCGAGCGCGAGCTCGGGATCCGCACCGCACCGGGGACCGAGACTGAGTCGAAGGAGGTGGGCGCATGAGCGAGAACGCCGTGACCCAGCGCTCCGCCCGCAAGGTCCGTGAGGGCCTGGTCGTGAGCGACAAGATGGACAAGACCGTGGTGGTCGCCGTCGAGGACCGCGTCAAGCACGCGCTGTACGGCAAGGTGCTGCGCCAGTCGGCGCGGCTGAAGGCCCACGACGAGGCGAACGCCTGCGGTGTCGGCGACCGCGTCCTGCTCATGGAGACCCGTCCGCTCAGCGCTACCAAGCGCTGGCGCGTGGTGGAGATCCTCGAGAAGGCCAAGTAGTGCCAATTTTTGGGCAAAGTAGGAGACCGAAGTGATCCAGCAGGAGTCGCGACTCAAGGTCGCCGACAACACGGGTGCCAAGCAGATCTTGTGCATCCGCGTGCTCGGTGGCTCGGGTCGACGCTACGCCGGCATCGGCGACGTCATCGTCGCCACCGTCAAGGACGCGATCCCCGGTGGCAACCTCAAGAAGGGTGACGTCGTCAAGGCCGTGATCGTGCGCACCGTGAAGGAGCGTCGTCGTCCCGACGGCTCCTACATCCGGTTCGACGAGAACGCCGCGGTGATCCTCCGCGCGGACGGCGAGCCGCGCGGCACCCGCATCTTCGGCCCCGTCGGCCGCGAGCTGCGCGACAAGAAGTTCATGAAGATCATCTCGCTGGCGCCGGAGGTGCTCTGAGCCATGACCGCGAAGTCGGTGAAGATCAAGAAGGGCGACACCGTCAAGGTGATCGCCGGCAAGGACAAGGGCGTCGAGGGCAAGGTGATCTCGGTGCTCCGCGAGGAGCAGCGAGTGATCGTCGAGGGCGTCAACCGCGTCAAGAAGCACACCAGGGCGGTGAACCAGGGCGGGCGTGCCGGCAACACCGGCGGCATCGTCACCACCGAGGCGCCGATCCACGTCTCCAACGTGATGCTGGTCGAGGGCAAGGGCACCACCCGCCTCGGCGCGAAGCGGGTGGAGGCCACGAAGCGGCGCTCGGACGGCTCGACGTACGAGACCACCCGCAGCGTCCGCATCTCCCGCAAGTCCGGAGACGAGATCTGAGATGAGTGACATTTCCACAGGCTCGACGACCGCAACCGTGGCGGCGCCTCCCGCGCCGCGTCTGAAGGCCCGCTACCGCGACGAGATCGTGGCCGCGATGCAGCAGGAGTTCGGCTACGCCAATCCGATGCAGGTGCCCGGGGTGACCAAGGTCGTGGTCAACATGGGTGTCGGCGAGGCCGCGCGGGACTCCAAGCTGATCGAGGGCGCCGTCCGCGATCTGGCCGCGATCACCGGCCAGAAGCCGCAGGTGACCCGGGCCCGCAAGTCGATCGCGCAGTTCAAGCTGCGCGAGGGCATGCCCATCGGCGCGCACGTGACCATGCGCGGTGACCGGATGTGGGAGTTCCTGGACCGCCTGCTCTCGCTGGCGCTGCCCCGCATCCGCGACTTCCGCGGGCTCTCCGACCGGCACTTCGACGGTCGCGGCAACTACACCTTCGGCCTCACCGAGCAGGTGATGTTCCACGAGATCGACCAGGACAGGGTCGACCGCCCACGCGGCATGGACATCACCGTGGTGACGACCGCGACCAACGACGACGAGGGACGCGCGCTGTTGAGGAAGCTCGGCTTCCCCTTCGCGGAGCGCTGAGCAAGGAGAACTGAGATGGCGAAGACTGCACTGAAGGTCAAGGCCGCCCGCAAGCCGAAGTTCGCGGTCCGCGGCTACACCCGCTGCCAGCGCTGCGGCCGCCCGCGGGCCGTGTACCGCAAGTTCGGCCTGTGCCGGATCTGCCTGCGGGAGATGGCCCACCGCGGCGAGCTGCCCGGGGTCACCAAGAGCTCTTGGTGAGCACCGACCCACTTCCACGCACGAGACGAACGCGGCAGGTCTCCCGCACCGCCGGGGGAAACCACCACGAGAAAGGGCCGAGACGGCCATGACGATGACAGACCCGATCGCAGACATGCTCACCCGTCTGCGCAACGCCAACCAGGCGTTCCACGACTCGGTGGAGATGCCCTACAGCAAGCTGAAGGAGGGGGTGGCCCAGATCCTCAAGCAGGAGGGCTACATCACCTCCTACGCGGTGCGCGACAACGAAGGCGTCGGCCGGACCCTCGAGGTCCAGCTGAAGTACGGCCGCAACCGGGAGCGCTCGATCGCCGGCGTACGCCGGATCAGCAAGCCCGGGCTGCGCGTCTACGCCAAGCACACCGCACTGCCCAAGGTGCTCGGCGGCCTCGGCGTGGCGATCATCTCCACCAGCCAGGGCCTGCTGACGGACCGTCAGGCCAACCACAAGGGCGTGGGCGGGGAAGTCCTCGCCTACGTCTGGTGACCGGGAACCAGGAGGAGGAAGCAACATGTCACGCATTGGCAAGCTGCCCGTCCCGGTCCCGTCCGGCGTCGACGTCCAGGTGGACGGCAACACCGTCACGGTGAAGGGCCCCAAGGGCGTCTTGAGTCACACCGTCGCGGAGCCGATCACGGTGCAGTCCGCCGACGGCGGTCTGCACGTGGCCCGGCCGAACGACGAGCGGGAGAGCAAGGCCCTGCACGGGCTGACCCGCACCCTGATCAACAACATGGTCGTCGGGGTCACCGACGGCTACGAGAAGAAGCTCGAGATCGTGGGCGTGGGCTACCGGGTCCTCTCCAAGGGCCCCACGCAGCTGGAGTTCCAGCTCGGTTACTCCCACCCGATCACGTTCCACGCCCCCGACGGCATCACCTTCACCGTCGAGGGCCCGACGAGGTTCGGTGTCCAGGGCATCGACAAGCAGCTGGTCGGCGAGGTCGCTGCGAACATCCGCAAGCTGCGCAAGCCTGAGCCCTACAAGGGCAAGGGAGTGCGCTACGCGGGTGAGCACGTTCGTCGCAAGGTCGGAAAGGCTGGTAAGTGACCATGGCGATCGCACTCAGGACGGGGAAGCGGACGGCGTCACGGGTCGCCTCCCGCGCGCGCCGGCAGATCCGCGGCCGCAAGCGGCTCAACGGCACCGCCGAGCGGCCGCGCCTGGTCGTCACGCGTTCCTCGCGGCACATCACCGCACAGGTCGTCGACGACCTCGTCGGGCGCACGCTGGCCTCGGCCTCGACCATGGAGGCCGATGTGCGGGAGCTCGGCGGCGACAAGACCGCCAAGGCTCGCCGGGTCGGCGAGCTGGTCGCGGAGCGCGCCCAGGAGAAGGGCGTCTCCACGGCGGTCTTCGACCGCGCCGGCAACAAGTACCACGGCCGCGTCGCAGCGCTGGCCGACGGCGCTCGCGAGAGCGGGCTGGACTTCTGACCGGCCGGCCAGCCAGAGATTTTTCGAGGAACGGAAGAGGTAGGAACTCATGAGCGGACCCCAGCGCGGACAGCGTCAGGGTGGAGGCGGTGACCGCCGCGGCCGTGACGGTCGTCGCGGAGACGACAAGAACGCCTACATCGAGCGCGTCGTCGCCATCAACCGGGTCGCCAAGGTCGTCAAGGGCGGCCGCCGGTTCAGCTTCACCGCCTTGGTGATCGTCGGCGACGGTGACGGCATGGTGGGTGTCGGCTACGGCAAGGCCAAGGAGGTGCCGGCCGCGATCGCCAAGGGCGTGGAGGAGGCCAAGAAGCACTTCTTCCGGGTGCCGCGCATCCAGGGCACGATCCCGCACCCGGTGCAGGGCGAGAAGGCCGCCGGCGTGGTGCTGCTGCGCCCGGCTGCTCCCGGTACCGGTGTGATCGCGGGTGGCCCGGTGCGTGCGGTGCTCGAGGCGGCCGGGATCCATGACGTCCTGAGCAAGTCGCTCGGCTCGTCGAACCAGATCAACATCGTCCACGCCACCGTGGAGGCACTGCGCTCCCTCGAGGAGCCGGAGGCCGTCGCGGCACGCCGTGGACTGCCGGTGGAGGACGTCGCCCCGGCGGCGCTGCTGAAGGCCAAGGCGGAGGTGCCCGAGGGCGTCTCCAAGGAGGTGGCCTCCTGATGGCCCGCATCCAGGTCCAGCAGAAGAAGTCGACGATCGGCTGCAAGCAGAACCAGCGTGACACCCTGCGCACCCTCGGGCTGAAGCGGATCGGCGACGTCGTGGTCAAGGAGGACGGCCCCGAGGTGCGGGGCATGGTCCACGCGGTGCGTCACCTCGTCACGGTCGCCGAGGTGGCCGACGGTGACGCACAGGAAGGGAAGTCCTGATGAGTCTGAAGGTGCACCACCTGCGCCCCGCGCCGGGCGCGCACACCCCCAAGACCCGCGTCGGTCGTGGTGAGGCCTCCAAGGGCAAGACCGCCGGTCGCGGCACCAAGGGCACCAAGGCCCGCAACCAGGTGCCCGCGTCCTTCGAGGGCGGGCAGATGCCCATCCACATGCGGCTGCCGAAGCTGAAGGGCTTCAAGAACCCCTTCAAGGTCGAGTTCCAGGTGGTCAACCTGGACCGCATCAACGCACTGTTCCCCGAGGGCGGCGAGGTCACCGTCGCCGAGCTGGTGACCCGCGGCGCAGTCCGCAGGGGCCAGCCGGTCAAGGTGCTGGGCCAGGGGGAGCTGAGCGTGGCCGTGCAGGTCACGGCCGACAAGTTCTCCGGCTCGGCCCGGCAGAAGATCGAGGCCGCGGGCGGCACCGCCACCGAGCTGGCGTCCTGACCGACGCACCCGGCAGCACAGGGCAGGACCTCCACTCCGACCGACCCCGGACTCCGGGGAAGGCTCAGGGATGGGGGTCCTGCCCTGTTAGGCTGCCACGGCATCCGGCCGCCTCGGCCCGGCCCTTCCGGGGTCTCGGAGCCACTGGCCGGCACTGATCGGCCTCGCGAACCCGACGAGCCGAAGACCCGAAAGAGGAGCACGTGCTAGGCGCATTCGCCAACGCCTTCCGGACGCCGGACCTGCGCAAGAAGCTGCTGTTCGTGCTGCTGATCGTGGCGGTCTTCCGGCTCGGGTCCCAGATTCCTGCGCCGGGAGTGCACGTCGCGAACGTGCAGGAGTGCTTCAACCAGACCAAGGACAGCGGGATCTACGGCCTGATCAACCTGTTCTCGGGCGGGGCGCTGCTCCAGCTGACCATCTTCGCGCTGGGGATCATGCCCTACATCACCGCGAGCATCATCCTGCAGCTGCTGGTCGTGGTGATCCCTCGGCTGGAGGCCCTGAAGAAGGAGGGCCAGTCCGGGCAGACCAAGATCACCCAGTACACCCGTTACCTCACGCTCGCGCTGGCGATCCTGCAGGCGACCGGCATCGTGGCGCTGGCCCGCAGCGGCAACCTGCTCCAGGGCTGCACCAAGCCGCTGCTCTACAAGGACAACGCGCTGACCGCGCTGCTGATGGTGATCACCATGACCGCCGGCACTGCCGTCATCATGTGGCTCGGGGAGCTGATCACCGAGCGCGGCATCGGCAACGGCATGTCGATCCTGATCTTCACCCAGGTCGTGGCGACCTTCCCGGTGGCCCTGTGGGGCGTGCAGAAGGCCAAGGGCCCGTGGATCTTCAGCCTCGTGCTGCTGATCGGTCTGGTGGTGATCGCGGCCGTGGTCTTCATCGAGCAGGCCCAGCGGCGCATCCCGGTGCAGTACGCCCGGCGGATGGTGGGTCGCAAGATGTTCGGTGGCTCCTCGACCTACATCCCGCTGAAGGTCAACCAGGCCGGCGTCATCCCGGTCATCTTCGCCTCCAGCCTGCTCTACCTGCCGGCGATGGCGGTGCAGTTCAACCAGAACTCCAACTCGACCTGGGTGCGCTGGATCGCGACCTACTTCGTGCGGGGGGACCACCCGCTCTACATGGCGGCGTACTTCCTGCTGATCATCTTCTTCACCTACTTCTACGTCGCGATCACCTTCAACCCCCAGGAGGTCGCGGACAACATGAAGCAGTACGGCGGCTTCATCCCCGGGATCCGGGCGGGCAAGCCGACCGAGGAGTACCTCAACTACGTCCTGTCCCGCATCACGCTGCCGGGCGCGCTCTACCTGGGCCTGATCTCACTGATCCCGCTCATCGCCCTGGTCTGGGTCCAGGCCAACCAGAACTTCCCGTTCGGCGGCACCTCGCTGCTGATCATGGTCGGTGTCGCTCTGGACACGGTGAAGCAGATCGAGAGTCAGCTGCAGCAGCGCAACTACGAAGGGTTCCTGCGTTGATCGCATCCCTCGCACCGACGGTCGGGCCCGAGCTCGCAGGGGGCGCTGCATGCGGCTGATCCTGATGGGCCCCCCCGGAGCCGGCAAGGGCACCCAGGCCAAGGTCGTCGCCGAGCGGTTCGGCATCCCGGCGATCTCGACCGGCGACATCTTCCGGGAGAACGTCTCCGAGGGCACCGAGCTGGGTCGCAAGGCCAAGGAATACATGGACGCCGGGGAGTACGTCCCCGACGAGATCACCAACCTGATGGTGCGCAACCGCATCGACGAGCCGGACGCGGAGCCGGGGTTCCTGCTCGACGGCTACCCGCGGACGCTCGCACAGGTCGAGGAGCTCGACGGGATGATCCAGTACACCGGTCACCGGCTCGACGCGGTGGTGGTGCTGGCCGTGGACTCCGAGGAGCTGATCAAGCGGCTGCTCGAGCGTGCCCAGACCGAGGGGCGTGCCGATGACACCGAGGAGGTCATCCGGCGCCGGCAGGAGGTCTACGCCGAGCAGACCGAGCCGCTGATCGAGGTCTACCGCGAGCGCGATCTGCTCATCGAGGTCGACGGGATGGGCGAGGTCGACGACGTCACCGCGAGGATCTTCGAGGCGCTCAAGGGCGTACCGGAGAGCTGAGCGGGCCTGTGTCCGGGAGGGGGCGATGATGAGGCTGCGCGACCGCGGCATCGAGGTGAAGAGCCCCGAGCAGATCCGCAAGATGCGGGTGGCCGGTCTGCTCGTGGGGGAGACGCTCGAGCTGTTGCGGGCCTCGTGCCGCCCCGGCTGCACCACCGGCGAGCTCGACGCGCTCGCCGAGGACAACATCCGCTCCCACAACGGCGTGCCGTCGTTCCAGGGCTACGGCCACCCGCCGTTCCCCGGCTCGATCTGTGCCTCGGTCAACGACCAGGTCGTGCACGGCATCCCCGGTGACCACGTGCTGCGCGAGGGAGACGTGATCTCCATCGACTGTGGCGCGATCGTGGACGGCTGGCACGGCGATGCCGCGATCACCGTCGCCGTCGGTGAGATCGACGAGGACGTCCAGCAGCTCATGCGGGTGACCGAGGGCGCCCTGTGGGCCGGCATCGCCGCCGCCCGCCTGGGCGGCCGGGTCAGCGACATCTCCCACGCCGTCGAGCGGCACGTGCGCGCCCAGCCCCACCCCTCCGGCGGCGCCTACGGCATCCTCGAGGAGTTCACCGGTCACGGCATCGGCACCGCCATGCACCAACCCCCGAACGTGCCCAACTACGGCCGCGCGGGCCACGGGCCCAAGCTGGTGCGTGGACTGGCCCTCGCGGTGGAGCCGATGGTGACCTTGGGCGGCAAGCACGTGCACTACGCCGAGGACGAGTGGACGATCCTCACCGACGACGGCAGTCGGGCCGCCCACTTCGAGCACACCTTCACCCTCACCCCCGAGGGCGCGTGGGTCCTCACCGCGCTCGACGGCGGCAAGGCTCGCCTCGCCGAGCTCGGCGTCCCCTACGGCGGCGACTGACCATCGGTTCTCCCTTGGCCCATGGGAAACGCACACTTCCCTGCCGTCGCAGCGCCGTGGAAGTTCCGGTTCCGGCGGGGCAGCACGCCGGCGACGGGGCCGAGGACGAAGTGCGGCGCATCGTTGACGATGTGTCCATGAGTGGCTGGCTGGGGTCGCGGTGAAGCCGTTCCTGCTGCTCTCCATCCGGGCGGAGGACGAGGCGGCGCGCAACGAGCAGGAGTCATTCCTGCGCTTCTCCGGTCTCGACGAGCGCGACCTGCGGCTGGTCAACCTCAGCCGCGCGGAGCTGCCCGCGATGGAGCTGGCCGACTGGTCCGGGATCCTGCTCGGGGGCGGTGCCTGGAACGCCAGCGACCCCGAGTCGGCCAAGAGCCCCCAGCAACGCCGGGCGGAGCGCGAGATCCTCGGGCTGCTGGACGCAGTGGTGGCTGCCGACTTCCCCTTCCTCGGCGCCTGCTACGGCATCGGCACCCTCGGCCTGCACCAGGGCGGACTGGTGGACCGCTCCTGGCCCGAACCGGTGGGGCCGCTGTCGATCACCTTGACCGCCGAGGGCGAGGCGGACCCCGTCTTCGCCGGCATGCCCGGCGCCTTCGCGGCGTACGGCGGTCACAAGGAAGCGCTCACCCGGGTGCCCGCCGCTGCCACCGTCCTGGCCACCTCGCCGGCGTGCCCCGTGCAGGCCTTCCGGGTGGGGCGCAACGTCTACGCCACCCAGTTCCACCCCGAGCTGGACCTGGTCGGGATCCACACCCGGATCGA
Source organism: uncultured Actinomycetota bacterium (assembly GCA_963827025.1). Lineage (GTDB taxonomy): Bacteria > Actinomycetota > Actinomycetes > Propionibacteriales > Nocardioidaceae > Marmoricola. The sequence goes on along the minus strand of CAWGZB010000005.1, from coordinate 1,184,806 downwards.
GGTCTACAAGCACGCCGGGTACTTCGACCCGGGGGAGGCCCGTGCACTCAAGGTGCGGGCCGCTGCGGTCGAGGTGGTCCACCCCACCACCGTGCTGGCGAATTTCATCGCCCGGCACGCGCGTTGAGCCTTGGCCAGCGTCGTCGGCCGTCGCGGGATCTGGGGTGGTTCCCCGGCCCGCTCCTGGTGCCGGCGGTGTCCCCCGGAGGGGCCCGAGAAGGCGGGGCGCCGGTCACGTCCGGCTCGATTAACGCTTCGGGCCCCGGATCGCCTAGACTGGTGTGTCGGCCCAACGTGGGTCCGTTTTGTGGTGCCTCGCGGCTGCCTGGGAAACACTCACTCGTCCTCGTGACTGGTGCGTGCCCAGGATGAGGCTCCCACGGCGGTGGCACGAGGTCCACCCCGGTCAGACGGGGGCGGTTCGCGGGCCGACGGTAGACGACCGGTCGAGAGATTGCGGAGGACATGCCGAAGAAAGAAGGCGTGATCGAGATGGAGGGCTCCGTGGTGGAAGCCCTGCCCAATGCCATGTTCCGGGTCGAGCTGACCAACGGACACAAGGTGCTCGCCCACATCAGCGGCAAGATGCGCCAGCACTACATCCGGATCCTCCCCGAGGACCGCGTGGTGGTGGAGCTCTCGCCGTACGACCTCACCCGAGGTCGGATCGTCTACCGCTACAAGTGATCGAAGCGCGATAGCGGAGCGGTCGGCGGCCATCGAGGTGGCCGCGACTCCCCGCTCGAGCTGCGAGATCACGATCAACACAGCCGATTCGCATCAGAAAGGCCTCCGTCATGAAGGTCAATCCCAGCGTCAAGCCCATCTGTGACAAGTGCAAGGTGATCCGTCGCCACGGCCGCGTCATGGTGATCTGCGAGAACCCCCGCCACAAGCAACGCCAGGGCTGAGGAGTGAGGGTGAGGTACGCCGAGCGCAGTGAGGTGTGCCGAAGCCGAGCCCCGCAGGCACTGGCGAAATCAGACAGAGCCAGGGCTGAGGAGTGAGGGTGAGGTACGCCGAGCGCAGCGAGGTGTGCCGAAGCCGAGCCCCGCAGGCACTGGCGAAATCAGACAGAGCCAGGGCTGAGCCCCAAGCAGCCCCACAACTGAACACCCCCCAACGTGATCGCTAGGGCGTGAGCCCGAAACCACCTCCGGAGCGGATGGCCGGAGCCCGGCACAGACCTCGACCGAGTCGAGGACCGGGACGCATCACGACCACACCACCGTGATCGGAAAGGAACCGCCAGACACATGGCACGCCTCGTCGGTGTCGACCTCCCGCGCGACAAGCGCATCGAGGTCGCACTCACCTACATCTACGGCATCGGCCGTACCCGCGCCCAGCAGGTCCTCGCGGCCACGGGGGTCGACCCCAACGCCCGCGTGCACACGCTCGGCGACGACGAGCTGGTCAAGCTTCGCGACGAGATCGAGACGAGCTTCAAGATCGAGGGTGACCTCCGTCGCGAGGTCCAGGCCGACATCCGTCGCAAGATCGAGATCGGCAGCTACCAGGGCCGCCGCCACCGCATGGGTCTCCCCGTGCGTGGCCAGCGGACCAAGACCAACGCCCGCAGCCGTAAGGGCCCCAAGCGGACCGTCGCCGGCAAGAAGAAGGCCAAGTAAGCCTTCGCGCCCGCGCAGCTGATCGATCCCGACTTTCCACAGGAGTAACGCATGCCCCCCAAGAGCCGCCAGGCCGGTGCCAAGAAGGTGCGCCGCAAGGAGAAGAAGAACGTCGTCCAGGGCGAGGCCCACATCAAGAGCACGTTCAACAACACCATCGTGACCATCACCGACCCCACCGGTGCGGTGATCTCGTGGGCCTCTGCCGGCACCGTCGGCTTCAAGGGCTCGCGCAAGTCCACCCCCTTCGCCGCCCAGATGGCCGCCGAGGCCGCCGGGCGCCGGGCGATGGACCACGGGATGAAGAAGATCGACGTCTTCGTCAAGGGCCCGGGCTCGGGCCGCGAGACGGCGATCCGGTCGCTGGGTGCCATCGGCCTCGAGGTCGGCACCATCGCGGACGTGACGCCCACGCCGCACAACGGCTGCCGTCCGCCGAAGCGTCGCCGCGTCTGAGTGCGTCGCCGCCTGCAGACCTCGACCTCATCTCTTTAGAACAGGAGAACCACCACCATGGCCCGTTACACCGGCCCCATGACCCGGAAGTCCCGCCGGCTCGGCGTGGACCTCGTCGGCGAGGACAAGGCGTTCGAGAAGCGCCCCTACGCCCCCGGCCAGCACGGACGCACCCGCATCAAGGAGTCCGAGTACCGCAACCAGCTGCAGGAGAAGCAGAAGGCCCGCTTCACCTACGGCGTGATGGAGAAGCAGTTCCACCGCTACTACGACGAGGCCTCGCGGCGTCCCGGCAAGACCGGTGACAACCTGCTGCAGCTTCTCGAGTGCCGCCTGGACAACGTCGTCTACCGCGCCGGCTTCGCCCGCACCCGCCGGCACGCCCGGCAGCTGGTGGTGCACGGCCACTTCAAGGTCAACGGCCAGAAGGTCGACATCCCCTCCTACCAGGTCTCTGCCCACGACGTCATCGACGTGCGCGAGAAGAGCCTGGAGATGACGCCGTTCATCGTCGCTCGCGAGATCCACGGCGAGCGTGTCGTCCCCGCGTGGCTCGAGGCGATCCCGTCGCGGATGCGCATCCTCGTGCACTCCGTGCCGGTGCGTGCGCAGATCGACATCCCGGTCCAGGAGCAGCTCATCGTCGAGTACTACTCGAAGAAGTAACCCGACCGGGGCACCGCGCCCCGACGCACCTCACAACTTCATCCTTCCCCCGCCGCCACATTCGAGCCCGTCATATAGCGGGTGGGCTCGGAAAGGAAACCCAAAGTGCTCATTGCTCAGCGCCCGACCTTGTCCGAAGAGGTCGTCAACGACACCCGGTCGCGGTTCGTCATCGAGCCGCTGGAGCCGGGCTTCGGCTACACGCTCGGCAACTCCCTGCGCCGCACCCTGTTGTCCTCGATCCCCGGAGCCTCGGTGACCAGCATCAAGGTCGCCTCCGCCTTGCACGAGTTCTCCACCGTGGAGGGGGTCAAGGAGGACGTCACCGAGATCATCTTGAACCTGAAGTCCCTGGTGGTCTCCAGCGAGCACGACGAGCCGGTCGCCATGGTCCTGCGCAAGGAGGGCGCCGGTGACGTCACCGCCGGTGAGATCGAGTGCCCGGCCGGGGTGGAGGTCCACAACCCCGACCTGAAGATCGCCACGCTCAACGACAAGGGCCGCCTGGAGATGGAGCTCATCGTCGAGCGCGGTCGCGGCTACGTCAGCGCGGTCCAGAACAAGGGTGCCGACAACGAGATCGGCCGGCTCCCGGTCGACTCGATCTACAGCCCGGTGCTGAAGGTGACGTACAAGGTCGAGGCCACCCGTGTCGAGCAGCGCACCGACTTCGACAAGCTGATCATCGACGTCGAGACCAAGCCGTCGATCACGCCGCGCGACGCCATCGCCTCCGCAGGCAAGACGCTGGTCGAGCTGTTCGGGCTGGCCCGGGAGCTCAACGTGGAGGCCGAGGGCATCGACATCGGGCCCTCGCCGGTCGACGAGCAGCTGGCGCAGGACCTCGCCCTCCCGGTCGAGGACCTGAACCTGACCGTCCGCTCCTACAACTGCCTCAAGCGCGAGGGCATCCACAGCGTCGGTGAGCTGATCGCCCGGTCCGAGCAGGACCTGCTGGACATCCGCAACTTCGGCGCCAAGTCCATCGACGAGGTCAAGGCCAAGCTGCACGAGATGGGCCTGTCCCTGAAGGACAGCGCTCCCGGTTTCGACCCGGCGACCGCCCTGGCCGCCTACGACGACGAGGACGAGGCCTTCGTCGAGGACGAGCAATACTAGGAGCTCCCTTCGGTCGCGCCCGATTCTGGGGACTCCCGCCCCCAGACCCCCAAGTCATGGTTGCGACCGACACCGTGGTCACTGACCGCGTGAGCCCCGAGGTTCATTCGAATGTCTACTCCGGTACCTGGTACGGCCGGGGAGAAATGAGAGAAGAAGATGCCAACTCCGAAGAAGGGGACCCGTCTCGGCGGTAGCCCGGCGCACCAGCGGCTGATGGTGGCCAACCTGGCCACGGCGCTGTTCGAGCACGGCCGGATCACCACCACCGAGGCCAAGGCGCGGGTGCTGCGTCCGGTTGCGGAGAAGCTGATCACCAAGGCCAAGCGGGGAGACCTGCACAACCGGCGCGAGGTCCTGAAGACCGTCCGCGACAAGTCGGTCGTGCACACCCTGTTCACCGAGATCGCGCCGACGTTCGCCGAGCGGCCCGGTGGCTACACCCGGATCACCAAGTTGGGCCCGCGCAAGGGCGACAACGCCCCGATGGCGGTCATCGAGCTGGTCACCGAGGAGTACCAGCCCAGCGCACGCCAGCAGCCGGCGAAGGCCGCGGCCGCGACTCCTGCCGCTCCGGCCGCCGTGGTCGAGCAGCCGGACGAGGACGCCCCGGCCGAGGTCGAGGCGCCCAACGAGACCGGAGAGGCGGAGGTGCTCGACACCGAGCCCAGCGACACGGAGACCGCCGAGGCCGAGTCCCAGGCCGGGTCCGACGCCGAGGTTCCCGCGGACGAGGAGAAGTCCGAGGGCTGAGCCTCCGCGGCTCCCACAGGCACCGCCAAGGCCCGCCACCTCCGGGTGGCGGGCCTTGGTGTCGGTCCGAAGGGACGGCTGGGCTGCAGGGGCGCGGCTCAGCTGGCTCGTTCGAGGAGCCGCTTGGCCGACTCCACCCGCGCCGGCAGGCGCCGGCGTCGTCGGAGCGCCTGGGGAAGCGCCGGAAGGGCCCGGCGCAGGCCCAGCCGCGCCGCCTCGCCGCGGCGCAGGTCCTGCGCCAGCGTCTGGGCGATCACCTGCCACGGGCGTCGCAGGACGGCGGTGAGGAACCGGTTGCGCACCGCCCGGGCCTGCCGGTCGATGGTGTCGCGCGAGGGCGACGGATGGTGGTGGGCGACCACCGAGTCGACGTACGCCAGCTCCCAACCGGCCGCGGCGAGGTCGAGGGCGACCCGCTCCTCCTCACCGAAGAAGAAGACCACGTCGTCGAAGCCGCCGGCCTCGAGGAACGCCTCCCGCCGCACCACGGCCCCGCAGGCGAGGAAGCCCAGGACGGGAGGGCCGGCCGCGCCGGGGTCGCGGGTCAGGGGGGAGTCCGTCATCGCGCGCACGATGGGATCAGGCTTCTGCGCAGGGCCCACCAGGACCCGGGCAGCCAGCAGGGCCAGCCGTGGGTGGGCGTCCAGCACCTCGGCAGCCTGGACCAGGGAGCCGGGGGCCCACCAGGAGTCGTCGTCGGCGAACGCGACGTAGGGCGTCCGGGCGTGCTCGACCCCGACGTTGCGGGCCACGGCACCGAGATTGGTGCCCAGGGCCACCACCTCGATGTGCGGGAAGTGCTCGCCCACGAGCTCGGGCGTGCCGTCGGAGGAGCCGTTGTCGACCAGGATGACCGGGCTCTGGTGCCGCGGCAGGGTCGTGCGCAGGTCCGGCCACCGGTCCCGGGTCATGACCACGGTGGTGACCCGTGCGCCGTGGCCGGCCGCCCCCTCGGCGTCCGGGGAAGGGGGCACGGTCATGCCGCGTTGCTCCACTCCGGCGCCTCGTCGCCCATCAGCAGGGCCAGGTCGGCCAGGTCGTCCGCGACGTGGTCGAGGAAGGCGCGACGCAGCCCGGGGGGACACGCCGGCAGCGAGTCACCGGTGTGCACCGGCTCTTCGAGATCGGAGCTCCACCAGTCCGCATCGACACCGACGAAGTCGAAGAGGCGACGTAGCTCCTCCCGCGGCCGGTCGCGCAGACGCTCCTGCACCACCACGAGGATCTGGGCGCCGGGCCGGTGCTGCAGGTGCGGGCGGAGCCGCTCGGCGTACCGGCTGCGGGCGAGGTACTGGCTGTCCTCGTCCAGCAGCGCCTCGGACAGGGGACGGTGCTCGGCGCCGTCGCGGCGGTGGTGGGCGTACTGGGAGACGGCGCGATCGACCGGGTCGCGCACCAGGTAGACCAGCCGCGCGTCGGGGATGACCTGTGCCATCCGCGCAGGCACCTCGGGATAGCTGGGGGAGGTGTACGCCGGGGACGACTCACCGCGCACCGGTGCCTCGGGGTCGAAGTGCCGGGCGTACCAGTCCAGTCCCCGGTGCCACTGGCCGCAGCGCCACCAGCTGGAGCCGTCGCCGGGCGGAGTCCGTGGCGGGCCGTTGAAGAAATTGAGCTCCTTGGGTCGCGACATGGCGATCGAGGGATGGGTGTCGAGGTAGGCGTGCACCGCAGTGGTGGCGCACTTCATCGCCCCGATCACCACTACGTCGGGCAGCACATGGCTCGGCATGCCCTCGCGGGTACCCGCTCCGCGGTGCGCCATGATGTCGAGCAGTCCGATATTTGCGCGCGCGCACCTTCAGTGGGGGCCGGGTGCTCCCGCGGCCGGCGCGGCGGGTTGGTGGACGTCGAGTCGCAGGAGCCGGCTGGCCAGGTCGACGGCCGGACCGAGCAGGAGGATCACCGCCAGCGTGCCGGCGCCGAGGGTCGCGCCCAGCAGCCAGCCCACCAGGGCTCCGCCGCCCTGCACGAAGCCGTAGCTCCAGCGAAACGGCACCGGCGGGTCCCAGGCCAGCGCCGCCGCCTCGGCGGGGCCGGCGCCCAGGTGGCTGCCGAGGTACGCCGCGATGCCGATCGCCAGCACCGGGAAGGCCGCGCCCAGCATGAGCACCTGGCCGGTCAGCGAACCCGGCGTGTCCAGGACCTCCAGCAGCCCCGAGACGGTCAGTCCCACCACCACGATCTGCACCACGGTGCCCGGACCCGGGATCACGCGTCGCACGGCGGCGAGCAGGAGGAACCCCAGGCTGACCAGCAGGTTGGCGGCGACGAACGGAATGCCGGTGTGCAGCGCGAGGCCGTTGACCAGGGTGGAGAAGCCGTCGGAGCCCAGGTCGGCGCGCAGGAGGAGGGCCACCCCGACGCCCAGCACGACGCATCCGGCGAACAGCGTCACCAGCCGTCGAGCCCGTCCCACGCGGGCGAGCATCGCAGACGGGACTGGTGGGGGAAGATGCAGCCCGTGCGACTGCGTCTCGATCTCGCCTACGACGGCTCGGCCTTCCACGGCTGGGCCGCCCAACCCCGTCTGCGCACCGTCCAGGGCGACGTGGAGCGGGCCCTGGACACGGTGCTGCGCAGCGCCGGCTCGGCGCTCACCGTGGCGGGCCGGACCGACGCGGGCGTGCATGCGCGTGGGCAGGTCGCCCACCTCGATGTCGACCCGGCACTCCTGCAGGCCGCGGGGGGAGCCGACAGGTCCCGGCTCGTCCGCCGGCTCAACGGCGTGCTCGACCCGGACGTGCGGGTGTTGCGCGTGGCCGCGGCGCCGGCCGGCTTCGACGCGCGGTTCTCCGCGGTGTGGCGCCGCTACGTCTACCGGATCAGCGACCGGCCCGAGACGGTCGACCCGTTGACGCGCGGCCACGTGCTGACCTGGCCGCGGGCCCTGGACGACCTGGCGATGAACCAGGCGGCGAGCGCCCTGGTCGGCGAGCAGGACTTCGCTGCCTTCTGCCGCAAGCGGGTGGGCGCCACCACCATCCGCACCCTCCTGGAGCTGCACTGGGAGCGCGACGCGCGCGGCCTGCTGCAGGGCACCGTACGCGCCGACGCCTTCTGCCACAGCATGGTGCGCGCTCTGGTGGGTTGCCTCCTCGCCGTGGGCGAGGGCAGGCGCGCTGTGCAGTGGCCCCACGGCGTGCTCCGCGCGGGTCGCCGCGACCCGGCGGTGCCGGTGGTCGCCGCCCACGGGCTGACCCTGGAGGAGGTCGGCTATCCGCCGGACGGCGAGCTCGCGGCCCGGGCAGCACAGGCGCGTGCGGTCAGGACCCCGCCGTCGGGCGGCTGACCCGGGCGAGCCGGGCCGCCTCCACCTCGTGCCGGCTGGCCCGCGCGCCACCGGCGGCGAAGAACCGGCGCCGTAACGCTCCTTCGACCCGCACCACGTCGTCGGGTCGGAGCCTCTCCGCGCTGCGTTGGGTGCGCCGCGACCAGCACGCGATGTCGATCACGTCCACGGCGCGCCGTGTCCTGGCCGGATTGCCTCTCGTGGGTGGGCGGTCGACCACCAGCCGCAACGTGACCAGGCGGGCGCCGCTGGGCAGCTCCCGCTCCTCCGGCGCGGCGCTGACCCGGCCCACCAGGACCACCTCGTTGTGGGCCTGCGCCGCCGCTCGGTCCCGGCTGACGTCCTGCTCCGCGCCGCCTGAAGTCTGCGCTGTCGTCCTCGCTGTCATGCTCCCGAGTCCACCGTCCAGCGACGACAACGGCGCGGACCGGTGTGGAGCGGTGTGGAAAGGTGGCCGCGAGCGGGACCTGTGGAGCGTTCGGGGAAGGTGGCGGCGTGGTGACTGGGCAGCACGAGCAGCAAGATCAGCCCCAGAAGCAGCAGCACCAGCGGCACCAGCGGTATGGGCCCGGCGAGCAGGGCGGGGAGCAGGCACCTCCGGAGCACTACTTCACTGCCGATCCCACGGCGCCCTTCACCCGGGTCCCGGTCACCACCCACGTGTGGGGCCACTGGCTGGAGCTCACCTCCGGATCGGGGGTGTTCGCCCAGGGTCGCCTCGACACCGGCACCGGGGTGCTGCTGCGTGAGGTCCCGCCGCCGGAGGGCGCGCGCACGGTGCTGGACCTCGGTTGCGGCTACGGCGTGATCGGCCTCGCGGTCGCGGTCGCCGTCCCCTCGGCCCGCGTCACCGCCGTGGACGTCAACCAGCGGGCCCTGGTCCTGGCCCGCGAGAACGCCGAGCGGCTCGGCCTGGCCGACCGGTTCGAGGCGCTGTTGCCCGACGACGTGGCCGCTGAGGCGTCGTACGACGAGATCTGGTCCAATCCGCCCATCCGGATCGGCAAGGAAGCTCTGCACGGCCTGCTGCTGCGCTGGTTGCCGCGCCTACGCCCCGGGGGCCGGATGGTGATGGTCGTGGGCCGCAACCTCGGTGCCGACTCGCTGGCCCGCTGGCTCACCGAGGAGGGGTGGCCGACGCAGAAGATGGCCAGTGCCAAGGGGTTCCGTGTCCTGGAGACCCGTTCCCGGGCGGGGGACCAACGCCCCTGACTGTCCGCAGACGAGATGGGGCATAGTCACCCCATGTCTGATTCGGGTGCGACCAAGTACGTCTACGACTTCGACGAGGGCAGCAAGGACCAGAAGGACCTCCTGGGCGGCAAGGGCGCGAACCTGGCCGAGATGACCAACCTGGGCCTCCCGGTCCCTCCCGGTTTCATCATCAGCACCGATGCCTGCCGGGAGTACATGCTCGCCGGTGACGAGCCCGCGGGCCTTGCGGAGGAGATCGACCAGCACCTCGCTGCGCTCGAGCAGGAGATGGGCAAGGAGCTCGGGCAGGCCGACGACCCGCTGCTGGTGGCCGTCCGCTCCGGCGCCAAGTTCTCCATGCCGGGAATGATGGAGACCGTCCTCAACGTCGGGCTCAACGACGACTCGGTGGAGGGCCTGAGCGCGGCCGCCGACGACGCGCGGTTCGCATGGGACTCCTACCGGCGGCTGCTGCAGATGTTCGGGGCCACCGTGCTCGGCATCGAGCACGATGTCTTCGCCGACACGCTGGACGACCTGAAGTCCGACCGTGGCGCCACCTTGGACACCGACTTGTCGGCCGACGACCTCCGGGAGCTGGTGGAGACCTACAAGGGGCTGGTCAAGGAGCACTCCGGCCGGGAGTTCCCCCAGCAGCCCCGGGAGCAGCTGGGGCTGGCGGTGCGTGCCGTCTTCGACTCGTGGAACACCGAGCGTGCCCGCCTCTACCGCCGCCAGGAGCACATCCCCGACGACCTCGGCACCGCTGTCAACGTGGTCACCATGGTCTTCGGCAACCTCGGTCCGGGGTCCGGCACCGGGGTGGCGTTCACCCGTGACCCGGCGTCGGGCCGCCAGGGTGTCTACGGCGACTACCTGGAGAACGCCCAAGGGGAGGACGTCGTCGCGGGCATCCGCAACACCGTCTCCCTGGAGGACTTCGCGAAGCTGGACAAGAAGTCTCACCACCAGCTGCTCGAGATCATGTCCACGCTGGAGAAGCACTACCGGGACATGTGCGACATCGAGTTCACCGTCGAGCGCGGCAAGCTCTGGATGCTGCAGACCCGGGTCGGCAAGCGCACCCCCGAGGCAGCCTTCCGGATCGCCTACGACTTCACCACCGAGGGGCTGATCGACCTCGACGAGGCCGTACGCCGGGTCAACGGTGCTCAGCTCGCGCAGCTGATGTTCCCGCGCTTCGACGTCGCGGCCGAACGCGCCCTGCTCGCCACCGGGATGGGTGCCTCCCCCGGCGCGGCCGTGGGCGCGGCCGTCTTCGACTCGGACGCCGCCGTGGAGCGGTCCGGAAAGGGCGAGGACGTCATCCTGGTCCGCCGGGAGACCAACCCCGACGACCTGCACGGCATGGTCGTCGCCCAGGGCATCCTGACCAGCCGGGGCGGGAAGACCTCGCACGCCGCCGTGGTCGCTCGGGGGATGGGCCGCACCTGCGTGTGCGGTGTCGACGCGCTCGACGTGGACCCCAAGCGCAGGCGGTTCCGCCTCCAGGATGGCACCGAGGTGAACGAGGGAGATCTCATCTCCATCGACGGGACCACCGGCGAGGTCTACCGGGGGGAGGTCCCGGTGAGCGACTCGGTGGTGGTGAAGTGGTTCGAGGGCACGCTCGACGAGGGCGAACGCACCGAGCTGGTCGACGCGGTGGAGAAGCTCATGGAGCACGCGGACACCACTCGTCGGCTCCAGGTGCGCGCCAACGCGGACACCCCCGAGGATGCGGCGCGCGCACGGCGCTTCGGTGCCCGGGGCATCGGCCTGTGCCGCACCGAGCACATGTTCCTCGGCGACCGCCGGCGGCTGGTGGAGAACCTCATCGTGGCCGAGACCGAGGACGAGCAGGAGGCCGCGCTGGCCCAGCTGCTGCCGCTGCAGCGCCAGGACTTCACCGAGATCCTCGAGCAGATGGACGGGCTGCCGGTCACCATCCGGCTGATCGACCCGCCGCTGCACGAGTTCCTGCCCGACCTGACCGACCTCTCGGTCCACGTCGCCCTGGATGACGACCACCAGCACCCGAGCACGCGGGACCACAAGCTGCTGGAGGCGGTCCAGCGGATGCACGAGCAGAACCCGATGCTCGGCCTGCGCGGCGTGCGGCTCGGGATCGTCATCCCGGGGCTCTTCGCGATGCAGGCCCGCGCCATCCTCGAAGCTGCCGCGGCCCGCAAGAAGGCCGGCGGTGACCCGCTGCCGGAGATCATGATCCCGCTGGTCGGGTCGCTGGAGGAGCTCCAGGTGGTCAAGGCCCACGTCATCCGCGTGGCCGGCGAGGTGGAGAAGGAGAACGACGTCGAGCTGGACTTCCGGGTAGGCACCATGATCGAGCTGCCGCGGGCAGCCCTGACCGCTCACCGCATCGCCGAGGCCGCGGAGTTCTTCTCCTTCGGCACCAACGACCTGACCCAGATGACATGGGGCTTCTCCCGCGACGACGTGGAGTCCTCGTTCTTCTCCAAGTACCTCGACGAGGGCATCTTCGAGACCTCCCCCTTCGAGTCGCTGGACACCGAGGGCGTCGGTGAGCTGGTCCGCACGGCCGTCGAGCGGGGTCGCCGTACCCGGGAGGACCTGCACCTGGGCATCTGCGGTGAGCACGGCGGTGACCCCGCCTCGATCCACTTCTTCCACGACGTGGGGCTCGACTACGTCTCGTGCTCGCCGTTCCGGGTGCCGGTGGCTCGGCTGGAAGCCGGCCGGGCGGCGCTCAGCGAGGGCGAGTCGACGACGGCCTGAGGTCGCGCTCGGTGGAGCCCACCTCCCGTGGGGACTGCCACCACGGCAGCACTCGACCAGGCGCTCAGCAGTAGCTGTGGCAGCGGGAGTCGTCGCCGTACGCGCGCCGTGCCTCGGCAACGGCCACAGCGGGAGAGAGGTTCCGTCCCGACTTCCAGGCGTCCAGGTACGCCGCCGGTGGCACGGCGCCCCGGCGGACCCACCAGTGCCCGGGGGGCGTCGGCCAGCTGATCGCGAAGTGCAGGTGCGTCCCGACACCGCGGGCGCTGCCGGTGTCGCCGATCCGGCCCAGCGGCGTGCCAGGCGTGACCGGCAGGCCCGGACGCACCCGCGGGAGCACCGCCTCCAGGTGGGAGCCGTAGTAGCGGACGCCGTCCGCGCCGACCACGGAGACCGACAGCCCGCCCCGGTCGGCCCCCACGTTGGTCGAGGAGTCCCAGCGGTCGACGCGGCTCACCTCGTCGACGACCCCGGTCACCGGGCTGACGAAGAGGCAGCCGCGCGGTGCGAAGACGTCGGTGGCGGGGTAGTCGTGGTGCGCCGTGGCGTAGTCGGTCTCGCAGCCGACGATCGGGAAGACGTGGGTTGCCGCGGTCGTGGACGCGCGCGGCCCACGGGTCGCGCGGGGCGAGGGCCACGTCGCTGGTCGCCGGGCGGGGCCGCGGTCGGCCCTGGGGCGTCCCGTCGTGGCCGTCGCCGTCGGTGCCGGCGGGTGCTGTCGGCCCGCGCCCTCGCCGGTCGCCTGCTCGGGCGCGAAGTCGGCCTGCCGCCACACGAGCACCCCGGCGACCGCGACCGCCGCTGCGGCCAGCGCCGTCACTGCGAGGACCCGGGACCGCTGCACGCTCCCATGGTGATGCCCGGCTGGTTCCGGTGTGCGCACAACCAGCCGGAAACCCGCGACGACGTAGGGTCTCGGCGTGGTCCGGTCCGGCTCGAGCTCCTCGCTCGCGGACGCGGTCCCCGCGCCGCTGCTGGTGTTCGGCGGGATCGTGTCGGTCCAGTTCGGCGGCGCCCTCGCCGCCACCCTGGTCCCGCAGATCGGGGCGGCGGGCTCGGTCCTGCTCCGCATCGTGTTCGCAGCCCTGATCCTCCTGGCCGCCGTGCGACCGGGACTCCGGGGGCACAGCCGGGCGGATTGGGCGACCGTCGTGGCCTTCGGGATCGCCCTGGCCCTGATGAACTGGAGCTTCTACGGCTCCCTGGCACACCTGCCGTTGGGCGTCGCGGTCACGGTGGAGTTCACCGGACCGCTGCTGCTGGCCACGGTGCTCTCCCGACGGCTGGTGGACCTCGTGGCGGTCCTGGCGGCGGCCGTCGGCGTGGGGCTGATCTCCGAGGCGCTGACCGCCCCGTGGTCCGAGCTGAGCGGCACCGGCCTGTTGCTCGCCGGGACCGCCGGAGCCTGCTGGGCGGCGTACATCCTGCTCAGCGGCCGGACCGGGGCGGCGTTCCCGCGCCTGGACGGGCTCGCCCTCGCCCTGGCGGTCTCGGTGGTCGTGGTGCTGCCCGCCGGCCTGGCGACGACGGACCTGTGGACCGGCCAGCACGTCGTCAAGGGACTGGGGCTTGCGGTGCTGTCCTCGCTGCTGCCCTACTCCCTGGAGCTGCTCGCGCTGCGCCGGCTCTCCGCGGGGGTCTTCGGCATCCTGCTCAGTCTCGAGCCGGCTGTCGCCGCGCTGGCCGGCCTGGTCGTGCTCGGGCAACGGCTCTCGGGCCTCCAGCTCCTCGGCATGGCGCTGGTGGTGCTGGCCAGCGCGCTGGTGATGGGACTCGCCCGGCCGCCCGAGAAGCCGGGAATGCTCGAGGCGACCTAGCGGGGTGGCCGCCGGCAGTCGTGGGCGGCGACCATCCTTGGTGGGCTGGTGTGACCTGTGGCACGCTCGCGCCCACGTCGCCCTGGAGGTTCGCCCATGACCGAGACCATCGCCCGCACCGAGGCCGCCGCCGCGGCACCCGAGCCCCGCTTCCTCGACGACCGCCTCGACTACTGGACCGAGCAGACTCCGGACGCCGAGGCCTTCACCTACCTGGGCCGCACCTGGACATGGGCCCAGTGGAACGACCGGGTTCGCCGTCTGGCCGGCGCGTTGCAGTCGATGGGGGTGGGCCGCGGCGACGTGGTGGCGTTCCTGGACAAGAACCACCCGGCGTGCGTGGAGCTGACCCTGGCCGCGGCCAGCCTGGGTGCGGCGAACGCCGTCGTGAACTTCCGGCTCGCCGGCGACGAGGTCGACTACACCGTCAACGACGCCGGCGCCAAGGTCCTCCTTGTCGGCACCGAGCTGATGCCTCTGGTCGACCGGATCCGGGACCGCCTCACCAGCGTCGAGCACGTCGTGGAGCTGACCCCCGACGGTGCGGAGGGGGACGAGTACGAAGCCCTGCTCGCCGCCGCGGAGCCGGCCGGCCGGTCCGCCGAGGTCGACCCGGCCGACACCTGCCTGGTGATGTACTCCTCCGGCACCACCGGCCACCCCAAGGGCGTCGAGCTCACCCAGGCCAACATGATCGCCCACACCCTGAACGCCCATGACGGTTGGGGATTCGACGACGGCGACAAGAACATGGTCTCGATGCCGCTGTTCCACGTGGGCGGGTCGTCGTACGTGCTGTTCGGGATCCACGACGGGGTGCCGAGCGTGATGACCCGCGACCCCGACGGTGCCTCGCTCGCGGGGGCGATCATGCAGGGCGCCAACCGGACCTTCCTGGTCCCCGCCGTGCTCGCCCAGGTGCTGCAGATGGGTGAGGACGCGATCAAGCTCTTCGGGCATCTGAAGACCTACTGCTACGGCGCCTCGCCGATGCCGCTGCCGGTGCTGCGCGCAGCACTGGAGGCATGGCCGGAGACCGAGTTCATCCAGGTCTACGGGCTGACCGAGGTGGGCGGGGTGATCACCCACCTGATGCCCGAGGCGCACCGCGACCCCGAGCACCCCGAGCGACTGGTCAGCGCGGGCCAGTGCCTCCCCCACGCCGAGCTCCGCGTGGTCGACCCTGGCACCCTGGAGGACATGCCGGTCGGGGAGCACGGCGAGCTGTGGTTCCGCACCCCGCAGCTGATGAAGGGCTACCTCAACAAGCCCGAGGCCACGGCGGAGGTGATCACCGAGGACGGCTGGTTCCGGACCGGCGACATGGGCAAGATCGACGCGGACGGGTTCGTCTACGTCGAGGACCGGCTCAAGGACATGGTCATCTCGGGCGGGGAGAACATCTACTCACCGGAGGTCGAGCGGGTGCTTGCCGAGCACCCGGCGGTGATGGAGGTCGCGATCATCGGAGTCCCGGACGAGAAGTGGGGCGAGACGGTGAAGGCGGTGGTGAGCCTGCACCCGGACACCGAGGCCACCGAGGCGGAGCTGATCGACCACTGCCGAGAGCACCTGGCGCACTACAAGTGCCCCAAGTCGGTGGAGTTCCTCGAGGCGCTGCCGCGCAACCCCACCGGGAAGATCCTCAAGCGGGACCTGCGTCAGCCCTACTGGGAGGGACGCGACCGGAGGACCGTCTGACCGCTGCTGGCGCCGACGGCACGCGTGGTTGGATGGCCGCGTGCCGCGCCTGCTCTCACGTCTTCGCGGTCGGGCGCCGGAGGCGGGACCGGGCCCGGTGGAGCTTGCGGCTGCGTTGTCGTGGCCCGGGCAGGCGCCCCCGCAGCGCTTCGTCTCGGCCCTGGACCGGGCGCTCGGGGCCCAGGAGGCACCTCGCGTCCTGCTCGTGGCGGGGCGCAAGGCGGGTCCCTGGCGAGAGTGGCTGGCGGCAGCCTGGCCGGCGGCGTCGATCGAGCTGGCGGACCCCGGGCAGGACCCCTCGGCGACGCACGTCCGGCTGGCCGCCCGCGGTCCCTTCGACGTGGTCGTGCACGTCGCTGACACCAACGCCGTGCAGCAGGCTCGGGTCTTCCAGAGGGTGTTCATGCACCTGCGGACCGGTGGGACCTACCTGACCCCCACCCTGCTCCCCCTCGGCGAGCGGAGGCGGGCCGCCGCCGTGAAGGAGGCTGCCGCCGAGGTTGCTGCCCAGCGGTCCGCGCCGGTCTGGCCGAACGAGGACGCGCAGTTCCAGGGCAGCTACGTCGGCGACCTGTGGGAGATGTTGTCCGAGGCGCTGGCGGCACGCCTGCGTGGCTTTCCCGACGATCCGTGGACCGGCGTCCGGATCCGCGACGTGCGCGGCCTGGGCCGCCACCTCGGTGTCGTGCGTGCCGTCGGACGCTCGGTGAGCGTGCGGCTGCGCGGACGCGTGCACGTCAAGCTCACCGAGGCCGAGACCGACCGCCTGCTCGAGCGACGCCCCGACATCGGGCACGAGCTGCTGGCGCTTGCCCCGACGACCTTCCACGCCGAGGGCAGCTACCGGCACAACCTGCCCGAGGACCGCTACGTCGGCGCCACCTTCGAGGTTCCCAAGCTCACCCTGCGGGAGTACGCCGCTCCGACCTGCTCGCGCGGGCAAGTCGTCTCCCACGCGAACCTGCTGCTGCCCGACACCTTCCGGCACCACCTCGCGCCCCGGTTGCAGAACGGTCGGGTCCGGGGCGCGACCCCGCTGTTCGGCACCGTCCAGGGCGACCTGTCCCACGCCGAGGCGCTCCGCGGCACCTACTTCCACCTCGACTCCGAGTGGCCCGGACACTTCGGCCACCTGCTCACCGAGCAGCTCGGCCGGATGTGGGCCTGGGACCAGGCTCGCTCGCGCTTCCCCGACCTACGCGTGCTGATGGCCGTGCAGGGCGACCGGGAGCCCTACGAGCTGCGCCCCTTCGAGGAGGCCATCCTCGGGGCCTTCGGGATCAGGCGCGAGGACGTGCACCTGTTCCGGAACGCCTGCCGCCCGGAGCGGCTGGTGGCCGCGACGTCGATGTTCTCCCTGCCTGACTACGTGCACCCCGACATCGCGACGGTGTGGGACCGGGTCGGTGACCACCTCGCCGCCCGGGCAGCCGAGCGCCCTCGGCCCCGGCGGATGTTCTGCACCCGCCCGGCCGGCTTCAAGCGCGGCTGCCACAACGCCGGCGAGGTCGAGGACCTCTTCGCCGCACACGGCTTCGAGATCGTCCGGCCCGAGCTGCTGCCCGTGGCCGAGCAGGTGGCGATGTTCCGCGCGGCCGACGTGGTGGGAGGCTTCGGCGGGTCGGCGCTGTTCACCCTGGCCCTGTGCCCGACCCCCAAACGGGTGTTCACGATCGCCCCCACGTCCTACACCGCCCGCAACGAGCACCTGATCGCGGCGGTCCGCGGGCACGACCTCGTCAGCGTGTGGAGCGCTCCCGACGAGCCCCATCCCGAGGGACGCTGGACCCAACGGGCCTACGCCTCGCACTTCGGGGTCGACATGGACGCCGAGGGCAGGCTCCTGGCGCAGGAGCTCGCCGCCCTGGACGGCTGAGGACTACTTCCAGCGCTCGGCGGCAGGCACGAAGTCGAGGTCGCGCTGGCCGACGTACACCTGCTTGGGCCGGGCGATCTTCTGCTCCTTGTCCTGCACCAGCTCCAGCCACTGGGCCAGCCAGCCCGGGGTGCGCCCGATCGCGAACAGCACGGTGAACATCTCCGGGGGGAACTGGAAGGCCTCGTAGATCAGACCGGAGTAGAAGTCCACGTTGGGGTAGAGCTTGCGGTCGACGAAGTAGTCGTCCTCGAGCGCGATCTTCTCCAGCTCCAGGGCAATCTCCAGCAGCGGGTTGACGCCCGTCACCTCGAAGACGTCCTCGCAGGCCTTCTTGATGATCTTCGCCCGCGGGTCGTAGTTCTTGTAGACGCGGTGGCCGAAGCCCATCAGCCGCTCGTTGCCGTCCTTCACACCCTTGATGTAGTCGGGGATGTTCTCCTTGGAACCGATCCGGCGCAGCATCCGGAGCACCGCCTCGTTGGCACCGCCGTGCAGCGGGCCGTAGAGAGCGGCAACGCCGGCGGACACCGAGGAGTAGGGGTCGACCTGGCTGGAGCCGACCGAGCGGACGGCGCTGGCCGAGCAGTTCTGCTCGTGGTCGGCGTGCAGGATGAACAGCACGTCGAGGGCCTTGACCAGTCGCTCGTCGGCCTCGAAGCGGTGCTCGCTCATCTTGAACAGCATCGAGAGGAAGTTGGCGGTGTAGCCGAGCTCGTTGTCGGGGTAGACGAACGGCTTGCCCTGCGCGTGCCGGAACGCCCAGGCCCCCAGGGTCGGCATCTTCGCGATCAGCCGGACGATCTGCATGTGCCGGTTGTCGGGGTCCTTGATGTTGCCCGACTCGGGATAGAACGTCGACAGCGCCGCCACCGAGGCCATCAGCATGCCCATCGGGTGGGCGTCGTAGCGGAAGCCGTGCATGAAGCTCTTGATGTTCTCGTGCAGGAACGTGTGGTGGGTGATCTCGTGCACCCACGCGTCGTACTGCTCCTTCGAGGGCAGCTCGCCGTGGATGAGCAGGTAGGAGACCTCGAGGAAGTTGGACTTCTCGGCGAGCTGCTCGATCGGGTAGCCGCGGTACTCCAGGACCCCCTTCTCGCCGTCGATGAAGGTCACCGCGCTCTTGCAGGAGGCGGTGTTGACGAACCCGGGGTCGTAGGTGGAGAGGCCGGGGGTGTCCTCGGAGGCGCGGATCTGGGAGAGGTCACTGGCCCGGATCGTGTTGTCCGCGATCGGGATCTGGTATTCCTGACCGGTCCTGTTGTCACGGACGGTGAGAGTGTCGGTGCTCTCGCTCACAGCGGCTCCTTGCACGAGGGGTACGGGTGAAGAGGGAACGGGTAGGAGTGAGTCCGGTCAGTCCCTCAACCTATGCCCACGCAGCACCGCTCGAACACCCGGTGGCCGGCGCCCCGGGCGGTTTTGACCCCCGTGTGCGGGGCCCGGTAACCTAGGCCGTCGCGTCTCCTGCCGCGTCGGGGTTCCGTCGTTGTGACCCCGGTGCAGATCCGGACACCGAGAGGTGAGCCGGGCAGTGTTCGTCAGAAGGCGCGGGCACCACCCCCGTCGCGACAGCGGTCGCGTGCGGTCACGAACGAGTAGTAAGGCGAACAACGTTGCGTACCTACAGCCCCAAGCCGGGCGACATCCAGCGCGAGTGGCACGTCATCGACGCCGCCGACGTGCGCCTCGGCCACCTCGCGGTGCAGGTCGCCAACCTGCTGCGCGGCAAGCACAAGACCATGTACGCCCCGCACGTGGACACCGGTGACTTCGTCATCGTGGTCAACGCCGCGAAGGTCTCTCTCTCGGGCCAGAAGGCGACCAAGAAGCTGTCCTACCGGCACTCCGGCTACCCCGGCGGCCTCTCGGCCACGCCGATCGGTGAGCTCCTGGAGAAGGACGCGCGCAAGGCCGTCGAACAGGCCGTGTGGGGGATGCTCCCGAAGAACCGCCTCGGCCGCCAGGTGCTCAAGAAGCTCAAGGTGTACGCCGGGCCGGACCACCCGCACGCGGCCCAGAAGGCCAAGCCGTTCGAGATCACCCAGATCTCCCAGTAACTTCCACGACGCACCCGAGGTAGACACACGTGTCCGAGAACGCAACGCCCGAGGTCGAGGAGACCTACCAGACCAACGAGCAGGGCATCGCCTACTCGTCGGAGAGCTCGCCGGGTGCGGAGACCCCCGCCCGGCCGGCCACCGTCGCGCCCGCGGCCGCCACCGGCCGGCGCAAGGAAGCCGTCGCCCGGGTCCGGCTGGTACCCGGCACCGGCACGTGGACCGTCAACGGCCGCGAGCTGGACAGCTACTTCCCCAACAAGCTGCACCAGCAGGTCGTCAACGAGCCGTTCGTGACCACGGGTCTCGAGGGCCGCTTCGACGTCATCGCCCGCATCCACGGCGGCGGCATCACCGGACAGGCCGGCGCGCTGCGCCTGGGCGTCGCCCGTGCGCTGAACGCGGTCGACACCGAGGCCAACCGCCCGGGCCTGAAGAAGGCCGGTCTGCTCACCCGCGACGCCCGCGTGATCGAGCGCAAGAAGGCCGGCCTGAAGAAGGCCCGCAAGGCGCCCCAGTACAGCAAGCGCTGAGTCCTTCTCGCTCGTGGCTCGTCTGTTCGGGACCGACGGGGTCCGTGGGGTCGCCAACGGCACCCTGACCGCGGAGGTCGCGCTCGACCTCTCGGTCTCGGCGGCGCACGTGCTCGCCGAGCGCGGCACCTTCGCCGGGCACCGCCCGCGCGCGGTGGTCGGGCGGGACACCCGCATCTCCGGGCAGTTCCTGGAGTCCGCGGTGGTCGCCGGCCTGGCGTCGGCTGGCGTCGACGTGCTGCTGCTCGGCGAGCTGCCCACCCCGGGCGTGGCCTGGCTGACCGGTGCGCTGGGCGCCGACCTCGGCGTGGTGCTGTCGGCCTCGCACAACCCGATGCCCGACAACGGCGTCAAGTTCCTCGCGCGTGGGGGCGTCAAGCTCGACGACGCGATCGAGGCCCAGATCGAGCAGCGGCTGCGCGAGCCGTGGCACCGGCCCACCGGCGCCGAGGTCGGGCGGGTGCGACCGCACGCCACCGCGGTGGAGGAGTACGCCGGACACCTGGTCTCCACGATCCGCAACCCGCTCACGGGGATCCGGGTGGTGCTCGACTGCGCCCACGGCGCCGCCTGGCAGGTCGGGCCGAAGGCGCTGGCCGATGCCGGCGCCGACGTGGTCGCGATCAGTGCTGCGCCGGACGGGCTGAACATCAACGACGGCTGCGGGTCCACGCACCTCGAGGTGCTGCAAGGCGCGGTGCTCGAGCACGACGCCGACGTCGGCTTCGCCCTCGACGGGGACGCCGACCGTTGCCTGGCCGTCGACTCCGCCGGTGAGGTCGTCGACGGTGACCAGCTGATGGCGATCCTCGCCCTGGCGATGCAGGAGGCCGGGGAGCTGGTGCAGAGCACCGTGGTCGCCACGGTGATGAGCAACCTGGGCTTCGTGCAGGCGATGCGCTCGGCCGGCATCGGCGTACGCCAGACCAAGGTGGGGGACCGCTACGTGCTGGAGGCGATGAAGGTCTCCGGCTACTCCCTGGGCGGCGAGCAGTCCGGGCACATCATCATGAGCGGCCACGCCACCACCGGCGACGGGATCCTCACCGCCCTGCAGGTGCTCGACCGGATGGCGGCGACCGGCAAGCCGCTGGCCGAGCTGGCGGGGGTGATGACCCGCCTGCCCCAGGTGCTGGTGAACGTCCCCGACGTCGACAAGGGTCGGGTCGAGGACGACTTCGTGCTGGCCGCCGCGGTCGCCGAGGCCGAGGCCGAGCTCGGGGACACCGGTCGGGTGCTGCTGCGGCCCTCCGGGACCGAGCCGCTGGTCCGGGTGATGGTCGAGGCGGCCACCGAGGAACACGCCTCCGCAGTCGCGCACCGCCTCGCGGGCGTCGTCCGAGAGCAGCTCGGGCTCTCCGGCTAGCCTCGAGCCTCCGGGCTAGCGCCAGACCGGCGCCACGTCGCGCCGGTAGCGGAGCCCGAAGACGGCGCTCAGCAGCACGAACACCGGGCGTGGGATGTCGGTGGTCATGGCGGCACGAGTCTGGGGATCGGCGCCGTCCGCGAGCCAGGCCATGAACCGGCCACCCTCGGCAGGGCCGCTCTCGCGCGAGAACTTACGGCCCATCTCCTTGATGGGCGCACTGTCGGCGTGCTCGAGATAGACCGGCTCGATCGCGCGTTCCTCGTGGTCGAGGTGGGTGACGGTGACGCTGCGCAGCTCGCGCATCGTCTCCAGAGCCGTGGTCGACTCCTCCACGCCCGGCGAGAGCCGCAGGGCCGTCATGGCGCCGTCGGCGCGACCGAGCGCGGCGGCCATGGTCTCGTGCTCAGCGTCCATCTCGGCCAGCAGGTCGGCAGGGACACCGACCTGTTGCAGCGCGGGCCAGGCGATCTCGTGCTCCCCCTCGTGGTGCCGGGTCAGCTGGTGGTGGAAGTTGTCCCAAGCCCTGCCCAGGGCCTGGCCACGGTCACGGTCGCCGGGCGCGAACCTCTCCAGCGCCGCGACGAAGCGGTCCAGGTCGCGGCGCAAGGCTGCGTGGATCACCTTGTTCATGCTCATCTGCGCCATCTGGGCACCTTAGGCCGGTGCGGGCCCGGCCGGGGGACTGGTCGAGACCGGTGGCCGGGAGGGGCGGTCAGCTGCGGGTGAGGGCGGTGTGGAAGCGGTGGCCCACCCGACTCCACACCAGTCGCTGGATCCGCAGCGTGACCGTGCCGGCCACGAGCAGGCCCCACAGGTTCAGGCCGAGCTGTGCCAGTGCCCGACCTGCCTCACCCCAGACACCCGAGGCGAGGCAGACGGCGATGGTGCCGACTGCGGGGATGGTGGTGATCGAGATGAACACGCCCACCAGCGGGCCGGACTTCGCGGTCGTCAAGGACAGTGTGCCGACGACACCTGCCAGCACCGCCACCACGAACGACCACGCGTCGGGCTCCACGATGAAGGAGGTCAGCTGTCCCGAGGACACCTGGTGCCGGCTGAAGGCGCCGAGTGCGTACGCCGCGGACCAGATCGCCGTGGCCAGCACCGTCGCGGTGGCGAAGCCCACGGCCAGGGTCTGGATCGCGCGCGGCAGCATGGTGACCCGCGGATGCGCCAGGGCGAAGCAGATCGCCGCGATCGGTGAGAACTCGGGGCCGACCACCATGGCGCCCACGATGAGGATCGGCTGGTCGAGGATGCGCCCGACCCCGGCGATCAGCGTGGCCAGCGTCATGAAGGCCACGAACGCCCAGGACAGGCGGGAGTCGTCACGCAGACGCTGCTCCACCGACTCCCAGACCACGCCGTCGTCGGGTGCGCCCGGAGCGATCTGCTCGGCGCGGCCGGCGGAGTCGGAGAGGATCGTGTCGACCTCGGTGATGCTGATCGTGCCGCGGTGGTGCAGGCGCAGCTCGCGGAGCCTGCCGAGCACGCCGGTCGCGTTCTCCCGGGCGACGTCCGCGAGCACGAGGGTGCCCGGCGGCTTGCAGTAGGCATCGGGCATCACGACCACGTCGGTGACCGTGTCGTCGCGCTCGAGCACGTCGGCGACCTCCTCGACGAGGTCGTCGGGGACGTGCAGTCGCAGGTGCAGCACCGTGGTCATGACGCCTCATTCCTGCTCAGCACCGCGACCACGTAGTCGGGGGTCGGCGGTTCGAGAGCGTAGCCGCCGAACCGGTGCTGGACCGCCAGGCCGGCCGCCTCGACGTGCCCGGCGAACTCGGCGTACGGGTAGTCCCGGCTGTGCGGCGGCCCCGCCACGGGGTGGAAGCCGACCATGATCCGTCCCTCCGGCGCCAGCAGCGCCCCGATCGAGGCGAGCACGCGCGTCTCGGTGCCGTCTGCCACGTAGACGAGCACGTTGCCGACGAGCACCGCCAGGTCGAAGGTGGGCGGTCGTCCTTCGTCGACGAGGCGCCCCCGGCTGAGCTCGAGGATGTCCGCGGCCAGGACGGGCACGTCGGGGTAGCGCGCCCGCGACTCCGCGACCAGGGCCGGGTCCTTCTCCAGGGCGGTGACGTCGTGTCCTCGGGAGGCCAACGCCGCGGCCACGCGTCCCATCCCCGAGCCTGCGTCCAGGATCCGGGCGTGGCGGGGAACGAGCGCGTCGGCGAGCCGGGCCTCCCCGTCGACGTCGGCGCCCTCGGCGATGAGTCGGCCGAACGTCGCGGAGTACGGCGACACGGTGCCGCTGAAGCCGCGGTCCCAGCGGGTCGGCGGAGGTGGATCACTCGCGGCGGGAGGCACGCGGCCAAGGTATCCGCGGGTGGGGTCCCTCAGAGCTTGCGGAGCCGGACCCAGCGGACCGAGTGGTCGCGGTCCTTGCGGAGCACCAGCGTTGCCCGCGAACGCGTCGGCTTGATGTTCTGCTCCAGGTTGGGCCCGTTGATCTGGTCCCAGATGCGGTGCGACTCGGCGATGGCCTCGTCGTGGGAGAGGGAGGCGTAGCGGGCGAAGTACGACGCGGGGTCGCGGAACGCCGTCTCGCGCAGCCGCAGGAACCTGTCGACGTACCACCGCCGGATGTCGGAGGTCGCGGCGTCGACGTAGACGGAGAAGTCGAAGAAGTCACTGACCGCCAGCCCGGTGCGTCCGTCGGGCCGGAGACCGGCTGGTTGCAGCACGTTGAGCCCCTCGACGATGACGATGTCCGGGCTGGCGATGACGACCTTCTCGTCGGTGACGTCGTAGGTGAGGTGGGAGTAGACCGGCGCCTCCACCTCGTCCACGCCGGACTTGATGTCCACGACGAACTTCAGCAGGGCCTTGCGGTCGTAGGACTCCGGGAAGCCCTTGCGCGAGAGGAGGCCGCGTCGGCGCAGCTCGGCGTTGGGCAGCAGGAAGCCGTCGGTGGTCACCAGCGAGACCCGCGGGTGCTCGGGCCAGTGCGCGAGCATCTGCCGCAGCACCCGGGCGGTGGTGGACTTGCCCACGGCGACCGACCCGGCCAGCCCGATCACGAACGGCGTCCGGGGCGGCTGCGGGCGGTGCAGGAACTCCTCCTGCTGGAGGTGCAGCGCCCCGGCGGCCTCGACGTACAGGCTGAGCAGCCGGGACAGCGGCAGGTAGACCTGCGTCACCTCGTCGAGGTCGAGCTGGTCGCCGAGGCCCTTCACCTGCTCGATCTCGGCCGCGGTGAGAGGCTGCTCGGTCTCCTGCGCCAGGGCGGCCCAGGCGTCGCGCTCCAGCTCGACGTACGGCGAGCTCTCGCCGGAGTGAGCGCCGTTGGGCATGGGCGCAGTCTTCCAGTCGCGTCAGCGGTCGCGGCCGTGCCCCCGGACGACGAGCGTCGATCCGCAGGGCACGGCCGGTAGCTGCGGCGCGGATCAGTCGCGCGCTTCCCGCAGCAGCGCTCGGCCGGCAGTGGCGACCAGTGCCAGGGTCGCGGCGAGCACGACCACGTCCGGCACCAGCTCCCGCGCTCCGGTGGAGCCCGCCACGTCGCCGGTGAGGATGTGCACGGTGAGCGCCGTCAGCAGCACGCCGGCGGCGGCCACGGCGGCGTACGACGGGCGCGAACCGCGGAACCACACCCAGGTGCCGAGGGCGGCGAGGACGACGCAGACCTCGATCGGCAAGATCGGGCTCTGCTCGGGGGTGAGCGCCGCGGCGAGGACCAGGCCGGCGACGCAGGCGGCGACGGCCGCGAGCACCGGGCGGGTGGCAGTCCGCGCTGACATCTCGGTGGAGGGGGAGGTGGAGGTGTGCATGACGGGGATCCCTTCGGTCGACGGTCTTCGCCGGTGCGGCGGAGGTGCCGCTCGACCACCGTGCGGGGCCGGGCGTCCCCTCGTCAGCGGGGCCGCGTCCCGATCACGCGGGACACGCGTCAGGTGACGGAAGGACACCTGCGGGGCGAGACTGCGCAGTGCCGGGTCCGCGTGAACCGCGTGGCCGCCGTCGGGAAGGGGGGCTGATGGAGCGACGCCTCGCCCGCGCCGCCGGGCTGTCGGCAGTGCTGCTCCTGCTTCTCGGCGTGGGACTGGCTCCCTGGCACGGCTGGTCTCCCGTGCCGGCACGTGCGGGAGCCTGGTGGGGCCAGCTCGCCACCGCCACGGGCTTCGGGTTCGTCGGCCTGGCCGTCGTGGAGCGCGCCGCAGCACCGGCCACACGGGTCGGCTGGGCGCTGGTCGTCCCCGGCTGGTGTCAGGCGGCCACCCTGCTCACCACCTCCCTCCGCGCCGGGTCGGGACCCGTCCCCGGGTGGGTGACCTGGCTGGACGACTGGTTGTGGGCGCCCGCGGTGTTCACCGGGCTGGTGGTGCTGCCGGCGATCTTCCCCACCGGCCGCGGGGTGGCCGGGCGCCCCATGGTGCCCCGGGTCGCTGTCGCTCTCACCGTGCTGGGGAGCCTGGCGGCCGCACTCGCCGCCGGTCCCGGGGACGCGGGCAAGCGGGGCGCCGGGATCGCCGTCGGGGTCCTGCTGGGGGTGGGCGCGCTCCTGTCGCTCGCCTCTCTCGTGGTGCGCCACCTGCGCGCCGACCCGCGCGAGCGCGGCCAGGTGCGGTGGCTGATGTGGGCGGTTCTCGCCCTCCTCGCCGTGCAGGTGCTCGTCCCGGTGCTGCCGACGCCGGTGGCCCACGGGTTGCTCCTGCTCGCGCCGCTCCTGGTCCCGATGGCCGTCGGCCTGGCGGTGCTGCGCTACGGGCTCTTCGACATCGACCTGCTGCTGTCCCGCACGCTCGTGCACCTGCTGCTCTCGGCCGCACTCCTCGCCGGGTACGCCGGACTCTTGGTGGCCCTCGGTCGCGACGTGCCCGACACGAGTCGCGGCGCCCTGCTGGCCGTGCTGGTGGTCGGGCTCGCCGCCAGCCCGCTCCGGGTCGCTCTCCAGCGACTGGTCCGGCGATGGGTCTGGGGCTTCGCAGCGGACCGGGAACGCGCGGTGGCCGACCTCGCCCACCGACTCGGTGACTCCTCCGCGCGGACCAGCCCCGACGTGGTCGTGGACGCGATCGCCTCGGCGCTGCGTGCGCCGGTCCGCCTTCAGGTTGATGGCCGCGAGGTCGCCCGGCGCGGCACGTCGGAGGAGGTGCTGCTCGAGCAACCGGTGACCTACGCCGATCGCGTCGTCGGCGTCCTGGTCGTCGGGCGGCGGCCCGGAGGGGCACCGCTGGCCCAACCGGAGGCGGCGTTCGTCCAGGCAGTCGCGGCCACGATCGGGCCGGCCCTGGACTCGGTGCTGCTGACCGAGGAGCTCCGCCACGAGCAGGGCAGGGTGCTGCAGGCTCGCGCTGCTGAGCGCAATCGGCTTCGCCGGGACCTCCACGACGGCCTCGGGCCTACGCTCGCCGGCATCACCCTGGGGCTGGACGGCGCCACCGCGCTCGTCGACCAGGACCCGGCCGCGGCGGCCCGGGTGCTGGCGCGGCTGCGGGACCTGGGGTCCGGCGCGACGGCGGAGGTCCGCCGCCTCGTGGACGGACTGCGACCCGAGGCGCTGGACCGGCTGGGCCTGGTCGCCGCCATTCGGGAGCACGCGGACCTGGGCTCCGCTGGCCCGATGGTCGAGGTCGAGGCCGGTCCGTTGCCGGAGCTGGCCCCGGCCGCCGAGGAGGCGCTGCTGCGCGTCGCGCTGGAGGCCCTCACCAACGTCCGCCGGCATGCACGGGCGCAGCGCTGCCGGGTACGACTGGCCTCCGGTCCCGACGGCCTCTGCCTCACCGTGGAGGACGACGGAGTCGGGCTCGGCGGGGCCCGCCCGGGATGCGGGGTCGGGCTCCGGTCGATGGCGGAGCGGGTCGCCGCGCTGGACGGCACCCTGGAGACCGGGGTCTCCACCTGGGGCGGGACCAGGTTGGTCGCGTGGCTCCCCGAGACCGCCGGGAAGGCGACACCGTGACCGCACCGACCCCGGGAGCGCCGCTCCGCGTGCTGCTGGCCGACGACCACCCGATCTTTCGCGAAGGCCTGCGGATGCTCCTCGACACCGAGCCGGGCGTCGAGGTCGTCGGGGAGGCGGCCACCACCGAGGAGGTCCTGCGCGAGACGGTCCGACTCCGTCCGGGCGTGGTGCTGCTGGACGTCGACATGCCCGGCGGCGGGCTGGAGGCGCTGGGCAGGCTGCGGTCACAGGCGCCGGAGGTGGCGGTGGTGATGCTCACCATGATGAGTGACGACGCGACCCTCGCCGAGGCGCTGCGCAGGGGCGCCCGCGGCTTCCTGCTCAAGGGCGTAGGGCGGTCCGAGGTGGTGGCGGCGCTCCGGTCCGCCGCGGCCGGTGGTGCGGCGTACGGACCGGGCGTCGCCGAGCGGGTCGTCGAGCGCTTCCTGGCCGGGGAGTCCGCCCGGCCGCCGGCGTTCCCGCAGCTCACCGAACGCGAGCGCGAGGTGGTGGACCTGGTCGCGCTCGGCCGGGCGAACGGCGACATCGCCGCGATGCTGTACCTGAGCCCGAAGACGGTGCGCAACCTGGTGTCCTCGGCGATGGCGAAGCTCGGCTGCGCCGACCGGACGGCGCTGGCGGTGACCGCCCGAGAAGCGGGGCTGGGCCGGCCACGCGGGTAGAGTCCCGCCCATGTGCGGGATCGTCGGGTACGTCGGTGAGCAGGATGCTCGCGGTGTGGTGATCGAGGGGTTGCGCCGCCTCGAGTACCGCGGCTACGACTCCGCGGGCATCGCCCTGGTCCACGACGGCGCGCTCGTCTCGGAGAAGCGCGCCGGCAAGCTCGCCAACCTGGAGAAGGCGATCGAGGAGGATGCGCTGCCGCCCTCCACGACCGGCATCGGGCACACCCGTTGGGCCACCCACGGAGCCCCCACCGACGGCAACGCCC
This sequence comes from uncultured Actinomycetota bacterium, assembly GCA_963827025.1. GTDB lineage: Bacteria > Actinomycetota > Actinomycetes > Propionibacteriales > Nocardioidaceae > Marmoricola. Next base: position 1,156,737 of record CAWGZB010000005.1, on the reverse strand, counting down.
ACCCGCACCTCGGCGCCCACGGTCGGGTGGCGCTGGTGCACAACGGGATCATCGAGAACTTCGCTCGCCTGCGTGACGAGCTGGAGCGGGCCGGTCACGACTTCTGCTCCGAGACCGACACCGAGATCGCCGCGCACCTGCTGGAGGCCGCGGTCGAGGAGGGGCAGAGCCTGACCGGGGCGATGCAGCTGGTCTGCCGGCGCCTCGAGGGCGCCTTCACCCTGGTCGCGGTAGACGCGCAGGACCCGTCTCGGGTGGTCGCCGCGCGGCGGAACTCGCCGCTGGTCGTCGGCCTCGGCGAGGGCGAGAACTTCGTGGGCTCCGACGTCGCGGCCTTCATCGAGCACACCCGCGAGGCGCTGGAGCTGGGACAGGACCAGGTCGTGACGATCAGCCGCGACGCCGTCGAGGTCAGCGACTTCGACGGCAACCCGGCGCAGGGCCGGCACTACCACGTCGACTGGGACCTCTCCGCCGCGGAGAAGGGCGGCTACGACTGGTTCATGCGCAAGGAGATCTTCGAGCAACCACGCGCGGTCGAGGACGCCCTGCTGGGACGGCACACCGAGGACGGGCAGCTCCAGCTCGACGAGGTGCGCATCGACGAGAGCGAGCTGCGCGAGATCGACAAGATCATCATCGTCGGCTGCGGCACCGCCCACTACGCCGGCCTCGTGGCCAAGTACGCCATCGAGCACTGGACGCGGATCCCCTGCGAGGTAGAGCTCGCCCACGAGTTCCGCTACCGCGACCCGATCCTGACCCGGAACACCCTGGTGGTCGCGATCAGCCAGTCCGGGGAGACCGCGGACACCCTGATGGCGATCCGCTACGCGCGCCAGCAGCGCGCCCGGGTGGTGGCCATCTGCAACACCAACGGCTCCACGATCCCGCGGGAGTCCGACGCGGTCATCTACACCCACGCGGGCCCGGAGATCGGAGTGGCGTCCACCAAGGGGTTCCTCACCCAGCTCGTGGCCTGCTACCTGCTGGGGCTCTACCTCGCCCAGGTGCGCGGCACCAAGTACGGCGACGAGATCGCCGGCGTGGTCGCGGAGCTGCGCCGGATGCCGGGGCACGTGGCCCGGGTGCTCGACGACGCCGAGTCGGTCTATGCGCTGGCCCGCGAGCACGCCGAGACCCGGTCGGTGCTGTTCCTCGGTCGCCACGCCGGCTACCCGGTGGCACTGGAGGGCGCGTTGAAGCTCAAGGAGCTCGCCTACATCCATGCCGAGGGCTTCGCCGCGGGGGAGCTCAAGCACGGCCCGATCGCGCTGATCGAGGAGGGCCTGCCGGTGTTCTGCGTGGTGCCGCCCCAGGGCCGCGACCAGCTGCACGACAAGATGATCAGCGCCATCCAGGAGATCCGGGCCCGTGGCGCACGCACCCTGGTGCTCGCCGAGGAGGGCGACCCGGACGTCGCGCGGTACGCCGACCACGTCTTCGAGCTGCCCGTGGTGCCCACGCTGCTCCAGCCCATCGTCGCCACCGTGCCGCTGCAGCTGTTCGCCTGCGAGCTGGCCACGGTGATGGGCCACGACGTCGACCAGCCGCGGAACCTGGCCAAGTCCGTGACGGTGGAGTGAGTCCCGAGCTGCGGACCTGGCTGAGGACCGCGTCGTGATCGTGGGCGTGGGCACCGACGTGGTCGACGTCGGCCGCCTCGAGGTCGCCCTGGATCGCACCCCGACGCTGCGCGACCGGCTCTTCACGCCTGCGGAGGCCGCGCTGGCACCGGAGTCGCTGGCCGCCCGGTTCGCCGCCAAGGAGGCGCTGGCCAAGGCGCTCGGCGCGCCGCACGGGCTGTCCTGGCACGACGCCGAGGTCGTCACCGACGAGCGCGGCCGGCCGTCCTTCGACGTACGCGGTGGCGTGGCCGACGCCGTGGCCGCCGCCGGGGCGTCCCGGGTGCACCTCTCGATCAGCCACGACGGGGGCGTGGCGATCGCCTTCGTGGTCCTCGAGGACTGACGGGCCGGGTCGCCGTACACCGAGAACTGACATCGATCACCGAATACTTCCGGTGATCGAGCTCGGATTCACAGTACGTACTGTGAAACCGCGAGCCGCTACCGTCGCACCATGCGCGAGGCACACACCGTCGAGCAGGTCCGGGCCGCCGAAGAAGCGCTGATGGGGAGGCTGCCCGGCGGCGCCCTGATGCAACGGGCCGCGGCGGGGCTGGCCGCGGCGGTCACCGAGCTCCTCGGGGGCGGGGCGTACGGCGCCCGGGTCGCGCTCCTCGTCGGCGGCGGGGACAACGGGGGCGATGCGCTCTGGGCGGGCGCACGACTCGCCCGGCGGGGGGCCCGCGTGCAGGCGGTGCTGCTCTCGGACTCTGCGCACGGCGCAGGCCTGGCCGCGCTGGTCGCCGCCGGCGGCACCGTCGCCTCCCTGGAGCGCGCGGCGCCCGCGGACGTGGTCGTCGACGGCATCGTCGGCATCGGTGGGCGCCCCGGGCTCCGGGAGAACGCCCAGGAGGCGCTGGGCCGGTTCGCCGGCGTGCCGGTCGTCGCGGTTGACGTGCCGTCGGGTGTGGACGTCGACTCCGGCGAGCTCGACGGGCCTCACGTCCGGGCCGACCTCACCGTCACCTTCGGCACCCACAAGGTGGCTCACCTGGTCGAGCCGGCCGCGCAGGCCTGCGGGAGCGTGCACCTCGTCGACCTCGGGCTGAGCGACCTGCCGGCCGCTGCGGTGGCGGCGCTGCAGGCCGAGGACGTCGCTGCGCTGCTGCCGGCGCCGGCGGCCGAGGACCACAAGTACACCCGCGGGGTGGTCGGGGTCCGCGCCGGTTCCGCGGCCTACCCGGGCGCCGCGGTGCTGTGCACCTCCGGCGCCGGCTGCGGGCTGGTCGGCATGGTGCGGTTCCTGCCCGCCGACGGGGCCGCGGACTCACCGGTCGCGGACGCCGTGCGGGCGCGCCACCCCGAGGTCGTGGTGAACGACGGCCGCGTGCAGGCGTGGGTGGTCGGCTCGGGCGGCGACGCCGACGCGGGGAAGGCCCTCGAGGCCGCACGGGAGGACGACGTGCCCCTCGTGGTGGACGCCGACGCACTGGCGCACTTCGAGGGCGGATCGGCGACCGCCGTGCTCACCCCGCACGCCGGTGAGCTCGCGCAGATGCTCGGCGTCGACCGGGCGGAGGTCGAGGCGCGGCAGCTCGAGCACGCGCGCCGAGCGGCGAACCAGTACGACGCGGTCGTCGTGCTCAAGGGCCGCCACACCCTGGTCGCGCACCCCGACGGTCGGGTGCGTGCCAACACCACCGGAGTCCCGTGGTTGGCCACGGCCGGCAGCGGTGACGTGCTCGCCGGGCTCGTCGGCGCCCTCCTCGCCGCAGGGCTCGAGCCGTTCGACGCCGGCTCGGTCGGGGCCTGGTTGCACGGCGCCGCGGCCACCCGGGCGAGCGCGGGGGGACCGCTGGTCGCCAGCGACGTCGCCGACGCGCTCCCCGTCGTGGTGCGGGACCTGCTGCAGCTGTTTGGGAGACTGTCGTCTCGATGAACGACGTGCCCGCGCCTGCGCAGGCCGAGGTCCTGGTGGACCTCGGTGCGCTGCGGCACAACGTACGACGGCTCGCCGAGATCGTCGGGACCGACCTTCCCCCGCGCCGGCGTGCCCCCGAGGTGATGGTCGTGGTGAAGGCCGACGGCTACGGGCACGGCATGGTCCCGGTGGCGCGCGCGGCTCGCGAGGCCGGCGCCTCCTGGGTGGGGGTGGCGACCGGCGCGGAGGCACTGGCCCTGCGCGCCGCGGGCGACCAGGGCCGGCTGCTGTGCTGGCTGGCCAGCCCCGGCGCAGACTTCGCGCCCCTGGTGCAGGAGAACGTCGACGTCACCGCGTCCTCGGTCGCCCAGCTGGAGGACATCTGCCGCGGGGCCGAGCAGGCGGGCCGGCTGGCGCGGGTGCAGCTGAAGTTCGACACCGGACTCTCCCGCAACGGCGCACCGCGCACAGAGTGGCTGGCGCTGGTCACCGCAGCCCGGAACGCCGAACTGTCCGGCACCGTCCACGTGACCGGTCTGTGGTCACACTTCGCGTGCTCCGACGAGCCGGCCCACCCCGCCAACGACCGCCAGGAGCTCGCCTTCGCCGAGGCATGCGCGCTGGCCGACGATGCCGGCCTGCTGCCGGAGGTGCGGCACCTCGCCAACTCGGCGGGCGCCATCTGGCGCCCTTCCTCCCGGCTCGACCTGGTGCGGCTCGGCATCGCGGCGTACGGGCTCACCCCGGCGCCGCAGGTGGCCGAGAGCGCCAGCCTGGGGCTGGTGCCGGCGATGACCGTGCGCGGCACCCTCGCCCACGCCAAGGAGATCGCCGCCGGCGACGGCGTCTCCTACGGGCACGCGTTCGTGGCGCCGACGCCGATGCGGGTGGCGCTGGTGCCGATGGGCTACGGCGACGGCATTCCGCGCCATGCCTCGGGGATCGCCCAGGTCTCGGTCGCAGGGCGTCGCGCGCCGGTGCTCGGCCGGGTCTGCATGGACCAGTTCGTCGTGGCCGCTCCGGACGCGCGGGCGGGCGAGGAGGTGGTGCTCTTCGGCCCGGGCACGTCGGGAGAGCCCACCGCGCAGGACTGGGCCGACTGGTGCGGGACCATCAGCTACGAGATCGTCACCCGGATGGGGGGCCGACAGGTCCGGACCCACGTGGGGGAGAATGGCTCGACGTGACTGCGCGCAGCCCCCTCGCGTGGACCGCCGCCGGACTCGGCGCCGCGGCTCTCGCGGCCGTGGCCACCGGTGCGGTGGTCGAGCGTCGGGTGGTGCGTGCTCGCCAGCGCAGCGGGGCGCAGGCCGACAAGCTCGGCGAGCTGCACTCGGCCCCGGTGCCGGTGCGTTGCGACGACGGGGTGGTGCTGCACGCAGAGATCGACGAGCAGGCGCCGTACGACGAGGGCAGCGCCGGCCGTGCTCCGGGGGACACCGTGACCCTGGTCTTCGTCCACGGCTACGCGCTGAGCCTCGACTCCTGGCACTTCCAGCGGGAGGCGCTGCGGGGCAAGCACCGGATGGTGTTCTACGACCAGCGCTCCCACGGGCAGTCCGAGCGATCGCCGGCGTGGCACGCGACCATCGACCAGCTCGGTGACGACCTGGCCCGGGTGGTGACCGAGCTGGCGCCCACCGGCGACGTGGTGCTGGTCGGCCACTCGATGGGTGGGATGTCGATCATGGCCTTCGCCGAACGCCACCCCGAGCTGTTCGCCGACCGCGTCCACGGTGTCGCGCTCGTCTCCACCACGGCCGGCGGGCTGCGTCCGCACCGCAGTGTGGTCGGCAAGCTGCTGCCCGACGGCGTCGGCGAGCTGCTGGCGCCGCGGGTCGTCGCTGCGCTGGCGCGGGCCCCCGAGCTCGTGGACTCGGCCCGGCGCTCGGGGTCGAACCTCGGCTTCGTGCTGACCGGGCTGTTCGCCTTCGGCAGCGACGTGCCCGCCGCCGAGGTCGACTTCCTCGAGGGCATGCTCAACTCCACGCCGTTCGAGGTGCTCGCCGAGTTCTTCCCGACGTTCACCGAGCTGGACAAGTTCGAGGCCCTGGAGGCGTTCCATGACGTCGAGGTGCTGATCGTCTGCGGTGACCGGGACCGGCTCACCTCGGTAGGACACTCGCGCAAGATGGCCTCCCGGTTGCCGCATGCCCGGCTGGTGGTCTGCCCGGGGGCGGGACACATGGTGATCTTCGAGGCGCGCGACCGGGTCAACGCGGCGCTGCAGGAGCTGGCGGAGCTCACGGACGTCACGGGTCCGACGGGCCGGACGGATCCGACGGGAGCGGTGGCCGGGTGACCGGGGACGACCTGCACTTCGTCGTCGTCGACGGGAGCCGGGCGGCCGACGTGCTCGAGGTCATCCACGAGGCGTTCGCCAACCGTCCGCCGCTGGACCCACCGGCCCCGGCGCTGCAGGAGACCGAGGAGTCGATCCAGCGAGTGCTGGACGCGCACGGCGGCATGCTCGCCGAGCACCGGGGCGGGCCGGTGGGCGCCCTGATCTTCGAGCCCCGCGGTCGGCTCCTCGGCCTGCGGCGTGTCGGCGTGGTGGAGTCGGTGCGCGGGCTGGGCGTAGCGGCCAAGCTGGCCGAGTGTGCCGCCGAGTTCGCGGCCGAGCACCGCTACGGAGGGCTGGAGATCGAGGCCCGGCTCGAGCTGCCGGCCACGATCGCGTTCTGGCGCAAGCGGGGTTTCGTGCTGGCCGGACGCAACGGCAACCGGCTGAACATGATCCGGCTCTTCTCGGTGGAGCGCACACTCACCACCGCCGACCAGACCCGGGCCTACGGGGCGTGGCTGGCCACGATGCTGCGCCCGGGGGACCTGCTGATCCTCACCGGCGAGCTGGGTGCCGGCAAGACCACCCTGACGCAAGGCATCGGGGAGGGGCTGCGGGTGCGCGGACAGGTCACCTCGCCCACCTTCGTCATCTCCCGCGTGCACCCGCCGACCGACGGTGGACCGCCCCTGATCCACGTGGACGCCTACCGGCTCGACGACGCGGCAGAGCTCGACGACCTCGACCTCGACACCGACGTCGAGGACGCCATCACCGTGGTGGAGTGGGGCGAGGGCATCGCCGAGGAGCTCGCGCCGAGTCGGCTGGAGCTCCATCTGGTCCGGCACGACGACGACTCCCGGACCCTCACCGTGACCCCGGTCGGCCCCCGATGGCGAGAGATGGTGCTCTAGATGCTGCTGGCCTTCGACACCGCGACCTCGCGGGTGACCGTCGCGCTGCACGACGGCACGTCCGTCGTCGCGGCGTACACCTCCGACGAGGCGATGCGGCACGGCGAACGGCTCGCGCCCGCCATCGCCGAGGTGCTCCGACGGGCCGGGGTCACCGTCCGCGACCTCGACGCGCTCGCGGTCGGGGTGGGGCCCGGGCCCTTCACCGGGCTCCGGGTCGGCCTGGTCACCGCGCGCACCATGGCGCTCACCCGGGGTCTCACGGTCCACGGCGTCTGCACGCTCGACGTGCTGGCCGCGGAGGCGGTCGACGCGGGGCACGCCGACTTCAGCGTCGCCACCGACGCCCGGCGCAAGGAGGTCTACCTCGCCCGCTACCGCTCCGGTCAGCGGGTCGAAGGGCCTTCGGTGGTCCGGCCGGACGACGCTGCGACCGACGAGCCGGTCGCCGGCCGCGGCGCGGTCCTCTACCCCGAGGCCTTCCCCACCGCGATCGCCCCGGAGAGCCCCTCGGCCGCAGTGCTGTGCGACGTCGTGGTCAACGAGCGGTTCCCGCTGCTCGGTCCGGACCCCCTCTACCTGCGCCGCCCCGACGCCGCCGCGCCGCACCGCCCCAAGCGCGTCTCCTGACGGATAGTCCCTGACGAATTGGTCGGGTGGTGTCCGTTTCGGGCGACCGAATCGTCAGGGACTATGCAGTGGGATCGGTCGGGTCACGGTCGACCGACTCGTCGTCGGAGGGGAACATGCAAATGTCGCGAGAGTGACTGGTGTGGCGCTCAGGTGGGTCCTGGCGCCACATTCGCATGTTCGGGTACGGCGCTCGCCCGTCTCGCGACGCCTCCGGGCTGATGGCCGGCGATTCGGGGTGAGAAATCGGCGCCATGTGCCAGCGATGCTCCCCGAACCCACGGACGGCGCCTGCGCGGGACCGCGGGCGGGCTCCGAGCCTCAGCCCGTCGGGCGGCGCTTGGGTGGCAGCGGGAAGAACATCGAGGTGCGAGCGGCGTACTCCGGGTAACCGGGACGCTTCATCATCGTCTGCTCGAGCAGCCGGGCGCCGGTCGCGTAGACCAGGAAGTACGTCATCGCGATCGGCGAGAGGATCGTGAGCGCGCCCGGCCACGCGTCGGCCGCGATCAGGTAGATGCCCCACCACACGCACGCGTCGCCGAAGTAGTTCGGGTGCCGGGTGTAGCGCCACAGCCCGCGGTCCATCACCGGGCCCCGGTCCGGGTCGCGCTTGTACGCCGCCAGCTGGGCGTCGCCGACCGACTCGAAGGCCAGCCCGATCGCCCACACCGCGGCGCCGATCCAGGTGAGCCAGCCGATCGGCCCCGGCGAGACCGCGGCGACCTGCACGGGCATCGACACGAACCACATGGCCAGGCCCTGGGGGACCAGCACCTTGCGGACGATCCCGCCGGCGCCGCGGGCCATCAGCTCCTCGTAGCGCGGGTCCTCGCCCTTGCCGCGCGACCGGCGGCCGATGTGCCATGCCAACCGCCCGCCCCAGACGACGACGAGCGCGACCAGGAGCCACGCCCGGAGATGGCCGGACAGCGCCGCGTCGCTGCGCTCGTCGTTGACCACGCCGTCTGCCGAGGTCACCACGGTGCCGAGGACCACGCTCACCACCGCGACCAGGACGAATCCCAGCCCCCAGGCCACGTCGACGACCGCCACCCGACCGGTACGGCGGGCGGCCACGAGCACGCCCACCATCAGCAGGACGACCGTGAGCGCGCAGGCAGCGGTCACGACCAGGAAGTCCGGCCAGGAGGCGCTCACCAGTCCCGCACCTCCGGCAGCGTGTGCGCGGCGCCGGTGCGCACCATCAGGATCTGGTCGACGCCCATCCGTCCGTCGCGGAAGGCCATCGCGCCGCCGACCAGGTAGAGCCGCCACACCCGGACGACCTCCTCGCCGACCAGCTCGGTGAGGCGGGGGAGGTTGCGCTCGAAGTTCACCACCCAGCCGGCGACGGTGTGGACGTAGTGCTCCCGCATCGCGTGCACGTCCCGCACCTCCAGGCCGGCGCGCTCCAGGAACGCGACGGTCTCGCTGACCGGACGCATGTGCATGTCCGGGGCGATGAACGACTCGATGAAGGGGCCGCCGCCCGGGTGGCCACCCGACCGCGACATCTGCTGCACCAGCACCCGGCCACCGGGGCGTACGGCGTCGTGCAGGACCGAGGCGTAGGTCCCGTAGTTCCGCTCGCCGACGTGCTCGCCCATCTCGATGGAGCCCACGGCATCGAAGATGCCGCGCTCGGGGATCTCGCGGTAGTCCTGCAACCGGATCTCCACCCGGTCCTGCAGCCCTCGCTCGCGGATCCGCTCGTCGATGAAGCGCTTCTGCTCGGCCGCGATGGTCACGCCGACGACCCGGGCGCCGTAGTGCTCGGCGGCGTGCAGGGACAGCGAGCCCCAGCCGCAGCCCACGTCGAGGAACCGGATGCCGGGCTCGAGCCCGAGCTTGCGGCAGACGAGGTCCAGCTTGTCGCGTTGCGCGTCCGCGATGGTGTACGACGGCCCGGTCGAGCGCCAGTAGCCGCAGGAGTAGGCCATCGCGGGGTCGAGGATCGCTGCGTAGAATTCGTTGGACAGGTCGTAGTGGTGGCTGATCGCCCGCCGGTCCCGCAGCGCGCTGTGCAGTCGGCCGCGGACCCGGGCCTGCGAGTCCGGCGTGGGCGGAGGAGCGCCGAACGCGCCCACCCCGAGCGCGGTGCGCAGGGCGCGGGCGAACGCCGCCGGTGTCGGCCGGACGCCGCGCAGACCGCGCTCGGCCGCCACCGACCACACCTGCGTGAGCGCCGCGTCGAGGTCGTGGTGGACCTCGAGCTCGCCGGTCACGTAGGCCTGGGCGGCGCCCAGCTCCCCGGGGTGCCACACCATCCGGCGTACGGCGTCGCGCGAGCGCAGCTCCACCAGCGGCGCGTCCACGGGGCCGGCCTCCGACCCGTCCCAGGCCCGCAGCCGGACCGGCAGGTCACCGCCGACGAAGGGCCGCAACGCCTCCTCGAGCCGCTGAGCGACGCCGGCGCCGAGGCCGATGCGTTCCTGCACGGCCGTCATCGGGTCGGCTCCCGCTCCAGCACCAGCTGCTGCACGTCGAGGTAGCCCGCGGCGAAGCCGGCGCGGGAGTACTCCAGGTAGAAGTGCCACATCCGCTGGAAGGTCTCGTCGAACCCGAGCGTCCGCACGTCGTCCCGAGCGGCCAGGAAGGCCTGGTCCCAGCGTCGCAGCGTCTCGGCGTAGTGCCTGCCGAAGGAGAGCCGCTCGGTCACCCGCAGCGCGGTGTCGGCGCGGGTCACCTCGTCGATCGCCCGGACCGAGGGAAGGAAGCCGCCGGGGAAGATGTACTTGTGGATCCAGGTCCACGTGTTGCGGGTGGCGAGCATCCGGTCGTGCGGCATCGTGATCACCTGGATCGCGACCTTGCCGCCGCGGGCCAGCAGCCGGTCGAGCGCCTGGAAGTACGTCGACCAGTAGTCGTGGCCGACCGCCTCCAGCATCTCCACCGAGACGATGGCGTCGTAGCGGTCGCCTTCCCGGTCGCCGCGGCCGACGGCGCGGTAGTCGCACAGCGCGACGGTGGCGCGGTCCGCGCATCCGGCGGCCGAGATCCGGTCACGGGCGAGCTCGAGCTGCTCCTCGGAGAGCGTCACCGAGTGCACGGTCGCGCCCCGGCGGGCGGCCCGGATCGCGAGCTCGCCCCAACCGGTGCCGATCTCCAGCACCCGGCTCCCCGCGCCGACCCCGGCGCGGTCCAGCAGCCGTTCGATCTTCCGGGCCTGTGCCGCCGCGAGAGTCTCCTCGGACTCCTCGGGCGGTGCGGCGCTCAGGTGGCCGCCGCGGGTACGCACCGAGGTGTCGAAGAGTGCCGAGGAGTAGCTCAGGGTTGGGTCCAGGAACTGCCGGAAGAGGTCGTTGGAGAGGTCGTAGTGGTGGGCGATGTTGTCGCGGGTGTTGTCCTCGGTGTTCTCCTGCTCGCGCGGCGGTCGGCGCACGAAGGCAGCGCGGAGCTTCTGCAGGGAGACCGGGACCAGCGAGGGCAGGTCGGCGGCCAGGACGGTGAGGAACCCGCCCAGGTCCTCGCTGTCCCAGGCGCCGGTCAGGTAGGCCTCGCCGAAGCCGATCAGGCCGTCCCGACCGAGCCGGGCGAAGAATTCCTCCGGCCGGTGCACGACCATGACCGGCCCGCCGACGCCGTAGGTGTCGAAGCCGGCATGCACGGTCACCGGGAGCCGGCGTACCGCCGCGGCGAACAACCGCCGGGCGATGCCGGCCGCGACCCGGGCCCGCGGCCCGGTGGGGACGTCGTCGAGGCCGGGCCAGGCGCCGGTGCGCTGGTCGCGGGTGCGGGGGGCGGTGGTGGGGAGGCTCACCGCTGGACTCCTTCCTGAGGGGTGTGGGCGGGACGGGGACGTACGCCGAGCCGCCGGGCCCACAGCCAGATGCCGTGGGCACGGATCAGCACCGAGCCGCGCAGCGCCGCCGGGGCCGTGCGCACGGCCGAGGTCTGCACGGGCGTGCCGTCGAGCGAGGCGCTGAAGACGGCGCCGTCGTCGGTGTGCAGGGCGACGCTGACCCGGAGCCGGTCGGTCGGCCGCGGCACGGCGAGCTCGTAGTGACCGTCGATGCCGTGGAAGGGGGAGACGTACATCTGCTTGGCGGTGCGGGCGCGGCCCTGCGAGTCCGGGTGGACCAGGTAGGCGTGCCGGTCGCCGTAGGTGTTGTGCACCTCGACCACCACGCCGGCGAGCGAACCGTCGCGGCGGTGGCACCAGAACACGCTGATCGGGTTGAAGCAGTAGCCGAACGCCCGCGGCTGGGCGGCCATCACGATCCGGCCGCCGTCAGGCTCGACGCCGTGGAGGGACAAGAAGCGCTCGACGTTGTCCTTCAGGGTCCGCTCCGGGTAACCGAGATGGTCGCGCGCCTCGAAGGTCCCCTGTGCCCATCCGGTCAGGCGCCGGCGCCGGGGGAGATGGTCGAGGTCGACGACCCAGGTGTGGGAGCGGTGCTCGAAGGCGCGCCGGAACGGCCGCCGACGGGTGTGCCGGACCCTGGTCGCGAACACCGTCGGCTCCAGCCGCAGCGGCGCCGGTCCGTCCCAGTCGATGCCGAGCCGAGCCGCCGCCGAGACGCCCGAGCGGGCACCGTCCTCGTGGAAGCCCCACCCGTGCCAGGCGCCGGCGAAGGCGATCCTGGCGGTGTCGCACTCGGGCAGCCGGCGCTGCGCGGCCACCGAGTCCGGGGTGTAGATCGGGTGCTCGTACTCCATGGTCTCCAGCACCTTCGCCTGGTCGACGAGGCCGGGCGCGCCGAGGGTGACCACGAAGCGGCGCCCGTCCGCGGGCACCTCGAGCCGCTGCAACCGGGTCATGTCGTAGCTGACCGTGACGCCGTCCGGCGGCGCCGTGGTCGAGCCGCCCCCGGTGGTCGAGCTTGTCGAGGCCCGGCGCAGGTAGTTCCACGACGCCCGGGCGCGCCGGGCCCGGGGCAGCACGCCGGTGTCGGTGTGCAGCTGGGCGGTGTTGCGGGAGTAGGGGATCGCGCCCAGCACCTCGCGCTGTGCAGAGGTCGGCTCGGCGAGCAGGGCGAGGGCCTGCCCCGGGTGCGCGGCGATCACGGCGGCGTCGAAGCGGTCGACCACCCCGTTGCCGTCGGTGACCTCGACCCCTTCCGGCGTCTCCAGCACCGAGACGACCTTGGTGCCGGTCCGGACGTCGGCCCCGGACTGGTGCAGGTGCCCGGCCACCTCGGCGACGTACTCTCCCGAGCCGCCGGTCACGGTGCGCCACTGCGGGGAGCCGAAGACCCGGAGCATGCCGTGGTGCTCCAGGAAGGTGAACAGGTAGCGCGCCGGGTAGTCCAGCGCCACTCCCGCGTCGCAGGACCACACACAGGCGACCAGCGACTCCATGAAATGGGTGCGGAAGGTGGGGGAGAAGCGGCCGCGCGCCAAGAACGCCCGCAGCGTCTGGTCACCCTGCTCCTCGGGTTGCTGCAGCAGCCTTCGCGCCATCCGGTGGAAGCGGGGGATCTCCGCAAGCATCCGCAGGTACGAGGGCCGCACGGCGTTTCGCCAGGAGGGGAAGAGCCCGGCGAGGCCGAGGGCACCGGCGTACTCCAGGCCCGTCTGGTCGCAGCGCACCGACATCGACATGTCGGAGTCCTGCGTCGCCACGCCGAGCTCGTCGAAGAGCCGCAGCAGCGTGGGGTAGGTCCGCACGTTGTGGACGATGAAGCCGGTGTCGATGGTCCATCGGTGGTCGCCGTCCTCGACGACGTGCGTGTCGGCGTGCCCGCCGAGCCGGGTGTCGGCTTCGTAGAGGGTGACCTCACACCGCTTGGCCAGCACGTGTGCCGCGGTCAGCCCGGCCACGCCGCCGCCGACCACGGCCACCCGCTCCGGTGGGGCGATCCCGGGAGTCCTCACCCCGGTGCTCGTGCGGGGGCTCATGCCGAGGCCTTGGAGAAGTCGAACAGCGCGATCGGCTTGCTCGTCGGCTCCGGCGAGCCACCAGCCGGCTCGACGGTGATCCCGACGCCGTCGTACTTGCTGGCGTCACCACGCAGCAGCACCTTCTGGTCGCCCTGGCCCTTCATCAGCCCTGCGGGCACCATGCTGCCGGCGGGGTCCTGCAGCCACACCTCGTAGACCTTGCCGGTGGGCGGGGCGGCCATGTCCTCGGTGACCAGCACGGCGCGTCCCTCCTTGACCGAGCGCACCACGGTGGCCCGGGAGCCGTCCTGGAACTCCAGGGAGATCCGCTTGGCGTCCGGGGCGGCGAGCACCCGGTCCGCGGCGCTGAGCTGGGTGGTCTCCTCCGACCACGGCTGGGTCGCGATCCCGACGCCGACCGCGGTGACGACGACCGCAGCGGCGGCGGCCAGGGCGAGGCGCAGGCGCCTCGGACGGCGGCGCAGCGGGAGCACGTCCCCTGCGGGAGCCTCGGGTGCCGGACGCTCGTCGGGCGGCGGAACCTCGGGCGGCAGCGGCCGCACCGTCGTGATCCCCGCCAGCACGTTGTCGCGCAGCGACGGCGGTGGTGTCAGGGCTGCGTCATCGGCCATCAGCGCGGCGGCCTCGCGCAGGCTGGCCACCTCGGCGCGGCAGTCCGCGCAGTGCGGCAGGTGCGCCTCGAAGTGCTCGCGCTCGTGATCGTCGAGGGCGTCGACCACGTAGGCACCCGACAGCGCGTGGATCGAGTCGTGGGTCGAAGAATCGGTTGAGTCGCTCACTGTCCCACCCCCATCGTGTCCCGGAGACGGATCAAGCCGTCTCGAATCCTGGTCTTGGCCGTGCCCAGCGGCAGGTCGAGCATCGTTGCCACCTCCGCGTGGGTGTAGCCGCTGAAGTAGGTGAGCTCCAGCGCCTCGCGCTGGACCTCGGTGAGCGAGGCCAGGGCCTGACGGACCCGCCTGGCCTCCATCGAGGCGTGGACCGCCTCGAGGGTGGAGTCGTGCTCCACCGGCTGGTTCTCGTGGTGGTAGACGCGGTCGCGGCGGGCGCTGGCCTCCGCCGCGCGCACCCGGTCGACCGCCTTGCGGTGCACGAGGGTGAGCAGCCAGGAGACGGCACTGCCGCGGGCAGGGTCGAACCGGCTGGCGGTGCGCCAGATCTCCAGGAACGCCTCCTGGGCGACCTCCTCCGCCTGGGCCGGGTCGCGCAGCACCCGGACCGCGAGCCCGTAGGCGCGGGCGGAGGTGGCGTCGTAGAGGGCGGCGAAGGCCGCCTCGTCGCCCCGGCCGGAGCGCCGGAGCAGCTCGACGAGGTCGGGGGCCGGCGCGGGGACCGCCGAGACCTCCGGCCTCCCGTGCGGGAGGCCGGAGGCGTCGCGGCCGCTGGGTGTCATGTCCATACCCTGCTCGGTTGCATCGGAGAGGTGCTCATCTAGGGGAGATGGTCACATCTGCGGCATCAGCACGCCGTCGATGATGTAGACGGTGGCGTTGGCGGTCTGGACATTTCCGCAGATGACGTTGGCGCCCTCGTCCCCGACGGTGAACTCCTCACCGGAGCCCTCCACGGAGATCTTGTCGCCGGCCAGCGTCTTGTGCGTGCCCGCGAGCTGCTCGGGGGCCAGCTGCCCGGACACCACGTGGTGGGTGAGCACCTTGGTGAGCTGCTTCTTGTCCGCGAGCAGGGCGTTCAGGTCCTTCTTCGGGATCGCCTCGAACGCCGCGTTGGCCGGGGCGAAGACGGTGATGCCGTCCGCGGAGTTCAGCGTGTCGACCAGGCCGGCCTTCTTCACCGCGGTGACCAGGGTGGAGAGCACCGGGTTGTTGCTGGCGGCGGTCGCGACGGGTGCACTCGACATGCCCTTGAACGAGCCGGGGCCGTCGGCGGGGACCTGCGAGCAGGCGGGACCGAACTCGCCGGAGGCGCTCGCGTTGGTGTCCTTCATGGTCTTCGACGCCGACGGGGTCGAGCTGGCGTTGCTGGTCTCGGAGTCCGAGCCGCACGCGGCGACGCCGAGAGACATCGTGAGCGCCAGGGCGACGAGCCCGGAACGCCGGAGGGAGGTGCTCTTCATCGTGGTGCCCTTTCGGTTGCGGGTTGTGTCAGGGATTCGGAGCCCTCGCCTGCGTGGATGGGTGCTGCTTCGTGACCTGCGTCATACGACGGGGCTGCGATGGCGACGAGGGCGGATGACGTCCCAGGCGGTGAGCCGGTCAGGCGACGTTGACGACGACTTTCTGGATGCCGCTGGAGCCGGCGGGGAAGGGGGTGGTGCGGCGTTCGGTCTGCGCCTCGCCCTTCCGGTTGGTCGCGCGGACCGCGATGGTGTGGCTGCCCGGGGTGGCGTCCCAGGGGAGGTACCACTGCCGCCAGTACTCCGGGCCGGCACTCGGACCGAGCCGCGCCTCCCGCCAGTCGCCGTCGTCCAGACGGACCTCCACCTTGGCGACCCCGTCCGGCTGGGCCCAGGCGACGCCGCCGATCACGGTCGATCCGCTCTGCAACGTCGACAGCGGCCGGGGAGTGTCCACCCTGCTGGAGAGCTTGATCGGTGCCTTGGTCGCCCACTTGCGCCTGGTCCAGTAGGCCTCGCGCTCGGCGTACGTCGTCAGCGTGAGTCGCTCCAACCACTTGGTCGCGCCGACGTAGCCGTAGATGCCGGGCGTCACCAGCCGGACCGGGAAGCCGTGCTCGCGCGGAAGCGGCTCGCCGTTCATGCCGAAGGCGAGCATCGTGTTGCGACCGTCCAGCGCCGCGTCCAGGGGCGTGGAGATCGTGAAGCCGTCGACGGCGGTGGAGAGGATCTGGTCCGCCTTGTCGCCGACGCCGGCTCGGTCCAGCACCTCGGCGAGGGGTACGCCGAGCCAGCGGGCCGAGCCGACGAGCTTGCCGCCCACCTCGTTGCTGACGCAGGTGAGCGTGATGTCGTGCTCGACCACCCGCATCCGGGTCAGCTCCTCGAAGGAGAGGGACAGCCGCTGCGCCACGTCGCCGTCCACGACCAGGCGCCAGGAGTCGACGTCGACGATCGGGGCGCTGAGATTGGTGTCGACCCGGTAGAAGTCCGACCGGGCGGTACGGAAGGCGCTGATGCCGCGGTGCTCCTCCTCCAGACCGGTCGGCAGGGGTGGCAGCGGATCGGCGGCCCGGGGGAGGACGAGGTCCGCGATCCGGTTCCGGGCACGGGTGATCAGCTGGCCGGCGCCGACGGCAGCGACGCTGAGAGCCGCGACGGCGCCGGCACCGAGCAGGAAGCCCCGTCGTGACGGGGAGGTGGCACCCCGGACCCCCGCCCGGGGTGCTCTGCCTCTCGGGACCAGCCGGTCGAGCACCAGGAGCCCGATCAGCCCGGTGACAACGGCCGGCACGGCGTCCAGGGGTCCCGCAGCGGGCTGGAGGAGTGCCGCTGCGCCCGCAGCGGTCACCAGCAGGAGCAGCAGCGCCGCGCCGACCGCGAAGCGACGGCGCGCGAGCAGTCCCGCCACGCCGGCGAGGAGCAGCGACATGGCCAGGACCGAGCCGACGAGCACGGGCTTGTCGGCGGTGCCGAGCTCGCGGACCGCCCACACCTTGACCGGTGTAGGGGTCAGGTTGATGACGGCGGTGCCGACCGCGAGCACCGGCGAGGACGCGGGTTGCATCAGCGCGGCCACCAGGTGACCGGCGGCGGTGCCGGCGAGCGCGGCGAGCAGGCCCGCGCCGAACGAGCGGGACCGGTGGTGGACAGCCATACGGGTGGTTCGGCACGCCGGGCGCGCCGGATGGGTCAAGATGGCCCCGTGGTCAGCTGCACCGTCCGGGTCGCCACCGAGGCCGACGTCCCCGCTGTGGTCGCGCTCGAGGAGGACTGCCTGGGGCAGGACGCGTGGAGCGAGGGTCTCGTGCGCGCGGGCATCTCCGGGGAGGTCCCCACGGTGACCTACCTGGTGGCCGAGGCCGAGGATGAGGTCGTCGGGCACGCGGTGTCCTCCAGCGCCGGTGACATCGCCGAGCTGCAGCGGATCGCGGTCGCCGAGGACCAGCGTCGCCGTGGAGTGGCCACCGCGCTGCTCGCCGAGGCGGTGCTTGCTGCCGCCGACACGGCGGACCGGATGCTGCTGGAGGTGCGGGCCGACAACCACGGCGCGCTGACCTTCTACGCGGGCGAGGGCTTCGTGGAGATCGACCGCCGTCCGCGCTACTACGCCGACGGCGGCGACGCGGTGGTGCTGCGCAGGTCGCTGGGTCGAGGCTGCGGCGGGTCGGGCTAACCGGCCAGCGCGTCGAGCTTGCGGACCGCCAGCTCGGCGTAGACCGCGGCCGCGTCGGGCAGCACGGCGGGGTCGAAGTCGGCGCGCGGGCTGTGGTTGTTGGGCGCGGTGTCCGGGTCGCGGTCGGGCAGCACCGCGCCGAGGGCGATGAAGGCGCCCGGGACTGCGGCGATCACCCGGGAGAAGTCCTCGGAGCCGGTGATCGGCGCCGCCATCTCGGCGTACCGGCTCTCCCCGAGCACCTCCCGCACCACGTCGGCACCGAAGTCGACCTCGGCGGCGGTGTTCACGGTCACCGGGTACTCGTCGTGGTAGTCGATCTCCACCTCGACGCCGTGCGCCAGGGCCACGCCCTGGAGCGTGTCCTGGATGCCGGTGCGGAGCCGCTCGGCGTTGTCCTCGGAGAAGCGCCGCACCGTGGCCTCGAACCGGGCGGTGTCGGGGATGATGTTGCGGCGGGTGCCGCCCTCGATCATGCCCACGGTGACCACCACAGGGTCGAAGACGTCGAAGCGGCGGGTGACCATCGTCTGCAGCGAGGTGATCATCTCCGCAACGGCCGCGATCGGGTCGCGACCGCGGTGCGGGGCGGAGCCGTGTCCGCCGAGGCCGCGCACGGTCACCGCGACCGCGTGCGAGGCGGCCATCATCGGGCCCGGCCGACTGCCGAACTGACCGGCGGGGAGCATCGCGGAGAAGACGTGCATGCCGTAGGCGGCGTCGGCGCGGCGCCCCGCCGCGTCCAGGACGCCCTCGTCGATCATCACGCCGGCGCCGTCCCAGCCCTCCTCGCCGGGCTGGAACATCAGCACGACGTCCCCGCGGAGCCGGTCGCGGTGCTGCGCCAGCAGGCGGGCGCCGCCGATCAGGGAGGTGGTGTGCAGGTCGTGGCCGCAGGCGTGCATCGCGCCGTTGGTCGCGGCGAAGTCCAGGCCGGTCTCCTCCGCGACCGGGAGGGCATCCATGTCGGCACGGAGCAGCACGGTCTTCGGCTCGTCCGCGTCCCGGGCGCCGCCGCGGAGCACCGCGGTCACCGACGTGGTCGCCGTCCCGGTCGAGATCTCCAGCCCGAGGCCGTCGAGCTCGGCGAGGACCTGCTCCTGGGTGCGGGGCAGGTCGAGGCCGATCTCGGGGTGCTGGTGCAGCCGCCGGCGCAGGTCGGCCAGGTCGCCGGCCATGCCGCGGGCGTCGTCGTGCAGGTCCATGGTGTCTCCTCCCGAGGCCCGTCCGGCCGCCCTCGCGGCTCCGGGCAGGATGTAGGTCGACCACGTCGTACCCCAGGTCGTCCTCGACGTGCGCTGGTCCGCGGACTCGTACTGGTCGTCGTCACCTCCGGTGGCGCCCGGCACAATGGTGCGGTGACCTCCGAACCGCTCGTGCTCGGCATCGAGACCTCGTGCGACGAGACCGGGGTCGGGCTGGTGCGCGGCCGGACCCTGCTCGCGGACGCGATCGCCTCCTCGGTCGAGGAGCACGCCCGCTTCGGCGGGGTCGTCCCCGAGGTGGCCTCGCGGGCGCACCTCGAGGCGATGGTGCCGACCCTCGAGCGCGCCTGTGCCACGGCCGGGGTCCGCCTCGACGACGTGGACGCGGTGGCGGTCACCTCCGGCCCGGGGCTGGCCGGTGCCCTGCTGGTGGGCGTCGCGGCCGCCAAGTCGCTGGCGCTCGGGCTCGGCAGGCCGCTCTTCGGCGTCAACCACCTCGCTGCCCACGTGGCGGTGGACCAGCTCGAGCACGGACCGCTGCCCGACCCCTGCCTGGCGCTGCTCGTCTCCGGCGGGCACTCCTCGCTCCTGCGGGTGGACGACGTGACCGCCCGCGTGCACCCGATGGGCTCGACCATCGACGACGCGGCCGGCGAGGCCTTCGACAAGGTGGCCCGGCTGCTCGGCCTCCCCTTCCCCGGGGGCCCCTACATCGACCGGGCCGCCCGCGAGGGCACCGTGACGATCGACTTCCCGCGTGGGCTGACCTCGCAGCGGGACCTGGAGCGGCACCGCTTCGACTTCTCCTTCTCCGGCCTCAAGACAGCGGTCGCGCGCTGGGTGCAGGCCCGCGAGGACTCCGGTGAACCGGTCCCGGTGGCCGACGTCGCTGCCTCCTTCCAGGAGGCGGTGTGCGACGTGCTGGTCCGCAAGGCGATCGACGCAGCCGACGCCGAGGGGATCGACCACCTGCTCATCGGCGGCGGGGTCGCGGCGAACTCGCGGCTGCGCGCGTTGGCCGAGGAGCGGGCTCGAGCCCGCGGGATCCGGGTCCGGGTGCCGCGGCCGGGACTGTGCACCGACAACGGCGCGATGGTCGCCGCGCTCGGTGCGGAGATGGTGGAGCGTGGTCGCACGCCGTCCTCCCTCGACCTGCCCGCCGACTCCTCGATGCCCGTCGACCTCGTGCTTGCCGGCTGACCCGCTCGTGGACCGCGTCGTCCGGCAGGGGAGTCGGCTCGCCTTCGCCGCCACGGTGGCTGCGAGCTTCGTCGTGCTGTTCTCGCCCGCCTCGGCGGTGCCCGGGGGCCTGCCGATCAACGACAAGGTCGTGCACGCAGGGCTCTTCGCCGCCCTCGCGCTGACCGGCAGACTCGCCGGTCTGCCCCTGGTGCCGCTCGCGGCCGGGCTCCTCGTCTACGCCGGTGTCTCCGAGGTGCTCCAGGTGGTGCTGCCGATCGGCCGGGACGGCGACTGGCGGGACGCCCTGGCCGACTCCGCCGGTGTGGTCACCGGGCTGCTGCTCGCGCGGGTGTGGGACGGGTTCCGGGGCGGGTCGCGGGACGGCGGCCGGGGAAGGGTGTGAGCATGTCGCGTCCGCTCCGTGCGCTCGTGCCCGTGCTGGTGGCCGCGCTCCTGCTCGGCGGCTGCGCCGGAACCGCGAAGGACCACAAGCGGCCCCAGGGAGAGGGTTCTGCCTCCGGTCCGGCCGACCGGCCGTCGTACGGCGAGCGCGCCGTAGGACCGATGAGCCTGCGCGAGGTCGCTGGGCAGGTGATCGTGGCGTCCTGGCACGGGACCGGCTCCCCGGCGGCCATGGTGCGTCGGCTGCACCTCGGCGGCGTGATCGCGCTGGAGGACAACATCGCCTCCGGCGACCAGGCGCGCCGGGTCAACCGCAGCGTGCAGCGGGTCGTCGCCCGACGAGGCTGGCCGGCCTTCCTCGCGGTGGACCAGGAGGGCGGCCTGGTCAATCGCGCGGGTCCCAGCGCCGTCCCCTTCCCGGCCTTCATGGCCGTCGGTGCCGCCGACGACCCGGCCCTCACCCGGCGTGCGGCGCGGGCGAACGCCGCGGAGATGCGCCGCCTCGGCTTCGACGTGGTGCTCGCGCCCGTGGCCGACGTCAGCAGCGGCTCCGGTGACGCCGTCATCGGGTCCCGGGCGGTCGGCGGGCGGCCGCGGCTGGTGGCCCGGCACGTCGTCGCCGCCGGGGAGGGTATCCGCGCTGCCCACGTGCTGCCGGTGGTCAAGCACTTCCCCGGGCACGGGTCGCTGTCGGTCGACAGCCATGCGTCGCTCCCGGTGCTGCGCAGGTCTGTGCCGGAGCTGAGGCGGACCGACCTGGTGCCGTTCCGGGCCGCGGTGGAGGCGGGCCTCCCGGCGGTGATGACCGGCCACATCGCCGTGCGTGCGGTCGACCGCGGCGTCCCGGCGAGCATCTCCCGCAAGGTCACGACCGGGCTGCTGCGGCACCGACTCGGGTTCCACGGACTCGTGGTCACCGATGCGCTGAACATGGGTGGCGTCCAGGGTGTCGCGCCGGGCGGAGGCGCCGCCGTCCGTGCGCTCCGGGCGGGCGCGGACGTGCTGCTGATGCCACCGGATCCGCGGGCGGCCCGGGACCGGATCGTGCGGGCCGTGCGCGCCGGCTCCCTCTCCCGCTCCCGGCTCGACGAGGCGGCGGCCCGGATGATCGACACCTTGCGCGGCCTGCGTGGTCGGCCCCGCGGCCACGTGGACGCCGCCGCAGCGGCGCGCGGGCTCTCCCGGGCGGCCCTCACCTCGGTGGCGGGGCCCTGCAGCGGCCGGCTGGTCGCGGACCGGGTCCGGGTCGTGGGGCCTGCTGACGACGTGGCCGCGCTCGACCGGTTGCTCGCCGGACGCGGCGTGACCATCGCCCGCGACATCGTCAAGCGCGTCAAGGCTGGCGAGCGCCGGGTCGTGGCCGGTCACCGCCGCAAGTGGGTCCGCAAGCGCTACCGGCGGCACGGGCACTGGCACACCCATCGGGTGCGCAAGCGGGTCCCGGTCTACAAGAAGGTGCCGGTCTACCAGCGGGTGACCGTGCCGGCGGACGCACCGACCGTGGCGCTGGCGGGGCCCGGGGCCGAGGTCTCCGGACCGGTGGACGTCCTGGTCGCCCTCGACCGCCCGGCCGTCCTCGGCCGGGTCGGGGCGCGGGTCAAGCTGGCGACGTACGGCGACACCGCGACCACGCTGGGCGTCCTCGTGGACGTCCTCCTGGGCGACCGGTCCGCCTCCGGTCGGCTCCCGATCGACGTGCCGGGCGTCGCGCGGCAGGGCTGTCCCTAGAGGGGGTCCACGAGCAACGCGGTGCCCTTTCCGGCCACCCGGGTGAGCACGAGGGTGCCCTCTGCTGCCCCGCTGAGAGCCAGTCGTCGGCGCAGCTCCTCCGGCACGACGGAGACGCCGCGCTTCTTGATCGCCAGCCGGCCGATCCGGCGCTCGCGCAGCGCGGCGCGCAGCTGCTTCTCCCGGTAGGGGAGCTCCTCGAGGACCCGGTAGCCACGGGCGAACGGGGTCCGGAACCCCTCGTCACCGGTGACGTAGGCGATGTGCTCGTCGACGAGCCGGCCTCGCACTCCGACCGCGACGGCGCCCACCAGCCCCGCCCGGACCACTGCGCCGTCCGGCTCGTAGAGGAAGTCCCCGACCGGCCCGGTCTCCGCGGTGGTCGGGTCCTCGTCGGTCAGCGTCGCCAGGCCGTGCCGGGCGATCACGGTGGCGCGGCGGTCGACGGTGGCGAGGCGCCCGGACCACAGGGCTGCCTCCTTGACCTCGCCCTGGTCGCTGACCCACTCCGCCTCGACGCCCTCGGGGACCAGGTCGTGCGGGATGCCGGGGGCGACCTTGACGCAGGAGTCGCGGCGCAGCAGCTTCTCGACGAAGGCCCACGAGGGCGACCAGGCGTCGGCGTCGAAGGTGCGGCCCCGGGCGTTGCGGCGAGCCGGGTCGGCGTACGCGACGTCGAAGGGGCTGGTGTCCACGGCGGTGACCTCGGCGACCTCCACGGCGCCGCCCAGGCCTGCGGCGACGAGGTTGGCGCGTGCGATCGCCACCCGGAGCGGGTCGTTGTCCACGCCGGCAGCGGTGAGGCCGGCCCCGGCGAGGGCCAGGAGGTCCCCACCGATCCCGCATCCGAGATCGAGCACCGTCCCGGCGCTTGCCGCGACCATCCGTGCGGCGCGGTGGACCCCCACCGGCATCCGGGTGGCCTGCTCGAGCCCGTCGGGGGTGAAGTAGAGGGCTGCGGCGAGGTCACCGAACTTCTCCCGCGCCCGACCGCGCAGCTCGACCTGGGTCAGCGCCGCGGCCACCTGCTCCGGCGCCGCCGAGCGGCGCAGGTGTTCGTGGGCCCCGAGGTCGCCGGGGGACACCTCGGCCGCCTCGGCGAGGAGGCGTTGGCCGGGCTCGGTGAGCAGCCAGGCGAAGGTGTCGAGGTCCACCCCGCCATCCAACCAGCGGGTGCCCGGTCCGGAGCAGCACGACCGCCGCTGGCACTCCATCAGGGTGAGTGCTAGTTTCTGACTTGGCACTCTCCTCCCGAGTGTGCCAGCGCTTGCGAAGGCGGCCCCGAGATCTGGACCCGCCCGCAGGTGCGCAAACTTCTCGAAGACAACCAGCGTGGAAAGTGGAGGTCGACATCGTGTCGGTCAACATCAAGCCCCTCGAAGACCGGATCGTCGTGAAGCCCCTTGACGCCGAGCAGACCACGGCGTCGGGTCTGGTCATTCCCGACACGGCCAAGGAGAAGCCCCAGGAGGGCGAGGTCGTGGCCGTCGGCCCGGGTCGCTTCAACGAGGACGGCGACGAGCGGATCCCGATGGACGTCGCTGTCGGCGACAAGGTCATCTACAGCAAGTACGGCGGCACCGAGGTCAAGTACGGCGGGGACGAGTTCCTCATCCTCTCGGCCCGCGACGTGCTGGCGATCGTTTCCTGAAACCTGTCGAGTCGAGTGCTCAGTGCCGGCGCCAACGCAGCCGCCTGAGCACTCGACCCATTTCTGAGGAGTCCTGAATGCCAAAGATCCTGGAATTCGACGAGGAGGCCCGCCGCTCTCTCGAGCGCGGCGTGGACGCCCTCGCCAACGCCGTGAAGGTGACCCTCGGTCCCCGGGGCCGCTACGTGGTGCTCGACAAGAAGTGGGGCGCCCCGACGATCACCAACGACGGCGTCACGGTGGCGCGCGAGGTGGAGCTCGACGACCCGTTCGAGAACCTCGGTGCGCAGCTGACCAAGGAGGTCGCCACCAAGACCAACGACGTCGCCGGTGACGGCACCACCACCGCGACCGTGCTCGCACAGGCGATGGTCCACGAGGGCCTGCGGGCCGTCGCGGCGGGCGCCAACCCGATGGCGCTCAAGCGCGGCATGGACGCGGCAACACAAGCAGTCACCGAGGCCTTGTCCGAGGCTGCCCGCGACGTGGACGACCGTGCCGACATGGCGGCCGTCGCCACCGTCTCCAGCCGCGACGAGGTCATCGGCGACCTGCTCGCCGACGCCTTCGACAAGGTCGGCAAGGACGGTGTGATCACCGTCGAGGAGTCCAACACCCTCGGCACCGAGCTGGAGTTCACCGAGGGCATGCAGTTCGACAAGGGCTACCTCTCGCCGTACTTCGTCACCGACCAGGAGTCGATGGAGGCGGTCCTCGACGACCCCTACATCCTGCTGCACCAGGGGAAGATCTCCGCGATCGCCGAGCTCCTGCCGCTGCTGGAGAAGGTCATCTCGGCCGGCAAGCCGCTGTTCATCCTGGCTGAGGACGTCGAGGGCGAGGCGCTCTCGACCCTGGTGGTCAACAAGATCCGCGGCACCTTCAACGCCGTGGCGGTCAAGAGCCCGGCGTTCGGCGACCGCCGCAAGGCGATGATGCAGGACATCGCGACCCTGACCGGCGGCCAGGTCGTGGCTCCCGAGGTCGGTCTGAAGCTCGACCAGGTCGGTCTCGACGTGCTCGGCACCGCCCGCCGGGTCGTGGTGACCAAGGACAACACCACGATCGTCGAGGGCGGCGGTGAGACCAGCGAGGTCACCGGCCGGGTCAACCAGATCAAGGCCGAGATCGAGAACACCGACTCCGACTGGGACCGCGAGAAGCTCCAGGAGCGGCTCGCGAAGCTGGCCGGCGGGGTCTGCGTGGTCAAGGTCGGGGCCGCCACCGAGGTGGAGCTGAAGGAGAAGAAGCACCGCATCGAGGACGCCGTCTCCGCAACCCGTGCCGCCATCGAGGAGGGCATCGTCGCCGGCGGTGGCTCCGCGCTGGTGCACGCCGCGTCGGCCCTGGACAAGCTCGAGCTGCAGGGCGACGAGGCGACCGGGGTGCGGGTGGTGCGCAAGTCCCTGGAGGAGCCGCTGCGCTGGATCGCCGAGAACGGCGGCGAGCAGGGCTACGTCGTCGTGGCCAAGGTGCGCGAGCTCGGCGTGGGCAACGGCTACAACGCGGCCACGCAGGAGTACGGCGACCTGGTCCCCCAGGGCGTCCTCGACCCGGTCAAGGTGACCAAGTCGGCCCTGACCAACGCCTCCTCGATCGCCGGGATGCTGCTGACCACCGAGACCCTCGTGGTGGACAAGCCCGAGGAGGACGAGGACGAGGCCGCCGGCCACGGCCACGGCCACGGGCACGGGCACTGAGGCCTGTCGGTTTCACAATACGTACTGTGAAACTGGTGTGGTGCACCGGAAGTATTCGGTGCACCACACCAGTTTTCGGTGTACGACGAGCGGCCGGTCTCCCCGGCGGCTCGGACTGGGCCGTGAGCGCAGGCCCACCGTTTCGCCGTACCTGAGAACATGGGCGCCGTGAGCCAGCCCCGCCCGCCCCTCGCCGTGGTGATGGGGGTCTCGGGAACCGGGAAGTCCACGATCGGCAAGTCTCTCGCCGACCGGCTGCGCCTGGAGTACGCCGACGCCGACGACTTCCACCCACCCGCCAACAAGGCGAAGATGCAGGCCGGTGTCCCGCTGACCGACGAGGACCGCTACCCGTGGCTCGAGGACATCGGTCGCTGGCTGGCCCGCCACGACGCCACCGGCGGGGTGATCACCTGCTCGGCGCTGAAGCGGCGCTACCGCGACCAGCTGCGTCGGCACGCGCCCCGGGCGCGGTTCGTGCACCTGCGCGGTGACCCCGCGCTGATCGCCGGCCGCATCCAGCACCGGCACGGCCACTTCATGCCCGGGTCCCTCCTCGCCTCCCAGCTCGCCACCCTCGAGCCGTTGGCCCCCGACGAGGCCGGGACCGTTCTCGACGTGGCCCAGCCGATCGACGTGCTGGTCGCCGAGGCCGCCGACTACCTGGAGGCTTCGTGAGCGAGCTGCTGGACCCGGCGACCAACCCGGTCACCTACGCGATCCCGTTCTTCCTGCTCTCGATCGCGATCGAGCTCGCGGCCCTGAAGTGGCTCGACCACGACGACAACCTCACCGGCTACGCGATGCAGGACGCGCGCACCAGCATCTTCATGGGACTCGGCTCGCTGGTCTTCCTGACCCTGCTCAAGCTCGGCAGCTTCGTGGTCTACAGCGCGCTGTTCGTCTGGGCGGCGCCGCTGCGCCTGGACACGGGTGCGTGGTGGTACTGGCCGTTGCTGCTGGTCACGCTGGACTTCTTCTACTACTGGCAGCACCGGTTCGTGCACCGGGTCAACATCGGCTGGGCGGCGCACCAGGCACACCACTCCAGCGGCTACATGAACTTCGGCACCGCGCTGCGGCAGAAGTGGAACCCGTGGTTCGAGTTCTTCTTCTGGCTGCCGCTGCCGCTGCTCGGGTTCGCGCCGTGGACGATCTACGTGGCGTTCGGGGGCAACCTGATCTACCAGTTCTTCGTGCACACCGAGCTCATCGACCGGCTGCCCCGGCCGGTCGAGCTGGTCTTCAACACTCCTTCGCACCACCGGGTGCACCACGGCTCCGACCCGGAATACCTCGACCGCAACTACGGCGGCATCCTGATCGTCTGGGACCGGCTGTTCGGCACCTTCACCCCAGAGCTGCAGCGGCCGACGTACGGCCTGACCAAGCCGGTGGCGACCTACCACCTGCTGAAGCTGCAGTACGGCGACTACGCGCAGATCTGGCGCGACGTCCAGGAGGCGGACCGGCTCCGCGACCGGCTCGGGTACCTGTTCGGACCACCAGGATGGCAGCCGCGGCCTCGGCTCGAACCGCGAGAGCCCGACCCCGCGGGGATCTGACCGGGCCGGACGATCAGGTCAGCGGCACGAACCGGTAGCTGCCGTGCTCGCTGGTCCGCAGACCAGGGCCGTGGCGCTCGACCACGGTCATGGTGCCGTTCACCGGGAGCACCATCCGGCCGCCGTCTGCGAGCTGGTCGACCAGCTCCCGCGGCACCACGCGGGCGTCGGCGGAGACCAAGATCCGGTCGAAGGGGGCGTCGTCGGGGGCGCCGAGCACTCCGGCAGAGGCGACGCGGACCACGGCACGGTGGTATGGCGTGCGCCGCAGGTTCGCCTCGCCGAAGGCCGCCAGCTCGGGCACGATCTCGACGCCCAGCACCGACCCGTCCGGACCGACCAGGTGGGCCAGCAGGGCCGTGGTCCACCCTGATCCCGATCCCACGTCGAGCACCTGGTCGCCGGCCCGGAGGTCGAGCAGTCGGAGCATGTCCGCGACCGTCCGCGGCTGGGAGTTGGTCTGCCCGTGGCCGATCAGGATCGGGCTGTCGTCCCCGGCCCGCCGGCGCGATCCGGGCAGGAGGAAGTTCGCCCTCGGGACCGCAGCGAAGGCTTCGGCGACCGCGTCGGCCCTGTCCACCGCTCCAGTCTGGCACCCGGATATCGCGCCGACCGGGCAGTTGTGCGCGCCTTCAACCCGCCGACAGGGCAGTTGCGCACCCGGATATCGCGCTGACCGGGCACTTGTGCGCGCCTTCAACCCGCCGACAGGGCAGTTGGGTGCGCCTGGGAGTCGCTGAGCGGGCGTTCCGGCACGCCGCGTCCGGCACCACCGTCGGGGTGGTCTGCCGCCATGCGCCGAAGCGCGGCGGCCAGAACTGCCCGGTCGGCACGCCAGATGCGTGCGGAAGTGCCCGCTCGGCACGCCAGCAGCGTGCAGAACTGCCCGGTCGGCGAGGGTTCATCGGGCCGTAACGCGACTGCAGTCGGGCCGCAACACCGGGTCGGCACCGTGTCCAAGGTGTTCTTCCGGATCCGCACCAGGTTGGCCGACACCCCCGGGACCCTCGCCCGCCTCGCCACGCTGTGCGGGGAGTCCGAGGTCAACATCCTGTCGCTGCAGATCCACCTCGAGCTGGGTGCGGTGCTCGACGACCTGGTCGTCGAGGCGCCGGACCCCTGGACCGCCGACGGGGTCGCCGACCTGGTGGCCCGGGCGGGCGGGGAGGAGTCCACCGTCACGCCCTGCGCGCCGCACGACCTCGTCGACCCGTCGACGACATGGCTGCGCGCGGCCCTCGCCGTGCTCGACGACCCGGGGGCGCTCCCGGCTGTCGTCGACCGGCTGGCCGGGCCGGTCGCGCACCGGTCCGGCGCCGAGGAGGCACGGGTGCGGCTCCTCTCCGAGATCGCCGGCCGGGGGTGGTCCATCGGTGTGCCGCCCCCGGCCGGCGCGTCCGGGGCCGCCGACCTGACCTGGTCGGTCGAGGGCGACGACGTCCTCGCGCGCGTCGGTCGGCACCTGGTCGGCCGGGGACGGGTCCTGGACCGTGCGGGCGGCGTACTCACCGTGGCGGTCGAGGTCGCGCCGGCCTGGCGACGCCGCGGGATCGGCCGCGGGCTCCTGGTGCGGGTGCGAGAGCACGCCGTGGCCACGGGTGCGGAGGAGCTGCTCCTGCGCGGCCCCGCGGGCGACACCGCGCTGGTCCACCTGGTGGCGGCCGCCGGTCTCGGCGGCAGGATCCGCTCGGGGCGCAACGGTCTGTGGGTGCGGATCACCCTTCCTGCGGCCCAGCCGGCGAGGGGAACGGTGCCGGCTCGTTAGACTTCAGCATGGCCTTCGGCGAGTCCTCCACCGTCCCCGAGAAGTTCGCCCAGCTGGGCCTCACCTACGACGACGTCCTGCTGTTGCCCGGTGAGACCGACGTCATTCCGAGCGAGGTCGACACCACGACCCGGCTCACCCGCGGCATCTCGCTGCGGACCCCGCTGGTCTCCAGCGCGATGGACACCGTCACCGAGTCGCGGATGGCGATCGCGATGGCCCGGCAGGGCGGTCTCGGGATCCTGCACCGCAACCTCTCGATCGAGGACCAGGCCTACCAGGTCGACCTGGTCAAGCGGACCCAGACCGGACGGATCTCCAACCCGGTCACGATCGGACCCGACGCCACCTTGGAGGAGCTGGACGAGCGCTGCGGCCAGTACCGCATCTCCGGCCTGCCCGTGGTCGACAGCGACCGCCGGCTGCTCGGCATCATCACCAACCGCGACCTGCGCTTCGTGCCCGTGGCCGAGTGGGCGACCACGAAGGTCGACGAGGTGATGACGCCGATGCCGCTGATCACCGCGCCGGTGGACATCAGCCGCGAGGACGCCACCGCGATCCTGCGCAAGCACAAGCGCGAGCGGCTGCCCCTCGTCGACGACGAAGGTCGGCTCGCCGGGCTGATCACGGTCAAGGACTTCGTGAAGTCCGAGCAGTTCCCGAACGCCTCCAAGGACGAGGCCGGTCGGCTCATGGTCGGCGCCGCGGTCGGCTACTTCGGCGACGCCTGGCAGCGTGCGACCACGCTCGTCGACGCCGGCGTGGACGTCCTCGTCGTCGACACCGCCCACGGCCACGCCCGGCTGCTGCTGGACATGATCCGACGGCTCAGGAGCGACCCCGCCACCAGGCACGTCCAGGTCGTCGGCGGCAACGTCGCGACCCGGGAGGGGGCCCAGGCGCTGGTCGATGCCGGGGTCGACGCGGTCAAGGTCGGGGTCGGGCCGGGCTCGATCTGTACGACGCGCGTGGTCGCCGGCGTCGGCGTACCGCAGATCACCGCCATCCACGAGGCCGCCCATGCCTGCGGTCCGGCCGACGTACCGCTGATCGCCGACGGCGGGCTGCAGCACTCCGGCGACATCGCCAAGGCCCTCGTCGCGGGTGCCGAGGCGGTGATGTTCGGCTCACTGCTGGCCGGGTGCGAGGAGAGCCCCGGTGAGCTGGTGTTCGTCAACGGCAAGCAGTACAAGTCCTACCGCGGCATGGGGTCCCTGGGTGCCATGTCGAGCCGGGGCAAGAAGTCCTACTCCAAGGACCGCTACTTCCAGGCCGACGTCACCAGCGACGACAAGATCGTGCCCGAGGGCATCGAGGGGCAGGTCGCCTACCGCGGCCCGCTCGCCGGCGTCGCCCACCAGCTGATCGGGGGGCTGCACCAGTCGATGTTCTACGTCGGCGCCCGGAACATCCCCGAGCTCCGCACCAAGGGGCGGTTCGTGCGGATCACCTCGGCGGGGCTGGCGGAGAGCCACCCGCACGACGTGCAGATCACGGCCGAGGCTCCCAACTACTCGTGGCGCTGAGCCACCTCGGAGACGGCACGGCCCCCGCGGGACTATCCGGTGGGGGAGCAGGTCAGCGGCGCGTGGTCGTGAACACGACGTACTCCCACGGCGCCGAGCCGTCCGAGCGGCGGAACCGGGCGGCCAGGTCGTCCAGCGCCTGGTCGAGCTGCGCCTGGCGGGAGGCGTCGTCACCGAGGTTGCGGTACGCCGTGATGGTCGGCCCGTAGTTGCGCGCGAAGTACGTGCGCAGGTCGGTGGCGCCCGGGAAGAGCGAGACCTCGAGGTCCCGGCGCGAGACCTCCACGTCGGCGACCCGGTCGCCGAAGAGCCCACGCAGGTGCTCCTCGTCGCCCCACAGCGGCGGCGGCTGCGCGCCGGGCGGCGGGGGCGGCATGAACGGCTTCATCGCCGCGAACATCTGCCCGACCAGACCGGCCGGGCTCCAGTTCAGCAGCGCGATCCGGCCACCGGGTCGAGTGACCCGGACCAGCTCGTCGGCCGTCGCCTGGTGGTGCGGGGCGAACATCGCGCCGATGCACGAGACGGTCACGTCGAACGTGGCGTCGTCGTACGGCAGGCGCTCGGCGTCCCCCACCTCCCAGGCGAGCGAGAGCCCGTGGCGTTCGGCCTCGAGCCGTCCGGCCTCGAGCAGCTCCGGGGTGAGGTCGGAGGCAGTGACCTGGGCGCCCGCGGCGGCCGCCGCCAGCGCCGCGTTGCCCGTCCCTGCGGCCACGTCGAGCACGCGCTCGCCTGCCTGGATGCCCGCTACCTCGACGAGGACCGGCCCGAGGTCGGCGACGAGGTGCGCGGCGATCTCGGGGTAGTCCCCGGACGCCCACATGGCGCGGTGGCGGGCCTTGAGGGTGGTGTCGCCGGGACCGGGCCCGGTGTCGACGGGGGTGGTTGCTGCAGTCATGTCAGCTCCCTTGCTGATCGCGGTGTGTCGTCCACGACGCTAGGAACCGGGACTGCCCTCCCTCCAGTACTGGATCTGTACCACCTTGCCCCGCCCCGGACGCCCGATCAAGATGGCGCCATGGGAGCCGGCTACCACCAGTTCTGCCCGGTCGCGAAGGCGATGGAGCTCCTCGACGAGCGCTGGACGCTCCTGCTGGTCAGAGAGCTGCTCTCGGGCAGCGAGCGCTTCAACGACCTGCGCCGTGGGCTGCCGCGGATGTCGCCGACCCTGCTCAGCACGCGGCTGCACCAGCTGACGGTCGCCGGGGTGGTGCGGCGCGGCGCCGAGGGCGGCGACGTGCGCTACCGCCTGACCCCAGCCGGTGCGGAGCTCCGCCCGGTCGTCGAGGCGCTGGGTGCCTGGGGAACGCGGTGGATCGGCGAGCTCGGCGAGGCCGACCTCGACCCGAAGCTGCTCCTGTGGGACATGCACCGGCGGGTCGCGTTCGAGGAGCTGCCGTCCGGTCGCACAGTCTTGTACTTCCACTTCCGCGACGTTCCGGGGAAGGCCGGGCGTTGGTGGCTGGTCCTGGACGACGGCACCGCCGACGTCTGTGACGCCGATCCGGGGCACGAGGTCACCGTCGCGGTCGACGCCTCCCTGCGGGACTTGACTCGGGTGTGGCGTGGCGACCTGGAGTGGTCACGGGCGCTCGGACCCGCAGGCGGCGTTCGCCTCGAGGGCCCCACGCCGCTGCGCCGGGCCTTCCCGTCCTGGTTCCGGCTCTCCGAGTTCGCGGAGGTGCCACGGACGGCACTGACCGCGTGAGGTCGTACTGCCCTGACGAAACATGCACTTCCGGGGTGTGGCAACGCCAGGGAAGTGCCGGTTCCCCAGGGCCCCATGGGAGACCGACGGACGCCGTTAGGCTTCCCCGGTGACCGAGATCGAGATCGGACGGGCCAAGAGGGGCCGCCGCGCCTACTCCTTCGACGACATCGCCATCGTGCCGAGCCGGCGTACGCGGGACCCCGAGGAGGTCTCCACGGCCTGGCAGATCGACGCCTACCGCTTCGACCTGCCGATCATGGCCGCCCCGATGGACTCGGTGATGAGTCCGGAGACCGCGATCAGGTTCGGCCAGATGGGCGGGCTCGGGGTGCTCAACCTCGAGGGTCTGTGGACCAGGTACGACGACCCGACCGACCTGATCGCCGAGGTGGCCGAGCTCCAGGACGGGGACGCCGTACGCCGGATGCAGGAGATCTACGCCGAGCCGATCAAGGCCGAGCTGATCACCGAACGGCTGGGCCAGGTCCGGGAGGCCGGGGTGACCGTGGCCGGCGCGCTCAGCCCGCAGCGCACCAAGGAGTTCGTCAAGACGGTCGTGGACGCCGGGGTCGACATGTTCGTCATCCGGGGCACGACGGTCTCGGCCGAGCACGTGTCCTCCACGGCGGAGCCGCTGAACCTCAAGGAGTTCATCTACGAGCTCGACGTGCCGGTCATCGTCGGCGGCTGCGCGACCTACCAGGCGGCGCTGCACCTGATGCGCACCGGTGCCGCCGGTGTGCTCGTGGGCTTCGGCGGTGGCGCGGCGCACACCACCGGCACGGTCCTCGGCGTCGCCGTCCCCATGGCCAGCGCGGTCGCCGACGTGGCCGCCGCCCGGCGCGACTACCTCGACGAGTCCGGCGGCCGCTACGTCCACGTCATCGCCGACGGCTCGATCGGCCGCAGCGGCGACGTCGCCAAGGCGATCGCCTGCGGTGCCGACGCGGTGATGATCGGATCCCCGCTCGCCCGGGCCACCGACGCGCCCGGCCGGGGCTTCCACTGGGGCGCGGAGGCCCACCACGGCCAGCTGCCGCGCGGGGAGCGGGTGCAGTTCGAGACGGTGGGCACGCTGCAGGAGATCCTCTTCGGGCCGTCCCGGGTGGCCGACGGCACCATGAACCTCGTCGGCGCCCTGCGCCGGGCGATGGCTACCACCGGCTACACCGAGCTCAAGGAGTTCCAGCGCATCGAGGTCGTCGTCCAGTAGGACGGGTCGGCCCCGGGTCAGTGTCCCGGCCGCACGAAGCCGCTCTCGTAGGCGCGGACGACCGCCTGCACCCGGTCGCGCACGTCGAGCTTGGTGAGCACCCGCGCCACGTGGGTCTTCACGG
This sequence comes from uncultured Actinomycetota bacterium, assembly GCA_963827025.1. Lineage (GTDB taxonomy): Bacteria > Actinomycetota > Actinomycetes > Propionibacteriales > Nocardioidaceae > Marmoricola. The sequence continues at coordinate 1,123,548 of CAWGZB010000005.1, read as the reverse complement.
TGGCCTCGCCGAGAAACAGCTCCCCGGCGATCTCGGCGTTGGACATCCCACGGGCGACCAGCGCGAGCACCTCGCGCTCGCGCTCACTGAGTCCGGCCAGCTCCGTGGGCACGCCCGAGCTCGGCGGCGGGTCGGCGACGAACCGCTCGATCAACCGCCGGGTCACCGCGGGAGCCAGCAGCGCGTCGCCACGCGCGACCATCCGGACCGCCGCCACCAGCTGCTCGCGCGGGGCGTCCTTGAGCAGGAACCCGCTCGCGCCGGCACGCATGGCCTCGTAGACGAGGTCGTCGAGGTCGAAGGTGGTCAGCACCAGGACCCGGGCGCGGGACCGGGCGGAGGCGAGCCGTCGGGTGGTCTCGATGCCGTCGAGCACGGGCATCCGGACGTCCATCAGCACGACGTCCGGATCGTGCTCGGCCACCACCGCCAGGGCGCGCTTGCCGTCCGCGGCCTCGCCGACCACCTCGAGGTCGGGCTCGAGGTCGAGGATCAGCCGGAACCCGGCTCGCACCATCTCCTGGTCGTCGACCAGCACGACGCGGGTCATCCGACCTCGCCTCCCGGCAGCCGTGCCTCGAGCAGGAAGCCGCCCTCGGGGCGAGGCCCTGCCGCGAAGTGACCGCCCAGTGCGTGCACGCGTTCCCGCGCGCCGACCAGGCCGAACCCGCTGCGCACCGGGCGGGACGGGTGCCCGCTTCCCGCCGCGTTCTCGACCCGGATCGACAACTCGGGCCCCTCGCGGCACACCGAGAGCGTCGTCGGCACCGGACCGGCGTGCTTGAGCACGTTGGTGAGCGCCTCCTGCACGATCCGGTACGCCGCCTGCCCGGCGGCCGCCGTACCAGCTTCGGTGCCGTCGGGGAGGGTTGCCTCCAGGGGCAGCCCGGCTGCGCGCATCGAGTCCACCAGGTCCGGCAGGTCGGTGAGCCCGCGGGTCGGGGCGCGTTCGTCGTCGTCGGGCCGCAGCGCCCCGAGCAGCACCCGCATCTCGGTCAGGGCCGACCGCGCGCTGCTCCGGATCCGGCGCAGCGGGTCCGCGGCCAGCCCAGGGTCGCGGGCCAGCGCCGCCTCGGCGGCGTCCGCCTGTACGGCGACCACGCTGAGCGCGTTCGCGACCACGTCGTGCAGCTCGCGGGCGATCCGCACCCTCTCCTCGGAGACCGCCAGCCGGGCGAGGTCGCGCTGGTGCTCCTCGGCCTCGGTGGCGCGGGTCCGCCACTCGTGCAGGCCGCGGCCGGCCAGCCAGGCGCTGCCGAAGACCAGCAGGATGAACAGGTAGTCCGAACCGCTGTCCAGCCACTCCTGCACCCACAACCCACCGACCATGAGGCCGCCGCCGAGCAGTGCGAGCCCCTCGGAGAGCTGCGAGGCCGTGGCGAACACGAGCAGCAGGTCCACGCCGAACGCCATCAGCGTGCCTGGAGACTCCGACGCGAGCGCCTGGCCGATGCCGGCGGCCGTGACCACGAGGGCGCCCAGGAGCGGTGCCCGGGTCCGGGTCAGCAGGCCGGCGCCGGTCAGGAGCGCCACCGGCACGGTGACCGACGCGGGTCCCTCGTGGTCCGCGCCGGTCAGGGCGCCGCCCAGGAGCAGGGCGGTGAACACGACCGTGAGCGCCACGTCGCGCCACGGCGGCCGGAGGGCCCGGAGCGAGGTCGTCACCTGCCTGATCGTAGGGATGCGGCGCCCCGTCGCGGGTCCGCCACGGTGGGGAAGGGGGTCCGCCGGAAGGTGGATTGCGTTCCGCCGCCGGGCAGACGCGAGCACGGCGGCGGCACGGCCACCGTGGAGCCACCAAACCCCACGGAGGAGATGACCATGAACCAGACCTCGATGACCCCGACCGCCCTGGGGGGCGCTGCCCTGATGGGCCTGGGCGACCTCGTCCGCCGGTTCGCCGAGGACGGGGCGAGCACGCCGACGCGGATCGTCGCCGCGTTCCACGCGCACCAGGCCCTGGCGCTCACGGCCGGGTTCTGCATGCTGGCCGGATCGGCGCTGCTGCTGCTGGCCGTGGCGGCCAGCGTGCGCGCCGCCGCCTCCCGGCCCCGGGGCCGCACCCTGGTGCGGATCGGGGGCGCGCTCTTCTGGGTGGGCATGGTCGCCTCGATCGGGCACGTGGTGGCCTACTTCGGGCTCGACCTGGTCTGGGGTCGGGCGGAGGTCGGCAGCAGCACGGTCGCGGTGCTGGACAAGGCGTCGGAGGCGGAGCCGCTGCTGGTGACGCTGATCATCCTGTTCGTCCTCGGCCTCACCCTCGGTCAGCTGCTCTGGGTCGGCGGGCTGGTGCGCGCCCGCGTGGTTCCGGCGTGGGCACTGCTCGCGGCCCTGGTGGACGTGGTGGCCGGCAACACCGCCGGTGTGGCCGGTGGCGTGGTGAGCCTGCTGGCGTGGACCGCCGTGGGGGTCGCCGTCGCAGGAGTGGTGCGCCCGCGGGCCGCGGCCGAGGTCACCGCCTCGACCGCGGTGCCGGCGTCCGCCTGATCCACGCCCCATTCCCCACCGCCCGCCCATGTAACGCGGGGTTGTGGTTGCTGAGTGCATCGCCGGGGGAGCACTCGGCAACCACAACCCCGCGTTACAGCTGGGTGGGACGGAACCGGCATGGCCCCTGGTGCGTCGTACGGGCATGAGAAGCGTCGCTGCGCTGCTGCTCGTGCTCCTCCTCGGTGCCTGCGGGACCGAGGCCGCACCCGAGTCGCCGCCGTCCGCGGCCCCGACTCCGAGTACGACGGCGGGGTGGCGCACCGAGAGCTGGCACCGCGTGCAGCTCGAGGTGCCGGCCTCCTGGATGCTCGGCTTCGCGCCGATGCGACGCCCCGCCGGCACCGCGCTCTCCTGCGGCGTCGGGCCGCAGCCGCCCGAGCGCGCCGTGCGCTCGGCGCCGTACGTGGGTCGCCCGGTTTCCGGCTCCGACGCCTGCCGGTCCGGCCGGCCCGAGGGGCTGGACGTGCCGGCGGACGTGGTCTGGTTCGGCAGCCCGCTCCCGGTCGGGGAGCGTGCGGGAGCCCGCACGGTCGCGGTCGGGGGCACCCGGGTCACGGTGGCCGCGGAGGACCCCGCGGTCCGCGACCACATCCTGCGCTCGGTTCGGCCGGTCGACGTGGACGCCCACGGCTGCCCGGCGCGCAAGCACCTCAACCGCGGCTGGCCCACCGAGGGCTTCGGGGAGGTGCTCCACTTCGCGGTCTGCGCGTACGACGGCCGCGACCTGGTGTGGTCCGGGCAGCGGGGCGTCGCCGACGCGGAGCGGTTCGTTCGTGCCGTCGACCACGGGAGCCCGCCCCGCAGCTGGCCCCGGCAGCTGCAGACCGGACAGAGCGTGGTGCTCCGGGTGACCGCCGACGACCCCTACGGGAAGGGCGACGCCGTCGTCGACTACGAGGTGCGCTTCGACCCCGCGCGGATCGAGGTGGCCGACGGTCGGGTGGTGGCCCTCACGCCCGCGACGGTCCGGCCCTGGGCGTCGGCCGGGCTCCGGCTCTACTGCGCCGGACCGGTGCCGGACGCGGTGGCGTCGTACTTCCGCCCGCCGCTGGGGTGAGCCCGGCAGCGACGGGTGGCTGCTCCCGCTCCGCAGGCACCTCACCCGGGGACTGACACACTGGCGCGCATGAGCGTCTCTGCCGATCTCGGACCGGGCTCGCGGGCCAAGGCGCTTGCGGCCATGGAGGACGGCGAGCTGGACGTGCTCGTGGTCGGGGGCGGCGTGGTCGGCGCCGGCACGGCGCTGGACGCCGTCTCCCGCGGGCTCGCGACCGGGATGCTCGAGCAGCGCGACTACGCCAGCGGCACCAGCAGCCGCTCCTCCAAGCTCGTGCACGGCGGCCTGCGCTACCTGGAGATGTTCGACTTCGCGCTGGTCAAGGAGGCGCTGGAGGAGCGTGGCCTGTTGCTCACCCGGCTGGCGCCGCACCTGGTCCGCCCGGTGCCGTTCCTCTTCCCGCTGCACCATGCCTGGGAGCGGCCCTACATCGGCGCCGGTCTCGTGGTGTACGACGGCATGGCACAGCTGGGCCACTACGACATGGGCGTCCCGCGGCACCGGCACCTGTTCCGCAAGCAGCTCGCCCGGATGGCGCCGGACCTGCGCACCGACGACCTGCACGGGGCGATCCGCTACTACGACTGCCAGGTCGATGACGCGCGATTGGTGATGACCATCGCCCGCACCGCCGCGGCGTACGGCGCGCACGTGGCCTCCCGGGCCAAGGTGACCGGCTTCCTCCAGGAGCACGGCCGCGTGGTCGGCGTACGTGCCCGCGACCTCGAGGAGGACCGCGACCTCGAGGTGCGCGCCAAGGTCGTCGTCAATGCAGCCGGGGTGTGGACCAACGAGGTGCAGGAGATGCTCGGCGGCTCTCCCGAGCACAGGGGCGCCCTGGACGTCGAGGCGAGCAAGGGCATCCACCTCGTGGTGCCGCGCGACCGGATCCGCAGCGAGTGCGGGTTCATCACCCGCACCGAGAAGTCCGTGCTGTTCGTGATCCCGTGGGGCCGGCACTGGATCATCGGCACCACCGACACTCCCTGGACCTACGACCTGGCCCACCCGGCCGCGTCGAAGGCGGACATCGAGTACGTCCTCACCCATGTCAACAAGCTGCTGCGCACACCGTTGGACCACGACGACGTCGAGGGCGTGTACGCCGGCCTCCGGCCGCTGCTGCGCGGGGCCACCGAGCCGACGTCGAAGATCTCCCGGGAACACACGGTCGCCGCGCCGGTCCCGGGGATGGTGCTGATCGCCGGCGGCAAGCTGACCACCTACCGGGTGATGGCGCGCGACGCCGTCGACGTCGCCGCGCAGTCCCTCGACGGCGCAGTGCGGGAGAGCGTGACCGACCGCGTGCCGCTGCTGGGAGCCGGTGGCTTCGAGGCGCGCACCAACCAGCGGGTCGCGCTCTCCCGGGCCAGTGGGCTGGGCATCGCCCGGATCGACCACCTGCTGGGGCGCTACGGCGGCCTCGTCGACGAGGTGCTCGCCCTGGTGGCGGCCCGTCCGGAGCTCGCCGAGCCGATGCCGGGCGCGGAGGCCTACCTCCAGGCCGAGGTGGTCTACGCCGTCACGCACGAGGGCGCGCGCCACCTCGACGACGTGCTCACCCGCCGGACCCGCATCTCGATCGAGACCTTCGACCGCGGCACCGGGACGGCCCGCCGGGCGGCGGAGCTGATGGGTGCCGTGCTCGACTGGGACACCGACCGGCTCGAGGAGGAGGTCGACCACTACCTCCGGCGGGTCGAGGCCGAGCGCCAGAGCCAGCAGATGATGACCGACCAGGCCGCCGACGAGGCGCGGGTCAGCGCCCCGGAGGGCAGCTGGGCCACCTGAACCGGCCTCCTGCCGGGGGACGGGGGCTCAGCGCCGGCGGGCGACGACGTACCCGGTGACCGCCCCGGCGATGGTCCCGAGCGGGACCAGGTTCCACGCCAGCCCCTGGAGCTCCTCGATCCAGCTGCCGCTGCCCTCGAGCACGGAGTCGAGCACCAGGTAGACCGCAGCTCCCAGGGCGAAGCCGAGGACAGCGCCGACGAGCGCGCCGACCACGGAGCGGGTGGTGCTGCGACCGGGCGGGGGCTGGTCCATGGTTTCCTCCCAGCAGGCTCGCCGGCAAGGCTATCGGCCCCCCACCAGGACCCCGACCCCGCCCGGACGTCGGCCGGCCCGACCGGCCCGGCCGGCCCGGTCCCGCTTGATCACCCCCTCGTAGACTGGGACCCGCACCCCCTGTCGATCCGCGATCGGGGGTTCGCCGCGTGCCCCGAGGAGAAGTTTGACCATCCCAGGCCTCGCCGAGCTGGTGCTGCGTGAGCCCGCCCTAGCCGCTGCGGTCGCCGACGCCCGTGCCGCGGTGCCGGCGCTGGACGTGACCGGTCCGCAGGCCCTGCGGCCGTTCGTGGTCCGAGGCCTGGTCGAGGGCGGACGGACGGTGGTCGCGGTCACGGCGACCGTCCGGGAGGCCGAGGACCTCACCACCGAGCTCGGTGACGTGCTGGACCCCGACGACGTGGCGTTCTACCCGGCGTGGGAGACCCTCCCGCACGAGCGGCTCAGCCCGCGCAGCGACACCGTCGGGCGACGACTCGCCGTCCTGCGCCGGCTAGGCCATCCGGGAGTCCCGACCAGCTCGACCGGCGGGGTGGCGACCGGGCCGCTGAAGGTCGTGGTCACTCCCGTTCGTTCACTGCTCCAGCCACAGGTGAAGGGGCTGGCCGACCTCGAGCCCGTCGAGCTGGTGCGTGGTCAGGAGGTCGCCCTCGAGGACGTGGTGCAGGGGCTCGTCGGCGCGGCGTACTCCCGGGTCGACCTGGTCGAGAAGCGCGGCGAGTTCGCCGTCCGCGGTGGCATCGTCGACGTCTTCCCGGCCACCGAGGAGCACCCGCTGCGGGTGGAGTTCTTCGGCGACGAGGTCGACGAGATCCGCTCCTTCGCGGTGGCCGACCAGCGGACGCTGGACAAGGTCGACCGGCTCTGGGCGCCGCCCTGCCGCGAGCTGCTGCTCACCGACGACGTACGAAAGCGGGCCGAGGCGCTCGGTCGCGAGCACCCCCAGCTGGGCGAGATCACCGACAAGCTCGCCGAAGGGATCGCGGTGGAGGGGATGGAGTCCCTCGCCCCGGTGCTCGTGGAGGAGATGGAGCTGCTCACCGAGCTGCTGCCGGCCACCACCACGGTCCTTCTCCTCGACCCCGAGCGGGTCCGCACCCGCGCCCACGACCTGGTCGCCACCAGCGAGGAGTTCCTCGGCGCGAGCTGGGCCGCGGCCGCCTCCGGCGGACAGGCGCCGATCGACCTGGGCGCCGCCTCGCTGCGCTCCCTGGGCGACGTGCGCACCCTGGTCCTCGACCGCGGACAGGCCTGGTGGGGGGTCAGCCCCTTCGGCATCGACGCCGACACGGAGGAGGACACCTCCCGCGTGGTCGACGCCCAGCCGGCGGAGTCCTACCGCGGTGACGTCGAGACGGCGGTCGCCGACATCCGCGCCCAGCTGCAGGCGGGCCGCACGGTCGTCACCGTGCACGAGGGCCACGGCGGGGCGCAGCGGATGGCCGAGCTGCTGGCCGAGCACGACGTGCCGGCCCGGCTGGCCACGGAGGTCGAGGAGTCCGCGGGCGTCGTCCTGGTCACCCAGGGCTGTCTCGACCACGGCCTGGTGCTCGAGCGTCCGCCCCTGATGATCGTCACCGGCGAGGACCTGGTGGGCCAGAAGGCCTCCACGCGCGACATGCGCAAGATGCCCTCGCGGCGGCGCAAGCAGATCGACCCGCTCGAGCTCACTCCCGGCGACTACGTGGTGCACGAGCAGCACGGGGTCGGCCGCTTCGTGGAGATGCGGCAGCGCGAGGTGCACGGCGCGGTGCGCGAGTACCTGGTGCTGGAGTACGGCGCCAGCAAGAGGGGAGCTCCTCCGGACCGGCTCTACGTGCCGGCGGACGCGCTGGACCAGGTGACCCGCTATGTCGGCGGCGAGCAACCGGCGCTGGACCGGCTCGGCGGCTCGGACTGGGCGCGGCGCAAGGGCCGCGCCCGCAAGGCGGTCCGGCAGATCGCCGCGGAGCTGATCAAGCTGTACGCCGCCCGGCAGGCCACCCAGGGCCATGCGTTCGGGGCGGACAGCCCGTGGCAGTCCGAGCTCGAAGATGCGTTCCCCTTCCACGAGACCCCCGACCAGCTCAGCACGATCGAGGAGGTCAAGGCCGACATGCAGCGGGTGGTCCCGATGGACCGCCTCGTGTGCGGCGACGTCGGCTACGGGAAGACCGAGATCGCGGTCCGGGCGGCGTTCAAGGCCGTGCAGGACGGCAAGCAGGTCGCGGTGCTGGTGCCGACGACCCTTCTGGTCAGCCAGCACTACGCGACCTTCGCCGAGCGGATGAGCAGCTTCCCGGTCACCTTGAGGGCGCTGTCGCGCTTCCAGACCGACCGGGAGGCGAAGGAGGTCCTGGCCGGCTTGGCCGACGGCAGCGTCGACGTCGTCATCGGCACCCACCGGCTGCTCAACCCCGACATCCGGTTCAAGGACCTCGGACTGATCATCGTCGACGAGGAGCAGCGCTTCGGTGTCGAGCACAAGGAGCTGATGAAGCGCCTGCGCACCAGCGTCGACGTGCTCTCGATGTCCGCGACCCCCATCCCCCGCACCCTGGAGATGGCGATCACCGGCATCCGGGAGATGTCCACGATCGCGACGCCGCCCGAGGAACGACACCCGGTGCTCACCTACGTGGGGGCCTACGACGACAAGCAGGTCGCCGCGGCGATCCGCAGGGAGCTGCTCCGTGACGGCCAGGTGTTCTTCATCCACAACCGGGTGCAGTCGATCGAGAAGGCCGCCGCCCGGCTCCGCGAGCTGGTCCCGGAGGCACGGGTCGCCACGGCGCACGGGCAGATGGGGGAGCACCAGCTCGAGCAGGTGATGGTCGACTTCTGGGAGAAGAAGTTCGACGTGCTGGTGTGCACCACGATCGTCGAGTCCGGCCTGGACGTGTCCAACGCCAACACGATGATCATCGAGCGCGCCGACGCCCTCGGGCTCTCCCAGCTGCACCAGCTGCGCGGTCGGGTCGGACGTTCGCGCGAACGTGCCTATGGCTACTTCCTCTACCCGGCCGAGAAGCCGCTGACCGAGACCGCGCACGAGCGCCTGGCCACGCTGGCGCAGCACTCCGACCTCGGCGGCGGCATGGCGATCGCGATGAAGGACCTGGAGATCCGCGGTGCCGGCAACCTGCTCGGCGGCGAGCAGTCCGGACACATCGCCGACGTCGGCTTCGACCTCTACGTCCGGCTGGTCGGCGAGGCGGTGCAGGAGTTCCGCGAGTCCACCACCGGGGAGAAGGTCGAGCAGCCGATCGAGGTCAAGATCGAGCTGCCGGTCGACGCGCACCTGCCCCACGACTACATCGGCAGCGAGCGGCTGCGGCTGGAGATGTACAAGCGCCTGGCCGAGGTGCGCTCCGACGAGGACGTGGAGCTCTTGCGCGAGGAGATGGAGGACCGCTACGGGTCGCCCCCGCCCGCGGTGCACCGACTCCTGCTCGTGGCGAGCTTCCGGGCACGGTGCCGGGCCGCCGGGCTCTCGGAGGTGACCGTCCAGGGCAAGTACGTGCGGTTCCACCCCGTGGAGCTGCCGGAGTCGCGGATCGTGCGGCTGAACCGCCTTCACCCCAAGAGCCTCTACAAGGCTCCCGTGCGTACCATGCTGGTGCCGCGCCCCCAGCCTGCGGGCTTCGGGGCGCAGCCGCCTCGCGACGAGGAGCTGCTCGGCTGGGCACGCGAGGTGATCGACGGCGTGGTCGACCCGGCTCCGGCGGCAGCGCCCGACCGGTCCGGCCAGAGCGGTCGCTGAGGTGGGTCAAGAGAAGGAGAAGCTCGTGAAGGTGTCCGGGAAGCGCCCGCTCGGCGCGGCTGCCAGGGCGGCAGCCCCGCTCGCCGCACTGCTCCTGCTCACCGGTTGCGGCCAGCTCGGCCCGGGCACGGCCGCGTCGGTCAACGGCCACCGGATCACCATGCAGCAGGTCGACGACCTGGTCGACGCGCAGTGCGACGCTGCGGTGCGGCAGGGCGGTGGTCAGCCGGGGTCCGCAATGCCGTTGACCCAGGTGCAGCGGCGCTCGCTGGGACTGTTGCTGGAGATCGAGCTCACCAAGCAGTACGCCGCGGCCAAGCACCTGAAGGCCGACCCGCGGGTGGTCGAGGCCTACTGGAGCCAGTACCGCGGCGCCATCCAGCAGCTCCCCGAGCAGACCGCCAAGGTGCTCTCCGCGACGTTCCACGACTTCGCCCAGATCCGGGCCGTGCTGGTCGACGCCGGCAGCCGTGCCACCGGCCAGCCGCCCTCGCCGAGCAACCTGCAGGACCTCACCCAGGCGGGTCTGGACGCCCGCCAGAAGTGGTTGGACGACGCGACGGTGCACACCGACCCGCGCTTCGGTCCGGACCAGGACGGCTTCCCCGGGGCCGGTGACGGCTCGGTGTCGCGTCCGGTCTCCGACTTCGCCAAGAAGGCCTCCGCGGCACAGGCAGACCCCGAGTGGGTGAGCTCGCTGCCGGCGCGCCAGAAGTGCGGCTGATGCCATGGCGGGCGCGTCGCCGCGCAGCGACCAGTCGCCGCTGATCGATCTCGTCGAGATCTTCCGTCGGCTCCGCGCGGAGTGCGCCTGGAAGGCCGCCCAGACGCACCGCAGCCTGGCCCGGCACCTGCTCGAGGAGGCCTACGAGGCCGTCGAGGCGATCGAGTCCGGCGACCCCGACCACCTCCGCGAGGAGCTCGGCGACGTCCTGCTGCAGGTCTACCTGCACGCGGCGATCGCGGCCGAGGCCGGGGAGTACGACGTCGAGGACGTCGCCGCGCAGCTGCGGGAGAAGATGCTGCGCCGCAACCCGCACGTGTTCGGCTCGGGCGAGCCGGAGACCGACCCGGCGCGCGTCAACGAGCGGTGGGAGGAGGTCAAGGCCGCGGAGAAGCAGCGCGACGACGTCCTCGAGGGCGTCCCGCTCGCGCTGCCCGCGCTGAGTCGCGCCGCCAAGGTGCTGGACCGGCTGCAGCGGGCCGGCCGACCGGTGCGCCTCGACCCCGCCGCGACCGATCTGGGGGAGCGCCTGCTGCTCCTCGTCGAGGAGGCGCGCGACGCCGGCGTCGACCCGGAGCAGGCCCTGCGAGACGCCGTACGTCGGGCCGGCGGATGAAGCCGCTGCTCGCGCTCGCCTTCGTCCTGGCCGCCGCGGGCTGCTCCATCTCCGAGGACGAGGAGATGCGACCCCGCCCCACCCACACCGTCACCGGCACGCAGTCGGCGCTGCCGCGACGGGCGGTGCCCGCCCGCGTCCCCGTCCCGGGTGCCGACGCGCCGCCGATCGGCCCGGGAACGCGCCCGTGGGTGCGCGGCAGCGTGCTGCACGTGGCCGACCGCGAGGTCGACGTCGCGCCGCTGCGGGTGGACGCGTGGGTCGTCGTCCCCGGCGGGATCTACTTCCTCGACGGCGACAAGCTCTGGCTCACCGACCTCTCCCGGGTGCGGGACACCGGTCTCGACGACGTCGAGCGGCTCGAGACCACCCCCGACGGCAGCCGGGTGGTGGTGCGCTTCGGTGGGCCGGGACGCCCCACGGCGTACGCCTTCGACACGCGCAGCGGCGACCGGGTCGCGCCCGGCGGCCTGGACACGCTGCCCGCGCGGCGGCCCGGCCCGGGAGTGGGCTCGACGCAACGCTGAGGGGCCGCGGGTGCTGCGCGGGATCGGCGGGCGCGGCGGTTAGGGTGACAGGGCCCTGCGGCGGATCCGCCGCGCCCCGACCCAGGAGCAGCACGTGGCATCCATCGACAGCGTCATCGCCCGGGAGATCCTCGACTCGCGGGGCAACCCGACGATCGAGGTCGAGGTCCTTCTCGACGACGACTCGGTGGGTCGCGCGGCGGTGCCCTCCGGGGCGTCCACCGGCGCTTTCGAGGCAGTGGAGCTGCGCGACGGCGGCGAGCGCTACGGCGGCAAGGGCACGCAGAAGGCCGTCAGCGCCGTCCAGGACCAGATCGAGCCCGAGGTGATCGGTCTCGACGCCAGCGAGCAGCGCCTCGTCGACCAGGCGATGCTCGACCTCGACGGCACGCCCAACAAGGCCCAGCTCGGCGCCAACGCCATCCTGGGCGTCTCGCTCGCCGTCGCGCGGGCGGCCGCGGCGAGCGCGGAGCTGCCGCTGTTCCGCTACGTCGGTGGTCCCAACGCCCACCTGCTGCCGGTGCCGATGATGAACATCCTCAACGGCGGTGCCCACGCGGACACCAACGTCGACATCCAGGAGTTCATGATCGCGCCGATCGGTGCCGCGACGTTCGCCGAGGCGCTTGCGCACGGCGCGGAGGTCTACCACGCGCTCAAGTCGGTGCTGAAGCAGCGCGGGCTCAGCTCCGGCGTCGGCGACGAGGGCGGCTTCGCCCCGGACCTGCCCAGCAACCGGGACGCGCTCGACCTCATCGTCGCCGCGATCGGCGAGGCCGGCCTGACCGTCGGCACCGACGTGGCGCTGGCGCTGGACGTCGCGGCCTCGGAGTTCTGCGAGGGCGACGGCTACCAGTTCGAGGGCCGCAAGCGCACCAGCGAGGAGATGACCGCCTACTACGCCGACCTGGTCTCGGCCTACCCGATCGTCTCGCTCGAGGACCCCCTCGACGAGGAGGACTGGGACGGCTGGCGGGTGGTCACCCAGGAGCTCGGCACGCGGACGCAGATCGTCGGCGACGACGTGTTCGTCACCAACGTCGAGCGGCTGCAGCGGGGCATCGACGGCGGGCAGGCCAACGCCCTGCTGGTCAAGGTCAACCAGATCGGGACCCTCACCGAGACCCTGGACGCCGTGGACCTCGCCCACCGCAACGGCTACCGCTGCATGATGAGCCACCGCTCGGGGGAGACCGAGGACACCACGATCGCCGACCTGGCGGTCGCCACCAACTGCGGCCAGCTCAAGACCGGCGCCCCGGCGCGGTCCGAGCGCGTCGCGAAGTACAACCAGCTCCTGCGGATCGAGGAGCAGCTCGACGACGCCGCGCGGTACGCCGGCCGCACCGCCTTCCCGAGGTACGAAGGCTGACCGCGCCGCATGCCCATCCGTCGTACGCCGTCTCGCGGGGCCGCCGGCCGGTCCGGTGACCCCGGAGCGGCGCGACGTCGTCCGGGCCGTCTGGGCCGCCCGGGTCGTCCGGTTCGCCAGGCTCGGCGTCCCGGCCGCGGGCCCTCCTCCGACGCCGCGCGGCCGCGGTTCACCCACCGGATGGCGGTGCTGGTCGTCGTCGCGGCGGTGCTGGTGGTCTCCTACGCCTCCTCGATGCGGGCCTACCTGCAGCAGCGCTCGGACATGAACCGCCTGCGCGGGCAGATCGCCCAGTCCCAGCACAACATCACCGAGCTGGAACGGGAGAAGCGTCGGTGGGACGACAAGGCCTATGTCGAGGCGCAGGCGCGGGATCGCTTCGGCTGGGTGATGCCGGGGGAGACCAGTTACCAGGTGCTCGACCGCGACGGCAAGCCACTGCAGCAGGGTGACCGGCTCACCGATCCCGACTCGGTCCGCGGGCCGGTGCCGGACGCGTGGTGGCAGAAGGTCTACGGCAGCCTGGAGAACGCCGACCATCCCGAGCGGGTCCCGGTCCCGGTCCACCGGATCACGCCGCCGCCGGCTCCCGAGACCGACGGCCCGTGACCGCCGCCCCGGACGGGCGTGCGGCAGGATCGGCGAGTCCGGCGCCCGCGCCCGGTGACGTGGAGGTGGTCGGGGCCCAGCTCGGACGCCCGCCCCGCGGCCTCCACGGCATCGCGCACCGGTGCCCGTGCGGCAACCCCGACGTGGTCGCCACCGAGCCACGGCTGGAGGACGGGACCCCGTTTCCGACGACCTTCTACCTGACCTGTCCCCGGGCCGCCTCCGCGATCGGCACGCTGGAGGCGTCCGGGCTGATGGCGCAGATGACCGAGCGGCTGCAGCAGGACCAGGAGCTGGCCGACCGCTACGCCGGCGCTCACCGGGCCTACCTCGCCGCGCGGGAGGCGCTGGAGGCGGTGCCCGAGATCGCTGGCGTCTCCGCCGGCGGGATGCCCACGCGGGTCAAGTGCCTGCACGTGCTCGCGGCGCAGTCGCTCGCGCAGGGCCGGGGCGTGAACCCGCTCGGCGACGAGGTCGTCGACCGGCTCGGTCGCTGGTGGGAGTCCGGTCCGTGCGTCGAGCCGTGCGACGACCCGAGCACGCTCGAGACCCCGGGGGGGCCCTGATGCGCGTCGCCGCCTTCGACTGCGGGACCAACTCCCTGCGCCTGCTGGTCGCCGACCTCGACCCCGACACCGGCACCAGCACCGAGCTCGCCCGGCAGATGCAGATCGTGCGGCTCGGCCAGGGCGTGGACAGCACCGGCCGGATCGCCGAGGCGTCGATGCGGCGGGTGCTCACCGCGATCGAGGACTTCATGGACATCGTCCACACCCACGACGTGCGCCACGTCCGCTTCTGCGCCACGTCTGCGGCCCGGGACGCCGACAACGCCGAGGAGTTCGTGCGCGGCGTCCGCGAGCGGGTCGGGGTCAAGCCGGAGGTGCTCGGGGGTGAGGAGGAGGCACAGCTCAGCTTCACCGGTGCGGTGCGTGACCTGCCCCCGCTGCCGGAGCCGATCCTGGTCTGCGACATCGGTGGCGGTTCGACCGAGCTGGTGCTCGGCCAGCAGGACGGCACCGTGCGGACGGCGCAGTCGCTGGACATCGGCTCGGTGCGTCTGAACGAGCGGCACCTCCACACCGATCCGCCGACGGCCGCGGAGATCGCCGCCGCCACCGCCGACATCGACGCGGCGCTCGACGGCTGCGAGGTCGACCTCGGCGTGGCCGGTGCGTTGGTCGGGGTCGCCGGCACGGTGACCACTCTCGCCGCCGCCGTCCTCGACCTGGACACCTACGACCGCACGCTCATCCACCACAGCGTCCTGCAGCGCGACGCCGTCGAGGGAGCCGTCGCCCGGCTGCTGGACATGGTGGTCGAGCAGCGCAAGGCCCTGGGCTACATGCACCCGGGCCGCGCCGACGTCATCGGCGCCGGCGGCCTGATCCTGGCCCGGATCCTGCGGCGGGTCCCGGTGGGCTCGATGGTGACCTCCGAGCACGACATCCTCGACGGGATCGCCTGGTCCCTCGCACCTCGGGAACGACGAACAGCCAAGGAGTGACAGCCATGGTCGAGAGCCTGATGACCCGCCCCCAGGAGGACGTGGCGCCAGCGGGCGAGGTGGTGCACCAACGGGGTCCGCGCCGCTCGCCCGGCTTCGTGGTGCGCCGGACCGTGCGGCGGTTCGGGCAGGATCGGGGCGCCGGAGCCGCTTCGGTGCTGACCCTGCAGACGACGCTCACCCTGCTGGCGACGGTGGTGGCCCTGCTCGGTGCCCTGGCCGCCGCTGCGACCGGCGACCGCGTGGTCGCCGACGTCGAGGGCGTCCTGGCGCCGGTCCTGCCCGCAGAGGTGCTCACCCAGCTCAGCGGGGTCCTGACCAGCGTGGCCGGGGTCAGCGGCGGCTGGGTCGTGCTCGGGGTGGGAGCGGCAGCCGCGCTGCTCGCAGCGGTGGGCTACGTCGCCGCGGTGCGTGCGGCCACCAACCGCGCCTGGCAGGTCGCGGAGGGCCGGTCCGGCTGGCGGCTGGCCGGCGGTCAGCTGCTCCTCGCCCTGGCGACCTACGCGGTGAGCGCGATCGCCGCTGCGCTGCTGCTCACCTCGGGATCGATGGCCGGGCCGGTCGCGGCCGCCTTCGGCCTGCACCTCGGCACCCACACGCTGGAGGTGTGGAGCTACGCGGTGTGGCCACTGCTCGCCGTGGCCCTGATCGCGCTGGTCGCCCTGCTGCACCGCGTCGCGCCCAACGTGCGCTTCGGCCGGAGGCGGCTGATCACCCCGGGGTCGTTCGTGACGATCCTGTGCTGGCTCGCCGTCGGGGCGGGCCTCGCGGCGTACCTGGCCTGGTACCCCTCCTGGAACCGCGCCCTCGGCACCGTGGTCGCCGTCGCTGCGGTGCTGCTCTGGCTGTGGTTGGTCCACGCCGCCCTCGTCCTCGGTGCGGAGCTCGACGCCGAGCTCGAGCGGGGGCGCAAGCTCCAGGCCGGGCGCCCGGCCGAGGAGCGGCTGCAGGTGTCGACGCGTGCGGACAGGGCGTCCACCCGCGCCGAGCTCCGGGAGCGCCAGGCGGTCGAGCGGATGCGGGAGATCCGGATCGCGGCGGCGGCCCACGGCAACCCCGACGACCGGCCGTTCGGCCGGCCCCACGGTCGACACTGAGCGTGCTTCGCAGGTGAGCGGCCCGGCCACGCCCGGCACCGGATGGCCGGAGGACCCGGTGCGACCCGGTGACCCCGTGCCACCGCTCGCCCGGACCCCCGGGGGCGTACGCCGCCTGGCGGCCCGCGCGAGCCTCGCCGAGCTGGACGCCCGGGTCTCGGTGTGCCGGGCCTGCCCGCGACTGGTGTCCTGGCGCGAGCAGGTCGCCCGGGACAAGCGGGCCGCCTACGCCGCGGAGCCCTACTGGGGCCGCCCGATCCCGGGCTGGGGCGACCCGGCGCCGAGTGTGCTCGTGGTCGGCCTCGCACCGGCTGCCCACGGCGGCAACCGGACCGGGCGGGTGTTCACCGGCGACCGGTCCGGGGACTGGCTGTTCGCCTCGCTGCACCGGGTGGGCATCGCCAGCCGGCCGACCTCCGTCCACGCGGGCGACGGCCTGACCCTGCGCGGCACCCGGATCGCGGCGGCGGTCCGGTGCGCCCCGCCGCAGAACCGGCCGTGGCCCGAGGAGCGGGACGCCTGCGCGCCGTGGCTGGACCGCGAGGTCACGCTGCTGCTGCCCGGCCTGCGCGTGGTGGTGGCGCTGGGCGGGTTCGGCTGGGAGGCGGCGTTGCGGTCGCTGGCCGCGGTCGGCGTGCCGGTCCCGCGGCCGCGGCCCCGGTTCGGCCACGGGGCCGAGGTCGTCCTCCGCGGCCCCGACGGGCCCGGCGGTCCGGGCGGTCTGACCCTGCTCGGCAGCTTCCACCCCAGCCAGCAGAACACCTTCACCGGCCGGCTCACCGAGCCGATGCTCGACGCCGTGCTGGGCCGGGCCGCCGACCTGGGTGGCCTGTTCGACGCGGATCCGGGCGACTGAGACACTGCCTGCCGTGACGCTGCACGCCATCACCGTCCTGGGCCACGACCGGCCGGGCATCATCGCCGAGACCACCGCCGCCCTGGCCGGCCTGGGGTTGAACATCGAGGACTCCACGATGACCCTGCTGCGCGGTCACTTCGCGATGATGCTGCTCACCGACGGGGCTGCTCCCGCGGGAGACATCGAGCAGGCACTGGCCGGCCTGACCGCCGACGGGTCGCTCTCGGCCAGCGTGCGCGAGGTCCCGGTCGAGGAGAGCAGCCGCGCGGGCGCGGCGTACCTGCTCAGCGTGCACGGCGGCGACCGGCCCGGCATCGTCTCCTCGGTCGTCGCCGAGGTGGCCGCGGTGGGGGGCAACATCACCGACCTGACCACCCGGCTCTCCGGGGGCCTGTACGTCCTGCTGGCCGAGTGCGACCTGCCCGCGGAGGCCGACGTCGCACGGCTCACCGCGGCGATCGACCGGGTGGCCGCGGAGCTGGGTGTCGACGCCGCGCTGCGGCCCATGGAGACCGACGAGCTGTGAGCGAGCTGCCCGAGGGACGGGTGCTCGAGGTGGTCACCGCGCCGGCGCGGGTGCTCTCGAGCGCAGGCGGGCAGGCGGACCCGCGCGATCCCCTCGTCGTCCAGCTGGCCGCCGACCTCGTGGCCACCATGCGGGTCTCCCCGGGGTGCGTCGGACTGGCCGCCCCGCAGGTCGGCGTCGGGTTGCGGGTGTTCTGCGTCGACGTGAGCACGCACCCCAAAACCCACACCTCGCACGGGACCTTCGTGCTCTGCAACGCCGAGGTCGTCTCGGCCTCGCGCAACGAGAAGGCCCGGGAGGGCTGCATGTCGGTGCCGGACTTCACCGGCGACGTCAAGCGCGCCACCCGGCTCGTCGTACGCGGCCAGGTGCCCGGCACCGGCGAGGAGCGCACCATCGAGACCGACGCGTTCGAAGCCCGGGCACTGCAGCACGAGATCGACCACTGCGACGGTCTGCTGTTCCTGGACCGGGTGGTCGGGGCCCACGCGGTCCACCGCCGCCAGACCTACCTGTGATCCGGTGCCCGCCTGAGGTCATAGGTTGTCGTCGCGGTAGCAACGCATCCGTACGACGTCCCGGCTGACGTCATACGCTCCGGTGGGCATAGCGACGAGGACGTATGACGTCTGACACGCCCCGGTATCCCAATCGGTAGAGGAAGCGGTCTTAAAAACCG
This sequence comes from uncultured Actinomycetota bacterium, assembly GCA_963827025.1. Classification (GTDB taxonomy): domain Bacteria; phylum Actinomycetota; class Actinomycetes; order Propionibacteriales; family Nocardioidaceae; genus Marmoricola. Next base: position 1,105,676 of record CAWGZB010000005.1, on the reverse strand, counting down.
CTCAGTGTGGGTTCGAGCCCCACCCGGGGCACCCCGTCGGTGGTCGCGGTGGCCCGAAACGTCCGGGAACAACCAGGCCCACCATGAACGTTGACTGGGTGATGCGCCGATACGCTCGGTGCGTCCCAGGGCGCCAGAGCAGGCGCCCGGCAGATCACCCAGAGACGTGCTGGGCCACTCCCAGGAGGACCTGTGCAGAGCAGAAACCCCGTCTTCGCCCGCGCCGGCGGATTCAACGGCCGTGGCAACAGCTACGGCAACCAGACCTACCCCGGCAACGGGCAGACCCACAGCGGCTACGGCACCAACCCGTCGCAGTGGGTCCCGGCAGCCGGCGCCACCGGGGCGCCCGGCGGCACCGGCTACGCGCCGACGGTCGACACCGGCCCGATGACGATCGACACGGTGGTGCAGAAGACCGGCGCCACGCTCCTGGTGCTGGTGCTCACGGCGGGCGCCACCTGGTTCCTGACCGGCGACATCACCAACCCCAACACCGTGGCCTCGCTCTACACGCTCTCGCTGGTCGGGGCCCTGGGCGGCTTCGTGCTGGCGATGGTCAACTCCTTCAAGCGGGTGGTCAGCCCCGGGCTGGTGCTGGCCTACGCCGCTCTCGAGGGCGTCTTCATCGGCGCGCTGAGCAAGGTGTTCGAGGCCCAGTGGCCCGGCGTGGTCGTCGGCGCCGTCCTCGGCACCATCGCCGCGTTCGCCGGCACGCTGGCGGCGTACAAGTTCTTCAACATCACCGTGGGCAACAAGTTCCGTGCCTGGGTGGTGGGCGCGATGTTCGGCTTCGTGGCCCTCAGCCTGCTGGACCTGGTGCTGGGCTTCTTCAACAGCAGCTTCGGCTTCAACGGCTTCGGCACCCTCGGCCTCATCGCCAGTGTCGTGGGCCTGGGGCTCGGTGTGCTGATGCTGATCCTCGACTTCGACTTCGTCGAGCGGGGGATCGCGGCTGGCCTGCCCGAGCGGGAGTCCTGGCGCGCCGCCTTCGGGCTCACGGTCACGATCGTGTGGATCTACATCGAGCTGCTGCGGATCCTGGCGATCCTGCGCGGCAACGACTGACGCCTCAGCGCGACTCCGAGGGCGCCTCCGCCGACTGGGCGGGGGCGCCTTCGTCGTCGGTGGCCTCCTCCTCGCTCTCGGTGGGCTTCTCCGCGCGACCGGTGGGCAGGAGCGTCCGCCGGATCAGAGTCACCCAGCGACCGCCCACACCGCGCTTGGCGCCGGCCACGTCGGTGCCGTCGACCTCGGTGCCCGGGACCTCGCTGGCCCGGACCGCGGCGTAGCTGATCGGCAGCACGTCCTCGGCGAGCGCGGGCCGGCGCGGCTCCGCCTCCTCCTCGCCGAGCCCGAGAGCCGAGAGCACCGAGGGGACCAGGCTCCGTGCCAGCGCCTCGTAGCCGGCGGCAGAGGGATGGAACTGGTCGGGGCCGAAGAGCAACGCCGGCGCCGCGGCGAACTCCGGGCCGAGGACCGAGCCGAGGGAGACCGAGCGTCCGCCTGACTCCACCACCGCGATCGTCTGCGCGGCGGCCAGTCGGCGCGACCACACACGGGCCACCTGGCGCAGCGGGATCGGGATGGGAGAGATGGTGCCCAGGTCCGGGCAGGTGCCCACGACCACGGCCACCCCGGCCTCGCGCAAACGGCGCACCGCCTCGGAGAGGTGGCGCACCGAGGCGGAGGGGAGCACCGAGTGGGTGACGTCGTTGGCGCCGATGAGCAGGATCGCGACATCGGGGTCGGACGGCAGTGCGGCGGCGACCTGGGCGTCCAGGTCGCTGGACTGGGCGCCCACGACGGCGTACTCGCGCAGGTGCACCCGGCGGTCGGCCCGTTCGGCGACGCCGGAGGCCAGCCAGGCGCCCGGCGTCTCCTCGACCCGGTCCACGCCATAGCCTGCTGCGCTCGAGTCGCCGAGCAGGGCCAGCTTGACCGCGGGGCCCGGGCGGCCACGCCCGTACCACCCGGTTGCGTCCGGGACGCGGTTGTCGGTGGTGCCGATGGCCCGCCGCGCCAGCAGCGCCTCGGCGCGGAGCACGCCGTACAGGGTGGCGCCCAGGGCGGAGAGGCCGCCCCCGCCGAAGGCAGCAGCCGCGGCGAGCTTCCTCGCCGCGGCTGCTTTACCCATGGGTCCCATCCTACGAAGCAGCGGGACGGGCCTCGGGGTCAGTACTGCAGGTGCGCCTGGGCCACCACGATCGGGTGGTCGCTGATCGCAGTCTGCTGCGGGGTCTTGTCCCGCATGAACCACGAGAACCGCGTCGGTCCGGCCGCGTAGATCCAGTCGATCGAGCCCTGCTTGGGGTAGGCGCAGGTCATGCTCGGCACGCTGTTCGGCGAGATCGAGAGCATGCTCGCGGTGAGCGGGCAGAAGGCGTTCTGCCGGTCGTTGAAGTCACCGGTCAGGAAGACCGCCCGTCCGGTCTTGCGCAGCTCGATGATCTTCTGCCGCTCGATCTCGATCGCCTGGTCGCGCCACTTCTGCGCCGGCCCGCGGACGTTCGCGGGGTTGTGCGTGTTCATGAAGTAGGCGAGCCGGCCGGTGAGCCGGTTGCGGAGCAGGACCAGCGGCATGTGCCGGGTGTTGCCGTGGAAGTACGGGATGTCGTAGGTCTCACCGTGCACGAAGTCGAAGACCGACTTGCGCCAGACGATCGCGTTGTCGGTGTCCTCCTTGCCCCGGGGCCCGGTGAAGTTGTAGACGCCGAACGCTCCGCCGGCCAGGTTGAGGAAGTCGGCCTTCTGGCCGTCCTGGAACTCCTGCAGGCCCGCGACGTCGACGCCCCAGTCCTCGATCAGCTGGTAGGCCCGGGGGGTCCGCTGCGCGGCGACGGCGTACTTGCCGCCGTGCTTGGTGTGGCTGGCGCCGAGGACGTTGAACGACGCGAGCACGAAGCCGGGGTCGTCGAACAGGGCGCCCACGGGGGCCGGATTGCCCACGTAGGTGTTCAACCAGGAGCTCGGGTTGACCCACTTGCCGGCGTCGTTGACCGAGAAGTAGGTGCGGCACCCCTCCTTCGTGGCCCGTGCCCCGACGGTCCCGATCTGCTGTCCGGCAGCCACGACCTGGCCCGGCTGCACCGTGACGCTGGACAGGTACGCCGCGCTGGTGACCAGGCCACCGGCCCTGCTCGAGACGCGCACCACGTAGGGGTTGGCCCACCTGGTGCTGGTCTCCACGGTCACGGTGCCGGCGTGGGCGGCGACCACCGGGGAGTTGCAGGGCGCGACCAGGTCGGTGCCCAGGTGCCGGGAGCTGAAGGACTTCTGGTCCTTCACCAGGCGGCGGCCCTCGACGGGGAAGAACGTGTTCGGCGCCGCGACCTTGCGGTAGTTCGGGGCGACCGAGTAGTTCGTGATCTGCGGCTGCCGGCTGCGACGCGTCGTCTGGGCCGGCGGCGAGGCGGGCGCCGGGGGCGTCGACGGACTCTTCTGCTGTGCTGCCTGCTGGGCGGCCTTCTGCTGGGCGGCCTTGCGCCTGGCCCTGCGCTTGGCCCTGCGCTTGGCGGCCCTGCGCTTGGCGGCCTTGCGCTTGGCGGCCTTCTTGGCTGCGGCTCTCCGGGCGGTCTTCTTCTGTGCCACCGTCTGGGTCTGCACCGTGCTGCTGGCGACGGTGCGCGCCTGCGCACCGGTCGCGGCCTCACTCGGGCTGGCGACCAGACCGGAAGCCAGCAGCCCCCCGGTGGCAAGAGCGGCCAGGCTCGTCCGGACCGCGACCTTCGAAAGCTTGATCCCCATTCGGCGTGTCTCCCTCGCTGCGCGCCACGTGTGATGTATTGCAACCCGTGGTGAGTATGCACTATTTGTGGGGCCTGTGGGTCAGTTGTGAGAAAAGGTGCTGACGAGGCCCATGTTCCCCGTGTCGGCTCGGAGTGTCCGAATTGCCGGACTCTCTGAGGTTAGGGGGACCGCTACGTTTGCCGCATGGAATATGCGAAATCGGTCCTCGAGCTGATCGGGAACACCCCGCTCGTCCAGCTTCGGCACACGGTCGCCGACACCCCCTCGCTGGTGCTGGCGAAGGTGGAGTACTTCAACCCCGGCGGATCGGTGAAGGACCGGATCGCGATCCGGATGGTCGACGCGGCCGAGCAGAGCGGTGCCCTGCGGCCCGGGGGAACCATCGTCGAGCCGACCTCGGGCAACACCGGGATCGGGCTCGCCCTGGTCGCCCAGCAGCGCGGCTACCACTGCGTCTTCGTCTGCCCGGACAAGGTCTCCGAGGACAAGCGCAACGTGCTCGAGGCCTACGGTGCCGAGGTCGTGGTCTGCCCGACCGCCGTACCCCCGGAGCACCCGGACAGCTACTACAGCGTCTCGGACCGGCTGGTGACGGAGATCGACGGCGCCTGGAAGCCCGACCAGTACGCCAACCCGGAGAACCCGCGGTCCCACTACGAGCAGACCGGGCCGGAGATCTGGCGGCAGACGCAGGGACGCATCACCCACTTCGTCGCCGGGATGGGCACCGGCGGCACGATCAGCGGCGTCGGTCGCTTCCTGAAGGAACAGAACCGCGCCGTCCAGGTCGTGGGCGCCGACCCCGCCGGTTCGGTGTACTCCGGGGGGACCGGCCGTCCCTACCTCGTCGAGGGGGTCGGTGAGGACTTCTGGCCCGAGACCTACGACCGCGGCGTCGCCGACCGGGTGATCGAGGTCTCCGACGCAGACTCCTTCGCGATGACCCGACGACTCGCCCGTGAGGAGGGGCTTCTCGTGGGCGGCTCCTCGGGGATGGCCGCCTTCGCCGCCGTCCAGCTGGCGCAGGAGCTCGCCGATCCCGAGGCCGTCATCGTCGTGCTGCTTCCCGACAGCGGCCGTGGCTACCTGACCAAGGTCTTCAGCGACGAGTGGCTGGCCCGCTTCGGCTTCCTCGCCAGCCCCGACGCAGGACTGAGCGTGGGCGAGGTCCTGCGTGCCAAGCGCGGTGACATCCCGGCGCTGGTGCACACCCACCCGCACGAGACCATCGCCGACGCCGTCGCGATCCTGCGGGAGTACGGCGTCTCGCAGATGCCGGTCGTCCGCGCGGAGCCGCCGATCATGGCGGCCGAGGTCGCCGGATCGGTCAGCGAGCGCCGGCTGCTCGACGCGCTCTTCGCCGGGGACGCCCGCCTGGTCGACCAGGTGGAGCAGCACATGGACCCGCCGCTGCCCACGGTCGGGTCCGGGGCCGGCGTGGCCGAGGCGGTGGCGGCGCTGAAGAACGCCGACGCGCTGCTGGTGCACGAGGACGGGCGCCCGGTGGGCGTGCTCAGCCGGCAGGACCTGCTCGGTTTCGTCGCGCGGGACTGAGGGCCCGGGACCACGGGGCACAATCTGGGCAGACCGCTCCCCAAGCGCGCAGCATCAACCTAGGCTGTTTCCAGCATTCGACCGACCGGCAAACCCAACTGGGAGGCCGATGCTGCGGTCCGAGGCCATGGAATGCCCGTTCGCGCGGGTCCCTCCACTTTCCAGACCCGGATTGGGGTGGTGGGGTGACCCGGCCAAGTCGCTCCACCACCCGCCCCCGGGCCCTCGGGACGGCCGGTCAACGGATCCGACGTGCTGCCGCGGGGTCTGGCGGGCTGCCGCGCAGCACCGCGGCGAGCGCCTCCACCCCGTCGACCAGCCGGGGCCCCGGTCGCGCCCACGAGTCGTTGGCGTCGACCGCCCACACCGGCACCTGCCCCGGGGTCCGGTCGGCCACGTGCGCGGCCAGCCGGCTGGCCTCGTCGAGGTGGTAGCCGCACGGCGCGCACACGACCACGTCCGGTTCGGCCCCGAGGACCTGCTCCCAGGTGACGCGAACCGACGCCGCGCCCGGCGTACCGAGAGCGGGCACGCCGCCGGCCATCTCGATCATCTCCGGGATCCAGTGGCCGGGCGCGAACGGCGGATCGGTCCACTCCAGAACGAGCACCCGCGGGGCCGGATCGGGCTTCGGCGCCGTGAGGACTGCCTCGAGCCGGGCCCGCAGCCGCGCCACCAGCTCCTCGGCGGCGCCCGGACGGCCGGTCGCCCGGCCGATGTCCAGCACCGAGCCGAGAACCTCCTCCAGCGTGTGCGGGTCGGTGGTGAGCACCTCGGCGCGGCAGCCCAGGTGCGCGAGCGCGTCGTCGACGACTGCGACGTCGACGGCGCACACCGCGCACAGGTCCTGGGTGACCACCAAGTCTGCCGCCACGCCCGCGAGCGCGCCCTCGTCGAGGTGGTAGAGGTCCTCGCCGGCGTGCAGGGCACGCGTGACCGCGGCATCGATCTCCGGGACCGAGAGGCCCTCGGGCAGCGCGCTGGTCGAGACGATCCGACGGGTCCGGGCCTGCGGCGGGTGGTCGCACTCGAAGGTGACACCGACGACGTCGTCGCCGGCCCCGAGCGCGAAGAGGATCTCGGTGGCCGAGGGCAGCAACGAGACGATCCGCACCGGTCGATCCTTCCAGACGGAGGTAGGTTCGCGAACGTGCCCGTCTCGTCCTACCTCACCGTCGCCCGCGACGGGGTGGCCGAGATCGAGGTCGAGCGGTCCCGCTTCCGGTGCACGGTCGCCCGGGTCACCGACGAAGCCGCAGCGCGCGCCGTCGTGGACCGGCAGCGACGCGACCACTGGGGCGCCCGGCACCACGCCATGGCGTTCGTCCTCGGTCCGGAGGGCCTCATCGCACAGTCCAGCGACGACGGTGAGCCGCCCGGCACGGCTGGCGCCCCCATCCTGGAGGTGCTGCGCGGGCGCGGGCTGAGCGACGTGGTAGCGGTGGTGACCCGCTGGTTCGGGGGCCGGCTGCTGGGCACCGGGGGTCTGGTCAGGGCCTACTCCGCCGCCGCCCGCGCCGCGGTCGAGGAGGTCGGCGTGACCCAGCGGGTGCTGCACGAGCTCTGCGAGGTCGAGGTCGACATCGCCGCCGTCGGTCGGCTCGAGCACGAGCTCCGCTCCCGCGGCGCCCGCGTGCTGGGCGTCGACTACACCGGGGAGGCGGCCCTGCGGTTCGCCGTACCTCCGCGCGCGCGGGCGGCGACCGAGGAGATCGTCGCCGAGCTCACCGGGGGTGAGGCTCGGTTGGCGGTGATCGGAGAGGAGTGGGTCGACGCCGGGACGCCTGGCTGAGGGCGTCCTGGCCCGGGAACGATCAGGACTCGACGTCCGAGCGCAGGTCGCGCATGAGCGAGCTGAGCACGTCGGCGGAGTAGCCCGGCACGGTCGGGATCAGCTCGCCGATCGAGTCCTCGGTCGCCCAGGCGCAGATGGCGACCTGCTGGTTGGCCGCGGACTGCTCGGCACACACGGCCTTGCCCCCGCCGTCGCCCGCGGAGATCTGCGAGACCTTGAACCCGTTGGCCTTGGCCTTGTCGCTGAAGGAGGAGACGAACTTGCCGGGGTCCTGCTGCTTGTCCAGACGGGCGCCGAGGAACACCAGCGGCCCCTTGGGACCGCGGCCGCTGTTGCCCTGGGTGTAGACGGCCGAGCGGACGTACGCGACGTTGTCGGCCTGGGTCTTGAACTGCTGCTCGGCCGCGTCGAGCTGGGTCTTCAGCTGCTTCTCCCGCGCGCTGTCGCGCTTCATGCCTCCGGCGGTCTGGGGCGTGGTGATCTCGTGGGAGCCGCCGGAGAAGACGAGGACCGCAGCCACCGCCCCGCCCACGATCAGGACCAGGGCAAGAATCCCGGCGACCAGCGCCTTGCCGCCGCCGCGGCCGGAGCGCCGGGGGCCCTCGGGGGAGGGCTCGGTCATGACCTGGGTCTGCTCACTCATGCCCCCAGTGTGCAGGTAGCAGGCCCATCACCCGGCATCCGCCTGCCTACTGGTACGCCGACCGGGCAGTTCTGCACCCCAGCAGAGCGCCGACCGGGCAGTTCTGCACCCCAGGAGAGCGCCGACCGGGCGCTCGAGCACGCTGGATCAGTCCACACAGAGGCAGCAGGGGTGCCGGCGGGCCGGGATCTGGGCAGTCGAGGACGAAGCTGGGTAGCGCGCGACGGCCATGAGGCACGCCAGCGCGTCGGACTGCCCGCTGGGCGCTCGCTCAGCGTGCAGAACTGCCCGGTCGGCGGGGTCTGAGCGTGCAGAACTGCCCGGTCGGCGGGGTCAGCGGGGGACCGGGACGCCGGTGGCCGCGTGGCAGCGGTAGCCGAAGGGATTCTTCGCCAGGTACTGCTGGTGGTGGTCCTCGGCGTAGTAGTACTCCCGCGCAGGGCGGAGCTCGGTGGTGATGGCGCCGTACCCGCGCCTGGTCAGCTCGGGCTGGTAGCGCTCGGTGACCTCGCGGGCGACCTGCTCCTGCCCCGGAGTGGTGAAGTAGATCGCCGAGCGGTACTGCGTACCCAGGTCGTTGCCCTGGCGCATGCCCTGGGTGGGGTCGTGCACCTCGTAGAAGGTCGCGACCAGGTCGGCGTAGGAGACCTTCGCCGGGTCATAGACGACGCGCACGGCCTCGGTGTGGCCGGTCCGGCCGCTGCACACCTCCTCGTACGACGGGTTGGGGGTGCTGCCGCCGGCATAGCCGACCGAGGTCGACCACACGCCGGGCGCCTGCCAGAAGACCTCCTCGGCGCCCCAGAAGCAGCCCAGCCCGAAGATCGCGACCTCGAAACCCTCGGGCACCTCGTCGGTCACCAGCGGGGTGTCGAGCACCTTGTGCCGCGGGCCCAGCTCGAAGGAGCGCTCCGGACGGCCGGGCAGGGCCTCGTCGGGCGTGGGCAGCGTGGTCTTGGCGCGCAGGAACATGGGCAGTCCTCTCGTGCGGTTGCACCCAGTCAACACCCGGATCCCACCAGACCTTCCCGGCCGGTCCGGCGGGAGGCGAAGTAGCCTCGCGGGGTGACCCAGGAGCACTCTGCCGACCGTCGGGGCGAGCGCCGCGGCAAGTCCGGCTTCGAGACCCGCGCCATCCATGCCGGCTACGAGCCCGACCCGACGACCGGCGCGGTCATCCCGCCGATCTACGCCACGTCGACCTACCTGCAGGACGGCGTGGGCGGACTGCGCGGAGGATACGAGTACAGCCGTTCGGCGAACCCGACCCGCACCGCGCTGGAGGGCAACCTGGCAGCGTTGGAGGAGGGAGAGCGTGGCTTCGCGTTCGCCTCCGGGCTGGCCGCGGAGGACACCCTGCTGCGCACGATCTGCGTCCCGGGGGACCACATCGTCGTTCCCGACGACGCGTACGGCGGCACCTTCCGGCTGGTCGACAAGGTCGAGAAGCGGTGGGGTCTCGAGCACAGCCCGGCGCCGGTCAGCGACCTGGACGCGGTGCGGGCGGCGATCCGGCCGGGACGCACCAAGGCGGTCTGGGTGGAGACGCCCACCAACCCACTGCTCAACATCGGCGACATCGAGGCGCTCGCGTCGCTCGCGCACGACGCCGGCGCCCTGCTGGTCGTCGACAACACCTTCGCCTCGCCGTACCTCCAGCAGCCGCTGGTGCTCGGCGCCGACGTCGTGGTGCACTCCACGACGAAGTACTGCGGTGGCCACTCCGACGTGGTCGGCGGCGCACTGGTCGTCCGCGACCTGGAGCTCGCCGAGCAGCTGGCCTTCCACCAGAACGCCATCGGCGCGGTCGCCGGCCCCTTCGACGCGTGGCTGGTGCTGCGGGGGCTGAAGACCCTCGGCGTGCGGATGGACCGGCACTGCGACAACGCCGAGAAGGTGGTGGAGTTCCTGGCCGGCCACCAGGCCGTGCAGCAGGTCGTCTACCCGGGGCTGGCCGAGCACCCTGGGCACGAGGTGGCCGACCGGCAGATGAAGCGGTACGGCGGGATCGTGTCCTTCCGGGTCGCCGGAGGGGAGCAGCGCGCCGTGGACGTGTGCGGGCGGACCGAGGTGTTCACCCTCGGCGAGTCCCTCGGCGGGGTGGAGTCGCTGATCGAGCACCCCGGCCGGATGACCCACGCCTCGGTCGCGGGCACCGACCTGGAGGTGCCGGCCGACCTGATCCGACTCAGCGTCGGGATCGAGACCGTCGACGACCTGCTCGCGGACCTGGACCGTGCCCTGCGCTGAGGGACACCGGTGAGCGCCCTGCTGTGTGTCGACTTCGGCTCGACGTTCACCAAGGCGGCCCTGGTCGACGGTGACACCGGGGTGCTGCTCGGCACCGCGAGCTCGCCGACCACCCTGGCGACCGACGTGCTCGACGGCCTGGAGGCGTGCCGGAGGCAGCTGCACCACCTCGGCGCCCGCGGGGCGGAGGTGCTGGCCTGCTCCTCGGCCGGCGGTGGGCTGCGGATCGCGGTGGTCGGCACCGAGGAGCTGGTGACCGCAGAGGCCGGACGCCGGGTCGCGCTCTCCAGCGGAGGCAAGGTGGTGCGGGTCCTCGGCGGCGGCGTGGACGACGCCGGGCTGGAGGCGCTCCGCGACGCCGAGCCCGACGTGCTGCTGCTCGTCGGTGGCACCGACGGCGGCAACAGCGAAGTGCTGGAGTCCGACGCCCGGGCCCTTGCGGACGCAGGATGGGACGGTCCCGTCGTCGTCGCCGGCAACCTCGATGCCCGGCCCGTGGTCGAGGAGGCGCTGGGGGGCGCCGGGACCCCGTACGTGCTCGCCGACAACGTCGTCCCTCGCATCGGTGCCCTGGCGCCGGAGTCCGCTCGCCGGGCGATCCGGGAGATGTTCCTGAGCCACGTGATCGGCGGCAAGCACCTGAGCACGCACGCCGAGTTCACCGCCATGGTGCGCGGTGCCACCCCCGACGTGGTGCTCACCGGCGTCGAGAGGCTGGCCGCCGAGCTCGCCACCGACGTCGTGGTGGTCGACGTCGGCGGCGCCACCACCGACGTCCACTCGGTCGTGCGACTGGACCCCGAGGATGCGGGGCTCGGACGTGAGGTGGTCGCCTCCACCCCGGTGACGCGGACGGTCGAGGGCGACCTGGGGATGCGCTGGAGCGCGCCGAGCACGTGGGAGGCGGCGTACGACGCCCAGCTGATCTCCGCCGCGGGACACGACGCGGCGCAGCGCCGCCACGACGAGCCGGCGTACCTCCCCGACAGCGCGGGGGAGCGCCGGTTCGACGAGGAGCTCGCCGCGGCAGCTGCGCTCCTGGCCCTGCGGCGGCACGCCGGTCGCGCCCAGGTCGTGCTGGGTCCCGACGGCCGGGTGGTGGAGCGCACCGGCAAGGACCTCCGCGAGGTCGGCCTGCTCGTCGGGTCGGGCGGGGTGCTGCGGCACGGGGACCCCCGCACCGCCACGCGGCTGCTGCACCGCCTGCTCGGACCGACGCCGGAGGGGTGGCAGCTGCCCGAGCACGCCCGGTGCGTGGTCGACCGCGACTACGTGCTGGCCGCCGTCGGCCTGCTCGCGGAACGTCGTCCCCGGGCAGCGGGGGTGCTGGCACGTAGCCTTACCGCGTGCGAGCAGACCCCCGCCAGCTGATCGGGCGCTACCGGGCACGGGCGGTGGAGCGGCGCGAGGCCGACGCCGCACGGGCCCTGGAGGAGGCCGACCGGCGCGAGCTCCGGGAGCGGATAGCTGCGCAATGGGCGGACATCCGTGCGACGAGGCGCTCGATGGGCACACCGCCGGAGATCGTGACAGGGCCCTCGAACCTGAAACCGGCGCACGTGCCCTACGGCGTCGACCTGGCGGCGGCGTGGGCCTGGCGCTTCGTGGTGATCTGCGGCGCCGGGGTGATCCTGCTGTGGTTGTTGAAGACCTTCGCGGTCGTGGTGCTCCCGCTCGTGGTCGCCCTGCTCATCTCGGCCCTGGTCAGCCCGCTGGTGGTGCGCCTGCACCGGCTCGGGCTGCCGCGCAAGCTCGCCGCACTGGTCGTGGTGCTGCTCGGCATCGGGGTGATCGCGCTGCTGGTCACCTTCGTGAGCACGCAGGTCACCAACGGGATCGGGGACCTCTCCGGACAGGTGGCCGACGGTCTGGGCACGATCCGCACCTGGCTGCAGACCGGACCGCTGCACGCCTCGGACTCCCAGATCAACGACGCCCTGGCCGAGGCGCAGAAGCAGGTCGCCGAGCGCGGCAAGGACGCGGTCGGCCAGATCTCCCAGGTCTCGACGGCCGTGGGCCACATCGTGGCCGGCTTCTTCATCATCTTGTTCTCCACCTACTTCTTCCTCGCCGACGGACCCCTGATCTGGGCCTGGCTGGTGCGCCTGTTCCCGCGGGCCGGCCGCCGCCACGCCGACTCCTCGGGGCGGGTCGCGTGGACCTCGCTGACCCAGTTCGTGCGGGCGACCGTGCTGGTGGCCGCCACCGACGGCATGGGCGTGGCCGTCGGCGCGCTCGTGCTCGGAGTGCCCTTCGCCGGAGCGATCGGCGTGCTGGTCTTCCTCGGCGCGTTCGTGCCGATGATCGGTGCCACCATCTCCGGCGCGGCGGCGGTGCTGGTCGCCCTGGTCGCCAAGGGTCCGGTGACCGCGCTGCTGATGCTGGCCGTGGTGATCGCGGTGCAGCAGGTGGAGGCACACGTGCTGCAGCCGTTCCTGATGGGCCGGTTCGTGTCGGTCCACCCGCTGGGAGTCATCCTGGCCATCGCGATGGGCGTGATCGTGGCAGGGATCCCCGGTGCCTTGGTCGCCGTACCGCTCGCGGCCTCGCTGAACGCGGTGGTCCAGCACCTCGCGAACTACACCGAGGTGGGCGAGGACGTGGAGTCCGCCGCCGAGGACGATCCGTTGGCGCCCGGCCTCGGGGCGGCTCCGTCGGCGGAGGACGTCGCCGACGCCGGCGACGCGCCGCCCTCGTCGGGGCCCTGAGCGGCGCGCTCGGCCAGCGGCTTCTCCTTGATGAACACCGCGACGACCCCGGCGATCACCACCAGCGGCACCGCGGTGAGGAACATCTCCGAGAGCGACCGGCTGAACGCCTCCTCGACCAGCACCCGCAGGTGGTCGGGGAGCCGCTGGATCGCCGAGGTGTCGTTGGTGTCGATCGAGGCGCCCTTGGCCGCCCCCGGGGGCAGCACCTCGGCGAGGTGGACGCTGAGCCGGCTGGTCAGGATCGCCCCGAACAGCGCGGTCCCGAACGACCCGCCCATCTGCCGGAAGAACGTCACCGAGCTGGTCGCCACCCCCATGTGTCGACGGTCCACGGCGTTCTGCACCGCGACCACCACCACCTGGAGGGTCAGCCCGAGGCCGGTGCCGAAGAGGTACATCGCCAGCCCGGCGTACCAGTAGGGCGTGTCGGCGTCCATGCGGGACATCAGCACCAGCGCCAGCACGATCAGGGCGGCCCCCGTGGGCGGGAAGAACCGGTAGCGCCCGGTGCGGCTCATCACCTGGCCCGCGGAGAGTGAGGTGGTGAAGATCCCGGCGACCATCGGCACCATCGCCAGGCCGGAGACGGTGGGGGACATCCCCTTGACGACCTGCAGGTAGACCGGCAGGAAGATCATCGAGCCGAACATCGCGATGCCGATCAGGAAGCCGAAGGCGTTGGCCACCGAGAAGATCGAGTTGGCGAACAGCGGCATCGGGATGATCGGCTCGGGCGCCCGGAGCTCGACGAGCACGAAGACGACCGCGAGCGCCAGGCCGCTGCCCAGCACCGCCAGGCTGACCGCGGCGCCCCACCCCCGCTCGGGCCCGGCCCAGGCGGTGTAGAGCAGGATCAGGCTGACCGAGGCGACGATCACCGCGGCGCCCAGGTAGTCGATCCGGTGCTCGCGGCGCACGTGGTGCATCCCGCGCAGGGCGGCGCTGGTGATCACCAGCGCGGCGATGCCGAGCGGCACGTTCATGAAGAAGATCCACTGCCACCCCGGCCCGTCGGCGAAGAAGCCGCCCATCACCGGCCCCAGCACGGAGGCGGCGCCGAAGGTGAGCGCGAAGTAGCCCTGGTAGCGACCACGCTCGCGCGGTGGGATCACGTCGCCCACCGTCGCCAGCGCCAGGGCCATCAGGCCGCCGCCGCCGAGGCCCTGAAGGGTGCGGGCGCCGATGAGCATGTCGATGTTCTGGGCGAACCCGGAGGCGAGGGAGCCGGCGACGAAGACCCAGATCGCTGCCTGGAAAAGCTTGCGACGACCATGGAGGTCGGAGATCTTGCCCCACAGCGGCGTGGAGGCGGTCGAGGCCAGCAGGTAGGCGGTGACCACCCAGGAGAGCTTGCTGAAGCCGCCGAGCTCGCTGGTGATCCGGGGCAGCGCGGTGCCGACGATGCTCTGGTCCAGCGCGGCGAGGAACATGCCCATCATCAGCCCGCTCATCACCACGAGGATCTGGCGGTGGGAGAGGTAGCCGTCCGCGTCTTGGGTCATCCCACGAGTGTCCCCGACGGTAGTTGCCGCAATCAACGTCGCGCGGCGTGATCCCGGTCGCTCACCGGCTGTCCTGCATAGGCTGCCCTTCCATGAGCAGTCCCGCGCCGGTCCACCTCGACGACATCCTCGCCGCCCGCGACCTGCTCGAGGGAATCTCCATCACCACGCCGATGGAGGTCTCCCGCTGGCTGCAGACGATGGTGGACGGTCCGGTGCTGCTCAAGTGCGAGAACCTCCAGCGGACCGGTTCGTTCAAGATCCGCGGTGCCTACGTCCGGATCTCGCGCCTCTCGGCGCCGGAGCGCGCCCGTGGCGTGGTGGCGGCGTCGGCCGGCAACCACGCCCAGGGCGTCGCGCTGGCCGCGCAGATGCTCGGCGCCCGGGCCACGGTCTTCATGCCCGAGGGAGCGCCGATCCCCAAGGCGAACGCCACCCGGGGGTACGGCGCCGACGTGCGGCCCGTGGGTGAGTACCTCACCCAGGCGCTGGAGGCGGCGCAGGAGTTCGCCCGGGAGACCGGCGCGGTCTTCATCCACCCCTTCGACCACCGCGACATCGTCGCCGGGCAGGGCACCGTCGGTCTGGAGATCGCCGAGCAGGCGCCGGAGGCCGCGACCGTGCTGGTGCCCACCGGCGGCGGCGGCCTCCTGGCAGGGATCGCCACCGCGGTCAAGGCGCTGCGCCCCGACGTACGCGTGATCGGCGTGCAGGCCGAAGGTGCGGCGGCCTTCCCGCCCTCGCTCGCAGCCGGCCATCCCGTGGCCCTGGAGCAGATGTCGACCATGGCCGACGGCATCGCGGTGGCCTCCCCCGGCGAGGTGACATTCCCGCTGGTGCAGCAGCACGTCGACGAGGTGATCACCGTCTCGGAGGAGAGCATCTCGCGCGCGCTGGTCATGCTGGTGGAGCGGGCCAAGATGGTCGTCGAGCCGGCCGGCGCGACCGGCGTCGCCGCGATCCTGGACCGGTCCGACGCCTTCGCCACCCCGGTGGTGGCCCTGCTCTCCGGCGGCAACGTCGACCCGCTGCTGCTGGGCAAGGTGATCCGGCACGGCCTGGCCTCGGGTGGCCGCTACCTGCACCTACGGGTGGTCATCCCCGACCGGCCGGGCGGACTGGCGCGGCTGCTGGGCGAGCTGGCCGCCACGGGCGCCAACGTCCTGGAGGTGGCGCACGACCGCACCGCCACCATGCTCCACGTGGGCGAGGTCGAGGTCCGCACCCAGCTGGAGACCCGCGGCACCTCCCACGCCGAGGCCGTGCTCACCCGCCTGCGCGAGCACGGCTACCAGGTGCTGGAGTAGCCGCGGCCCGGAGCTTCGGGCGCGTCAGCCGGTGTAGGGGACGGCTTCGAGGATCTCGACCTTGAGCTCCTTGCCGTTGGGCGCGGTGTAGTCGACGGTGTCGCCCTTGTTGGCCCCGTTGATCGCCTGACCCATCGGGGACTGGGGTGAGAAGACCTCGGTGCCACCCTCGCCGGCCATCTCGCGAGCCCCCAGCAGGAAGGTCTGGGTCTGGTCGAGCTCGACGATCCGGATGGTGACCTGCATGCCCGGCTCCACCATGCCGTCGTCGGGCGGGGTCTCGCCGACCTGGGCGCGCTCGAGCATGTCCACGAGCTGGGCGATCCGGCCGTCGACCTTGCCGAGCTCCTCGCGTGCGGCGTGGTAGCCGCCGTTCTCCTTCAGGTCGCCCTCGTCACGGGCATCACTGACGCGCTGGACGACCTCGGACCGCCCGGCTCCGCGCAGGTGGTCGAGCTCGGCCTTGAGCTCGTCGTACTTGGCCTGCGTCAGCCAGATGACGTCACCACGGGTGGTGGACTCGCTCATCGTGTCGTCTCCTCGCGAAGTGTTGCGTGCAAGCGGGGCAAGTCGTCGACTCTAGCAAGCGCTGCGAAGTCACCGAGGCCGCTTCTGGTCCGCGCTCGTGCAGCCGACCAGCTCCACCGAGGTGGCCTCGCGCTCGGTGCGGAAGACGAGCTCCCGTCGGACCGTGCCCTGCACGCCCCTGACCACGAAGCTGCCCTCACCGACCGTGCTGTGGTCCTCGCCGAAGGCGCGCAGCGTGCAGGTGGCGCGGACGTCGGTGGACCGGGTGTGGACGGCCACCTCGGCGCGGACCTGGTGGGCGTTGACCACGGTGTAGGTCCGCATCGAGGACTGGACGTCCGGAGTGCTCGCCGACCAGATGGCCCAGCCCAACCAGGCCAGGGCGAGCAGGAGCAGGGCGCCGATCATCACCGTCACCACCCGGCGCGAGCTGCGGGCGCCGGTGCCGTACCGCTCGGCGAGCGTCTGGCCCTCCTCGGGCGGGGTCACGGGCTTCATCGAGGCCAACTCTAGGGTCCCTAGGATGAGCGGCATGCTCCGGCTGATGCACGTGCACGCGCACCCCGACGACGAGTCGAGCAAGGGCGCGGCGACCACGGCGAAGTACGTCGCCGAGGGCGTCGACGTCCACGTCGTGACGTGCACCGGCGGTGAGCGCGGGTCGATCCTGAACCCGAAGATGGACCGGCCCGAGGTGCTCGCGGACATCTCCTCGATCCGCCGCCACGAGATGGAGGCTGCCCGGGAGATCCTCGGGGTGCGGCAGGACTGGCTGGGCTTCGTCGACTCCGGCTGGCCCGAGGGCGACCCGAAGCCGCCGCTGCCCGAGGGCTGTTTCGCGCTTCTGGACCCCCAGGAGGCCGCGGAGCCGCTGGTGCGGCTGATCCGGTCCTTCCGGCCGCACGTGCTCACCACCTACGACGAGCACGGCGGCTACCCGCACCCTGACCACATCCAGTGTCACCAGGTCTCGATGGCCGCTTTCGAGGCGGCGGCGGACCCGGACCGGTTCCCCGAGGCGGGACCGCCGTGGCAGGTGCTCAAGCTCTACTACCACCACTCCTTCCACCGGCCACGGACGCAGGCGCTCCACGACGAGATGGTGCGCCGGGGGATGGACTCGCCGTACGCCGAGCGCCTCGAGGAGTGGAAGCCGGACCCGGCCCGCGATGCCCGCATCACCACGCGGGTGCCGTGCGCGGAGCACTTCCCGGTCCGCGACCGGGCGTTGCTGGCGCACGCCACACAGATCGACCCGGACGGTCCCTGGTTCCACTGCCCCCTGGAGGTGCACCAGGTGGCCTGGCCGACCGAGGACTACGAGCTGGTCACCTCCTACGTGGAGACCGAGGTGCCCGAGGACGACCTGTTCGCCGGGATCCGCCACCGGGACGACCTGGACTCCTGAGCGCAGTGCGACCTGCGCGCTTGGCTGGCGTACGCGGCCTGAGACAATGGAGCCATGCAGCAGCTGTCCACGCTCTTGCCGCAGCTCGCGGCCGGTCTCGTCTCGACCAAGGACAAGGTCCCGGACCCCGAGGACGTCACCGCCGGATGGCTCGGCTTCTGGGTGTTCATCGGTCTGATCGTGGCCGTCGCGCTGCTCGGCTGGAGCCTGTCGCGCCACCTGCGCCGGGCGCGGGACAACGAGGCGGCCGGCATGTTCGCAGCCGGCGCGAAGGAGGAGCGCCCCGCCCAGGACCGCTAGGGCCGGCGGAGAGCGCTAGGGTCGGCGGACCACCCGGACCAGGGCGTCCCAGGCGACGCCCTCGGACCCGTGCTCGTCGGCGGCGGGCACCCTGCGGGCCACTCGCTCACCACGGACCACCTCGAGGTGGAGACCGGAGAGGTCGTCGAGGACGTCCTCGGCGGTGTAGAGCACGCGAGGGTCCTGCGGCCCGCCGCTGCCCTCGGTGAGGTTCGTGGAGTCGTGGGCGACCACGAACAGCGTGCCGCCCGGCGCCAGCGCCTCGAAAGAGCGCCGCAGCGCGGCACGACGCTCCGGCGCCGGCAGCTGCAGGTAGGCGACCACGACCAGGTCCAGAGGCGCCGGGAGCTGCGCGGTGAGCACGTCCCCGACGCGCCAGTCGACCTCGGGGCCGACCTGCCGCGCCTTGTCGATCGCCTTCGGGCTGAAGTCCATGCCGACGACCCGCCAGCCGCGCGAGGCCAGCCAGCGCGCGTTGCGGCCCTCTCCGCAGGCCAGGTCGAGGGCCCGGCCGGGTGGAAGGTCGGCGAGCTCACTCTCCACGAACTGGTTGGGTCCGGCCGACCAGACCAGCTCGGTTCCGGCGTACCGCTCGTCCCAGGCATGTGCGTCCATGGGGTCAACCCTTCACGTACGAGAGCTTCTCCGCCACCTTGCCCTCGTGGAAGCGAAGGATGTCGACACCGCGCACGTGTCCTGGCGTCCCGTCCTCCTCGGTCCAGTCGAAGCGCCAGCGCAGCACGCCCCGGTCCCCGGCCGTGAACGCCTCCTCCTCGGTGAACGCGGCGCCGCGGGTGCCACCGAACAGCTCCTCCCAGACCGCCCGGACCGCTGCGGCGCCTTCGTGACGCACGCCGTCCGGGGCGGGACCGGTGGCCTCGAACACCACGTCGTGGGTCATCAGCGCCATGATCGCGTCCACGTCGCCACTGCCGAAGGCGGCCGAGAAGCGCGCGAGCGCCTCGTGCTCACTCATGGCTGCCGCCCGAACGCGGCGAGCAGCTCGGAGGTGGGGTCGCCGCGGCCCTCGGCACGGGGCCCGATGACGCCCGCGGCGCGATAGAGCTCCTCGCGCTCGGCGAACCATCCTGCGATCTCGCCGACGAGGTCGGGATCCAGTACGGCGGGCTGGCCGGTGGCGGTCGCGAGGTCCCAGCCGTGCACGAGGTGGTCGGCGCTGAGCTGCCAGACGTACTCGGCGATCGGGGCGTCACCGAAGGACAGGTGCACCGTGACGCCCTCGGGCAGGCGCTGGTCGACAGCGGCCATGGCTTGCCGTGCGGCCCGGCGGGCGACCGCCACCGGCTCGTCACCGAGCAGGTCACCGTCGAACCGGTCGCCCACCTCGGTGATAGTGGCACCGTCGGCCAGGGGTCGAGTCCACAGCTCCTCGCCGACGACGTGGTTCACCAGCGTCCGCACGTCCCAGTCCGTGCATGGAGTCGCCGACGACCACTGTTCCTCGCCGACGCCCTCGACGCGGCGCTGCCACTCCTGCACCGCCCGCCGGTGCACCTCGTTGAGTTCCATGAGCCCTCCCGGAACGACGTGCGGCCTCCGAGCTCCGGGTCCAGCCTGCTCCGTGCGGAGCAGTCTGTCGAGGCCCGCCTCCCCGGGGACCTTCGCCCGTGTCGGGATTCTGGCGACCGGAGGAGGCTGGGCTCGAGCATCACCACGGAGGGGCTCACGATGACGGCAGAGGATCTGGCCCGGTCACAGTCGCTGCCGCCGTGGCGGTCGGTGCTCGCGGTCGTCGCCCACCCCGACGACGAGTCATTCGGGCTCGGTGCCGTGCTCGCCGCCTTCGCCGAGGATGCGCAGGTGGCGGTGCTGTGCTTCACCCACGGCGAGGCCTCCACGGTGCACGGTGTCGAGGGTGACCTGGAACGACTCCGGGCGGCGGAGCTGGTGGCAGCCGGCCGGGTGCTCGGCCTGGAGAGCGTCACCCTGCTCGACCACCCCGACGGGGCGCTGGCGGCCTCGCCCTCCTCGGTGCTGAGCGCAGCCGTGGTGGCGGCAGCAGAGCGCGTGGGTGCCGAAGGGCTGGTGACCTTCGACGAGTCCGGGATCACCGGGCACCCCGACCACGTCGCAGCGACTGCCGCCGCGCTGGAGGCGGCCGTGCACCTGGAGCTGCCGGTGCTGGCGTGGACGGTGCCCGTGGAGGTCGCGGAGCGGCTGAACGCCGAGCTGGGCGCCGCCTTCGTCGGCTGCCCGGCCTCCGCCCTCGACCTGCAGGTGACGGTGGACCGAGGCAGGCAACGCAACGCCATCGCCTGTCATCGCTCCCAGGCGGTCCCCGGCAGCGTGCTCTGGCGCCGGTTGGAGCTGCTCGGCGACACCGAGCACCTGCGCTGGCTCAGGCGGTCGGAAGGGCGTCGCCGAGGCGACCCTGCTCGGTGAGGCTCTCGGCCATGAACTCGCGGAGGAGGTCGACTGCCTGGACCACCTTCTGGCTGCGCAGCCCGTAGTAGATCGTGGTGCCGTTGCGGCGGGTCGTCACCACCCCACGCTCGCGCAGCACTGCGAGGTGCTGGCTGGCGTTGGACTGGCTGAGCGAGAGGGCCTCGCAGAGGTCACTGACGCTGAGCTCCTTGTCCCGCAGCTCGTTGATGATCAGCAGTCGCTTCGGGTCGGCGATGGCCTTGCAGACCCGGGCATGGAGTTCGTGCAGCTGGGCGGAGATGTCCGCGTCCATCACTGCTCCTTTCGTGCTCCCTCACTCCCGAGCTTCGCGACCAGACAGTCTACGACCACTCCGGTGCTGCTCAGCCCGGTCGAAGTGCGACGACGACCAGGGCGGCGATGGCCAACGCCCCGCAGGCACCCGCCATCGTGCGGATGAGTCGCGGACCGGCCGGAGGCGTCCCCGCGGCCACCCGGCTCACGGTGTGTTCGTAGCGCCGCTCGGTCACGACCAGCAGGGCGAGCGCGACCAGCAGGCCCGCGACCCCCGGCACGACGGCGATCGGGTCGGCGTTGCTGCGGTGGAGCAGCAGGGCGGACACACCGCCGAGCCCCAGGGCGGTCCGCTGCCACGCCATCGCGGTCCGTTCCGACTGCAGTCCGGGGTCCACGGCGGACGCGGGACGTCGGCGCGGGCCGGGCCAGCCGACCGTCATCGGACCAGGTCCACGACGACCAGGACCAGGGCGGTCGCAGCCGCGAGCACGAGGGTGATGCCGACCAGCCGGGGCACCATCGAGTGCGGCAGCTGCTCGCCGAGCCGCATGGCGCGTTCGTTCTGCTCCCAGTGCCGGTAGGAGACCGCGGACAGCAGGCCGCCCAGGGCGATCAGCAGGATCCCGAGCACGTGGCGGATGGCAGTCAGTCCCGGCACCAGCTGGATCACCGCGACACCGGCCGCCGTCAGGGCCAGCGAGGTGCGGATCCAGGCGAGGAAGGTGCGCTCGTTCGCCAGGGTGAACCGGTAGTCCGGAGGCACGCCCACCTCGTGGAGGGGCGCCTGGGAGGCGCCGGGACCGCTCGGTGAGTCGCTCATACCGCCTCGCGCCCGGCCAGCGTGGTGGCCGCGGCGCACTGGTTCTTGCCGACGTCCAGCACGTCCATCTCGTCCTCCGGCGGGGTGAGCTTTCCGGCGTTCACCAACCGGATTGTGTCGTAGGTGTCGGGTGCCTGGGGCAGGGACGTGACGATCTCCTGCACGAAGGCCTCGATGGCCCGCTGGTTGAGCAGGGTGGCTCGGAAGACCTCACCGATGGTGGTGACCACCAGGCCGTCGTCGTTGAACTCCTCCCACGTGGACCAGTGGGCGGGAGCGATGATCGTCTCCGGGTCGAGGGGCTCGAGCCGCTCGTGCACCGAGGCGAACAGGTCGCGAGCAAGCTCGTCGGCCTGACCGGTCAGGTCCGGCCGGCCCAGGCCGCGGACGAAGACGGTGTCGCCCACGAGCAGCAGCTTCTGCGCCACCAGCAGGGCGGTCGTGCCGGGGGTGTGCCCGGGCAGGTGCATGGTCATCGCGTGCACCACCGCGGATCCCAGGTCGATGTCCTCGCCGTCCTCCAGCGCGCGGCTGGGGAAGGGCACCACCCCGCCGGTGTCCTCGGGCGGAAGGTGGTACTCCGCGCCGACCTCCTGGGCGAGCGCCGGCCCGCCGCTGAGGTGGTCGGCGTGCACGTGCGTGTCGATGACATGGGTGATCTGCATGTCGTGCGCCGCGGCGAGGTCGAGGTAGGGCTGGGGGTGCCGCGTCGGGTCCACGACCATGCAGGCGTGCCCGGGCACCCCGACGACGTAGGAGAGGCAGCCCTTGGCCGGCCGCTGGAGCTGCCAGGCCCGCAGCTCTCCGGGCAGTCCGGTGATCTCTACGGCGTTGAGGAAACGGGCCCAGGCGTCGGTGCCGCCCTCGAGCGACCGCGCGTGCTTGCCGAGGTCCTCGAAGTCGTCGGCCACCAGCGCCGACCCGTTGCCCTGGCCGCAGACGATCACGGCGTTCTCCCGGGTCCGTTCGGCTTCGGCCTCGAGGTCCTCGTAGACCGCGTAGACCGGGACGTTCCTGGTCGGCACCGGGCGGGGGCCTTCGATCGGGGCGGCGGTGAACTCGTCCTTGTTGCGGACGTCGAGAATCTCGCTCACTTCTCCGGCGCTGAGCTCACCGAAGAGGTCGGCGGACGTGAGGGTGCGGGCCATGGGTCCCTCCTGGGGTCGGATCGGGTCCACAGGTGCGGACCGCAAAATCTCGGCGGGTGGTGTTGCATTCGCATAGACGAATGTAGTGTCGTGGCTCACAGGACACAACCGGCGAGCCACGAGCGCGCCGGACCGGCCCGGAAGGACGGACGAGGCGATGGCCGACGAGGACAACGAGGGCGCTGGGGTCGCGGCGGACGAGGACGCGCCGCAGAGCATGACGATCATCGCCTGGAGCGGTGACCTGGACCGGATCTGGCC
Source organism: uncultured Actinomycetota bacterium (assembly GCA_963827025.1). Classification (GTDB taxonomy): domain Bacteria; phylum Actinomycetota; class Actinomycetes; order Propionibacteriales; family Nocardioidaceae; genus Marmoricola. The sequence continues at coordinate 1,083,017 of CAWGZB010000005.1, read as the reverse complement.
GACGCTGATCCTGGGCTCCACGGGCGCTGCCTACGGGATGCGGACCACCATCTTCTTCACCTTCTGGGGCCTGTTCCCGCTGGTGCGCGACGACGTCCGCATCACCGGCACCAACCCGATGACGAAGATGCTGGCTGCGATGAACCGGCCGGGTCTCTCGCACCTGAAGCTCTCCAAGCTCAACATGGGCGGCGCCGGCCCGTGGATGATGCAGAAGCTCGCCAAGGACCAGAAGGTCGCCCACCCCAAGGAGCTGATGGAGATGTGCGCCGAGCTCGACGTCCGGCTCTGGCCCTGCGAGATGACCATGGACCTGCTCGGCATCAACTCCGGTCAGCTCGTCGACGGCGTCGGTGACCCCGTCGGCGCAGCCACCGCGTTGTCGGAGATGAGTCGTTCTGACATCCAGCTGTTCATCTGACCGCCCTCACCCACCAGGAGAGTCATGGAGTACACCATCGACGTCACCGTCGACGCCAAGGGACAGAAGTGTCCGATGCCGGTCCTGATGACCTCGCGGGCCGCCAAGAAGCTCACCGCCGGACAGGTCATGCTCGTCGAGGCCACCGATGGTGGATCGCGAAGCGACATCCCGTCGTGGGCGAAGGACACCGGCAACGAGCTGCTGGAGACCAGCAGCGAGGACGGCGTGTTCCGCTACCTGATCCGGAAGAGCTGAGGCCTGCGTGCGCTACGGCTTCGCGATCGACCAACGCACCTGCATCGGTTGCCATGCCTGCACGGTGGCGTGCAAGACCGAGAACGAGGTGCCGCTCGGCCAGTTCCGCACCTGGGTGAAGTACGTCGACAGCGGCGAGTTCCCCGACACCACCCGTTCCTTCGGCGTGATGCGATGCAACCACTGCACCGACGCCCCGTGCGTGCAGATCTGCCCGACGCAGGCGCTGTTCAAGCGCGAGGACGGCATCGTCGACTTCGACAACAGCCGGTGCATCGGCTGCAAGAGCTGCATGCAGGCCTGCCCCTACGACGCGATCTACATCGACGCGGAGACCCAGACCGCGGCGAAGTGCAACATGTGCGCCCACCGGGTCGACGAGGACCTCGAGCCCGCGTGCGTGGTGGTCTGCCCGACCCACTCGATCTGGGTCGGGGACCTCGACGACCCGACCAGCGGGATCGCCCGGCTGGTGAGCACGGAGCAGACGACGGTCCGAGCACCGGAGCAGAACACCGGCCCCAACGTCTTCTACCTGGGCGCCGACCGGGCCGTCCTGGATCCGCTGGTGGCGCCGGTCGAGGACACCTACCTGTGGGCGAAGCCGGACGCGCAACGCCTCACCACGGCCGGTGACCTGCCCGGGGACCCGACGACCGGGGCGCGGACCACACTGAACACCGCCCATCCCCGGCCCTGGGGCTGGCGGGTGGTGACCTACCTGTGGACCAAGGGCGTCGGCGCCGGGGCGCTCGCCCTGGCCCTCCTGGCACACCTGCTCGGGATCGACGCCGGCGCTCTGGGCGGCTGGGTGGCTCCGGCCCTGGGTCTCTTCGGCGCAGCCACCACCGGGGGCCTGCTGGTCTGGGACCTCAAGCGCCCCGAGCGCTTCCTCTACATCTTCACCAGGTCCAACTGGACGTCGTGGCTGGTGCTCGGCGCCTACGTGCTGAGCGTGTTCTCGGGTGGCGCGATCTTGTGGGCGCTGGTCTCCGCCCTGGACGTCGGCTGGGCGATGACCACGCTGGCGTGGCTCGGCATCCCGGTCAGTGCCCTGATGGCGGGATACACCGCGTTCCTGTTCGGGCAGGCCGAGGGGCGGGACCTGTGGCAGTCGCCGCTGCTGTTCTGGCACCTTCTGGTCCAGGCGGTGATGGTCGGCAGCGGAGCCCTGGCCATCGTCGCCGCGTTCCTCGACGTGACCGACTCGATGTGGCGACTGCTGGCCGCGGCGTTCGTGCTCGCGACGGTGCTGCACCTGCTCATGCTCGCCCTGGAGTACGCCGGCAAGCACGCGAGCCGTCAGGCGGCGGTGGCGGCGCACATCATCACCCGTGGGCGCTACGCCTCGCTGTTCTGGCTCGGGGTGGTCGTCCCCGCCGTCGCCGCGGCGGTGCTCGGGGCGCTCACCTGGGGCGGGGCCAGCACGGTGCTGCTGGCGATCGCCGGGGTCGTCGTACAGCCGGCGCTGGTGGCCTACGAGAGCGTCTTCGTCCGCGCGGGGCAGGACCCCCCGCTGTCATGACCCGCAGACCCACCCCAGGAGAGATCGATGACCGCTGAGGTTCCCCTGCCCGGAGCCCGCAGCCACGAGCGGCTGCGCAACTACCCACCTCCCTCGGAGTGGGACCACCACGTGGAGTACGACGCCAGGGCGCACCCCCGGAAGGTCCCGCACACCTACTCGCTGATCCCGACCGTCTGCTTCAACTGCGAGTCCTCCTGCGGGCTGCTGGCGTACGTCGACCACGAGGACCTCTCGATCAAGAAGTTCGAGGGCAACCCGGCGCACCCGGGCTCTCGAGGCCGCAACTGTGCGAAGGGTCCCGCGACCATCAACCAGGTCAAGGACCCCGAGCGGATCCTGCATCCGATGCGCCGGGTCGGCGAGCGTGGCTCCGGACAGTTCGAGCAGGTCTCCTGGGAGGAGGCGCTGCGCGACATCGCCGGCCGGATCCGCACCGCGATCGTGGAGGACCGCCGCGACGAGGTGATGTACCACGTGGGCCGCCCCGGTGAGGACGGCTTCGCCGAGCGGGTGCTGCAGGCCTGGGGGGTCGACGGGCACAACAGCCACACCAACGTCTGCTCCTCGGGCGGTCGCTCGGGCTACACACACTGGATGGGTTACGACCGGCCCTCGCCGGACTACGCCAACGCCAAGGTGATCGTGCTGCTCTCCAGCCACCTGGAGACCGGTCACTACTTCAACCCGCACGCCCAGCGGATCATGGAGGCCAAGCAGAACGGCGCGAAGGTGGTCGTGCTCGACCTGCGGCTGTCCAACACCGCCTCGCACGCCGACCTCTGGATCTCGCCGTGGCCCGGGAGCGAGGGGGCGATCTTCCTCGCCGTGGCGTCGTACCTCCTGCGCACCCGCCGCATCGACCGCGAGTTCCTGCGCCGGTGGGTGAACTGGGAGGTCTACCTCGAGCGGCTGCACCCGGAGGCGTTCGCGACCGGATCGACCGTGGAGGAGCGCTTCGAGGTCTTCCTGGAGCGGCTGACCGACGACTACGCGGAGTGGACCTTCGAGCGGGCCGCAGAGGTCGCGCACGTCCCGGTCGCCCAGGTCGAGGAGCTGGCCCGTCACGTCGGCCAGGCCGGCTCGAGGCTGGCCACGCACACCTGGCGGTCGGCCGCGGCGGGCAACCTGGGCGGCTGGCAGATCGCCCGGAGCCTGTTCTTCCTCAACGTGCTCACCGGGAGCGTCGGCACCGAGGGCGGCACCCACCCCAACGGGTGGGACAAGATCATCGCCCACTTCCCGCAGATGCCCGAGCCCAACGACTTCTGGAGCGAGCTGCTGTGGCCGGCGGAGTACCCGCTGACGACCAACGAGATGTCGATCCTGCTGCCGCACCTGCTCCAGGACGGCCGCGGCCGGCTCGAGGTCTACTTCAGCCGGGTCTACAACCCGCTGTGGGTGAACCCCGACGGCTTCACCTGGATCGACGTGCTCAAGGACGAGTCGAAGATCGGCCTGCACGTCGCGATGACGCCGACCTGGAGCGAGTCCGCCACGTTCGCCGACTACGTCCTGCCGATGGGGCACGCCTCCGAACGGCACGACACGATGTCGTTCGAGACCCACTCCTCGAAGTGGATCGCCTTCCGGCAGCCGGTCACCCGCGTGGCCATGGAGCAGCGTGGCCTGCCCTACCGCGACAGTCGGGACGCCAACCCGGGGGAGGTCTGGGAGGAGGACGAGTTCTGGTTCGAGCTGTCCTGGCAGATCGACCCCGACGGCTCGCTGGGCATCCGCCGGTGGTTCGAGTCCCAGGAACGGCCCGGCGAGCGGATGACCATCGACGAGTACTACGACATCGTCTTCCGCAACAGTGTCCCCGGGCTGCCCGAGGCAGCGGCGGACCAGGGGCTCACCCCACTGCAGTACATGCGCAAGTACGGCGCCTTCGAGGTCGCCCGGGACCTCTACCGCCTCGACGAGCGCCCGCTCACCGAGGCCGAGCTGGACGGCGCGGTCCCCGACGAGCACGGGGTGCTGCGCAAGCCGGTCACGCTCGACACCGCACCGCCCCTGGTCGGCGAAGCAGGCGCGGTGGGGGTCCAGCACGCCGACGGGTCGAGGACGGCCGGCTGGCTCTCGCCCTCGCGCAAGCTGGAGCTCTACTCCACGACCTTGGCCGACTGGGGGTGGCCCGAGCAGGCGACGCCCGGCTACATCGAGTCGCACGTGGCCGCCAGTCGCATCGACCGGGACGACGACGAATTCGTGCTGATGCCGAACTTCCGGCTTCCCACGCTGATCCACACGCGGTCGGGCAACGCGAAGTTCCTCAACGAGATCTCCAACACCCACCCGCTGTGGTGCAACGCCGACGACGCCCGCCGGCTGGGCGTGCGGACCGGTGACCTCGTGCGCGTGACCACGGAGATCGGCCACTTCGTGGCGCGGGTGTGGGCCACCGAAGCGATCCGCCCGGGCGTGGTGGGGCTCTCCCACCACATGGGCCGTTGGATGCAGGACGGCCACCCCGGCAGCCGCTGGGTGATGGGCAAGGTCGACCTCGACCGCTCGCCGGACGGCATCTGGAAGCTGCGCTACACCGACGGCATCCGTCCTTTCACCAGCGACGACCCGGACTCCGAACGGATCTACTGGGACGACCCGGGGGTGCACCAGAACCTCACCTTCCCGGTGCAGCCGGACCCGGTCTCGGGGATGCATTGTTGGCACCAGAAGGTGCGCATAGAACGAGCTAGGGAAGGCGACGAATACGGCGATGTCGAGGTCGACGTGAACAAGTCCCGCGAGGCCTACCGGCGCTGGCTGGCGATGACGCGACCCGGTCCGGGACCGGAAGGGCAGCGCCGGCCGGAGTTCCTGATGCGCCACGTGAAGCCGAAGCGGTCGGCCTACCGTGTCGCCGCCGGTGGGCCCACGTCGGGAGACGGCGCGTGAGGAGCGTGCTCTCCGGCAGCCGCGGTCACGGCGGCCGAACGATCGACCAGGACGCCCTGCGTGCCGCCGTGGGGCAGGTCCAGGATCCTGAGCTGAAGCTCTCCCTCGAGCAGGCCGGGATGTTGGAGCGTCTCTCCGTCGACGGTCGAGGCCGGGTCACCGTCGTCGTCCGGCTGACCACCCCGACCTGCCCGCTGCGCGCGCGACTCGACGAGGACGTGCGCACCGCTGCGGCCTCCGTCGCCGGGGTCACCGGGGTCGGTGTGGAGTTCACGGCGATGAGCGAGCCGGAGCGGATGCGGCTGGCCACGCGGTTGCGCGGGGACACCGAGGGGGAGCGGAGCGGGTTCGGGCCGGGCTCGGCCACGAAGGTCTACGCCGTGGCCAGCGGCAAGGGTGGCGTGGGCAAGTCCACGGTCGCCGCGAACCTCGCTGCTGCCCTCGCCGCCCAGGGACAGCGGGTCGGCCTGCTCGACGCCGACGTGTGGGGATACTCGGTGCCCCAGCTGTTCGGCGTCCGGAGGCCGCCGGTCGCACTCAAGGGACTGATGCTCCCCGTCGAGGCGCACGGCGTCTCCCTGATGTCGGTGGGATTCCTGGTCGACGACGACCAACCGGTGGTGTGGCGCGGACCGATGCTGCACAAGGCCATCGAGCAGTTCCTGGTCGACGTCCACTGGGGCGAGCTGGACGTGCTGCTGGTCGACCTGCCCCCAGGCACCGGTGACGTCACCCTCACCGTGACCGAGCTGCTTCCCGACGCGGCCCTCCTCGTGGTCACGACGCCGCAGCCGGCCGCCGACACCGTCGCGGCGCGGGTAGGCCGGATGGCCAAGGATGTGCGGATGCCGGTCGCCGGCGTCATCGAGAACATGTCGACCGTCGTGTGCGACGTGTGCGCCCACGCCGCACCGGTCTTCGGCACCGGAGGTGGCCAGCGCGTCGCCGGGCGACTCGACGTCCCACTGCTGGGCGAGGTGCCCCTCGACTCCGCCCTGCGCAGAGCAGGGGACCAGGGCACACCCGCGGTCGTCTCGGCGCCCGACTCGCTCTCCGCCCGGGAGCTCTCCCGGATCGCTGCGGGACTGCCGGTGGTGCACCGCTCGCTGGTGGGCAGGGCGCTGCCGTTGTCGGTCGTCTGAGTCGCGGGGCGTCCGTCCGTCCCCGGCGCCGGGGACGGACGCCCGCCGCGGTCACCCGCGGCGGGCCTGCTCGGGCAGCTTCAGCTGTCCCTTGTGCTCGACGATGCGGTTGTCCCGGATTCCGTGGCGTACGGCGCGGCGGTACTGGCCGGGTCCCCAGTAGCGGGCCCGCACCCGGCCGTTGAGCTCTTCCCGGGTCGCGGGTCCGTCGGCCTCCAGGGCACTGACCAGGATCTTGGTCTCCTCCTCGAGCTCACGGCGGCCGGCCTCGGCGTCGGCCACCAGGGGCAGACCACCCGTCAGCCCGGTCTGAGCGCTCCGTTCACCGCCGTGACGCTGGTCCTGGTCCTCGCCCCGCTGGGCGGGCTTGTCCTCCTCGGGCTCTTCCTCCTTGTCCTCCTCGGCCTCCTCGGCGGACAGCGGGGCGGCGATGTCCTCCAAGGACTGCTGCTCCGCGCGCACGCCCATGGTGGCGTGGATGATGCCGGCGGCCACCATGACGGCTCCGGCGAGGGCGTAGCCGTAGAAGACGTTCGTCCGGTTCTCGCTCGAGATCAGCTGGCCGAACAGCCAGGGGCCCAGGATCCCGCTCACACCGGTGCCGATCGCGTAGAAGAACGCGATCACCATCGCCCGGATCTCCAGCGGGAAGGTCTCGCTGACCGTCAGGTAGCCCGCGCTTGCCCCGGCGGAGGCGAAGAAGAAGATCACCACCCACGCGAGCGTCTGGGTCCAGGTGCTCAGCACGTCCGCCTGGAACAGCCAGCCGACGACCACCGCGGCCACCCCGCCCACGATGAACGTCGAGGCGATCATCGGGCGCCTGCCCACCTTGTCGAACAGGGGGCCGAGCACGATCGGGCCGAGGAAGTTGCCGGCGGCGAAGGGCAGCAGGAACAGGCCGACGCTGGCGGCGCTGATCCCGTAGAACGTGGTGAGCATCAACCCGTAGGTGAAGAACAGCGCGTTGTACAAGAACGCCTGGGAGGTCATCAGGCTGAACCCCACGAGGGAGCGCTTGGGGTAGACCTTGAAGACGGTGCGGCCGATCTCGACGAAACCGGTGCTCTTGCGTGCGCGCAGCTCGAGGGGATCCCGCTTGACCTCTGGGAGCTCACCGTCGGATCCCTTGCGGACCTTCTCCTCGATCCCGTTCATCACACGCTCGGCCTCGTCCTCCCGGCCGTGGATCAGCAGCCAGCGCGGGGACTCGGGCACCATGAAGCGCAGCATCAGGATCGCGAGGGCGACCAGACCGCCGGTCGCGAACGCCAGCCGCCAGCCCAGTCCGGCGGGCAGGTCGGCGAGGTAGAGGTAGCCCAGAGCGGCCGCGACCGCGGCGCCGAGCCAGTAGGAGCCGTTGACGACCAGGTCGACGGTGCCCCGCACCCGGGCCGGGATGAGCTCGTCGATGGCGGAGTTGATCGCGGAGTACTCGCCGCCGATGCCGGTGCCGGTCAGCAGCCGGCCGACAGCGAACCAGACATAGGTCGCCGTCCCACTCGCCACCCAGAGGCCGGCGGTGGCCGTCACGGCGACCCCGATCAGGTAGACGCCGAGGGTGACCAGGAAGAGCTTCTTGCGACCGAAGCGGTCGGTGAGGTAGCCCCACACCAGCGCGCCGGTGATGGCGCCCAGGATGTAGATCGAGGCCGAGCCGGCGACCTGGACGGTGGAGAAGCCGATCGAGTCCTTCAGCGACGCCCCGACGGCTCCCTTGATCGTCACCTCCAGGCCGTCGAGCACCCACACGGTGCCCAGGGACACGACGATGAGCCAGTGCCACCTCGTCCAGGGGAGCCGATCCATCCTCGCGGGGATGTCGCTGCGGACGACGTCCTCCACCTCGGGCATCTCATCCACCTCCTGCGGTTGCTGATCCGGTGCGTGCTGTCGTTCTGCTCATGGCCTCAGTCCCGGCCTTGGTGGGTCTCCGGTACCCAGTCGCCGGCCAGGCGCACGGATGCCTCGAGCATCAGGGCGTGCACGAACGCCTGGGGCAGGTTGCCGCGCAGCTGGTGCTGGCGGACGTCGAACTCCTCGGAGAAGAGCCCGGGCGGCCCGCAGGCCGAGCGGGTGCGTTCGTAGAAGGCGCGAGCCTCGACCTCGCGGCCCTGCTGGTGCAGGGCGAGCGCGGTGGTGAAGCCGCACATCAGGAAGGCGCCCTCGGCTGCGTGCAGCGGACGCTCGTCGTGGCGGAAGCGGTAGACGTAGCCGTGGCTGACCAGCTGGTCGAGCACCGCCTCGAGCGTGGCGATGCTCCTCGGGTCGTCCGGGGCCACGCCACCGCGGATCACCGGCAGGATCAACGAGGCGTCCACCTTGGGGTCGCTCGGGGAGCGTTGCCACCGTCCCGACGGGTGGACCGAGTCCCGACCTGCCTCGGCGACGACGTGGTCGGCGAGCGCCATCCACTCGGCGGACTGGGCCGGCGGTGCCGAGGCGGCCACGGCACGCAGCCCGGCCGCGCAGGTCAGCCGGGAGTGGGTCCAGCGCTCCGGCGCCAGCTCCCAGAGGCCGGCCCCCGGCTGCGTGTGGTGCTCGGCGATGGCGCGGACCGCGATCTCCGCAGCCTTCCAGTGGTTGCTGTCCAGCCGGTCCCGCCGGGCCGCGGCGGCGAACAGCAGCAGGGCCTCGCCGAAGGTGTCGAGCTGGAACTGCGCATCGATGTGGTTGCCCCGCATGTTGCCGCCCCCCGGGTAGCCGATCAGGGAGGGAACCGGGGTCTCCGCGGGCACGCGACTGCCGTCGGCGGCGTACGCAGGCAGCAGGTCGACGCCGTCGTCGAGCAGCCGGGCCGAGACGAAGTCGACAGCGTCGTCGAGAAGCGGGTGCGCGCCGGAGGCGGCCACCGCCCGGCCCGCGTAGCTCTGGTCCCGCAGCCAGCAGTAGCGGTAGTCGTAGTTGCGGCCGCTGTGGGCGCGCTCGGGCAGCGACATGGTGGCGGCGGCGACCATGCCGCCGCTCCGGGCGGTGAGCCCGGACAGCACGGCGTAGGCCTGGCGCGCGTCCTCCTCGCCGATGGCCGTGCCCAGGGCCGGGACGCGCCGACTCCACTCGGTCGCGGTCTCCTCCCACAGCCGGCCAGGTTCCACCGGGTCGGGCAGGGGACGGTCGGAGAGCTCGAGGACCAGATCGTGCGTGGTTCCCGGTGGCACCTGCAGGTCCAACCGAAGGCCGTCGTCGGTCTCGGTGGCGTCCTCGGCGCCGGTCCAGCGCAGGTACAGGTCGCCGACTCGTGCCACCCAGTGCCCGTCGACCCGACGCAGCTGGCGGATCCCCTTGCGGCCGAACTCCGCGCGCGGGTCGAGCAGTGCGGTGACTGCTGCGGTGCGGTCGACGGCGTCGACGCGACGCAGGACCACCACGCGGTGCGGGTCGCTGGGCATGGCCAGCGCCTCCCGGCACTCCACGGCACCCTCGGAGGTCACCCACCGCGAGCGCCAGATCAGCGACCCTTCCTCGTAGTAGCCACCCCAGACGTACCAGGGGTCGGACGGGGTGACCACGTAGCAGCCGCGGCCGCCGAGCATCGCGGAGAACACGGCCGGTGAGTCCCAGTGCGGCGCACAGAGCCAGGACAGGTCGCCGTGTGGTCCGATCAGTGCACCCCGCTCACCGTCGGCCACCAGGGCGTACTCGCGCAGGACGTGCGGGCGCGTCCAGGCGGTGTTGGTCTCCACGTGCGACCCCCTTGATCTCCCGTCCCGCAAGAAGGTTGCTCGGGCGCAACGGGCCTCAAACCTCGTCATGGGGTCAACCTGGCGCAAAGCGCCCCCGGGGAGCGCCGCCGGTCCCGCGGACCGGTAGCAAGGACCCGTGACCGCGCCCGCGCGCACCAGCCGCTCCTCGGCGTCCCGGCCCTCCTGGCTTCCCCCTGCCACGTCCGGTGAGGGCGTCCGCTCCGCGGCAACGGGTAAGGGCCTTGCATGAACCGCCTCGCGCGGGCCACGAGCCCCTACCTGCTCCAGCACCGGGACAACCCCGTCGACTGGTGGGAGTGGGGTGCGGAGCCGTTCGCGGAGGCGCGGCGACGCAACGTGCCGGTCCTGCTCAGCGTCGGGTACGCCGCCTGCCACTGGTGCCACGTGATGGCGCACGAGTCCTTCGAGGACGACGCCACCGCGGCGTACCTCAACGAGCACTTCGTCGCGGTGAAGGTCGACCGCGAGGAGCGGCCGGACGTGGACGCGGTCTACATGCAGGCCACGGTGGCGATGACCGGCCAGGGCGGCTGGCCGATGACCTGCGTGCTCGACCACGACGGCAACCCGTTCTTCGCCGGCACCTACTTCCCCGACCAGCCGCGGCACGGGCAGCCGAGCTTCCGCCAGCTGCTCGAGGCCCTGCATCACGCGTGGACGAACCGGCAGGGCGAGGTCGCCCAGGCCAGCGCGAGCATCCGGGAGGCGCTGCACCGCTCGGTGGAGCTGTCCGGGGGAACGGCGTTCGACCGGTCGGCGCTGGACGACGCCGTGGCCCGGTTGCAGCGCGACTTCGACGAGGTGCACGGTGGCTTCGGTGGCGCGCCCAAGTTCCCGCCGTCGATGACACTGGACTTCCTCCTGCGGGTCGCGAGTGGTCCGTCGGAGCGGGCGGAGGCCGCGACCGACATGGCCGGCAGGACGCTCGCCGCGATGGCGGCAGGCGGCATCCACGACCAGCTCGGCGGCGGCTTCGCGCGCTACGGCGTCGACCGCGGCTGGGTGGTGCCGCACTTCGAGAAGATGCTCTACGACAACGCCCAGCTGCTCTCGGTCTACGCGCGCTGGGCGGCGCGCTACGACGACCCGATCGCGGCGCGCGTCGCCCGGGACACCGCGGACTTCCTGCTCGCCGAGCTCGGCACCGCCGAGGGGGCCTTCGCCTCGGCCCTGGACGCCGACTCCGAGGGGGAGGAGGGCACCTTCTACGTCTGGACGCCGGGCCAGCTGGTGGAGGTGCTCGGCGAGGACGACGGCCGCTGGGCGGCGCAGCTGCTGGCGGTGACCGAGGCCGGCACCTTCGAGCACGGCACGTCGACGCTGCAGCTCCAGGCACAGCCGGACGACCCCGAGCGCTGGGAATCGGTCCGCGCGCGGCTGCTGGAGGCCCGGAGCAGAAGGGTGCGACCCGAGCGCGACGACAAGGTGGTGGCCGCCTGGAACGGCCTGGCGATCAGCGGTCTGGTGGACGCGGCCGAGCTGCTGGAGGAGCCGCGCTACCTGCAGGCCGCGCTGCGTTGCGGGGAGTTCCTCGCCGGGCAGCACGTGCGCGCGGGGCGGATCGCGCGGGTCTCGAGGGACGGCGTCGTGGGTGCGCCCGCTGGTGTCCTCGAGGACCACGGCTGTGTGGCCACCGCCTTCCTCGCCCTGGCCGCGGCGACCGCGGACGGTCGCTGGCTGGACCGTGCCGGTGAGGTGGTCGACGCCGCACTGGTGCACTTCGAGGCCGGCGACGGCGGCTTTCACGACACCGCCGACGACGCCGAGCAGCTGCTCGTCCGCCCACGAGACCCCACGGACAACGCCAGTCCGAGCGGCCACTCGGCGATGGTCCACGCACTGCTCACCTACGCCGCGCTCACCGGCTCCGGTCGACACCGGGACGCCGCCGAGGCGGCACTGCGGATCTCGCGCCGCATCGCGGAGGCGTCGCCGCGCTTCGCCGGATGGTCGCTCGCCGCGGCCGAGACCGCACTCGGCGGGCCGGTCGAGGTGGCGGTCGTGGGTCCGGAGGGTCCGGACCGGGCCGCGCTGGCACAGGCAGCCCGCCGGCAGGCGCCGGTGGGCAGCGTGGTGGTCGCCGCCGAGCCGTTCGGCTCGACGATCCCGCTGCTGGCCGACCGGGACCTGCTCGAGGGACGACCCGCGGCCTACGTCTGTCGGCGGCTGGTGTGCCAGCGACCGGTGACCACGCTCGCCGAGCTCGGCGAGCAGCTCGCAGAAGCCTGAGGAGGAGACATGCGACTGGGTGTGCACGTGACGCAGTTCGACTTCACCGGCGGCCCGGAGGCGGTCCGCCCGATGATGCTCGACGTCGGCCGGGCCGCGGAGGAGGCGCGGCTGGACAACCTCTCGGTGATGGACCACTACTTCCAGATGGAGTTCCTCGGTGGCCCCGAGCGGGCCATGCTCGAGGGCTACACGACCCTCGGGTTCCTGGCGGCGGTGACCGAGCGGGTGGAGCTGCAGGTGCTGGTGACCGGCGTGACCTACCGGCACCCGGGGCTGCTCGCCAAGATCGTCACCACCCTCGACGTGCTCTCCGGCGGTCGGGCCATGCTCGGTATCGGCGCCGCCTGGTACGAGAAGGAGCACCGCGGCCTCGGGGTCCCGTTCCCGCCGGTCGCCGAGCGCTTCGAGCGTCTGGAGGAGACGCTCGAGGTCGTGCACCAGATGTGGAGCGAGGACGACGAGCCCTTCGAGGGAAAGCACTACCAGCTGGAGCGCACGCTCAACCTGCCGGCGCCGGTGCAGCGGCCGCCGATCATGATCGGCGGGTCAGGGGAGCGCAAGACGCTCCGCCTGGTCGCGAAGTACGCCGACGCGTGCAACCTGTTCGCCCGGCCCGACGACCCGGGCGCGGTCGGGCACAAGCTCGAGGTGCTGCGCGCACACTGCGAGCGCGAGGGCACCGACTACGACCGGATCCGCAAGACGATCCTGTGGTCCGGCGGTGAGCCGGGGCCCGACTTCGCCGAGCAGCTGCAGCCGTTCGCCGACCTGGGCGTCTCCGAGGTGCACGTGATGCACGACGGCAACGAGCCCGCCGCGTTCATTCGCCGGATGGGCCGCGAGGTGGTGCCGGCGCTACGCCGCCTCTGAGCCCATGTAACGCGGGGTTGTCGATGCCGAGTGCCGCCCCGGGGACCCACTCAGCGTCAATAACCCCGCGTTACAAGGCAGGACGGGCGCGCTGCTCACCGGCGGCGATCTCGGCGTGCAGGTCCACGCAGTAGCGAGCGAAGTCGATCTGGATGGTGTGCCGCGGGGCGGAGTAGTACTGCCGCAGGTGGTCCTCCTCGTCGGCTCGCATGATCTGCTCCTGCTCCGCCACGGGGGGCAGCACGTAGTCGCCGGTGAGGAGCTTGGCGAGCAGCTTGCTCTGCTGCTCGGCGAGGTTGACGATCGTCGGTGAGGACTGGGCCAGCCCGAGGAAGAACAGGTGGTCGACGCCCGGCTTGATCATCCGCTTGAACAGCGGATAGCGATGGTCGGAGTCCGGGTGCAGCTCCACCTCGTCCTCGTCGAAGAACGGGAACCTGATGTCGTAGCCGGTCGCGCAGATGATCACGTCGGCCTCGACGGTGGTCCCGTCCACCAGGTGCACCGTGCGGCCGCCGAGGCGCTCGATCGCCGGCAGCATGTGGATGTCGCCCGACCCTGCCTTGGTCAGGAAGTCCGCGCTCACCGACGGGTGGGCGGCGAGGGGCTCGTGGTCGGGCTCCGGCAGCCCGTAGTCGCTCATCCGGCCCAGCTGCTCCTTGATCATCGCCCGGGCCATCCGCAGCCCCTCCTCGCGAGGGACCTCCGGGGGCGTCATCATCTTGTCGGCCGGCAGACCGTTGCGGTACTTCGTCAGCACCCAGACGCCGCGGCGCGCGGAGACGTAGAGCTTCCTGGTCATCCAGCGGGCGGAGAGCTCGCTGGCCAGGTCGAGGCCGGAGTTGCCCATCCCGACCACGATCACGGTCTTGCCGCGCAGGTCGACCGGGTCGAACGGCGAGCGGTAGGCGTGGCTGTGCATCAGCACGCCGTCGAAGTGCCCCGGGTAGTCCGGCATCCGGGGGCTCCAGTGGTGGCCGTTGGCCACGACCAGGTCGGTGTAGGAACGCTGCTCGCCGGTGGACAGCGTGACCTCCCAGACCGCTTGTCCTGAGCCTGTCGAGGGGCCGTCGTCACGGCGTACGGCGCGGTCCACGCCGGTCTCGAACTCGATGTTGTCGCGCAGCCCGAAGTGGTCGACGTAGTCGCGGAAGTACTGGTGCATCTGCGAGTGGTGCGGGAAGTCCGGCCAGTCCTCGGGCGCCGGGAAGTCCTCGAACTGCAGGCGCGTCTTGGAGGTGTCGATGTGCAGCGACTCGTAGGCCGCGGACATGCCGTTGGGGTTGCCGAAGTACCAGTTGCCGCCCACGTCGTCGGAGAGCTCGAAGTGGTCGTAGTCGATGCCGTGGTCCTGCAGGCGCTTGGCGGTGGTGATGCCGGAGCAGCCGGCACCGATCAGGCAGACCCTGGGGGCGCTCATGACGCACCACCCGCGCAGGCGAAGGCGGTGCGGACGTAGTCGTCGGTGCGGGGCGAGGCCACGAAGTGGTTCTCCATCCGGTTCATCGCGTAGGCGACGGTCGTGCGCCGGTCCAGGTCGTTGACGACGATCGCGCCGCCGTACCCCGTCCACCAGCACACGCGTCCCTCCGGGACGGCCGGGGCGGAGCTTGGCTGCGGAAGGGCGTAGCCGATCCCGAACCGCAGCGGCTGCATCAGCACGAGGTCCGTGCCGTCGGCCTGGACCTCGAAGATCCGGTCGAGGGTGTCCTTCGACAGCAGGCGCACGCCGTCGACCTCGCCACCGTGCGAGACCGCCGACTGCACCCGGGCGACCGAGCGCGCGTTGCCGTGGCCGTTGGCCCCGGCCACCGACACGCTGCGCCAGGCGGCGCTGTTGCACAGCGGGTCGATCTGCAGCATCGGATTGACCAGGGTGCGGATCAGGAAGCTGTCGGGCGGCAGCTGGGAGTAGTCGATGCCGCTCGGCGGTGGCGGCACCAGGTCCGCACAACGGCCGAGCTCCGACTCCGGGACCCCCAGGTGGAAGTCCGCGCCGAGCGGCCCTGCCACCAGGTCCCGGAACTGCTCGGCCAGGCTCCGGTCGGTCGCCGCACGGACCAGGCCGTCGAGGAGGTGCCCGTAGCTGACCATGTGGTAGCCGGAGGCGCTGCCGGGATCCCACCACGGCTCCTGGGCCGCGAGCAGCGCGTTGGCCTGGTCGAGGTCGAGGAGCCCGTCGACGTCCAGCGGGTCGGTCCAGCCGGCCTTGCCGGAGGTGTGCGCGAGCAGGTGCCGGACCAGCACCCGCTCGTCGCGGAACTCCGGCCAGTACGCCGCCACGGGCGCGTCCAGGTCGAGCACCGCGCGGTCGGCCAGCACCAGAACGGTGAGGGCCGCCATGGTCTTGGTGACCGACCAGACCTGCACGAGCGTGTCCTCGGTCCACGGCTCACCGGGTCGGGCCTCGCCGCCCCAGAGGTCGACGACCAGCTCGCCGTCCTGCACCACGGCGACCGAGGCACCCGTGTCCGCCCCCGAGGCGAGATTGCGCTCCAGCAGCTCCCGGAGCGGTTCGAACGGCGCAGCGCAGGTCCCGAGAGACGACATGCCACTCACCCTAGAACGTGTTGCAGAAATGGGTCGAGGCCTCTCGCACCCCGACATGCAAATGTCGCTGCAGTGACGGGTGAGGCGTTCCACGGCCTCCTGGGACACATTCGCATGTTCCCGTGCGCGGCGGCGGGTGCCGCGGGCCCGGTCAGCGCAGCTGGTAGGTGGCGATCGAGGCGGCCACGTAGTGGCAGACGAACGCCGCGATGGTGAAGGTGTGGAAGACCTCGTGGAAGCCGAACCAGGTGGGGAACGGGTCCGGCTTCTTCAGCCCGTAGACCACTCCGCCGAGGGTGTAGAGGCCGCCTCCCACGGCGATCAGCGTGATCACCGCCGGGGAGCTCCCGGAGGCGAGGTCGCCTGCGTAGAAGATCGCGACCCAGCCCAGCGCGACATAGACGGGAGCGTTGAGCCAGCGCGGTGCGCTCGCCCAGCCCAGCTTCAACGCCACCCCGAGCACGGCCCCGCTCCACACGATGGTGAGCAGTGTGACCCGGGAAGCGCCGTCGAGGAGGATCAGCGCGAACGGGGTGTAGGAGCCGGCGATGAGCAGAAAGATGTTGGAGTGGTCGAAGCGCCGCAGGAACGCCCAGACCCGCGGTGACCAGCTCCCGCGGTGATACACCGCCGAGACTGTGAACAGCAGCAGCGCAGTGCCGGCGAAGATGGCCGACCCCACCCGGGTGGTGACGGTCGGGGAGAGCACGATCAGCACGATGCCGGCCGCCAGGGCGAGCGGTGTGGTGCCGGCGTGCAGCCAGCCGCGCAGCTTGGGCTTGACGTCGTGCCCGAGCTCCCGGACCTCACGCCGCAGGTCTCGGGCACGGTCGGCGACCTGCGCCGCCGCGTCCTGACCCTTGTCAGTGACCCGTTCGGCGAGTCCCTTGTCGTCGTGCCGGGGGGCCGGACGGGCTGCAGCCATGCGCAGAATCTACCCAAGCCGGAAAGCCCGCGGAACCGGCGACAGCGTGTGAGCGGCGCTACAGTCGCCACGTGGCGGACTGGAAGCGTGGTCTGCGCCGGGTCCTCTACCCGGCGTACGAGGCTCGGCTCGCCCGCCGACTTCCCGCGGACCGCATCCCCAAGCACGTGGGCGTGATGCTCGACGGGAACCGTCGCTGGGCGAAGGCGGTGGGAGCCGACACCGCCCACGGGCACCGGGCCGGCGCCGCGAACATCGAGCCGCTCCTGGGCTGGTGCGAGGAGATCGGTGTGGAGGTGGTCACGCTGTGGCTGCTCTCCACCGACAACCTCAACCGGCCGCCGGAGGAGGTCCGCTCCCTGCTGGGCATCATCGGGGACGCCGTGGAGACGCTCGCCGAGCAGCAGCGCTGGCGCCTGCACCCGGTCGGTGCCCTGGACCTGCTGCCCCAACCGGTCGCCGAGCGGTTGAAGGAGGCAGCGGAGTCCACCCGCGACGTGGACGGGCTCCTGGTGAACATCGCGGTCGGGTACGGCGGCCGCCGGGAGATCGCCGACGCGGTGCGATCGCTGCTCCACGAGCACGCGGGACGCGGCACCACCTTGGAGGAGCTGGCCGAGGTCATCGACGTCGAGCACATCGCCCAGCACCTCTACACCAGGGGCCAGCCCGACCCCGACCTGGTCATCCGCACCAGTGGCGAGCAACGTCTCGGCGGATTCCTGCTGTGGCAGAGCGCACAGAGCGAGTTCTACTTCTGTGAGGCGTACTGGCCCGACTTCCGGCGGGTGGACTTCCTGCGTGCCGTGCGTGCCTACGCCGAGCGGGAACGCCGGTTCGGCGGCTGACCCGCGTGTCGGCGTAGTTTGCCCCGGTCCTCGCCGTACGTTGCGGGTGTTGCCGCTCGTGGGAAGCAGCGGCCACACCGGGAGGCCGTTTTCGTGGTCCACGAGCACAGCAACGCCAGGGGCGAGCACTCAGCCCCGGGCGGACGCTCCCGGTCCGAGCACACCTGCTAGCCGACCGGGCGCAGGGTGCGCGCGCCGGTCACGAGGGGAACCCCGTGGCAACAGCCAAGCGCGCAGCCGACGAAGACGTCCGGACCGGTCGGAGGGACGGACGGCGCACCTACGTGGTCGACACCTCGGTGCTCCTGGCCGACCCGAGCGCCTTCCGCCGCTTCGAGGAGCACGAGGTGGTGCTGCCCGTGGTGGTCATCACCGAGCTCGAGGGCAAGCGCCACCACCCCGAGCTCGGCTACTTCGCGCGCTCCGCGCTGCGGATGCTCGACGAGCTGCGTGTGGCCCACGGTCGTCTCGACGAGCCGGTGCCGGTCAGCGACCTCGGCGGCACGGTGCGCGTCGAGCTCAACCACACCGACCCGCAGGCGCTGCCCTCGGGCTTCCGGCTGGGTGACAACGACACGCGCATCCTCGCGGTCGCCCGCAACCTGGCCAACGAGGGCCGCGACGTCACCTTGATCAGCAAGGACCTGCCGCTGCGGATCAAGGCCTCGGCGGTCGGTCTCGAGGCCGCGGAGTACCGCGGCGAGCAGGTGCACGAGTCCGACGCCGGCTGGACCGGCATGGCCGAGCTCGAGGTCTCGGCGGCGGTTCTGGACGAGCTGTACGCCGACGGCGGCGTCGACCTCGAGGAAGCGCGCGAGATGCCGTGCCACACGGGGCTGCGGCTGGTCTCGGACCGGGGCAGCGCCCTTGGCCGGGTGCGTGCGGACAAGCAGGTGGCGCTGGTCCGCGGCGACCGCGACGTCTTCGGCATCCATGGACGCTCCGCGGAGCAACGCATCGCCCTGGACCTCCTCCTAGACCCGGAGGTCGGGATCGTCTCCCTCGGCGGCCGCGCCGGCACCGGCAAGTCGGCCCTCGCCCTGTGCGCCGGGCTGGAGACGGTGCTCGAACGGCGCCAGCACAAGAAGGTCGTGGTCTTCCGCCCGCTCTACCCCGTCGGCGGGCAGGAGCTCGGCTACCTGCCCGGCAGCGAGTCGGAGAAGATGTCGCCGTGGGGGCAGGCGGTCTTCGACACCCTCGGCGCGGTGACGACCTCCGACGTCGTCGAGGAGGTCCTCGACCGGGGGATGCTCGAGGTGATGCCGCTCACCCACATCCGCGGGCGCTCGCTGCACGACGCCTTCGTGATCGTCGACGAGGCACAGTCACTGGAGCGCAACGTGTTGCTGACCGTGCTCTCGCGCATGGGCGCGAACAGCAAGGTCGTGCTCACCCACGACGTGGCGCAGCGGGACAACCTGCGGGTGGGCCGGCACGACGGTGTCGTCGCGGTCGTGGACCGGCTCAAGGGACACCCGCTGTTCGCGCACGTGACCCTCACCCGCTCCGAGCGGTCCCCGATCGCGGCGCTGGTGACCTCCATGCTCGAGCACGTCACGATGTAGGTCGCCCTGAGACCGCTGTGACAGGGGCCACGTAACCGGCCTCACACGCATGCAGGCGTGGTTGAGTTTGCAACCAGCTAGCACTTCGGCGATGGTGGTGACCACTTCCCCGATCGTGCGCGATGCCCGGCCCCCGGCCGGACGCTGCTTCCCCGTGCGCACCAACCATGTCGTCCATCGTTTGGTTCCTGCCTGTGCCTGGAAAGAGCTCTGACAAGCACGCCCCGAAGCACCGCGGCCTGCGCGCCAGAATCGCTCGCGCGAGTGTGCGGACCGGCCTGGTCGCCGCCGGCGTGGCGATGGTGGCCACCGGTGTCGCCGTCAGCGGCGGCGTCCTCGCCGACTCCGCCCCGGTCGACTCGGCGGCCGCGGCGCTGACGGCCCACCGCGACTCCGGCCTCAGCCAGGCCGAGCTCGACGAGCGTCAGGACCGCACCAGCCGGTCCTCGGACCGCACCCTGGGCACCGACCGGCGCAAGGCCCGCGCCCTCTCGGTGGACGCCGGCAAGGCCGTCACCCGCACCGCCGACCTGACCAGCGCCGACCCCAAGACCCTGGCGCGGGCGCTGCTCCCGCAGTACGGGATGAGCTCCTCCCAGTTCGGCTGCCTGGACAACATCTGGAGCCAGGAGTCGGGCTGGAACGTCCACGCCGACAACCCGGCCTCGTCGGCCTACGGCATCCCGCAGGCGCTGCCCGGCTCCAAGATGGCCTCCGCCGGCCCCAACTGGCAGAGCAACCCGGAGACCCAGATCCGCTGGGGCCTGGGCTACATCCGCGACCGCTACGGCTCCGCCTGCGCCGCATGGGGCTTCAAGCAGGGCCACGGCTGGTACTGAGCCAGGACGCGCACGCGCGACGGGCCCCGGCGATGCCGGGGCCCGTTCGCCATTGTCTGTCGGTGCCGGTCAGGGCGCGTTGGTCATCCGGCGTACGTCGAGAGCCTCGTCGAGCTCGTCCTCGGTGAGGTCGCCGCGCTCGACGTACCCCATCTCCAGGACCTGCTCGCGAATCGTGCGGCCCTCCTTGAGCGCGGCCTTGGCGACCTTGGCGGCCTCCTCGTAGCCGATGTGCTTGTTCAGCGGGGTCACCACCGAGGGTGAGGACTCGGCGTAGGTCAGGCAGCGGTCCTGGTCGGCCTCGATGCCGGAGATGCAGCGGTCTGCCAGCACCGGGGCGGCGTTCGCGAGCAGCCGGATCGACTCCAGCAGGTTGCGCGCCATCACCGGCATCATCACGTTGAGCTCGAAGCTGCCGCCGGCGCCACCGAAGGTCACCGCCGTGTCGTTGCCGATCACCTGCGCGCACACCATCAGCGTCGCCTCGGGCAGCACCGGGTTGACCTTTCCGGGCATGATGCTCGACCCGGGCTGCAGGTCGGGCAGGTGGATCTCGGCGAGGCCGGTGGTCGGTCCCGAGGACATCCAGCGCAGGTCGTTGCAGATCTTGGTGAGGCCGACGGCGATGGTCTTCAGCTGGCCGGAGAGCTCCACCAGGGCGTCCTGGCCGCCCTGGGCCTCGAAGTGGTTGCGGGCCTCGGTGAAGGGCAGGTCGGTCTCGGCGGCGAGATCGGCGATGACCTTCTCGGCGAAGCCGTCGGGAGTGTTGATGCCGGTGCCCACCGCCGTGCCGCCCAGCGGGAGCTCGGCGACCCGGGGGAGCACCGCCTCGACCCGCTCGATGCCCATGCGTACGACGGCCGCGTAGCCGCCGAACTCCTGGCCGAGCATCACGGGCGTGGCGTCCATCAGGTGCGTCCGGCCGGACTTCACCACGTCCTCGAACTCCTCGGCCTTCGCCTCCAGTGCCAGGGCCAGGTGGTCCAGGGCCGGGACGAGCTGCCGGGCGGCCGCCTCGGTGGCGGCGACGTGGATCGAGGTGGGGAAGGTGTCGTTGCTGGACTGGCTGGCGTTGACGTGGTCGTTGGGGTGGCACTCCACGCCGGCCTTGCCGGCGAGTGAGGCGAGCACCTCGTTCATGTTCATGTTGGAGCTGGTGCCCGAGCCGGTCTGGAAGACGTCGATCGGGAACTCGTCGTGGTGGTCGCCGCCGATGATCTCGTCCGCGCCGGCCGCGATCGCCTTCGCCCGGTCCGCGCTGATCACGCCGAGCTCGGCGTTCGCCCTGGCGGCGGACTTCTTCACCCGGGCCATGGCCACGATGTGTGCCGGCTCCAGGGTGGTGCCGCTGATCGGGAAGTTCTCCACGGCGCGCTGGGTCTGCGCCCGCCAGAGCGCCTCCTTGGGGACCTCGATCTCGCCCATGCTGTCGTGCTCGATGCGCATCTCGCCGTTGTCGCCGGCCGGGGTGTTCGCCATGGGGCACACGTTAGCCGCGACCCTCGGTGGCCTCCCCGGGACCTCGGGGCCGGGCCGCGCTCCTTTGCAGCCGGGCAAGAATGAGTACATGCGTGCGCTCACCCTGGTCCCCGGCAAGGCCGACTCCCTCGAGGTCCGTGACATCGCGGACCCCGAACCCCGCGACGGCGATCTCCTCGTCGACGGCCTCGCCATCGGCGTCTGCGGCACCGACAAGGAGATCGTCCGGGGGGACTACGGCTGGTCTCCGCAGGGCGACGACTTCCTGGTCCTGGGTCATGAGTCCCTGGGCCGGGTCCGCAGCGCCCCCGCGGGCAGTGACTTCGCCGAGGGCGACCTGGTCGTGGGCGTGGTCCGGCGTCCCGACCCCGTGCCCTGCGGCGCCTGTGCACATGGCGAGTTCGACATGTGCCGCAACGGCCGCTACACCGAGCGCGGCATCAAGGAGATCCACGGCTACGGCAGCGAGCAGTGGACCGTGGAGGCCGACTACGCGGTGAAGCTCGACCCCGCTCTCGAGGACGTCGGCATGTTGCTGGAGCCGACCACGGTGGTGGCCAAGGCCTGGGAGCAGGTCCACCGGATCGGCGAACGGGCCTGGTTCGACCCGAAGCGGGTCCTGATCACCGGCGCCGGGCCGATCGGGCTGCTGGCTGCGATGATCGGACAGCAGAAGGGGCTCGACGTGCACGTGCTCGACCTGGTCACCGAAGGACCCAAGCCCGGGCTGGTGCGCAACCTGGGGGCGACGTACCACTCCGCGGACGTGAACGAGGTGATCGACGACCTCGAGCCCGACGTGGTGATCGAGGCGACCGGGGTGCCCAAGGTCGTCTACGCGGCGATGACGGGCAACGCCCACTACGGCATCGTCTGCCTGACCGGGGTCAGCTCCGGGGGGCGGAAGATCGGTATCGACCTAGGCGAGGTCAACCGCGAGATCGTGCTGGAGAACGACGTGGTCGTGGGGTCGGTCAACGCCAACCTGCGCCACTACGCAGCGGGAGCGGACGCCCTGGCCGCGGCCGACCTGGACTGGCTGCGCCGGCTGGTCGCGCGGCGGGTCCCGCTGGAGCGTTTCGCCGAGGCCTTCGAGACCCGCAACGACGACGTCAAGGTCGCGATCACCCTGGGGAAGTGAGGCGGCTGCAGTAGAGGACGTACTCCTCCTCCCGCTCCTGCAGGACCACCCGCTGAGGATGCTCGGCGCAGTTGCCGAAGACCTTCTCCAGGACCGCACCCAGGTCCGCGGAGCGGGCGGCCGACCACACCGCGAGAACACCCCCGGGGTTGAGGATCCGGCTCGTGCCCGCGAGGAAGGCCTGCTCGTAGAGCGCCGCGTTCTCCTCGTGCACCAGGAACTGCGGTCCGTTGTCGACGTCGAGGAGGACCAGGTCGTAGCTGGAGGTGGCCTCGGCGACGGCTCTGGCGATGTCTCCGACCACGATCCGCACCCTCCTGTCCGCGAGGATCGCCGGCCCGTGCGGGACGGTGCCGTCGCGCATCCAGGCGACGAGGTCCTCCTCGATCTCCACGACGGTGACCCGCTCGACCCGCGGGTCGGCCAGCACCCGCTGCAGGGTGTACCCGAGGCCGAGTCCGCCGATGACCACGTCGCGCGGGTCCGCGACCAGCTCCAGCGCGGTCTCGGCGAGCCGGATCTCCGAGGCCGTCTCGCGCGAGTCCATCACGAAGACGCCGTTGGCGCGCAGCTCCAGCACGTCGGGGGCCCGATCCTCGACCCGCCGGCGCAGCACCAGCTCGCCGTGTGCGGTCTCCGCCCGCGCGACCTCGACGTACTCGGTCACCTGTCCTCCCGAGCCGGCGGTGGTGTGTGCATGTGCGGACCTTCCCAGGACGTCTGGGGGATCTGGGCAAACTCGTCTTCAGCTGCTGGTGCGATGGATGTTCCCCGGATCGCTGAGGCCGGGGCGCGCCGGGGCGATCCGCCGACAGCGGTTCAGCCGGCGACGCTGCGGGAGGCGGCGGACCCCGCGGCGCGGTCGGCAGTACGCCGGATCACCGCGGTGAAGTCCTCGAAGAGCTCCTCGGGCATGTCGTGGCCCATGCCGTCGATCACCACCAGCTCGGCGCCGGGGATCGCGGCAGCGGTCGCCCGCCCACCGGAGACGTGCACCATCTTGTCGGCGGCCCCGTGGATCACCGCGCTCGGCACCCGGATCGAGCGCAGCTGGCGGGAGCGGTTGCGTTGGGTGAGCACGGCGAGCATCTGGCGCATCACCCCGCTCGCGGACACCCCGCGCTCGAAGGTCTCCTCGGCGCGGGAGCGCACCTTCTCCTTGCCCGAGGGGTAGCCGGGGGAGCCGATCGCCTCCCACATCCGTGCGGACGCCTCGATGTAGCTGTCCTTGCCGGGGCCACGGTTGGCCAGCATCAGCGGGAACAGGCTGGGGTGCTGCCAGCCCACGGTGCGCTTGCCGACCGTGGACATGATCGAGACCAGCGAACGCACCCGGCCCGGCTGCTCGGTGGCCATGGTCTGGGCGATCATCCCGCCCATGGACACCCCCACGACGTTGGCGCGGTCCCAGCCGAGGTGGTCCATCAGCCCGAAGGCGTCGCCGGCGAGGTCGCTCATCGTGTAGGGAACCCGGACCTTGCGGCCCAAGAAGGCGCGCACGAGTGCCGAGCGGGTGACCCGGCCCTTGGCGCGGCTGGACCGGCCGGTGTCGCGGTTGTCGTAGCGGACCACGTGGAAGCCGGCCTCCGCGAGCATCGTGCACAGCTCGGCGTCCCACCAGTTCATCGGCCCGCCGAGTCCCATCACCAGCAGCAGCGGCTCGTCGGCGGGGTCACCGAAGGTCTGGTAGCAGAGCTCGACGCCGGGGGAGACGGCCGCGAACAGCTCTTCCGAGACGTTAACCGGCATTCGAGTCCTTTCAACTTTTTCCCCCCAAGGCGGGGCATCGGAGGTTTGAATGCTCAACTAAAGGCTACCGTTCCGATGTGAACTCGCCCCTTGGCTCATTCCTGAGGCCCGAAGGCTTCGCTGGGCCCAGCGGTGTCCGCTCGCTCGCCCGCGAGGGCAGCACGGTCGTGGAGCTGGCGCGCTGGGCGCGCCGGTCACGCAGCGACCGCCGTACCCGTTCCGGCCTCCCCTATGCCGGCAGCCACCGCGTCCCCGCCCACGACCCGGTCGTGCTGATCCCGGGCTTCATGGCCGGGGACCCGACGCTGCGGCTGATGTCGTCGTTCCTCAAGCAGCACAGCTTCCGCACCTACCGTTCGCACATCATGGTCAACGCAGGCTGCACGCGCGAGGCGGCGGACAAGCTGGAGCGTCGGATCGAGTCGATCGCCATCAAGCGTGACCGCAAGGTCACGATCGTGGGCCACAGCCTGGGCGGCATGCTCGCCCGGGGCCTTGCTGCCCGCCGTCCCGACCTCATCGAAGGCATCGTGGCGATGGGCAGCCCGGTGCTCGCTCCGGGAGCGATCCACCGCGTGCTGGCCTGGGACGCCGAGCTGCTCTCCAAGCTCACCCGAGCCGGTTTCCGCGGCATGATGAGCGCCGACTGCTTCGGCGGCGAGTGCGCCCGGTCGTCGTGGGAGGAGAGCCAGGAGCCGCTCGGCGACGTCGCGTTCACCGCGATCTACAGCAAGCGTGACGGCATCGTGGACTGGAGGGCGTGCCTGGACCCGGCAGCGAGGCAGGTGGAGGTCCGCACCTCCCACTGCGGCATGGCCGTGGACCCGATCGTGATGGACCACGTCCTCGATGCCCTGCGTGCCCAGCAGCTCAGGCGGGCCAGCCAGACGGAAGCTCCCGACGCCACGGGGGAGCCGCTCCGCGTCGCGAACACGTGACCGCGGCGACCACGCTCGCTCCGCGCACCACCTGCTGAACCATCGCGCCGGTCAGCCGGTCCAGGTCGCCGACCACGTCGAGCTCATCCAGCTGGGCGAGCACGGCCGCCATGAACGAGTCGCCCGCCCCGACCGTGTCGACGACCTCGACCCGCGGCGCCGGCGCCTCGACCACGGCGTCGCGGTGGTACGCCGTGGCGCCTTCACCGCCGCGGGTCAGGAACACCAGCTCGGTGCGGCCGCCGCCCAGCAGCGTCCTGGCCACCTCGTCGGGACGGGCGCCCGGATCCAGCAGCTCGCAGTCCTCCTCGCTGAGCTTGACCACGCAGGCCCGGTCAGCAAGCGCGAGGACCCAGGCATCCAGGGGGCTGTCGGGGGCGACGAACTGGGGCCGAAGGTTGGGGTCGTAGCTGACGAAGGTGTTCCTCGCCGCCGCCTCGTCCACCAGCCGGCGTACGGCGTCCCGGCCCGGCGGGAGGGTCGCCCCGAGCGACCCGACGTGCAGACCCTCGACCGGGGGCAGCGGTCGGGGTGGGAGCGTCCACTCCAGGTCGAAGTCGTAGGACGCCACCCCGGCCGGGTCGAGCCGGGCGGTGGCCACCGAGGTGTGCCCGGTGGTCGTGGGCTCGGCGAGCAGCTCGACGTGGTTGGCGGCGAGGTGGTCCCGCAGCAGGGCGCCGCGGGCATCGTCCCCGAGCTGGGTGAGCAGGGTGGCCGGGGTCCCGAGCCGGGCCATCCCCACCGCGACGTTCAGGGGGGAGCCGCCCGGGGCATCGACCTCGCCCGCGTCGGTGACGACGACGTCGACGAGCGCCTCTCCGACGACGAGCACGTCTCGGTCAGCGCGAGAAGTCGACGTCGGCGTAGGCCCTGAGCTTGCTGAGCTTGTGCTCGGAGAGGATCGAGCGGATCGTCCCGCTGCGTGAGCGCATCACCAGCGAATGGGTGGTCGCACCACCGGCGCGGTAGCGCACGCCCTGCATCAGCTCACCGTCGGTGATGCCGGTGGCCACGAAGAAGCAGTCGTCCCCGGAGACGAGGTCGTCGGTGTAGAGCACCCGGTCCAGGTCGTGGCCGGCGTCGACCGCGCGCTGCCGCTCCTCGTCGTCGGTCGGCCACAGCCGTCCCTGGATGACGCCGTCGAGGCACTTCATCGCGCAGGCGGCGATGATCCCCTCCGGGGTGCCGCCGACGCCCATGAGCACGTCGATGCCGGTGCCCTCCCGGGCGGCCATGATCGCGCCGGCCACGTCGCCGTCGGTGATGAACTTGATGCGCGCTCCGGCGTCGCGAATCTCCTGCGCCAGGTCCTGGTGGCGCGGCCGGTCGAGCAGCACGACGGTCACGTCCTCGGGCTTGCTGCCCTTGGCCTTGGCGACCTGGTGGATGTTCTCCGCCACCGGGTAGCGGATGTCCACCACGCCGGCCGCCTCGGGACCGGTGACGAGCTTCTCCATGTAGAACACCGCCGAGGGGTCGTACATGGATCCTCGCGGTGCCACCGCCAGCACGGACACGGCGTTGGCCATGCCCTTCGCGGTCAGGGTGGTGCCGTCGATGGGATCGACGGCCACGTCGCACTCGGGTCCCTCGCCGGAGCCGACCGCCTCGCCGTTGAACAGCATCGGGGCGTTGTCCTTCTCGCCCTCACCGATGACCACCACGCCCTGCATGCTCACCGTGGAGATCAGCACGCGCATGGCGTTGACGGCCACCCCGTCGGCGCCGTTCTTGTCGCCCTTGCCGACCCAGCGCCCGGCTGCCATCGCGGCCGCTTCGGTCACCCGGACCAGCTCCAGCGCCAGGTTGCGATCCGGGGAGGCGGGCGCGACGGACAAGGAGTCGGGCACGTGGCTCTCGGACATGGCAGTGATCGTAGCGGGAGGGCTGGTTGGCAAGATGGCGGTCATGAGCGCGTCGCCACCGCCGTCGGTCCGGGCGCGCCCCCGTTACCGGCGGACCACGAGTGGTCTGGTCGGGGCCATGCTGATCACCCTCGCGGCGGTGGTGGGCTTCGTGGCGCTCCGTGGGCTGCTGCGAGACAACGAGTCGACGCCGGTGCGCACCGTCGACTACTCCCGCACGCTGCAGATGGGTCGGGACGAGGGTCGGCTGGCCATGCTGGCGCCGTCCCGGCTCCCCGACGGCTGGCGCGCCACCAGCGCGGGGTACACCACCGGCCCGGCCCCGACCTGGCACCTCGGGCTGTTGACGGCCGAGGAGAAGTACGTCGGCGTGGAGGAGGCGCAGGCGGGGGTCACCGAGATGGTGCACCAGCACGTGGACCCGGACGCCACCCGCGACGGCTCGGTGCGGATCGGCGGCGAGAGCTGGCAGGTGTGGCGCGACTCCGGCGGCGACTACGCCGTCGTGCGCAGCCTGCGGGGACCGAAGCGGGCGCGGGAGACGGTGCTGGTGGTGGGCTCCGCGGCCGAGGGCCAGGTGCGCGAGCTGGCCCGGAGCCTCCGGGCAGGCTGAGTCGGCCCCGGTTCGCTGCGGGCCGCTCCGGGACGTGACCTCGCGGCTCGGTGCCCCGTTGTCTGGGTGTCCCGTCGTCGAGGGCAACGAGCCGATCCCCGGAGGTCACCGTGTTCCGCCTGCTCGCCGCCGTGCGCCCCGTGGTGGTCCTGGCTGCCTTCCTGCTCGCCCTGGACACCGGAGCCCTGGCCCGGGCAGGGGACTGGGCGGTCCGGCAGGCGCAGAGCGAGCAGCCGGGGTGCTGCGTCGCGGTTCCGGCAACGGAGTCCGGGGCGCAGGGGTTGGTGCAACACGTCCAGGAGCTGAACGCGCTGGTCCGCTGGGCCGGCTCGTGGGCCGGTGTGGAGCTGCCGCCGTCCTGAGCCCGGTCAGGCCCGACCAGGCTGGTCGCCCCTGGTCAGGTCGGTCCGTCCTGGCCGCCGTCCTCCTCCAGCGCGCGGTCCAGTCGCTCCCGCGCGCCCTCCAGCGCACGCTGGCACACGCGGGCGAGCTCCTCGCCCTGCTCCCACAGCTCCAGTGACTCGGCCAGGCTGGTGCCGCCCTGCTCCAGGGTGCGCACCACCTCGGCGAGTCGGTCCCGGGCGTCCTCGTAGGACAGTGCGGAGAAGTCCGGTCCGTCGGTCACGTTCCACCCCTCTGGTCGGTGTCGATCGGGCCCTCCGGGCCGGTGTCCTCGTCGCTGTGCAGCAGCGGCACCGGCTCCACGGCGGTGGCGGTGGCGGCGATCCGGCCGTCGGCCACCCGGATGTGCAGCGCGTCGCCGGCGGCGAGCCCCGCGACGCTGGACAAGGCCTGCCCCTGGGCGTCGGAGAGCACTGCGTAACCCCGGCGCAGCGTGGCCAGCGGGGAGAGCGCGCGGACCCGGGCGAGCTGGTGGTCGAGGTCGTCCGTGGCCCGCTCGACCTGGTGCCGCAGGCAACGGCGGGTGCGGTCCCGAAGGCCCCGGACCTCCTCGGCTCGTTCGAGCAGCCCGGACCGGGGGTCGCCGAGGGCCGGTCGCGAGCACAGGCTCTGCAGCAGGTGCGCCTCGCGCTCGACCCGCGTCCGGAGGGCCTGCCGGATCCGCAGCCGTGCCTCGGCCACCCGCTGGGCCTCCTCGGCGACGTCGGGGACGACCCGCTTGACCGCGTCCGTCGGCGTGGAGGCGCGTACGTCGGCCACCAGATCGAGGATCGGGGAGTCCGGTTCGTGGCCGATCGCCGAGACCAGGGGGGTGGTGATCCGGTGCACCGTCCGGACCAGGGTCTCATCGGAGAACGGCAGCAGGTCCTCCACCGAGCCGCCGCCACGGGCCACCACGATCACCTCGACGTCCGGATCGTGGTCGAGACGTTCGATGGCCTCGACGACCTCCCGGACCGCGTGCACACCTTGCATGGCGGCGTACCGGGTCCGGAACACCACTCCCGGCCAGCGCCGGCGCCCGTTCTCCACCACGTCGCGTTCGGCGTGCGAGTTCTGCGCGGTGACCAGGCCGACCACCCGGGGGAGGAACGGCAGGGGTCGCTTCAGTGCCTCGGCGAAGAGTCCCTCCTCGGCCAGCAACCGGCGCCGGCGCTCCAGCCGGGCGAGCAGCTCACCCTCGCCGACCAGCCGGATTTCACGCACCGAGAGCGACAGGCTGCCGCGGTTGGGGTAGAAGGCCGGCTTGGCGTGGCAGACCACCTGGGCGCCCTCCACCAGGGGGGTGGGCAGCGCGTCGACGACGGCCCGGTTGCAGGTCGCCTGGAGGGAGATGTCGGCGAGCTTGTCGCGCAGGGTCAAGAAGACCAGGGACATCCCGCCGCGGCGGCTGATCTGGGTGACCTGGCCCTCGACCCAGACCGCGCCCAGCCGCTCGACCCAGCCACCGATGGCCTGGCTGATCTGGCGCACCGGCGCCGGATGCTCCGGCGAGGTCTCGATGGCCATGGCGTGACCCTATGTGCCGGCGCCTACGATTGGGGGCACGTCCGCGCACCCGCGAGAGCTGACGCGGCGCCCGACTTGATCCACAGCGCCCGACCCCACGGAGGATTCCTCGTGACCGATCTCGGCACCCCCACCGTCCTGCCGCCGGAGGAGGCCGATCGAGCGGTGCGCCTGGCCGCGCCCCGCGGCTACTGCGCGGGCGTCGACCGGGCGGTGATCACCGTGGAGAAGGCCTTGGACCTCTACGGCCCGCCGGTCTACGTCCGCAAGCAGATCGTGCACAACAAGCATGTCGTGTCCGGTCTGGAGGCCCGCGGCGCCGTCTTCGTCGAGGAGATCGACGAGGTGCCCGAGGGGGAGACGGTCGTGTTCTCCGCCCACGGAGTCTCTCCACAGGTGCACACCGAGGCGAAGGCGCGTGGCCTGAAGACGATCGATGCGACCTGCCCGCTGGTGACCAAGGTGCACCACGAGGCGAAGCGGTTCGCCGGCGACGACTACGACATCCTGCTGATCGGCCACGAGGGTCACGAGGAGGTCGAGGGCACCTCGGGGGAGGCGCCGGAGCACATCCAGCTGGTGCAGGGCCCCGGGGACGTCGAGAACATCACCGTCCGGGACCCCGACAAGGTCGCCTGGCTCTCGCAGACCACGCTGTCGGTCGACGAGACGATGGCCACCGTCGAGGCGATCCGCAGACGCTTCCCCAAGCTGCTGGACCCACCCAGCGACGACATCTGCTACGCCACCCAGAACCGCCAGCTCGCGATCAAGGAGATCGGCAAGGACGCCGACCTGGTGATCGTGGTGGGCTCGGCCAACTCCTCCAACTCCGTCCGCCTGGCCGAAGTCGCGCTCGAGGCGGGTGCGAAGGCCGCCTACCGCATCGACGACGCCAGCGAGATCCAGGACAGCTGGCTCGAGGGGGTGCGCTCCGTGAGCGTGACCTCGGGTGCCTCCGTGCCCGACGACCTCGTCGAGGGCGTGCTCGACCTCCTCCGGGAGCGCGGCTACCCGGACGCCGAAGCGGTCCGCACGGCCGAGGAGTCGTTGATCTTCGCGCTGCCGCCGGAGCTGCGCCGGGACCTGCGCAAGGCCGGCAAGAGCTGACCGTGGCGCGCTACTTCGACGTCCATCCGGTCGATCCGCAGCCGCGATCGATCAACCAGGTCGTGGAGATCCTGCGCGCCGACGGGCTCGTCGCCTATCCCACCGACTCCTGCTATGCGCTGGGCATCCAGCTGGGCAACCGCGACGGCCTGGAACGGATCCGGCGATTGCGTCATCTCGACGACAAGCACCACTTCACCCTGGTGTGCCGTGACTTCGCCCAGCTGGGCCAGCTCGTGCACCTGTCCAACGCGGCCTTCCGTGCGGTGAAGGCGGCCACGCCGGGGCCCTACACCTTCATCCTCTCGGCGACCGCCGAGGTGCCCAAGCGGTTGATGCACCCCAAGAAGCGGACCGTCGGGGTGCGCATTCCCGAGCACCCGGTGGTGCGCTCCCTGCTGGAGGCGCTCGGGGAGCCGATCTTGTCCAGCACGCTGCTGCTGCCCGGCGACGCGGAGCCGCTGACCGACGGGTGGCAGATCAAGGAGCGCCTCGACCACGAGGTCGACGCGGTGGTGGACTCCGGGGAGTGCGGGGCCGTGCCGACGACGGTCGTGGACTACTCCGAGGACGTCCCGGAGGTGGTCCGGGTCGGGGCAGGAGATCCCGCGCGCTTCGGGTGAGCCTCGACCACGTGCTGGCGCATGGCGAGCACGCCGAGGGTCAGCAGGTAACCGACCAGCAGGGCGCTCGCATGGTGGGCGAGGCCGGAGACCACGGCCTGCACCGGCCCGTCGCCCGGGGCGGCCACCGCGACCGGGCGCAGCATCCCCACCAGCGACACCAGGCCGAGCAGGAGGAGCGGGGGGAGGACCGCGACGGGGAAGAAGTCGTGCGGACGCACGGCGAGCGCGGCCGCCACGCAGATGGCGACGAAGAGCAGGTCGAAGAAGAGGCTGAGGCGCTCGGAGAGCACGACGTCGAGCGCGACGACGGCCAGGCCCAGCAAGACGGCCAGCCGCGTGACGCGGCGGCCGGACATCCGTCCCTCTTCCCACAGCGTGGGTGCGCTCACGACTCCACGGTAAGGCGGCTCAGGCGCTGCCGCGTCGCGACTCGCCGTGCGCGTCGGGCGTGCCGGTCTCCGCGTCGGGGAGCTCGGGACGCTCCTCGGCCACCGCGTCGAGCAGCTCCGCGGCGGTCAGCGGGCGTGGCGCCTCGTCCACCGGGGTGACCGGCTGGAGCAGGTCGCTGGTCACCCCGACGTCCTCGAACTGGCGCGCGGTCACCAGCACCCGGCTCTCCAGGGACCCCACCGCCCGGTTGAAGGAGTCCACCGCGGCCTTCAGGGAGCGGCCCACCTTGTCCAGGTGGCCGCCCATCACGCCGAGGCGCCGGTGCAGCTCCCGGCCCAGCTCGTGGATCTCGCGGGTGCGCTCGGCGAGGACCTGGGTGGTCCAGCCGTGGGAGACCGTGCGCAGCAGCGCGATCAGCGTCGTGGGGGTGGCGATCACGACGTTGCGCGCTGCGGCCCAGGCGAGCAGCTCGGGGTCGGTCTCGAGGGCGGCAGACAGGAAGGACTCGGCGGGGACGAACATCACCACGAACTCCGGGTGGGCCGGCAGCGCGCGCCAGTAGGCCTTCTCGGAGAGCACGGTGACGTGCTGCCGTACCTGGCGGGCGTGGCGCTGCAGGTGCGTGGCGGCCTCGTCGGGGTCGTCGGTGGCCAGCGCGTCCAGGTGGGCGTCGAGCGGCACCTTGGCGTCCACCACCACCGCGCGGCCGCCGGCGAGGTGCACGACCAGGTCAGGACGCACTCCTGCGTCGGCCCCGGTGAGTGAGACCTGCTCGGTGAAGTCGCAGTGCTCGACCATGCCGGCGAGCTCGACGGCGCGTCGCAGGTGGAGCTCGCCCCAGCGACCGCGCACGTGCGGGCGTCGCAGGGCGGTGGACAGCGCACCGGTCTCGCGTCGCAGCAGGTCGGTGCTGTGCCGCATCTCCTCGACCTGGGCGTGCAGCTGCCCCTGCCAGGAGGCGCGCTGCTGCTCGACGTCGATCAGTCGCTCGTGGAGGCGGTCGAGGCCGGACCGGAGGACGGCCTGGTCCTCGCCGCGCTCGGCAAGCGCGTGCAGCAGCCGGGGGTCGGTCTCGCGCCGGGTCCACACAAGGGTCGCAGCGGCGCCGAGAGCGAGCCCGAGCAGGAGCGTGAGCAGCGGAAGCGGGTCCATGGCAGGACCCTCCCACCGGCCACCGACAGGATCACGGACCGCGGGGCTGCCCGGTGGGGGCGATGCGTCAGGCGCTCAGCACCGGGACGGGCTTCACGTGACCGTCCGGCGCCAGGTAGAGGCCGTCGTCGAACAGGATCACGCCGTTGCACAGGCGACACCAGCCCTGCTCGGAGTGGTCGGCCACGGTGTGGGCCTCGCAGCAGTGGATGTCGCTGGCGTCGGGGCACGCTGGGTTGTGCGTACACATATGGGTTCCTCCCTCCCCCTGGTAAGGGTTCCCACCAATGGAACGATAAAACGGACAGGAATGCAGTACTTCCGGGAAAAACTGTGGAGCGTGTCGCGGCGGCTCAGTCCGGCGGTCTGCTCGGACGGCCCGGCGCGACGAGGCCGCACTCATAGGCGGTGATGACCGCCTGGACCCGGTCACGCACGTCGAGCTTGCCGAAGAGCCGGTTCACGTGGGTCTTGACGGTGCCTTCGGCAAGGGAGAGGGAGTGGGAGATCTCGGCGTTGGTCAGGCCCCGGGCGATCAGCGTCATCACCTCGAGCTCGCGCTCGGTCAGCGTTCGCAGGGCTGCCGGCCGGTCACCTTCGGTGAAGGGCCGGTCGACGTACTGCTCGATCAGCCGTCGGGTTATGTTCGGCGACAGCATCGCCCCGCCGTCGGCCACCGTCCGGACGGCCTCGGCCAGCTGTTCGGCCTCGAGGTCCTTCAGCGCGAAGCCGCTCGCACCCGCGCGCAGCGACTCATAGACGTACCGGCCGACGTCGAAGGTGGTCAGCATCAAGATCCTGGTCGGTGCGCCGAGTCGGACGATCTCCCGGGTGGCCGCGATGCCGTCGAGGTCGGGCATCCGGACGTCCATCAGGACGACGTCGGGTCGCAGCTCGTCGACCATCCGCACCGCTTCCCGCCCGGTGGCCGCCTCGCCGACGACGTCGAGGTCGGGCTGTGCCCTGACGATCATCCGCAGCCCCGTCCGGACCAGCGCCTGGTCGTCGGCCAGCAGAACGCCGATCACGCCGTCTCCAGCTGGAGAGGGATCTCGGCGCGTAGCCGGTAACCGCCGCCTGGTGTGTGTCCGGCCTCGAGCCGGCCGCCGAGGACCGCGACGCGTTCACGAAGTCCCAGCAGCCCGAAGCCGCCGGACGGCACCCGGGCGGGCGGGCTCGTCCCCGGGCCGTTGCAGATGTCGATGACCAGCAGCTCGGAGAGGCACAGGGCGACGCGGGTCGCCGCCGTCCCGGCGTGCTTGCGCACGTTGGTGAGTCCCTCCTGCACGATGCGGTACGCCGAGAGCTGGACCGCCAGAGGGATCTCGGCCACCTCCTCGGGAGCATCGAGGCACACTGCGAGACCGAGCTCGCGGTGATGGTCGACGAGGTCCTCGAGCCGCCGGAGCGTCGGGACCGGGTCCACCTCCGAGGTCTCGCCGACCTCGTCGGCCCGCAACACCTCCAGCAGCACTCGCAGCTCGCCGAGCGACTCCCGGCCGGCGAGCTCGATGCGGCGCAGGGCGTTCCTGGCCGCCTCCGGGTCCTGGTCGAAGCCGAGACGAGCGCCGCCGGCCTGCAGCACGATCGTGGAGATCCCGTGCGAGATCACGTCGTGCAGCTCACGGGCGATCCGGGTGCGTTCCGCGGCCGCGGCGCGCTCGGCCGCATGACGGCGATCCTCCTCGAGCCGGAGGTTCTCCCGACGCAGGGCGGCGCGCTGCCGCACGACGGCGCCGATCACCGTGGCCAGCACCATCAGTCCGACGTCGTAGAGGGCGTCGCCGGGCGCGGCGAGGCCGGGGTAACGCGGTGCGAGCAACGCGAATCCTGCGCAGCTGACGAGCACGCCCACCATCGCCCGGCGGCGCGTGTCATGGCGCCCCACGCTGTAGAGGGCGAAGAGCCACGGGACGAACTCGCCCCAGTAGACGAGCCGGACATCGGCGGCCAGGGCCGGTCCGACGATCGCGGCGACGACGAGGATCACGGTGGCCAGCGGGGTGGTCCGGCGCAGGGCCAGCGCCGAAGCGACCACGAGGACCGGGACGAGCGCGGTGCGGGGCGGTGCCGATCCCTCGGGTGGCGACAGTTGGGCCACGGTGTCGGCGATGCCCAGGCAGGCGAACGCCCCGGCAATGGCCACGTCGGCCACGGGAGGGCGTTTCACCCGCGTCACGCTAGTCCGCCGCGGGTCTCCTCGGGGTCTATCCGTGGGTGTGGCCACATGCAGCCCAGGGCTGACGCGCCGGCCGGTCGTGCGTCCCTAGCGTCGGGCCCACCCCCCGCGAGAGGAGACACCGTGTCAACCGTCGAGAGCCCTGCGCACGTCGTTCCGTCCCCACCTGCCTCGTCCTGGCGGCCGGGCCCCCTGGTCATCGGCGCCCTGCTGCTCGGGCCGGTGCTGGTGCTGGTCTCGGCCTTCTTCAACCACACCCCGGCGAGCCAGGAGACGGCGGACGTGCTCGCTGCGGTGCGCGCACATCGCGGGACGCACCTGACCGAGGTCCTGCTGGAGATGTTCGGCCTCGCCATCGCCTTCGCCGCCACGGCCGCGGCAGCGGCTCGGATCCGCGGCCGTGGACAGGTGCTCGCCACGCTGGGTGCGGTCTGCTCGGTGCTCGGCATCGTCGGCTTCACGATGGTCAACGCCGAGGGTCTGGTGCTCAACGCCCTCGCGGGCATGTCCGCGCAGTCGGCGGCCGAGAAGGCCGCCGAGGCGACGAACAGCTCACCGGCGGTCTTCGTGGCGTTCCCGCTGATCATGCTGGGCGAGCTCGGCATCGTGGGAGTGCTCGCCGCCTTCCGTCGCGCCGGACGGCTCCCCGCGTGGCCGGCAGTGCTGGCTTTCGCCGGCCTCGTGGTCGACTTCGCGGGCGGCAGCAAGGCGCTGCTGGTGGCTTCGGACCTGCTCGTGCTCGCCGCCTTGTGGTGGCTGGCCCTCCGGTCAGTCCGCGACGTCGACGACGACCGGGGCGTGGTCGCTGGCGCCCTGCCCGGCTCGTTCGTCGCGGTCCACGAAAGCGCCGGTGACCCGAGCGGCGAGGCTGGGTGAGCCGACCACCAGGTCGATGCGCATGCCGCGGTCGCGCTCGAACCGCTGCCGGTAGTAGTCCCAGTAGGTGTAGGCCCCAGGTCCGACGTGCGGGCGCACCACGTCGACGTACCCGTCCTCGAGGAAGCCGCGGTACGCCGCCCGCTCCTGGGGCGTGACGTGGGTGCTCGTGGCGAACCGGGTGATGTCGAAGACGTCGTCGTCCTCGGGGGCCAGGTTCCAGTCGCCCATCAGCGCCACGTCGCCGGTCCAGGAGCGTGCGGCCTCGCGCAGCCGGGTGAGCCAGTCCAGCTTGTAGACGAAGTGGGGGTGGTCGGGCTTGCGTCCGTTCGGCACGTAGAGCGACCAGACGCGGACCCCGGCGCAGGTGGCCCCGATAGCGCGCGCCTCCCGGGCCGGCGGGTCACCCCACGTCGGCATCCCGGGGAACCCGGTCTCGACGTCCGCCAGGCCGACCCGGCTCACGATCGCCACGCCGTTCCACTGGTCGTAGCCGGCCGCGGCGATGTCGTAGCCGAGCGAGGTCAGTCCCATCAGCGGCAGCTGGTCCTCGCGCGCCTTGGTCTCCTGCAGCGCCAGCACGTCGATGTCGTGGCGCTCCAGGAACGCCTCGACGCGGCCGATCCGGCTGCGCAGGGAGTTGACGTTCCAGGTGGCCAGGCGCACCGGGCGAGCGTATGCGGCCGCAGGAGAGGGGCCGTCAGCGGCCGAGGACCATCGGCGCGATGATCCGGCGAGCGTACCGACGCATCTGCGCCTCGGTTTCCAAGCGCGGTGGTGCGTCGGGAGTCAGCAGCAGCGACTGGGCGATGCGTCCGAACGTGCCGGCGAGGTCCTCGATGTCGCCCACGTCGGTGTTCCCGACGTGGGCACGCAGGCGACGCATCCGGTCCGCGGCCAGCGTGGCCGCGAGCGTGAGCACCTCACCGGCCCGGAGAGTGAGGCCGGCGAGGGTCTCGTCCGGGTCGATCTCGAGCAGCTGGCGCAGCAGCTTGTTCTCCCGCAGCGCGCTGATGCTGACGGTGAAGAACTGGGCGACGTACTCCACGGGGTCGAAGGTGTCGTTGTCCGGGTCGGGCACCCGGTCCGGTACTGGGCCGATCTCCCGCTCGATGTGGGTGAGCACCCGTTGTGCCTCGTGCACGTACGTCGCCCGCACGATCTCGTCCTTGGTGCCGACCCGGCGGTAGAGCGTCGCCCGGTTCACGCCCGCTCTGCGGGCGATGTCGTCGGCGCTGGTGCGGCGTACGCCGGTGACCAGGAACTGGTCGCGGGCGGCGTCGAGGATCTCCTCGACGGGGCGTTCCTGCATGTGGACAAGCATTGCACAGATGCGACAGATCCTGTTTCACTGTTGCAATGACGGCGGACCTCGCGGCTCCCTCCTCCGACGGCCCGGCTCCCGAGCGGCGTCCCGATCCCTCCCGCGGCCGGCTCGGCGTCCCGGACCTGCTCCGCGAGCCCGCGCTGCTGCTGGGGTCCGGCTCCGCGGTGATGCTGCAGCTCGCCGAGTGGGGCGTCGGCAAGGGCGTCGCCCAGCACTCCGACACCATGCAGCGGCCGCTGGACCGGCTGCGCACCACGCTCACCTATGTCTACGTGATGGGGCTCGGCACCGACGAGGAGCGCAGGGCCATCGCGAAGATGGTGAACCGCGCGCACGTGCCGGTGCGCGGTGAGGGCTACTCGGCCTTCGACCCCGACCTCCAGCTCTGGGTGGCCGCGACGCTGGCGGAGGTCGGCAAGCAGATGTACGAGAAGGTCTTCGGCCCGCTCGACCCCGACACCGTCGAGCGTCTCTACCGTGAGGGTTGGGTCTACGGGACCGCGCTGCAGGTGCCCGAGGAGATGTGGCCGCCGAGCCGCGCGGAGTTCGAGCGCTACTGGGCGGAGCGGGAGGCGGGCTTCCGCTCCGACCCGGAGATCCAGTCCTACGCGCGGGCGCTGATCTCGACCAAGGAGGCCAAGTGGCTGGTCAAGCCGGTCATCCCGTTCATGAGCGTGCTGACGCGCGGCAACCTCACCCCGCACGCCCGCGAGGTGCTCGGGCTGCCCTGGTCGGCTCGTGACCAGAAGCGGTACGACGGCCTGTGGCGGGTCATCCGGGCGGTCTATCCCAAGGTCCCGCGGAGGGTTCGGCGGCTGCCGGCCGAGCTCGCGATGGCGGAGGTGCGCTGGCGGCTGCGCACCGGGCGTCGGGTGATCTGAGCCACGGGCTTCCCGACAGCCCGACGGCGCTGTGGACCGCTGTTCCGGCGTACGTAGGATTGCCGCCCGTGGCTCTCACCATCGGAATCGTCGGTCTGCCCAACGCCGGGAAGTCGACCCTGTTCAACGCGCTGACGAAGAACGACGTCCTGGCGGCCAACTACCCCTTCGCCACCATCGAGCCCAACGTCGGTGTCGTCGGCGTCCCGGACCCGCGCCTGGAGAAGCTCGCGGAGATCTTCGGATCGGCGCGGATCCTTCCCGCGACCGTGGAGTTCGTCGACATCGCCGGCATCGTGCGCGGTGCCTCGGAGGGGGAGGGGCTGGGCAACAAGTTCCTCGCCCACATCCGCGAGTCCGCGGCGATCTGCCAGGTGACCCGGGTCTTCCGCGACGAGGACGTCACTCACGTGGAGGGCGAGGTCAACCCCGGAAACGACATCTCCACCATCCAGACCGAGCTCATCCTCGCCGACCTGCAGACGGTGGAGAAGGCGCTGCCCCGGCTGGAGAAGGAGGCCAAGGGCAAGAAGGAGCTCGCCCCGGTCGTGGCCGCTGCCAAGGAGGCCCAGGAGGCGCTCGAGGCCGGTACGCCGATCATCGCCACCTCGATCGACCGGGACCTGATCCGGGAGCTGTCGCTGCTGACCGCGAAGCCTTACCTCTACGTGTTCAACTGCGACGCCGACGAGCTGGCCGACGAGGAGCTCAAGGACCGGATGCGCGCGGTGGTCGCGCCGTCGGAGGCGATCTTCCTCGACGCCAAGTTCGAGGCCGAGCTCGTCGAGCTCGGCGACGAGGAGGAGGCGCGCGAGATGCTCCAGGAGATGGGCGTCGAGGAGCCGGGCCTCGACGTGCTCGCCCGGGTCGGGTTCGACACCCTGGGTCTGCAGACCTACCTGACCGCCGGCCCCAAGGAGGCGCGCGCCTGGACGATCCGCAAGGGCGCCACCGCGCCCGAGGCGGCCGGCGTCATCCACACCGACTTCCAGAAGGGCTTCATCAAGGCCGAGATCGTCTCCTACGACGACCTGATGGAGGCGGGGTCGATGGCCGCGGCCAAGGCGGCGGGCAGGGTCCGCATGGAGGGCAAGGACTACGTCATGCAGGACGGCGACGTGGTGGAGTTCCGCTTCAACGTGTGAATCGGCGCGTTTCCGCAGGTCAGAGGGGGTGTGACCCCTCCCAGTCCGCACAGAGTCCGCAAGAAACGCGCGGCAAGCCGATCAGCCTCGCCCGCTCGAGGAAATGGGCGCTCCGCCGGCGCGCGCCTCGTCGCGCTCAGCCAGCGAGCCCCGGGGCGGCCGCAACCTCGGCCGGGTCGAAAGGCACGGCTTCCGCCCAGTAGCCGTCGAACAGGTCGCTCAAGTCCGCGCGCTGCGGGCTCACGTGCATCTCCGAGTGCTGTCCGGTGTATATCGCGTTGACGTTCGGCACGTTCCGCGCCGTGTCAGCGCCGATCACCCACCGGTCGTGGGTGTCGCGGATCTTCGTGGAGTCGATCACCCGCCACGAGAAGTCCACGGAGCGGCCTGCTAGTTCGGCACGCAGGTCGCGGTACTGCTTGATGGTGCGCTTGCCCTCGTGGTCTTTCAGGCGCAGGGACAGGACGCGAACACGGCTCACCCGCCCGCCGTCCACGGCCTCCCACAGCGGCTCGAAGGCGACCGGCATGAAATGCTTGTCCAACCAGTCGATCGAGCCCCGGCACTCGGCAAGGACCCGCCGCAGCCAGACCTTGTTGCCGTACGGGGTGGCGGGCGAGACGTACACGCTCGTCGGCACGGCGTCGGCGGCGGCCGTCACCGGCGAGTCGAGCACCCTGACCGCGGCCGTCCGGGAGTTGTACTCGACCAGGCCCGCCCGGTCCATCAGCTTCAATAGCGAGCCAACCGTCCGGTCGGCCACACCCTCGAAGCCCTGGCTGCGGAGCACTGTCTCGACGCGCGCCCGGTCGGCGCCGGGGACGCCCGCCAGCAACTGGGTCACCGCCGTCGCCGGAGGGTGGTCCATGACGCACCCGTGGAGGACCGCGTCCGCCGCATCCTTGTCCCCAGTGATGAACCGGGCGTTGAAATACGCCTGACCAGGCTCGCTCAGTGTCGCCCGGTCCGGGCGCAGCAGCCCCAGCACGACCAGGAAGGCGAGTAGTGGGTCGTCGCCCTTCGCGGCCGGACGGCGCTCGCCGACCCGCCGCAGCGCGTCCTCGTACGACTGCCAGCCCCGGTCAGGCAGCATCGTCGTCTTCTGGTTCGGCGGGCGCCGCGGCCGGGAGCCCGATGGACTTCGCCAGTTCCTCCGCGGCCTGCACGACCTTGCCAACGAGGCCGAACGCCGCTGCGGGAAGCGGGTCGTTCGAGTGGATTGCCAGAACGACCTCGCCGGTGGCAGTGGGCCAAACCTGCCGGAGCAGGAGGGGTGCGGCCGACGAGGCGACGGGGGCCGCCGCAGCGACCGGCGCCACCGCGGCCGGGTTGGGAGCAGCGTCCACCTGGCGAGCCGGGGTCGCGTCCGGCGCGGGGGCGACCGAGGACGCCTCCGGTTCCGGCTGCACGGGCTCGACGCCGACCGCCCCGGCCGCGTCGAAGGTGACGGTCTTGCCGTCCGCGTCGACCGATGCGAGCCCCACCGTCACCGCGCTGTCGACCAGCGTCTTCACAAACCGGTCCTGCGACTTCGCGGCGACCTTCAGGTCGAACGTCGCGGCGCGCCCAAGCATCTCCGCCTTGATCGGCACGCCCTTCGCCTGGTTGTCGTAGAAAGTCTTGAAGGTCGCGCAGGCGTCGAAGACGCGGCTGAGCAGGGCCCTATCCGCGAGGGGCTCCGGCGACCGGGCAACGTCCTGGCCCAAGTCAGTCAGGACGACGCGCCCCTCCTTGTTCTTGGTCACCAACGACCAGTCCCGGAAGGCGGCGAACTTCGTCCGGAAGGGTCCGCTGTTGGCGGTCGAGTGCCCGCAGTACTGGGCGAAGGCCGAGAGGGAGAACTCGGCCCCGTGCCCTCCGACCTTGTGGATCACCTCCACCACCGAGGCGAGGTCCATCGTCGGGAAACTGGCGCCCCTCCGGGCGCGCTCGCTGTCGGCTCCCGCGTCCGCGGGCTGCCGATCCTCCGTCGCTTCTTCGGTCATTCCTGCCCCTCCTAGGCCAGTACGTAGGACACAAGCGTAGATCAGAACTCCCGGAGTTTGTCAAACATCTTCTAGCCGGGCTTAGCACTGACTGTCCTAAGGAAGTGACAGTTGATCCGGATGTCTCCAGACACTACTTGATTTCCGCAGGTGAAGTGGTGTTCCGGTCGTCCTCGCTATCGAGTCCGATATCTGTCTTGAGGAGTCGGACCTGCATTTTGAGCGAGAACATCGAGATCGCTAGGCACAGTGTTGCGCGTGATTTTGCCGTCCTCCTGCGCCTCTGACGTCAGACTCATGAACTCAATGAGGGAAGGTGGGAACTGGTTGCGGAAGATCGAGACATGCAAGTTGTCCGCTCCCCGGCGAACTGCACCCGAGCGAGTTTCCCTCTGTCCGCGCCGTGGCGATGGAGACCTCGATGGCAAGCGGAGGGTCGCGGATCTCTTTGGGCGTTGTGATGTGCACGTCCGAACTGCGGCGGAGGTGCGAGAGATAGGCCGGCTCAGCTTCCGATGATGGCCGACTTCTCTTCCAATGTCCTGGCGGCCGGCCCGAGCGACGCGGACATGATTGACTCCGCTGCCTTCCTGGTGCGGTCCTCAGCGGTCGGCCAGAGGTGCGCGTACGTGTTGAGCGTCGTGGTGGCTTTCGCGTGGCCGAGCGACCGCTGGACGGTCACGACGTCGCACCCGGCAGCGATGAGCCCGGAGGCGTAGAAGTGCCGCAGGTCGTGGAGCTTGATGCCGGTGAGGCCGGCGTCGCGCAGGGTCTTGCGCCACCAGTAGCCGACGGTGTTCTGGTGCGGTGGGTCGTCGCCCTCCCCGGCGAAGAGCCACCGATCCTTGCCGGTGGTGCCGTGAATGGTGACGTGTTCGGCGAGCACGTTGACGAGACTGTCGGCGAGGTAGACGACGCGCTCTGAGCCGTACTTCGGGGCCCGTACGTCGATCGCGCCACCGTTGACGCGCTGGACCTGGCGGGCGACCTTCAGCGACCTGCGGAGGAAGTCGACATCGCCGAGCTGGACCCCGGCGGCCTCGCCGAGCCGCAGGCCGGCGAAAGCGCAGAGGGCGATGAACGGCTGGAACCGCTCGTCAGCCACGGCCATGAGCTGCCCCACCTCCTCCGGAGCGGGAATCGACATGGCGACGTCCGCGCGACGGCCGCGGGGGAGGCGTACGCCGTCGGTCGGGTCGGAGCCGATCCCCCTGTCCTTCACCGCGGCGCGGAACACCGACCTGACGTTGACGTACCGCGTCTTGATCGTGCCGGGGGCGAGCCCGGCGGCGTTCATCTGCTTGATCCAGGTCTCGACGTCCGATCGCCGTACCTGCTTCATTGGCTTCCCCGCGAACGGCACGGATCTCGCGGCCAGCGACATCGCGAGCACGGTGCCGGGTGCCCAGACCTGGCGGGCTGACGCCTCCCCCAAGAACGCTGCAAAGGTGATCCGGCCAGCCTTGGGATCGGCGTTCGTGCCGGTGCCCACCGCCGAGGGACATGGCCCAACCACTCCTGAGCACCGATATTGCGTCGGAAGCGCCGCCCGCGTGCCAACGGTCGTAGATGAGGCCAAGCCGGAGGGTCAGCCTGAAGATCAGGAGTCGGCGGACGAGGCTTCGAGTGCGGCGGCTACAGCCTCGAACTCGACGAGCGCCGCGGTCAGGTCCTCGACAATCTCGCGGGCGATGACCTCGGGTGCCGGCAGGTTGTCGGCGTCCTCGAGTGACTCGTCCCGCAGCCAGGTGATGTCGAGGTTGGCCTTGTCACGGGCGACGAGCTCGTCGTACGCGAAGGACCTCCAGCGCTCTGACTCGACGCGCTCGACGCGGTCCTTTCCGGACAGGTACGACGCCACGAAGTCATCGAGGTCTGCCCGACGGAGAGGGTTCTGCTTGAGCGTGAAGTGGACGTTTGTGCGAAAGTCATAGACCCACAGCTTCTGGGTCCATGGCTGCTCGGCCGCCGGCTTCTTGTCGAAGAAGAGCACGTT
Source organism: uncultured Actinomycetota bacterium (assembly GCA_963827025.1). GTDB lineage: Bacteria > Actinomycetota > Actinomycetes > Propionibacteriales > Nocardioidaceae > Marmoricola. Next base: position 1,039,874 of record CAWGZB010000005.1, on the reverse strand, counting down.
CGCCTTTACTCCGGGTGCGTACCAGATGCCGGTGGGGAGCCGGATCATTGTGTGCAGATCGAAGTCCGCGAGCAGCTTGCGGCGCAACGTCTCGCCGGCACCGCCCTCGAACAGCACGTTGTCGGGCAGGACCACTGCTGCGCGACCGTTGATGTCGAGGATCGTCATGATGTGTTGCAGGAAGTTGAGTTGCTTGTTGGACGTCGTCACAACGAAGTCCTGGCGCTCGATGTCGCGGTCTTCGCGCACGGCCCGTCCGTCCGCGCCGACCATGGTGAGCGACGACTTGCGGCCGAAGGGCGGGTTCGTGAGCACCACGGACCAGCGCTGGCCGGGGTCGGCGATGAGCGAGTCGCGTACGTCGATGAGGGAGTCGCCGTTCGGTGTCCCGATGCCGTGCAGCAGCAGATTCATCGCGGCGAGCCGTGCGGTGCCGTCGACGAGCTCGTAGCCGGAGACGAACTCGTCGCGGAGGTGATCGCGCTCGGTCGGCGTGAGGCTGGCGGCGTCGCGGGAGGCGTGCTCGTTGGCGACCAGGAGGAAGCCGCCGGTGCCACAGGCAGGGTCGACGACCGTGTCACTGGGTCTGGGGTCGACGACGTCGACGATCGCCCGGATCAACTCGCGGGGCGTGAAGTACTGACCAGCGCCGGAGCCCTTGTCGGACGCGCCCTTGGACAGCAACTCTTCATAGGCGTCGCCCTTGAGGTCGGTGCCGGAGGCTGACCAGTTCTCCTGATCGATGAGGTCGACGATGAGTCGCTTGAGCTTGGCCGGGTCCTGGATCCGGTTCTGGGCCTTCCGGAAGATCGTGCCGAGCGTGCCCGGCTGCTGGGCAAGACCGACGAGAATCTGCGTGTAGGTGACCTCCAGCTCGGTGCCTTCGGCGTCGAGGAGCTTCTGCCAGGAGTACTCGGGCGGCACGATCTGCTGCGGGTTCAGCCTCCGGTTAGCCCGCTCGTGCGCCATCTTGAGGAACAGCAGATAGGTCAGCTGCTCGGTGTACTCGATGACGCCGACGCCGTCGTCACGCAGGACGTTGCAGTACGACCAGAGCTTGTCGACGAGGCGACGCGAGTCAGACACGAGCGTCAGCCTTCCATCAGCAGCGAAAGACCGGGAGCACCCCGGAAAATGCCGTCGCCAGCCAGTAGGGGAGTGTTCTTCGCAATGGCACAGGCAGCAACCCACCTGTCGGCGGTGTTCTCCTTGGCGTGGAGTGCGTGCCCAAACCGTCGGCACTCGGCGTAGAGGGTGGCGTTGGCATCGATGACCCCGTCGTCTACGCCGATCGTGGGAGTCCCGTCCAGGATCGCTCGGAGCTCGTTCGTCCGCCGTTCGCCCCAGCCGCGAGCAATCGCCCCTGCGAGCAGTTCGGCCCGGGTCTGGAACGAGATGAGCACTCGGTGCCCGGCAAGCAACTCGCGCCACCTGGCGATCCGGGGGTCCTTCGCATCACGCCTGACGAACAGGAGGCTGAACGCGTCGCTATCGAGCACCGTGGCTTGCGGGTCGCTCACCCACGGACCGCCTCAAGGAAGGCCGCGAACTCCTCGTCGGTCAGCTCGATCCCGCCGTCGATATCCGGACCGGGAGCACTCGCGAGGATCTCGTCGAGCGACACTGCCGCCGGCACGACGCTCCCGTCCAGCGGGTCCGGGGCGGCGACGACGGCGGCTTCGTGGATGTGGGTGAGGCGTCCCCGTGCGTCGCGCTCGGGGGCACCTGTCACCGTCACGTAGCTTCCGATGAGCCGGCTCACCTCGGCGTCGTTGAACACTTTCGGCAACGCGACCTGGTGGCCGACGTCGTCCTGCACCTGGAGGCGGTGCGTGTTGAGGTTCACCGCGTAGAGCCTCCCGGCGAAAGTGATCGAGTCGGAACTCGACGTTGGATCGACGCGCCAGGTCTCCCGGTGGGTCTCTTCGGTGTTGAAACGGCGGCGTACCTTCCCGGCGACCTTGAACTCGACCTCGGGCGCCGCCTGCTGGAGGGCAGCGGTCAGGTCCGCAGTAGCGAGTGAGAGAGAGTCACCGACCCAGCTGGGACGCTGGTCCAGCGCGATCGACTCGACGAGGGAGGCGAACTTGTCGTCGAAGGCCTGCTCATCGGCGAGGTCGAACTCCAGAGCTTCGCCGGCGCCGGTCCTGCGCGCGAGCACGGAGGTGCTCCCGGGAGCCAGCCCAATGGTGAGCTTCGCGACCCGGTGAGTCCTGTTCGGCGCTCGGCCGACCCGTTCCGCGCCAGTCTCGACACGCCCGATCTTCGTTGCGATCTCCTTCAGGCTCGTAACGATGGCGAGAAGTTGCTCGGCTTCGAGTTCGCCGTCGGGCGCGCTCGCGCCGATGAGGCGGAACTCGAACTGCGTGGTCATGCGGGTCACCCCCCTCGGGCGTTGAGCAGGTTGGCCGTCATCGGACCATTGTGCCGTCGACGAGGGACAGCTTGACCTGGTTGCCGCTCACGCGCCGATCATCTCCTCTGCCGCCGAGAGATCGGATTCGGCGCCGGTGAGGCGGCCGGAGAAGGCGGCTGCGAGTAGGGATCGACGGAGGGCCTGAGAGTTCCGCATTCCATGCGTGAGGGATGACCGAAGTCGTTCCCGTTCCTCGGCGACTTCTGCCAGACGCTGCAGCGCCGATCGCTGGTCGTCGAGCGAGGGCAACACGATTTCGATGGTGCGCAGCTTCTCCTGAGGGAGATGCTTGATGGTCGTCCCAGTGAACAGTCGATCCGCGCGTCCGGAACGAATGCACTCCTCGAGCATGAGAGCGAGAAAGTCAGGAAGAACCTCTGCCTGATGCGCGACACGGATTCGATGAAGCGCCTTCTGGAAAGCGATCCCCGATCCGTCACCACGCCAAACCGCACACCGACCTGGCTCGCCTCCTTCGCAAACCATGACGTCTCCCTCGCGGACGTCGAATTTGGCAACTTCGTCGGGTTCCAGAGGAGTGGTTCGGAGGTCCGCGAGGTCGAAGGATCCCCACCGCACGTTGATGTTGCGCAAGTAAGGGATCGGCTCACCTGATTGCTTCTTGGCGTCGAGCATCTTTCCGAGAGAGGTGCTCGCAATGTCTCCGATGGCGCGAGGGAGCACTGAGAAGGAGTTCCGCGTGGCCGTCAGCGCACTCCGCCACAACGCATCAAGCTTGTGGCTGGCGCGCACCACCTCTCGATCGGCGACATCGAGGCGGGAGAGGTGGTCCTCGAGGAGATCGACGATGCGGCGCTGTTCGTCGAGGGGCGGAACGGGGACTGTGAGCGCACCGAGGTTCTTGCGAGAGATTCGCTTACGAGTCGTGCCTGACTGTCGCGCCTCTACCTCGGCGTGAAACCGCGGCGAGTTGATTGCCCACAGCACGTATCGGGCTTCAACGTCGGGGCGTCTGATGCGGAGGATGGACACATCGACCGCCGTCACCGCGGAGCCAATCGACGCGGGCGCCAGACACGCGCGACCAATGGGATCAGGCATCCTGGCAATGAGGACGTCGCCCGGCTCCAGGAACGTGCATCGAAGATTGGTTGCCTGGTCAGGACGAAGCCAGCGATTGGATCGATCGCGGAACTCGCCGATGCCGACGTCGGCCAGTTGTGTCAGGCGAACGGTTCCCGACGGGTCTTGGTCCTTCGATTCGACCCAATCACCATCGGTGAACAGCCCGCCGTCAGCGAGTTCTGCGAGGCTCACCTTCCGAGCCCACGTCATGCCGTGAGCTCCGAGTTCAGTTCGTCGATGAGCTCGGCCGCGCGGTCGCCTAGGTCCCGCAGGGCGCCGTCGGTGCCACCGCGCTCGATGAAGGGGGCGTCGTCGAGGTCTTCCGTACGGATACCGGCAGAGTTGGCGATGACCTCAACCATGTTGTCGAGCCACCAGCGCTCTGCGTCCGTGAACGTCACGCCGGCCTGCTCCTGCTGGGCCAGCCAGGCGGCGTACCGCTCCTTCACGCGTTCGACGTAGGGGACGAGCTTGTCGTCGACCCCGACGGTGTAGCGCACCAGGGAGACCAGGTCGGTCAACGTGCGGTGGTCGGACTTGGCGGCGAACTGCGGGTCCAGGGCGACGTAGGCGTTCCAGATGATGTCGGGCGTCCAGTTGTAGGGCGGTCGGGCGATGCGGTCGGCGAGCTCCTTGATATCGCTGAAGGAGATCCGCCGTTCCTTGGCTTCGGTGAGGAGCTGGATGGCGGTGATCTCGGCGCGGTGCTCGTCGAGGTACTCGCGCCAGGACTCGACGACGGACGTTGCCTTGCCGGTGTCGACCACGCCGTACGCATCGAGCAGTACGTCCGCGGAGACCTCGTCGACCACCCGGTCGTGGACACGGCGGAGCTCGAGGATGCGGGCGCGCAGGTCGGGATTCGATGCGAGTGGCTTCACGGCGTCGATGATCAGCTGCTGACGAACCGCGGCCGGGTCCTCGGCACCCTCGATTGCTTCGGCTTGACGGTCGGGGTCGACGGCATCGACGAGGTGGCGGACCACCTTCCGCACAGACCCACCGGCGACGGAGTCGAGCTCGGTGCGCTCCTCGGGAGTCAGCTGGTGTTCGAGGGCGGCGAGCCGGGATGCGAGGGTTGCCGTCTCGTCCTCGGTGATGGTCAGGTTGGCGGCCTTCTCCAGCAGCTTCTGGAGGCTGACGGACTTCTCGCGGTTCAGCGGCGGCTCGACGAAGTCGTGCTCGGTGACCCCGATGGCGTCGACGAGGACGAAGCGGGTCTTCTGCTTGGCGTCCGGGGTCACGGCCTGGAAGTCGGCTGACGGGATGGTGCGGGCCCCGCGGCCCTTCATCTGCTCGAAGTACTGCGGCGAGCGCACGTCGCGCATGAAGAACACGCACTCCAGCGGCTTCACGTCAGTTCCCGTGGCGATCATGTCAACGGTGACCGCGATCCGCAGAGCCGGGCTGGTGCGGAAGGCGGCGAGCTGCTGATCGGCGTTGCGGGCGGTGTAGGTGATCTTGGCGGCGAAGTCGTTGCCCTTGCCGAACACTTCGCGGACCTGGGTGACGATCTCCTCCGCGTGGGCGTCGTCCTTGGCGAAGATGAGGGTCTTCGGCACCGTTGAGCGGCCCGGGAAGATCTCGGTGAAGAGCTTGTCCCGGAAGGTCTCCAGCACGGTGCGGATCTGGTCGGTCGCGGTCACTGCGCGGTCGAGCTGGCCGCTGGTGTACTCGAGGTCCTCGTCCAGCGCCTCGTAGCGCTGGGCGCGGGTGCGCCGGTCGACCTTGGGGACGACCGTGCCGGCCTCGATCGTCGATCCTTGGTCGCTGATCTGGGTCTTGATCCGGTAGATGTCGAAGTCGACGTTGACGTTGTCGGCCACCGACTGCGGGTAGGTGTACTCCGAAACGAGGTTCTGCTTGAAGAACCCGAAGGTCTGCTTGCCGGGGGTCGCGGTGAGGCCGACGACGTGGGCGTCGAAGTACTCCAGGACGCCGCGCCACTGGCCGTAGATCGAACGGTGGGCCTCGTCGACAATGATCAGGTCGAACGTCTCCGGTGGGATGTCGGCGTTGTAGGCGACGGTGACCGGGGTGTCGGGCACCCAGCCGTCCAGCCCGGGATCATCGCTCTCGTCGAACGCCTCGTTGCGCAGCGCCTTGAAGACGCGCTGGATGGTGGAGATCGCGAGGGCCGTCGACTCGGGCATCGGGCCGCGGTTGAGCCGGTTCACGTTGTAGAGCTCGGTGAAGCGGCGGCCGTCGTCGGGGGTGCGGTAGTTCTCGAACTCGGCCATCGTCTGCTTGGCCAGGTTGTTGCGGTCGACCAGGAACAGGATCCGGTCGAAGCCGCCGAACTTCAGCAGCCGGTAGGACAGCGTCACGGCCGCGTAGGTCTTGCCGGCACCGGTCGCCATTTGCACGAGGCTCCGGTCGTAGCGCTGCTCGCGCAGGCTCTGCTCGACGCCGTTGATCGCCTCGATCTGCGCCGGCCGCAGGGGAGTGGTGTCCAGCGGTGGCATCGCGGTGACCTTGCCCCGCCAGGTCGGGTGTTCCTCGTCCTTGCTGCGCAGGGTCTTCGCGAGGGTGGCCGCCTTGGGGAAGTTGAAGATCCGCCGAGCCCGCGGCTCGGGGTCGAAGCCGTTCGTGAAGTGGGTCTCGGCGCCGCTGGCCTCGAAGACGAAGGGGAGCCGGCCGTCCTTGGTCTGTGCGGCCAGCCTGACATCCGCCGGGAGCCCGTCGGCGTACATGGCGGACTGCCACTCGACACCTGACAGGGGAGTGCCCTCCGGCTTGGCCTCGATCACCCCGACGACCCTTTGGTCGACGTAGAGCAGGTAGTCGGCGCGACCGTGCCCGGTCGCCATCGTTGCCTCGCGGCGCGCGACGCCCTGGGCAGCGAACAGGTTCAGCGACCTGCTGTCCTGCACCGACCAGCCCGCGTCGGTGAGCTGGCGGTCGATCAATACGCGGGCACGCGCCTCCGCGGCAAGGCGGTTGGCGTCGTCCCCGAGAGTCATGGTGCCTCGTAGGTTATGCGCTATGGACTGGTGTGATGGCACTTCCAGAGACTGATCTGCACCGCATCCGGCTGTGGGCGCGGGAGCGGGTGCCCGAGCACCTGTGGGACGAGCTGAAGGTCGAGGCCGACGTCTCCGACCGACACGTCGACATCGTCGAGGTGCGGCCACCATGGGACGGCGTCGGCGAGCACACCCGGTTCCCGATCGCGCGGCTGCGCTACACGAAGTCGACCGGCCAATGGGCGATCTACTGGCGCGATCGCAACCTGAAGTTCCACGAGTACAAGCGCAAGCGCCCGACCAAGAACGTCCAGGCGCTCCTCGACCACATCGGAACCAGCGGCGACCCGATCTTCTGGGGCTAGCGAGCGGCACGTTGACTGTCGATATAGTGGAGGATAACCTCAGTTATATGAGAACTGAGGCGCCGCTCCTCGCTCCGATCTTCAGGTCGGACGGTCAGGCGCGCCTGCTCTCCACCTTGTTGCTCACCGGCGACGAGCTGAGCGTCACCGATCTGGCCAAGCGGGCCGGCCTGGCCTACCCGACCGCGCACCGCGAAGTCGCGCGCCTGGTGGACGCCGGCATCCTGAGCGAGCGACAGGTGGGCCGCACGAGGCTGATCCGGGCCAACGACGAGAGCCCGCTAGTGGGCCCCTTGCGCGAGATCCTCACGGTCGCGACCGGCCCGGTGGTGGTCCTGGCCGAGGAGCTTGCCCGCATCGACGGGATCGAGTCGGCGTTCCTCTACGGCTCCTTCGCCGCGCGGATGCTCGGGGATGCCGGTCCGGCGCCGCACGACATCGACGTCATGGTGCTCGGTGAGCCCGACGTGGACGCGGTCTACGAGGCGTGCACCCGAGTCGAGGCAGCGGTGCACCGTCCCGTGAACCCGACGATCCTCACCCCTGAGGAGTTCGCGGCGTCCTCCGGGTTCCTGGACAACGTGCGCAGCGGCCCGGCGGTCGCCGTGATCGGGGAGCTGCCGTGGCGCTGACCCCGCTCACCCGCGTCCAGCAGGCGACGGTCCTCGCGCTGGTCGAGGCACGACGTCTCGAGGTCGTGCCCGCAGACCTCGCGCGTGCGACGTCGTTCCTGCGCCAGGCCGAGGAGCGGCTGAACCAACTGCCGCTGCTCACCAGTGTCGTCGTCAAGTACGGGATCGCCTACGACGCCTGCCACGACACGGGCGAGGCGCTGCTGGCGGCGTACGGCTTCCGGACGACCAACGGGCCCGGCCAGCACGAGGCGCTCGGCCGCTACCTGCGAGCCGTCTTCGACAAGCCGCCCGCGGAGAAGGCAGCGCGAGAGTTCGACCGCTTGCGACGCGCTCGCAACCAGGACCGCTACGAGGCGAAGCCGGTCGGTGCTGCGGCGACCGAAAAGGCTGAGCAGGTCGCCCGGACGCTGTTCGACGCCGCCCTCGCCAGAGGGATCTCCCTGTAACCGCCGGGTTGCCGGCGTAACCTGAGGTCATGGTGAGCCGCGCCAGCGAGGCCCAGGCTGCCGTGATCGAGGCCGCGCTCGGAAGTCTCGACGGCACCGATGAGGCTGCTGTGTCGCTCATGACCGGCCTCAGCGGCGACGAGCTCGACGACCTCGGCGGTATGCCGAACTGACATGCGCCAGAGTCGGGGATCGGCCTACCCTCACGTCATGTCGCTGAGCGAATCGGAGTTCTACGAGGCCGGGATGTCTCTGCCTCCTGACGTTCGCAAGCACGTCGCTCTCCGGTTGCTCGCATCGGTCGACCCGCAGGAGGCGTTCGACCTAGCCTCCGATTCGTGGCTGCGCACCGAAGCTGCCGCCGCTTACGACGCTCTGAAGGCCGACCCACCCAGGGCGATCCCGGCTGAGAACGTCCGCGCCGGCTTCGAGGCCAAGTGGGCCGCCCGCCCATGACGGGCAGGATCAACTGCACCCCCGAGGCACGACAGCAGCCAGAACGTCCTCGACGACTGCGTCATCGGGAGTCGTGGGCGTGCCGCGCAGCGCAGCAACTCGGCCGCGGAGATGGGCACGCTGACGTCGTCAGGATCGACGCTGCTTCCCACATCCGGAGGGGTGTTCTGACCGTCCAGCGGTCCGCAAATAGTCCGCAAGAAGTCCGGCGGAGACCGATTCTCGCCGACGACGTCCAACGGTCCTACGAGCGCGTTTCCGCAGGTCAGACCGGGTTTCCCGGCCTCAACCAACGGTGACCGTCAACACCCGAAACACGGGTTTTCGTTCCGCTTCAATGTTTAGCGTCGTCGGGACTCGCCAGTAGGCGTTGGGGATTGCTGGTTCTTGGGGTCGAGCTGGTCCGCAGACAGTCCGCAGGCCGGTCATCGACGCCCCGGCTCTTCGGCCGGGCGTGCTCCGTCCACTCAGTGGCACGCTGGTGCGATGGCACTTCCCGAGACTGACCTGCACCGCATCCGGCTGTGGGCGCGGGAGCGGGTGCCCGAGCACCTGTGGGACGAGCTGAAGGTCGAGGCCGACGTCTCCGACCGCCACGTCGACATCGTCGAGGTCAGGCCACCGTGGGACGGTGTCGGCGAGCACACCCGCTTCCCGATCGCGCGAATCCGCTACACCAAGGCGACCGGCCTGTGGGCGATCTACTGGCGCGACCGCAACCTCAAGTTCCATGAGTACAAGCGCAAGCGCCCGACCAAGAACGTCCAGGCGCTCCTCGATCACATCGGAACCAGCGGCGACCCGATCTTCTGGGGATAGCGAGCTCGAGCCCAGAGAGTGTCTCTTGGACGAACTGGACGTACGGCGGGCTTCGCGCGGGCTAGCCCGTTTGACCAAGAGATCATTCAAAACGTTTCTCATTATTGACTTAGAGGGCTGAATAACTAAAATGAGAAACATGCCAGCCCCTAGCCCGTACACGAGCCCTGAGCAACAGGCGGACCTCGAACGCCTAGGCGCGCGGCTGCGCGAACGCCGGAAGGCCCTCGGCGTCACGGCAGTCGCCTGCGCCGAAGCTGCTGGCGTTTCGCGTGTCACCCTGCACAGGATCGAGGCCGGAAACCCCTCGGTCACGATCGGCGCCTACATCAACGTTGCAGCCGCACTCGGACTTCACCTCGTCGTCCCGATCCTCGACGCTCCAGCAGCAGAACCGGCGACGATCACGGTCGGCGACTACCCCGGCCTCCGCACGCTGGCATGGCAGACCGACGCCGGCACCACCATCACCGAGACGGAGGCGCTCAACCTCTACGAACGCGGTTGGCGACACCTCAACCAGGACGCCCTCACCGATCACGAGAAGGCGTTCATCCAGCACCTGGCGGACACCTACAGCAACGGGAGGCTCCTTGTTTAGGCGGCTGCACCACCAACAGGTGGCCGAGGTGCTGTCGATGCTCGACGCACCACTCCTGGTCGAGCACAACTGCTGGTTCGGAGGCGGCACCGCGATCGTCCTCGCCAACGGTGAGTTCCGCGAATCGGTCGACATCGACTTCCTGGTCTCCGACCAGCAGTCCTACCGAGCGCTGCGCCAGATCGTCAGGGACCATGGGCTCGACGCTCTGGCTACCCGCGAGCTGGACCTGGGTCGGACACCCTCTGTCGACGGTTACGGCATCAGGACCTCGGTGCTCGTTGCGGGGATTGCGATCAAGTTCGAGATCATCCATGAAGGCCGCATCGACCTCGACACTCCCTCCGCGGACGATGAGATCTGTGGCTTACGGATCCTGACGCGAACCGACCAGGTCGCAACCAAGCTGCTCGCCAACGACGACCGTTGGGCAGACACGTCGACGTTCAGCCGCGACCTGATCGACCTGGCCATGATGAAACCCGACACCGCCGCCCTGAAGGCCGGCGCGCGCAAGGCGGTCGAAGCGTACGGCAAGACGGTTGGCGAGAGCCTCAACAACGCAGTCACCTCCCTCCGAGATCGCCCGCAACGTCTCGACGAATACATCCGAGCACTCAAGATCGACGCGCCCCGAGCAGCTGTCTGGCAGAGCATCCGCGACCTGTCCGCAAGATCCGCGAAGATCGAAGGTCTAGGTCGGGGCTCGGACTAGCCTGACGTCAGGTCGGTGAGTCCGCGACGAATGACCTCAGGGTCTCCGACCGTCCAGCGGTCCGCAAACAGTCCGCAAGAAGTCCGGCCGAGACCGACGATCGCCAACGACGTCCAACGGTTCCGCCAACGCGTTTCCGCAGGTCAGACCGTGTTTTCCGGCTTCTACCGCCGAGGACCAACAGCAGTCGAAACCCCGCGTGATCGTTCCGCTTCAACGTGTGCATCGGTGCGTCCCGTGCACGCGGCCGGACTGGTAGCGCGCACAACAAGAGAGAATCGCTCATGGCGTCGACAAGCCAGACGTGGAGGACCGTCCCGCTGGACGGAGACTACGGCCTGCCCGGGAGGCGACCCCGAGGTGAGGTGGACTGGACCCGGCACGTCCACACCGCTGACATCGCCGGCTCCAGCCTGCACTACCTGGACTACGGCGATCCGGGGACGGACAGCCTGGTGTTCGTTCTCGTCCACGGCCTCGGAGGACGCTGGCAGCACTGGACGGAGAACATCCCCGAGCTGGCCGAACACGGTCGGGTCATCGCCGTCGACCTGCCTGGCTTCGGCGGTTCCGGGCCGCTGCCAGGTGGGTCCTCGATCGACGCCTTCGCGGACGCGATCGCCGAGCTGGTCGAGCAGCTGGACCTGCCCAAGGTCGTCTTCGTCGGGCATTCGCTCGGCGGGCCGGTGGCCGTGCGCTTCGCTCACCGTCATCCCGATCTGGTTGTCGCGATCGTCCTCGCCGCCGGCACCGTGCAGGCTTTCGCCGCCGTGCTGGGCATGCAGCACGGCGGCTACAACCTGCTCAGACGGCCCGCGACCGTCGTGGCGACGTACTTCGAGGTGATCACCGCGGGACTGCCCGTCCCGGCGTTCCTCCGCACCCAACTCATCAACCGCCCGCGACTGCGCCGCCTCTTCCTGTGGCCCTACCTGCACCGTCCGGGGGCGCTCTCGGCCAAGAGCGTTGCGCTGCTCGTGGACGGAGTCGGCGCCCGCGGCGTCCTCCCCACTGCCCGAGCAGCCGGCAGGCTGCGCCCCGGGCAGTGGCTCACCCAGACCAGCTGTCCGGCGCTCGCGATCGGCGCCGACCACGACGCGATCGCCCCGCTGACCGCACTCGCAGAGTTCGCCGAGTCCGTGCCCGGCGCGCGCACCGTCGTCCTCGAAGGCACCGGACACATGGTCATGCTCGAACGGGCCAGCGCGTTCACCGCCGAGGTCGTCAACTTCGCCAAGCAGCTGACACAGAGACCGTGACGGATCCAGAACGGTCCACTCGCCAGGTTCGCCCACGCGCTGGACCGGCTGGGCGAGCGGATACACGGCACTGCTGCATGGAGGGCGGCGGTCGAACGTGCTGTCAGGCCCGCGCGAGATCGTCCGGCGCCGCGAGGTTGTCGACGTCGCGAGGACCGCGCCGCGCCCGCCAGACGACGACGCCGGTCCACACCATCCAGATCCACATCGGCAGGGCGGCCGCGGACGCGGCGTCGGCCGCGCTGGAGAAGCGCGGTCCCACCAGCACCAGGCTGAGGGCGGTGAAGGCGAGGCCCGCGATGATGCCGAGGGCTGACAACGGCTTGGCGAACGAGCCCGAGCGCCACATCGCGACCGCAGCACAGAGCACCGAGACGCCCAGCGGTCCGTAGATCGTCTGGTTCGTGACGAATGCGACTGCGTCGAGAGCACGGGTGATCGCGAGGGACCCGCCGCGGTCGAGCGCCCACGCAGCACCGGCCGCGACCGCGTACACGACGACTTCGAGGGCGACGCTCACGGCCATCGCCACCACGGCGACGTCCATCAGCGTGTTGTCACGACCCGGAGCGGCGAGGGCGGCCCGCAGTCCGATCATCAGGATCACCCGGCCCAGCTCGACGACGCAGAACCAGCCGACAGCCCAGCCCAGCGCCCCTGCCTGGCCGGAGTAGGCGGCGGTGAGGTCGTGGGTGCCGGCGGCCGCCCCGAGCGGTACGCCGACGCCGCCGGCGATGATCGCCACCCACTCCAGCAGGTACAGCACGGCACCGGAGAGTACGAGCCGGTTCCCGGAGAGCGAACGTGACATGTGAGGTCCTCCTCGAGCGGATGTTCGGTGCTGCCGAGCCTGGGTCCCCTCCGCGTGGCCACACATCGAGCCGCTGGACGGTTCGCCTCCACTTCGGGGAGGAGGCGGGTCAACTCCGAAGATGACGTCGGCAGGGCGGCACCGGACCTAGCATCTGTTCGTGACCAGCCGGCTCGGCCTTCCACGGGGGCGTGCACTCGCGATCGACGCCGCCCTGGTCGCCGTCTTCGTGGGGCTGCTCGTCGACCGCGAATTCCTCGGTCTCGGCACCACCACCGACATCGCCGGGAGCGCGTGGTGGACCTTCCCGCTGCTCCTCACCGCGGTCCTTGCGATGCTGTGGCGCCGCAGCATCCCGGACCTCGTGATCGTGTGGTTCTACGGCGCGTACGCACTGCACGCCGTCGTCACCTCCAACGGGATCGAGGGAGCCGTCGCGCTGTTCCCCGCTCTCGTCGGTCTCTACTCGCTCGGTGCCTATGCCACCGCGCGGCGGCTCGTGGCCGGGTTCGCCGGGGCCGTTGCGCTCAGTGCGGTGCACGACACGCACGACCCGGCGCTCAGCTTCTCCGACGAGACCGAGACCTGGTCCTACCTGATGTTCACGACCGTGCTGGTGCTGGCGCTGGTCGCCGGCATCCTCGTCCGGACCGCACGTGAGTCGGCGGTACGACGACGCGCGGTGCTGGCTGCAGAGGAGCGTCGGGCCGAGGCGATCGCGTCGGAGCGGGCCAAGATCGCCCGAGACCTGCACGACGTGGTCACGCACAACGTCAACGTGGTGGTGATGCAGGCGATGGCGGCCAGCGGAGTCCTCGACAGCGACCCCGCCCGCGTGCGCGCACCCCTGGAGGCGATCGAGAGCAGCGGTAGGGAGGCGCTGGCCGAGATGCGCCGGATGCTCGGCGTGCTGAGAGACGACGACGACCTGCTGCTCGCGCCGCAACCCGGCGTCGGCGACATCGGCCGGTTGGCGGAGTCGCTGCGCCGTGGGGGGGCAGCCGGTTTCCTGCCGGATCGACGACCTGGCCGACGAGCTGCCCGACGGGATGGGCATGGTGCTGTTCCGGATCGCCCAGGAAGCGCTCACCAACGCGCTGAAGCACGCCCGCGGTGCGGCCGTCGACGTGCGGGTGCGGCGCACCGCGGGACAGGTCCAGCTCGAGGTGGTCAATGGCGCCGGACGGTCCGAACCGGAGCCGAGCGGCGCCCGGCACGGCCTGATCGGGATGGCCGAGCGGGCGGCGCTGTTCGGTGGCCGGGTCGAGTGTGGCCCCATCGCCGACGGCGGGTTCCGGGTGCTCGCCGCGCTGCCGCTGGGTCCTACATGACAACGGTCGCGATCGCCGACGACCAGGCGCTGGTCCGGGACGGTCTGCGCCTCATCCTCGACGTCGAGGACGGCATCGACGTGATCGGTGAGGCACGCGACGGCCGCGAAGCGGTCGCCCTCGTGCGGGACGCGGCGCCCGACGTCGTCCTGATGGACGTGCGCATGCCCGAGCTCGACGGGCTGTCGGCGACGCGCGAGATCGTGGCGTCCGGGTCGTCGTCCCGCGTGCTGATGCTGACCACGTACGACGAGGACGCCTATCTCTACGAGGCGATCCGGGCGGGCGCGAGCGGCTTCCTGCTCAAGGACTCGCGGCGCGAGCAGCTCGTCGGCGCCATCCGGACCGTGGCGACCGGCGATGCCGTGCTGCATCCCGAGCTGACCCGCAGGCTGCTGGACCGCTTCGGCCGCGGTCCGGCACCCGACGGTGTCCCGTCAGCGGTGCAGGCACTCACCGAGCGCGAACGGGAGGTGCTCGTCCTGGTGGCCCGTGGTCTCACCAACTCAGAGATCGCCGGACGGCTCTTCCTCTCGGAGGCGACGGTGAAGACCCACCTGGTCCACTTGACGCAGAAGCTCCAGCTGCGCGACCGGGTGCACGCCGTCGTCACTGCCTACGAGTGCGGACTGGTGCGACCGGGAGAGTGAGCTCACCCGGAGTCTCGCGCGCACGAGCAGGGACGTCCCGTCCGCACATTCCGCCCCGCCTGTTCGTTGAGGTTCACCATCTTGTTGGCCCGTTTGCTGTATGCGTCCATCGCTCGCGGAAGACTGGGCGGGTGACGTCCGAGGAGCAGCCCGAAGGTCTGCGTGCGCGCGCGGCCGGTGCCGCGAGCGCCGTCTCGCGGGAAGTGCGGTCGCGGCGGAGGCGGTGGGTCCGCCGCGCGGATGCCTTCGTGGACCGGTTGCCGGGTCCGGTGCGCGCGGGCATCCACCTGACCCAGCGCACGGTCCACGACGCGGTGGCGGACCGCGTTCCGGGTCTGGCCGCCGAGGCCACGCTGTTCATCCTGATCTCGCTGCCCGCGCTGCTGCTCGTGGTGCTCGGGTCGATGGGCTTCGTCGCAGCTCGCCTCGGGCCGCGGGGCAGTGCACAGCTCGACCGGCTGGTCTTCGACGTCCCGCACGCCTTCATGTCGAGCTCCACCTACCAGTCCTACGAGCCCCTGGCCCGCCAGGTCCTGGACAGCGGCCGCGCCGACGTGATCGGGATCGGTGGGCTGCTGGCGTTGTGGACCGGTTCGCGTGCCACCAGTCGGGTGCTCGAGACGCTCGTGCTCGCCTACGACATCGAGTCGCCCCGGCCGGGTTGGCGGCGTCGGCTGCTCGCCCTCGTGCTGACGATCGGAGCCCTGCTGGCCGCAGTAGCGGTCCTGCCGCTCCTGGTGCTCGGGCCGCGCCTGGTCGAGCACGTGGCCCCGGAGGGGGTCGCGTCGGCGACCGTGAGCGCCCTGAACGCGGCGTACTGGCCGGCGCTCGGGGTCCTCCTTCTGGCCGGGCTCACGACGCTGTACCACGTGGGCGTCCCCTGGCACACGCCGTGGCTGCGGGACCTGCCGGGGGCGGTGCTGGCCATGGCACTGTGGTTCCTGGCGGCGGCCGGTCTGCGCACCTACCTCACGCTCAGTGGGCTCGGGGACCAACCCGGCAACGCGGTCTACCGGCAGCTCGGCACCCCCATTGCGGTCGTGCTCTGGCTCTACCTCTCGTCGGTGGCTGTGCTGCTCGGCGCCGAGCTCAACGCCGAGATCGAGAAGAGGTGGCCCACCACCCACCCCGACGAGCGGGCGGCCGCGCTGGCCAAGCAGAACGCGACGTGAGCCGGAGACCAGCTCGCGACCAGGGACGGCCGGACGCTGTCCGGGACCCGAAGCCGGCTCGCGGTGCCTCGGCGCCGGTCAGGCGGGGGAGCCCGAGCTGCCGCGCTGCGCCGTGTAGACCAGGGCGAGCGCCACGTCGGCGAGCCGCACGTTGGAGTGGGAGGACAGCTTCACCAGCGTCTCGAAGGCCTCGTGGGGCGTGCAGTGACGCTCGGCGATGAGGATGCCCTTGGCCTGGTCGATCGTTGCCCGGGAGGTCAGGGCCCGTCTGAGGTTGAGCACCTCCTCGACCAGTGCGTCCCGCTCGCTGAGCGCGTCGGTGACTGCGTCGGTGACCTCGGCGACTCCGGTGGCCTGGCTCTCGTCCGGAGGTGCGCTGAGCAGGAGGTCGCGGTAAGCGCGCAGCACCCTGCGCAGGTCGGCAGCCGCCGGAGTGATGTCGCGGACCTGGTGCAGCAGGCCGACGACGCGGTCGTCGGCCACCACCGGACTGTTCACGGGGTTCCAGACCTTGAGCTTCCAGCCACCGTTGACCGTGTCCGGAATGTCGTAGCGCTGCACCACCATGTTGTGTGGCCGGCGCTGGCGGGCGGCCATCTCGAAGGACCGGGTCAGGTTCTTCACGCCGTCGGCTCCGGCGTCGTCGGGGTTGTCCGGAAAGGCCTCGAACAGGGGCACACCGAGGAGCTCCTGCGGTGACCGGCACGTTGCTCTCGCGTAGCCCGGGTTGACCGCCCGGATGCACAGGTCGAGGTCGAGGAGCAGCGTGGCCAGTGGTTGGGCGTCGAAGACTGGGTCGCCATGGACCCGGGTGAGATCACGCAAGGGAGGCTTTCCAGGGTCGACCGGCTCGGCGGCCCCGGCTTTGGAGCCAACCCATGAGTCCCGTCGCGGCCGGGCACCCGCTCAGCGGGGGCGAAGGGACGAAGGGCAGTCTAGTGGCGCGCGTCGTTAATTGCTAGATGGTTTGGGATCTGGAATTCTTGGGGTGTGGCTAACCGTCCTGCACCTGCCCTGATGCTGCGTCCTGGTGACCGTGAGGAGCTGGAGAGGTGGACTCGCTCGGATCGGTACGGTGCCTCGGCGGCGAAGCGGGCTCGGATCGTGCTGCTGGCCGCGGACGGTGTGGCCAACACCCGGATCGCGGAGCTGACCGACGCGACGGTGACCACGGTGCTGAACTGGCGCGGCCGGTATCAGCAACGAGGGATCGCCGGGTTGCGTGATGAGCCGCGGCCGGGGCGGCCGCGGACGCTGGACCACCGCGAGATCGTGGCCGAGACGCTGAAGCCACCGCCGAAGAAGCTCGGGGTGACGCACTGGTCCAGCCGGCTCCTCGCGGACCGGCTCAAGGTCAGCTCCTCGGCGATCCTGCGGGCGTGGCGGGCTTATGGGATCAAGCCCTGGAAGGCGGAGTCTTTCCGGTTCTCCACCGACCCCGAGCTGGTCGGGAAGGTCACCGACATCTGCGGGCTCTACCTCGCCCCGCCTCAGAACGCGATCGTGCTGTGCGTGGACGAGAAGTCCCAGATCCAAGCCTTGGACCGCACCGTCCCGATCCTGCCGATGCAGGAGGGACGGATCGAACGCAGGTCCCACGACTACTACCGGCACGGGACCTCGACCCTCTTCGCTGCCCTGGACATCGCCACCGGGCAGGTCACCGCCGCGCTGAAGCCGCGGCACCGGCACCAGGAGTTTCTGGCGTTCCTCAAGCAGATCGAGCGGACCTACCGTCACGCCCTCGACGACGACGGTGTCCCGGTCGAGCTGCACCTGGTGATGGACAACTACGCCGCCCACAAGCACAAGAACGTGCGCGAGTGGCTTACGAAGAACCCGAGGTTCGTCGTGCACTTCACCCCGACCCACGCCTCCTGGATGAACCTGGTCGAGGTCTGGTTCGGCATCGTCGAGCGTCAGGCCATCCGCCGCGGCGTGTTCAAGTCCGTCAAGGACCTCAACACCAAGATCCGCGCCTTCATCGACGGCTGGAACGACCGCTGCCACCCCTTCGTCTGGACCAAGACCGCCGAGGAGATCCTCAAGAAAGCCAACCGACCAACAACTTCGAATTCACGCCACTAGTCGCCCGCTGCTCGCGGCCGACGGCCACGCCCGGCGGCCGTCTGGCAGGCTGCGGACCATGCACCTGCCGCCGCCCGTCGTCGCCCTCCTCGCCGCCGTGGTGCAGCGCTGGCTGACCAACGACGCCGAGCCGCCGTCGCCTGCGCGGGCGACCGCTGCTGCCACGACTGCCGCCACCTCGGTGGCGCTGGCAGGAGCCGCCGCTGCGCGATTCCGTCGGGTTCGCACGACCTTCGATCCGGCGCACCCCGAGCGCGCATCCTCGCTGGTGACGTCCGGATCGAACGCGATCACCCGCAACCCGATGTACGTGGGCATGGCCGGAGCGCTGTCGGCCCACGCGGTGACCCGCGGATCCTGGCGGGCGTTGATCCCCGTGGCCGGCTTCGTGGCTGTCATCGACCGGCTCCAGATCCCGCCCGAGGAGGACGCACTGGCTGCCCGGTTCGGCGCCGAGTACGCGGCGTACCGGGCACGGGTGCCGCGCTGGCTCGGTCCGGTGCGCGCTCCGACGCGCCGGTGAGGTCCTGTGCACGCTGTCCGGCGCTGGTTAGCGTGGCGGGGTGCTCCGGCGCGGTCTCGCAATAGGCCTGGCCTCACTGCTGGTGATCACCGGCGTGGGCCTGGTCGTCGTGTCCGTGGGCAAGGACGACCACGGCCCTACGCGGGCGACACTGGCCCGCAAGCACGCGCGCTTCAGCTGCGGCGGGGTCTCCCACAAGCAGGTCCGCGGCGACCGGCCGACGTACACCCGCAAGACCCTGGCCGCCTTCGCCAACCACCGCCGCCTGTGCGCCGGGTGGTGGCTGCCGCGTCCGCGGGCGCGCTTCGTGCCGCAGGGGCTGGTGGTGGACGGGCGCCGCGCGTGGGTCTCGGGGTTCCGCTTCCAGGAGAAGTACGGCGGGCGAGCATGCCGTCTGGTCCAGATCGACCTGCGCAGCGGCCAGGGGCTGGACCGGCGCGGGCTCGTCGGCCAGGTCGGTCGTCGGCCGAGCACCTACTGCCGGCACGGAGGCGGTCTCGGGGAGACCGGTGGTGGCTGGCTCTGGGTGGTGCAGAAGAGCAAGCTGTGGGCCTTCCACCCCAGTGCCCGGGGCAGGACGATCCGCGCCACCCGGGTCTGGCGGCTCGAGGCGCCGGTGCGCGGCTCGAGCGTCGTGTTCAAGCCCAAGCAGGTCGGCCTGGTGCCGTTCCAGACCTCGGGGCGACCGCGGATCTACTGGTTCAGCCTGCGCAAGCTGCTGCGCCGCAACGTCCTCGACCTGGGGGCGCGCAAGGGCCGGGGGGTCGACCTGGTCGCCGACGGCAGCACCCGGGTGCCGACGCACGTGCAGGGCGCGACCATCGGGCCGGACGGGGGGCTCTACCTGGCCCGGTCGACGCTCGCCTGCGGCGAGCTGGTCACCCCGAGGTGGCGGCGGGTCGCCTTCGTGCCGGGCGCAGAGGGCATCCAGTTCAGCCGCAACGGCAAGCGATTGTTCGCGGTGAGCGAGTCCGGGGCGGTGCCCTACTCCCACAGCCGGAAGCCCCTCACCCCGGCCATCTCCAGCTTCGAGTGGCCGGGTCTGCTGCGGGGCAAGAAGTCGCACTGCAGCTTCCGCTGACGTTCGCACGAGCCCCGGACGTGCCGGTCACGCGGGCGCGCCACGGGGTAGCGTGGGAGAAGTGGAACGTGTTTCAGAAATCCCGGACGTGTTCACGCCCGGTCGGCTGGGGCCGGTCACTTTGCGCAACCGAGTGATCAAGGGCGCCACCAACGAGGGGCTCAGTCATCACAGCCGGGTCACCCGGGAGCTGGTCGACTTCCACCGCGCGTTCGCCGCCGGCGGTGTCGGCATGACCACGCTGGCCTACTGCGCCGTGGCCCCCGACGGCCGGACCGACCCCGACCAGCTCCAGTGGACCGACGAGTCCGCGCCCGGCATGCGCGCCCTGACCGAGGCCGTCCACGCCGAGGGCGCCGCGGTGTCCGCGCAGATCGGCCACGCCGGGCCGGTCGCCGACGCCCGCGGGAACGGCTATCCGTCCCTGTCGCCGAGCACCCGCTTCCCCAACCTCAACGGCGGCGTCTCCCGCCGGGCGAAGAAGTCCGACCTCGACCGGATCGTCCTCGCCCACGCCCGAGCGGCGCGCCGGGCCGTGGACTGCGGCTTCGACGCGGTCGAGGTGCACCTCGGGCACAGCTACCTGGCCAGTGCCTTCCTCAGCCCGAAGATCAACCGGCGGCGCGACGAGTACGGCGGCCGCCTGGAGCACCGCGCCCGCTTCGGTCGCGACGTCCTGCGCGCCGTGCGAGACGCCGTGGGCGACCGGATCGCCATCATCACCAAGCTCAACATGACCGACGGGGTCCGCGGCGGGATCACGCTGGAGGAGGCCACCCAGACGGCCGTGTGGATCGAGCAGGACGGCACCGTCGATGCCTTCGAGATGACGGCCGGGAGCAGCCTGCTCAACCCGATGTACCTCTTCCGCGGTGGCGTCCCGCTCGAGGAGTTCGTCGAGGTCATGAAGCAGCCGATCCGCACGGTGATGCGGTTCGCCGGCAAGGGGTTCCTGCGCTCCTACCCCTACGAGGACACCTTCCTGCTGGACATGGCCAGGCAGGTCCGGGCCGAGGTCTCGCTGCCGATGATCCTGCTGGGCGGGATCACCGACAAGGCATCGATGGACCGCGCCATGGCCGAGGGCTTCGAGTTCGTCGCGATGGCCCGGGCGCTCATCCGGGAGCCGGACCTGGTCAACCGCATCCAGGCGGACCCGGCGACGCCGTCGCTGTGCATCCACTGCAACCGCTGCATGCCGACCAACTTCGTCGGGACCCACTGCCCGGTGATCACCGACCGCAGCCCGCGGTCGGTGACGTGGGGCACGCCGGAGGGGTACGCCGTCCCGGTCGGCTGACGCGCCGCTAGGGTCCCCGCCATGCCACCCACGCAGGACGGCCTCGAGCACGAGCTCGACCGCGGCATCGCCGTGCGACCGGTCGGCACCGGCGAGTACGCCGTCGACCTGGACGGCGGCTGGTCGGTCGGTGGCGGGCTCAACGGCGGCTACCTGCTCGCCGTGGTCGGCAACGCCCTGCGGACTGCGCTCGCCGGCGACGGCGAGCTGGAGCCGGTCAGCGTCAGCTGCTACTACCTCAGTCCCGCGCGGCCGGGTCCCGCCCGGGTGCGGGTCCGCCCGGTCCGGGTCGGTGGTCAGCGCGCGACCGTGGCCGCCACGCTGGTGCAGGTCGAGGACGGGACGGCGGCCGAACGGCTCACCGTGCTGGCCGTCCTCGGCCCCCTCGAGGGCGGCGAGGTCGAGCGGCAGGATGCGGCTCCGCAGCTGCCACCGCAGGCGGACTGTGTGCCGACGACGATGGCGCCCGAGGAGGTACGCCGGTTCGCCCCGCTGATGGAGCGCTTCGACCTGCGTCTCGACCCGGCGTACGCCGGCTGGGCGGTCGGTCAGCCGAGCGGCACCGGAGTGATCCAGGGCTGGCTCAGCCTCTCCGACGGCCGGCCCTGGGACCCCCTCGGACTGCTGCTGGCGGTGGACGCCCTGCCCCCGGTGACCTTCGACCTCGGCAAGCCCGGCTGGGCGCCGACGGTCGAGCTCACCGTGCACGTGCGGGCACATCCCGCTCCGGGTCCACTCAGGGTCCGGCACCACACCGGAAACATCTCCGGCGGGTACTTCGAGGAGGACTGCGGCGTGTGGGACGCCACCGGCCGGCTGGTGGCGCAGTCGCGGCAGCTCGCCCTGTTGCCGCGTCCGTCGGCCTGACGGGTCGGGTCAGGGTTGCAGCGTTGACCGCTGCACCGAGAAGACGAACCGTCGGCCCGGCCACTCGCTGAGCGACCAGAGCCGGTCGGTGGACGGCCAGTAGGACAGGTCCTCGGGCCCGGGCGGCAGGCTGCGCGGGCTGCCGCGGAACCGGCCCGGGTGGCCGGCGTACATCCGGCCGAGCAGGTGCGGCCCGCGGCTGTAGGTGAGGTAGTAGGTGCCCCGGACCCTGACGGCTCCCTGCATGTGTCCGATCCCGCGCTCGTCGAGCGCGGTGGGGCGGGACCGGCCGTGCTCGTCCACCTGGAGATGGAAGGTGTCCGGGTCGAGCGGGTAGCGCGCCAACCGCCGGGTCATCGACCCGCGTCCGTACTCGCCGGCGATCAGCTGCGGTGGCTCCTGCGACCGGTCCACCGAGACGAACGAGTAGCGCATCCGCTCGGTGTCCTTCGAGGCCGAGGCGTCGTAGCCGAAGCGCACGGGAAGGACGTAGCGGTAGCCCAGGCTGTGCTCGGTCGAGCGCATCTCGATGACGTCGTCGAGCGCGCAGCTGGCCAGGCCGCGCGCGGTCGCGGCGACATGGAGGTAGGGGCCGAACCAGAGCAGGCCGCCCGCGTGCACGCGCAGCGTCTCCAGCCGCACGCCGCCGAGCACGTGCTCGCGGGGACGGACCAGGAGCACGTGCCGATAACGCAGCGTGTCCAGGTCGACCACGGTGATCCGGCTGCCGTGGTTCTCCCCGCCGAGCTCCTTGGAGTACCAGCTGACCAGCAGCAGCCGGCGCTCGCCGAACCTCTCCGAGGGATGGGCGTCGGCCGACGTGGTGACTCCCTGCGGGAACCAGCGCAGGCTGTGCTCGTCGGCGTCAGTCCAGCGGAACCCCTGGTCGACGGCCAGCCCGGGGACCGGCGTACGGCGGGCCTGGCGGTCGAGAGCCTCCGCGACACCGGCCAGCCCGACACGACGGCCGAAGCGCTCCACCGCGGCGTCGACCTCGCCGGAACGCTCCTCGGTCCTGCGCAGCTGGATGCTGCTGAGCGAGTCGCCGGCCATCCGGTCACCGTAGGTCAGGGCCCACGTAGTGAAGGTCACCGTGCTCTCGCCATCACCCCTTCGGCGGTGGGATCGTTGGGACCGACATGGGTGCGGACGGCAACAAGGCGCGACTCCTGCGGGCAGCGCGCGTGGACCTCACCGGGCGCGACCCGGAGTTCATCCGGGGCATGCTGCCGCGCCTGTGGCTGGCCGCCAGCCTGTGGTTCCGCGCCGAGGTGGAGGGCTTCGAGAACGTCCCCGACGAGCCCGTGCTCTTCGTCGGCAACCACAGCGGTGGCGCCGGTGTGCCCGACACGTTCGTCTTCTTGCTGGCCTACAACACCTGGATGACCGTGGACGGCCGGCCGCTGTACGCGCTCGGCCACGAGATCGTCACCTCGGTGCCGCTGGTGGGCGCCTTCGCCCGCAAGATGGGCACGGTCACCGCCGGGGCGGAGGCCGCCGCGGAGATCTTCAAGGCCGGGGCGTCGGCCCTGGTGTACCCGGGCGGCGACGTGGAGGCGCTGCGGCCCTGGCGCGACCGGCACAAGATCGTCTTCGACGGCCGCAAGGGCTTCCTGCGGCTTGCCCACGCCAACAAGGTCAAGATCGTGCCGGTGGTCGCGACCGGCGGGCACGACACGTTCTTCGTGCTCAACGACGGGCGCAAGCTCGCCCGGATGCTGCGCTTCGACAAGCTGCTCCGGGTCAAGTCGGTGCCGATCAGCCTCAGCATCCCGTGGGGATTCCTGCCCGGAGACCTGCCGCACGTGCCGCTGCCGGCCAAGATCCGCATCCAGGTGCTCGAGCCGATCGACCTCCACGAGCGGTACGGCGACCAACCGGACTTCGAGGACGCCTACGAGTTCGTGACCAGCCGGATGCAGGCCGGGCTGTCCGCCCTGGCCAGCAAGACGGTCTTCCCGGTGCTCGGCTGATGGCGGTCACGGGCACGGCCAGCTGCGTCGTACGGCGGCCGGTCGCGGAGGTGGCGACCTTCGCCACCGACCCGGCGTCGCTGCTGCCGAGGGTCCCGGGAGTCGAGCGGTTCTCGGACGCGGGGCCCGGTGAGGCACCCGGAGCCGAGGCGTGGGACATCTTCCTGACCGTGGGCAGCCTGCACATCGGCGGGCGGGTGGACGTCTCGCGGCCGGAGCCCACCCACCTGCACTGGACCGGGGTGCGCGGCACCGACCAGACCTTCGACCTGACCGTGTCTTCGCACGAGGACGGCTCGCTGCTGCGGATGAGCCTGCGGGTCGGCCTCCGCGGCCTGCTGATGGCGCGGATCGCCGAGGTGCTGGGTCGTGGCGTGATCGTCCGGCACCTGGAGGCGGCGGTGCAGAACGTCCGCCATCACCTCGAGTACGGCGATCCCTAGGATCGCTGCATGACCGTCACCGACCGCCGCCTCCTTCTGGTCCATGCCCATCCCGACGACGAGTCGATCGGGCAGGGCGCCACCATGGCGAAGTACGCCGCCGAGGGGGTCGGTGTCACCCTCGTCACCTGCACCGGTGGGGAGATGGGCGAGATCCTCGTCCCGGAGCTGGAGCACCTCGCCGCCGACCGCGAGGACGGGCTCGGTGACCACCGCCGTACCGAGCTCGCCGCGGCGATGAAGGAGCTCGGGGTCACCGACCACCGCTACCTCGGGGGGTACGGCCGCTACCGCGACTCCGGCATGCAGTGGCACCCCGACGGGCACGCGATCCCGGCCGACACCATCCACGACAACGCCTTCTGGAACGCCGACCTGACCGAGGCCGCCAGTCACCTGGTAGCGGTGATCCGCGAGGTCCGGCCGCAGGTGCTGATCACCTACGACGAGTTCGGCGGTTACGGTCACCCCGACCACATCCAGGCCCATCGCGTCGCGACGTACGGCGCCTCGCTGGCCGCCGTGCCGAGCTACCGTCGCGAGCTGGGCGAGGCCCACGAGATCGCCAAGATCTACTGGGGCTCGATGTCGGCGAGCCGGATGCGCGAGGGCCTGCGCAAGCTCCGGGCCGCGGGGGACACCACGACCTTCGAGGGCATGGACCCCGACGGCCCGCTGCCGAAGTTCATCGCCGAGGACGAGGACCTCAGCAGCGTCGTCGAGGCTGACGACTACGTCGAGCGCAAGCTGGCCGCGATGCGGGCGCACGCCACCCAGATCGCGGTGGACGGTCCGTTCTTCGCGCTGTCGAACAATCTGGGCAACCAGGTGTGGGGCAGCGAGTTCTTCCGCATCGCCAAGGGGACGCCCGTGCCGGACGGGGCCGACGGCCTGGAGCGGGACCTCTTCGCCGGCCTCTGACCGCGCCGGACGTCATCCGCCTTCGTCGCTATGGCGACCGTTTCGGATGACGTCGGGGCGGGCGGGGCGGGACCGGCTTGCCGGCCACGATGTCGGCGGTCGCGATGACCACCAGCTCGCCGTCCGCGGTGCGCACCCGCACCTCGCCGTCCGCCCAGGCCTCGCAGGTGCCGAGCACGTCGGTCATCGCGGGGCGGCCGGTGGGGCCGGTCTGCCCGCGCAGCACCCGGCGTACGACGACCCGCCGGCCCACGACCTCCGGGCCCAGCAGGGGCTGGTCGCGCACGTGGGGTTCGTCGGCGGGGCGATCGTGTCGCCCAGCGGGCATCTCCTCGCTCGCCACAGCGGGATACTAGGCTGGTCGCGACCAGTCGACCCTCGCGGCGGCGGTGGGCACCGGCCCCGAACACCGAGAACCGGGCGCCCCAGCCGCTCCGACCCCCAGGAGGACCCAGGTGACCTACGTCATCGCTCAGCCGTGCGTCGACCTCAAGGACCGTGCCTGCGTCGACGAGTGTCCGGTCGACTGCATCTACGAGGGCAAGCGGATGCTCTACATCCACCCCGACGAGTGCGTCGACTGCGGTGCCTGCGAGCCGGTCTGCCCGGTGGAGGCGATCTACTACGAGGACGACACTCCGGAGGAGTGGAAGGACTACTACGACGCCAACGTGCACTTCTTCGACGACCTGGGCTCGCCGGGTGGCGCCGCCAAGATGGGCGAGATCGACAAGGACCACCCGATGATCGCGGCCCTGCCCCCGCAGAACCAGGAGTGAGGACCCTCCTCCTCACCTGCCCAGCGCAGCGGGGAGCGACCCGTGGCTGACCCGGTCTCCGCCCGCCTCCCCGACTTCCCGTGGGACCACCTCCAGCCCCACGCGGAGCGGGCCCGCGCCCACCCCGACGGCATCGTCGACCTCTCGGTCGGCACCCCGGTCGACCCGACGCCGCAGGTGGTTCGGGGCGCCCTCTGCGAGGCGGCGGACTCCCCGGGCTACCCCCAGACCGTGGGGCTGCCGGCCACCCGCCAGGCCTGTGTCGACTGGCTGCACCGCCGCTTCGGCATCACCGGCCTGGGCACCGACGCGGTGCTGCCCAGCATCGGCAGCAAGGAGCTGATCGCCGGTCTACCCGTGCACCTGGGGCTGGGACCGGGGGACCTGGTCGTGCAGCCGCGGCTCGCCTACCCCACCTACGAGGTGGGTGCGGCCCTCGCCGGCGCGGACATCGTCGCCGCCGACGCGATGACCTCGCTGGGGCCGCGACGGCCGGCCCTGGTCTGGGTGAACTCGCCGTCCAACCCCACCGGCAAGGTCCTGCCGGCGCCACATCTGCGCAAGATGGTCGACTGGTGTCGTGAGCGCGGGGCGCTGCTGGTCTCCGACGAGTGCTACCTGGAGTCCATCTGGGACACCGACGGGCTCCAGGGCCCCTTCTCGGTCCTCCACCCCGAGGTCAACGGCGGCTCGCTCGAGGGCATCCTCGCGGTGCACTCGCTGTCCAAGCGCTCCAACCTCGCCGGCTACCGGTGCGCGTTCGTCGCCGGTGATCCGGCGGTGGTGGCCGAGCTGTTGTCGGTGCGCAGAAACCTCGGCCTGATGATGCCCGGCCCGATGCAGCACGCCATGCGGGCCGCCCTCGAGGACGACACGCACGTGGACGAGCAGCGCGCCCGCTACGCCGCCCGCAGGGCCACGCTGTACGACGCGCTGGTCGGCGCCGGCTTCCGCATCGAGGAGTCCCGCGGCTCGCTCTACCTGTGGGCCACCCGCGACGAGCCGTGCTGGGACACCGTCGGCTCGCTGGCCGAGCTCGGCATCCTCGTCGCCCCCGGGGCCTTCTACGGCGCTGCCGGCGCACGGCACGTGCGCGTTGCCTTCACCGCCACCGACGAGCGGGTCGCCGCGGCCGCCGCGCGGCTCGCCTGAGTCACCCCAGCCCGATCCGGACCTCGGCCCTGGGTGCGCCCTGCGTCCGGACCCACCCCTGCTCGGAGGGGCGGCCGGTCCGCCACCTCCTGCCGTCGAACCGCACTTCCTGCGGCCGCAGGGTGGTGCCGTGGGCGACGAGGAACTGCGCCACCGACCACCCGAGCCGGCGACCGGACTCGCCCGGCCCGACGGCGACACGGAGGTCTTGCCGGGTGCCGGTGCGAGCGATGTCCAGGTCGCCGTACGCCCGGGTCAGCAGCCGCGAGACCGCGGCCGCGGTCTGGCGCTCGGTGCCGTCGTGGACGACGCAGCTGAACCGACCGCCGGCGCTGTAGCCGGTGAGCGCCGAGGCCAGCGCCCGGGCGTCCTCGGCGTGGTCCTCGTAGGCCTCGGGGAATCCGGAGCGCTGCACCCGCTGCGCAGCCTCGGTGATCCGCATCGTCTGGTAGCCGTCGACCTTCTCCAGGGCGTCGTAGAAGGCGTTGATCGCGAAGTACGGGTTCTGGATCTGCCTCTGTGTGCCCCATCCCTGGGAGGGCCGCTGCTGGAAGAGGCCCAGTGAGTCGCGGTCGCCGTGCGGCAGGTTCTGGATCTTGCTCTCCTGGTACGCCGTGGCCAAGGCGATCGACACCGCTCGGGCGGGCAGCCCGCGCCGCACGCCGAGGGCGGCGATCAGTGAGGCGTTCTCCGCCTGCTCGTTGGACAGCACGACGGTGTGGCCGCCCACCGTGGCCGTGCAGCGCTGGGGGTCCGGGAGGGGGCCGGAGCCCCGCCAGGTCGCGACGCCGACGGCGACGACCACCAGGACGATGACCAGGGGGAGGAGTCGCCGCAGCCGCATCGCCGTTTAGTTGGTGTGCAGGACCTGGTTGAGGGCGACGCCCTCACCGTTCCAGGGAACCGCCTCGACGGCGCCGGTGACCGAGTTGCGGCGGAAGAGCACGTTGTCGGCGCCGGAGAGGTCCCGGGCCTTGATCACCTTGGGCTTGGAGTCGATGTCCTTGACGGTGACCTTGGTGCCGGCGGTGAGGTAGCAGCCGGCCTCGACGACGCAGTCGTCGCCCAGCGAGATCCCCAGGCCCGAGTTGGCGCCCAGCAGGCAGCGACGGCCGATCGAGATGACCTCCTTGCCGCCGCCGGAGAGCGTGCCCATGATCGAGGCACCGCCGCCGACGTCCGAACCGTCACCGACGACGACGCCTGCGCTGATCCGCCCCTCGACCATGGAGGAACCGAGGGTCCCCGCGTTGTAGTTGACGAAGCCCTCGTGCATCACCGTGGTGCCCTCGGCCAGGTGGGCGCCGAGCCGCACCCGGTCGGCGTCGGCGATCCGCACCCCGGTGGGCAGCACGTAGTCGGTCATCCGGGGGAACTTGTCCACCCCGAAGACCTGCACCGGTCCGCCAGCGCGCAGCGCCAGCCGGACCTCCTCGAAGCCGCCGACCGCGCACGGCCCGCGGTCGGTCCACACGACGTTGGCGAGCAGGGCGAAGACACCGTCGAGGTTGACCCCGTGCGGCTGCACGAGGCGGTGACTGAGCAGGTGCAGGCGCAGGTAGACGTCGCAGGCGTCGCTCGGCGGCTCGTCGAGCGACGCGGTGACCGTGACCACCTCGGTGCGCACCCGGCGACGGGCGTCCTCGCCGGCGAGGGCGCTCAGGGCCTCGGGCACCGCTGCACCGGCCGGCTCGCCGAGCTCGGGCTGGGGGAACCAGGTGTCCAGCACGGTGCCGTCGGCGGCGAGGGTGGCGAGGCCGTGCCCCCAGGCGACGCGGGCTTGCGGGGTCTGATCGGGCGGCTGGGGCTCGTCGGACATGGCGAGGAGGCTACCCAAGGACCCCGCACCCCTGAGCGCCGAGGCGTCGCAGATGTGCGTGGGGGATGCGCCGAGGCGTCGCAGATGTGCGTGGGGGATGCGCCGAGGCGTCACAGATGTGCGTGGGGGATGCGCCGAGGCGTCGCAGATGTGCGTGAGGGATGCGCCGAGGCGTCACAGATGTGCGCGGGGAACTGCTGGCGTCGTACCTCGAGCGAGCTGGCCGACGCATTCCGGTTCCCGCGAGGAGCTCTGACCTCCCCGCCGGACGCATATCTGTGACGCCTCGGCGGTGTGTGGGCGCATATCTGTGACGCCTCGGCGGTGTGTGGGCGCATATCTGTGACGCCTCGGCGGTGTGTGGGCGCATATCCGTGACGCCTCGGCGGGGGGAGGTGCCTGAGAGGATGGCGCAATGGCACTCGATCTCAGCACGGACGTCGTCGCTCTGACCGAGGCGCTGGTCGACGTCGAGTCGGTGAGCCGCAACGAGAGGGCCCTGGCCGACCAGATCGAGCACGCGCTGCGGCCGCTGGAGCACCTCGAGCTGACCCGGATCGGCAACACCCTCGTCGCCCGCA
The DNA here is from genome assembly GCA_963827025.1 of uncultured Actinomycetota bacterium. GTDB lineage: Bacteria > Actinomycetota > Actinomycetes > Propionibacteriales > Nocardioidaceae > Marmoricola. The sequence continues at coordinate 1,010,619 of CAWGZB010000005.1, read as the reverse complement.
CCGCCCTCGGCCGCAGCGAGCGGGTCGTGGTCGCCGGTCACATCGACACCGTCCCGGTCAACGACAACCTGCCCGCCCGCAACGACGGCACCCTGCTCCACGGGCTCGGCAGCTGTGACATGAAGGGCGGCGTCGCGGTGGCGCTGCGCCTCGCCCACGAGCTGAGCCGACCTGACCGGGACGTCACCTTCGTCTTCTACGAGGCCGAGGAGATCGAGGAGGTCCACAACGGCCTGCGGCACGTCGCGGAGCAGCGCCCGGACCTGCTCGAGGCCGACTTCGCGGTCCTGATGGAGCCCAGCAACGCGGTGGTCGAGGCCGGCTGTCAGGGAACCCTCCGGGTGGAGGTCACCACCCGGGGCGAGCGGGCCCACTCCGCACGAGCGTGGCGAGGTGACAACGCGATCCACCGGGCCGCCGAGGTCCTGCGCCGGCTGGCCGCCTACGAGCCGCGTACGCCGGTCATCGACGGCCTGGAGTACCACGAGGGCCTCAACGCGGTGTGGATCAGCGGTGGGGTGGCGACCAACGTGCTGCCGGACCGGTGCGTGGTCACGGTCAACTTCCGCTACGCCCCCGACCGGAGCGAGGACGAGGCGCTGGCCTGGGTCCGCGACTACTTCGCGGGGTACGAGCTCGCGGTGACCGACTCCGCGCCCGGCGCCCTGCCGGGCCTGGACCGTCCGGCGGCCAAGGAGTTCGTGGCGGTGGTGGGTGGCGAGCCCCGGCCGAAGTTCGGCTGGACCGACGTCGCCCGGTTCACCGGACTGGGCATCCCGGCGGTCAACTACGGGCCCGGCGACCCGATGCTCGCGCACAAGCAGGAGGAGCACGTGCCGCTGGAGCAGCTGCGCAGCTGTGAGGCGAGCATGCGGCGCTGGCTCGGGGGTGGGTCGTGACCCCCGAGGAGGCACGTCGGGAGAAGCGGCGCGGCCCGATGGTGCTGCGCGGCAACCGGATCGACACCAGCACCACCGACCAACGCCTGCTCGATGTCAAGGGGCCGACCGACTGGGTGCACACCGACCCGTGGCGGGTGCTGCGCATCCAGTCGGAGTTCGTGGAGGGCTTCGGTGCGCTGGCCGAGCTCGGTCCCGCGATCGGGGTCTTCGGCTCCGCGCGCACCGGCCGGCACGAGTCGTTCTACGCGATGGCCGAGCAGCTGGGTCGCCGGCTGGTCCAGGAGGGCTTCGCGGTGGTCACCGGCGGCGGCCCGGGCACGATGGAGGCCGCGAACAAGGGTGCCTCCGAGGCCGGCGGCGTGAGCGTCGGCCTCGGCATCGAGCTGCCCTTCGAGCTGGGCCTGAACGACTGGGTCGACGTCGGCGTCAACTTCCGCTACTTCTTCGCCCGCAAGACCATGTTCGTGAAGTACTCCTACGGCTTCGCGGTCTTCCCCGGCGGCCTCGGCACGCTGGACGAGCTGTTCGAGGCGCTGACCCTGGTGCAGACCCGCAAGGTGACCTCCTTCCCGCTGGTGCTCCTCGGCAGTGACTACTGGTCCGGTCTGCTCGACTGGCTGCGCGAGACGGTTGCCGCAACCGGTCGCGTGTCGCCGGAGGACCTGGACATGCTCACCGTCACCGACGACGTCGAGGAGGCGGTCGAGCTGCTCCTCGCCGGCACCCTGGGGAAGGGAACCCGGGCATGACGTGGTTCTTGGCAGTGCTGATCGTGCTGGCCATCGGCGCGGCCGCGATCGTGGCGACGGGCCGGGGCGGCGGCCTGGGACCGGCGTACGACGACCGCCCGGACGTCCGGGTCCCGGCGGACCGGCCCCTGACCGGGGAGGACCTGCGGACGGTGCGGTTCAACACCGCGGTGCGCGGCTACCGCGCCGACGAGGTGGACGCGCTGCTCGAGCGCCTGGCCGACCAGCTCGACGGGCGCCCGGAGCCGCAGACGGACTGAGAGCCGGCTCAGCGCCCGCTGAAGATCGGCTTCTCCTTGGCCACGAACGAGTGCACCGCGGTGCGGTGGTCCGCGGTGGACCCGGTCAGGGTCATCATCGTCGACTCGAACTCCAGGGACTCCTCGAAGGAGTGCCCCGCGGAGAACTCCACGGAGCGCCGCATCGCGCCGTACGCCGCCGTCGGTCCCTCGGCCAGGCGTCGCGCGAGGGACTCCACCTCGGCGGTGAACCCCGCGTCGGCGACCACGGAGGTGGCCAGGCCCAGCTCGAGGGCCTCCTGCGCGGGGATGGTGCGCGGGAAGTAGAGCAGCTCCAGTGCCTTGGCCCGACCCACGAGGCGGGGGAGGGTCCACGACGAACCGGTGTCGCAGGACAGCGCGACCCCGGCGAAGGCGAGGTTGAAGCCGGCCTTCTCGTGGACCACGCGGAAGTCGCAGGCGAACGCGAGGCTGGCGCCGGCCCCCGCAGCGACACCGTTGACCGCGGCGACGACGGGCTTGGGCATGGTGGCCAGCGCGTGCACGATCGGGTTGTAGTGCTCCTCCACGGTGCGGAACAGGGACGCTGCGTCGGAGCTCTCCAGGATCTGCACGTGCTCCTTGAGGTCCTGCCCCACACAGAACGCCCGGCCGGTCCCGGTGAGCACCACGCAGCGGACGTCGGGGTCCTGTGCCGCCTGGTGGGTCACCTCCACCAGAGCCTCCTTGGTGGCGATGTCGAGCCCGTTCATCGCCTCGGGGCGGGCGAGGGTGATCGTGGCGACGCCGTCCTCCAGCTGGTAGTCCACCGGCCCCGTCTCGGCTGCGCTCATCTGGTCTCGTCTCCTGCTCGCTCGACGCCACTGCAAGGTGTGCGGCCGAGTCTGCCGCACCCGCATCGCGCGTCGGCCGGTGCACGCGGTCGGCGCCACTGCGTCGATGAGGAATAATGGGACCTCGTTGGGCGCGTCATGCGCACAGGAGACACGGGAAGAGGTGTGCACATGGCGGCCATGAAGCCGCGTACGGGCGATGGCCCGCTCGAGGTGACCAAGGAGGGTCGCGGCATCGTCATGAGGGTTCCCCTCGAGGGCGGTGGCCGGCTGGTCGTCGAGCTCAACGCCGAGGAGGCAGGTGCCCTCGGGGACGCACTGAAGGAGGTCGTGGGCTGACTTCGCCGCTTCCTGCACAAGTCTCCCCTCCCGAGTTCGCACTCAGCGACGTCGCACCCTCTCGTCTCGTCGGCGTGGGGGTCGTCGCGGTGCCGGTGCTCCACGGGGCCGACGGGCCGCTCCTGGGTCCCGGGGCCGCCGAGCTCTCCGAGGACATCGGGGTCGACCTGCTCGACGTGCTCGCCACCTCCGGGGCCGCGGGCGCGACCGGCGAGGTCACCGAGCTGCCGGTCGTGCGCACCGCCGACCTTGCGAACTCCGCGCTGTCGCGGGTGCTGCTCGTCGGCGTCGGGGAGGGCACCCCGACCGACGTACGCCGGGCCGGCGCGGCCTTGGCCCGCCGTACCACCAACACCGAGGCGGTCGCCACCTCGGTCGCCGCCGTGGCCGACGGCGTCCACCTCGCTGCCTTCGTCGAGGGTGCTTCGCTGGCCGCGTTCGGCTTCTCCATGCACCGGGACGGTCCCACGGACCGGCCGGTGCGTCGGGTGGTCCTCGCGCTGACGCCCGAGGACGACCCCACCCAGGCAGCGCTCGACCGCGCCGTGGCGGGTGCCGGGGCCGGGTGGTGGGCGCGGGTGCTGGCCAGCGTGCCGAGCAACGTCAAGACGCCCGACTGGCTGGCCCAGCAGGTCGTGGCGACCGCGGAGAGCGCCGGGCTGAAGGCCACCGTCTGGGACGAGAAGAAGCTGCGGGACGAGGGGTTCGGCGGCGTCGTGGCGGTCGGACAGGGCTCCGCGGCCCCGCCGCGCTTCGTGCAGCTGGAGTACCGGCCCCGCAAGGGCGCCCGCCGCGGGAAGCACGTCGCGCTGGTGGGAAAGGGCATCACCTTCGACACCGGGGGCCTCTCCCTCAAGCCCGGCCAGTCCATGGTCTCGATGAAGCGCGACATGACCGGCGCCGCGGTGGTGGCGGCGGTGATGGCCGCCCTGCCCGCCGTGGAGTGCGCGGTCCGGGTCACCGCTCTGCTGCCCCTCGCCGAGAATGCAGTCAGCGGCAGCGCCACCCGACCCGGTGACGTGATCACCCACTTCGGGGGCCGCACCACCGAGGTGAGGAACACCGACGCCGAGGGCCGGCTGGTGATGGCCGACGCCCTGGCCTACGCGGTCAAGGAGCTCGACGCGGACGTGCTCGTGGACGTCGCGACGCTGACCGGCGGCATCAAGGTCGCCCTGGGCCAGCACACCGGCGGGCTGTTCGCCAGCGACGACGCGCTGGCCGCCCTCCTCGACGAGGCGGGAGAACGCGCCGGGGAGCCGGTGTGGCGGATGCCGCTGGCCCAGGAGTACGCCGCCAAGCTCGCCTCCAAGGTGGCCGACGCCGACAACGCTCCCGGCGGACCTCCGGCGATCACGGCGGCGCTCTTCCTCGAGCCCTTCACCGGTGGCCGTCCCTGGGCGCACCTGGACATCGCCTCGGTCGGGGACGCCCCCGAGGACCTGCACGAGTGGACCCAGGGTCCGACCGGCTTCGGGGCCCGGTTGCTGCTGCGCTGGCTGGGCCAGCCGGAGCCGGTGGCCGGGGTGGGGGAGGACCGATGAGCAGCGCCCTGACCGTGCGTTGGTCGCTCGTCCACGCGCCCGCGGGCATCGAGGAGCAGCTGGCCGACTACGTCGCGACGAGCTCGTACGCCCGTTTCGCCGAGCTGCCTGGCCTGCGCTTCAAGACCTGGCGGCTGCGCGCCGGCGAGTGGTTCGAGGGATGCTACGTCTTCGTCGACGACAGCGCCCGGGCGGCGTTCCAGGCCGACTTCAGCGCCACCGCCGAGGACTCCCCGGTCTCCAAGCTGGTCGGATCGGGCCCTGCGCTGGTCGAGGAGTGCGCCGTCGTCGCCGTCGTCGAGGGTCCCGAGGAGCTCACCTCGGTGCCGACCTACGACGTCTGACCGGCGCCTACTCGGGAGGCGTCCACACCTTCTTGGCCACGAGCAGCCCGTCACCGACCGGCAGCAACACCGGCACCAGCGACTCGTGCTCGCGCACGGCGTTGCCGAGCTCGCGGATCGCCACGGTCTCCGCGTCGCGCTGGGCGGGGTCGGCGACCCGGTCGTGCCACAGTGCGTTGTCGAAGGCCACCACCCCGCCGGGGCGCAGCAGCCGCATCGCCTCGGTGAGGTAGTCGCCGTACTCCTGCTTGTCGCCGTCGCAGAACACCAGGTCGTAGTGGCCGTCGGTCAGTCTCGGCACCACCTCGAGCGCCGCGCCCGGGATGAGCCGGACCCGCTGGCTGGGGACGCCGGCCTCGCCGAAGCCTTGCTTGGCCAGCCGCTGGTGCTCGGCCTCGGTGTCGACGGTGGTCAGGATGCCGTCCGGGCGCATGCCGCGCAGCAACCACAGTCCCGATACGCCGGTGCCGGTGCCGATCTCGACCACGGCGCGGGCCTCGAGCACCGAGGCGAGGAAGCACAGCGTGGCGCCGACGCCGGACCCGATGGGAGCGACGCCGATCTCGTCCGCACGACCGCGGGCAGCGGCGATCACCTCGTCCTCGGCGACGAAGTCCTCGGCGTAGGACCAGCTCTGGGGCTTCATGGGGGTGACGATGGCGGCCTCCTCGACGTGCGCGTCGTACCGGGACCCTACCGCCCGTGACGTGCCGTTCCGGGCAGGCACCGGGAACACCGGAGGGCGCCAGATCGTTGCAGCCGTGTGACCCAGGCACGCCGCACCCCTCGGACCGGCTCTTCGCCTTCCTGCTGGCGAACCCTCAGCCGCCTCTCAGGCGCGGTTCCTAGCGTGATCGCATGCTGAGCCGCGAGTCGTCGTCCTCCGGATCCTCCGCCACGGGACCCGGGGGCGACCTCGAGCGGCCTTCGTGGGAGGAGATCGTCAACGAGCACGCGGGACGGGTCTACCGACTCGCCTACCGGCTGACCGGAAACCGCCAGGACGCCGAGGACCTCACCCAGGAGGTCTTCGTGCGGGTCTTCCGCTCCCTCGACACGTGGACACCCGGCACGATGGCCGGCTGGCTGCACCGGATCACCACCAACCTGTTCCTCGACCACGCGAGGCGCAAGCAGCGGATCCGCTTCGACGCCCTCTCCGACGATGCCGCCGGGCGGTTGCCGAGCGTGCTGCCGACCCCCGACATCGTGCAGATGGACCGCACCTTCGACGACGACATCGAGGCTGCCCTGGCTTCGCTGGCCCCCGAGTTCCGTGCCGCCGTGGTGCTCTGCGACGTGGAGGGCCTCAGCTACGAGGAGATCGCCGCGGTGCTCGGGCTCAAGCTGGGCACGGTGCGGTCCCGCATCCACCGTGGGCGGGCACAGCTGCGGGCGGCGCTGGCGCACCGAGCGCCCCGCGCCGGGCGCACGCGCGTCGCCGGCCCCCGGCTCGTCCCGCAGGCCCACCGATGAACCCGCCACGGATGATGTCGCTGACCGGGCACATCGGTGCCCGCGTCTCCGCCCTGGTCGACGGCCAGCTGAGCCGTGAGGACGAGGAGCGGGCGTGGTCCCACGTGCTCGGTTGCCCCGGCTGCCGGCGCCTGGTCCAGCGCGAGGGCTGGATCAAGAACCAGCTTCGCCTGCTCGCCGCGCCGGCGTCCGGCGCCTCCTCGCCGGGACTCTCCCGGGCGCTGTACGACGTGGACGCCTGGGCGGCCGTCGACGCGATCGAACGCCGGTCCACCCGCCGCCGCGTGACCGCGGTAGCCGTGGGCGGCGGTGCCGTCGGCGCCGCCCTGCTGGGGCTGGTCACCATGACCGGGAGCCTCTCCGGCGGGGGCGCCGCACCCGTGCGCCCCGCACCAGCCACGATCGGGATGCAGCAGCAGTCGAGCTCACCCGCGGGCTCGCCGACGGGCGCGGAGACCCGGATCGCGGGCGATCTCTCCCAGGGCTGGAGCCGTAGGTCAAGATAGGGGCGTGACGCAGCAGGACCCGGAGCACCCCTCGGCCCCTCAGCAGCCCGGGTACCCCCCGTTCCCACCGGGGCTCCAGCCAGGACACCAGCCGGGGCACCCGCCGCCGCCCGCCTATCCGCCGGGTCCGCCCACCGGCCGCCCGCCGTACCCGCCCGCGCCGACCCGCCCCCTGCCGCAGGCGCTCCACCCGGCCCCGCGTCGCCCCTCGCTGCCCGTCTGGGTGTGGCCGACGGTCGCCGTGGTCGCGCTCGTGCTGGGGCTCACCGGCGGGGCCCTCGGCGGCGCGCTGGTGGCGCGCGGCCTGGGCGGGGACGGCGCCGGCGGCGGCTTCCTCAAGGTGCCCACCCGGACCGCGGCCCCGTTGCCGGAGGACAACGGCAGCATCGCCGCCGTCGCCGACAAGGTGCTGCCCAGCACCGTCCAGATCGTCGCGGAGTACGGCGGGCGCGACCAGGGTGCCACCGGGTCCGGCTTCGTCTACGACGACCGGGGGCACATCATCACCAACAACCACGTGGTCGCCCAGGCCGACGAGGACGACGGGCCGATCAGCATCATCGACCAGGACGGCCACCGGTGGGACGCGACGGTGGTGGGGCGCAGCACCGTCTACGACATCGCGGTGCTCTCGGCCAAGGGCGCCAAGGACCTGCCGCCCGCCTCGATCGGGTCGGCGGACCAGATGCGCGTGGGAGAGACCGTGGTGGCGATCGGCTCCCCGCTCGGGCTCTCGGCGACCGTCACCTCGGGGATCGTCAGCGCCGTGCACCGGCCGGTGACCACCGGCGAGAGCGCGGACGACAGCTCCTACATCAACGCCGTGCAGACCGACGCGGCGATCAACCCCGGCAACTCCGGCGGCCCGCTGGTCAACCTGCAGGGCCAGGTGATCGGGGTCAACTCGGCCATCGCCTCGATGGGCGGCACCCTCGGGTCGGACCAGAGCGGCAACATCGGGGTCGGCTTCGCCATCCCGATCGAGCAGGTGCGGGTGACCGCGTCGCAGATCCTGAAGGACGGCAAGGCCGTCTACCCGGTGATCGGGGCCAGCGTCCGCGGCACCCAGAAGCTGGACGGCGCCCGGGTCGAGGAGATCACTCCCGGGCTGCCGGCGGCCAAGTCGCAGCTGAAGGTGGGCGACCTGATCCGCAAGGTCGACGGCGAGCCCGTGACCAGCTCGATCGACGTGGTGGTCGCGATCCGGTCGCACGTGCCCGGAGACACGGTCACGTTGACCGTCGAGCGGGGCGGCCGCACGCTCGAGGTCAAGGTCGGCCTGCAGGCCAAGACGGGCTGAGGCGGCCCGAGGCGGTCCGTCACCAGGACCCGCGCCGGCGGCTGCTCGGCCGGCCGAGCCTCAGGTGGCGTCGGGATCGAAGGGCGGGCGTTCGCCGGCCGGCAGGGTGGGTGGACTCGAGGTGAGGCGGCTGCGCTCGTCCTCGTCGAGGTCCTGGATCGCCTCGAGCACGTGCTGGCGGATCACCTGCCGCGGGTCGAGGTCGGTCAGCTTGAGGTCGGCGTACTCCGGCCCGAGCTCCTCACGCAGCTGTGTCTGCGCGCTGTGCGCGAGCTTGCGCAGCTGTCGGACCATCCGGCCCGCCTGACGCGCGAACTCCGGGAGCCGGTCCGGCCCGAAGACGACGACCGCCACCACGGCGATCACCATCAGCTCGGGCAGGCCGACCCCCAGCACAGGTCAGGCCTTCGCCGTGGGACTCAGTCCGAGCTGCATGCCGGCCAGGCCCCGGCCGCGGCCGGCCAGATGGTGGGCGACCGCGTCCAGCGTCTCCGCGGCGGGGGCGGTGGGGTCGGACTCGACGAGCGGCTTGCCGTCGTCGCCCCCCTCGCGCAGGCGGGGGTCGATGGGCACCTCGCCGAGCAGGGGCACGTCGTAGCCGAACCGGTGGCCCAGCGTCGCCGCGACCCGGGCACCGCCGCCGGCGCCGAAGATCTCCAGCCGGTGCTCCTTGCCCGCCTCCGCGCAGTGGGGGCAGGGCAGGTAGGACATGTTTTCCACGACGCCCACCACCCGCTGGTGCATCATCGAGGCCATCGTGCCGGCGCGCTCGGCGACCTCGGCGGCGGCCTCCTGGGGGGTGGTGACCACGACGACCTCGGCGTTGGGCAGGTGCTGGCCCAGCGAGATCGCGATGTCGCCGGTGCCGGGCGGCAGGTCGAGCAGCAGCACGTCGAGGTCGCCCCAGTAGACGTCGGCCAACATCTGCACCAGGGCCCGGTCGAGCATGGGGCCGCGCCAGGCGACGACCTGGTCACGGCGTGGCTTGAGCATGCCGATGCTGATCACCGAGACCCCGCTGGGCGTGGGCACCGGCATGATCAGGTCCTCGACCTGGGTCGGGCGGTTGTCCGCGACGCCGAGCATGGCCGGCACCGAGTGGCCGTAGATGTCGGCGTCGACGATGCCGACCTTGCGACCCTGCCTGGCCATCGCCGCGGCGAGATTGACCGTCACCGAGGACTTGCCCACCCCTCCCTTGCCGGAGGCGATCGCGAAGACCTTGGTCAGTGAGCCGGCCTGGGCGAAGGGGATCTCCCGCTGCGCCTGGCCACCGCGCAAGGACTGCTGCAGCTCGTTGCGCTGCTCGGCGTCCATCACCCCCATGGCGACCTCCACGCCGCTCACCCCGGCGACGCGGGAGACCGCGGCGGTCACGTCGCGGGTGATGGTGTCCTTCAGTGGGCAGCCGGCGACGGTCAGCAGCACGCGGACGGCGACGCGGCCGTCGGCGGAGACGTCGACGGAGTCCACCATGCCCAGCTCGGTGATCGGCCGCCGGATCTCCGGGTCGTTGACCGTTGCCAGGGCAGCGTGGATCTGGTCGAGGTCGGGGGAAGCCATACCGGCAAGGATACGGGGGCGGTTCAGACCTCCGGCTCGGCGTCCGCGTCCTCGTCGTTGCCGAGCTCCTCGAGCAGGTTGCGCAGCTCCGAGCGCAGGAAGTCGCGGGTGGCGACCTCACCCATCGCCATCCGCAGCGAGGCGACCTCGCGGGCCAGGAACTCCATGTCGGCGTGCGCCCGGGTGTTCGCCTGGCGGTCCCGCTCGTTGGTCACCCGGTCGCGGACCTCCTGCCGGTTCTGCGCGAGCAGGATCAGCGGAGCGGCGTAGGACGCCTGCAGGCTGAGCATCAGGGTCAGGAAGATGAACGGGTAGTCGTCGAAGCGCAGACCGCGCGGCACCAGGTAGTTCCAGCCGATCCAGATGCCGACGAACATCGTCATGTAGATCAGGAAGCGGGCGGTGCCCATGAACCGCGCGAACTGCTCGGCGAACCGGCCGAACGTGTCCTGGCTGACCGTGGGCCGCCGGACCAGCTGGCGACGCACCTCCAGCGGGGTGTCCAGGCGGGAGCCACGCGGGCGCTCCTCGGCGCGGGCGGCCTTCTCCGCCTGCTTCTCCGCGCGCTTCTCCAGGCGTCGCCCCTTGTCGCGCACCAGTCACCTCCCGCCCGGTCCGTGGCCGATCTTGCGGTCGCGCCACCCCTCGGGCAGCAGGTGGTCGAGCAGGTCGTCCACGGTGACCGTGCCGAGCAGCCGACCCTCCTCGTCCACCACCGGGGCGGCCACGAGGTTGTAGGTGGCCAAGAACATCGACACGTCCTCCAACGTGGCCTCCGGGCGCAGGTAGTCGATGCTCGTGTCGAGCACGCCGGCCACCAGCGTGGACGGCGGCTCCCGGAGCAGCCGTTGGATGTGGGCGATGCCGAGCAGCCTCCCGGTGGGCGTCTCCAGCGGGGGTCGGCACACGTGCACCAGTGCCGCGAGCGAGGGGGTGAGCTCCTCCTGGCGGACGCGGGCGAGGGCCTCGGCGACGGTCGCGTCCGGAGGCAGGATCACCGGCTCGGGCGTCATCATGCCGCCGGCGGTCTCCTCGTCGTAGACCATCAGGCGCCGGACCTCCTCGGCCTCGTCGGCCTCCATCAGCTCCAGCAGGGTCTGTGCGGTCTCGGGCGGCAGGTCGGCGATCAGGTCTGCGGCGTCGTCGGCGGACATCTCCTCGAGGATGTCGGCGGCCCGCTCGGAGTCGAGGTGCTCGAGAATCTCCACCTGGTCCTCCTCAGGCAGCTCCTCGAGCACGTCGGCCAGGCGCTCGTCGTCGAGGGCGGCGACCACCTGCGAGCGACGTTCTGCCGGCAGCTCGTGGATGACGCTGGCAGCGTCCGCGGGGCGAAGGTCGGCGAGCGTGGCGATGAGGTGCTCGGCCCCCTGCTCACGCCGTCGGTCCTGCAGGCCCTCGACGTCGTTCCACTCCGCCACGTGCGTCTGCCCGCGACGCCGGAAGCCCTTGGCACCGCCCTCGGTGAGCGCCACCCTGGAGAGCACCCAGTCGCGGGTGCGCGCCTGCTCCATCCCGACGTCGAAGACGACCCCCTCGACGCCGGTGCTCCGCACCCGGACCCGCCGGTCCAGCATCTCGCCGATCACCAGCGTCTCGGTGGACCGCTTGACGAAGCGACGCATGTTCAGCAGGCCGGTGGTGATCACCTGCCCGGCGTCGATGTTGGTCACCCGGGTCATCGGCACGAAGATCGGGCGGCGGCCGAAGACCTCCACCACCAGTCCCACCACGCGCGGCTGGCGCACGTCCGAGCGGAGCAGCACCACCACGTCGCGCACCTTGCCGACCTGGTCGCCCTGGGGATCGAACACCGGCAACCCGGCGAGCCGGGCCGCGAAGACACGGGCGGGTGCGGTGCTCATCAAGGGGCACACTAGTGGCAGATACCCTCAGGGACCGTCCGGTCGCGTCGTGCCCCTGCGAGGAGAGTTGTCCGTGGTCAAGCAGGTCGTCATCCTCGCCGCAGGGCTGGGCACTCGTCTCGGGAGGCCCTACCCCAAGCCGCTCACGCCGCTGAGCTCGGGACAAAGCATCATGCGGCGGGCCGTGGACTCGCTGCGCTCGGTCTACGACGACGTGCACGTCACCGCGGTCGTCGGCTTCAAGCTCGACCTGGTGATCGAGGCGATGCCGGACATCGCCTTCGTCTACAACGAGGTCTACGACTCCACCAACACCTCCAAGAGCCTGCTCAAGGCGCTGCGGCTCTCACCACCCGGAGGCGTGCTGTGGATGAACGGTGACGTCGTCTTCGATCCGCGCGTGCTGCCGATGATCGAGGAGCACCTCGCCCAGGGCCGCAGCTTCGTGTGCGTCAACACCGCCTCGGTGGCCGAGGAGGAGGTGAAGTACACCCTCGACGACGACGGCTACATCAAGGAGCTCTCCAAGCAGGTCTCCGGTGGCCTCGGCGAGGCCGTGGGGATCAACTTCATCGCCGCGGCCGACAAGCAGACGTTGATCCAGCGGCTCGAGGAGGCCGACGACCAGGACTACTTCGAGCGCGGCATCGAGCTTGCCATCGAGAAGGACGGCCTGCGGGTCGAGGCCGTCGACATCTCCGAGTTCCACATCGTCGAGGTCGACTTCGACGAGGACCTGACCCGGGCCAACGAGTTCGTCGGTGAGTGAGCAGGCCGCTGCCTCGGCGGTGCGGGTCGAGGCGGTCGACGAGGAGGGCGTCCGCCTGGACGCTCCCGCGGACCTGCCCGTCGACGTCCTCTTCGACGGCCGCCGCATCTGGTCGTTCTGGACCCAGCGCGACGTGGTCGACGGTGTCGCCCCCTGGCCGCAACAGCTCAGGCGGTTCCTGGACGGGCACAGCCGGGTCTCGGTGGTCGAGCACACCACCGGACGGACGGCGTACGACGAAGAGGTGGCGCTCGGCAGCGGCTCCGAGCGGATCGCGGTCGTCGACGAGCAGGGCCGGCCCCTGGGCCTGGACAAGTCCAACCGACTGGCCAAGACCTTCGACACCCGCGACCCCGAGCTGGTCAGGCCGTTGCTCGACGCCACCGAGCAGCTTCTCGCCGAGCTCGAGGATCTCGGCATCGAGGCGTTCCCGGCCTACGGGACCCTGCTCGGCGCCGTGCGCGAGCAGAACTTCATCGGCCACGACAGCGACGTCGACCTCGGCTACGTCAGCCGCCACCACCATCCGGTCGACGTCATCCGCGAGTCCTTCCGGTTGCAGCGCGAGCTGCTGCTGCGCGGTTACCCGGTCGACCGCTACAGCGGCGGCGCCTTCAAGGTCGACGTCCGTGAGGCCGACGGGAGCCTGCGCGGCCTCGACGTCTTCGGCGGATTCTTCCTCCGCGACCGGCTCTACCTGATGGGGGAGGTCGGCACCCCCTTCCGGCAGGAGTGGATCTTCCCGCTCGACACCTGCACGCTCGCGGGGCGGAGCCTCCCGGCGCCGGCCCGGCCGGAGAAGCTGCTCGAGGCGATGTACGGCCCCGGGTGGCAGGTGCCCGACCCCGCGTTCCACTTCGAGACGCCACTGTCCACACGTCGCCGGCTCAACGGCTGGTTCCGCGGCCTGCGCGTCTTCCGGCAGGAGTGGGACCGCAAGCGCAGCGGCAAGAAGGACAAGCTGCCGAACCTCGAGCCGAGCTCGCTCGCCAGGTTCGTCGCCGAGGCCGAGCCGCATCTCGCCCGGCTGGTGGACGTGGGCGCGGGTCGAGGCGCGGACGCGCTGTGGTTCGCCCGTCGGGGCGTGCCGACGCTCGCGCTGGACTACACTCGCGGCGTCGCCGACGCGGTCGAGGCGCTCGCCCGGGACGAGGGAGACCCACTGGAGGCGGGGTGGATGAACCTCCACGAGGTCAAGTCCGTGCTCGGCCACGCCGCCCGCGTCGCCCACGGGCCCGGCCCGGTCACGGTGATGGCCAACCATCTCCTCGACGCGACCGACCGCAAGGGCCTGCTGGCCCTGGTGCGGTTCGCCCGGCTGGCGCTGTCCGGCGGCGGCCGGCTCTACCTCGACTTCCTGGCGGCGCCGGACGAGGGACCGATCGCCGAGCGTGGTGGCGACCTGCTCCGGGCGGTCCGGGTGCGCGCGGTGGAGCGGGCGCTCACCGGCGCTGGAGCCGCTATCGTGCAGCGGACCACGTACGACCAGGAGCGCGGCGGGGACACCCACCGCGTGGCCCGCCTGGTGGCCGAGTGGCCGGCGCCGGCGGCAGCACCCACGGCAGAGGAGAAGTGAGCAGTGGCCGGTGAGGGAATCAAGGTGAGGGTCGTGCGCAAGCTGGCGCGGGCCGTTGCCGGTGACCGGATCGACCAGATCGAGCGCCGGCTCGACACCCTCGAGGCCGAGGTCCAGGAGTGCCGCCAGCTCAACCTCCGCCTCGCCGAGCTCACCGACGTGGTGGAGCAGCTGCTGGTGCCGGTCGCCCAGCAGGACCAGGAGGGCATCCAGGCCGCCCTGGAGAAGTACACGCGCACGGTCTGAGATCTCGGGGGTCCTGGTGGCACGACGCGTCTTCTTGCACATCGGTCTGCCGAAGACCGCGACGACGTACCTCCAGACGATCTTGTGGTCCAACCGGCAGGTGCTGGAGGAGCAGGGGATCCGCCTGCCCGGCATCGACCGGCGCGACCACCTGTGGTCCACGCGGATCATCCGGCGCGAGGAGCACTTCGCCAGGGTGTCCGCGCCACACCGGCTGAAGGCCTGGCAGCGGGTCTGCCGGGACGTCGCGGCATGGTCGGAGACGGCGGTGATCAGCCACGAGTTCTTCGCCGCGGCCTCGCCTGACGAGGCCGCCCGTGTGCTCGGCGACCTGGCTCCCGCCGAGGTCCACCTGGTGGTGACCGCGCGCGAGCCCCTCGGTCTGTTCACCGCGAGCTGGCAGGAGAGCATCAAGAACCGCGACACCACCCCGATGGCGGACTACAGCCGCACCGAGTCCGAGGACAGCGGGGAGGTGTGGAACTGGCGCACCCTCGACGTCCGGCTGGTGTTGGAGCGCTGGTCGCCGCAGCTGTCGCCGGAGCGTGTGCACGTGCTGCCTCTGCCCGGTCCGGACGCCCCGAAGCAGGTGATCTGGGACCGGTTCGCCCGCCTGGTCGGTGCCGATCCGGAGTCGGTGGACCTGAGCTCGACCTTCGCCAACACCTCGATGGGCGTGGTGGAGGCCGAGACGCTGCGCCGGATGAACGCCCACCTGGGTGGCTTCAGCTCGGCGATCGACCGCGGGACGTTCATCCGCAGCTTCGTCGCCGACGAACGGCTGGTGCCGCGCGGCGGTGACCGCTTCTGGCCGTCGGCGGACCGGGTCGCGGAGATCCGGGACCGCGGGGAGCGAGCGGCGGACTACCTCGGCCAGGCCGGCTTCGACGTCATCGGGGACCTCGACGCCCTGCGGGTGCCCGCCGTGCTGCCGGAGCGACGGGTGCCCGAGTCGGTCACCGACGCCGAGGTGGCCGAGGTGGCCGTGTGGCTGGCCGCGAGGCTGCTCTACGACGTCCGCGACCTGCGGCACGAGCGGCGTGACCTGCGCGAGCAGGTGGACCGGCCGAGCCTCAGGCTGGCCGTGGCCACCCGGTTCCCGTGGACCCGCCGGTTCGTGCTTCGAGACCGCCCGGACCGGCCCGGCCGCCCGTGAGGTTCGTCATGGTGCGGCACGCCGTACACCGGTGATACTCCGGCCGTAACCCCGCCGTTGTCCGGGCCGCGTCGTGGTGCGCCCGTCTCCGGGGCTAGCCTTGCGGCAGCCCGAAGCCCCCTGCCTCGAAGGACGCACGCATCATGGGTCGCCTCTGCGAAACCGACGGTCTCACCGACATCCAGGCCGAGATCATCAAGACCGTCCGCCAGTTCGTCGAGACCAAGATCATCCCGGTCGCGACCGAGCTCGAGCACCAGGACGAGTACCCCACCGACATCGTCGAGGGGCTCAAGGAGCTCGGCATCTTCGGCCTGATGATCCCCGAGGAGTACGGCGGTCTCGGCGAGTCCCTGCTCACCTACGCCCTCGCCGTGGAGGAGATCGCCCGCGGCTGGATGAGCGTCTCGGGAGTGATCAACACCCACTTCATCGTGGCCTACATGCTGAAGCAGCACGGCACCGAGGAGCAGAAGCAGAAGTACCTGCCGAAGATGGCCGCCGGCGAGATCCGGGGGTCCTTCTCGATGTCGGAGCCCGGACTGGGCTCCGACGTATCCGCGATCAAGACCAAGGCCGTCAGGAGCGACGACGGCTATGCCATCACCGGTCAGAAGATGTGGCTGACCAACGGTGGTTCGTCGAACCTGATCGCCGTCCTGGCCCGCACCGACGAGGGCGTCGACGAGGACGCTTCGGTCTATCGGAAGATGTCCACGTTCCTGGTGGAGAAGGAGCCGGGCTTCGGCGAGACCGCTCCGGGCCTGACCATCCCCGGCAAGATCGACAAGATGGGCTACAAGGGCGTCGACACCACCGAGGCGGTCTTCGAGAACCACCAGGTCTCCGCCGACCAGGTCCTCGGTGGCGAGCCCGGCAAGGGCTTCTACCAGATGATGGACGGCGTCGAGGTCGGCCGCGTCAACGTCGCCGCCCGTGCGGTCGGCGTGGCCAACCGGGCCTTCGAGCTGGCCATCGCCTACGCCCAGCAGCGAGAGACCTTCGGCAAGCCGATCGCCCAGCACCAGGCGATCCTGTTCCAGCTCGCCGAGATGGCCACCAAGGTCGAGACGGCGCACGCGATGATGGTCCGCGCCGCCCGCATCAAGGACCGTGGCGAGCGCAACGACGTCGAGGCCGGCATGGCCAAGTACCTCGCCGCGGAGTACTGCAACGAGGTCGTCGAGTCCTCCTTCCGGATTCACGGCGGCTACGGCTACTCCAAGGAGTACGAGATCGAGCGCCTCTACCGCGAGGCGGCGTTCCTGCTCATCGGAGAGGGCACCGCGGAGATCCAGAAGATGATCATCGGCCGCAGTCTCCTCAAGGACTACGCGCAGAAGGGCTGAGTCGCGCCGTCGGCGCCGGCCGCGACCGGAGCGTCGGCACGCGGGCCGGCCGGGTGGCGCGTCTAGGGTGAGCCGGTGCGCGCCCTACCGTCCCGCCTTGTCCGCACGCTCCTGCACCGGGCCGGGTGGTCGGAGACGGCGGTCGGCGATGCGCTCCTGATCGCGCCCAAGGATGCGCAGCGCACGCGCGAGGTGATCGCCTTGGGCGATCGCGGACTGGGCAGCCACCTGGTGGCCGACCCGCGCCGCCGGCGCGGCCACCGCAGGCGCCACCGCCACGAGATGGCCCTGCTGCGTCACGTCCACGACGAGCACCTCGCCTGGGTGCTCCAGCGCCGACAGATCAATGTCGTGCTCGACGTGGGCGCCAACCGTGGGCAGTTCGCCACCACGCTGCGCGCACTGGGGTACACCGGTCGCATCGTGTCGTTCGAACCGGTCGCGGAGTTCTGCCGCCGGCTCGAGGAGCGCGCTTCGCTCGACCCCGACTGGAAGGTGATCCGGTGTGCGGTCGGTGCGGAGCCCGGTGTGCGCACCATTCACGTCGCCGGCCGGTTGACCTCCCTGCTGCCGGCCAGCGAGTTCGGCGTGGAGTGGAAGAAGAAGCTCGAGCAGCCCACCGGGGAGGAGGTCCTCGTCCGACGCCTGGACGAGGTGCTCCCTGAGGCCGTCGACGGGGTCGCGGACCCCCGCGTCTTTCTGAAGATGGACACCCAGGGCTTCGACCTGGAGGTGTTCCGCAGCGCGGGCGGGCGAGTCGACCAGATCCTCGGGCTGCAGTCGGAGGTGCCGTGCCTGCCCCTCTACGACGACATGCCGGGGTTCGCTGACCTGGTGGGGGCCTACGAGGAGGCCGGCTTCGCGATCAGCGGGCTGTTTCCGGTCACCCGCCACGTCAGGTCGATGCGGCTGATCGAGCTCGACCTGGTGATGGTGCGGAGCTAGCCGGACGGCCCGGGTGGCCGCGGGGGCACTTCCTCGGACCTCTATGCTCCCGGTGTGGCGAAGCGGGTGGTGCTCCACATCGGGGCGATGAAGTCCGGCACCAGCTTCATCCAGAACGTGTTGGACAGCCACCGCGAGGTGCTCGCCGAGCACGGCGTGCTCTTCGCGGGGGAGCGGTGGCGCCTGCAGGTACTCGCCGTTCGCGAGCTGATCGAGCACGGGGGCAAGAAGCAGCCGCCGCTGCCCGAGGACGGGCACTGGCAGCGTCTGGTCGACGAGGTGAACGCGTGGCCGGGCACCGCCGTGATCTCCATGGAGTTCCTCGCTCCGCGCCGCAAGCAGAAGATCGAGCTGATCAGGCAGGCCTTCGCCGGAAGTGACCTCCAGGTGGTGCTGACCGCCCGCGACCTCGGCCGGTCGATCCCGGCGATGTGGATCGAGACCGTGCAGAACCGCGGCGTGCGGACCTGGCCGGAGTTCCTCGACGCCGTCCGGAGCCGCACCGGTCGGGTCAAGCCGGCCCGCTGGTTCTGGAGCCACCAGCGGATCTCCGAGATCACCGAGCGCTGGATGGACACCGTGGGTCGCGACCACTTCACGCTGATCACGGTGCCGCCCAAGGGTTCGCCGCCCTCGGTGCTGTGGGACCGGTTCAGCGAGGTCGCCGGCATCCCGGCGGGGCTGTGCGACCTCGATGAGGTCCGCGCCAACCCGGGCTTGGACGCGGCATCGGCGTTGGTGCTGCGTGCGCTCAACGAGCGGCTGGAGGCGCAGGGGCTGCACCGGCGGGACTACGACCGCCAGGTGAAGAGCTCCCTCGCCAAGCGTGGACTGGTGCAGCGGGGTCGGGAGAAGGTGCCCCTCGGGCTGGACGAGCCCTGGGTCCGCAAGCGCTCGCACGGCGACCTGGACAAGCTGCGCTCGCTCGCTCCCAGGGTGCTCGGGGACCTCGCCGAGCTGGAGGCGGTGGCCGTGCCCGGCGTGCACACCGACGACGTCTCGGTCGAGCAGCAGCTCGAGGCCGCCCTGGACGGGCTGGCCTACCTGGTCACCACGATGTCCGGGCACAAGATCGACCCGCGAGGAGAGGACGGATGACCCCGTTGAGCGCGAGGCTGCGCGGCCGCCAGAGCCCGGGCGCCGGCGGGCCCGCACCGGAGAAGCCCGGTGCCGCACGAGCACGTGCCTGGGCGCTGCGCGAGCCGGACGAGCCGCTGCGACTGGCCGCTGTCACCTTCTGCCGCAACGAGAAGGTGTTCTTGCCCCGCTGGGTGCGTTACTACGGCGACCAGCTGGGTGCCGAGCACCTGTACGTCGTCGACGACAACTCCGACGACGGCTCGACCGACGACCTGCCGTGCGACGTGCTCCGGATCCCCGAGGTCCGAGCGGGAAAGTTCAACAGCACCCGGTTGTCTTTCGTCAGCCACCTGAGTCGGGCACTGCTCGAGCTCTACGACGCCGTGCTCTTCTGCGACACCGACGAGTTCGTGGTTCCCGATCCTGCGCACTACTCCGGCCTGCGCGACTACGTCGCCCGCAAGTCCGAGGACCCCGAGGTGCTTGCGATCGGCGCCTGGGGCCTCAACGTGCTGCATGTCGGTGCCTGCGAACCACCCCTGCACCCAGATCGGCCTCTCCTGGGCCAACGACGCATTGCCAAGATGCTGCCGATAATGTGCAAGCCGTCGATCAAGTGGACCGGGGCGAGCTGGGCCGCCGGGACCCACGGGGTCAAGGCGCCGTACGAGATCGACCCGGACCTGTGGATGTTCCACTTCAAGTTCGCCGACCGCGCGCTCCTGCAGGAATCGGCGGACCACCGGGCCGAGATGGTTGCTGCCGACGGCCGTTCCCAGGGAACGTCGTGGCGGCGGGGAGGTGGCGAGATGATCGAGCTGCTCGAGGAGATCACCGCTCCGGTGCACGATGTGGACGAGGTCAAGGAGTTCGAGCCATGGCCGAGTGCCGAGCGCCGGGGAAGGCTCGTGGTCGAGGCGCCGGAGGGCACCTGGCGCACCCCGCGCGGGAGCCAGGTCGAGCAGATGCGGCAGCGGCCCTTGCGGCGGGTGCCGGAACGGTTCCACGGCATCGTGTGAATCCGTGACGGTCAGGAGGGTTGCGGGATGAGGGCATGGTGGCGTGGAGGCCGGACGTCCGCACCGGAGACGGAGCAGCCGCAGCCCACCCAGCCCTCGCCGCAGCCGCGGTATCCTCGGCGCCGGCCCCGGGACCCTGAGGAGCCGTTCCGCACTGCGGTCATCACGTTCGTGCGCAACGAGAGTGTCTACCTGCCCAAGTGGGTCGACCACTACGGGAGCGCGTTCGGCGTGGAGAACCTCTACGTCGTCGACGACAACTCCGACGACGGCTCGACCGACCACCTTCCCTGCGACGTGGTCCGGATCCCGCCGGTCCGCAACGGCAAGTTCGAGACCACCCGGATGGCCTTCCTGGCCGGGCAGTCCCGTGCCCTGCTGAGCCTGTACGACGCCGTGGTGTTCACCGACGCCGACGAGTTCCTGGTCGCGGACCCTGCCCGGCACACCTCCCTCGCCTCGTTCATCGAGAGCCGGCCCGACGACGCCCTGGCAGTCGGCGCCCTGGGCTTCAACGTGGTGCACGGTCCGGGGGAGCCGCCCCTGGACCTGTCCCGACCGTTCCTCTCCCAGCGTCGCCTGGCTGCCTTCGTGCCGGTGATGTGCAAGCCCTCGGTGAAGTTCGTGCCGGCACCGTGGTACCACGCCTCGCACGGCATCCGGCTCCCGTACCGGGTCCATCCGGATCTGTTCATGTTCCACTTCAAGTTCGCCGATCGCGATCTGCTCACCGCCGCGGCGGCACACCGCCGGAGCATGGTCGAGGCCGACGGCCGATCGACCGGCACCTCGTGGCGGCGCGGTCCCGACGAACTGGTCAGCCTCCTCGAGGAGATCACTGCCGGCGTCGACGCGGACGCCGTCGCGGAGTTCGTGCCTCCCGAGGGACCCGAACGGGAGGCGCTCAGCGTGCCGGATGACGGAGGGCGCTGGCGCGCTCCGCGGGGGAGCCAGCTGGAGCTGATGCGCACTCGCCCGCTCGTGCGGATCCCTGAGCGGTTCCGCGGCTCGGTCTGAGGTCCGCTCCTGCTCGTCAGTTGCCGGTGGGCGGGTCGCCGAACATCTGCTTCTCGGCGTACCTCTTGCCGATGGACATGTCGTACTGGATCAGCCGGTAGTCCTTGAGCACCTGTTCCTGCGCGAGGCTGAGCTGGTTGCGCGGAACCGTCTGGCCGTCGGCACCGACGTAGAGCCCCGCATCCATCGCCGGCAGCTGCTTGTCCAGGCTGTCCAGCAGCGCGTAGTACGGCGGGATCGGCGTGTTCGTCGCGTCGAACAGCTTGGGCAGGAACTGCGTGGGGCTGGTCGTCGGCAGGTCCTGCGGCTTGAGCTTGTGGCGGTTGCTCCAGATCAGGAACGGCGTCTCGTGGGAGGTGAGCATGCCCTCACGCTTCTCCAGGGCCGGGGGGTAGATCTCGCCGGGAAGGTGGTCGCCGTAGAAGATCACCGCGGTCGGCTCGGGGTCCTTCTTCAGCTTGGCGAGGTAGTCCGCGAGGTACTGGTCGGTGCGGGCGAGCCCGCGACCGTACTGACCGGCCGGGCCACTGAACTGCGGCGGTAGTCCCGTGGGCGTGATCGGGTCGTCGTACTGGTTGTCGTAGGGCATGTGGTTCTGCATGCTGATCACGTTGAGGAACAGCGGTGCGCTGCTCTGGTGCATCAGGTCCAGCGTCTCGTCGAACAGAGACTGGTCGTCGATGTAGCGCCCGCCCCCGCGGTCGCGGTGCTTCATCGTGTCCTTGGTGATGAACTTGTCGAAGCCGAAGGTCTTGTAGACCTTGGGGCGGCTGTACATCCGTGGCGAGAACGGGTGGACGGCCAGCGGCACGTGGCCGCGGTCCTCGAACCACTTCACCGCGGAGGGGAAGGACTGGAAGTTGTCGACCAGCTGCTCGTAGGCGATCGACATCTGCGGCTTGAACTGGCTCAGGGACTGGCCGGTGAGCACCTCGAACTCGACGTTGGCCGTGCCGCCGCCGTAGCCCGGCGCCAGCATCCGGCCGGACAACGTCTTGTCCATGATCCGCTGGGTGTTCGGGACGGGATCCTGCGGGAAGCTGACCGTCTTCAGCCAGCTGGGGTCGGTGTAGCTCTCGGAGAGCACGATCACGATGTTGGTGTCGGCCAGCGACCCGGTGCGGCCCTTGTTCAGCTGCCGGGCCAGGTCGGTGTACTTGCGCACC
Organism: uncultured Actinomycetota bacterium; assembly: GCA_963827025.1. Lineage (GTDB taxonomy): Bacteria > Actinomycetota > Actinomycetes > Propionibacteriales > Nocardioidaceae > Marmoricola. The sequence continues at coordinate 988,639 of CAWGZB010000005.1, read as the reverse complement.
ACCGCCTCGACCTTGGCCTCGCTGTAGCCCTTCGGCTTGGCCATCGCACTGACGTGCATGTTGAACAGCAGGCCCGCGACGAAGCCGTTCTTGCGGTAGTTGACCTGCTGGTCCCAGAACCGCCAGCGGGTCACCTGGGAGTCGAAGGCGCTGCGCCAGATGTTGCCGGGCTCGTTGAAGTCGGTGGCGAGGTTGAGCAGCGCCAGGCACACGACCACCACGAGCACCCGGGCCACGCGGACTCCCCACGCCGCGCGCGAGCCCAGACCGCGGGTCAGGTGGGGGAAGAAGCGCCCGGCCAGGCGGCCGAAGATCCACGAGCCGGCGACGAGCAGCGCCATGGCACCGAAGCCCAGGACCACCTTGGAGACCGGCACCATGTCCACCAGGAAGCCCGGCTGGCTCAGGAAGCCGACGTCGCTCGGGAGGAGCGGGTCCCCGCGCAGGTCGGTCTTGGTCATGTTCACGATGGCCAGCAGGGCGGTGAGCGCGCTGACGATGCCCATGGCCAGCCACAGCCGACCGACGAGGGCCACGACGAGCAGCACCACGACCCAGGCGATGGCCATCGAGGCGAGCATCGGCTTGCGCGGGCTGAAGGCATGCTGGAACAGCGCGTCGCGTGCGTGCGGCCAGGTGGAGGCGTCGAGGACCAGGATCACCAGGAACGCCCACACGATGGTCACCGCGAGCGCCAGGACCGCCGTGAGGACGCGGCGCTTCGTGGAGGGGACAGGGTGGGGGACGGCCGCCTCGGGCTCTCTGTCGGTCGGGGAGGCGTCCGTGGTGCGCTCCTCGGTGTCCGTGCCTGGCATTGGAGCAGCATACGAAGGCCACCTGAGCGTTTCTGGCACCGTCTCGGGACGACTTCGACGCGTCGTGGGAGACTGCCCTGCCCCGGAAGGGAGCCGACGAGACCGACGAGACCGACGAGACACCGTGCGAAGGAGCCATCGATGCAGTTCGGCCGCAGCTACGAGGAGTTCGAGGTCGGAGCGACCTACCAGCACTGGCCGGGCAAGACGGTCACCGAGTTCGACGACCACATGTTCTGCCTGCTCACCATGAACCACCACCCGCTGCACCTCGACGAGCACTACGCCGAGGAGACCACCCAGTTCGGCAAGAACGTCGTGGTCGGCAACTACGTCTACTCGATCCTCCTCGGCATGAGCGTTCCGGACATCTCCGGCAAGGCCATCGCCAACCTCGAGATCGAGTCGCTGCGCCACGTGGCCCCCACGTTCCACGGGGACACGCTGTACGGCGAGACCCGGGTGCTGGAGAAGTGGGAGTCGAAGTCCAAGGACGACCGCGGCGTCGTGCACGTGGAGACCATCGGCTACAACCAGGACGGCAAGGTCGTGTGCATCTTCCGTCGCAAGGTCATGGTGCCCAAGCAGAACTACCTCGAGCAGCGCGGCGGCGAGCAGCCCGGCCGCCCGGTCCCGCAGCCGGACAAGAACTGGCCCGGCGACCAGCAGTAGCCCGGCGCGCGCGCACTTCTGGCCGCTCGGCGGGCTAACCTCGGTCCGTGTCCCTCGCAGCGTCGTGTCCGCGGTGCACCGCCGCCGTGAGCGAGGAACGCGGACGGTTCAGCTGCCCCGTGCACGGGCGGATCGAGCCGCTGTGGCGTCCGGTCGAGGTGGACTACGGGTCCCTGGCCGAGCTGATCGCGCGGTGCCCGGAGCTGCCCACCTACCTGCCGTGGCCGATGAGCCCCGGGTGGTCGATCGCGGACTTCGGGTGCGTCGGCCAGGGTGACCGCGCCTGCGCGAGCGTGACCACCACCGTCGGCACCAGCGACCTGGACGGCCCGGTCGAGGTGACGATCGTGTCCGAGGACCCCGGGGTGGGGCTGGGCGCCCGCTGCAGCCGGACGACGTACGACGACCCCGGCCCCCAGATCAGCAACGGCCCCGCGGCCATCCACGTGCGCGCCGGAGGCCGCACGGTGCCGATGTGGCTGGTGGACGGCACCGGTGAGATCCCCGAGGAGGACCTGCTGGAGCGGGCGGTCTTCGCCGGGGAGGCGGAGGGACGGTGGCTGTGGCTGGTCATCCACCCTGCCTCGGCGGCACTGCTGCTGCACGACGACTGGCTGCTGGCCGACGTCACCGGGTTCGGCCCCGAGGCGCTGGAGATGCCGTTCGGGGGCCTGCGTCCTGATTGGTGAGACATCCGGTGACTGACCGGCATCTCGCCCGAGTGTCACGGCGACACGCCGCTGGTGCCGTACGGCACAATGTGTCGCGATGAACAGTGCCCGGGTGATCGCCGTCGCCAACCAGAAGGGTGGCGTGGCCAAGACGACGAGTGTGGCCAGCCTCGGAGCGGCGCTGGCCGAGCAGGGACAGCGGGTGCTGCTGGTCGACCTCGACCCTCAGGCCTGCCTGACCTTCAGCCTCGGGATCGATCCCGAGGACCTCGAGATCTCGGTCCACCACGTGCTCACCAAGGGGATGTCCGCCACGGAGGTCATCCTCGAGACCGAGGACGGCGTCGACCTGCTGCCGGCCACCATCGAGCTCGCGCGGGCGGAGGCGGACCTGCTCACCCGCACGGGGCGCGAATACGTCATCCGCACCGCCGTCGAGGAGCTCGAGGACTACGACTGGGTCCTGCTGGACTGCCCGCCGTCCCTGGGCGTGCTGACCGTCGCCGCGCTCACGGCCGCCACCGCGGTGCTGATCCCGCTGCAGTGCGAGACCCTGTCCCACCGCGGCGTGGGTCAGCTGCTCGACACCGTCCACGACGTCAAGCGGTTCACCAACCGCGGGCTGGAGGTCTGGGGCGTCCTCCCGACTCTGTACGACGGCCGCACCAACCACGCCCGGACCGTGCTGGAGACGATCTCCGACACCTACGACCTGCAGGTCATCGAACCGCCGATCCCCAAGTCGATCCGGTTCGCCGAGGCGCCGGCAGCAGGGCGCTCGATCCTACGGACCTCGCGCAGCAACAAGGGGGCCCAGGCCTACCGCGAGGTCGCGACCAACCTCCTGGCTCGAGCCTGACCGGCCCGGACTGACATGGCTCGCCGCGTCCGCCTGCGTTACGGACGGATCTGTGCGGCCACGTCGGCGCTGGTGGTCACCGTGCTGACCGTGCTGGCCGGCAGCGGAGCGGTGGGCAGCCAGACGGCAGTGGCGGTGCCCCCGGCGGTCACGGACGTGGCCGCGCTGGCGGGCGGCACGGTCGCGCCGCCGGCGCCCGAGGCCGTCCGTGAGCCGGTGCCGCCGGTGCCGCCCGCAGACAGCGGCAGCGGTCGCCGGGTCGTCTTCGCCATGGGGGACCAGCGGGTCTGGCTCGTCGATGCCCACGAGCAGGTCGTCCGGACCTATCTGGTGTCCGGGAGTGTCTATGACAACCTCCATCCGGGGCGCTACGAGGTCTACTCGCGCTCCCGCCACGCCTCCGGCATCGAGGACTCCGGGACGATGGAGTTCTTCGTGCGTTTCACCAGGGGTGAGCGCGCGGCCATCGGCTTCCACAGCATCCCGACCAAGGACGGTCGGCTGGTGCAGACCCGCGCCCAGCTCGGGACTCCCCTCTCGCACGGTTGCATCCGCCAGGCCCGGCCGGATGCGCGCCGGCTGTGGCACTTCGCCCCGACCGGCACCCGGGTCGTCGTCACCGCCTGAGTGTCACCGGCTGGAGCCGCGGTTCAGCTCTCCGGCGACGCCGCAGGCTTGCCGCCGCGGGTGCGCCGGCGGTTGCGTGAGCGCTTGCGCCGCTCGCCCGAGCCGGTCGAGCCCTCGGCCGAGCCGGACCCGGCCTGACGCCCGGAGCCACCGCGGCCCCCGGACCGACCCGAGGAACGCTCGCGGCCGCCCTCGCGGGGCTTCTTCTCGGCGGGGCGCTCGGCCACCACCCGGCCCTTGGTGCCGGGCGCGACGCCCATGTCGTGGAGGAAGTGCTCGGAGCTGGAGTAGGTCTCGACCGGCTCGTCGAAGGGCAGGTCGAGCGCCTTGTTGATCATCTTCCAGCGGTGGATGTCGCCCCAGTCGACGAAGGTGACCGCGATCCCGGTGGCGCCGGCCCGGCCGGTGCGGCCGATCCGGTGGACATAGGTCTTGTCGTCCTCGGGGCAGGAGTAGTTGACCACGTGGGTCACGCCGGTCACGTCGATGCCCCGGGCCGCGACGTCGGTGGCCACGAGCACCTGCAGCTTGCCCTCGCGGAACTTGGTCATGGCCTTCTCCCGCGCGGCCTGGGCCATGTCGCCGTGCAGCGCGCTGGTCTTGAAGCCACGCTCGTCGAGGTCGTCGGCCACGCGTTGCGCCTGGCGCTTGGTGCGGGTGAAGACGATCATCAGGTCCGCGCCCTCGGCCTGCAGCATCCGCCCGAGCATCTCGGGCTTGTCGAGGTCGTGCGCCTGGTAGATGAACTGCGCTGTCGCGGGCACCGTCTGGTTGTCGGCCGAGGACTCGGCGCGGATGTTCATCGGGTGCCGCATGTGCGTGCGGGCCAGCGCCACGATGGCGGCGGGCATGGTCGCCGAGAACAGCATGGTCTGCCGGGTCTCGGGGGTGTTGCGCAGCAGTGTCTCGACGTCGGGCAGGAACCCGAGGTCGAGCATCTCGTCGGCCTCGTCGAGCACCAGTGACTTCACGTGGGAGATGTCCAGGGAGCGACGGTTCATCAAGTCGATCAGGCGACCCGGCGTGCCGACCACCACGTCGACGCCGGCCGCGAGCGCCTCGAGCTGCGGCTCGTAGGGGACACCGCCGTAGACGGTGAGCACCCGGATCCCGCGGTCGGCGCCGGCCAGGGAGAGGTCCTTGCTCACCTGGAGGGCGAGCTCGCGGGTCGGGGCGACGACGAGCGCCTGCGGCTTGCCGGGGGCGGCGAGGTCCTCGTAGTCGGGGTCGTGCGGGGCGACGGCGCGCTGCAGCACCGGGATGCCGAAGGCCAGGGTCTTGCCGGTGCCGGTGCGCGCCTGACCGATCAGGTCGGTGCCCATCAGGGCGACCGAGAGGGTCATCTCCTGGATGGGGAACGGGTGGACGATGCCGGCGCGCTCGAGGGCGTCGGCGATCTCGGGGAGCGCCCCGAGCTCTCGGAATGTCGCGGTCAGGATCTTGCCTGTTCTGTGTGCCGGTCCTCCGGTCGAGGACCGTGGTGGAAAGCGTCTCGAGGTCCGGGGCCGGAGGACACGCGCGGAGGGCGTTGACCGGAGCACCGAGAAGGTGACGGCGGCGAGGCGGCAACGCCTCGTCGGCCCGGTGCGGGCCGCGAACCTGTCCCGAGTGTATCGGTACCCTGCGACCATGACCGAATCCGCGCCGGAGACGAGTCGGGACCAGAGCTCGGTGGCCTTCGAGGACCCGGCGTACGTCGCTGCCGCGGTGGATCTGCTCGGTGCGATCACCTACGGCGAGATCTCGGCCTTCGAGCGGCTGGCCGAGGATTCCAAGCTGGCTCCGGTCCTGGAGGACAAGCTCGCGCTGGCGAAGATGGCGAGCATCCAGTTCGGGCACATCGAACCACTGATGGCACGCATCAGTGAGCTGGGTGCCGACCCGATGCGGGCGATGGCGCCGTTCGTGCGACCCTTCGACGTCTTCCACGCGGCGACGGCGCCCAGCGACTGGCTGGAGGGCCTGATCAAGGCCTACGTCGGGGACGGGCTCGCCTCGGACTTCTACGTGGAGGTGGCCAGCTTCCTCGACGCCGGCACGCGCGAGCTGGTGGTGGACTCGTTGGCCGACGCCGGGTACGCCGACTTCGTGGTCGATCGGGTGCGCCGGGCCATCGACCGCGATCCTCGCGTCGGTGGCCGGCTGGCCCTGTGGGCCCGGCGGCTGATGGGGGAGGCGCTGTCCCAGGCACAGCGGGTCGCGGCCGAGCGCGACAGCCTCGCCGCCCTGCTCGCGGGCGGGGTCGACCGGCCCGGCATGGACCTGGCGGCCCTGGGTCGGATGTTCACCCGCCTCACCGAGAACCACGCCCAGCGGATGGCCGACCTCGGCCTGGCTTCCTGACCCGTCGACCGACGGGCCGGTCGAGGCCCGGCTGGAGGAGGACTCCCGCGGCGCCCGAGGGACGAGCGGGGCGGGGGGAGCTCGAGGCCGGAGGTTGGTTGAGACTGACAACCAATCTGGTAATGTGGTCGGGCCGCGCTCGTGGCCCACCTTCTTGTCCCGACTCCCGCACAGGATGCGCATGCCTGACCCACGCACCACCACGGCCCCCGCCGACTCCGTCAGACCCGGGGGCGAGGCCGTGCCGATGACCCACAAGGAGATCCTCGAGGTCCTCATCGGCCTGCTCTCCGCGCTCGCGGTCGCGATCATGAGCGCCACGATCGTCTCCACCGCGCTGCCCACGATCATCGCCGACCTCGAGGGGACCCAGACGCAGTACACCTGGGTGGTCACCGCCTCGCTGCTGGCCATGACCGTGACCAGCCCGATCTGGGCGAAGTTCTCCGACCTCTACAACAAGAAGCTCCTGGTGCAGGGCGCGATCAGCGTCTTCCTGGTCGGCAGCCTTGCCGCCGGGGCGGTGCAGAACGTGCCCGAGCTGCTTGCGGCGCGCGCCGTCCAGGGCATCGGCATGGGCGGGCTCGTCTCGCTGTCCCAGTCGATCATCGGCGCGATCATCCCGCCGCGCGAGCGCGGCCGCTACAGCGGTTACCTCGCCGCCACGATGGCCGTCGGCACCGTGTCCGGCCCCCTGCTCGGAGGCGTGATCGTCGACTCGCTGGGCTGGCGCTGGTGCTTCTGGGTGGCGGTGCCGTTCGTGGTGCTCGCCCTCGTGCTGCTGCAGAAGTTCCTGCACCTGGAGACCATCCGGCGACCGGTGCGCATCGACTACCTCGGTGCCCTCTTCATCGCCGTGGGCGCGGGTCTGCCCCTGGTGTGGGTCTCCTTCGCCGGTGACAGGTTCGCCTGGTGGTCGGCCGAGACCGCGGCGTTCCTCGGCGCCGCCGCCCTGGCGGTCGTGGCCGCCGTGGTCGTGGAGCGCCGGCACAGCGACCCGTTGGTGCCGCCTCGCATCGTCGCCGACCGGACCACGCTGCTGGCGATCGCGGGCAGCCTGGCCGTCGGCGTCTCGCAGTTCGGCGCGTCGGTCTTCCTCAGCCAGTACTTCCAGGTCGCCCGGGGTCACACGCCCACCCAGGCCGGGCTGCTGATGCTGCCACTGATCCTGGGCAACATGGTCGGGTCGACCGCCTCCGGCCAGTTCATCACCCGCACCGGTCGCTGGAAGCGCGTGATGGTCGGGGGCGCCGCACTCCTGATCGTCGGCCTGTCGGTGATGTCCACCACCGACCACACCACGCAGCTGTGGGTGCTCAGCGCCTACATGGTCGTGATGGGGCTCGGCACCGGCGCCCTGATGCAGAACCTCGTCCTGGTCGTGCAGAACACCGTCGACGTCACCGACGTCGGCGCGGCGAGCGGGGTGGTGAGCTTCTTCCGCTCGCTGGGCGGCACCATCGGCGTCGCCGTGCTCGGCGCGGTGCTCGCCAGCCGGGTCCACGACCAGATCCTCACGGGCATGGCTCGTGCCGGTCTGCCCACCTCCGGGAGCGCCGGGGGAGACCTCGGCTCACTCGATCTCGCGCACCTGCCGCCCGCGGTGGCCGAGGTGATCCGGACGGCGTACGCCGACGCCACCGGGCGGATCTTCCTCTACGCCGGCATCACCGCGGTCGTGACCTTCGTGGCCGTGGCGCTGATGCCGCGTGCCGAGCTGCGCACCACGATCCGCAAGGTCGAGGACCAGCCGAGGCCGGAGGTCCTCGAGGAGGTCGGCTGATCCGACCCCGACCCCGACCCCTAAGACGTGAGAGCGGCCCCCGCCCTGGCGGGGGCCGCTCCGGTCTCGGTAGCGCGCCGGGTCAGACTCGGCTGGTGTTCCGCCCCGTCACGCCGGAGGCGATCATCACCAGGATCGCGGCCACCACGACCTGCCACACGTGCCGCCACCAGTCGATGCCGCTGGTGTTCGGGTCGAAGAACAGGGCGTAGAGCCAGTTGCCGATCAGGATGCCGCCGATGCCGCACAGGATCGTCAGCCACAACGGAATGTTGTCCTTGTCTCCGGGTGCGACCAGCTTGCCGAGCAGGCCGATGATCGTTCCACCGATCAAGGCCCACAAGATGACGCTGAGCATGAGTGCTCCCTTCCGTCGGTCTGCATGTCGTGGCACACCGGTCTGACAGGTGTGCCACCCGGAGTGCTCCTACCCACTGAGGCCGCCCCGCACGCGGGTGCGCCGGTCAGGAGCGGAAACCGACCGTGCCCAGGGTGCCCGCGGTGAAGTCGACGTAGGCCAGCTTGTCGCCGGGGACGACGACCCGGCGGCCCTTGCTGTCGGTCAGGCTGAGCAGCCCGCCCTCGCGCAGTGCCTCGGCGACGGCTTCCTGCACCCCCTCGGCGTCCAGGGTGGTGTCGATGCTCAGCTCACGGGCTGCGTTCTGCACGCCGATCCTGACCTCCATGGGCCGGGCCTCCTCGCTCATCGGTTCTTCGTGGTCTCTCGCTCGCGGGTCGGGCGAGGCTAACGCTCCTCGGTGCGCGGGTAGCCCCCGATGCCTCGCCAGGCCAGGCCAGCCACGAGGCTGGCCGCGGTCTGCTGGTCCATCGTGCCGTGCTGGTGCAACCAGTAGCGGGCGCTGACCTGTCCCATGCCCACCAGGGACACGGCGAGCAGGTGGGACTGCTCCTCGGGCAGGCCCGTGTCCTCGGCAATCACCCGCGCGATCAGGTTCGCGCACTCGATGGTGACCCGGTCCACCCGCTCGCGGACGGCCGGCTCGTTGGTCAGGTCGGACTCGAAGACGAGGCGGAAGGCACCCTCCTCGCTGGCGACGTAGGCGTAGAACGCCTTCATGGTCGCGGTCACGCGCAGCTTGTTGTCCTCGGTGGACTCCAGTGCCTCGGCCGTGCTGGAGATGATCGTGTCGCAGGACTGGTCCAGCAGCGCCACGTAGAGCTCGAGCTTGCCGGGGAAGTGCTGGTAGAGCACGGGCTTGGAGACGCCGGCGCGCTCGGCGATGTCGTCCATCGCGGCTGCGTGGTAGCCCTGGGCGACGAACACCTCCAGGGCGGCGTTGAGCAGCTGCTTGCGCCGCGCCCGGCGCGGCAGGCGGGTGGCGCGACCGTTTCCGCCCGGCTGGGCGCGCGAGGCGGAGCTGTCGGTCGCGGTCACGGACCGACCACCGGCGAGGCGAGGATCACGGGCTGAGGTTAGCGAACCACCCGGCCTGTCCGGATAGCGGTCACGTGAGCGACGTCCCGGAGGGCAGGGGAACATGAACGGGTCCGTCCGTGTTGTCCGGACGAACCGCTGTCGCACAGATCGAGGGAGAAGCTGTCGTGTCCCTGCCCCCGTTGGTCGAGCCCGCCGCCGAGCTGACGACCGAGGAGGTACGCCGGTACAGCCGGCACCTGATCATCCCCGACGTCGGCATGGCCGGCCAGAAGCGCCTGAAGAACGCCAAGGTGCTGGTGATCGGCGCCGGCGGTCTCGGCAGCCCGGCCCTGCTCTACCTGGCCGCCGCCGGCGTGGGCACGCTCGGGGTCGTCGACTTCGACGAGGTCGACGAGTCCAACCTGCAGCGGCAGGTGATCCACGGCCAGTCCGACGTGGGCAAGCCCAAGGCGCAGTCCGCGCGCGAGTCCATCGCCGAGGTCAACCCGCTGGTGGAGGTCGTCGTCCACGAGGAGCGCCTCGACAACGACAACGTGATGGACATCTTCCGGGGCTACGACCTGATCGTCGACGGCACCGACAACTTCGCGACCCGCTACATGGTCAACGACGCGGCGTACTTCTTGGGGATCCCCTACGTCTGGGGCTCGATCTACCGTTTCGACGGCCAGGCCTCGGTCTTCGCGCCACGGGTGAACGCCTGGCGTGAGGACGAGGACGCGTCCAGCCTCTCCGAGGCTCCGTGCTACCGCTGCCTCTACCCCGAGCCCCCGCCGCCGGGCATGGTGCCCAGCTGCGCCGAGGGCGGCGTGCTCGGCGTGCTGTGCGCGAGCATCGGCTCCATCCAGGTCAACGAGGCGATCAAGCTGCTCACCGGCGTCGGTGACCCGCTGGTCGGCAAGCTGATGATCTACGACGCCCTGGAGATGGAGTACCGCAAGCTCAAGGTCCGCAAGGACCCCCACTGCGCGCTGTGCGGCGAGAACCCCACCGTCACCGACCTGATCGACTACGAGACCTTCTGCGGTGCGGTCTCCGAGGAGGCGGCGGAAGCCGCCGCGGGCTCGACGATCTCGGTGACGCAGCTCGAGGCGATGCTCAAGGAGCGCGAGGAGGGCACCCGCGACTTCGTCCTCGTGGACGTGCGCGAGCCCAACGAGTACGAGATCAACCGCATCCCCGGAGCGGTGCTGATCCCCAAGGGCGAGTTCCTCAACGGCAACGCCCTGGGCGAGCTGAGCCCGGAGAAGCAGGTGGTGCTGCACTGCAAGAGCGGGGTGCGCTCCGCGGAGGCCCTGGCGGTGCTGAAGGGCGCCGGGTTCGCCGACGCCGTGCACGTGGGCGGCGGCGTGGCGGCCTGGGTCAACCAGGTCGACCCCTCGCAGCCGTCGTACTGACGCGGCGGCGGGCGGACGGTCGGCCTGAGCGGACCAGTCCGCCGTAACCCGGCCGGTGGTGGGTCGTTGGGGCTTCCACCCAGCTGCCTGATCGTCGGGAAGGTCCCCTGATGCGCCCGCTCCGCTCCGTCCTCGCCGCGCTCCTCGCCGCCCTGCTGGTGGTGGTCGCCCTCGGTGCCGTCACCGGTCCCGCCGAGGCGAAGAAGAAGCGCAGGGCCACGGCGTCGTCGGTGCGGGTCCAGACGTGGGCGCCGGCCACGAGCGCGCCGATCCACCCGGGCACGATGATGTACACCGACGGCGCCCAGTGCACCGCCAACTTCGTGTTCACCGACGGGGCCGGCAACGTCTACGTCGGGTATGCCGCCCACTGCGCGGGCAAGGGGGCCGCCACCGACACCGACGGCTGCAGCACGGACTCGGTTCCCCTCGGCACGCGCGTCACCTTCACCAACGACGGCAACCTGGCCAGCGAGGGGACCGCGGTCGGCCACGGCAGCCTGGCCTACAGCTCCTGGATCACCATGGGCAAGCTCGGCACCAAGGACGCGAACACCTGCGCCTACAACGACTTCGCGCTGGTCGAGCTGGACGCTGCTGACCTCGGCAAGGTCAATCCTTCGGTGCCGTTCTGGGGTGGTCCGAACGGCATCGACACCGACGGCACCAAGGCCGGCGACCGGATGTACACCTACGGCAACTCCTCGCTCCGGGCCGGCATCTCGGCACTCTCGCCCCACACCGGCATCAGTCTGGGCGACGACCCGGCCGACGGCGGCTGGTCGCACCCGCTCTACACCGTGACGCCGGGCATCCCGGGGGATTCCGGCTCGGGCTTCCTCAGCGAGAACGGCGCGGCGGTCGGGGTGCTGTCCACGCTCGGGCTGGCTCCGCTCCCGGCCTCGAACAACATCGGCGACCTGGCCAAGGAGCTGGCCTTCGCCCAGCAGCACTCCGGGATCTCCGGCCTGCAGCTGACCCACGGCACCGAACCGTTCTCGCCGGTGCTCTGACCCCAGACGTGGCGGAGCGGACCCGCCACTGCGCAGGCGGCCACGGCGCCCCCTCCCTGAGGGAGCGGGGCGCCGTGACGTCCTCGCGAGGCGAAGGCTCGATCCGTGGACTTGGCATGATGCGGACGTGGCACCGGCCGTGGACCCCGAGGAGTACGCCGAGCGCGTGCTCGCCGTCGTGGAGAGCGTGCCGCCGGGCCGGGTGACGACCTACGGCGCGATCGCCGACGCCGTCGGCTGGGGCGGCCCCCGGCGGGTGGGCCGGGTGATGTCCACCCACGGCGGCCTGGTCGCGTGGTGGCGGGTGGTCCACGCCGACGGCACGCCGCCGCGGTGCCACGACGGCCGCGCGCACGAGGGCTACCGGGCCGAGGGCACTGCGGTGCGACCGTCCGGGCGCATCGACATGACGAGGGCGTTCTGGCAGCCCGAGCACCCACACCCGGATCGGCACTCGGATCGGCACCCGGGCCCACCCGGAGACCCACACCCAGACCCACGCCCAGACCCACGCTGAGACGCTGCTGCCGGGCTGTCGGTCGGAGATGTTTGGGTGTCCCCATGAGCCTGCCGACGACCGAGCCGACCTACCGGCTGGTCGCGGACGCGCCCACCGTCGTCGTCCCGGAGCTGGACCCGGCCCAGCAGTCGGTCGTCGACCATCCCGGTGGGCCGCTCCTCGTCCTCGCCGGTCCGGGCACGGGCAAGACGACGACCCTGGTGGAGGCGCTGGTCGAGCGCATCGAGGGCCGCGGTGCCGATCCCGACTCGGTCCTGGCCCTCACCTTCAGCCGCAAGGCGGCCGAGCAGCTGCGCGACCGCGTCACCGCCCGGCTCGCCCGCACGCTGTCGACGGCGATGTGCTCGACCTTCCACTCCTTCGCCTACGCCCTGGTGCGCCGCTACGCCCCGACCGAGCTCTACACCGGGCCGCTGCGGCTGCTCAGCGCTCCCGAGCAGGACGTGGTGCTCCGCGAGCTGCTCACCGATGCCCCGGAGTCGGTCCGGTGGCCGAGCTCCCTGCGTCGGGCGCTCGGCACGCGCGGCTTCGCCCGGGAGGTGCATGCGGTGCTGGCCCGCGCGCGCGAGAAGGGCCTGGACGGCTCCGGCCTGCGCGCGCTGGGTGAGGTGCACGACCTGCCGGAGTACCTCGCCGCCGGATGGTTCCTCGACCAGTACCTCGACGTCCTCGACCAGCACGGTGCCACCGACTACACCGACCTGGTGCGCCGCGCCGTGATCGAGGCGGAGGTCCACCGCGAGGAGCTGCGCCGCCGGTTCCGGCACGTCTTCGTCGACGAGTACCAGGACACCGACCCGGCCCAGGTGGCGCTGTTGCGCGCACTGGCCGGTGACGGGGGCGACCTCACCGTGGTCGGTGACCCGCACCAGTCGATCTACGCCTTCCGGGGCGCCGACGTGCGCGGGATCATGGACTTCCCGAGCGACTTCCGGCACCCCGACGGGCGGCCGGCCGACGTCGTGGCCCTCTCCACGACCCGCCGCTTCGGCCCCCGGTTGCTGGTGGCCGGGCAGCGGGTCGCCCACCGGCTGCCGCTCCCGGGCAGCCTCCCCGCGCCGGTGCGGGCCGCTTTCCTGCAGCCGACCGCGGCCGCCGACCTGCCGCCCGGGCGGGTGCAGGTGCTCACTTTCGACACCGAGCGTGCCGAGGCCGAGCACCTCGCCGACCTGCTGCGCCGTGCTCACCTCGAGGACGGCGTCGGCTGGGAGGAGATGGCGGTGCTGGTGCGTTCGGGGCGTTCCTCGATCCCCGGCCTGCGCCGGTCGCTGGCCGCGGCCGGGGTGCCGGTCGAGGTGGCCGGGGACGAGCTGCCCCTGGTCCTGGACCCGGCGGTGGGGGTGCTGCTCGACGGCCTGCGCGCAGTCCTGCACATGGACGCCGAGGACGTCGACGCCGTCGACCACATCGATCCCGCCCGGGCCGTCTCGCTGCTGACCGGTCCGTTGGGCGGGCTGGACGCCGGTGAGCTGCGCCGGCTCGGCCGCATGCTGCGCCAACGGGAGAAGCGCCGGCAGTCCGAGGCCGGGGAGTCGGCCCCGCTGCGCCCTTCGGCATGGTTGCTGCGTCGGGGACTGCTGGAGCCGGGCTTCCTCGACGGTCTCACCGGTCCGGAGGCGACCCGTGCCCGCGCGCTGCACGAGCTGGTCGCACGTGGGCGCGACGAGCTCGTCCGCGGCGCCACGGCCGAGGAGCTGCTGTGGGTGCTGTGGTCGGGCACGTCCTGGCCGCAGCGCCTGCGGCGTGCTGTGGAGTCCGGCGGCGCGGCCGCGCGACGTGCCCACCGCGACCTGGACTCGCTCGTCGCCCTCTTCGAGGCGGCCGCCCGTGCCGAGGAGCAGCGCGACCACCTCGGTGTCCGCTCGTTCCTGGCCACGCTCAGTGCCCAGGAGATCCCGGCCGACACGTTGGCCGAGAAGGGCACCCGCGGGGCCGCCGTACGCCTGCTCACCGCGCACCGCGCCAAGGGCCTGGAGTGGCGGATGGTCGTGGTGGCCCACGTCCAGGCCGAGGGGTGGCCGGACCTGCGTAGGCGAGCCACGCTGCTCCAGGCCGACCGGATCGGGGCGCATGGGCTCGTCGAGCCACCGGGTCCGCGCCGGCTGCTGCACGAGGAGCGCCGGTTGTTCTACGTCGCGTGCACCCGCGCCCGGGAGCGGCTGGTGGTCACGGCGGTGCGCTCGGCCGAGGACGAGGGGGACCAACCCTCCCGGTTCCTCGACGAGCTGGGGCTCGAGCTCCTGCACACCGCCGGCCGGCCCCGGCGCCCGCTGTCGCTCGCCGGCCTGGTGGGTGACCTGCGGCGGACGGTCACCGACCCCGACCAGCCCGAGGCGTTGCGGCGCGCGGCGGCACGACGGCTGGCCCGTCTCGCTGCCGAGGACGTCCGCGGACGCCCGCTGGTCCCCCAGGCCGATCCGGCCACCTGGTGGGGCACCCGTGCCGCGACCCGGAGCGAGCGGGCGCTGCGCGACCCGGATCGACCGGTGCCGGTCTCGGCCAGCCTGCTGGAGGCTGCCGCCCAGTGCCCGGCGCGCTGGTTCTGGACCCAGGAGGCCGGTGGGGTGGAGCACGCGCACCAGTCGGCCAACCTGGGCCAGATCGTGCACGCTCTCGCCGAGCGGGTCGCCTCCGGCGAGGTGGTGGCCGGTCCCGGAGAGGTCGAGCGGCTGATGGAGCACGTCGACCGGGTGTGGGGACGGCTCCACTTCCGGACCCCCTGGTCCGCCGAGCGCGAGCGCGCCCGGATCCGCCGCGCCCTGGAGCGCTTCCTGGACTGGCACCACGGCAACGCCCGTGCCCTGGTGGCCACCGAGCAACGGTTCCGCACCGTGGTGGACCTCGCCGACGGCAGCCTGGTCGAGCTGCACGGGTACGCCGACCGGGTGGAGCTCGACGCCGACGGTCGGGTGGTGGTCGTCGACCTCAAGACGGCCAGGTCCGCCCCGAGCGGCCCGGCGGTCGCCGCGCACCGGCAGCTCGCCCTCTACCAGTACGCCGTCACCGCGGGCGCCCTCGCCGACTCCGGCGGTCGGCTCTCCGAGAGCGGCGGTGCGGAGCTCGTGCAGCTCGGTCTCCTCGAGGAGGGGCCGGCGAAGGTGCAGGCCCAGCCCGCGCTGGAGGCCGGCAGCGAGCAGGCGTCCCGGTTCCTGGACGAGGTCGGCACCGTCGCCGCCATGCTGCGCGGCGAGGCGTTCCCCGCCACCCCGGGCGACCACTGCAAGAACTGCGCGTTCCTCGCGCTCTGCCCGGCGCGCAGTGCGGGCTCGGTGTTCTGGCAGTGACCGTGTCCCTCGAGACCCCCGAGGAGCTCCAGCGGCTGATGCGGGCGCCGCACGCCCCGAGCGCGGAGCAGTGGGCCGCGATCACCGCGCCCCTGGCGCCGGTGGTGGTCGTGGCCGGCGCCGGATCGGGCAAGACGACGTTGATGGCAGCGCGGGTCGTCTACCTCGTGGCCACCGGCCAGGTCCGTCCCGAGCAGGTCCTCGGCCTCACCTTCACCACCAAGGCGGCCGCCGAGCTGCGGACCCGGGTCCGCTTCGGCCTGGTGGCCGCGGGTCTGCTCGACCCGTCCCTGCCGACGGCCCCCGGAGAGGACCCGGAGGAGGAGCTCGAGCCCACCGTGGCGACGTACAACTCCTATGCCGCCGGGCTGCTCACCGAGCACGGGCTGCGCATCGGCCACGAGCCGGAGACCCGGGTGCTCACCGACGCCTCGCGCTTTCAGCTGGGCGCGCGCGTGGTGGCGCGGCACACCGGTTCCATCGACCACCTCAGCGACCACCCGCCGACCGTCATCCAGAACCTCCTTGCCCTCGACGGGCAGCTCAGCGAGCACCTCGTCGACGTGGCGCAGGTGCGGGCCTTCGACGACCAGCAGCGTGGACTGTTCGAGGACGCAGCAGCCACCGAGCGGGCGGGGGCGGCCCGCAAGACCTACCTCCAGGAGCCGGAGCGCGCCCTGCACGCGATCGCACGTCGGAGGGAGCTGCTCGACCTCGTGGACTCCTACCGACGGCTCAAGCGAGAGCTCGGCCTGATGGACTTCTCCGACCAGATCGAGCTCGGGGCGCGGCTGGCCCTGGAGCAGCCCGACGTCGGCGTCGCCGAGCGTGCCCGCTTCCGGGTGGTGCTGCTGGACGAGTACCAGGACACCTCGGTGGCCCAGGCGCGCATGCTGGCGGCGTTGTTCTCCGGGGCCGACGAGGAGCACGGCCTGGGCCACCCGGTGATGGCCGTGGGCGACCCTCACCAGGCGATCTACGGGTGGCGGGGCGCCTCGGTCTCCAACATCCTCGGTTTCGGCCGGGTCTTCGGTGGTGGCGGCAGGTTGTCGGTGCCGCGACTGCCCCTGACCGTCAACCGGCGTTCGGAGGCCCGGATCCTGGCGGTCGCCAACGACCTGGCGCGCCCCCTCCAGGGTGAGGAGGAGGTGGTCCAGGAGCTCCGGCCCCGGCCCGAGGCGGCGGAGGGGGTGGTGCGGGTGCGGGTCTTCGAGACGATGCCCGAGGAGCTCGACTGGGTCGCCGAGGAGGTGCGACACACCCACGACGACGACCCGGACTGCCGGTGGGCCGACCTCGGCGTGCTGACGCGGGACAACGCCACCGCAGAAGCAGTCTTCGACGCCCTCACCGCACGCGAGGTGCCGGTCGAGATCGTGGGTCTGTCCGGACTGCTCCGGCTGCCCGAGGTGGCCGAGGTGGTCGCGGTGCTCACCCTGCTGCACGACGTCAGCGCCAACGCGGCGCTGCTGACCCTGCTCTCCGGGCCGCGCTGGGCGATCGGCCCGCGTGACCTCGCCCTGCTGCGCGCCCGGGCGGCCGAGCTGGCCGGGCACCACGGCCGCGCCGACTTCGCCAGCGTGGCCGAGCAGCTGGCCGCCGTCGCGGACGGGGTCGACCCGGCCGAGCTCCCGGCCCTGACCGACGCCCTCGAAGATCCCGGCGACGCGCCGTACTCCCCGGCGGCCAGGGAGCGCTTCGCCCTGCTGGCCGCAGAGCTGCGACAGCTGCGGTCCCATGCCGGCGAGCCTGTGCTCGACGTGGTCCGTCGCATCATCGACACCATCGGCGTCGACATCGAGCTCGCCTCCGCACTGAGCCCGGCTGCCGCCGCCCGCCGGGACAACCTGGACCTCTTCGTCAAGGCGGTCGCCGACTTCCAGTCCGTCGACGGTGACGTGACCCTCCCGGCGCTGCTGGCCTACCTCACCGCCGAGGACGAACAGGGCAACGGTCTCGACCTGGCCGTCCCCACCGAGGCGGACTCGGTCAAGCTGCTCACCGTCCACCGTGCCAAGGGCCTGGAGTGGCGCTCGGTCTTCGTGGTCGGGATGTGTGAGACCCGCTTCCCCGCCAACCGGTCGCGGCCGTCGTGGGTGACCTCCCCGGCCGTGCTCCCGGCCCCACTGCGGGGGGACGCCGCGGACCTGCCGCAGCTGCGCGGCCACGACAAGCCCGCACTGGGTGCCTACCGGGAGGCGATCCGGGCGCACGAACGCACCGAGGAGCTGCGTCTGGGCTATGTGGCGCTGACCCGCGCCGCCCAGGAGCTGGTGGTCAGCTCCCACCTGTGGGGCCGGAGGATCCGCCCGTTCGGGCCCTCGGAATACCAGCGCGTCATCGCCGAGCACCTCCGCGCCGTGCCCGGTGCGCGCCACGAGGTGGTCTGGCTGGACCCGCCGGAGAAGGGTGCCCCGAACCCCTGTGCGGGCAGGGACGAGGCCGAGCTGTGGCCGCTGACGTCGGTGGGGCGGGAGGCCCAGGTGCGGGCGCAGGCGGCGGAGCTGGTGCGTGGGATCGACCCGCAGGAGTCCGACGACGCCCTCGACCTCGTGCTGCAGTCCCAGGTGGCCCAGTGGGACGAGGACATCGATCGGCTGCTCACCGAGGCGCGCGCCGAGCGTGCCAGTCGCGTTGATGTGCCGCTGCCGCCGAACCTGTCGGCCACCGCTCTGGCACGGCTGCGCGACGACCCCGTCGCGTTCGCCCGCGACCTCGCCCGCCCGATGCCTCGGCAGCCTTCGCCGGCGGCACAGTTCGGCACCCGCTTCCACGCGTGGGTCGAGGCGCGCTTCGGGCAGCAGTCACTGCTCGACCCCGACGAGCTGCCCGGCCGTGGGGACCTCGGGATCGACGACGAGGACGAGCTGCGCGCGCTGGTCGAGGCATTCGAGGCCGGCCCGTTCGCCGATCGCAGGCCCGCCGCGGTCGAGGCGCCGTTCGCCCTGGTCCTGGCCGGTCAGGTGGTGCGCGGGCGCATCGACGCGGTCTACGCGGAGGATGGCGGCTACCTCGTCGTGGACTGGAAGACCAACCGGGCGCAGACCGCCGATCCGCTCCAGCTCGCGATCTACCGGGTGGCCTGGGCCGAGCTGGCCGGGGTGCCGGCCGAACAGGTGCGCGCGGCGTTCCACTACGTGCGCTCGGCGCAGACCGTGGAGCCGCCCGACCTCCCGGACCGGTCGGAGCTGGAGCAGCTGGTGCGGGTCGACGCAACCACCTGGCGGTGACGGGCTAGACCGGCGAAGGGCATCCGCCGGGATGCTCTGGCACAAACCGGGCGTTCCCTCGCACACTTCGGGGCAAGGGGGAGGACGCATGTTCGGTACGACCATGTTGTTGACGGTGGGTCTGGCGCTCGACCGGGCCCAGACCGAGGGACTGACCGTGCGCGTCGCGGTCGCCGGCGAGTGGATCACCGGAAAGGTCGTCAACAACGACGGCCAGGGGGTGGTGCTCTCCGAGGAGAGCGGCGAGGTCTGCGTCGTGCGCGCCGATGCGGTGACCGCCGTACGGCTGCTCACCGAGACCGGCAGCCGCATCCCGACCCAGCCCACCGACGCCCGCGCGCACCCATCTCCCGGCCCGGGATTTTCCTGAGCACTGCTCCGGAGTCATGACCTGAGGGGTCACCCGTCCGAGCGCTGGTCCCCGGGGGCGGAACCGAGGGCGGCGCTGAGCGCGATCTCCACCATCGCGCCGAACGTCTGCTCCCGCTCCGCGGCCGTCGTCTCGGCACCGGTGACCACGTGGTCGCTGACGGTGCAGATGGCCAGAGCCTTGCGCCCGTACCCGGCCGCCAGCGTGTAGAGCGCGCACGCCTCCATCTCCAGGGCGAGCACCCCGTGCCGGACCATGGGCTCGGTGAGCTCCGGCCGGGGAGAGTAGAAGGCGTCGCCGGAGAGCACCAGACCGACGTGGGTGGTCACGTCCGGACGGAGCACAGCGGCGTCGTAGGCGGCCCGCATCAGGTGGAAGTCCGGCACGGCCGAGTAGTCGAGGCCGTGGAAACGGATCCGGTTCATCGCCGAGTCGGTGCATGCCCCGGAGGCGATGATCACGTCGCGCAGGGCGACCCGGTCGCTGACCGCACCGCACGAGCCGACCCGCACCACCTGCTCGACGTCGTACTCGTTGAACAGCTCGTTGACGTAGATCGACATCGAGGGCTGCCCCATGCCCGATCCCTGCACCGACACCGGCTGGCCCTGCCAGGTCCCGGTGAAGCCGAGCATCCCCCGCACGTGGTTGTAGCAGCGGGCGTCCTCGAGGAAGGTCTCGGCGATCCACCGGGCCCGCAGCGGGTCACCGGGGAGCAGGACGGTGGGGGCGATCTCTTCGCGGCGCGCAGCGATGTGGGTGCTCACCGGCCGAACCCTAAGTGCCGCGGACTAGGGTCGCGCCATGGACTCGGCGGCCGACCTCCTCCCGCACGTCGCGCTCTCCCGCCACGCCCACGACCGGCACGGCGCGCATCGCTCCGACCCGCACTGGCTGGAGGACCGCTGGGCCGATCCCTCCACCCGGGTCCTGCTCGTCGCGGGCTCGCGGATCCGCCCCCGTGCGGGCAGGTTGGAATGGGTGCCCGGCGCGCAGGCGCCGGACGGCGTGCGGGTGCTGCTGGGTGAGCGCGCCGGCGCGACGCACTTCGCGGTGCTCCTCGAGCCCGAGGCGGCGCCGGGCCGGCACGAGGAGTGGGTCGGGCTGCGCGCAGTGGTGCAGGCGATCGCCGACGAGGCGGTCGAGGATGCCCCGCTGGTGCTGCACGCCATCGGGATGGCGGAGTGGCACCGGGCCACCCGGCACTGCCCGCGGTGCGGCGCTCGCCTGGAGGCGCAGCAGGCCGGGCACGTGCTGCACTGCCCGGTCTGCGGCCGGGACCAGTTCCCACGCTCGGACCCGGCCGTGATCATGGTGGTCACCGACGGGGAGCCGGGCACCGAGCGGGAGCGCTGCCTGCTCGGTCGCAGCCCGCAGTGGCCGGCGGGGCGCTACTCGACCCTGGCCGGCTTCGTGGAGCCGGGCGAGACGATGGAGGACGCCGTACGACGCGAGGTCGCCGAGGAGACCGGCGTCCAGGTGGGGGAGGTGCGCTACTTCGGCAGCCAGCCGTGGCCCTTCCCGGCAAGCCTGATGGTGGGCTTCAGCGGGCGCGCGGTCGCCACCGTCATCGACGTCGACGGCTCGGAGATCGAGGACGCCCGCTGGTACACCCGTGCCGAGATGCTGGCCGAGGCCGAGGCGGGCACGCTGGTGCTGCCGGGCGGGGTCTCGATCTCACGGTCGCTGATCGAGAGCTGGTACGGCGCCACGCTTCCCGGCCGCTGGTAGGCGGCACCGGGTGCAGCCGCTGGTGGCGGACCAGCGGCTCAGGCGACGTCCTCGAGCTCGCTGAGCTTGGCCTTCACCTGGCCGAGCGAGGGATTGGTCTGCGCCGTACCGTCGGTGTAGACGAGCGTCGGCACCGTCTGGTTGCCGCCGTTGACCTGCATCACGAGCTCCGCGGCCGCGGGGTGCTGCTCGATGTCGACGAGGTCGTAGGCGATGCCCTCCCGGTCGAGCTGGCCCTTGAGGCGGTGGCAGTAGCCACACCAGGGAGTGGTGTACATCGTGACGGTCACGGTTGTCCTCTCTGACGTCTACGCTCGGTCCCGGTCCCGCGGGTCGACCCGATCTCGGAGCCTCGGAACCGCCCAACGATCGATTCAACACAAAAGCCACGGAGTCCATTCCGCAATGTCAGCCGACGACCTTCTCGCCGCCCTCGATCCCGAGCAGCGGGAGGTCGCCGTCGCACTGCGTGGGCCGGTGCGGGTGCTGGCGGGGGCGGGCACCGGCAAGACGCGGGCGATCACGCACCGGATCGCCTACGGGGTGGCCACGGCGGTCTACGACCCCACCGCAGTGCTCGCGGTGACCTTCACCACGCGCGCCGCGGGGGAGATGCGCGGCCGGCTGCGCAGCATGGGCGCCCAGCTCGTCCAGGCCCGGACGTTCCACTCCGCGGCGCTGCGTCAGGTGCGCTACTTCTGGCCCCGCGTCTACGGGGGCGAGCCGCCTCGGTTGACCGAGTCCAAGCTGCCCCTGGTGGCGGCCGCGGTGCGGGCCAACCGCCTGAAGTCGGACCAGGCGACGCTGCGCGACCTGGCCTCGGAGATCGAGTGGGCGAAGGTGAGCAACGTCCGCCCCGAGGACTACGAGCGTCTGGCCCGGTCCCGCGGTCGCGAGGTGGCGGGGCTCGACGGGGCCACCGTGGCGCACGTGTTCGGCAGCTATGAGGAGGTCAAGCGCGAACAGGGGCGGATGGACATGGAGGACGTGTTGCTCTGCGCGGCCGCCCTGCTCTCTGAGGACGAGCGGGTGGCGGCGCAGGTGCGCCGCCAGTACCGCTGGTTCGTGGTCGACGAGTTCCAGGACGTCAGCCCCGTGCAGTGGGCCCTGCTGCAGCTGTGGCTCGGCGGACGTGACGAGATCTGCGTGGTGGGCGACCCTGCCCAGACGATCTACTCCTTCGCCGGGGCGCGGGCGGACTACCTGACCGGCTTCGGCACGCACTTCCCGACCGCCACCACGGTCTCCCTGGTGCGGAACTACCGTTCCAGCCCGGAGGTGGTGGCGGCCGCCAACAGCCTGCTCGAGGGCTCGACGACGACAAGCGTGCAGCTGGTGGCCCAGCGTCCTGCCGCCGCCGCGCCGACCTGGCACGAGGCGAGCGACGAGGTGGCCGAGGCCGACGCGGTGGCCGACCAGGTGCTGCAGCTTCGAGACGCCGGGGTGCCGCTGCGGGAGATGGCGGTGCTCTTCCGCATCAACGCCCAGTCCGAGGCCTTCGAGGATGCCTTCTCCTCGCGAGGGATCCCCTACGTCATCCGGGGCGCGGCGCGCTTCTTCGAGCGGCAGGAGGTCCGCCAGGCAGTGGCGTTGCTGCGCGGAGAGGCCCGGGCCGGCGAGGCGGTCACCGAGGACGTCGTCGCCCGCGTCCAGGCGGTGCTCGGCGGGATGGGGTGGTCGGTCACCGCACCGGAGAGCCGCGGACAGGCGCGCGACCGCTGGGAGTCCCTCCAGGCACTGGTCGCCCAGGCGGCGACGTACGCCGAGGGCGAGGTCGCTCCGACCCTCTCCGGCCTGGTCGCCGAGCTCGACCGGCGGGCACACGAGCAGCACGCGCCGGTTGCCGAAGGCGTCACCCTCGCCACCCTGCACGCCGCGAAGGGGCTGGAGTGGGACGCCGTCTTCCTGTGCGGCCTGCAGGAGGGGTCGGTGCCGATCAGCTACGCCGAGGGCCCCGCCGCCGTGGAGGAGGAGCGGCGCCTGCTCTACGTCGGCATCACCCGGGCGCGCGTCCACCTGTGGCTGTCGTGGTCCCTGGCCCGCAACCCCGGTGGCCAGGCGCGCCGCAAGCCGTCGCGGTTCCTGGCCGGGATGCGTCCGGCGTCGGTGACCGACCAGAGAGCCACACCGTCCACGCGCAAGCGACGCTCGGGTCGGAAGGCGGCGACGTGCCGGATGTGCCAGCGCCCCCTGGCGAGCGCCCGGGAACGCAACCGGGGCTACTGCTCGGACTGCCCGGTGCCCTACGACGAGGAGCTGTTCGAGGCCCTGCGCAGCTGGCGCAAGGAGCGCGCCGAGGCCGAGAGCGTGCCCGCGTTCGTGGTCTTCTCCGACGCCACCCTGGAGGCGCTCGCGGAGGTCCGGCCCGGCAGCGACGAGGAGCTGCTGCGCATCCCCGGCATCGGCGCCGCCAAGCGGGAGAGGTACGGCGCGGATCTGTTGCAGATCATCGCCTGACGCGCGATCTTCCGCCGACTCGGCGACCCGGCGGGAAAACCAATTGCCACGCCGATTCGGTGGGGCGTACCTTGCTGCCTGCGGACCTACCGAGGTCCGCTCTCGAGTCCAGCGGAGGAGGTGCGCCGTGAAGATCAACGAGTCCCCGAAGGCCGTGCGAGTGCGGTCCGACGTCGGCGTGCCCGCCTCCCGTGGCGTTCTCGGCGCCACCGGTGGCATCGATGCGCAGGTCGCCGCCCCGGCCACCTCCGGCGCCGCCTTCGGTCGCGCCGCCGCGCACACCGCCGCCCCGTTCCGCACCTGGAGTGTGCCGATCACCTGAAGCCTCTGAGCACTCGATCGGCGAGCTCCAGGCCGCGGAACCCCAGCAGGGATCCGCGGCCTTCGTGTTTCTCCAGCCAGAACAGCCTAGATCGAGAAGGAGGTGAACAGATGAGCATCAGCGTTGTCGACCAGCCCGGCGCCGGCATCGACGGGGCGCAGCTGCCCTGCCGCAGCCAGGACCCGGAGCTGTACTTCGCCGAGTCCCCCAGCGACGTGGAGATCGCGAAGGCGCTGTGCCAGGACTGTCCGGTCCGGGCCGAGTGCCTGGCGGGCGCCCTCGAGCGGCGTGAGCCGTGGGGTGTCTGGGGCGGTGAGCTGTTCCTCTCCGGGGTGGTGATCCCCCGCAAGCGTCCCCGCGGCCGGCCCCGCAAGAACGCCGCGTAGCCCCGGCGCACGCCGCGAGCCACGTCACCACCCACGTCCTTCCACCGATCGGAGCATCCCGATGTACGCCTCGCTCGAGCTGGCCCGCGAACGCCATCCCCGGCGCCTCGTCGCCCCCGCCCCCACCCAGCTGTAACGCGGGGTTATGGCTACTGAGTGTCTCCCCGGGGAGGCACTTTCCCTCCATAACCCCGCGTTACATGCCAGAGCGGCGCCTAGTCTGGAGATGTGGTGACCTGTTCGTTCTGCGGCGTCGTCGCGGAGAGCGGCCCCGACCCCGACGTCCCACCGATCACCTGGAGCACTGCAGTGGAGAACGGCGAGTCGAAGGTCTTCTGCCAGCGCTGCTCGCGCGAGCACCTGCGGGCGATGGAGAGCAAGCTGGACTCCGAGTGGTGGTGACTCCTGACCACCTCGGCGCCGTCGCGGCGGCCCGGGCGCTGTTCCACCCGACCACGACCTACCTCGACACCGCCACGTCCGGCCTTCCGCCGGACCCGGCCTGGCAGGCGCTCCAGGAGGCGTTGACCCGGTGGCGGGACGGCACGGCCGAGGCTGTGGCGTACGACGCCAGTGTGAGCGCCGCGCGCCAGTCCTTCGCCGACCTGGTGGGCGTACCGGTCGGCTGGGTGGCCGCCGCCAACCAGGCCTCGGTCTTCGTGGGGCTGCTGGCAGCCGCCTTGCCCGACGGCGCGGAGGTGCTCACCGCCGAGAACGAGTTCACCTCGGTGACCTTCCCGTTCCACGCGCAGGGACGGTTGCGGATCCGCGAGGTGCCGCTGGACCACCTCGCCGAGGAGGTGCGGCCGGGGACCGACCTGGTGGCGGTGGCGGCGGTGCAGTCGGCCGACGGACGACTGGCCGACCTGGACGCGATCCTGGCCGCCTGCCGGACGCACGGGGCGACCACGCTGCTGGACACCACCCAGGCGGCGGGCTGGCTCCCGCTGCGTGCCGGCGACTTCGACGTCACCGTGACCAGCGCCTACAAGTGGTTGCTCTCGCCGCGTGGCAGCGCCTTCATGACGATCCGGCCCGAGCTCGCGGCCGAGGTGGTGCCGCTGGCGGCCAACTGGTACGCCGGCGCGGACCGCTGGTCGAGCATCTACGGGACGCCCCTGCGGCTCGCCGAGGACGCCCGCCGGTTCGACGTCTCGCCCGCCTGGCACGTCTGGGTGGGCACGGCCCCGGCGGTCCGGCTCCTCGCCGACCTCGGCGCCGAGGCCCTGCACCAGCACGCGCTCGGGCTCGCCAACGCGTTCCGCCGCGGGGTGGGGCTGCCGGAGGGCGACTCGGCCATCGCCAGCCTCGAGCTGCTTCCGGGCGCCGAGGAGCGCGTCCGGGCGGCGAGCCTGCGCGCTGCGATGCGCGAGGGAAGGATGCGGCTGTCCTTCCACGTCAACAACGACGCTCAGGACGTCGCCGTCGCCCTGGAGGCACTCACCGGCCTGGTCAGGACCTGACCGCTTCAGTCCTCGAAGCCGGGCAGCCACTCCCGCAGCACCTGCCGGAACGGCACGGTCGCCTCCAGCTGGCTGAGCACGCCCACCCCGCCGGCCAGGGTCCGGTGGATGAGCATGTACTCCGGAGGGAGGTTCAGGCGCAGCATGGCGGTGTAGGCGTCGCCGCGAGGGTCGTTGATCCGACGGAACTGCTCCTGCATCCAGGCCCGCGAGAAGTGGAACTCCGGCACTGCGGCGGGTTCGAGAAACGGGCCGAGGTAAGCGCGCAGCTGCTCGGGATCGACCAGGATGCGCTCCCGGATGAATCCCTCCGCGCGCAGGGCCTCGGCCAGCTCGGCGTAGTCGTCCATCAGCGCGATCCGGATCAGTGCGCCCAGCGACCGCGGCAGGCCGCCCTGCCGCAGCCGCGCGACGGCGCCGAAGTCGAGGACCCCGAGCTTCCCGGGGCGGCCGTCTGCCCGGGGCAGCAGCCGGAAGTTCCCCGGATGCGGGTCGGCGTGCAACATGCCGGTCCGGGCCGGTCCCTCGAAGATGAACCGCAAGAACGCGTAGCCGTAGTGGTCGCGCTCCTCCTGGGTGCCGTTGCGGATGACGTGGGCCAGGGACCCGGTGCTCTCGATCCACTCCGTGACCAGCACGGTCTCCGCGCCGTCGACGACATCGGGGACGACGATGTCGGGGTCGTCGTGGTAGGCCTCGGCGAAGGTGCGCTGGGCCTGGGCCTCGAGGCCGTAGTCGAGCTCCTCGGTGACCCGGTCCTGGAGCTCGGCGATGAGGGGCTTGAGGTCCATCCCGGGGACGAGCGGCCCGACGCCGCGTGCGATCCGGGCGAGCTGGCGCAGGTCCGAGTTCAGCGCGGCCGCAGCGCCTGGGTACTGCACCTTCACCGCGACCTCCCGACCGTCGACCCAGGTGCCCCGGTGCACCTGTCCGATCGAGGCGGCCGCGGCGGGCACCGGGTCGAACTCCACCAGGCGCTCGCGCCACTGTGGGCCGAGCTGCTTGTCCAGGATCGTCCGCACGGTGATCGTGGGCATCGGGGGAGCGGCGTCCTGGAGGCGGGTCAGCTGCTCGCGGTAGGGGGCCGCCAGCTCCTCGGGCAGCGCGGCCTCGAAGATCGACATCGCCTGGCCGACCTTCATCGCGCCGCCCTTGAGCTCGCCCAGCGTCCGGAAGACCTGCTCGGCGGTGCGCTGCTGCACCTCGGTCAGCACGCTCTCGGCAGAGGCGCCGCCGAGGCGCTTGCCCAGACCGAGAGCGCTGCGACCCGCGTAGCCCAGCGGCAGCGCCGCCAGTCTGGCGGTGCGGGCCACGGCCTTGCGCGGCAGCTCGGTCACGGGCGCTCCTGCGTCAGGACGGGGGATGACACCCTTCATGGTGCCCGACCGACGGTTGATCCGCGCCCCAGCAACACCCGCAGGCCGGATGTCGAGACCAGGACCGGACCGTCGGCAGGCCCGCGTCCGGCGCGAGGTGGAGGGTCCGCGACCATGTCGCCGGCTCCCCACCGGCCAGGTGCAGCGCCGCGTCGCGGGCGGCCGCGGCCACCGCGACCCCCGCCAGCGCGAGGTCGACCGGTTCGGGGCGGCCGTCGGCCCGCCTCCGGGCGGTGGCCCGCACGTAGCGTGCGGTCACCGCGACGTGGTCGGGGTCGTCCACGGTCGTGTGTGCGTCGACGCACCGCAGGCACGCGGTGCGACCGGGCACGGTGAACGGGCCGAGCACGGCGCCTCCGTCCACCAGACGTACGACGACATGGTCGGTGCTGCTGCGTAGCAGGGGGTCGAGGGTCTCGCGGTCGAGCTCGCCGGCAGAGACCACCAGCGTCACCGGTGCCGCAGGGTCGACCTCCAGGCCGGCAGCCCGGCAAAGGTGGGCGACGTCGAGGCCTCTGGGCTCGCCCAGCACGGCGACTGCTCGAGGGGAGGCGGGACCGGGCTCCTCGAGGAGCCCGGCGGCGACGAGGCGGCGCAACGTCTCGGCCACCTCCGCGGGCACCGGCCCGGCCGGCAGGCCGGCCTCGACCAGCCCCAGGGCACCGAGCAGCGCCGGCGTACGCGGCAGGACGGCCCGCCGACCGTCGTAGAGGCCGAGCTGGAGGCGGTCGGTGCCGCGGCGCACCAGCCGGACACCGGGAGCGAACCGCAGGAGGGGAGGACGGGTGGCCACGGCCGGACGTTAGGTGATCGGTTGCCGCCCGGCGAACCCTCGATCCACAGGGCCGGGGGCCAGACGCACGAGCGGCGGGCCCCCGCAGGGAACCCGCCGCTCGATCGAGGACTCGGGAGTGCGCCTCAGGCCTTGCCGAGGATCCGGTTGAGGTTGGTGCCGCAGACGGGGCAGGTGGCCTTGGCCATCCGCGTGCCCTTGTCGTTCACCTTGACCTCGCCCTCGGCCTCGCGCTTCTCCTTGCACTTCACGCAGTAGAACTCGCCGCTCCAGGTCTCCGCCATGACGGCCTCCTCACATTGCTGGTCGTCTCGGCGGGGGCGTCGGGGAAAACCCGCCGGGGTCCGATCGGTCGAACCTCGCTCGACCCTAGTCGAACGCCCCCGCCAAAACGTGCACCGCCTGCCCGGCGCCGCACCGTGTCCCGACGCCGGTCGACCCGGTTCCACGCCTGCTCACCGGGCCGGAGAGACCCCGGGGCGTCGGTAGGGTCCCGTCCATGCCCTCCGCAGATCCCTTCGCCCAGCTGCGCCTCGAGCGCCCCACCGACGGCGTCGTCCGCCTGGTGCTGGACAACCCCGACCAGCGCAACGCCATGTCCGACCAGATGACCGAGTCCTGGGTGCGGGCCGTGGACGAGGTCGCCGCGGACCGCTCGGTGCGCGTGGTGGTGGTCACCGGCGAGGGGTCGGCGTTCTGCTCGGGCGGCAACACCGGCTGGATCGCCAGCGAGCCGGACGCCTCGGTGGACCACCTGCGCACCCGGATGGTCGCCTTCTACCGGGCCTGGCTGTCGATCCGCCGCCTCGAGGTGCCGACGATCGCCGCGGTCAACGGGCCCGCCATCGGCGCCGGCCTGTGCCTGGCCCTGGCCTGCGACGTCCGGTACGCCGCCTCCGGGGCGAAGCTCGGCGCCCCCTTCGTGAAGCTGGGGATGAACCCCGGCATGGCGGCCACCTGGCTGCTCCCCAACGTGGTGGGCGAGGCGCACGCCCGCGACCTGCTGATCACCGGTCGCACGGTCGAGGCCGACGAGGCGTTGCGGCTCGGCCTGGTCTCCCGGGTGATCGGGCGCGAGGACTTCCAGCAGGAGGTGCTGGACGTGGCGGCCGGGATCGCGGCGACCGCGCCGATCCCGAGCAGGTACACCACCCTGGCCCTGCGCGACGGCGGGCACGCGGACTTCGAGTCCTGCCTGCAGTGGGAGGCGCTCGCCCAGCCGGTCACCCTGGCGACCGAGGACCTGCAGGAGGGGATCCGGGCCGCGAAGGAGAAGCGGGCGCCGCAGTTCCGCGGCGTCTGAGCGCTTCCGGTTTCACAGTACGTACTGTGAAACCGAAGCCGAACACCGAAAGTATTCGGTGCACGAACTCAGGATTCGGTGCACCACGGCCGCAGAAGCGAGGCCCTCGACGAAACTCCTGCGCTTGCCTTCCCCTTGCGAACGCAGAAGCGGCTCGTCGAGGGCCCCTTCTGGGCCCAACGCTAGTGGGGTGCGGCTCACACGGTCAATGCGGCCGGACCGCTCCACGGACCACGACGCGTCCCCGACTTGTGGAAAACCCTGGGGACAACCTAGGGACCCGGCGGCCGTCTCCGTCGAGCTTCCGGACCCGACCCAGCCCGGCACAATGGCCCCCATGACGCAGCGACCCCTGCGCTGGGACGCCGGGCCGGTCGCGGCCCTGCGCCGGATCGCCTTCCTCCTCGAGCGCACTCAGCAGGAGACCTACAAGGTCAAGGCCTACCGGAGCGCCGCGGAGACGATCCTGCCGCTGGGCGACGAGGTCGCCGAGCGGGTCGAGGCGGGGACCCTGACGGACCTGCCGGGCATCGGGCCGGCGACCGCCGCGGTGATCGCTGAAGCGGTGCGCGGGGAGATGCCGGCGCGACTGGCCAAGCTGGAGCGGGAGGCCGGCGGGCCGCTGGTCGAGGGCGGCACGAGGCTGCGCGCCGCGCTCCGCGGGGACCTGCACTCCCACAGCGACTGGTCCGACGGGGGATCGCCGATCGAGGAGATGGCGATGACCGCGATGGAGGTGGGGCACGAGTACCTCGTGCTCACCGACCACTCACCGCGACTGAAGGTGGCCAACGGGCTCTCGGTGGAGCGGCTGCGGCGCCAGCTCGAGGTCGTCGACGCGGTCAACGAGCACCTGGCGCCGCAGGGGGAGTTCCGGCTGCTCAAGGGCATCGAGGTGGACATCCTCGAGGACGGCGACCTCGACCAGACCGAGGATATGCTCGGCCGGCTCGACGTACGCGTGTCGTCGGTGCATTCCAAGCTGCGCATGGAGCCGACCGCGATGACCCGGCGGATGGTGGCCGCGGTGCGCAACCCGTTCACCAACGTGCTCGGCCACTGCACCGGACGCCTGGTGCGGGGCTCCCGGGGGGTCCGGCCGCAGTCGCAGTTCGATCCCGAAGAGGTCTTCGGAGCCTGCGTCGAGGCCGGGACCGCGGTGGAGATCAACTCCCGTCCGGAGCGGCGCGACCCGCCGACCGACCTGCTCCGACTGGCCCACGAGATGGGCTGCCTGTTCGCCGTGGACAGCGACGCGCACGCCCCGGGGCAGCTGGACTTCCCGATCCACGGCTGTGCCCGGGCCGAGGAGCTCGGCATCGACGCCGACCGGATCGTGAACACCTGGCCGGTCGAGCGCCTGCTGGAGTGGGCCCGCCCCTCCTGATCCCATCACGCGGGACGTCGTACGCCCTCGTCGCTATGACGACCCCGCCGTATGACCTCCGGCGCGACGTCATACCTTCTCGTCGCTACTGCGACCGGGCGCATGACGTCCCGGGGCGGGGCAGGCGCGGGCAGGGGCGGGCTATCTTCGCGCCATGTCCATGCGTTCCCACGGCTCCAACGGCTCCCTCGGGTCCACCGGTCGGTCGGCGGAGCAGGAGCGCCCCGAGGTGGAGGTACGCCGCTCCCGTCGCCGCACCCGGACGGTCTCGGCGTACCGCCGCGACGGACGCGTCGTCGTGCTCATCCCGGCCCGGTTCAGCCGGGTGGAGGAGGACGAGTGGGTGACCACGATGCTCGACCGGCTGGAGCGCTCCGAGCGCCGCAAGCGGCGCAGCGACGACCAGCTGATGGTGCGGGCCGAAGAGCTGTGCCGGCAATATCTCTTCGACAAGGTCCGTCCGTCGTCGGTGCGCTGGGTGGAGAACATGTCGAGTCGGTGGGGGTCCTGCACGACCACGACCCGCGAGATCCGGCTTTCCCACCGGCTGCAGGCGATGCCCGCCTGGGTCGTCGACTACGTGCTGCTGCACGAGCTGGCCCACCTGATCGAGCCGGGGCACAACAAGCGGTTCTGGCACTGGGTCGACCGCTATCCGCAGGCCGAGCGGGCCAAGGGCTACCTCGAGGGCGTGTCCCACGCCGCGTCGCTGGGGCTGGACACCT
This sequence comes from uncultured Actinomycetota bacterium, assembly GCA_963827025.1. Taxonomy (GTDB): domain Bacteria; phylum Actinomycetota; class Actinomycetes; order Propionibacteriales; family Nocardioidaceae; genus Marmoricola. Next base: position 957,713 of record CAWGZB010000005.1, on the reverse strand, counting down.
GCGAGTGAGCGCCGGCCCCGGGATCAGTCGCCGGTGTCGGTGCGCGCAGAGATCGCCTTCGTGCAGCTGTGCACCAGCGTGTCGGCGAGGTCCGGCTCGGCGCCGCTGAAGTGGTTCCAGCCGGCGAGGACGTGCTCGAAGGACGTCCAGTGCTGGCCGATCCGGTCGCGATCGGGCTCGACGCGGGTCTTGCCCTTCAGCATGCCGCCGATGGCGCCGCGCTGCGCGTCGACGACCGCGCCGAGACCGCGCTGCACCATCTCCTGGCGGGCCAGGCCGACGACGTGGTCGTAGGGCAACGTGGTGCTGCGCCCGAACCAGCGGAACACCACGTCCTGCGCAGTCGGAGGCTGGTGGGGGTCGCCGTACGCCGCCCGCAGGATCACGTCGTCGAAGCCGGTGCGCTGCTCGGTCGGCGGGAGGTGTCCGGGGCGGACGAGCACGTGGTCCTGCTTGAACATGCCCATGCTCTTGCGCTGGACCTTCTCCAGCACCACGTGACCCTGCTGCCGCAGCCCCCAGAAGGAGGTCGCGAACAGCAGCGGGGCCAGGTGCTTGGTGGAGACCTTCTGGCCCGAGTACGGCGCCTCGGTGCCGCCGAGCGCTCCGGCCGCGGGCACGACCCGCTCGGCGAACAGGAAGCACAAGGTGCCGGCGGAGAGGTGGGACATGGCGTTCTCCCGGGGTGGTCGCACTGACGGGATCCTCGGCCGGGCGCTCGACCGTCGGGGCACAGCCTCACACAAGGAGCAGGCGTGCTCAGACGGTTTGGAGCGACCGTCGTCCGAGTCTCACCAGGGCCCGCATCGAGGGCTCGTCACCGGGCAGGTCGCCGACCGGCCACCAGCGCACGTCGTCGGACTCCGCGCTCAGGACCGGCGCCGTTGCCTCGGCAGCGACGGCGACGAAGCGGACGTCGAGATGGTCGACGGTCCCTCGCGGGTGGCAGAAGTCCACCGGATGCGCGTCGAGGTGCACCGGCGCGGGATGCCAGCGCAGGTGGCGCAAGCCGGACTCCTCGGTCGCCTCACGCCGGGCGGCCCCGAGCAGCGACACGTCACCGGGCTCGGTGTGACCGCCGAGCTGGAACCAGCGACCCGCCTTGGCGTGCAGGGTGAGCAGCACGCGGTCGTGCCCGGGGGAGAGGACCAGCGCACTGGTGGTCAGGTGGGCCGGACGGCAGGCCCGGTCGAGGGCATCGGCGTGGGTCGCGAGGTGGGCGAGGAAGCGCTGTCGCAGTGCCTCCTGGTGGGAGTCCGGCGCCGTCCACTCCGAGAGCACCTCGCGGGCGTCGGCCCACAACGGTGAGGGTGCGCTCACCCGGTGGGTCGGTCGTCGTCCGGAGCGGGGCCGTCGGGACCCTCGTCGCCGCGACCGGACTCCTGGTCGAGCAGCGCGCCGAGCGCCGCGTCGAAGTCCTCGTCGCTGAGGTCGCTCGGCTGCTCGTTGAGGTGCTCGCGGAAGCCGAGCGGGTCGTCGAGGTCCGCGGCGGTGGGTAGGAGGTCGGGGTGGGCCCAGACGGCGTCCCGGGCCTCCATGCCCTGCCGCGAGCGCAGCGAGCCCCACAGCGTCGAGGCGTCGCGCAACCGGCGCGGCCGCATCTGCAGCCCGACCAGGGCCGCGAAGGTCTCCTCCGCCGGTCCACCGGCCGCCCGACGCCGGCGGATCGCCTCCTGGAGCTTGCCGGCCGAGGGCATCCGCTCGGCCGTAGCCTGACCGACCACCTCGTCGACCCAGCCCTCGACCAGGGCCAGCGTCGTCTCCAGGCGCTCCAGGGCGGCCTTTTGTGCCGGGGTCTGCTGGGGCTCGAAGATGCCGCTCTGCAGCGCCTCCTGGATCGCCTCGGGGTTGGTCGGATCGAGCTGCCCCATCGCCTGCTCCATCCCGGAGACGTCGATGGTCATGCCGCGACCGAAGTCCTCCACCGCGGCGATCAGGTGCTGGCGCAGCCAGGGCACGTGGTTGAACAGCCGCTGGTGTGCGGCCTCGCGCAGTGCGAGGTAGAGCACGACGTCCTCCTCGGGGACGTCGAGGCCCTCGGCGTAGGTGTGCACGTTGCCGGTGAGCAGCGCGGCCTTGCCCTTCGGGCCGAGCGGCAGGCCGATGTCGCAGGCGCTGAGCACCTCACCGGCGAGGCCGCCGAGGGCGGACCCGACCTGGCTTCCGAACATCGCCCCGCCGGCCTTGCCGAGCATGCCGATGATGGGACCGGCCAGCTGGCGGGCCTCCTCCGGAAGCGCCTCCGACATCGCGCCCACGACGTGCTCGGCGACCGGCTCGACCAGGCCGCGCCACACCTCGGTGGTCTGCTCGATCCAGTCCGCGCGGCTCCACGCGGCCGTGGTGCTCACGCCGCTGGGCAGCACCGTCGCGTCGTCCAGCCAGTGGTCGGCGAGGCGGATCGCGTCGGCCACCCGCGACTGGTCCTCGACGGTCGGGCTCGGGTCGGGCTCCTGGGCCGAGGTGCGCCGGGCGATGTCGGTGGCGAGAGTCCAGTTCACCGGACCGTCGTAGGGCGTCATCATCGCCTGGATCTGGCCCATCAGGCCGGACAGGTCGCCGCCGAAGGCCCCGCCGAAGCCGGCCGGGGAGGCGCCGCCGCCCAGTGCCTTGAAGATCTGCTCGAAGGGAGTGCCCTGGAAGGGGTTGTCGTCCCCCGGGCCTTCGTCCCTGCGTCGGTCCTCGGGGTCGTCCATGACTCCGAATCTACCGGCCGCAGGCAACGTCGCGGACCCCCCGGGGGAGGTGTGCTTGCGGTAGCGGTCGCCGCGCCCCGGGCCCGGCGTACCCTCGGCCGGGTGAGCGTCACGGACCCGGTGATCCGGCTGCTGGACCTGCGCGAGGATCCCCTCGATCCCGGCGAGGTGCTGGCGGCGGTCGACGACCCGAGCGCAGGAGGGGTGAACCTCTTCGTCGGCGTGGTCCGCGACCACGACCACGGTGAGGCGGTCGACCACCTGGACTACAGCACCCACCCGAGTGCGCTCGAGCGCCTCCGGGAGGTGGCCCACGGTGTGGCCGAGGAGTTCGAGGTGGTGGCGCTCGCCGCGGTCCATCGCACCGGACGGCTCGAGATCGGCGACGTGGCGGTGCTGGTCGCCGCCTCCGCGGCCCACCGCGAGCAGGCGTACGACGCCTCGCGCGCGCTCATCGACCGCCTCAAGGCGGGTGTCCCGGTCTGGAAGCACCAGCAGTTCGCCGACGGCCGCGAGGAATGGGTCAACTCGCCGTAGGCGTGCCTGCCGTCGATCGGCCTCCACGCCGGGCAGCATGGGGGACATGGAGATCCTCCTGTGGTGGGTGCCCCCCGCCCTCGTGACCGTGGTCGCGATGGGGTGGGTTTCCTGGGCCGGTCGGGCCCGTGACCCCGGGCCGGACCGCTCCGAGGCGGCCCAGGAGCGCTTCGCGGCCGCCATCATGCGTGACCTGCCCACCGCCGCCACCGAGAAGCATCCCCGGCCTCCTCGCGATCGCAGCACCGGCATCGCCGTACGCCCCTCCCAGGCGCACTCCTCCGAGCGCCGCTCCGCGTGAGCTGCCGGTTTCCCAGAGGCCGTCGGAGCACCGGCCTGCGGATCGCTTGACGACGTTTGAGAGGCTGAGGTCATGCCGAGCCTGTCCCGCCGTGCGTGGGCGGGGATCCTGGCTTTCCTCCTGGTGGTCGGGTTCAGCGCGCTCGCGCTGCGCGAGCGGGTTCCCTACGCCACGTTCTCGCCCGGGCCGACGGTCAACGTCCTGGGCGGCACGGGGGGCGCGGGCCAGGGCGCCGGAGAGCAGGATCAGGACATCATCGAGGTCAGCGGGCACCCGTCGTACGACGACGGCGGTGCGCTACGCCTGGTCACGGTCATCCTCAGCCCGCCGCGAAAGAAGATCGCGCTGCCGAACCTGCTGCGTGCCTGGCTGAACCGCGACGTCGCCGTCTACCCCTACAACGCGGTCTACCCACCCGACGCCACCCAGGAGAGCCAGAACGAGCAGTCGACGGCGTTGATGACCTCCTCGCAGGACACCGCGGTGGCCGCGGCCCTGCGCGCGCTGGACATCGGGTTCCACCAGGCGGTGAAGATCTACAGCGTCGAGAAGGACGGCCCCTCCGACGGCAAGCTCGAGCCCGGCGACCTGCTGCTCGCGGTCGACGGGACGAAGGTGCGCACCCTCGAGCAGGTCACCGGGCTGGTGCAGCCCCTGCCGGTGGGGACCCGGCTCACCCTCCGGGTGCAGCGCGACGGGCAGGTGTTCACCCGGCAGGTGACCACGGCGAAGTCTCCGCAGGACCCGACGAAGAGCGCACTGCTGGTCAACGTCGCCCCGAGCTACCGCTTCCCGTTCACCGTGGACCTCAACGTCGACGAGCACATCGGCGGGTCCTCGGGAGGCCTGATCTTCGCGATGGCCATCTACGACAAGCTCACTCCGGGCTCGCTGACCGGCGGCCGGGCGATCGCGGGCACCGGAGAGATCGACGCCGCGGGCGACGTGCGCCCGATCGGGGGCATCCAGCAGAAGATCGTGGGGGCCCAGGACGACGGTGCGCGACTGTTCCTGGTGCCGGCCGGCAACTGCGCCGAGGCCGCGCAGGCCCACTACGACCCTGACAAGATCCGACTGGTGAAGGTGACGACGTTGAGCGGTGCGCTGCGCGACGTGCGCACGTGGGTGCGCGACCGGGACGCGTCGCTGCCCAGGTGCGCGGCATGACCGACGAGAGGGCGGACGGCATGGGCGAGGAAGCGGACGCGAGCCGCACGCACGCGCTGGCGGCCGCGGTCGCGGAGGTGGAGCGCCACGCCGCGTCCAGCGGCTGGGACCAACCGGCGCGCATGTTCGCCCTGGTCGACACCCGGGACCTGCTCACCCGTGAACCGGGGCTCGCCGAGGTGCTCGGTGTGGACGGCGACGAGCCGCGCCCGTTCACCCCGGTGGAGCAGGAGCCGGTGCAGGAGGAGCTCGAGGAGCTGCTCGCCGAGATCGTGTGGCCGCCGGAGGTCGCCGGGTGTGCGGCGGTGGTGGAACGGCTGGTGCTCCCACCCGACGCCGACCAGCAGATCCCTGCCGACGCGGCCGAGGCGGCCGCCTTCGCGGCGGCGCACCCCGACCGCCAGGAGGTCCGCATCGTGGCCGGCGCGCTGCGCAGCGGGGAGAGCTGGTGCGCGCTACGCCTGCGCGCACACGACGACGACGCCTCCGTGGTCGTGGGGGCTGACCTTGTGCCCGCCCTTCTAGAGTTGCTGCACGCCACCCTGGCGCCGATCCCGGAAGGCCCCGACGATGAGTGACTTCTTCGCCGAGCACCCCTCCGGTGCGCAACCGCCGCGCCGGCCGGTGCCGGTGCGCCGTCCGGGCCGCCCCCGGCCGTTGCTGTGGACGATCGCGGTGGTCGGCGCCTTGATCATCGGCTTCTCGATCTTCGCCGGCATCTGGACCGACCGACTCTGGTTCAACAGCCTGGGTTACGGGTCGGTGTTCAGCAAGCTGATCTGGACCCGGGTGCTGCTCTTCGTGGTCTTCGGGCTGCTGATGGCCGTGGTGATCGGCGTCAACCTGTTCCTGGCCTACCGGTTGCGGCCGTCCTTCCGGCCCCGCTCACCGGAGCAGGCCAACCTCGAGCGCTACCGCGACGTGGTCACCCCCATCCGGCGGCTCCTGGTGATCGGCACCAGCCTGGTCCTCGGCACCTTCGCCGGCATCTCCGCCAGCGGCCACTGGCGCGTCTACCTGCTGTGGCGCAACGGCACCGACTTCGGCAGGGCCGACCCCAACTTCGGCCGCGACATCGGCTTCTACGTCTTCGACCTGCCCTGGCTGCACTTCCTGGTCGACTTCGGGATGACCGCGGTCTTCACCGCGTTGGTGCTGGCTGCGCTGGTGCACTACCTCTACGGCGGCATCCGGCTCCAGGCCGCAGCCGACCGGGTCTCTGGCCCCGCCCAGGCACAGCTGTCCGCCCTGTTCGGGCTGTTCCTGGTGCTCAAGGGGGTGGACTACTGGCTGGACCGGTTCAACCTGACCTCCGACACCGGTGGCCTGGTCACCGGGATGACCTACACCCGCGACCACGCAGTCCTGCCCGCGAAGAACATCTTGATGATCATCGCGATCATCTGTGCGCTGCTGTTCTTCGCCAACATCTTCCGGCGCACCTGGCTGCTGCCGGGCGTCGGTGTCGCGCTGTTCGTGGTCTCGGCCGTGCTGCTCGGCGCCGTCTGGCCCGGCCTGATGCAGCGCTTCCAGGTCAAGCCCGACGAGCCCGACAAGGAAGCGCCGTACCTGCGCAACAACATCGCGGCCACGCGCACGGCCTACCAGCTCGACGGCACCGACGTCACCGAGTACAAGGCGCAGACGACGCTGTCCCAACAGCAGCTGAGCACCGACGCCGCCTCGCTGCCGGGCATCCGGCTCGTCGACCCCCAGCTGGTCTCCGACACCTTCGAGCAGCTGCAGCAGGTGCGCGGCTACTACAGCGTGCCGTCGGTGCTCGACGTGGACCGCTACCCGATCAACGGCCAGGAGCGCGACATCGTGATCGCCGCTCGAGAGCTGAACCTCGACGGCCTGCCGGACACCCAGAAGAAGTGGGCCAATGAGAGGACGGTCTACACCCACGGCTACGGCGTGATCGCGGCGTTCGGCAACCAGCGCAACGTCAAGGACCAGCCGGTGCGCAACGACGGGGAGCCCATCTGGGCGGAGGAGGACCTGCCGCCGCGGGGCGCGATCTCCGACAGCCAGGGCTCTGGCGGTTACCGTCCGCAGATCTACTTCGGCGAGCAGAGCCCCGACTACTCGATCGTCGGCAAGCAGCCGGGCGGTCGCAACATCGAGCTCGACATCCCCCAGGGGAGCGGTGATCCGGGGCAGTCGACGACGACCACCTACTCCGGCAAGGACGGCGTCGGCCTCGGTTCGGTGTTCCGCAAGCTGCTCTACGCGGTGAAGTTCGGTGACGCCAACCTGCTGTTGTCCTCGCGGGTGCACGACAACAGCAAGATCCTCTACGACCGTTCCCCGCGCGAGCGGGTGCAGAAGGTGGCCCCGTGGCTGACGGTCGACTCCGACGCGCTGCCGGCGGTCGTCGACGGCAAGATCGTGTGGATCCTCGACGGCTACACCGTCTCGGACAAGTACCCCCTGTCGGAGAAGAAGTCGCTGCAGGAGATGACCTCCGACGCGATCAACCCGCGCTCGGCGTACGCGACCTTGCCCACCGACCAGATCAACTACATGCGCAACGCCGTCAAGGCCGTCGTCGACGCCTACGACGGCACCGTGACCCTGTACGCGTGGGACACCGGGGACCCGATCCTGAAGACCTGGGAGAAGGCCTTCCCCGGCGTGGTCAAGCCCAAGTCGGACATCCCGCCGGACCTGCTGAGCCACATGCGCTACCCCGAGGACCTGTTCAAGGTCCAGCGGGAGATGCTCGCGACCTACCACGTGGTGGATCCCAAGACCTTCTACGAGGGCAACGACCAGTGGGTGGTTCCCCAGGATCCGGTGACCTCGACGCGCAAGCAGCCGCCGTACCGGCTCTCGGTCGCCACCGAGTCGGGCCAGGACCCGGTGTTCTCGCTCACCGGGGTGTTCGTGCCGCAGAAGAAGGACAACCTCGCCGCGTTCGTCTCGGTCGGCGCTGATGCCGCCGACCCCGACACCTACGGCAAGTTCCAGATCCTCCGGCTGCCGGACAACACCCAGGTGCCCGGTCCCGGCCAGATCGCCAACCAGTTCCAGCGTGACGACAAGGTCGCCCAGCAGCTCCTGGCCTTCAAGCGCTCGGGGGTGAAGGCCACCTACGGCAACCTGCTGACGCTCCCGGTCGGCAGCGGACTGCTCTACGTGCAGCCGCTGTACACGCTGCGTGAGGGCGGAGCCGGCAACTACCCGGGCCTGACCTACGTGCTGGTCTCCTTCGGCAAGGAGGTCGGGATCGGCCCGACGCTGTCAGGTGCGCTGGGCGATCTGCTCTCGCGGGTCAGCGGTGACACCGGCAGCACGCCGACCGGCGGAGGCGGCACCACCGGCGGTGGTGCGTCGCTGCCCGTGGACGCCCTGCGGCTGCTGCAACAGGCGGACAAGAAGTTCGCCGAGGCCGACAAGGCGCTCAAGGCCGGGGACCTCCAGGGCTATGCCAAGGCCGTTGCCGAGGGTCGCGCCCTGGTCGAGCAGGCCCTGAAGGAGGGCGACAAGACCGAACCGCCGACCGCCGACAAGACCGACAAGAAGGGCAGCGGCTCCGGCTAGCGCCGTGGTGAGCGAGAACACCTCCGCCTCGATTTGGTTGCCCGAACGCGCTCGCGTAACCTAGGGATCACCGACGCGGGGTGGAGCAGCTCGGTAGCTCGCTGGGCTCATAACCCAGAGGTCGCAGGTTCAAATCCTGCCCCCGCTACGAATTTCAGGCTCGGAATCTACGGATTCCGGGCCTGAAAGCATTTAGAGACTTGATCGAGTGTCCACTTAGTGACGGGTTTCCCCGACAGCCTCCGACCCGCCTGAGCTACGCGTCGACGGCTCCCCGTGAGGAGTGGCTGTGCAGTGCGGCCATGACCGAACTGATCGACATGTCCGCCACCGTTGCCCTCGACCGCCTCGCCGCCTGGAAGATCGCCCTGCGTGCGGAGAACAAGAGCCCCGGCACCGTGACCATCTACGCCGACTGCGTCAGCCGCTACCTGCGTTGGTGCGCGGAGCACGACAACCGGCCGATGAGCCGCGCCTGCCTCAACCAGTGGGTCGCCGGCATGCTCGACGCCGGAGCCGCGCCTGGCACCGCCCGCATCAGGCAACAGGCGTGCCGCCGCTTCGCGGCCTGGCTCACCGCCGGCGGCGAGCTCCCCGTTGATCCGTTCCCCGGCATGAAGGCACCCCGTGTCCAGCCGCCCTTGGTCGAGCCACTCACCGATGCCGAGCTGCGCGCCCTCCTCGACACCTGCACCGTCCCACAGGACCCCGCGCCGGTGGGGGAGCGGCTGCACCATCGCCGCGACGAGGCCACCATCCGGCTCATGTATGAGACCGCCATCCGGTCCGGAGAGCTCATCGGCCTCAGTCTCGACGACCTCGACCTCATCGGACGCCTGATCACCATCCGCCGCGGGAAAGGCGGACCGGGCAGGACCATCCCGATCGGCCAGGCCACCACCGAGGCGCTGCTGGCATACCTCGACGAGCGCACGCAGCACCCCCTTGCCCACGCCCCAGACCTGTGGCTCGGCAATCGTGGCAAGCAGTTCGGCCGCGAGGGGCTCAGCCGCTCTCTGCGCCGGCGGGCCCAGCGCGCCGGAGTCCAAGGCTTCCGGCCGCACCGGCTCCGCCACACCGCCGCCCACCGCTGGCTCGCCGCCGGGGGCTCCGAATCCGGCCTCATGGCGATCGCCGGGTGGACCCGCACCGACATGCTGGTGCGCTACACCCGCGCCCGAGCCTCCGAACGAGCCGCGGCCGAGGCGTGGCGCCTCGACCTCGGCCACCTCTGACGACTTGCCGAGATCGAGCGCCATTACCGGCCCTCGTGAGGTTGACTCTGAGGGGCCACAGGAAGTTCAACGGCTGGCCTCTCGCCCGGGTGACGTCGAAGGGGCATAGTGCTGGGATGGCTGCACCAACCAGCGTGATCCCCGCAGGTGCTATCGAGCACGACGGCATGCTCTGGAAGCCGCGACGGGGGGCGACCGCCTCCGCCGAGGAGTTCATCAGGGCGCGCACGTTGTTCATCGAGCTCAACCATGACGCGATGTGGAATCCCTGGATTCGCGACGAACGGGCGGCCGAAATTGACACAGCCGCCGAGGTGATGGGGCAGTGGCAGCGGGCCGAGCCGGGTCACCGACACCTGAGCCTCAAGCAGTGGGAGGCCCAGCAGGCGCGGCGCGAACGCAAGCGGGAGCAGCAGCGCGCCGCGGACGAGGCCCGCCGGGAGCGGGACAAGGCTCGCTACGACGAGGAGCGCTGCACAGCCAGACTCCGCCTGATCGAATTGCAGCAGAGTCTTGACCACGCGCTCGCCGAGTTGACCGGCTTCCGCGACGGCACCAAGTTCCCTGCCATGGATGCGAAGCGTCGCGCCGACGAGGTGGGCGACCTGGAGAAGAAGGTCGAGTGGCTTCGGGCGGAGCTCGCCCGCCTCACGCCGATCGTGGGCGATCCCGAGGAAGTCGTCGATGAGCACGGCTGGCTGCCGCGTGACCGGCGTGAGCAGACCTGGTGGTCGTACCGGCTGGACCGTGAACGCAAGGTCCGCGACCTCAAGCAGCGGCTGCCGGAGCTCGAAGCCGCACTCAAGACCACCAGCGATCGCGCCGAGCGCCGTGATCACCGAGCCAAGCTCGCCGAGGCGACCCGAGACCTCGATCGTCTGATCGCTGAGGGGCCGTTCACAGCAGCGGACATGTGCTCGGAGTGCGCGACCCCGATGGCGCATCACGGATGGGTCTGGCCTCCCGGCCGTCCCTGTCCCGCCTGGCCCGGCTGGGCCGCCAGGATGCGCGAAGCGCGACAGATGCTCGAGACGTTCACGAAGAACCGAGACACTGGGGAACTGCCACCGGCGGAACCCAAGCCGCAGCCCCTCGCCATCGTTCCCTCCGGACTGCCCATCGCTGACGTGGTCGCCAAGCTCACCGAGCTGCAGCAGCAATTCCCCGGCGCCGAGGTGCGCCGCGGCCGAGCGAACCGATGGGAGCTCTGGAATCCGGATGCCTAGGCTCGTGGCACGTGACGCCGCGACTCAATGACACCCAGACGGCCATGCTGCGATGGCTCGCCACCGAGCCAGCAGACGGTGACGCCACCAATCCGCAACGGCTGACCGCACGAGCCCTCGCCACACGCAAGCTCGTGAAGATCAGTGGGCGAGGCCCCAGCTGGCATGCCGCGCTCACCGATGCCGGTCGGCACTACCTGGAACACGGCGAGTACCCGGACGGCCACTTCGTCACCCAGCGCAAACCACAGCCGGAACCCGAACCGGTACCACCCCAGCGGCAGCGACCCATCAAGAAGCCGGCGGTGGTGCACGAGGTCGACCACGCTGTCGACTCCCCGGCTGGGAAGCGACGACGCGGCGGTCGACCTGCCGGCGACACGCTGTTCACCGCGGATAAGCCCGATCCGTACGACGAGAAGGTCCTGATCACGGTCAAGGAAGCAGCCTGGATGCTCAGCCTGCCCGAGCACGCCATCCGCCAGGCAGTGTCCGTCGGCGACCTGGACAGGGTCTTCATCGGGGAGGGCGGCAAGAACTACCGCATCGTGTACGGCTCGCTGCTGGCCTGGGTGAACTCCATGCCCCGAGAGTCCGCGAAGGGCTGGTGGTGATGGTTCAGGCACAGCACTGGGAGCCGCCCGATCCGCCGAAGCTGCTGGTCTCAGCACGACGCGTCGCCCAAGAGCTGGAGGTACCGACCTGGAAGGCCAACGAGATCTGCTGGTGCCTGGACCGGCGCTTCTACGCGCCGGGTCAAGTGCACTACCGAGTCACCCGCGCCTCCCTTGACGCCTTCAAGGAGCTGATCGCCGACGGCATGACGATGAGCGGTGCCCGTGCCGTGATGTGGCACTTCAAGCAACGAGGATCACTGCCTCCACCGGACCTGAGCCAAGAGGAGCGAGACTGGATTCACTGGCAATCCAGGCAGCGCCGTCGATGGTGAATGCTTCATCGCTGCACACCGCTCGCGCCAGAGCGGCTCGCTCCGCCAAAGATCATCAGGACGCGAGTTCACCGATCAGCTTCTAAGTCGCCGCCACCGACCACGACGACGCCGAGCAGAACCGGCTAGACGGGTCCGACTTCGCATCGGTTCACGCGCACTCACCCCGCGCCGGCCACGCGACCTCGGCAGCAGTGGCCGGAGTCGCCCTGGACCGCATCGCCGCGGGCGCGGCCCAAACCGGGAAACTGTCGCCGCCCCTCTCTAGGCTTGCGTCGTGGAGTACGAGGCGATCGACGCACTACGAGAGAAGCACGCCGCATGGCGACTTCTGCGTGCGGGCAATGCAAGCCTCATCCTGTCGTTCCTCGGCCACTTCTTCGTCGAAGGCAACCGCGGAGCCTGTGCCGCCAGCGAGCTCGCGGCTGCACTCGACGACCACCTCTACTCCCTGAATGCCGCCATCCACACTGACAGCGGTGAACCGCGATACCCCAAGCCGCCCAAGACCTACCTGGAGGACTGGGCGGCACCCGACGCTGGCTACCTGCGTCGCTTCTACACGGCCGGCGACGATGAGGTGCACTACGAGATCACCCCTGCCTTTGAGAAGGCATACGCATGGGTCGAGTCCTTGAAGACTCGCCCATTCGTCGCCACCGAGTCCCGACTGCACACGGCCGTCGAGCTGTTGCGGCAGATCGTGCACGGCACCGACAACGACCCGCAGCGCCGCCTGACCGAACTACGTCGCCGACGCGACGAGCTCGACGCGGAGATCGCAGCCGTCGAGAGCGGCGAACTGCCACTGCTCGCACCTGCGAGCGTGCGCGATCGCTTCCAACAGTTCACCACCACCGCCCGCGAGCTGCTGTCCGACTTTCGTGAGGTCGAGGAGAACTTCCGTCGCCTGGACCGCGCAGCCCGGGAACGGATTGCGACCTGGGACGGCGCCAAAGGCGAGCTGCTGAACGAACTCGTCGGCAGTCGCTCGGAGATCACCAACTCAGACCAAGGGCACAGCTTCCAGGCCTTCTACGACTTCCTCCTCTCCGCGTCACGACAGCAGGAACTGACCGACCTGCTCGATCGGGTCACCGGCCTCGACGCCGTCGACGCTGATCGGCGGGTGAAAGGCGTCCACCACGAATGGTCGGAGGCAGCCGAACGAGCACAAAGAACCGTCCGACAGATCTCCGAACAGCTGCGGCGATTCCTGGATGATCAAGTGTGGTTGGAGAACCGACGGGTGCTTGACCTCGTCCGCGACGTCGAGAGCGCCGCGCTATCCGTCCGGGACAACCCGCCCGCCCACGGTCTCACCGTGGACGAACCCGGCATCGCGATCGCTCTGCCCTTCGAACGGCCGGTCTACACCCCGCCCGCAGCCGCCGAGGTGGAAAGCCTCATCCCACCCACGGTCGCCGAAGTCGACTCCGATGTGCTGTTCGCCCAGACGTTCATCGACCAGACCCGGCTTCTGGACAACATCCGCGCCGTCCTGCCTGCACATTCGACCGCCCTCCTGTCCGACATCGTGGCGATGTATCCCGTTGAGCACGGCGCGGCCGAGATCGTCAGCTACCTAGCGCTTGCCGACGACGAGGTCGACATCGAGATGGACGACAGCGACGTCACGATCCTCGACTACCCCAACCCGGAAGACCCCGAGAAAGCCAACCGCGCACGACTGCCGAAGGTCACGGTGAAGCGACGATGAGCGACGAACGAGCGGTCGCCAGCGCCATCATCCGACTGATGCAGGGCGTGATTTACCGCGAAGCAGACGAGGACACCTGGCGCACTCTGGAACGTGCCGGAGCCAGCGTCCGTGATCACTTCGCGACCATCGGGGTCGACGTCGTCATCGATGAGGACGAGGGCTATGCCTACCTCCGCACCAAGCCGGACGAAGAGGGCGAGGATGATCCACTGCCGAGACTCGTGCGTCGCCGATCTCTGACCTACCCGGTCAGCCTGCTGCTGGTCCTCCTGCGCAAACGCCTCGTCGAGTTCGAGACGGCAGGGGGGGAAGGACGCCTGGTGCTCACCACCGAGCAGATCACCGAGATGCTCAGACTCTTCCAAGCAGAGTCGACCAACGAAGCACGCATCGTCGACAACGTTGAGAGCACCATCAAGAAGGCTGCTGAGCTGGGCTTCCTACGCCTGCTGCGTGGGCACAGCGACCACTGGGAAGTCCGGCGCATCCTCAAGGCGTACGTCGACGCCCAGACGCTGGCGGACTTCGCCAGCAAGCTCCGCGAATACGCAGGCACGGTGGCCTCCGATGGCTGACGGCCTCTTCTCCCGCACCGAACTGGCAAGCCCCGGGCGGGCCGGCTACCGACTCCAGCACCTCGAGGTCTTCAACTGGGGAACGTTCGACGGCCACGTCTGGCGCTTCACCGCTGACGGCCAGACAGCCCTCCTCACCGGTGACATCGGCTCGGGCAAGTCCACCCTGGTCGACGCATTGACAACCCTTCTCATGCCCGCCCATCGGATCGCCTACAACAAGGCAGCGGGCGCCGATGCGCGCGAACGCACGCTCCGCTCCTACGTCGAGGGCCACTTCAAGTCCGAACGCAACGAGTCGACCGGCAGGTCACGCCCGATCGGCCTGCGAACTGGCGGGCGAACCTACTCGGTGATCGTCGGCGTCTTCGCCAACGACGGATACGACGAGACCGTCACCCTCGCCCAGGTCTTCCAGCAACGCGACTCGGCGGGCCAGCCCTATCGCTTCTTCGTCACGGCCCAAAAGGCGCTGTCGATCACCACAGACTTCGCCGACTTCGGGACGGATTTGCGCGACCTGCGCAAGCGCCTGCGGGCATCCGGAGCCGAGATCTTCGACGAGTTCCCGAAGTACGCCGTCTCACTCAAGAGACTCCTGGGGGTTCGCTCCGACCAAGCCCTCGAGCTCTTCCACCAGACGGTCTCCATGAAGTCGGTCGGCAACCTCAACGACTTCGTCCGCGACCACATGCTCGAACCGAGCGACTCAGGCGACCGGGTCCGCGACATGATCAGCCACTTCGACGACCTCACCAAGGCCCACGACGCGGTCAAACGCGCCCGCGAACAACTCGAAGCACTTGAGCCCGTCGTCACCACCGTCCAGAAGTACGACGCCACTCTGGCCGAACGAGGCACCGCCGAGAGCGAGCGACGCGCGGTCCGGCTCTTCACCGCCGAACTCCGCGCGAATCTCCTCGCGAACGAGCTTGTTCGACTCGACGTCGAGGTCAATCGACTGCAACACGAACAGCGCGAGGCACGTGGCCAGCAGCAACGCCTGACCGACCAGCGCGAGGCGCTGATCGAGGAACGCGCGAACGCTGGAGGCGACCGCATCGGCGAGTTGGAGCGACTCGCGAGAGAGGCGCGCTCCCAGGCTGAACAACGCCACCAGAACCGCCTCCGCTTCGACACTGCCGTCTCCGAAGCCGGGTTCGATGCAATCGACGGACCAGATGCCTTCGCCACACTCACGTCCCTCGCTGCCGACGAGCGACCCCGTCTCATCGCCCAGAAGCGGGAACTCGACTCGGCAGGGGCCGCGGCGATTGCGCGCGAGAAGGACTTCGAGAAGCGCCGCGATCTCGTGGCCGCAGAGCTTGGCAGCCTGGAGCAACGGACGAGCAACCTTCCCTCCGAGCAGGTCGACATCCGTGCTCAACTGTGCGACGACCTCGCCCTCACCCCGGACGACCTGCCCTACGCGGGCGAACTCCTCGACATTCACGAGGAGCACACCGAGTGGCGTGGCGCCGCCGAGCGCGTCCTGAGAGGTTTCGCGCTCTCCCTACTCGTCCCGCAAGGCCACTACGACGCAGTCGCAGCCTGGGTGAACGCGCGTCGCCTCACCGTCCGCGGACGCGGCGACCGGCTAGTGGGCGCGCGCCTCACCTATGAACGAGTCCCAGACCGACGGCTGCCGATCCAGCCCAGCTCCTCCGGCGCGCTCCTCCTGGCCGACTGCATCGAAGTCAAGGACGGTCCGTTCGGCAACTACCTCGCCAACGAGCTCGCCAGACGCGCCGACTACACATGCGCCGCGACCCTCGAGGAATTTCGATCCGCGCGCAAGTCCGTCACGCGCGAAGGACAGGTCCGTTCCGGCGAGCGCCACGACAAGGACGATCGCCACCGCGTCGACGACCCTCGGCGCTGGGTGCTCGGGTGGGCCAACGAGCGCAAGATCGCCGCACTGCGGGCAGAGGTCGACGAACTCGAAGCCGGACGGGCACAGGCCGCACAGGACTACGCCGAGGTCGACAGGAACCGTGAACGCGTCCAGGCGCGGCGCGAAGCCATTGCGCGATTGGAGGGATTCCGGTCCTGGGAGGAACTCGACGCCGACGAGGCAAGAGCACGAGCGAACTCGCACGACGACGAGCGCAAGCGCATCGAGTCAGGCTCCTCCCGCATCGCGGAGATCACCAAGGCGATGCAACTCAACACCGACCAATCAGGCGTGGTCGCCGCGCGAATCGAGGACCTCGCCGGGGACCTGAAGGCCACCGCCCGAGCACACGAACAAGCCCAACGAGACAAGCAACGCGACGACGAGCTCATCGCAGACCAAAGCGAGGATGACCTCGACGTCGCGCGGACGGCCTATGCCGCACTCACCGACCGCCTCGGCTCAAGTCTGCCCACCCGCGCCGAACAGTGCGCTCCCGTCGAGTCGGCGCTCTCCGACGAGCTGTCCAAGCAGATCGAGCATCTCGGACGCGAGCTGGGCGGCTTCGGCCAGAGCCTGGTTCAGTACATGAGTGAAGTGCTGCGGCGCTGGCCCGAGCTGCGTGCAGACCTCGATGCCAGCGTCGAGTCGCGAGCTGAGTTTCTCGCATTCCGGGAGCGGGTCGCCACCGACGACCTGCCGAGGTTCGAAGACGAGTTCAAGGAACAGCTCAACAAGAACGCAATCCAGGAGCTCGCCGGATTCAACAACTGGCTGAACCGGCAGGCCGCCGCCATCGACGAACGGGTCGACCGCATCAACGACGCCCTCGGTGCGGTGCCCTACAACCCCGGCCGCTACATCAAGCTAGAGAAGGAACCGACCACGAGCCAGGAGATCGTGCAGTTCCGTGCGGAGCTGCGCAACCTGACCAACGACAGCCTCGCAGCCGACGGGGACCAGTACTCCGAGCAACGCTTCCTCGACGTCAAGCGGATCATCGAACGATTCCGCGGCCGGGACGGGTATGCCGACGCGGACAAGACATGGACCAGGCGGGTGACCGACGTACGGAACTGGTTCGTGTTCTCCGCTTCTGAGCGCGACCTCGAGACGCACGATGAGTGGGAGCACTACAGCGACTCCGACGGAAAGTCCGGCGGACAGAAGGAGAAGCTCGCCTACACCATCCTCGCCGCATCGCTCGCCTACCAGTTCGGCCTGGAGTGGGGTGCAGTCAAGTCCAAGGACTTCCGATTCGCCGTCATCGACGAGGCCTTCGGGCGCGGATCGGAGGACTCCGCCCGATACGCGCTCGACCTGTTCGCCAAGCTCGGTCTGCAGGTCCTCGTCGTCACGCCGCTTCAAAAGATCCATGTCATCGAGCCCTACGTCAGCGCCATCGGATTCGTCGCCAATCCGACCGGAACCTCGTCACAGCTGCAGACGATGACGATCGAGGAGTACCGCACGCGTCGGGACGGACGTCAGACATGAGTCCTCCGGCATGAGTAGGTCGTGGTCTACACCCGCGGATGTCGTTGCGAAGGTCCGCCGGCGATGGGACGACGGCACTCTCCTTCGCTCCTACGCCCAGGCGCTGGAGTTCGATGTCATCGACGTGCCCCTGCGAGGTCCCAAGGCGTCCGAAATCGGCGACGACCTGTCAGCGGTACGGGCCTGGATCGACCAACTCGACGTCGGGCGTCGCAATGATCGCCGCTACACGCTGACGTGGCAGACCATCGGAGGGCGTCACATCGGTCGCAACCAGATACCCGTCCGTGCCGTCGTCGCGACGTATCCCCAAGCTTGGGCGCTCCTGGGCGTCGCCGACATAGTGGCGTGCTTCGATCGAATCCTGACGACCGTGGGCGGGCATCCCGCCGTCCGAGACTGGACGGTCGCACACCCGCACCGGGCACTCGACCTCAGCGGCGAGATGGCGAGGATCGTCGCCGCATACGAATGGCTCAACGGGCACCGGGGCTCCAACCGGTACTTGCGTGAGATCAGTGCTCCGGGCGTGGACACCAAGTTCGCCGAACACCATCGCTCCGTGCTCGCAGCCATCCTCGGGGTGTCAGGCGCGGCAGCAGGGTTCCTGGCAGATCTAGGCCTGCGAGCGAAACCCGAGCTCGTCCGCATCCGACCGGCGCCAGGACTCGGGCTACCGCCGCAAGTCACCGAAGTGGCGTTGCGCTCCGCAGAGCTTGCCCAACTCCCGATCGCCCCTCGCGTCGCCGTCGTCATCGAGAACGAAATCACCTACCTGAGCGTCGATGTCCCTGACGACGGGGTCGTCATCTGGGGCAAAGGCTTCGAGGTCGACCGAGTCGGCCGACTGCCGTGGCTTGCGAACGCCGAAGTCGTCTACTGGGGCGACATCGACACACATGGTTTCGCCATCCTCGACCGACTCCGCGCATGGCTGCCGCAAACCCGCTCGATCCTGATGGATCTACAAACGCTGTTGGCCCACCGCGACCGCTGGGTGACCGACGACCGGCCCGCAACCTCGTCGCTGCGCCGCCTGACTACGACCGAACGCGAGCTCTACACCGACCTCGTCGGCGACGTCTACGGACGCAAGGTGCGACTGGAACAGGAGCGGATCGACTGGGCCTGGGTCAATGACCGGTTGCAACCATGAGCGTGCCCGGCAGGTGATCGACAGAGGGCGCGACCTTCATTCCATCTGAGGCAACCAACTCCGCCAGTCGGCGCTAGCTTTCACGGACATGCCGGCGGGTGCTTCACATCGCCGCGAGAGCTCCGCGCGGGTCAAATCGGCTGCCTTGCACCCCGGTACCACATACAGTACCATCCTAGCGTGGCCTCGGTGGAGTCGATCGTTGCAGCGATGCGCAACAGTCAGCAGAACGTCGCGTACAACGACCTCCACAAAGTCTGCGAACACTACTTCGGAAGCCCGCGTCAGACGGGGTCCTCACACGCGGTGTTCAAGACACCTTGGCCTGGTGATCCTCGGGTCAACATCCAGAACCACAAAGGCAAAGCCAAGGCTTACCAGGTACGGCAGGTATTGAAGGCAATTGACAAGAAGGAGGGCAAGTGATGGACACGCTAGAGCGGCCGCAGGTTGATGTGTCTCATTACACGTACCGCGTCGCGTGGTCTGCCGAAGACGGCGAGTTCGTCGCCACCGTCGCTGAGTTCCCGTCGCTCTCCTGGCTCGCCGCGTCCCAAATCGAGGCTCTCCAGGGTCTTGAAGCGCTCTTGTCCGACGTCGTGGTCGATATGCAGAAGCAAGGCGAGGACGTGCCGGAGCCGATTTCCGAGCGCAGTTATTCCGGAAAGTTCAACCTTCGACTCGGCGAGAAGCTCCACCGCGAAGTTGCGCTACGTGCTGCTGAGGAGAACCTCAGCATCAATCAATGGGTCGTTCGAAAGCTGATGGCTGACGCGTAAACGCTGAAGCCAACCATCGTCGTTGACTCTGGAGTGCGTCACGCCGTTGCGGATGCTCCGTTGTCGGCCGGACTTGATCGGGGTCCACTTAGTGTCCAGATTGGACCCGTCCGAGCCGGTACCAGACGGGTATCCTGAGACCGGAAGCGAGGGCGAATCCCTCACTACATCTAGCGAATCGGTAGTTTCCGGCCCGACTCCGTAGCAGTCGCGACGAGCCTGATCTCGTCCAGAGGTCGCAGGTTCACCTGCCCCCGCTACCAAAATAGATTCGTTAGAACCTCGGACCTTTGAAGGTCCGGGGTTCTGTCGTTCCCAAGGGAGAGCACCTCTGGGGCGTTCGAGCCCCACAGGTCCGCTTCGTTGACCCCTCCGTCGACATCGTCGGGGTGGAGGCCTTCGAGGCCAACATCACCACGTCCACGAGTAACTTCCAGGCGCGACGTACTCGCGAACCAGTGAGATCGACCACCACCACAACCACCACCGCTACCACTGGGCGATCCACTCCGGCGGCGAGCTGATTCTGGCCGGCTTCGACGTCACGGCGACGAACGACGATGGCCGGGTCGAGCAGGTCATCGGATTCTTCGGGCCGCTGGAGCCGATGACACGGAGGGTTGAGCGGCTCTTCCCAGTTGAGGGTGTAGCGGGCGCGTGAGGTCGTAGGGCGGTGTTGGTGGGCGCGTCGGTGAGCAGATAGGGGTCGAGGTCTTCCGAGGATGAGGGTTCCTACACACCGCATCCGGAAGACCTCGACGTGCCTGACGCTACCGTCCAGGGCGGGTTCTCCTGCCCTGACCTGACCACGTTCTGCCGCTTGGATGAGCTTGGCCTCGAAGTCACCGGTCAGCGGCTCGAGCCGGACCGTGCAGTGCTCGCTTGTCGCGTCGTCGAGCCGGACCAGTGGTGCCGCCGCTGTGGCTGCGAGGGCGTCCCCCGCGACACCGTCGTCCGCCGGTTGGCGCACGAGCCGTTCGGCTGGCGACCCACCACGCTGCTGGTGACGGTGCGCCGCTACCGCTGCACCGGCTGCGCGCACGTGTGGCGCCAGGACGCCAGCAAGGCTGCCGAGCCACGCGGCAAGTTGTCCCGGTCGGCTCTGCGGTGGGCGCTGGAGGCGATCGTCGTGCAGCACCTCACCGTCGCTCGCATCGCCGAAGCCCTCGCCGTGGCCTGGGACACCGCCAATGACGCGGTCCTGGCCGAAGGCAAGCGGGTCCTGATCGACGACGACACCCGGTTCGACGGCGTCAAGGTGATCGGGGTCGATGAGCACGTGTGGCGCCACACCCGCAAGGGAGACAAGTACGTCACGGTGATCATCGACTTGACCGGTATCCGTGACGGCACCGGCCCGGCACGCCTGCTGGACATGGTCGAAGGCCGCTCCAAGCAAGCGTTCAAGACCTGGCTGGCCGACCGTCCACAAGCCTGGCGCGACGCCGTCGAGGTCGTCGCGATGGACGGGTTCACCGGCTTCAAGACCGCCACCCTCGAGGAGCTCCCCGATGCCGTGCCGGTCATGGATCCCTTCCACGTCGTCCGCCTCGCCGGTCAGGCGTTGGATGAGTGCCGGCGTCGGGTGCAGCAGGCCATCCACGGTCACCGCGGCCACAAGGGCGACCCGCTCTATGCCGCCCGGAGGACGCTGCACACCGGCGCCGACCTGCTCACCGACAAGCAGAAGGACCGCCTGGTGTGGTTGTTCGCCGTCGAGGCGCACGTCGAGGTCGAGGCGACCTGGGGCATCTACCAACGGATGATCGCCGCCTACCGCGAGCCCGACCGCAAGCACGGGCGCCGGCTGATGGAGCAGCTCATCGCCTCGGTCACCAGCGGCGTCCCGACCGCACTGACCGAGGTCGTCAGGCTCGGGCGGACGCTGAAGCAGCGCGCGTCCGACGTGCTGGCCTACTTCGACCGGCCCGGCACCAGCAACGGCCCCACCGAGGCCATCAACGGCCGGCTCGAGCACCTACGCGGATCCGCGCTCGGATTCCGCAACCTGACCAACTACATCGCCCGGTGTCTGCTCGAGACCGGCGGCTTCAGGCCGCGACTACACCCTGGATTCGGATGAGCCGGTTGAGCCCGCCGACCAGCCGCATCGTGTGGCCTGCCGGGACCCGTCCAGGCGCTCCCCGCAGCGGAATCCCCATCCGGTGAAGGTGGTGAGTTCGGCCGTGACGGCATCACTGCGTGAGGCGCCGAAAGACGCCCCCGTCTGGTGCTGGTCCGGGAGTTGGGAGGTCCTGCTCGTCGTCTACGTGCCGTCCCGGGCGCCGACCGCGCGACGGAAGAGGCGCTGCACATCGGCGACGACGTGGTTGTGGTTCGGTCCGGCGTGGAAGCAAGGCCCCACGTAGGCGTGGAGCAGGAACTCGACGACGGTCGCGACGTCCAGGCTGTCCAGATTGAACTCTCCCGCTGCGGTGCCCCCGGCCAGCAGACCGGTGAGCACCTCGCGTGCTTCCTCGAGGGGTTCATCGCTCTCGGTCGAGACCGTGTGGAAGACCGCGTGATACAGCGACTGGTTCTCCAGCTCGAATCGGATCCAGTGGGCGACGACCGCGTCGAGTCGCTCGGCCCACGGCACCGCCTCGTCCGCCAATGCGGCCCGGGGCTGCTCCATCATCTCAGCCCACACGCGTGCCTGCAGCCCGGCGATCAGCTCGCTACGAGAGGCGAAGTGCAGATAGATCGCGCCCTTGGCGACACCGGCCTCGGCGGCGACCTGGGCGATCGAGGTGCCCTCGAGTCCCTCGCGGACTGCCAGTGCGGCAGCGGCGTTGAGGATCTGCCGGCGCCGTACCTCCGCGGGTAGATAGCGCGGCTCGGCACCCGTGGTCGCGGTCTTGTTCATCGCGAGCGATGCTACCGACTTGACCCGGCGACTGACCAGCGGTCAGTATGTGACCACAAGTCACTGACCATCAGTCACTCCATAGAGGACGTGTGCATGCCGTCTCCACCCGCCCGCCTTGTCACCCGAAGCCGACTCGTCTGGCATATCGCCGGGTCGCTGAAGGACTTCTGGTCCTCTGACCTCAACCGCGCCACCGTCGGCCTGGTCGATCCACGACCCGGTGAGCTCCTGGTCGACCTCGGCGCCGGCTTGGGACCGGCCAGCGTCGAGGCCGCCGGGCACATCGGACTGACCGGCGGCGTCATCGCGGTGGACCCGTCCCGGACCATGCGCGCGGTGCTGCGGCTACGCCGCCTCTCGCACCGCGGCCTCCGCCGCATCGAGATCTCGGACGGGGCCGCGGAGTCCCTACCGGTCGATGCCGGCTCGATCGACGCATTGTGGGCGGTCAATGCCACCCACCACTTCACCGCCCTGGACCGCTTCGCCACAGAGCTGACCCGCGCGCTCCGGCCGGGCGGCCGCGTCGTACTGGTGGAAGAAGACCTGAATCACCCTGACCACCCCTTCACGCAGGCCGCCGGCCCGGGGCGCCACGGACCGCACGCCCTCGATGTCGATGCGCTCCTGGAGCTCTTCACCGGGGTCGCTCTCACCGACGCCACGTCGGCGTACCGCGCCCTCGCCGGCGTCCCAGCCACGGTCATCACCGCGACCAAGCCGGCATGAAGGCCCGAACCCGCCGGCTCTGGGACAGCTTCAACCAGCACCCCGGCGACCGCCACCGCTTGTTCACTGCCGTTGCCGACGCCTTCGACATCTCGACCGCCCTCTACCCCGGGTGCTACGTCGACATCACGCCGTCCTTCGTCCTCGAAACGGTCACCTACCTCGACGTCGACCGCCGCGCGGCACAGTTCTTCGCCGACACCGCCGGCGTCGATGAGCTCATCGCCGGCCACCGCGACGACGGCGAACCCGCCGATTGGTACTTCCTCCCAGCTGACTACACCTCCGGGCTCACCCTGCCCGAGCAGCACTACGACCTGCTGATCTCGCTCTACGCCGGGTTCGTCTCCGAGCACTGCAGCCGCTACCTGCGCCCGGGCGGGCTGTTGTTGGTCAACCCCAGTCACGGAGACACCGCCATGGCCAGCCTCGACCGTCGCTACCGGCTCGTCGCCGCGATCACGTCTCGCGACGGCAAGTACACCGTGCGGCGCGAGGACCTCAACACGTACCTGGTCCCAAAGCGAGACACCGAGATCACTCGAGAAGCCCTGCACGCCAGCAACCGGGGCATCGCCTACGCCAGGCCCGCATTCGCCTATGTGTTTGAGACGGGCTCGCGCTCGGCTTGACCGCCCAGCCTCACGGTTCCGGGACCGCGCGAGACGAGGATGCCGAACTGGGGTTGTCGAGAAGTGCGCCGACGATGAGTTGGTCCCACCGGGGATCGGTGCGCGGAACGCGCTGGCGCGGGCAATATTCGCAGGAGCTTCGGATGCCACCAGCACGTCAGCAGGCCTGATAACGATTCGCGAGGACGGCGATGGCTCTGCCCTGAAGCGCAATCAGAGCTGGATCGCAACGACGGCCCGCCGAGCCGAAGGTCGATGCACTTCGACGAAGCCCGCGTCCAGGAAAGCGCTCAGCACCCCGGGATGCAGTTCCTCGCTGAGAGCCGAGCCGGTTGTCATCGGGTATCCCTCCAGCACCCGCGCCCCAGCATTCCGGGCGTGCGCCACCGCGGCGCGCACCAGCGCTTGGCTGACTCCGCGGTGTCGGTGGCCCGCTCTCACCAGCACACACGTGACCGCCCAGACCTCGGGATCCGTGCGGTCCTCATCGCGTCCCGTCCAGGCCGCCATGCTGGCGTTGCGGACCAGCCCGGGATACGCCCTTCGCGGCTCGATCGCGCACCAACCCACTGGCTCGCCGTCGGCGTAGGCAACCAGGCCGCTCGTGGCATCGGGCCTCGGCTGGCCCGCGCCGGTCTGGTCGCGTAACCGGTCCGCACGCTCCTCCGGCGGGTACGACGTGAATGCTTCACCTGGGGCGAGCTTGTAGCGCTGGCACCAGCAGCGCGTGGCCGGTCCACGAATCCCGAACACCACCGCCAAGTCGGCCCAGGCCACCTCGTTGGCCGGCGTCACGTCGTAGGTCGGAAGGCTCACGACGCCGATGATCCCGGCCCGGGAGCGATCACCGGTGATCGAAGCGCGGGCCAGCTCCTTGTGCTCGAGTTCGGCGCCGTCACCGATTGGGGATCGTCTACTGACACAAGACACTGGCCGCGCTAGAATTCTGTACATGACGACACTCTCGCTGGCTGATGCCCGAGCGAACCTGTCCAAGCTCGTGGAGTCCGCGGTGACGACCCACGAGCGGTTCGAGGTCACCCGCAACGGTGACCGGGCCGTCGTGGTGCTCAGCGCTGAGGACTACGACGCCCTGCTGGAGACCGTCGACGTCCTCAGCCGCGCCGAGGAGGTGCAGGCCCTGAAGGAGGGGCTCGATGACCTCGACGCCGGGCTCACCTCGCCCCTAGATGAGGTCCGCTCGGCGATGCTGCGGCGCGGACGCATCCAATCTTGAGTACGGACCCGGGCGAGGACGGCGGCTACGACGTCGTCCTGACCCGGAGCGCAAGACGAGCCCTCGAGGAGCTGTTGCCCGAAGCGGTCGCTGCGGCCGCCTTCGAGTTCATTGCTGGCCCGCTGCGCACCGATCCCCACCGTGTCGGCAAGCCCTTACGCGAACCATTGGCGCCCCTGTGGTCAGCACGGCGAGGCGAGTACCGCGTCCTCTACCGGATCCTCGAACGTCGCCTCGTCATCGAGGTCGTCTCGGTGGTCCACCGTCGAGACGCCTATCGCCAATGACCGATCGTTGAGCGGGGCGACCGCGCGGGTCGCGGCGAGAATCGGGTGTTCCCGACGGTTGGCTTCGCGAAGTCAGGCCGCAGGGTCGTAGTGACGGAATAGGCAGCGTCGGGTTCAGTACTACGATCGGGTCTCAACGGCGACAGACGATCGGTCGTCTGCCAACGTCGAGAGCCGACGCGGCCACCTCGCCCGCCCGCATGGTCTTGCGCGACCCGGCGGCCCGGTTGCTGAGCAGTCTGGTGGCTGCGGAGTACGTGCTCGTCGGGATGATGGACATCCTTCTCGTGGTGCTTGCCTGGATCGGCTGCACCTCTCGCAAGGCGGCCCGGGCGCGTGTTGAACTCCGCGATCGGCGTGGGCGGCATCGTGGGTGCATCGTTCACAGTGCTGCTGATCGGTGCCCGCTGTTCGGCCTGCAGGAGTCGACGATGATGGGTGGCCTGGCGCTGGGGTCGGTGGCAGCCCCCCTGCTGGTTACCGGAGTAGGTGCAGAGACGGCATCGCCGTCGCGGGCTCGTTCCTCCCCGTGGTCGCGCTCGCCAGGTGGTGGAAGCTGCACCGACTCGACGCTGCCTCCTCTGTGCCCGCTGGCACGTTGGCCCTCCTGCGCGAGATCCCGATGCTTTCCGTGCTGACTCCGCGGGTCGTGAAGCGGCTGGCCGTGTTCTCCGGGCACACCTCGGGTCCCGACGGGACCGCAGTGGTGACGGAGGGCGAGCACGGCGACCTGTGCTACGTGGTGGAGTCCGGTCGGGTGGCGGTCTCCCACGGTCCCGAGCTGATCCGCGTCCTCGGGCCCAGGGACGGTTCGGCGAGCTGGCCCTGCTGAACTCCGATTCCCGGCGTACAGCCACGGTGACCGCCGACGGGCCGGTCGAGCTCGTCACGATCGACCGGCACACCTTCCTCACCGCGCTCGCCGGGGCGCCGACGTCCATGACGCTCGCCGGTGACTACGCCCGCGCGCACTACCGGTGACTGGGTTCAGCGACCGTCTCACCGAGTGGCTGCCGTGGCGGGGACGAGCACTGCGGACCCACGGCCTTGCGATCCACCGGCAGGAGTCGAGCGAGCACCACCCAGGTCGCGGCGAGCGGCAGGAAGCCGACCAGCACGAAGAAGTGGTTGCTGGAGTCACCGGTCGCGATGTATCCGACGTCGGCGAGCACCGCGAGCACCATGAACCACCACGGGGTGAGCCCGGCACGCACGAGGCCGGCGGCGTAGACGAGGAGCATCAGGTCGCCGAGCATGATCACGGCCACGAAGGCATTCAGCACCGGAGATGCCGAGCCGCTCAGGTCGTCCTGCACGCCGACCATCAGCTGACGATGCGGCTGCTGGGCGATGATCCCGGTGACCGCGTTCATCGCGCCCCCGACGAGGCCCAGGACGATCAGCGATGCGCCCGCCCACCATCCGCCGACACGGGTCAGCCACCGACCGCGCCCGCGGGCCAGGGTCGTCGACGCAAGCACCGCGGCGCCCCCGGTGACCCAGGCGACGACCTCGGCGGCGGTCGCGGCGGACCAAGCGCCCTCGTGCAGGGCCGCCGTGGCGAGCATCTTGGCGTGGCCGGCGTCGGCGTCCGGTGGCCACAAGAAGATGCTGGCGGTTCGTGCGACAACCGCTGCGATCGCAGCCCAGGCCGCGACTTGCAGGCCGGCGGGTGCGTGGGTGACTGACATGGTCTGCCTCCAAGGTGGTGTGGACCCCCTCAGCCTGCGGGCGGCGAGAGGTCGGTGTCGTCACCGGAGGGGCGCGGCCCTGTCGTCCGTGGGGAGCGATCGTGCGACGGCTCGTACCTCCGCAGGAGGAGCCGGATACCTCGCCGGGTCGACTACGCAGCCGTCGTGGCGCTTGCCGCGTCCGTTGCCAGTCCGGTCGACAGGGGTGAGACACCGCGGAGCCGCCTGTGGACGGGCCGGGTCGCAGGATGGTGGCCAGATGGGGATCGGGCCCGCATGCACAGCTGATCCGCGTCGCCCGCACTACGCCGCACTCGAGGGCCTCCACCTCGCTCTACGGCCGCAACCACGTACACCCCTCGCTGGCGACCGGTGGTGGGGAGTACATCGCCGCCGCTGTCCTGCTCACCCCGTGGTCGCTTGGGTCGCTGCGCCGTTCCGGTGCTTCGCGGTCTGAGTGATCGCCGGTCGCGGTCACCAGTCGTCAGAAGGGGGATGGGTATGCGAGCGAGTCGTCCATTCCTTGTGCTTCGATCCCGCCATGTGCAACGGGTGGCATCCGCCGGGGCGGGTGCCTTGCGTCGCGGGGGAGTGTCGCGGGGGAGTGGCGATGGGAAACAGGAGAGCGCAGGCCTGCGCGCTCCCCCCGCCACCAATCTGGCCCGGGATTCAGCGCGAATCCCGGGCCAGAAAGCATGTGAGACCCGAACGTCCCTCCGGAAACCATCGGTTGCGGAGGGCCCGCCTCGTCGCCGCAGCCGCCGTTCGCGCGATCCCGGGCACGCCGACGAGAGTCGGCCACCACGGTCCCGCCGCTCATCCCTGCCGTTCTCGATCCCGGGCCGCGACGGTCGTGACCGAAACGGTCGCCTACCTGCCGTTCGCGGCCGGCCACGCCGCCCGCACCTCGGCGCCGGTGACCACACACCCGCCAAGACAGGCTGGGAAGTCACCCCGTGGGCGCCCCTCTTGTTCAGCGACCGACCAAGGTCCGGTCACAGCCAGGCCGCGATGCCCGGTGGCCGGGGGTGATCAGGCATGACCGCAGCTGACGACAACGCGACCCGGGAGGAACGCCGGCTGAGGACGCTGACGACTCCACGATCGACAGGTCGGGCGGGCGTGGTGTTCGCGCTCCTCTTCGGCCTGAGCATGCCCAGTGGCTGCGGCGTGCAGGACGCACGGAGATCATCTGGCGGATCCGCGAGGGAACTGCCGGGTTTGTCACCAGCATGAACGCGATCGGCGCAGAAGGGTGCACTCGTTCCAGCCTTGCGAAGACCGTGCCCCACACGAAGATCGCCGCCATCACCAACCCGAGCGCCACGTGCTCCACGCCGATACCTCCTCCGTCGGCCCCGGAACGTCAGGACCCTGCCGGTCAGCCCCCGGCAAGCGTGGTGCCGTAGGGGCCGAGCAGTGCCACGCGGTGTTCGGCTGCCACCGCCACGCGGAGCGGCTCACCCGCGGCGGGTGTCAGCGTGGCCACGGCCGGGTGGTCGCCCAGCCGGTGGAGCTTCTTCAGCTCCTCCGGCTCCACGGTCCCGACGCTTGCGGCGGTCACCTGGAGGAGGCCCTCGCTCCAGGCCGCGGGGCTGCCGCGCCAGGTGAACACGTCGGAGACCCAGATGGCGTGGCCGCGGGTCCAGCGGGTCTTCCCCGCGCGTTGCACCCGGACCGGGATGTCACCGTCGCGTTGCCGCAGCGAATTGTTCCGGTACACCAGAGCCAGGATCGCGAGGGCGCACAGCCAGAGCGGCACCCCCAACAGGGCGAGGATTGCCCAGATCATCTCGCTACCTCCTCACGAGGCGAAGCGTCGACCCTCCACCGGGTTGGCCGCCGGACACCGCCAGGCACCGTCAGGGACCCGGGCCGGGGCGGCATCCCCGCACCTCTTCCGGTCGCCGGTATGGGACCACTATCCGTCAGCCCGAGCCTGCGCTGGATCACCCTCGACGGATGAGCCTCTTGGGCTCGCACGACGCCCGAACCGCTGCCGGAGCATGACCGTGCTCGCGGGTCAGTGCGGAGGGATGATGCGGAGCGCGGGCCTCGGGCGACGGTGGGGTGGAGGCCAGTTCCGCTCGGGGTCGCGTGAGCACCACCGTCGTGGTCGTCGACGACCATCCCGTCTTCAGGGCGGGCCTCGTGGGGGTGCTGGAGGCGCTGCCGGACGTGGAGGTGGTCGGGCAGGCCGCCAACGGGCGGGAGGCACTGACCGTCGTCGCGGAGCTCCTTCCCGGCCTGGTGCTGTCACGGTCGGCTCACCGGCGAGCTCGCCGCGCACTAGCTTTCGCGCGGTCAGCTACCCCGCGGGGAGCCGTGGCAGGTTCCCCACGCGCGCCCGCTGTCGCAGGTGCACGGTGCTTCGGGGGACCGGTGGCGGTCGCCGTTGGCGTACCAGTCGCGGACGACGGTCGCATCCATGCCACGGCGGAGCGCGTCGGCCATCACCCGCATCGGCTCGTCGACGTGGCGGAAGAACCGCTGGTACCCGGCACACAGGTAGTGCAGCCCGGGGTCGCCGTCCGGTGTGGTGAGGAATCTGTCCTTGGGGCAGCCTCCGTTGCAGGCGAAGCGGACGTCGCAGCGGCGGCAGTAGTCGGGAAGGGTGTCGGCCTTGGCGTCGCCGAAGGCTTTCTGCTGCGGCGACGTCACCAGCTGGAGGAGGGTGCGTCCCTCGGTGATGTTGCCCAGCAGGTAGTCGTCCTCGACGTAGTGGTCACAGGAGTAGACGTCGCCGTTGTGCTCGAGGGCGAGGGCGCCCCCGCAGGTGCGGGCGTGCACGCACATGCCGGCCTGGTCCATGCCCAACCAGTGCGCGAGCGCGGTGTCGAACTCCTGGACGTAGACGTCGCCGACGTCGTGGCGGGCCCACTCCTCGAAGACCTCCACCAGGAACTGCCCGTACTGCTCGGCGCCGACCGTCCGGTGGGTCACCAGGTCGCCTCGCTGTCGATAGAGCGGGCGGGCGCCGGGTCGCCGTCCCCAGCCGGTCTCGGCCAGCGGGAGGAGCTCGGCGGTGACGCGTTCGACGATGGGGATGAGCTGGACGAACTGCGCACCGAGCTGGTCGCGCAGGAACGCGTAGACCTCGCGGCCGTGGTCGCCGTTGGCCGCGTTGACGGTCGTGAGCGCATTCCAGTCGACGCCCTGGCGCCGCAGTACGTCGATCCCACGGAGGACCCGGTCGAAGGTGGGCTTCCCGGCCTTGTCGACCCGGAAGGCGTCGTGCATCTCACGAGGGCCGTCGACCGACACCCCGACGAGGAACTCGTGCTCGCGGAGGAACGCGGCCCACTCGTCGTCGAGGAGGGTGGCGTTGGTCTGCACGGTGTTGAGGATTCGCTGACCGGGCCGCCTGAACTCCTCCTCCAGCTCGAGGGTCCGACGAAAGAACTCCAGCCCCATCATCGTGGGTTCCCCGCCCTGGAAGGCGACCACCACTTCCTCCGCGCCCTCGTGTGCGGCGAGGAGCTGGTTGAGGTAGGCCTCGTGGACCTGCGGGTCCATCCGGAAGTCGCTTCCGGGGTAGAGCTGGTCCTTGGAGAGGAAGAAGCAGTACTCACAGTCCAGGTTGCAGATGGCCCCGGTTGGCTTCGCCATCACGTGGAAGGCGGCCGGGGCCATGGTCAGGGCCATCAGCGACGCCGGCCCCTGCGGTCGTCACGTCGGTCGTCTCGACGGTCGGTACGACGCCCGACGCCGTGCGCGACCACTGCCGCCGTGGCGACGGTGGTGGCTGTGCGTGCGACGGGCGCCGGACCGATCACGCCTCCTCGACGTGCCCTGCGTGCTGCTAGCGGCATGTCACTCTCCCTCCTGCTGCTCGGCTTCGGCCTCGAGTGCGGCGAGGATCGCCTGCACCGGGATCCGTCCGCTCGCGGCCAGCTGTCCGCCGGCACGACGTACGGCGGACCCGAACGGAGCGGCCCACGAGTTCTCCCACACCAGCAGCGCCGCGGTGCTGCCGGGCTCGACGGCAGCGGCGACAGCCTCGACGTCCTGCTCGCTGAGCAGATGGGCCAGCGCTGACTCGTAGAGTCGCAAGGTGCCGACCTCACTCTCGTCGAGCTCGCCGAGCTCGAAGACCTCGAGCTCACCCTGGTCTCCCTTGCGGATCAGCAGCAGGTCCAGCACCCGGACGATCCCGCGCGCGACCAGGTCGTCGAGGGTCGGTGCGATCTCGCCCTTGAACCTGCTGCCGGGGAACTCGACGACGATCCAGTCGACGGGACCCAGCTCGTCGACACTCTCGCCGAGCTGTTCAGTCATCTGATCAGTCATCTCACCACCAGCTTCTTCGCACGTCGGGCCCCGCAGTCCTCGGGGCGTCCCCATGGTCGAAGGGTCGGCCGGCTCGGCGCTTCACCCGCAGCGGATGACGTGCGCGCCACTGGCGCCGCACCCCGTCATGCTGGCATCATGGAAGCCGGATTCATCCCGGTTTGTGGCGCCGCGTCGGCTTCCGAGCCGTGGGTGCCGAGCGGGGAGAGGGGCCGGTGACAGCGACGACACCCGAGCACGAGGCGCTGGCGGCAGCGATGTGCGCCGCCCTGTCGCCCTACCCGTGGCGCCGTCTCACCCCGGAGCTGCTCGCTCGAATGGCGCTCGCGGCGCGCGACCGGCACCTCCTCTCGGAGGTGCTGGCCGCGGTCCGCGGTGCGGACCCGGGACGGTGGGAGGCGCTCGAGCCGGTCGGTCGAGACGATGCCCGGGTCGCGCACGTCGTCGGGTCCGTCCGCAGCCACCGCTGGACGGAGCTGAGCCTGCACAGGCTGTGCGAGCACCTGGCCGGCGTACTGCGTCCGGAGGCCTGCTAGCGACAAGGCGTCCGGCTGCCACCAGCAGGATGCTGCTCCCTGACGTGCCTACTGACGTGCCATCGCCGCGCGCATCTCGCTCTCGCTGTCGGTGATGAGCTCCCCGGACACGTCCACGGTGACGCTGCGCAGCGTTCCGGTGAACCGGAAGGGTGAGGGGTAGTCGGGCGTCACCGGCGAGCCGGGGTTTGCTCCGCAGGTGAGCGCACCGGGGTTGAGGATGAACGGCGTCGTCATCGGCGCCTCCGCCTCGGCGAGCAGGGTGCCGTCCACGTAGAGCTGAAGGTGCCCCGGGACTCCGCGTCCCTGCGCCATCTCCGGCTGGCCCGTCGGCTCGAACTCGAAGCGGAGCTGGTGCGCGCCGGGCGGCAGCGGCTCGGGTGTCGAGACCTTGTAGAGCCCTCTGCCCACGTAGTTGTGCACGTAGTGAAGCCGGCCGTCCTGGACGAACAGCGAGTAGCCGCCGGCCGCGGTGCCCTGGCTCAGCAAGACTCCCTCGGCGCCGTCCGCGGACAGCTCGACGTCCGCGGTGATGCTGTGCGGTCGGTTGAGCAGGCGAGGGGCCGCGTTGAACGGGACCGACTGGGTGCCGGGCCGGTAGACGTACCGGTCGCGGGGCGTCGCTGCTTCCGGCTTCTCTACGAGGACCCGGGCCACCCCGCTGCCGTCGACGGGCAGGACGTTGTACTTGCCTGCCTCGGCGTACCACATCCCGATGAGCTGGATCAGCTTCGGGCGGTTCTCCTGCGCGACGTTGTGGTTCTCTGCGAAGTCCTCCGCCACGTGGTAGAGCTCCCAGCCCGTCGCGTCGAGCTCGGTGAGCCTCTCGGCCGAGATGGGCTGCCCGAACCCGACCCCCGCCTCGGCGAAGGACGGACCCGGCCACGGGCAGACCGCTCGCCAGCCGTCGTGGTAGATGGCCCGGTGACCCAGCATCTCGAAGTACTGCGTGTGGTGGTCACTGGCGGCCTCGGCGTCGTCCAGGGTGGGCGCCAGGCTGACCCCCTGCATCGGTGACTGAGTCACGCCTCTGATGGTGGCCGGGGGCTGGATCCCGAGCAGGTCGAGCACGGTCGGCACCAGGTCGATGATGTGGGCGTACTGGGTGCGGACCTCGCCACTGCTCCGGATGCCTTTCGGCCAGGAGACGATGAACGGGTCGGAGGCGCCGCCTCGATAGGTCTCCCGCTTCCAGCGGCGGAACGGCGTGTTCCCCGCCCATGTCCAGCCCCAGGGGTAGTGGTTGAAGTGCTTGGGGCCGCCGATCTCGTCGAGGACCGCGAGGCTGTCCTCGAGCGGCTCGGGGGCGTTGTTGAAGAACTGGGCCTCGTTCGTGGTGCCGGTGGGGCCGCCCTCCGCGCTGGCGCCGTTGTCGGAGATCACCATGACCAGCGTGTTCTCGAGCTCCCCCTGGTCGCGCAGGAAGTCGAGCAGTCGGCCGAGGTGGTGGTCGGTGTGGCTGAGGAAACCGGCGAAGACCTCCATCATCCGGCTGAACAGCCTGCGTGCCTCCTGCGGCTGCGCGTCCCAGTCCGGTACGTCCGGGTCGTGCCGCGAGAGCTCGGCGTCTGCAGGGACGATGCCCAGCTGCTGCTGCCGGGCGAAGACTCGCTCGCGGTAGGCGTCCCAGCCCTCGTCGAAGGCGCCGGCGTACTTGTCGGCCCACTCCTTGGGCGCGTGGTGCGGCGCGTGGGTCGCCCCGAAGCAGAGGTGGAGGTAGAAGGGCTTGTCGGGGTCGACCTGCTTGGCGTCGGCGATGAACTGGATCGACCTGTCGACGAGGTCCTCGGTGAGGTGGTAGCCGTCCTCGGGCCGTCCGGGGGGATCCACCTGGTGGTTGTCGTAGACCAGGTCGGGATACCACTGGCTGGTGTCGCCGCCCAGGAAGCCGTAGAAGCGCTCGAACCCGCGAGCCAGCGGCCAGCGGTCATACGGTCCGGCGGCGGTCTCCTGGTTGCTGGGCGTCAGGTGCCACTTGCCGACCATGAAGGTGTTGTAGCCGTGCCCCACCAGGATCTCGGAGAGGAAGCCGTTCTCGAACGGGATGACCCCGTTGTAACCGGGGTATCCGGTGGCGAACTCGGTGATGCAGGCCATGCCGTTGCTGTGGTGGTTGCGGCCGGTGAGGATGCACGAACGGCTCGGTGAGCACAGCGCCGTGGTGTGCATGTTGTTGTAGCGCAGTCCGGTTGCGGCCAGCCCGTCGAAGGTCGGCGTCTCGATCGGGCTGCCGAAGCAACCGAGCTGCCCGAACCCGGTGTCGTCGAGCACCACCATCAGCACGTTGGGGGCCCCGGGCAGGGCACGTGTCGGCCGGGGCCATGCCGGCGAGGACTCGTCTGGTGTGCGTCCCACCACTCCGGGGAACGCTGACCCTTCGTCGTACTCGTTCAGTGGCATGGAACGCCCCTCTCCTCGCGAACACCTGGTGAGAAGTCCATCGCCGGTGAGCTGCTCGCGCATCATCCGGGTCGGGTGAGTCGCCGGGTTCTCGATGGGTCCGACACTGGCCCGAGGCGGGCCCCACAGGAGGCGACATGGACCTGGTTGCCGTCCTGGTCGTCATGGCGACGATCTTCGCCTGGGGCGTGCTGTCCGCCCGCCTGGCCCGGGCCGACCTGACCGCCCCGATTGTCTTCGTCGCCGTCGGCGGGATGCTCGCCATGGCCGGGGTCGTCGACGCACCCTCCGCCCCGGAGACGCTCACGCCGCTGGTCGAGGTCACCCTGGTCTGGGTGCTCTTCGCCGACGCTGCCCGCGTGCCGGTCCAGGAGCTGCGACACGACCTCGCGCCGTGCGTCCGGCTCCTCGGGGTCGGCCTGCCGCTGACCATCCTGGCCGGCTGGGCGCTGGCGAGCTGGCTCCTGCCGGGGCTGGACCTCTGGCTCGCCCTGCTGGTGGCCGCAGCCCTCGCACCCACGGACGCGGCGCTCGGGGTGCCCGTCGTGACCAACCCGGCGGTGCCCGCCCGGGTGCGGAGGCTGATCACCGTCGAGAGCGGACTCAACGACGGGATCGCCACTCCGGTCGTCGTGCTCGCCATCGCGGGGGCGGCGTCCGCGGAGGGCATCGCGAACGCACCGGGCCTGGTGGAAGCAGCTCTCGAGCTCCTCCTCGGAGCAGGGGTCGGCGGAGCCGTGGGCGGTGGCGGCGGTTGGCTGCTGCGGAAGGCGCGTTGCCGGGGCTGGGCGGCCGAGGACTTCGTCGGTATTGCCGTCCTGGCCCTGGCACTCGGCGCGTACGCCGGCGCGGTGACCGCCCACGGCAACGGCTTCGTCGCGGCCTTCTGCGCGGGGATGGCCTTCGGGGCCGTGGCGGGTCGTCGGGGGCCGGCGGAGCTGGTGTTCCTCGAGCAGGCGAGCGGATTGGTCTCCCTGCTGGTGTGGCTCGCCTTCGGGGCGATCGCCTTGCCCATCATGACGAAGACCCTGGACCTCACCACGGTCCTCTACGCCGTGCTCAGCCTGACGGTGGTGCGGATGGTGCCCGTCGCCCTGGCCACGATCGGCGCGGGGTTCGACCGCACCACGGTCCTCTTCGTGGGGTGGTTCGGTCCTCGCGGGCTTGCGTCCCTGGTCTTCGCCCTGCTCGCGCTCGAGGACCTGGGCGCGAGCGCCGACGAGGCTGTGGCCGTCATCGGTCTGACTGTCCTGCTCAGCGTGCTCGCTCACGGCCTCAGCGCGAGTCCGCTGGCCGATCGCTACGGGAAGGCAGCCGCCGCGCGAGGAGCCGAGTCCCGCGCAGTGCTGGGGGATCTTCCGGTCAGGGGACTGGCGCCTCCCACTGACCCTGGTGCCTCGAGGCGCTAGCGGTCGAGGCTAGCGGTCTCGTCGTTGACCGCCACGGCGAGCTCACGGAGCCTGGGGCCGTACTTGCGTGCGTGGTGCCCGCAGAACAGCAGGACACCACTCGAGGCCAGCTCGACCTGCACGTAGGCCTGCGCGCCACAGCGGTCACAGCGGTCGTCGGCCGTCAACGGGGCCATGGGCGCGCGGATGGCGGCCGGGGAAGCGGTAGCTCTCACGTCGCCCTCCTGGGTGGGTGGCGGCCTGCTGGCTGCCTGTCCTCGAGTGTGGCGCTCCGTCCCGGTCGGGGCCAGGGGCGGAGGTCACTGTTCACGCGGACAACGGCCGGCGGCGTCCCTCTGCGGACCTCCTCGGCCCGAACCGAGCCGCCTGGGTGACCGCCGGCCGCGGGTCGAAGGCTCAGGCGGTCGCCAGCGCCTTCGCCTTCATCTGGTCGTAGTCCTGCTCGGTGATCGCGCCCGAGTCGAGCAGCGACTTGGCCGAGGCGATCTGGTCGGCGGGGCTGGTGCCGGCGACGGACTGGATGTACTCCGCCTGCTGGCGCTGCACCCGCTCCTGGGCCTCGAGCGAGCGCTCGGTCATCCCGTGGCCGCGCGCGATCAGGTAGACGAGCATGCCGAGGATCGGCAGCACGATGATGAAGAAGACCCATGACGTCTTGGCGAACCCGCCGAGGTCGCGGCTTCGGAACACGTCACCGAAGACCCACCACAGGCACATGAACCACGCGAAGAAGATGAAGAACTCGAACATGGCGAGCAGGAACGACCCGTTGTTGTCGAACATCACGCTGCCTCCGATCCGGGGCTGACGCTGCCCGAGGGACCCACCGCGGATCCAGCGCGCCACACGTCACGCACGGCGACGTGAGCCATCCCCACCTGATCAGGCTCTCACCGGGAGAGGGAGGCGGCGAGGGCCGAACGGCCCTTCCCGCAGGGCCTCCCGGTAGGACCTTGCTCGGATCGACGTGGGGCGCCTGGCCGCTCGTCAGCAGCGGTCGCACCACGGAGGCTTGAGAGTCCGACGGCCGCTGATGGAGGCTGTCCCGGCCGGTCGGAGGATTCGATTGCCCTCCATCATCCCTCCGGAAGCGGCCGGAAGCGGCCGGAAGCGGCCGGAGTCCCTCAGGTACAGCCGCAAGCGTCAGCGAGGAGTCCTCCTCGGCAACACGGAGCGGTTAGCCTCCCGGGACGTCGACCAGGAAGAGATGTGCCGATGACTGAGCTGGGTCCGATTCCCACTGATCCACAGGCGTTCACGCCCGAGCTTCTCGAGCGCCTGATCAGCACGCTGAACCCAGGTGTCGGGGTCCGCGCGGTGCAGGTGCGCAAGGTGTGGGAGTGGGGGCAGGGCGAGGCGGTCTCGACCTCGGGTCGTCTGGACCTGGAGCTGGACTACGACTCCGGTGCATCGCTCCCGCGAGCGGTCGTCCTCAAGATCGCCCGTCCAGAGCTCCCGGCATACCCGCTGTACCGCAACGAGGTCGACGTCTACACCCGGGTCCGGCCGTGGGAGTTCATGCGCTCGCCGCGCTGCCTGGGTGCCTGGTTCGACGAAGGTAGCGGCAGCTTCGGGCTCGCGCTGGAGGACCTCGGCACGAGCGGTGCCAGATTTGTCTCGGCCGTCGACTCGCCCTCGCTCGCCTCGTTGGAGAGCGCGATCCGCGAGCTCGCCCGGCTCCACGCGCGCTTCTGGGATGGCAGCGCCACTGGCACCGACGCCAACCGCGGCTGGGCGCAGACCCATGTGTCCGGCGAGCTGCACGACTTGTTCAACCACCCCGATCTGGTCCCGAGGATGATCCGGGAGGAAGTCGAGAAGAATCAGCACAAGCGTGAGCTGGTCCAGTCGGTCGGACAAAGTGTGGACTCGCTCTACGAGCAGGTAAGTATCGTCCAGCAGCATCAGGCGACACTGCCCCGGACCCTCGTCCACGGCGACTGCCACGTCGGGAACACCTTCGTCCTCCCCGACGCGAGAATGGGTTTCGTGGACTGGCAGCTGAGCGTCCGCGGGCACTACCTGCACGATCTCTCGTACCTGATCGTCACCGGCCTCGACGTCGCCGCGCGCCGTCTGCACGAACGCCGGCTCATCGCTCTCCACCTCGAGGAGCTGACCAGCCTGGGTGTGGTCGGCGTCCCGAGCCCCGAAGAGGCGTTCGAGGAGCACCGGCGCGCCCAGGCCTGGAACACCTACATCGGCTGGCTCACCTGTCCGGTCGAGAACTACGGCTGGGAGATCAACGTGGCCAACCACATCCGCCTCCTCACCGCCTATCGGGACCTCGACTCCGCCGCCGCGATCGAGGACATCTCGTGAGCGCCGCTCCCGACCCGAAGAGGCGCCAACTGCTGGACAAGCAGGAGGTCCGCAACTCCCACCCGGTGCCCGAGCGAGCCCGTCGCGGCTGGTGGCCTTTGCCGCGGCGGACAGGGCCAACGGCTCTGGGGAGCTGACGGCCAGCGCTCGACAATTCAAATGTGGTTGGAACAATTCCACTTGGAGTCTCTGGCCGTCGTCAGCGCAGCGACGAGCGCCGTGACCGGGCGGTCGCGGTGCTCGCGGCCGTGGCGGACCCGGTGCGTTGGACGGTGCTGCGCCGGCTGCAGACCGGTACGGCCTGCGTCTGCGAGCTGCAAGACGAGGTCGGGGTGCCTCCGAACCTCCTGAGCTACCACCTGAAGGTGCTCCGTGAGTCCGGGCTGGTGACGACGAGCCGGCGGGGTCGCTGGATCGACTACACGCTCGCCGCGGAAGCCCACGCCCGACTCGACGCGGCGCTGCCGTTGCCGCACGGAGGTCAGCCGTGATGACGCTCGCGGAACGCATCGACCGGATGCCCCCTACGCGCACCGGACGCTGGACGACACTCGGCATGGTCGCGGCCGGTTGGCTGGCGGCGTACTGGGTCAACGGCCGGATCTGGGACACCCTGTTCTACGACCTGCTCGACATGGACCCGGACGCAAGACTGACCCAGTCGTTGGACTTCTTCTTCTTCGACACCGTCAAGATCGCCCTGCTGCTGACCGGCATCATCTTCGTGGTCACCGTCCTGCGCTCCTACATGAGCATCGAACGCACCCGCGCTCTGCTCGGCGGTCGCCGTGAAGGCCTGGGCAACGTCATGGCCGCAGGGCTCGGAGTAGTGACCCCGTTCTGCTCGTGCAGCGCGGTGCCGGCGTTCATCGGCTTCGTCGCCGCGGGTGTGCCGCTCGGCGTCACGTTGTCGTTCCTGATCGCCAGCCCACTGGTCAACGAGATCGCGATCGGGCTGCTGTTCAGCCTGTTCGGCTGGAAGGTCACGCTGGCCTACATCGCCGCCGGCGTCGGCATCGCGATCGTCGGCGGCTGGATCCTGGGCCGGCTACGGCTGGAACGCTGGGTCGAGCCGTTCGTGTTCGAGACCAAGCTCGGTGGCCAGGTGATCGACTCCACCGCCGGCCTGACCTTCAACCAACGCCTCCAGATCGGCGCCGAGGAGGTCAGCACGATCCTGCGCAAGATCTGGCCCTACCTGCTCGTCGGCATCGGCCTGGGGGCGGTCATCCACGGATGGGCGCCCGAGGACCTGTTCACCCGCTACGCCGGGCCCGGCGCCGCCTTCGGAGTCCTGGTTGCCGTGGCCGCCGGCGTACCGCTCTACTCCAACGCCGCCGGCATCCTGCCCCTGGTCGAAGCCCTGTACGACAAGGGGCTCCCGATGGGCACCTTGCTGGCCTTCATGATGGCCGTCGTCGCGCTGTCGCTCCCGGAGCTGATCCTGCTGCGCCGGGTCCTCAAGCCGCAGCTGCTCGCCGTCTTCGTGGGCGTCGTCGCCTCCGGGATCGTCGCGGTCGGCTACCTGTTCAACTTCCTGCTCGCCTGAGCGAAGCCAACGAACCACCCGTCAGAGAGGAAGAAGCCCATGATCATCAAGGTGCTCGGCCCCGGCTGCGCGAACTGCGTGAACCTCGAGAAGGCCACCCGACAAGCACTCACCGATCTCGGCCTGGAAGCGACCATCGAGAAGGTCACCGACTACCCCAGCATCGTCGGGTACGGCGTCATGTCGACCCCCGCGCTGGTGCTCGACGAGAAGGTCGTCACGACCGGGCGGATCCCCAGCGGAGCCGAGCTTCGTGAACTGCTCACCGGGCCGTGACGACATGACCAGCCCGACGGAGTACAAGGTCACCGCTCGGGTTGCCGCAACCGGTGACCCGGCCGTGGCCGACACCGGAACCACGAACCTCGACATCGACACCACCTGGGGCGGCAAGCCCGGCCTCCCCGGGCCCGCGGAACTGCTCGCGACGGCCTTCGCGGCGTGCCTGCTCAAGAACCTGGCCCGCACCCAGGACCTGATCGCCTTCGACTACCAGGACGCCGACGTCGAGGTCATCGCACGCCGTCAGGACAGCCCACCCAAGTTCGTCGCCCTCAGCTACACCCTCCGGATCACCACCGACGAACCCCAACGCCGCGTCGACCTCGTCCACCGCAATCTTCGTCAGTACGGGACCATCTACAACACACTTGCAGCCGTTTGCGACGTACACGGGGAGCTCGTCGCCGTGCCGAGCGCGCAACCTCCGGTGGAGGCGTAGCCGCGCGGGCGCGGAGTCGAGCAGGGTCCATCTACGGTCCAGATCGAGCCGCTCGACTCGGTACCGAACGGGGTCCTGAGACGGCAAGCGAGGGTGCCTCCCTCGCCACACCGAGCGAATCGGTGGTCCCGGGCCTGGCTCCGTAGCACTCGTGATGCCCCCGGCGGCCTCCAGAGGTCGCAGGTTCAGCTGCCCCCGCCACCAAGATTGATTCGTCAGAACCTTGGGCGCCGTCCCGGACGAGACGGGGGAGAGGTCCTTCGGCTGCCCGATCGCAGCATTCAGACAGACCGGGACCCGGCCGGTTGGAGGGCTCAGACGTCGCGTCAGCGCAAGGGTACGCGGCTGCGGTCTGGGATGAACGCCAGAGCAACGACGGCGACGATGCCCGCTGTGGCCATGTAGAGCGCGGGTACCGTGACGATGCCGGTGGCGGCGATGAGGCTGGTGGCGACCACCGGGGTGGTGCCGCCGACGATGCCGAGACCTATGTTGAAGGCCACCGAGTAGCCCGACAGCCTGTCGGACTCCGGGAACATCTCCACGAACAGTGCCGGCCCCGAGCCGAGTGGCACTGCCAACAGGGCGAAGGCGACTGCGGTGGCCACGATCACCGATGCCGTCGAACCGTGTGCGGCGACCATCCAGGCATACAGCGGCCAGGCGCTGACCGCCAGCGCGAGGAGCGAGAGTCCCACCCAGCTACGGCGGGGCAAGAACCGGTCACCGACCAGCGCGGTGAGCGGCATGGCGGGGATCACCAGCACCATCGTCGCGGTGGTGATGGTCAAGGCCGTGTTGCGAGCCATCAAGTCCTGGCCGGAGAGCCATTCCGGCAGGTACACGAAGGCGAGGTAGTAGCAGGCGCCGTACCCGGAGGCGAAGGCGACGGCCAGCAGGGTCTCGCGCCGGTTGGTGGTGAACGCCTGCAGCAGCGGTGAGGTCTGTCCACGAGCGGCGTGGTGGGCGGCGAAGCGCTCGGAGGTGTGCAGGTTGCGCCGGACGAGGATCGCTGTCGTGCCCACCACAGCCCCGGCGAGGAACGGGAGTCGCCACGCCCACCCGGACACGGTGGCCGGGTCGAAGACGGTCGTGACCAGGGCCGCGGCGCCGACGCCGAGGAGCGAGCCGGTCATGGAGCCGATGTTCGCCCAGCTGCCGGTGAGGCCCCGCTTGCCCTCGGGTGCGGTCTCCACGAGGTAGGTGGCGGAGGAGGAGAACTCTCCGCCGACGGACAGTCCCTGCACCAGGCGCACCACCACGAGCAGGACGGGAGCGAGCAGGCCGACGCTTGCGTAGGTGGGCAGCAGGCCGAGCAGGAGCGTCGGGAGGGCCATCATGACGACCGAGATCTGCATCGTTCGTGCGCGCCCGTGCCGGTCTCCGAACCAGCCGAAGAGCGCCGCACCCAGCGGGCGCATCAGGAAGCCGGCCGCGAAGATTCCGTAGGTGCCGATCAGCGCGGCGGTGGGGGTGTCCGCCGGGAAGAACACCGGCGCGATGACC
Organism: uncultured Actinomycetota bacterium; assembly: GCA_963827025.1. Taxonomy (GTDB): domain Bacteria; phylum Actinomycetota; class Actinomycetes; order Propionibacteriales; family Nocardioidaceae; genus Marmoricola. The sequence goes on along the minus strand of CAWGZB010000005.1, from coordinate 916,254 downwards.
CCGGCGAGGTAGCCGTAGACGGCGAAGTCGTACCACTCCACGACGTTGCCGATGAAGCCCCCCATGATCCGGTGCCGAAGCCCCGGTGACCGGATCGTCGACCCGTCCGATGTGGTCATGCGTCGTCGCCCCTCACGCCCGGCGGGACTGTCGTCGGGGCACCGCCGAGGGGGCCGATCATCACCGCGGACCGCGCCAGCCTCGAGGTCGGAGTCGTGGGTGAGGTGCAGCTGGTCGCCACGCCTGCTCCCTTCCGGCTGATCTCAGGATAGAGGCTATACCCACGGGGGTATTATTGGGACGACACCCGGCCGGAACGGCTCAGGCCGCCACCGGTCGTCTCGAGACCACGGAGGCAAGGCAGTGCTGCAGATCATCGCCCGGTTCGGCACGCGCAGACGGATGGCCGTGACGGCCCTGGCGACGCCGTTGCTGGTCGTCGGCTACCTCCGGGCCGCCGCGGTGCCCTCCGGGGAGCTGACGGTCGCATGGCTCGCTCTGGGCCTGGTCGCCGCAGCGTTGGGTGCGGCGGTGCTCGCCTCCTACCTGCCCGCGTCCGGGTGGCGGCCGGACCTCGGCTGCACACCGTGCGCAGCGGTCGCAGGACTCAGCCTGGTCGGCTCGGTGCTCGCCATCGGCAGCTACGGCGCCAGCCCGGTCGGGCCGGCCCTGGCGGCCGCGGTCACGCTGTTCGGGCTGACGCAGCGGCTCGGGCCCGGGGCCTGCGCCACACCGCCAGCCCGGTAGGTCGTGCGCGCCGCCGGCTTCATCCGCCGAGGGTGCGGCCGTCGGCGCGGGGCCGGGCTGGCGCACGGGGGAGCGCGACGGTGAAGGTGGAACCGCTGCTTGCGTCGGACTCCGCAGTGACGCTGCCGTCCTGGGCTTCCACCAGACTCCGCACGACGGCGAGCCCGAGCCCGGACCCGGGGCGACCGTCCTGCCGCGCTCCGCGCCAGAAACGGTCGAACACGTGCGGGAGCTCCTCAGGCGCGATCCCGGGGCCGGTGTCGGCGACGCTGAGAGCCACCTCGGCGGCTCGGCCGGAGCCTCCGGGCGTGACCCGGACCCGCACGGCGTCGCCGGGGCGGCAGTGCCGCACGCAGTTCTCCAGAAGGTTGCCCAGGACCTGGTGCAGCCGCTGCTCATCGCCCAGGGCCCAGACACCGTCCTCGCTCGGCACCTCCACGCTCACCTCCAGGCCGGCTGCCCGCATCTGCGCACCTCGCGCGGCCACCTCCTGCTCGGCCAGCAGGGCCACGTCCACGGGCGCGCGGTGGACGGCACGGCCCGCGCCCTCCGCCGCGAACAGTGCGTCCAGGTCGCCGACGATCTGGGCCACCCTGAGCGACTGGTCGTGGAGGCGGGCCAGATGTGCCGCGTCCGCGGTGGCCAGCCCGTCTCGCAGCTCCTCGAGCCCCGCCTGTAGTGCGGCGAGCGGGGTGCGGAGCTCGTGCGCCACGTCGGCAGCCATCCGCGACCGCGCCTGCTCGGCACGGCGTACCGCCTCGACGGCGTCTTCGAACGCGTCGGCGAGATCGGCCAGCTCGCCGGTTCCCCGGCGGGGCACGGCAGCGTTGCGGTCTCCCGCTGCGAAGGACCGAGCAGCCACCGTGAGCGCGGTCACCGGCCGGGTCAACTGACGGGAGACGAACCAGGCGGCGAGGAACGCGAGCAGCAGCGCGCCGACCGCGGCGACGAGGATCCAGGCCCACGCGACGGGCCGTCCGGCCTGCACGACGGTCGGGCCGAAGCCCAGCACCACACGACCCACCGATCGGCCGCCCACCGTCACCTCGGCTGAGGTCCGGCTCGCCTGCAGGCCCATGCCTTGCCCGTGACCCATCCCCGTCCCGCCGTGGTCCTGGTCCGCCGTCCGGGACCACACCACCGTCCCGTCGGGTCCCAGCACCACCAGCGCCGCGCCGCCCCCTGCCGCCAGCGCCTGTGCCCGAGCCAGGTCGGCGCTCTCCCAGCCTCCGGCGGCGTCGTAGGCGTCGGCCGCGGCCTGCGCCACCCGGGTCGCGATGGCGCGCCGCTCGGTGTCGTTCTGAGAGGTGAGCCCGCGGTCCGTGCCGACGAGCGCGGCGACCGCGACGAGCGCCACCGCGACCAGGGTGACAGTGGCGAAGGCCAGCAGCATCCTCCGGCCGAGGGGCCCCAGCGCCTCACCGGTCATGCTCGAGCCCCAGCCGGTAGCCCACGCCCGTCACGGTCTCGACGACGTCACTCGCCTCGGGGCCGAGCTTGTGTCGCAGGTTCTTCACATGGGAGTCGATGCTGCGCTCATAGCCGGAGAACTCGTAACCACGGACCCGGTTGACCAGCTCGTAGCGCGAGAAGGGTCGCCCCGGCACCGAGGCGAGCGAGGTGAGGATCCCCCACTCGGTCGGAGTCAGGTCGAGGAGTCGCCCCCGGAGCCTCGCCTCGTGCCGTTCACTGTCCACCACGAGCCGGCCGCCGCCGTAGGACCGGACGTCGCCGTGCTCGCCCTCGCCGCCCAGGCTCCGGCTCAGCACGGCGCCGACCCGGAGCACCAGCTCGGTGGGGCTGAACGGCTTGGTCACGTAGTCGTCGGCGCCGAGGCTGAGTCCGTGGATGCGATCCTCCAGGTGGCTGCGTGCGGTGAGCACGACCACAGGGGTACGCCGGCCGTCCGCGCGTGCCACCTGCAGCACCTCCATGCCGTCCACGTCGGGCAGGCCGAGGTCGAGGACCACCAGGTCGGTGCTGCCCTCGGTGAGGAGGCGGACGGCCTCTGCCCCGGAACCGGTGGTCAGCACGGCGTGCCCAGCACGCTCGAGGTAACGCCGCAGCAGGTCGCGGATCTCCCGGTCGTCCTCCACGACCAGAACCGTGCTCATGGCCCCATCGTCGCACCCGGCCGGAGCGTGCTCGCACGGCTCGGAGCAGGCTCCACAACTTCTCCATCCCGGCCCCACCGTGCCTGCACTCGTCGAGGCGAGTGTGGGTGCAGAAGGAACGAGGACTCGGGACCGAGACGAAGGAGGGCGTGATGCGCAAGGCAACGATGATCGTGGCAGCGGTGGCCGCGGGAGTGCTCGGGACCGGAGCGGTGGTGACTCCGGTGGTCCTCGCCGCCGGCGAGGACCAGACGGTGCAGCGGCCGGGACCGGGATGGCACGAGGACGCGCCTGGGAGGGGCCCCGGAGGCGGACCCGGCATGCGGGAGGAGAGTCCCGCCCGGCTCGGCGAGGGGCGGTACGGCATGGACCGCGACAGGTGGTCGGGGAACGCTCCCGCAGACTGCCCCGGTCTGGCCGAGAAGGGGACGCTGACCCGCGACCAGAAGCAGCGCCTTGCCGACCAGGCGGTGCTGGAGAAGATCTCCCACGACGTGTACGTCGCATTCGCCACCGACACCGGCGACCGACGGTTCGAGCGTGTCGCCCGGGCCGAGACGCGACACCTGGACGCCGTACGAGCGTTGCTGGGTCGGTACGGCGTGGCGGACCCGACCAAGGGCATGGACGCGGGCGAGTTCCCCGGTGAGGCGCAGAAGGCTTACCAGGCCTACGTCGAGCAGGGCTCCGGCTCGCTGCAGGCAGCGCTGGGGACCGCCCGGAAGATCGAGCAGGCGGACATCGCCGAGCTGAAGCACGCGGCGGAGGGTCTCGGTGCCCCGGACGTCGCGCAGGTCTACGAGCACCTCGTGCGGGCCTCGGAGATGCATCTGGACGCGTTCTCCCGCTGATCCGACCCGGTCCTGTCCCCTCGGGATGCCCGGTCGCGCCGGGGCTTGCTGGGAATCTTCCCGGCGCGGACGGGCACAGACCTGTCAACCCCTCGTCAGCCCTTGGGAGAGTGATGACCGCAAAGAAGGACGACCACGACCTGAGCCTCCACATCGGTCACGACGAGCTCGTGATCCGGCGAAGGTACGAGGCTCTCAGCATCGGCAACGACGTCCTGATCGCCCTGTGGTTCCTCGTCGGCAGCATCCTCTTCTTCTGGGAGGCGACGACCCGCGCGGCGACCTGGTGCTTCCTGCTCGGCAGCATCGAGTTCCTGATGCGGCCGGCGATCCGACTTGCGCGTCACTTCCACATCCGACGCGTCGGCGGCAGTGGGATGGACTCGGGCGGCGACTTCTAGAGAACGGTGCCAGAGCGGTCGCAGTCGGCCACGACCTCCGACACGTCCCTCGGATCGACGTCCGGCCCATCGACGCGGTCGTCTCGGAGCCGTACTGTCACCTCATGGCTGAGGGTCGCGCCATCTACGCGATGGCGGCGGTCGAGCGGATCATCGGCGAGTCGGCCGAGACGATCCGCGAGTGGGAGGAGCGCTACGGGCTGCCCTCGCCGAGCTGCAGCCCGGGCGGCCAGGTGCTCTACTCGCGCGACGACGTGGAGCGGCTGCGCTGGCTGGGCCAGGAGCTGGCTGCGGGCCGCGAGCCCAGCGTCGCCCCCGCGACCGGAACGCCGCGGCACCTTCGTGCCGTCGAGACTGGTCCACAGATCCTGGTGCTGCTGGCCGAGCGGGACCCGCGGGCGGCCGACCTCGAGGAGTACTTCTTGCGCACCGAGGGCTACCACGTCGAGGTCTGCTGGAGCGCGCCAGAGGCCGAAGCGGGCGCAGCAGTGATGCAGCCCGACGTCGCCGTGGTGGAGCTGAGTCTGTCGGGTCACGCGGGCCTCGACCTGTGCCGGAGGCTCCACGAGGTCTCGGGCACCGCAGTCGTGGCGGTCTCCAGTCTCGACATCAGGGACCGGGCCCTGGCGGCCGGTGCCGAGGCGTTCCTGCTCAAGCCGCTGGACCCGCTCGTGCTGATCTCGACCATCAAGGACCTGCTGGGCGCCAGTGCGTTCCTGCGCTCCGGGGAAGGGGCGCCGGATGCCGACACGTGAGGTCGCTCGGATGAGCAGCGGTAGCCATCGCCTCGACGTCATCCTGGGCGGTGGCCTGCCCGAGAACGCCATCAACCTGGTCATCGGGCCGCCCGGCGCCGGCAAGACGATCCTCGCCGAGCAGTACATCTTCCACAACGCGACCGAGGATCGGCCCGCGATCTACTACTCGACGCTGTCTGAGCCCCAGGAGAAGCTCCTCCACTACGGGCAGTCGCTCGGTCTCTTCGACGTGGAGGCAGTGGGCCGACGCGTCTTCTACGAGGCGCTCGGTCCGGGTGTGCGAGCCCGCGGGCTGGATGCGGTGATCGAGCGGGTGTCGGAGGACATCAAGAGCCGCCGTCCGGGCGTGATCGCGATCGACTCCTTTCGCGCGCTCGCGGCGTACGCCGACCAGAGGCAGTTCCGCACCTTCCTGGCCGACCTGGCCGACTGCCTGACAGCCTTCCCGGTCTCCGTCTTCTGGGTGGGCGAGTACGGTCCTGACGACATCGCGGAGGCCCCCGAGTTCGCGGTCGCCGACTCGATCGTCTCCCTGTCCCGCGAGGACCGCGGGGTACGCGAGTTCCGCTTCCTGCAGGTGCTCAAGCTGCGCGGATCAGGCTTCTTGTCGGGCAAGCACGCCTGCCGTCTCTCTGCCGACGGCATCGACGTCTTTCCCCGGCTCGCCGACACCGGGGACGCGACCCCCTACCCGACCGGGGTCGCCCGCACCTCCTCGGGCATCGCGGCGATCGATGCGCTGACCGAGGACGGCTTTCTCGTCGGTTCCTCGACCCTGGTCGCGGGTCCGTCGGGGGTGGGCAAGACCCTGATGGGTCTGCACTGGGTCTTCGCAGGCGCCCGCGCCGGAGAAGCCAGCCTGATTGCCTCCTTCCAGGAGAACCCCAGCCAGATCGCGCGGATCCTGACCGCTTTCGGCTGGAGCCTCGACGAGGACGACGTGCACCTGTTCTACGAGTCCGCCGTCGACCTCTACATCGACGAGTGGATGAGTCTGCTGCTCGAGCAGATCGAGCGGTTGGCCATCCGTCGCGTGCTGGTCGACAGCCTCAATGACCTGGAGGTGGTGACCGGGGATCAGATGCGTTTTCGCGAGTTCGTGTACTCGTTCGTCCAACGCTGCACCCGGGCGGGGGTGAGCGTGATGTTCACCGCGGAGCTTCGCGACCTGTTCGACGTGCCCACCCTCGGCGAGGGCTCGTTCTCCTACGTCGCCGACAACGTGGTCCTCATGCAGTACGTCCTCCACGACACGACGGTCAGGCGGGCACTGACGGTGCTCAAGTCGCGGGGCGCTCGGCACGACCCGCAGGTCTACGAGTTCGACATCACCGAGGACGGTGTGGTGCTCGGCGACCCCGTCAACATCACCGGCCACCGCTCGAGCTCCTGACACCTGGTGGGCGGCATGGCGACGACTTTGCGGAAGGGTGATCTCGCCGACTCCCGTACACACGTGCGGGTCCTGATCGCCGACGACGACCCCGGTGCGCGCGCACTGCTCCGGCACTGGCTCGATCACCACGGCTGGTTGGACGTGGTGGGGGAGGCTGCCGACGGCGTCCAGGCGGTCGAGGCGGCGAGACGGATCCGGCCGCAGCTGGTCGTCCTCGACCTTGCCATGCCACGGATGGACGGGCTGGAGGCCGCCGCCGAGATCCGGCGGGTGCTCCCGGACACCCGCATCGTCATCCACTCCGCGTTCAGCGCCGGACGGATGGCGCAGAAGGCGATCGGCGCCGGAGCGGACGTCTACGTCGAGAAGGCCGCCGAGAGGGCTCAGCTGCTTGCGGTGCTGGAGGGGCTCTTCCCCGCACGGGAGACGGTCCCAGCCGGCGGCAGCGCCGAAGCAGGAGCGGATCCCGCTCAGGCACCGGCTCAGACGTCACTCGACGACCTGCTGCTGGACGCACTCGACGTAGGGGTCCTGCTGGTCGACGGTGACGGTCACGTGCGGAGCGCGAACTTCGAGGCGACCTTGGCGCTCGGCGTCTCGACCAGCCACCTGGTCGGCTCCTCGCTGACCGACCTGCTGGCAGCCGCACGTCACCCCGACGGTCGTGACACCGGTCTCGACGTACCCGATCCCGTCGCGGCCGCGCTTGCGTCGGGCCGTCCTCACTCCGGTCAGGCGCTTCGGCTGGACAAGCAGGGCGGGGGCTCCAGCTGGCTCTCGATCAGTGTCCGCCCGGTCCGAGGTGCAGAGGGGGCCGGGCCGAGCGGTGCGGTGGTGGTGGTCCGGGACGTGACCGAGGAACACCGGTTGCGCGAGGTCGTCCGGGACGTGCACGCGCGGCTGCCTCGGCTGCTCGATGCGGTCGACACCCCGTTGGCAGTGCTGCGCGCGCGACCGGGCGAGGGAGTCAGCTCCACGGACTTCGTCGTCGTGCACACCAACCGGGCGGCCCGGGCGCTGACCGGCTGGGTAGCCGCGTCCCGGATCCACCGCGATGCTTTCGACGGCCACAGCACGCAGCTGCAGAGCATCGGCGACGACGAGGTCGTCGTTGCCTGGCAGGCGGCAGGGGGATCCTCGTCCATGCGGACACCGCAGGCGCTGGGAAACAGCCGCCCGGGGCCTCTGGAGGCCGCAGAGCTGCTCGAAGCGGCCGTCGCCTCCAGCCCCGTGGGGGCGATCCTGCTCGACGCCTCCGCTCGGGTGGTGATCGCCAACCCGGTGGCGGACCGGTTGCTGGGCGGCTCTGCCCTGCTGGGCTCCGGTCCCCCTACGCGAACCCTGCGTTGGGCGGACACGAAGGAACCCGTCGGTGACGAGGACCTGCCGGTGCGAGCCGCCTGTCAGGGGACACCCTTCGACGACCTGGAGCTCCACGTCACCGACGAGGACGATCCCGGCGGCGGCACCTACCTCAGGATCAGTGGCCGCCCGGTGCTCGATCCTCGGGGAACCCCCGCGGGCGCGGTCGTCTCGGTGCTGGACGACACGGTGACCAAGGAGACGGAGGAGTCGCTCGCCACCACCCACGAGGAGCTGCGACGCTCCAACACCGAGCTGGCGAACTTCGCCTCCATCGCCTCCCACGACCTCGCCCAGCCGCTGCAGAAGGTCTACGGGTTCGCGCAGCTGCTGCAGGAGGGAGGCATCGAGGACGCGCAGGCCGGCGACTTCATCGACAGGATCGTGGTCGGCTGCGAACGGATGGACACGCTCATCCGGGACCTGCTGACCTTCAGTCGGCTCACCAGCGAGGCGCGCCCGTTCGAGACCGTCGAGCTCACCGGGGTCGTCGAGGACGTCGTGGAGCTCTTCGAGCGGCAGATTGCCCAGGCAACCGCGCAGATCGACGTCGGGCCGCTTCCCGAGGTGCTGGCGGACCGCACGCAGATGAGCCAGCTCTTCCAGAACCTGGTCGGCAACGCGCTCACCTACGTGGCCAGCGGCGTGCGCCCGAAGATCAGCATCCACAGCGTCAGAGACGAAGGCGAATGGCGGATCACCGTGGTCGACAACGGCATCGGCATCAGCCCGGAGAATCGCGAGCGTGCCTTCGCGATGTTCCAACGGCTGGTCAGCGCCGAGGAGTATCCAGGAACGGGGATCGGCCTGGCGGTGTGCCTCAAGATCGCGGAACGACACGGTGGCCGGATCTGGATCGAGGGAAACCCCGAGGGAGGGTCGAGCATCTCCTTCACCCTTCCCGACCGGCCCCAGCGTTGACGGTGAGGTCCACGGGGGTCGAGGGGCAGGAGAGCTCCCCACGTACCCGCTGGCGCAGCGCCCAGGCGAGAAGGACCACAGCCGCCATCTGCAGCAGTGGTTGGACCGGTGCGAACCAGGTCATCGCCCCGGCGGTGCCGAGGGCGAGAAGGGCGAGCTTGTTGCACACCGGGCAGCCGACGGCGAAGAAGGTCAGTGCCGTCCCGGCCCAGCCGCCGCGGGAGGCTCTGCGATCGGCGGGCGTGGGCTCTGGGTGGGCGACGTAGGAGGCGGTGAGGAGACCGGCCAGCGCCGAGGAAGCCACCAGGGAGGGCCACGCCCACCATGTGGGTGGCACCGCACGGGCGAAGGCAGGCGTGTCGACCAGGTCGGTGGGGATGCCGATGAGCAGGACGAAGGCAGCACCAGAGACGGCGGCGACCAGCCAGCGACGTGCTGGCCACTGCGCCAGAGCGCGGATCACGCTCGGGCTTCGCTGAGGGACGTCGCCGGTGGCGACTGCACTCATGGGCTCCTCCAGGGAATAGTGGAAGACAACCTAACGGGGCGGCCGTAGCGCGGGCGGCCGAGGTGACCCGGGAGGTCGAGGCGCGGCAGCGCGCGGTGATGACCGCGGTCTACGACACCGACCTGCCCCCGCTCGAGGCGGCCGCCGCCTCCTGGGAGCGCACCGTGGAAGCCGCGCGGCGCTACGGCCCGCTGTTCTTCGAGCTGGCCGCTCACGCCATGCAGGACAGGGACCACGCCGCTCGTCTGCGCGAGCGGCTGGTTGCCGCGTGGCTCCCGTCGGTGACCGAGCTCTGCCTGGCGATCGGTGTCCCCGCCGCGCAGGCGCAGAGCCACGCGCGCTGGCCCTCCGCGCGGCTCGGGGCCTGCTCCTCGACCTGTTGGTCAGCGGCGACCGGGAGGAAGCCGGCCGGTCGGCGGATCTCCTGAACCGGTTGCTGCTGCTCTCTGCAGGGGTCGGTGGAGCGGGCAGCGAGGTCTGACCCGCTTCAGGGCCGGGGCACGATCCGCAGGAACCGTGCCTGGACCATGTCTACGTCGTGGTGCTCGGCCACGAAGTTGGCCAGCTCCAGCGCCTGGGCACCCCGACCGCTCTCGGGTTCGAGGACGAGTCGATCCTCGTCCCGGTCGGTGACGTGGGCGTCGGTCACCGACCGGGCCACCGCGTCGAGCTTGTCGGGATCCGGGTCCTCCACGCGGACCTGCGGCAGCACCACGATCGTGCTGCCGTCCTTCGCCCGGAAGACCGGGTGTACGCCGGGACCGGCGAGCCGGTCCCTTCCCAGCGCTGCCTCCGCTTGGACCTTCGACAAGCGGACCAGGGAGCCGGTGAGCGAGCGGCCGGCGCGGCGCAACGCGCGTGCCGAGGACGTGCGCAGGTCGGCGAGCGCGGGGGAGTCGAGATCCACCACGACGTCGTCGGACGGGGTGAGCGGGATCTTCTCTCCGCCCGCCCAGTAGTGGCTTCCCGTCCCGGTCACTGCCGCCGGGCCAGTCGCATCGCCTCGAAGGCGTTGAGGCGTCCGTGTCCGACGTACTTGTTCCAGCCTGCCTTGGTCCGTCCGATGTGGTCCGCGGTGGCGGTGAGCACCCGGCGTACGTCGGCCTCGCCCAGGTCGGGGCGCACCGAGAGCACCAACGCCGCTGCGGCGGCGACGTGCGGGGTTGCCGAGGAGGTCCCGTTGAAGTTCGCGATGGTCCGCCGCCTGGTGTAGCCGCGCGGACCGGAGATGTCGGTGGTGAGGATGTGGACACCAGGCGCCATCAGGTCCAGCCCCTTGCCGAAGTTGCTTCCCCACCAGTACTCGCCGTCCTTCGACCCCATGGTCTTGCGCTGGTCCCACTCGTTGGAGGCACCCACGGTGAGGGTTTCCGGGAGGCTGCCGGGGTAGGAGACCGGACCCTGGTCGTTGCCGGCGGCGATCACGACCACGGCGCCCTTGCCGTCGCGTCCGCGGGTGCGCGCACGCCGGAAGGCGCCGGTGATCACGTCCGCGGGTGGCCCGCCGCCCCAGGAGTTGGAGAGCACGTCGGCGTGCGCGTGCCGCCACGTCCAGTCGATCGCATCGGCGGTGTTGAAGTCGTCGAAGATCCAGCCGTCCTCACCGTTGCCCTTGGCGATCCGCACGGCGACCAGGCTGGCCCCGTGCGCCAGGCCATGGACGGAGCCACGCGACACGATGATCCCCGCACACGCCGTCCCGTGTGCGTCGTCTCCGTCCGGCCGCGCCGTCGGCTTGCCCTCCACGAAGTCGCGCTCGGCCACCACGGCGGCCGAGAGGTAGGGGTGCGCGGTGTCGACCCCCTCGTCCAGCACGGCCACGCGGATCGAGGGGTCGCCCACGGACAGGGTCCAGGCGGCGTGGGCGGCGACGTCGGCGCCGACGACGCCCGGCGTGCCGTCGTTGTCTAGTGCCCACTGGTGCGCGGTCGACGCCGCGCCGATCCGAGGTCGTTGCACCAGGCGCAGGAAGTTGGGGTGCGCACCCTCCACGGTGCCGCGCTCGTAGAGCGCGCGCGAGACCTGCCCCACCACCTCGAGCGGGTCGTCGGCATCAGGTGGCACGGCAAGGAGCACCTTGCCGTCGCTGCCTTCCTGCGCCACGGTCAGGCCGTACTCGCGGCGGGCCCAGGTCAGCTCGGTCTTCCGCGCGCCCAGCACGGTCAGCGTGTCGGTGGGGATCACGGTGGTGGCGCCGGGCTCCACCGGCTGGATCCTCGTGGTCGCCTCGGACACGACCGCGAAGCGGGAGAGCACCGCCCGTGGCTGCTCGGAGAGCAGCCGCAGCACCTGTGCGCCGGCGCCCTGCGGCCGCACGGGGAACCGCAGCGGTTCCTGCTCGCCGGTCATCTGGCGGGCACTGAACAGTGGCTGCACCGTGACCCGTTGCTTGCGCCCGGCGCTGTAGTACTCCAGGACCTGTGTCATCCGATGCCTCCCCGATCCAGGCACCACGTCTACACCCGTACGGCCGCTCCGGGCATCCCCCGACCGGTCGGAAAGTGCGGGTGTACCGAACCCGTGCCCAGTGCGCTCAGGTCCCGGTCAGGCCGTCGAGGGCGCCGGAGCGCTTGATCAGCTTCCACACCGCGTCGCGTCGCTGGGCGGCGTACTTCGCCGTCAGGTGGTGAGAGTCGCGCCAGACGATCTGGCCCTTGCGGACCGGCAGGCAGACCGGGGCCGTGGGGCAGAAGGCGGAGTTGAGATTGACGGTGTAGAAGTCGTCGTGCTGTGCCGCCGCTGCGAGATAGAAGCCGTCGGTGGGTCGGTTGGTGTCCGGCACGGGCACCGTGCACTTGGCCGGATCGCCGGTGCGGGTCAGGCAATCGTCAGGGTTCCACTTTTCCGGCGCGATGATCGACTGCACCATCAGGACCCGGTCGGCCGCCGCGTCGATCTTCTGCAGCGTTGCGTTCGTGGCGCCCAGGATCGCCTGGTGCAGGCCGTCCTGGCGACCGTCGCGCTGGGTCAGCCGCGTCTTCCAGTGACCGGCGTTGTCCCGGGGGGACTCGACGAGTACGACCAGGTCCGGCTTCAGCTTCGGCAACACCTTGTCGTACCAACCGACGCGCGCGTCGGTGCACTGCTGCTGTCGGGTCCGTGACGACTGCAGGTTCTTCAGGTTCTCCTGCCACGGGCAGCCCGCGACGACGTTCATCGACAGGGTGAAGTCCTGGTCCTCGGCCAGCTTGGTGAACATCCGCGACAGCATCCGTGCGTGGCTGTCGCCGATGAGGAGGATGTGCGGCCCCTGGCCCCGGTGCACGATGCATCCGTCGGGATCTTCGACCGTGCAGCTGTGCTCCTGCCCGGTGTCCTGGTCGACCGCCTTCCAGTCGACCTTCTCGGGGAGCTTCTCGGGTTTGGCCTGCTCCGTCGTGGTCGCGACAGCTCCCTGGCCGGGCGCCTGTTGCGCGGCGACGAGTGCGGGCGGACGGTCCCGCTTCAGAGCCCACGGCACCAGGGTGACCGCCACCAGCGCGCTGCAGGCCACACCCACGAGCGCGGTCTGCCAGGGAAACCGGTCCAGCCGCTTCGCCTGCCGGATGGGGAGCTCGAGGAGCTCGGCCGAGGCGGCGGCCATGGCCGTGGCCGCGACGCCCGCCAGCACCGCCATCAGCACCGGCCCGACGTCGAGGGTCTCGGCCAGCACCAGCACGATCGGCCAGTGCCACAGGTAGGTCGCGTAGGAGATCTTCCCGAGGTAGACCGGTGTCCGCCGGGACAGCAGCCGGCCCAGCGGCTGGTCCTCGGCGAGCATGAGTCCGCCGATCAGGAGCACGCAGGCCGCCGTGCCGGCCACGCCGCGCACGGCCCGGGACATCTCGAGCACGTCGAGGCACAAGACTGCGAAGGACAGCATGCCCAGCATCCCGGCGGCCGAGGCCGCTCGCGCCGAGACCCGCGCGCGCCAGATCCGCAGCCCGACGGCGAGCAGGGCCCCTGCTGCCAGCTGGTACATCCGCGCGTCGGTTCCGTAGTAGGCGTGCATGGGGTCCGCCTGCGCCCAGTAGAACTGGGCGCCGATGGAGAGCGCACAGATGGCGGCAAGCACGGCGAAGGTGGTCCTGGCCCGCCCCACCTTGGACAGGAGGAGGAGCAGCACGGGGAAGACCACGTAGAACTGCTCCTCGATGCTGAGCGTCCAGTAGTGCAGGAACGGGCTCTTGTGGAAGTCAGCGGCGAAGTAGTCGTTCGCCTGGGCGATGAAGCGCCAATTCGCGACGTAGAGCAGCGAGCTCTGTGCGTCGCCCACGATCGAGAGTCGCCGGGTCACGGGCTCGATCAGCACGAACAGCAGGCTGGTGCCCACGATTGCCACCAACGCCGCGGGCAGCAGGCGGCGGACGCGACGCGCATAGAAGTTGCGCAGGCTCACCGTGCCGGTGCGGTCCATCTCGGTGAGCACGACGTTGGTCACGAGGTACCCGGAGAGCACGAAGAACAGGTTGACGGCGATGAAGCCGCCCGAGAACGTGGGTGTCTGGGTGTGCACGAGCACGATGACGTACATCGCGACCATGCGCAGGCCGTCCAGGGACGGACGGTACGACCAGGACATCCCCACCCTTTCCGTATGCCCGACTTCGTGGAGCACGACCCCTGACGGATCCGTTCCGGACTCCGCCCTCGTGCCGACAGCACGGCTCGGCCGATTCGAGCGGGCCGTCGCGTCGGGGCACCTGCCACACTCTCAGGCCCGTCGGGGCCTCGGCAAACCAGGGGGAGGGTCGACAGCCTCGCCTGCTGAGAAGAATCGGCTGTGTCCGACGCTGACCTTCGAGCCAGACGTCGCCGACGCGCCGCGCACGGCCTACACGGCAATGCTCAGACTGGCCGTTCGGGGTGCCGAGCCGGACCTGCGCACCTGGACCGAGACCTGTCGGCTCAACCCGTGGGCCGGCGCTGCGAGTCGACTCGATGCCACGGATGAGGCCGGCCTTCGCTCGGCGCCCGTCGGAGACAGGTAGGGGCCGGGGCGCAGCCGCCCCGGCCCCATCCTGGTGTGCTTACTGTCCGGCCTTGGCGCCGGGCATCCCGAAGGAGTACTCGATGGGACGCATCGGCTGGCGACCGGGCACGTTGGCGGCCTTGCTGAAGGAGCCGATCGGCAGGATCGTCCGGCCGAACGACTCGGCCAGCATCAACGCCGACGCGGTGTAGAAGGCCGCAGCCGCCGATCCCAGCAGCACCCACCCAGCTGTCGCGAAGGTCCAGCCGGTCCCGACGCCGTAGAAGCCCAGGGCGGCGAAGACGCTTCCGGTGGTCAGCGCAGCTAGGGTCGCGAACAGCGCGAGATTCTGGCCCAGCGACGCGAGGGTGCCCATCGCGGTGATCAGCGCCAGCACGATGAACCACCAGGCGAAGCTTGGGTCATTGCCCAGCAGCAGCGGCGGGTGGAGGCCCCCGGCGGCGAAGGCGGCGAGGATGCCCCAGCCGATCCAGAAGCTGCCCCACACCCCGTGCATCGCGGTGCCCAGGCCGTCCCGGGCGCGGTAGCACCACATCGCCGCGAGGAACTGGGCAATGCCGCCCAGGGTCAGGGCGAACGGCCAGACCGTCGACGGAGTGGTGGCGTCGCCGTACCAGCCCGTCATCCAGGCAGCGACCATCGTGGTGGCGCCCATGAACCCGAACAGGCCGAGGATGGACGGCGCGGCGACGGGCGTCAGGACCACCCGCGAGCGCTCCCGCCAAGCAGCCTCGGCGGCCTCGGGTTCGCTGTCCCACCGGCTCGTGGGTGCCGCCCCGTCATGGCGGCGTTCGGCTGTGGCTGAGGTGATGTGGACCACTCCTCTCTGCTGCCGCCGCCGTCGGCGGCAGTCACGCGTTGCGGTCAGGTGAACCTGCACTGGTCTGGTCCCCAGCGCTGGGGGGTTGTATGCGATTGCGCAACGGGGGACTTCCGGGTCGGCGCGGACGCGATCCTGCGCACCCAGCAGCCACCAGGGGGATCGCACGCGCCGCCGGTGCGGTTCAGGGGCGAGTCGAGGTCTTCTCGGCCACCTGGCGTTTGATGCGGGCCAGCATCCCGGCCATCCCGCGCAGTCGCAGGGGGCTCACGGCCTCCTCCAGCGCGAGGCGACTGGAGAAGTCGGCGGGTACGGCGAGCACCTCGGCGGCACTCAGGCCGTCGAGCCCCTCGTGCAGGATGCCGGCGAAACCTCGCGTGGTGGGTGCTTCGGGCGGCGCCGAGAAGTGCAGGCGCACGGTCGCCTCCTCGCCGGTTCCCTCCACCTCGGTGACCAGGAAGATCGGGGACTGGCACTCCGGGACCGGCTCGAGCAGCTCCGGGTGGTCGGCGTACTGCGCCGGGAGCGGAGCGAGCTCGTTGCTGAACTCCAGCAGCAGCTGCAGCCGGTCCTGCGGGCCGACGGCGTTGAAGTCCTCCACGATCTCGGCCAGCGACTCGGGCAGGTCCGCGGTCGCGGCGGCGGTCACCGGTGCGGCACCTCTCCGGGCTGCTCGCCGCGCGCGATCGGGACCCGCACGGCGTTGCCCCACTCGGTCCAGGAGCCGTCGTAGTTGCGCACGTCGTCGAAGCCGAGCAGATGGGTGAGCACGAACCAGGTGTGCGCGGAGCGTTCGCCGATCCGGCAGTACGCGACCACGGGCGCCCCCCGCGACAGGCCCTTCTCCTGCTCGTAGATGGACTCCAGCTCCGTGCGCGGACGGAACCTGCCGTCGTCCCGGGCCGCCCGTGACCACGGCACCGACTGCGCCCCCGGGATGTGGCCGCCACGCAGGGCGCCCTCCTCGGGATAGTCGGGCATGTGGGTGCGCTTGCCGGTGTACTCCTCGGGGGAGCGGACGTCGACCAGCTGGCCACCGAGGAAGGCGAGGACGTCGTCCTTGTAGGCGCGGATCGGCTGGTCGTCGCGCTCGACGACGGGGTAGTCCGTGGGCTCGGGCTGCGGGACGTCCGTGGTCATCTCCCGGCCCTCGGCGGCCCAGGCGGCGCGGCCGCCGTCGAGCAGCCGGACGTCGGGGTGGCCGAACAGGGTGAAGACCCACAGGGCGTACGCCGCCCACCAGTTGCTCTTGTCGCCGTAGACGACGACGGTGGTGTCCCGGCTGATGCCCGTGCGGGACATCAGCGCGGCGAAGCGCTCGCCGTCGATGTAGTCGCGGGTGACCGGGTCGTTCAGGTCGAGGTGCCAGTCGATCTTGACCGCGCCCGGGAGGTGGCCGGTCTCGTAGAGCAGCACGTCCTCGTCGCTCTCGACGACCACCAGGCCGTCGTCGCCCAGACGGCGTTCGAGCCAGTCGGTGCTGACCAGCCGCTGCGGGTGGGCGTACGCCTCGAACGCGGGGTCGTCGTCGTACGGCAGTGCCATGTCTCTCCTCGGGATCGGCGTGGACGCGGACCACCCACGATCCTCTCACCCGGTCCACGACCCGAGTCGGGGCTGTCAGCCCTGAGGTGGATGGCCGGCGACCAGATCGGTGTGAAGAAGCGGGCGTTGTCGTCCTCGTAGGGCACGAGCTCCTCGGGCAGGTCGTCCTCGTCGGTCATCTGGCCACCGCCGTGTCGCCCACGACCGCTGCGACGCCCCCGTGCTCAGCGTGAGCCGAGGAGGCCCTCGCTGCGGAGCCAGGCCTCGGTCGCGTCCATCCCGGCGTCGAGGGTGAATCGGGGGCTCCACGTCAGCAGATCTCGCGCGGTGCTGTTGTCGAAGACGAACGCCCGCGTGAGCATGTCCACGGCGCCGCGACCGAGCTCCGTGGGCCGCCCGAGCGCCGAGATCGCCCTGCCGGTGGGGACCACGAGCGCCTGGGCCACTGCGGTCGGAACCGCCCGCGGTGGTCTCTTGCCGATCATGCGGGCGAGCCGGCCGAAGTAGTCCGCCGTCGTCACGCCCTCGGCGCCGCCCAGGGTGATGATGCGACCTGCCGCGGCGGGCGAGTCGACGGCACGGACGATCCCGTCGACCAGGTCGTCGACGTACACCGGGGTGAACGTCGCCCGGCCGTGCGCGGGCAGCACGAACATCCCCGCGCGCATCAACCTGATCGGCTCGAGCACCCACGGGCGGGACGCCGGCCCGTAGACGTCGGCCGGGCGGATCACCGTCACCTCGATCTCGCCCGCGGCGTGTGCGGCCAGGACGGTGTGCTCGCCGGCGATCTTGGAGTCGGTGTAGGGGTTGCCGCACGGCATCACCGGGTAGCGCTCGTCCACCGGGCCCGGGTTGACCTGCTGCGCCTGTCGGTAGTGATGGGTGAGGAAGCCCAGCGCGGCGATGCTGGAGAGCTGCACGAACCGATGCACGCCGGCTCGAGCCGCCGCGTCCAGCACGCGTTGGGTGCCGACGACGTTGACCTCCCAGGCCCGGACCGGGTCGATGTTGTTGCTGACGATGGCCGCGGTGTGCACGACGGCGTCACACCCTGCGAGCTGCCCCTCCCAGGGGGCCGGGTCGGTGGTGCTTCCTCTGACCACGTCCGTCTCGGGATCGGCGACCAGGTCGACCCCTGCTACCTCGACTCCGCGGGCACGGTAGTGCGCGGCGAGATGGCGGCCCACGAAGCCGTTGGCGCCGGTGATGAAGACCCGGTGGACAGGCATCGTGCGCTCCTCTGGTCGTCAGTGGATGGCGACCGGCGGCTGGCCCTGGTCGTCGAGGAAGTGGCTCTCCTCGTGCCTGCGCGGCAGCATGAGGGCGGGCACCAGGGTCAGGATCACCAGGATCCAGGCGACCCAGTAGGTGTGCGCGAACGCGTCGGCCGCGTCCGCCAGCCCGCGGGCGACGGTCGCAGGATCGAGCGAGAGCTTGGCGAACAGGGCCGGCTGGGTGTTCTGCAGGATCGCAGCCGCGGTCTCGGTCAGGCCTCCGCTCAGGCCGGGGATCCGCTCCGTGCCCGGGATCACCGGGGAGTCGTTGAGCTGGTTGGTGAGGATCACCGACATCGTCGCCACCCCCACCGAGCTGGCGATCTGCTGGTTGATGTTGAGCAGCGTGGAGCCCCGGGCCACCTCGTGGGACTTCAGGGTCCGCAGCGCCGCGGTGAACAGCGGCATCATCGTGCCGCCCATGCCCAGACCCATCACGAACAGGGGGACCACGATCTGCCAGTACGGCGTGTCCGCCTCCACCTGGGTCAGCCAGAACATGCCCGCGATGATCCCGAGCAGCCCGACCGGCGTGATCCGGCCGATCGGCAGCTTGTCGGACAGGCGTCCGGCGATCGGCATGGTGATCATCGCGCCGATCCCCTGCGCAGCGACGAGCAGGCCGGCGTGCAGGGTCGACTCGCCGCGGATCTGCTGGAAGTACGTCGGCACCAGCAGCAGCCCGCCGAAGAAGGCCGTGACGAACATGAACATCGTGACCAGCGAGACCGCGAGGTTGCGATTGCCCAGCAACCGGAGGTCCAGGAGCGGGTGGGAGGCCCGGAACGACCACCACACGAAGGCGAACATCAGCGCGGCCCCGACGAGCATCGAGACCCAGACGCGGGGCGCGCTGAAGTCCCCGTTCTCGGTGGGCAGCGAGGAGACACCGAAGAGGAAGAGGGCCAGGCCGGGCGACATCATCAACATGCCGACGAAGTCGAAGGTCTCCGAGGGCTGGGGGGAGTCCGGCGCCAGCACGCGCCAGGCGTAGAGGATGGCCAACAGGCCCAGGGGCACGTTGATCAGGAAGATCCAGTGCCAGCTGGCGATCTCGATCAGCCAGCCGCCCAGGATCGGGCCCATGATGGGCCCCAGCAACATCGGCACTCCCAAGATGGCCATCAACCGACCCATCCGCTGCGGTCCGGCGGCGCGCGTCATGATCGTCATGCCCAGCGGCATCAGCATGCCGCCGCCGAGGCCCTGGAGGACCCGGAAGCCGATCAGGGCGTTGATGTCCCAGGCGGTCGCGCACAGCGCCGAACCAGCGGTGAACAGGAAGATCGCGGACATGTAGAGCCGCTTGGTGCCGAACCGGTCGGCCGCCCAGCCGGTCATCGGGATGACCGTGGCGAGCGCGAGGGTGTAGGCCGTCACGGTCCACGCGACGTGGGAGTACTCCAGCTCCTGGCCTCCGCTGCCGAAGACGGACTGGAAGGTCGGCAGGGCGACGTTGACGACGGTGATGTCGAGGATCGACATGATCGCGCCGAGCACGACCACGCCGGCGACCTTCAAGACGGCGGCGTCGATGTGGTCGGGATAGTCGGTCTCGGGGGAAGGTGTGACGGGAGTGGCCATGGCGAGCCGAGTCTAGGGCCGGTGGCGGAAACACCGCTGGTGGCTCGGTGCTCCGGAGCAGTCCGCCGGCCTCCTTGCGCGCTCCGCCTACAGTGAGGGAACCGAGGAACCGTCGACGTCGAGCCCGCGGCGTCAGTCCACGGTCGACCGAGACCCGTCCCGGCCCCAGGGCCGGCAGGATGTGCCTTGACTCCTTCTCCTCCGCCGGCTCCTCCGCCGGCCGTGGACGTCGGTGCTGCCCCCATCGCCGCCGCCCACGGGTCCCACCGCCCGCCCCTGGTCGCCGTGGTGCGCCGCGTCTCGGCCAGTCTCCTGATCGCCATGGTCGTCCCGGCGGTCGCCTTCTACGCGTTCTTCCTGCTCGGTGGCGCCTGGGTCGCGATCGTCGCAGCGCTCGTGTGGTCCTACGGCGCCCTCGCGTGGCGCGCGCTGACCGGTCGCCGGACGTCGGGCCTGCTGGTCCTCGCGGCGCTCGTGCTGACCGGTCGCACGGGCCTCGCAGCGCTGGCAGACAGCACCTGGCTGTACTTCCTCCAGCCCGTCATCAGCGACGGTGTCGTCGCCGTGCTGTTCCTGCTGTCCCTGGCCACGGCGCGGCCGATGGTGGCGCGCCTCGCGGCCGACTTCTACCCCATGGACCACGAGCTCTCCGTGCGTCCGCGGATCCGCCGGTTGTTCCGGAACCTGACCGTGCTCTGGGCGGTGCTCGGGCTGGTCAAGGGCACCACCACGCTGTGGTTGCTGCAGTCGCAGTCGCTGGAGACGTTCGTTCTGGTCAAGAGCGTCTCTGGGCTGGCGATGAACACCTCGGCGGCGCTGGCCACGATCGCGCTGGCGGGGGTGGTGGCCCGCCGGGAGGGCCTGATCGGGCCGGCGCTCGGATAGCGGGCGGACCTCCACAGCGCTCGGCGGGCCCGGGTGACGACGCGGTGGTGACGTTCCCCGAGAGCGGCACGGTGCGGCCGCGGACGAGCTGCTCGGGCAGGTCACCGCACTGCTCCTGCTCGCAGCCGTCGGACCGGCGCGTCGAGCCGGTCGGAGGTTGACCCCGCTCGGGCTCAGGCCTCGTCTCGGTGCGGCGCGTGGTAGCGGTGGGCGAAGCGGCGGACGGGCTCGGGCGGCTCGCCGAGGTGGATGACGACGCGACACCCCGGATCACCCACGGCGATGCGCTCCTCCAGGACGACCGCAGCGCCGTCGTCGTGGTTGTGGGACGCGATGCCACCGAAGACCGCACTGGTCATCCGGCACAGCGCCGGCGACTTGCGCACCGCGTTGCCGAAGGGGCAGCGCTCGTTTCCGAGGACGATCCGGTCCTCGGACACCTCGATGACGTAGAAGCGTCCTGCGATGGCGTGCTTGAGTCGGACGAAGCAGTCGGCCATCTGCTCGGCCGTCAGGCGGCCCACGACGTCCTTCGCGGCGCGGTACTCCGCCTCCATCTGCCCGCCGACGTTGACCCCGACCTCGGCGACGACGTCCTCGTTGAGGTCGGGGCCACCTGCGTGCTCGACCGCCTGGCTCAGCTGGACCACGAGCGCGCGCAGGAACGTCTCCCGGTCGAAGCCGCCGGTGGGCCGGGCCTCGTCCAGCGCGGGCAGGGAGTCCGCGAGGTGCCGGGGTGGATCGATGCTGCGCGAGGCGCCGCGGCGCACCGGTAACCGGGCGTGCACCTGGCTGCCCCCACCGCCGCGGGCGGCCACCCGGAACTCCTCGGCGAGATGACTGACCAGGAACAGGCCGCGGCCCCCTTCCTCCAGCGCCTCCAGAGCCGCCGTCGGATCATCCTCGACGGGTCCGTCGAGGTGGTACGGCGAGCCGCCGGTGTCGGAGGGGTCCAGGTCGTCCTCCGGCACGGCGCGTTCCGCCAGCTGGGTGGGCAGGTCGAAGCCGGGACCGAGGTCCCAGATCGTCACGTCCGGTTGCTCCTCCAGCCAGGTCAGCCGGATCCACGCAGGGCCGCCGCCGGTGTGTTCGATGGCGTTCACCACGAGCTCGTCGAAGACCAGCTCGGCGGCGTCCAGGTCGCTGTCGGGCTCGGCGTGCCGGGCGAGGTAGTCCCGCACCTGGTGGCGCAGGGTGCGGACGGCACGGGCATCCTCGCCCCGGAGGTACCAGTCCAAGCCCCCACCCCTTTGCAGTGCGACGTTCCATCCTCGCGCAAGATGCTTCCCCCCGCCACGCGCCGGCACACCACCAGGAGGTGCGACGGCGTAACGAGGTCGCGCTGCGCTCGTTGGTCGCACCGTGCGCCGAACGTCACTCGCAGCCCTGCTCGCGGTGTCGACCGCCCTCGCCGGTGCGGCAGTGCCGGCCGGAGCCGTCGCTCGGTCGACCGCGTCCCGATCGTCGGTCAGCGAGACCGGGGCGAGCCGGGCGGCGCCTCGGCCGGACCAAGCTGGTCGATGGGTGCTCGACCGGCGAGGACGCGTGCGGATCGACCATGGTGTCAACATGGTGTTCAAGCGTCCGCCGTACGCCCCGGACGCGACCGGCTTCGGAGCTGACGACGCCCGGTTCCTGCGCCGCAACGGCTTCACCACCGTGCGGCTCGGGTTGGTGTGGAAGGCGGTCGAGCCCCGCCCGGGAAGGTATGACGACGCCTACCTCGCTCGGGTGCGCCGAACCGTCCGGGTGCTCGCCGCACACGGCATCGTGACCCTTCTCGACTTCCACCAGGACCTCTATCACGAGCGCTTCCAGGGTGAGGGGGCCCCGGACTGGGCGGTGCAGGACGACGGGCTGCCGGCGCAGCCGCAGCTCGGCTTCCCGGCCAACTACTTCGCCATGCCTGCGATGTGGCGCGCCTACGACCACTTCTGGGCCAACGACCCCGGTCCCGGCGGCGTCGGACTGCAGGACCGGTACGCCGGTGCCTGGCGCCACGTGGCGGCGTTCTTCCGCCGCGCCGCCGGCGTCCAGGGTCTCGACCTGTTCAACGAGCCCTTCCCGGGATCGCCGTGGGCGACGTGCCTCAACCCGGCCGGCTGCCCGGCCTGGGACGCGACCCTGCAGGCGTTCAGCCAGCGGGTCATCGACGCCATCCGCACCGTCGACCGGCACACCCCGGTCTACTACGAGCCGAACCTCTTCTTCAACGACAGCGTGCCGACCTACGTGGCGCCGACCGGCAGTCGGCTGGGCTTCTCCTTCCACGACTACTGCGGCACCTCGGCAGTCGCCGACCACTACGGCGTGGAGTGCGACGTGCTGGACGGACGCACCTTCGACAATGCCGACGCCCAGGCCGAGAAGGAGGGTGTCACCCCGCTGCTGACCGAGTTCGGGGCCACGACGGACGCCGCGACGCTGAAGGGTGTGGTGGACCTCGCGATGCAGCACCGGGTGGGCTGGCAGTACTGGGCCTACTGCGGTTGCAACGACCCGACGACCACGGGGCCCGGCACGAAGCAGGCCCTGGTGCTCGATCCGGCGAAGGCGCCGACCGGCGGCAATGTCGACATGGGCAAGCTGCGGCTCCTCGCGGTGCCGCATCCGCTGCGCGTGGCCGGGACCCCGCAGTCGTATTCCTTCGACCGCGACGGCGGGGTGTTCACCCTGCGCTGGTCCACGACCCGGCCGGGGTCGTCGCACCGGTTCGGAGCAGGCGCGAGGACGACGGTCGCGGTGCCGCGGCTGCAGTACCCCGACGGCTACCGCGTGCGCGTCACCGGTGGTCGCGTGGTCTCCCGGCCGCGGGCGAGCACCCTTGTGGTCGCCCAGCGCCGAGGAGCGCGGGCGGTGCAGGTGGTGGTTCGCCCGCGCGGCTGAGGCCGAGCAGGTCGCGGCGCACGGGGGGTTCGGATTGACTGGCCCCATGGCCAGCACCACCTACGTGTTCGACCCCTTCGCCGAGGGGTTCACCGACGACCCCTACCCGGAGTACGAGCGGCTGCGTGCCGCCGACCCGGTGCACGAGAGCCCGCTCGGCTTCTGGGTGCTCTCCCGGTACGACGACGTGACGGCGCTGCTGCGCTCGGACAACTCGGTCGACGACTCCAAGATCGGTCCGGGTGTGTTCCGCGACGTCAACGACGCCGTCTACGACGGCCGCCGGGAGCGGATGCGGGGGCTGTCGATGCTCGACATCGACCCGCCGGACCACACCCGCCTGCGCAAGCTGGTCGCCAAGGCGTTCACCCCGCGCTCCATCGCGGCACTGGAGCCGCGGATCACCGCGCTGGTGGACGGTGCGCTCGACCGGATCGAGGAAGCCGGCACCGTGGACCTCGTCGACGCGCTGGCCTTCCCGCTGCCGTTCGCGGTGATCTCGGAGATGCTCGGCACCCCGCCCACCGACGCGGCTCGCCTGCGCGAGCTCAGCGGCCTGGTGGTGCGCTCCCTGGAGCCCGTCGCCGACATCGAGCTCGCCCGCGCGATCCTCGACGCCGACGACGAGCTGACCGCGCAGGGCCACGAGATCGTCCGCTGGAAGCGCCGGCACCCCGGCGACGACCTGCTCACTCGGCTCATCCACGCCGAGGACGAGGGTGACGTCCTGGACGACGAGGAACTGGTCGCCCAGGTCGTGCTCCTCTACATCGCCGGACACGAGACCACGGTCAACCTGATCGCCAACGGGGCCCTGGCGCTGCTGCACCACCCTGACCAGCTGGTGCTGCTGCGGGAGCGTCCCGACGCCGCCGGGAACGCCGTCGAGGAGCTGTTGCGCTACGACAGCCCGGTGCAGCAGAGCCGGCGGATCACCCTGGCGCCGTACGCGGTCGACGGCAGGACGATCCCACGGGGCAGCTTCGTGATCGCGGGACTGGCCGCAGCCAACCGCGACCCCGAGCGCTGGGGGCCCGACGCCGCAGACCTGCGCCTGGACCGGCCCGACGCACGGCAGCACGTCTCCTTCGGGGCCGGACCCCACCACTGTCTCGGCGCCTCGCTGGCCCGGCTCGAGGGCCGGGTCGCGCTCGGTCGACTGGTCGAGCGGTTCCCGAGGCTCACTCTGGCCGGCGAGGTGCGCTGGAACGGCCGGATGAACCTGCGCGGTCCCCAGGAGCTGCCCGTCTCGGTGGGCTGAGTCGACGCCGGGCTACACGTCCTCCTCGTCCACCACGTGCACGGCGGCCTCCTCAGCGCCGGCCCCGGCACCGTCGATGCCGACGTCCTCCGCGACGAGGTCCGCCTCGGTGTCGGTGTGGACGCCCTCGTCCGGCTCGACGAGGCGCCCGGCACGCTCGTCCCCGACCTGGCCCTCGTGCTCGGGCGCGACGACGTCCTGCTCGGCCTCGGCGTAGGGATCCGGGTCGGGCATCTCCTGGTCCAGGCGCTGGTCCAGGGTCTCGCCCATCTCCTCCTCGAGCGGGGTGTTGCCCCAGCCCTGCGCCGGTGACCACTTCTCGGGCGGAGAGTAGCCCTCGTCGAGGGGCTCCTCGAGGCCCCGGCGGTCGGTGAGGCTGTCCTCGGTGTCCTGCGGCTGGTCCTCGTCGTCCACCGAGTAGCCGTGGTAGCTCTCGTCGGGCGTGACGTCGTCGCCGGGCTGCGCTGCGGGATCCGTGCCGGTCGCGGCAGCGATGTCCTCGGGCTGTTCGGTCATCGAGATCACCTCTCGGGGTTCAGCGGTCGGGGGCGTCGAGGGCGGGCGCCGCCGGGCGGCGCCGAGTCGAGTCGTACCCCGCTCGGCCCGAGTCCATGTGAGCCTGCTGCGTCGCGCAGGCGGCTCCG
This sequence comes from uncultured Actinomycetota bacterium, assembly GCA_963827025.1. GTDB lineage: Bacteria > Actinomycetota > Actinomycetes > Propionibacteriales > Nocardioidaceae > Marmoricola. The sequence goes on along the minus strand of CAWGZB010000005.1, from coordinate 891,322 downwards.
GCCCTGCGTGCGCCGCGCCACCCGAGGACCGAGCCGCTGACAGCCGCCCGCACCAGGAACAGCCCGGACGCGGGGTGCTCCACGCGCCATGGCTCCTGGCTGCGCGGCGGCTGAGGCGCGCTGGGAGCGGCCCGCTATCCTCCCCATATTCCAAGGATTACTGGAGGAGCCGTGGCACCGGAGAGCGATCTGCAGCTGCGCGAGGACCTGTTCCAGCGGCTGGCCGTGGTCGGGAAGGCCTTCGCCAGCGCCAAGCGACTGGAGCTCCTGGATCTCCTCACCCAGGGGGAGCGCAGCGTCGAGTCGCTGGCACACGCCACCGGGATCGGGCTGAGCACCGTGTCGGCGCACCTGCAGATCCTCAAGCTCAGCAAGCTGGTGGAGACCCGTCGCGAGGGCACGAGGATCTACTACCGGCTCGCCGGTGAGGACGTCGCCGCGCTCTACGCCGCGATGCGCGCCGCGGCGGAGCGGCACTCCCCGGACGTGGGTCAGGCCCTCGCCTCCTACCTCGGTGCCGGGCTCGACGACGTCGAGCAGGTCACCCGCAAGGAGCTCGAGCAGCTCCTGGAGGGTGACCGGGTCCTGCTCCTGGACGTCCGGCCGCCCGAGGAGTACGCCGCCGGGCACATCCCGGGCGCGCGGTCGCTGCCGTTCGGGCAGATCGACTCCCACCACGACGACATCGTGCTCGGGCAAACGGGCGGCCGCGAGGTGGTGGCCTACTGCCGGGGGGCCTGGTGCGTGATGGCGCACGACGCCGTGCGGCTCCTGCGCGCCCGCGGCACCTCCGCACGACGGCTCGAGGGCGGCCTCCTGGAGTGGCGCACCCAGGGCCGACCCGTCGAACCCGTCAGCTGACCCCCCGCACCGACCCGAGACCGGAGGACCATGACCTCGCAGGACCCTGCCCCCCGACCGAGGGTGCCGTGGGTGGTCGCGGCCGTGGCCGTGGTGGTCGCCGTCGCCGCGCTCGTGGTGCCCCGCCTGACCGGAGGTGGCGACACCGACGGAGCGCCGACGGCGCGTGCGACCGCCACCACGACCCGCGAGGTCGACCCGCGGTACGGCGACCTCGCCGCGCTCGAGCGGCGCAAGGCCGACGACCCGATGGCGAAGGGCGCCAAGGACGCTCCGGTCGTGATGATCTCCTTCGCCGACTTCCAGTGCCCCTACTGCGGCAAGTACGCCCGCACGACCGAACGCCGGCTGATCGAGAAGTACGTCGACACGGGGGTCCTCCGGATCGAGTGGCGCGACTTCCCCTACCTCGGCAAGGAGTCGGTCCGGGCGGCACACGCGGCGCGGGCGGCGGCCAGGCAGCACAAGTTCTGGACCTACCACGACGCGCTCTACGCCCACCAGTTCCCGCCCAACAGCGGAAAGCTGACCGAGGAGCATCTCGTGGAGGTGGCCCGCAGCGTGGGCCTCGACGTGGAGCGGTTCCGCAAGGACATGGACAGCGCGCTGGTGGACAAGCTGGTGCAGCGCGACTACAACGAAGGCCTCTCCATCGGGCTGAGCGGCACCCCGTCGTTCCTGGTCAACGGGACGCCGATCGTGGGCGCGATGCCGCTGGCCGAGTTCCAGAAGACCATCGAACGTGCCCGGCGCCGGGCCGAGGGCTGAGCGAAGACCGATGGATGAGCTCGGAGTGCTGGTCGCGCTCGCGGCGGGCGTCCTCACGCTGCTCTCGCCGTGCAGCGCGATGCTGCTCCCGGCCTTCTTCGCCTACGCCTTCTCCAGTCGGACGGTCCTCGTGCGGCGGACGGTGGCCTTCTACCTGGGGCTCTGCCTCACCCTGGTGCCGCTCGGCACCGGCGTCGGGCTGGCGTCCCGGCTCTTCTACGGCCACCGCAGCACCCTGATCTGGGTCACCGGCTCGGTGATGGTGGCCCTGGGTGTCCTGCAGATCCTCGGCGGCAGCTTCGCGGTGCCGCTTGCCGCCCGGTTCCAGGGCGTGGCGTCCCGGCTGCGGGGCACCGGCACGCTGGCGATCGTGGCGCTGGGGGCGACCTACGGGCTGGCCGGCTTCTGCTCCGGCCCCGTCCTGGGGGCGATCCTGACCATGGCGGCCACCACGTCGGCCGCCGGCGGCGCGGCGCTGCTGGCGGTCTACGCCCTGGGCATGTCGGTTCCGCTGTTCCTGCTCGCGCTGGTGTGGGACCGCCTCGGCGTCTCCGGACGGTCGTGGATCCGGGGCAGGACACTGCGGTTGGGGCCGGTGCGGACGCACACCTCCTCCCTGGTCGCGGGCATCCTCTTCGTGGTGATCGGCGTGCTGTTCATCCGGTTCCAGGGCACCGCCGGGATCACCGGAACGTTCGGGCTCGGCGACACCACCGACCTCGAGATCAGTGCCCAGGAGTGGTTGGTGCGCTGGCTGGGGGGCGTACCGCTGTGGGCGGTGGCCCTGGCCGTGGCCGCCGTGGCCGCCGCCGTCGCGGTACGCCGCACCCGCCGGCGCAACTCCTCAGCCGTGCGAGAAGGTGATGTTCGGCAGGATCCGGCGTAGCCACGCGGGGGTGTACCACGCCGCCCTGCCGGTCAGCCGCAACAGCACCGGGAGCAGCACCAACCGGACCAGGAACGCGTCGAGCAGCACGGCGACGCCGAGCACGACGCCCATCTCCTTCGGCGGCAGCGGCCCGGAGAGCGAGAAGGTGAAGAAGACCGCGACCATCACCGCTCCGGCGGCGAAGATCACCCGGCCGGAGTGGGCCAGCGAGCCGACCATCGCCTCCTCGGGGTCACCCGACCGCTCGTAGTGCTCCTTGGCCGAGGCGAGCAGGAACACGGTGTAGTCCATCGCGATCGCGAAGATCATCGCGAAGAAGAACACCGGCGCCCAGGCGTCGAGGAAGCCCTGGCTCTCGAAGCCGAACAGGCCCGAGCCGTGCCCCTCCTGGAAGATCAGCCGCGCCAGGCCGAACGCCGCGGCGGTGGAGAGCAGGCTCGCCAAGGTGCCGAGCAGCGAGATCAGCGGAGCCTGCAGCGCGACCAGCAGGAGCAGGAACCCGAGAACCAGCACCACCGTGATGACCACGGGTGTGGACTCGTCCAGCTGTGCCTTGAGATCGAGGTTCTCCACGGCGGCGCCGCCGACCAGGGCCGAGCCGGGCAGGTCGCCGCGGAGCCGGTCGACCGTGCGCTCCAGCCCGGGATCGGAGGGGTCGACGGTCGGCACGGCCTGCACCAGCACCTGGTCGGCGCCGTCCTCGGCCGGCATCGGCGGCATCACCGCGCGGATGCCCGGGTCGGCGTCCAGGGTCTTCGTGGTCGCCGACGCATCCGCCTTGTCGGCGACGACCTGCAGTGTGCCCGGCGCCCCCTCACCGAAGGCGCCCTGGACGCGGTCGTAGCCGACGCGTGCGCTGGCATCGTCGGGAAGGACCTTGATCGAGGGCATCGCCGTCCGCAGCCCGATGACGGGGGCGGCCACCGCGAGCAGCACGACCAGCGAGGCCAGCCCCCACACGACGGGGCGCCGCCACAGGCGCTGACCCCACCGGCCGAAGGTCGAGGAGCGGTGCTCCCCGGAGTGCACCCACGGCAGGGAGAGCTTGTTGATGCGCAGGTCGAGCTTGAACAGCACCAGCGGAAGCAGCGTGAGCGTCGCGCCCAGCACGAACACCACCGAGAGCATGATCCCGCCGGCCATCGACCGGAAGGCGGGCGAGGGCACCAGCATCACCGCCGAGAGCGAGACCAGCACGGTGAGCCCGGAGAGGAGCACGGCCTTCCCGGCCGTGTCCATGGTCTCCGCGATCGCCTGCTCCTGGGACTCGTGGTGGCCCATCCGCGCCGCGCGGAAGCGGACGACGAGGAAGAGCGCGTAGTCGATGCCCAGGGCGAGGGCGAACATCATCGCGAAGTTCATCGCCCAGATCGAGACCGGCACCAGCTCGTTGATCAGCACCAGCGAGCCCGCGGAGGCGACCAGACCGGCGAGCGTCAGCAGCAACGGCAGCCCGGCCGCGACGAGAGCGCCGAAGGCGAGCACCAGGATCGCCATGGTCACCGGCCACGACATCATCTCCGACTTCATCATCGCCTCGAGGTTGGCCTCGTTGAAGTCCGACCACAGCAGCGATGAGCCGGTCGGGTTGACCTGCACCTGGTCGGTCGAGAGGCCCTGGAGGGGGTCCTTGAGGTCGGTCGCGGCGCGGACCATGTCGTTGGTGTCCGCGCCGGCCCCCGCAAGCACCACGGCGGTGTGCCCATCGCGGCTGATCGTCGCTCCCGGGGCGGGCGGCACCACGTCGGCGATGCGCCGGTCCGACTTCAGCTGTGCGGTCACCTCGCGGATGACCTTCGCTCCCGGCCCCTTGGTCACCGGTCCGTCGGCGCGGTGCACGACGACCTGGATGGCCGAGCTCGCGTTGCCGCCGAAGTGCTCCCGGGCGAGCTCACGCGCCGCCACGGACTCCGAGCCCTGCGCCTCCCAGCCGGCCCCGGAGAGGGCTCCCTCGACGCGGGGTGCGAAGGCACCGAGGCCGACGATGAGCAGGACCCACACCCACGTCACGAGCTTGGCGTGCCGGGTGACCCACACCCCCAACCGGCCCAGTGGACCGGGACGGAAGTCCGGGTCGTAGCCGGTCTCGACGTGCGACTCGGGCAGGTGGGCAGGGCGACGGGTGACCGTCGTGGTCATGGCGATCTCTCCTGAGGTCGTCAGTGGGAAGGGAACAGGGAAGGGAACAGGGAGGGGTCAGAACAGCGCGGGGAGGGCCCGGTAGGCCGTGTAGCCCGCGACGAGCAGCACGAGCACGGTGAAGGCGGCCGACAGTCGAGCGGTGTCGGTCCGGTTGGCGATCCGGGCGCCGGCGAAGCCGCCGACCGCCGAGGCCCCGGTGAGTGCTGCCACCAGGCCCCAGTCCGGGGTGACACCGACCCCGGCGCGGACCACGAGAGCGGCCGCGCTGGTCATCGTGATGACGACCAGCGAGGTGCCGGCGGCGTACTCCATGGGCAGGCCGAGGGCCAGCGTGAGCGCAGGTACGACGAGGAAGCCTCCGCCGACCCCGAGGAAACCGGTCAGCAGTCCGACCACCGTGGCAGTCAGCAGCACCTTCAGCGCCCGCGGACAGTCGCAGTGGAAGCCGTCGCGGAAGGAGATCAGCGGATCGTCCAGCCTCGGTTGAGCGGTGTGGGAACCGAAGCGCCGGTGCCGGACCTGGCGCACGGCCATCAGGGCGCCGACGAGGAGCATCAGCGCGGCGAACGCAGCCAGCAGCACCGGCTGTGACACCAGGGAGGAGGCCTTGGCGCCGAGTGCCGCGCCACCGAGCCCGACCAGGCCGAAGGAGGCACCACGAGCGAGCAGCACGTTGCCCGCACGCTGGGCCGTGACGGCGCCGATCAGCGACGTCACGCCCACCACGACCAGCGAGCCGGTGGTGGCCTGCGCCGGACTCTGGTCGAGCAGGTAGACCAGGACGGGGACGGCCAGGATGGAGCCGCCGCCGCCGAGCGCGCCCAGGCTCAGGCCGATGAGCGCGCCGGCGACGACGGCCAGCAGGAAGGTCACGCCGCGGCGTCAGGAGCGACCAGGTGCAGGCCCACCTTCTCGGCGTTGTCGAACTCGTCGTCGATCGCGACCACTGGGCGGCCGAGGGCGTCGATGAACGAGGCGGCCACCGAAGCGCGGTAGCCACTGGCGCAGTGCACCCAGACCTCACCCTCGGGCACCTCGTCGAGGCGGCGGGGCAGCTCGTGGATGGGGATGTTGGCCGCACCCTTGATCTGGGCCTCGGCGAACTCCTCCTCGCGGCGTACGTCGAGGATCACGACCGGCCGGTGACGCCGTACCTGCTCGAGGTCGGCGAAGGTCGCGGTCGGGAAGACCGCCAGGTCGCCGTCGCTCCACTTCTCGGGGCCGCCCGTGGACTGCGCGGCGGGCCGGTCGATGCCGATCCGGACCAGCTCGCGCTGGGCCTCGGCTACCTGCTCGGGCGTCTCGCCGAGCAGGGTCACCGGCGTGCCCCAGGTGATCAGCCAGCCCAGGTAGGTCGAGAACGCACCGTCGAGGCCGAAGTTGAAGGTGCCCCGCGCGTGGCCGGCGGCGAAGGCCGTCCGGCTGCGCAGGTCGACCACCCACTCGCCGTCCTCGATGCGACGCCGCAGCTCGGCGGCGTCGGCCTCCGACGGCGGGCTGAGGTCCGGCTCCGACGGTCCGGCGGAGTTGGCCGGCGCCATGTAGGCGTAGTAGGCGGGGTAGGCGCCGAGCCCGTCGAGGAGCTCCTGGACGTAGGTCTCCTCGTCCTGGGTCAGGGCGGGGTTGGTCTTCTTCTCCTGCCCGATGGTGGAGTCGGTGGCCTCGGACTGGGTGGCCGAGCAGAACGACCCGAAACCGTGGGTCGGAAACACCACGGCCTCGTCGGGCAGCGCGTCGGCGAGCCGGTGGGCCGAGGCGTGCTGGTGGCGCACCAACGCATGGGTGTGGTCCTCGCCCAGGAGGTCCGGGCGCCCGGTCGACCCGTAGAGCAGGGAGCCGCCGGTGAAGACACCGAGCTGCTCACCGTCGGCGTCGGCCAGTGCGTAGGACAGGTGGGTGTAGGTGTGCCCGGGGGTCGAGAGTGCGGTCACTCGCATCCGGCCGACCTCCACGACGTCGCCGTCGCGGATCGGGGTGCGCTCGAAGGACACCTGGTCCTCGGCGTTGACGTGGTAGGCAGCACCGGTGCGCTCGGCGAGCGCCAGGCCCCCGGTCACGTAGTCGTTGTGGATGTGGGTCTCGAAGACGTCGGTCAGCCGCACGCCGGCGTCCTCGAGGATCGGCAGCACTCGGTCGATGTCGCGCTGCGGATCGATCACGAAGGCGACCTCGCCGTCGTGGACGACGTAGCTGCGATCGCCGAGGCTGGGCGTCTCGATCGGGACGACGGTGATGCCGTCGAGCTTCTTGGTCGGGGCGTCGGTCATGGCAAGGTCACCTTCCGTGCTCGATGGGGCGGCCGGAGTCGATCCAGCCGGCGGTCCCGCCCGCGACGGAGTAGGCCTCGTAGCCCCTCGCGCGCAGCAGGTCGGTCATGGCGGCCGAGCGGTTGCCGGTCGCGCAGATCACGAAGACCGGTTTGTTGCGGTCGATCTCCTGGGTACGGGCGGGCAGCTGTCCCATGGGGAGCAGCTGTGCCCCGGGGACGTGGGCCTGGAGGTACTCAGGGACCTCCCGGACGTCCACGGTCACGGCGCCGGTGCGCCGAGCGGCGTAGTGCTCGATGTCGACCTCGGGGGTCTGGCTCATCGTCGGTTCATCCTCCAGGAATACCTAGGGGGGTATCGGCGCTGTTACGTTAACACCCCAGGGGGTATCGTCAAATTCAGCGTTACCCCAACAGTCAGAAGGAGAAACGCCAGATGGCCACCACGACCCTGACGGACGCCGACTTCGAGCAGACCGTCACCGACAACGACATCGTCCTCGTCGACTTCTGGGCGTCCTGGTGCGGTCCGTGCCGCATGTTCGCGCCGGTCTACGAGAAGGCCTCGCAGACCCACACCGACATCGTCTTCGGCAAGGTCGACACCGAGGCAGAGCGCTCCCTCTCGGCCGCGGCGCAGATCAGCTCGATCCCCACGCTGATGGCCTTCAAGGAGGGCGTCCTCGTGTTCTCACAGCCCGGGGCCCTGCCTGCCCAGGCCTTGGACCAGGTGATCAGCGCGGTTCGCGACCTCGACATGGACGAGGTCCGGGCCCAGATGGCTGCCGAGTCCGATGCGCAGGCCCAGTGATGGGCGACTACACGCTGACCACCACCGTCCACCGTCCGTACGCCGAGACGGTGGAGGCCACTCGTGCGGCGCTGGCCGAGCAGGGCTTCGGGGTGCTGACCGAGATCGACCTGGCGGCGACCCTGAAGTCCAAGCTGGACGTCGACGTCGCCCCGCAGGTCATCCTCGGGGCGTGCCGGCCACCGTTGGCCTACCAGGCGATCCAGGCCGAGCCGTCGATCGCCGCGGTGCTGCCGTGCAACGTGGTCGTCCGGGAGGTGGAGCCGGGGACTACCCTCGTCGAGGCCTTCGACCCCGATGCCATGCTCGGCCTGGCCGGACTGGCGGCGCTGGACGAGGTCGCCACCGACGCCAAGAAGCGCCTGACCGCCGCGCTCGGCGCCCTGGGAGAGGACGACTGATGCAGCTCGACGCCAACGAGATGACCCCGGTCATCAACCGGATCAAGCGGGCCCAGGGCCAGCTCGCCGGCATCGTGCGGATGCTGGAGGACGGCCGCGAGTGCGAGGACGTCGTCACCCAGCTGGCGGCGGTCTCCAAGGCCCTGGACCGCGCTGGGTTCGCGATCGTGGCGTCGGGACTGCAGCAGTGCATGACCTCCGACGAGGCCGACCGGACCGCGGACGTGAAGAAGATGGAGCGCCTCTTCCTCTCGCTCGCCTGAGCCCGCACCGCGCCCCACCCCCCCTGTAACGCGGGGTTATTGCTGCTGAGTGCCCGCCCGGGGCCGCACTCGGCGTCCACAACCCCGCGTTACAAGGAGGCGGCGCCGGGGGGTCGGCGGACGCTGCGCCGGTCGTCGGGGTGCCGAAGGGTGATCCCGGTGCGGTCGAGGCGGTCCAGCAGGGGCAGGGCGACCCGGCGGCTGGTGCCGAGGCGCTGACGGGCCTCGCTGGTGGTGAACGGCTGCGGCAGCTCGGCCAGCCACTGGGCGGCGAGACGGTCGGCATCGGGGAGCAGCACGATCCCCGAGCCGAGGTCGAGCAGCCGTCCGGCCTTCGCGGCCGCGGCGATCGAGCGGCGATCCAGCCCGAGCTCGGTGAGCCGTCCGGCCGTCGGGGCACCGAACGGCGCCTCGGCGAGGTCCTCTGCCAGCCGGGCGAGCGACCTCTCCAGCGGATCCGGCAGCCCGGCCCGGGGAGCGGTGGCGGTGACCCGTCCGTCGGTCAGTCGCAGCGGATCGGCCACCAGCTCGGCGACCAGGTCGGGTGCGGGAAGACCCAGCGTCCTGGCCAGCGCCGCAACCGGGATCCCGGGATCGAGGGCGTGGTGCGCGTCGTGGGTGGTGACCACCTCGCGCATGCGTCGGCGTACCAGCTCGGCCGCACGGTCGCTGACCAGCCACCCTTCCGCGTCGGTCCGGACCCCGAGCTTGCGCAGCTGGTCCGCGGCGACGAACCCGCGGCGCTCCACCTCCAGCGCCAGGTCGGGGACCCCCGGGTGCGGCGCGAGGTCGGCGGCGCGCCGTGCGGCCGATCCGCGGCGGCGCAGCCGTGGCGGTGCCGGGTCGAGCACAGTCAGCCCCCACATCCGCCGGCTGCCGGGATCCCGCAGGATCGCCCGGTCGCCGATGCGCAGCGGGAGTGCCCGCGGCAGGGACAGGCGTACGTCGGCCCCGGCGAGTGGCCGGGCCCGCACCGACAGATCGGTCGCACCCACGTGCAGGACCGGGCGTTCGGGTGGCTCGCCGGAGGCCTCTCCGGCGGGCCGCAGCCGGACGTCGACCACCTCGGTGAAGTGCCAGGCCCCTGGCGAGACGAGGACCGAGCTCCGCTCGAGCCCGGCACGGTCGTCTGGCACCACGTTCAGGGCCAACCGAGCCACGCCGCTGACCGTGTCCGCTGCGGCTCCGAGCGCCTGCACCGCGCGCACCCGCACCGAGCCGTCCGCGGTCACCAGCCGGTCGCCCGCCCCGACCGTGCCCGCGGGCAGAGTTCCGGTGACCACCGTGCCCGCGCCCCGCACGGTGAACAGTCGGTCCACCCAGAGTCGGACGTCCGCGTCGGGGGACGGGTCGGGCAGCTCGCGCACCATCGCGGCGAGGGCGGCGCGCAGCTCGTCCAGACCCGACCCGGTCGACCCACTGACCGGCACCACCGGCGCTCCGGCCAGCGTGGTCCGGTCGACCTCCTCCCGGGCCCGGCGAGCCATCGGCGCCGGGTCGGCCAGGTCGCTGCGGCTGACGGCGACCACTCCGTGCCGCACCCCGAGGGCGTCCAGCGCGGCGAGGTGCTCGGCTGCCTGCGGCATCCACGGGTCGTCGGCGGCGACCACCAGGAGCACCGCCGGCACCGGCCCGATCCCGGCGAGCATCGTGGCCACGAAGCGCTCGTGGCCGGGCACGTCGACGAACGCCACATCTCCCGCCTCGGGCAGAGCCGCCCACGCGTAGCCGAGCTGGATCGACAGCCCACGACGGCGCTCCTCGGCCAGCCGGTCGGGCTCGGTGCCGGTGAGGGCGCGCACGAGAGTGGACTTGCCGTGGTCGACGTGGCCCGCGGTGGCGACGACGTGCACTACTGCTCCGAGGTGGCGTCGTGCAGCGCCCGGACGATGGTGTGGTCGTCCTCGGGGTCGACCGCGAGCAGGTCGAGCAGGAGCCGCCCGTCGCGGACGTGACCCACCACCGGAGGCCGGCCGGTCCGAAGGGGAGCGGCCAGGCCCTCGGGCAGCGAGACCGCGGCGCTGGCGAGCTCGACGCCCGGGGCGCCGCCTCCGCCCACCGCGCCCCGCGAAGGGACGACGGTCGCCTCGACCACGGAGCCGACCTCCGCCACGATCCGCTCGGCCCGTGTCCGCAGGTCCGCCGCGTCCACGGCCAGGGCGCGTACGACGGGTGGCGCAGGCCCCGTGAGGGTGGCCTCGAGTGCGGCGAGAGTGAGCTTGTCGACCCGCAGGGCGCGGGCGAACGGGTGGCGCCGCAGCCGTTCGACCAGCTCGGTCGCACCGAGCAGGAGGCCCGCCTGCGGCCCGCCGAGCAGCTTGTCCCCCGAGGCCGTGACCAGCGCGGCGCCCTGGCGGAGCACCGTCCTGGCGTCCGGCTCGTCGGGCAGCCGCGGGTGCGGAGCCAGCAGGCCCGACCCGATGTCGACCACCAGGGGCACCGGCAGGCCCGCCAGCTCGCGGACCGGCACGCTCGAGGTGAAGCCGGAGACCCGGAAGTTCGACGGGTGCACCTTGAGCACGAACGCGGTCTCCGGCCCGATCGCCGCCTCGTAGTCGGCCAGCCGCACCCGGTTCGTCGTACCGACCTCGCGCAGGCGCACGCCGAGTGACTCCATCAGCTCCGGGATCCGGAAACCGTCGCCGATCTCCACCATCTCTCCGCGGGCGACCACGACCTCGCGCCCGGCCGCGAGGGCGAGCGTCGGCAGGGCCAGGGCGGCGGCACCGTTGTTGACCACGTGCACCCCGCCGGCCTCCGGGACCGCCGCGGCGAGCGCGGCCGTCGTGGCGCGTCCGCGTCGGTCGCGGCGTCCGGTCTCCAGCGACATCTCCACGTCGGTGGCGCCGGCGACGAGCACCAGGGCCTCCACCGCGCCGGGCGACAGCGGCGCCCGACCCAGGTTGGTGTGCACGACGACCCCGGTGGCGTTCACCACCGGCCGCAACGAGGTCGCGCTGTCCGGGAGCGCGGCCACCGCTGCGTCAGCGACCGCCTCCGGGGCGAGCTCCCCGACCCGGCAGCGGGCCAGGGTGGCGGTCACGACCCGCTTGACCAGCGCAGAGCCCAGCCGGGAGGTCGCCTCCTGAAGGCGCGGATCCGCGAGGACGACGTCGGTCCGCGGCGTCTCGCGCCGACGGTCCGGTCCCTCGCTGCCCACCGCGGCATCGTAGGTGAGCCCGGAGCACCGGGCGATGGAGGTTGGCGGAGGCGGACGGGAATCGAACCCGCCTGACCGAGGTGCTCGGCCACAACGGTTTTGAGGACCGCGCCCGTCACCAGACGAGGTACGCCTCCACGCGTCTGCCACCCTAACGGCCGATCCCGGGCCGAGTCGTACGGTGGGCCCCATGACCGCCGCCGCACGGGACGACCACGGGATCCGGCTCACCCAGTACGCCGCCGGCGGCGGGTGCGCGTGCAAGGTCCCGCCCGGCGAGCTGGAGGCGGTCCTCTCCGGGGTCTCGATGGGCGTCGAGGGCGGCGACCTGCTCGTCGGCCTCGACCACGGCGACGACGCGGCCGCCGTGCGGATCGAGGATGCGGCCGACGGGACGGCGCGTGCGGTGATCGCCACCGCCGACTTCTTCACCCCGGTCGTCGACGACCCCTACGAGTGGGGCCGGATCGCGGCCGCGAACGCGCTCTCGGACGTCTACGCGATGGGCGGCACCCCGGTTCTGGCCGTCAACCTGCTCGGCTGGCCGCGTGAGCGGATCCCGTTCGAGCTCGCGGCCGAGGTGCTGCGCGGCGGAGCGGAGGTGTGCGAGGAGGCCGGCGCGTTCCTGGCCGGCGGACACAGCATCGACGACCGGGAGCCGAAGTACGGCCTGGCCGTCACCGGGCTCGGTGCGCCGGACCGGTTGCTGCGCAACGATGCCGCGGCACCGGGCATCCCGCTCACCCTGACCAAGCCGCTGGGCCTGGGCATCCTGAACAACCGGCACAAGGCGACCGGCGAGTGGTTCGAGGAGGCGGTCGCGGTGATGACCGCCCTGAACCGCGAGGCCTCGCAGCGAGCCGTCGCCGCCGGACTCCGCGCCGCCACCGACGTGACCGGCTTCGGGCTGCTCGGACACCTGCTCAAGATGGCGCGCGCGAGCGGTGTCACCGCCGTGGTGGACGCAGGTGCCGTCCCCTACGTGGCGGGTGCCCGGGAGTCGCTGGCCGCGGGCTTCGTCCCCGGAGGCACCCGCCGCAACCTGGACTGGGTGCGTCCCCACCTGGACTCGGGCCGGGAGGAGGACGAGCTGCTGCTGCTCGCCGACGCCCAGACCTCCGGAGGCCTCCTGGTGGCCGGCGAGCTGCCCGGCCATCCGGTGGTCGGCGAGCTGGTCGCCCGGCGGGAGGCGCTCGTCGAGGTCCGGTGACGCGGTGACCGCCTCCTGCACCCGCGCACTGAGATACCACGGCGGTCACCGCCGCGGAGTGGCCCGACGTGCGCCAGACTGGGCGGCATGACGGCTCCGGACGAGGACGGTGTGCCCGACGGCGGACCGGGGAGCGCCCTGCGACGTGACATCCGCCTGGTGACCTCCATCCTCGGTGAGACGCTCGTGCGGGCCGAGGGCCAGGAGCTGCTCGATCTCGTCGAGCGAGTCCGCGCCCAGGCCAAGAACGACCGGCTCGAGCAGTTGCCCGAGGTCGATCTGGAGACCACCACGAAGCTGGTGCGCGCGTTCACGGCGTACTTCCACCTGGCCAACATCACCGAGCAGGTCCACCGCGGGCAGGCGCTGCTCGCGGAGCAGGAGAAGTCCGGCGGCTGGCTCGAGCGAGCGCTGTCGAAGATCGATGCGGCCGACGTGTCGGGCGACGTGCTCGCCCAGACCTTGCGGGAGGTCGCGGTGCGCCCGGTGTTCACCGCGCATCCCACCGAGGTGGCCCGTCGTTCGACCATCGACAAGCTGCGCCGGGTGGCGACGCTGCTCGCCGAGCCGGACAGCCCGCGGCGCACCCGGCGGTTGCAGGAGGCCGTCGAGCTGCTGTGGCGCACCGACGAGATCCGGGTCGAGCCACCGGAGCCGATCGACGAGGCGCGCAACGTCGTGTACTACCTCGAGGGCCTCTCCGCCGGGGCCGTGCCCGACGTGCTCGAGGAGCTGCGGGACCAGCTCGCCAGCCGGGACGTCGCGCTGGAGCCGACCGCCCGGCCACTGCGCTTCGGCAGCTGGGTGGGAGGGGACCGCGACGGCAATCCCAACGTCACCCCGCGCACCACCCGGCAGGTGCTCGAGCTCCAGGCCGTGCACGGGCTCCGGCTGCTTGCCGACAAGGTCGACGTGCTGCGTCGCCACCTGTCGGTCAGCGAGCGGATCGCGCACATCTCACCGGCGGTCCGGCACTGGATCGAGGAGGCGCTGGACCGCCTGCCCGAGGTCGAGCCGCGCTATCGCCGGCTCAACGCCGAGGAGCCCTACCGGTTGTTCCTCACCTGCGTGCACGTGCGGCTGCGGCTGACCGAGGAGCGGGTCGTGCGCGGGCGGCAGCACCGCCCCGGGCGCGACTATGCCGATGACAGCGAGCTGGTCGCGGACCTGCGGCTCTTGCACGGAGCCGTGCTCGAGCACCAGGGTGCGCTGCTGGCGGGGGGCGAGCTGGAGAGACTGCTGCGCACGGTCGCTGCCACCGGACTGGGCTTGGCCACCCTCGACGTCCGCGAGCATTCCGCCAAGCACCACCACGCCGTCGGCCAGCTGGTCGACCGGCTGGGCGAGCACGAGGGCAAGTACGCCGACCTCGACGCCGCCGGCCGTCGCGAGGTGCTCAGCCGTGAGCTCGCCGGCCGGCGTCCCCTGGCGCCGCAACCGCTGCCGCTGGACGAGGACGGCCGCAGCACGGCGGAGACATTCCGGACCATCCGCTGGGCCCTGGACAGCCTGGGACCGCGCACGGTCGAGAGCTACATCATCTCGATGACCCACGACGCCGACGACGTCCTCGCCGCGGTCGTGCTCGCCCGGGAGGCGGGCCTGGTCGACCTCGCCGCTGGGGTCGCACGGATCGGGTTCGCCCCCCTGCTGGAGACCGTGGAGGAGCTGGCGAAGACCGGCGAGATCCTGGACGCCCTCTTCGCCGACCCCTCCTACCGCGAGCTGCTGTCCCTGCGCGGCAACCTGCAGGAGGTCATGCTCGGCTACTCCGACTCCAACAAGGCCGGCGGCATCGCGGCGTCGCAGTGGCAGATCCAGCGGGCCCAGCGGACCGCCCGGGACGTGGCCCGCCGGCACGGTGTGCGGCTGGTGTTCTTCCACGGTCGTGGCGGGTCGGTCGGCCGCGGCGGCGGTCCGACCTACGACGCGATCATGGCCCTGCCCTCCGGCACGGTCGACGGGGAGGTCAAGATCACCGAGCAGGGTGAGGTGATCAGCGACAAGTACGCACTGCCCGTGCTCGCTCGTCAGAACCTCGAGCTGATGCTCGCCGCGACCATCGAGGCCAGCGTCCTGCACCGCACCGACCGCCGCACTCCCGACCAGGCCGAGCGGTGGGATGCGCTGATGGACCGGCTCGCGGACCGGGCCCACGAGCGCTACCGCGCCCTGGTGGAGGAGCCGGGACTGGCGGAGTACTACTTGGCCTCCACGCCCGTCGACCTGCTCGGCGCGCTGCACATCGGGTCCCGGCCCGCCCGCCGGCCCGGCTCGGACGCGGAGATCGACGACCTGCGCGCGATCCCGTGGGTGTTCGGCTGGACCCAGAGCCGCCAGATCGTGCCGGGATGGTTCGGGGTGGGGTCGGGGCTCGCCGCCCTGACCGGAGCAGAGGCCGAGGAGCTGCGCGAGATGTACCGCTCCTGGCCCTTCTTCGGCACCTTCCTCGACAACGTGGCGATGACGCTGGTCAAGACCGACCTGGGCATCGCCGCGCGCTACGTCGCGCTCGCGCCCGAGCCGCTGCGGGGCCTGCTCGAGGAGCTCCGTCGCGAGTACGACCTCACCGTCGAGCACCTGCTCGAGGTGACCGGTGACACTGCCCTGCTCGACCGGCAGCCGACACTGCGTACGACGCTGGAGATCCGGGAGAACTACCTCGAACCTTTGCACCAGCTGCAGTGCCAGCTGCTCGCCCGGCACCGGGCGGGGGAGCAGGATCCGCAGCTCGAACGGGCGTTGTTGCTCACCATCAACGGCATCGCGGCGGGAATGCGCAACACGGGCTGAGCCACGAGGTGCCTGCGCGGACGGGCTCGGGATGCGAGGATCACGGCATGCGTGAAGTCGAGATCGAGGCCGTCGCCCTCGACCGCCTCGCCGACCTCCTGAAGGGCGAGCGTGCCCAGCGGCTCGCCGACGTGGCGTTGCGAGCCCGGCAGCTGCTCCAGGGGCGGGTGGTGTGGAGCGTCAACGCGACCGCCACCGGGGGCGGCGTGGCCGAGATGCTGCAGGCTCTGCTCGCCTACAGCCGAGGCGCCGGGGTCGATGCCCGGTGGCTGGTGCTGGACGGCAACGCCGAGTTCTTCCGCATCACCAAGCGGCTGCACAACCTGGTCCACGGAGACCCGGGCGACGGCGGCGACCTCGGGGAGGAGGAGCGGCGGGAGTACGAGCGCACGCTCGCGGCCAACGTCTCCGAGCTGCGCAAGCGGGTGCGGCCGGGCGACATCATGCTCCTGCACGATCCGCAGACCGCCGGGCTGGTCGAGGCGATGCGGGAGATCGGCGCGCACGTCGTGTGGCGTTCGCACATCGGCCGCGACACTGCCAACGCGCAGACCGACCGGGCCTGGCGCTTCCTGAGGCCCTACGTCGAGCGCGCGCACGGGACGGTCTTCTCCCGGCAGGCCTTCGTGCCGGACTGGGTCGACCCCGAGCACCTCGCGATCATCCCGCCGTCGCTGGACCCCTTCACCGCCAAGAACGTCGACCTCGACCAGGTCACCGTCCGGGCGACGCTGCGACGAGCAGGCCTGGTCGACCTCCCCGACGACGGCGGCTCGATCGTCTTCGACCGTCGCAACGGGGACGTCGGAACCGTGCGCGAGCACCGCAACCTCTTCGTCGCCGGCAGCCATCTGCCCGGCGACGCCCGCGTGCTGCTGCAGGTCAGCCGGTGGGACCGGCTCAAGGACATGGCCGGGGTGATGCGGGCGTTCGCCGAGCACCTGGACAGCTTCTCCGACGACGTGCACCTCGCCCTCGTCGGTCCGGACGTCTACGGAGTCACCGACGACCCCGAGGGAGCCGAGGTGCTCGACGAGTGCCTCGCCCAGTGGGGGGCGCTCCCGGAGGCGACTCAGCGTCGAGTCCACCTGGGCGCGCTGCCGATGGACGACGTGGACGAGAACGCCCACCTCGTCAACGTCCTGCAGCGGCACGCCAGCCTGGTCGTGCAGAAGAGCCTGGTCGAGGGCTTCGGGCTGACCGTCACCGAGCCGATGTGGAAGGGCCGACCGGTGGTGGCCTCGAAGGTCGGCGGCATCCAGGACCAGATCGTCGACGGCGTGAGCGGACTGCTCGTCGAGGACCCGACGGATCTCGACGCCTTCGCGGCCGCGTGCGCTTCGGTGCTCGGCGACGCCGAGCTCGCCCTCCGGCTGGGCACGGCGGCCCGCGAACGGGTGCGCGACCAGTTCCTCGGCGACCGACACCTGATCCAGTACGTCTACCTGTTCGCCGACCTGGTGGACGGCCTGCGCATCGACCCGTGAGGTGCCGGGCGCCGCGGTGCCTCAGCAGGCGGCGGCGTAGGTCGTGCGGGTGGCCTGGGGCGCCTCGATCGACTGCGCGTTCTTGCGCTTGAGCGTGTAGTAGCGCACCCAGTCCATCTGCATCCGGCCCTTGTTCATCCGCGCACCCGGGGGTGCCACGAGGCGGAACCGGATGTCGTAGGTCGCGCCGGTGCGGGCCGCGTCGCGGCGCTCGGTCATCACGACCTGGGTGTCGATGAACCACGAGATGTGGTCCGGGGTCACCTCGACGGCGTAGGTGTGGAACTCCTGGTTGTCCAAGCGCAGCACCTTGCTGTCGGTGAAGTCGACGTCGGGTGTGTTGCGCAGGTGCAGGCTCGCGACGTTCTGGCCGATCGTGTACTCGCTGACCACGATCCCGCGGGCGCCGCAGTTCTCCGGTCCTCGGGGCACCAGCTCCCAGACCGCCGTGAACGGCGTGTACTTCGCGGTGTACTGCTTTGCCCGGACGCGGGCCTCCCAGCGGCCGTACTGCCGCTCCGCGCCGGTGAAGGTCGCCGTGAGCGTGCCGCTGTTCTCGGTGCCGTTCAGCGTCAGCATGCCGTGCTGGTTGCGGATCTGGGTGGAGCTGCTCAGCTGCCAGCGGCTGCTGGTCGGGCCGTGGAACTCGTCATGGGTCTGGGCGTGACCCCAGCGGAAGATCTTGCCGGCATTCGTGGGCCGCGGCGGCTTCCACGGAGCCGGGTCGTCGGACATCGCCGGTGCCACCGGACCGAGCAGCGCTGCGGAGAGCGCCGCCGTGGTCAGGCCGGCCCCGAGAAATCGGAGAAATCGGACATTTGCCATAGGGGAGACGTTAGGACTCTCCTGAGGCCGTTGTTACCGTTTTGAAGAATTCGCCGAGGCGTCGCGGATGTGCGTGCTGAGTACGCCGAGGCGTCGCGGATATGCGTGCTGAGTACGCCGAGGCGTCGCGGATGTGCGTCCTTCTCAGACCGAGACCCAGCCCTGGACGAGCCCGACCACCGCGGCCACCGACAGCGCCGAGACGACCGTCACCAGCGCCACCTCGACCCGGGTGAGAAGCGCCTTCCCGTTCTCCCGCCGGGCCCACAGGAACAGTGCGGTGCCGAGCAGGTAGAACAGACCGGCCACGAGGACGTACTGCCACCCACCCGCGTAGACCAGCCAGACGGCGTAGACCAGGGCGACTGCACCGATGACCATGTCGCGGTTACGGCGGCGGTCACCGTGCACGTACGACTCCCCGGTCAGCGCCAGCTTGACCTGGTAGGCCGCGGACCACAGGTACGGCAGCAGGATCAGCGACGTGGCGAGGTAGATCAGCTTGGTGTAGGTGCCTTCGTTGACCAGGGTCCACAGCAGCATGGCCTGCACGCACAGGTTGGTCAGCCACAGTGCGCGGCTCGGCGCCCCGTGCTGGTTCTCCTGGGCAAGGGCCCGCGGAAGCACGTTCTCCAGTGCGGGCAGCCGCAGGATCTCTACGCACAGCATCACCCAGGCCAAGAGCGCCCCGGCCAACGAGATCGCGAGGCCGATCGAGATGAAGGTGGACCCCCAGCTGCCGACCTCCTGCTCCATCAGGCCCGCCATCGACGGGTCGGAGAGCCCGGCGATCCTCGCCTGGGACACCAGTCCGTAGGAGAGCAGATTGACCAGGAGGAGCAGCGCGAGCACACCGGCGAAGCCGAGCACGGTCGCGCGTCCGACATCGCGACGCTTGGCGGCACGCTTGGAGTACACCGACGCGCCCTCGATCCCGATGAAGACCCAGACGGTGACCAGCATCATGTTCTTGACCTGGTCGAGCGTGGTGCCGAGGCCGGCACCGTCGATCGTGGTGCTGGTGCCCCAGATGTCGGTGGTGAAGAGTCCGGCGGAGAAACCGACGGCTGCGATGGCGATGAAGGTGATGATGGGCACCACCTTGGCGATGGTGATGATGGTGTTGGCGCTGGCCGCGCTGTGCACGCCGCGCAGGACCAGTGCATGGACCACCCACAGCACCACCGAAGCGCCGATGACCGCCGTCATCGTGGTGCCGCCCTCGAAGGCCGGGAACCAGTAGCCGAGCGTCGCCATCAGGAGCACCAGGTAGGCGACGTTGCCCACCCAGGCGCTGACCCAGTAACCCCACGCCGAGGTGAAGCCGACGTAGTCGCCGAAGCCGGCCCGCGCGTACCCGTACACGCCGCCGTCGACGTCGGGCTTGCGCTCGGCGAGCGTCTGGAAGACGAACGCGAGCATCAGCATGCCGGCGCCGGTGATCAGCCAGCCGATGAGCAGCGGCCCGGGAGCCGCGCTCCCTGCCATCTGCGAGGGCAGCGCGAAGATGCCGCTGCCGATCATGGATCCCACGACCAGCGCGACCAGTGCGGGAAGTGCCAGCCCACCCCGGGACCTGCCCGTCTCCCCGCGGGCCCCGGACCCCGCCTCTACTCCAGGACTCTGCGTGTGGACGGCCATGGGTATCGCCTCCTCGGTGACTGCCTCCATCGCACCACCGCAGAGCCGGGCGGCGCCGTGGGCGCCAGACCCGTCCGAACGGGGACCTTCGCCCCCTGTCCGGCACGCGAGGGTCGTGCCAGGTTGAGAGGGTCGCCGAGGAGGCTCGCATGGTGCTGCACGTGGACTCAGAGGTGGGCGAGCTGAAGCAGGCGATCCTGCATCGCCCCGGCCTGGAGCTCAAGCGGCTCTCGCCGACCAACCATGACGAGTTCCTGTTCGACGACGTGCTGTGGGTAAAGCGCGCGAAGGAGGAGCACGACGCCTTCGCCGAGACGCTGCGTGAGGCCGGCGTCAAGGTGCATCTCCTCGACCAGCTGCTCCGGGAGACCGTGGCGATCCCCGAGGCGCGCAAGCACATCCTGGAGGGCTCCTTCGACGAGCGCGTCTACGGACCGCTCGCGGTCGACGCGCTCTACCAGGCCTTCGCGGACTTCGACGACGAGGAGCTCGTGGAGCACCTGATCGGCGGGATCACCAAGCGGGAGATGCTCGAGCACGTCGGAGAGCCCAACTCGGTGGTCTTCCACTCCCTGGAGATGGACGACCTCCTGCTGCCGCCGCTGCCGAACCACCTCTTCACCCGGGACACCTCGGCCTGGATCTACGACGGGGTGGCGATCAACTCGATGCGCAAGAAGGCGCGCGCCCGCGAGACAGTGCACTACGAGGCGATCTACCGCTGGCACCCGCTCTTCGCCGAGGCCGCCTTCAACGTCTGGTCGGAGGGGACCGTGAACGGGCCGGCGACCACCGAGGGCGGCGACATCTTGGTCATCGGCAAGGGCGCGGTGCTGATCGGGATGAGCGAGCGCACCACGCCCCAGGGGGTGGAGCGTCTCGCCAAGCGGCTCTTCGCCGGTGGCGGCGTCACCCGGATCGTGGCGTTGCTGATGCCACAGAGTCGTGCCTTCATGCACCTCGACACGGTGATGACCATGGTCGACGACCAGACGTTCACCAAGTACGTCGGCCTCGGCATGCTTCCGTCGTACACGATCGAGCCCGGCGAGGACCCGGGCGAGCTGCGGATCACCACCCACCCCGCCGAGGAGATGCACTCGGCGATCGCCCGCGCCCTGGGTCTGAGCGACATCCGTGTCCTGACCCCGACGCAGGACATCACCTCCGCCGAGCGAGAGCAGTGGGACGACGGCTGCAACGTCCTCGCGGTGAGCCCGGGCGTAGTGGTGGCCTACGAGCGCAACGTCACGAGCAACACCTTCTTGCGCAAGAACGGCGTCGAGGTCGTGACGATCGAGGGCAGCGAGCTCGGCCGTGGCCGCGGCGGCCCGCGCTGCATGACGTGCCCGATCGAGCGGGAGGGGATCTGAGCGATGGCCTTCAACCTGCACCACCGCAGCTTCGTCAAGGAGCTGGACTTCACCCCCAAGGAGTGGAAGTTCCTGCTCGACCTCGCCGCCGAGCTCAAGCAGGCGAAGTACGCCGGCTCCGAGCAGCCGCGGCTGACCCGGAAGAACATCGCGCTGATCTTCGAGAAGACCTCCACCCGGACCCGCTGTGCCTTCGAGGTGGCCGCCTTCGACCAGGGTGCGAAGGTGACCTACCTCGACCCGACCGGTTCACAGATCGGGCACAAGGAGTCGATGGAGGACACCGCGCGCGTGCTCGGCCGGATGTACGACGGCATCGAGTACCGCGGCTCCGCGCAGAGCAACGTGGAGACACTGGCCAGGTACGCCGGCGTCCCGGTCTGGAACGGGCTGACCGACGAGTGGCATCCCACCCAGATGCTGTGCGACATGCTCACCATGCGCGAGCACTCCGGCAAGCGCGACAACGACATCTCCTTCGCCTTCCTCGGTGACGCCGACAACAACGTCGGCAACTCGCTGCTGGTCAGTGGCGCGATGATGGGCATGGACGTGCGCATCGTCGCCCCCCGGTCGGTGTGGAACGACCAGGCGATCATCGACAGGGCCCGGGAGATCGCGGCGGGCACCGGCGCCCGGATCCTGCACACCGAGGACGTGGCCGAGGGCGTCAAGGACGTGGACTTCGTCTACACCGACGTGTGGGTCTCGATGGGGGAGCCGACGGAGGTGTGGGAGGAGCGGATCAACCTGCTCAAGCCCTACCAGGTCGACATGGACCTGCTCGAGCTCACCGGCAACCCACAGGTGAAGTTCATGCACTGCCTGCCCGGCTTCCACGACCGGCACACCAAGGTCGGCGAGGACCTCTACCAGAAGACCGGCATGGAGGCGCTCGAGGTGACCGACGAGGTGTTCGAGTCCAAGCACTCGATCGTCTTCGACCAGGCGGAGAACCGCATGCACACCATCAAGGCCGTCCTGGTCGCGACCCTGGGCGGCTGAGGTGCGCATCGTCGCCGCGCTCGGGGGGAACGCGCTGCTCCGGCGGGGCCAGAAGCCCGACAACGACGTCCAGGAGCAGAACGTCGCCACCGCCGTCGCCGCGCTCGCCCCGCTGGCGGCCGAGCACCAGCTCGTGATCACCCACGGCAATGGGCCGCAGGTGGGCATCCTGGCCCTGCAGAGCGCCTCCGATCCCCACCTCACCACGCCGTACCCGTTCGACGTCCTCGGCGCCCAGACCCAGGGCATGATCGGTTACTGGCTGCTGCAGGCGATGCAGAACGCGCTGCCCGGACGGCAGGTCGCGGCGATCATCAACCAGACGCTGGTGGAGGCGAACGACCCGGCGTTCGCGGCCCCGACGAAGTTCGTGGGCGAGGTGTACTCCGAGGAGGAGGCTCGCGAGCTGGCCCGCGCCCGCGGCTGGACGGTCAAGCCCGACGGGGACAAGTGGCGCCGTGTCGTGGGCTCGCCCAAGCCGCAGCGCGTGGTGGAGACCCGCCTGATCAGGCTGCTGCTCCAGAGCGGGGCCATCGTGGTCTGTGCCGGCGGTGGTGGGGTCCCGGTGATCCGCAACGAGCGCGGCAAGCTCGAGGGCGTGGAGGCCGTGGTCGACAAGGACCTGACCACCTCGGTCCTCGCGGAAGCCCTGGAGGCCGACGTCTTCCTGGTGCTCACCGACGTCGCCCACGTGGAGCGGGGGTTCGGCACCCCGCACGCCGAGCCGATCCGACGGGCGACCCCCGCAGCACTCCAGCGGGAGAGCTTCGCCGCCGGGTCCATGGGCCCGAAGGTGGACGCGGTCTGCCGGTTCGTCGAGGTGACCGGCGACATGGCGGCGATCGGACGGCTCGAGGACGCCGTCGCCATCGTGCGCGGCGATGCCGGCACCATCGTGACCCCGGCCGGGCAGTACGGCGGGCCGGACGACCTCAGGCCGGTTGCCCCGCGGGCGCCCGGCTGAGCCGCTCCTCGACCGCGCCCAGCGCCTCCGCGATGCTGACGTCGAGGAGCGCGGGGTCCGGACGCCGGCCGTGCGGGTCACCGGACCCGTCGCCGTGCCAGAGCACGGTGTGCGGCCCCTCGGCGGGCGGCCCCCACGATGCGGGGGAGACCGGCCCGAAGAGGACCACCGAAGCAGTGGCGAACGCGGTCGCCAGGTGCGCGACGCCGGTGTCGCCGCAGACCACGAGCGCGGCCCGGGCGACGAGATCAGCCAGCCCGGCCAGGTCGGTGCGTCCCGCGACCACCGCCTCGGGCGGGAGTCCCGGCCTGTTCGGCCACCGCGCGAGCCAGGTCCACCTCGGCGGGGCCGCCGGTGACCAGGACCCGGTGACCGAGCCGGGTGCAGTGGGCGGCCACGGCGCCGAACCGGTCGGCCGGCCAGCGCCGCGACTCCGACGCAGCGCCCGGGTGCACGAGCACGTGCTCGCGCCGCGCCGGCTCCCGGTGCAGCAGCAGGTCCCCGGGGTCGGCGGAGACGCCGAGGGACTCCTCGACGAGCCGGCACCAGCGTCGGACCTCATGCTCGTCCGGACGCCAGACCGGACCGTCGACGCCGGCGGTCTCGTTGCCGAACGCGACCAGTCGGTCGGGCCGGAGCTGCTGCAGCAGCCGGTGGGACTGCGGCCCCCGGCCGTGCAGGTTGACGGCGAGGTCGGGGCCCGGCCCTGCCCACGGCACCGGGTCGAGCCCCTGGGCAGGCAGGAGCTCGGCCTCGAGGCCGCTGGCGTCGACGAGCGGGCGCAGGGCCTCGGGCATCGCGAGCAGCAGCCGGTGGCCGGCGTACTCCCGCGCGAGCGCGCGCAGTGCCGGCACCCCGGTGAGGAAGTCTCCGAGCCCGAGCACCCGCAGGACCAGGACGCGACCCATCAGCGACTCACGGCCAGGAGCCCTCCACCGACGGCGTGACCACGAGCTCGCGGACCTCGCAGCCCTCAGGCTGGGAGAGCGCGAACAACACGGCCTTCGCGACGTTGGCGGGCTCGTTGAGGACCATCTCCGGCGGTGGCTTGTACTGGTCGTCGCGACCGTCGAAGAAGGCGGTGTCCATGCCGCCCGGCACCAGCATCGTGGTGCGCATCCGGCCCTGCGTCTCCGCGGCCAGGGCACGGCTGAAGCCGACCACTCCGAACTTCGAGGCGGAGTAGGCCGACGCGTCGCTCAGCGCCCGGACCCCGAGCGTCGATGCGACGGTGACCACGTGGCCGCGTCGCTCGAGCAGGTCCGGCAGCGCGGCCCGGACGACGGCCACGGTGCCGACCAGGTTGACCTGCACGACCTTGTCCCACTGCTCGCCGGGGACGTCCTCGAGCTTGCCGCAGGCATCGGTGCCCGCGCAGGTGACGACGGCGTCGAGACCGCCCACCCGCTCGGACACCGCGCGCACGGCCTCCTCTGCCGCGCGTGGGTCGGAGAGGTCGACGACCTCCTGCTCCACGTCGGCGTCGCTCTTGCGGAGGTCCAGGTTGACCGGGCGCCCTCCTGCCTGTGCCACCGCATCGATCACGGCGGCGCCCAGACCGGAGGATCCCCCGGTCACCAGCACGGTTCCGACTGTCATCTGCTTCACACCTTTCTCGTCGCGGCGGTCTCCACCAGCCGCGTGGTCGAACGTCCTTCCAGGTAGGGGAGTACGACGGCCTGGCCGCCCCACTCTGCGAGGACAGCCGCCTCGGGCACGTCCGCGCCGGCGTAGTCGCCGCCCTTCGCCCACACGTCGGGGCGGAGCTTGCTCAGCACCTCGACCGGTGTGTCCTCCTCGAACTGCACCACGGCGTCGACGAACTCGAGCGCCTCGAGCACGCGAGCCCGGTCGTGCGCCGGCACCAGCGGCCTGCTCGGTCCCTTGAGCCGACGCACCGAGTCGTCGCTGTTCAGGCACACCACCAGGCAGTCGCCGAGGCTGCGGGCGGCCCGGAGCGTCGCGACGTGACCGGCGTGCAGCAGGTCGAAGCACCCGCCGGTAGCCACGACGGTGCCGCCACGGCTGCGCACGGCCTCCACTACGTCGGGGCCGGACTCGGGGCCCGGTGTGTGCGGATCCTCGTCGCGGCGCAGTGAAGCGGGCCCACCGGCCGCGACGTACGCCGCCGCGCCGAGTACCGCTTCCTGGACCGCCTCGGTGGTGACGCGGCCGGCCGCCAGTGCGAGCGCCGCGCCCACCGCGAAGCGGTCGCCGGCGCCGCAGGGGTCGACGGCGTGCACCTCGGGCGCCGGGGTGACGACCGGCGAGCCCGAGCCGTAGGAGAGCAGCGCCCCCCGGGCGCCGAGCGTCACGGCGACCGACTGGGCCTGCCACTGCTCCACGAGCGCGTCGGCGCGCCGGGTGGTGGTGGCCAGCGTCGAACCGTCCTCGGGCACGTCGGTCAGGGACCGTGCCTCGGACTCGTTGGGGGTCACCAGCCGGGCGCCGGGGACGGGGGCCGCGCCGCGCGGGTGCGGATCCCAGACGAGTGGCAGCCGCGGCAGGACCTCGGTGAGCCGCTCGCGCAACGGTGCCAGGCTGGTCACGCCCCGGCCGTAGTCGGAGACGAGCACAGCGGATGCCGCGCCGAGCAGCTCCGACACGTCGTCGGGCAGACCGGTGTGGTTGCCCGGCTCGCTGCCGTGGTCGAGGCGTACGACGGACTGCCCGCCGGCCATCACCCGCTGCTTGACCGCGGTCGGGCCGTCGTACGGGAGTCTGCGGACCTGCACGTCCGGGAGCAGCTCCTCGACCCGCCGGCCTGCCGCGTCGTCGCCGAGCGCGGTGACCAGGACCACCTCATGGCCGTCCCGCGCAGCCATCAGGGCCGCGAGGGCGGCGCCGCCGGGACGGCTGTGCTCGACGAGGCCCTCCAGCACCGGCACCGGAGCGTCCGGGGTCAGCCGGCTGGCACTGCCGACGAGATCGACGTCGAGCAGCGCGTCCCCGACGATGACGAGCGGTCCCTGCCTCATGCGCTTCTTCCTCCCCGGCGGGCGTCGGAACGCATGTAACGCGGGGTTGTTGATGCTGAGTGCCGCCCCGGGGGTGCACTCAGTGTCCATAACCCCGCGTTACAAGGGTGCGGTGCGAGTGCGAGTGCGGCTGACCCGGCGCTCATGCGATGCTCCGGGCCGGGCGCGGCTGGGACGGTACGCCGGCCTCGGCCGGGATGACGCCGAGCGCGAGGTCCACGGCCGCGCACATGGCATGGAGCCCGACGAGGTGCAGCTCCTGGACAGTGGCGGTGAAGCGCGCGTCGACGCACAGCGCCTCGTCGGCGAGCCTGGCCAGCGGGTTGGGGGCCGGGCCGGTGAACGCCCAGACGCGCAGGCCGCACTCCTGTCCGCGCTCGGCGGCGGCGAGGATGTTCGGGCTGGTGCCGCTGGTCGACATCAGCACGAGCACGTCGCCCGCGCGGCCGTGCGCCTCGACCTGGCGGGCGAAGAGCTCCTCGGCCGGATAGTCGTTGCAGATCGCGGTCAGGCTGGAGGTCTCCGCGCTCAGGCAGATCGCCGAGAACGGTGCCCGGTCGTCGCGGTAGCGGCCGACCAGCTCCGCCGTCAGGTGCTGAGCTTGGGCGGCGCTGCCGCCGTTGCCCGCCGCGAGGAGCCGGCCGCCGGACTCCAGGATCGGCGCCAGCGCGGTGCCCCACTCGTGGGCGAGGCGGGCGCCGTGGTCGAAGGAGGCCGCGGCGGTCCGCAGCTCCTCGAGGTGCTGCACGGCGCACGGGGTCCTGAGCTGGGTCATGAGATCGCTCCCGTCCTGGTGGTTGCGGGCGAGGGATGCTCGCCGACCCGTCGGAGCACGTCGGCGTACACGTCCCGGGTGGCTTCGGCGACCGAGCGCCACTGGTAGGTCTCCACGGCCCGGGCGCGTCCGGCGCGGCCGTACGCCTCTCGGCGGGCCGGGTCCGCGAGCAGCTCGCGCAGGGCCCCGGCGAGCAGGTCGGGGCGCCGGGGTGGCACGAGCTCGCCGGTCTCGCCCGGCACGATGGTGTCCAGCAGCCCGCCGACGGCCGAACCGACGACCGGGCGACCGCAGGCCATCGCCTCGACCGGGACGATCCCGAACGGCTCGTACCAGGGAGTGGCGACGACCGCGTCGGCCGAGCACATCAGCGCCGGGACGTCGTCGCGGCCCACGGAGCCCAGGAAGCGGATCCGGTCGGTGACGCCGAGCCGGGTGGCCAGGTCCCGGAGCCGCCCGACCTCGGGATCGGTGTCCAGCAGGTCCGCATCGGGACCCCCGGCGACGGTGAGCTCGACTCCGGGGAGCTCGGCGAGCGCCTCGATCGCGGTGTCGACGCCCTTGCGCTCGACGAGCCGCCCGATCACGAGCAGGCGCGGAGGGGCATCGCTGTGCACCTCGCCGTGCCCGGCCAGCGGAGCGAACCTCTCGACGTCGACTCCGCACGGGATGATGCTGGCCCGGCCGGGCTGCATGCCCAGCGCACGCAGCTCGTCGACCTCGTCGCTGCAGGTGGCGATCACGTGGTCGACGTGCCTGCTCAGCCGACGCTCGGTGGTGATGCGCGAGCGCGGGCTGGGGTCGCGCCGCCCCTGGTGCCGCCGCTTGACGGTGCCGAGCGCGTGGAAGGTCTGCAGCACCGGCACCCCGGCGGCGGTACCCGCGGAGAGGGCGGCCAGCCCACTCATCCAGAAGTGCGCGTGGACGACGTCGGGCGGGTCGTCGAGCCACTGCCGCTGGAGGTCCGCCGCGAAGGCGCCCATGTGGGGCAGCAGCTCGTCCTTGGGCACGTCGGTCGGGGGGCCTGCGGGGACGTGGTCGACCAGGTAGCCGTCGGGCGCGAGCACCAGCCGGGGCAGGGAGGCGTTGTCACGCCGGGTGTGGACGGTCACCTCGTGGCCGAGCGCGGCGAGCTCGCCCGCGAGCGCGGCCACGTGCACGTTCTGTCCGCCGGCGTCGACGCTGCCGACGGCGGCGAGCGGGTTGGCGTGTTCGGAGACGAGCGCGATCTTCATGAGTGCGTCCTTTCCGGGGTGCCGAGCACGTCGGAGCCGTCTCGCGCGGGCGCGGTGCGGCCGCACAGCTCCTCGACGGCTTTCAGGACCTCGTCGGGCGTGACCGAGGTGAGACACGGGTGTCCGGGGAAGGGACACGTGGTGACCCGGGTGTCGCGGCAATCCGCCGCCTGGTCGCCGAGCAGCACCAGCGGCACGGCGTACGGCGCCCACTTGGCGGCCGGCACGGTGGGGGCGAACAGCGACACGACGGGGGTTCGTACGGCGGCCGCCAGGTGTGCCGGGCCGGTGTTGCCGACGACCACGACGTCGGCGCCGTCGAGCACCGCCGCGAGGGTCGCCAGGTCGGTGCGGCCGCCGAGGTCGAGGGCGTGGGTGCCGGCGACGTGCGCGGTGACCCCGGTCTCGTCGGGCCCACCGGTGACCACGCACGCGTGTCCCCGGGCGCGGAGCAGCTCCGCGGCCGCCCGGTAGCTGTCCGGAGGCCAGGCCCGGGCAGGGACCGAGGTGCCGGGATGCAGCACGACGTAGCGGTCGGGAAGGCCGAGATCGGTCACATCGGGGAGCGGCTGCCGCACCTGCAGCGCGCCGTCGTCGCCCTCGGGCAGCCAGAAGCCCGCAGCCAGCGCCAGGGACAGGGCGCGCTCTGCCTCCGGCAGCACGTCGTCGACCCGGTGGCGCAGGTCGAGCAGCGACCCGGGGTAGTCCTCGCTGATCGCGCCGACCCACGGCACCCCGGCCATCCGAAGCACCAGCGCCGTGGGCAGCGGCGACTGGTGGAACGAGGTGAGCACCAGCGCCCGGTCGAAGTCGCCGGCGGCCACCCGGGCGACGACGTCGTCGACGTCCTCCCGGCGGACCGGCTCGGGCTGGGGGTCGATCCACGGCACCGTCCACTGCCAGACCTCGTCGACCCCCGGCAGCAGGGCGGCGGCGGCCGCGCCACGGGGACCCGCGAGCACGGTGACGTGGTCGCTCCCCGCGGCGACCGCCCGGACGGCCGGTCCCGCCAGCAGCACGTCCCCTGCGTTGTCCGGCCGCACCACGAGGGTGCGGGTCGCAGCGTCGGTGTCCATGGCGGTCACCACGCACCGCCGAGCACGTGGTCGACGGCTGTCGCGAGGTCGGGTACGACGTGGCCGGCGGCCGCGACCTCGTCGGGACGAGTACGCCGGGTGGGCACGAGGATGCCGTGCGCCCCGGCAGCCGAGGCGGCCTCGACGTCGCTGCCGATGTCCCCGACGAGCACGCAGCGCGCGGGGTCCACCCCCAGGTCGTCACACGCCTGCACGACCATCCCCGGTGCGGGCTTGCGGCAGGTGCAGCCCTCGTCCGGAGCGTGCGGGCAGATCTTGACCACGTCGAAGGGGCCCAGCAGGGTGGCGACCCGGTCGTTCACCGCGGCCACCTGGTCGGAGGTGAGGCGGCCGGAGCCGATCCCGGACTGGTTGCTGACCAGGCCGACCCGGACCCCCTCGACACGGAGCCGGTCGAGTGCCTTCCGGGCGCCCTCCACGGGAGCGACGAGGTCCGGGTCGCCGTTGTAGGGCACGTCGTGCACGATCGTGTCGTCGCGGTCGACGAGCACGAGGTCGGGGACGCCGCGCCACGGGGCGGCGCCGCGGTGCTCCCAGAGGCCTCTCGCGGAGTGCCAGGTGGCGGCGAACGGGATCGCGGCACTCGTGGCCAGCATCCGGAGGACCTCCTCGCGGTCGCGGGGGCCGGGGGCGATGCGGGCACGGGCGAACTCGGCCGTGCCGGCGAGCCAGAGGGCGCCGGTGACAGCGGCCAGGCGGCCACGGCGGGCACCCGCGGCCAGGGCGGTGGCGAGCCCGGCTGCGGCGACTGCGGAGTGCCGGCGGCGGCGGCCCTGCGGTGCGCCGACGAGGGAGCGCCAGTCGGGGCCGTGCAGCGCCCGCATCAAGAAGTCGTCGGCGTTGCCGCGCTGTTGGCGCAGGCTCGTCCAGCCTCCTTCAGGGCGGACGGGGTGGGTGATCCAGCGCTCGCCGGTGACGATCCGTCCCGCGGAGGTGCTCACCCGCAGCCCCAGGTCGGCGTCTTCGCGGAAGGCGCGGGGGAAGCGCTCGTCGAACCCGCCGACGCGCGCGAGCGCTGCCCGGCGGTAGCTCAGGTCGGCGGTGATCCACCGCGCCGTCGCCAGGCCCGCGGTCGAGCGCTCCCAGTCGGTCGGCCGCCGGTGCTCGGGCAGCGGCACCCGCACCCGCCCGGCGCTGCCGGCCACGTCCTCGGGCTCGGTGGCCAGGTCGAGGCGCAGGTCCGCGAACCAGTCGGGGTCGGGGACGACGTCGTCGTCGAGGAAGCTCACCCACTCGGTGCGCGCGTGTCGCCAGCCCAGGTTGCGGGCGCATGCGGGGCCGCCCCCGTGGGAGCGCAGCACCCGCACGTCGGGCAGCTTGATGTCCTCGAGCTCCTCGGCGAGACCGTGGTGGGGGCTGGCCTCGCGCAGCGGCCGGTCGTCGACGACCAGCACCGGGTCGCTCACCTTCTCGCTGCCGTCGGCGAGAGCTTCCAGCAGAGTGCGCAGGCTCGCCCGGCCGACCGTGGGGATCACCAGGGTGGTCAGCGGCGCCTCCTGCGGCTCCGTCATCGGGTGCCCCCGGCGAAGAAGGCCGCTCGCCGGATCACGAACGGGCCGAGCGCGAGCAGGTCGACGGGCGCGGAGCCGAAGCACTCCAGAGCGTCGCGGGGGTCGTCCACCATCGGCCGACCGGCGGTGTTCAGACTGGTGTTGACCACGACCGGGAGGCCGGTGCGCCTCTCGAAGCCCTCGAGCATCCGGGCCACGAGCGGCTCGTCCTCACGGTGCACGGTCTGGGCGCGCGCGGTGCCGTCGACGTGCACGACCGCCGGGATGCGGTCCTTCCACTCCTTGGCGACGTCGTGGACGAACAGCATGTACGGCGACCGGGCCGGTCCGCGCGAGAAGATCTCGCCGGCCCGCTCGGCCAGCACCATCGGAGCCACCGGACGGAACTGCTCGCGGCCCTTGACGTCGTTGAGTCGCTCGAGGTTCTGCTCATGGCCGGGATGGGCCAGCAGCGAACGGTGACCCAGGGCGCGGGGGCCGTACTCGCTGCGGCCCTGGAACCACGCCACCACGCCGTTGTCGGCCAGGCACTCCGCGACCGCGTCGGCGACGTCCGCCGGCCTCTCGAAGGGCACCTGTGCGGTGGTCAGCCAGGCCTCGAGGTCGGCGTCGCTCCAGCCACGGCCCAGGTCGACCCCGGGCATGGGGCGGGTGACGTCACCGAGGTCCCGGGCGACCTGGAGGGCACCGCCGAGCGCGGTGCCGGCATCACCGGCGGCGGGCTGCACCCACAGCTCGTCGTAGGGCCCCTCGTCGAGCAGGCGGGTGTTCGCCACGCAGTTCAGGGCCACGCCACCGGCCAGGGTCAGGGTGCGGGCACCGGTGCGCTCGTGCTGCCAGCGCACCAGCTCGAGCAGCACCTCCTCGAGGCGCAGCTGCAGACTCGCGGCGAGGTCGGCATGGTCCTCGGTCCAGTCCTCGTGGGCGCCGCGCTGCTTGACCAGGGCGTTCCAGTCGACCGGGTCGGTGTGGAAGCCGCCGTCCCCGGTGGTGTACACCGAGCGGCGCAGCTCCTCGAGGAAGCGCGGCTTGCCGTAGGAGGCGAGCGCCATCACCTTGTACTCGTCGCTGCTGCGCAGGAACCCGAGGTGTTCGGTGGCGTCCTCGTAGAGCAGCCCGAGCGAGTGGGGGAGCTCCTGGGTGCGGAAGATCTCCAGCCGGCCACCGTCGTACTGGCCGGCGAGGTGGCTCGCGGACTCGCCGCGGCCGTCGAGCACCAGTACGTCGGCGAGCTCCTGCGGGGCCGCGAGGCCGGCCGACGCCGCGTGGGCGATGTGGTGGGGCACGAACCGGACCGCCGCGGGGTCGAGGCCGGGCAGGGAGCTGGCGAGGAAGTTCGGCGCTCGTCGGGCGTAGTCCTGCCGAAGGTGGTCCCACGGGTCGCTCAGCCCCATCTCCTCGACCGGCCTGGCGAGGTCGGGGTCGTAGGAGTAGGCGACCGCGTCGACGTCGCTGATGTCCAGGCCCGCGGACTCCAGGCACCAGCGCGCGGAGAGCTCGGGCAGCTCCCAGGCGCTGAACGGCACCGGGCGCTTGCCGTGCTTCCGCCGCGAGAAGCGCTCCTCCTCGGCAGCTGCCACGGTCTCGCCGTCGATGACGAGCGCCGCGGCGGGGTCGTGGAACAGCGCGTTGATCCCGAGGACCTTCATGCTTCTCCTTCTGGTGCGTCCTAGGGGGACATCGGTGCGGTTCTGCTGGGGAAGAACTCGCGCAGGCTGCAGGTGCTCGGCGCCGGCTCCCTCGGCTTGGAGCGGACCGGTTCCCCGAAGCGCTGCTCACAAACGTGTGCATGTTCGCAACGACTCGGGGAACCGGTCCGGCGTGTTCGTCTCTGTCCTCGGCACCGGCTACCTCGGTGCCACGCACGCTGCTGCGCTCGCCGCACTCGGGCACCGGGTCGTCGGGGTCGACCCCGACCGCGCCCGGATCGACCTGCTCGCGCGGGGTGAAGCGCCGTTCCACGAGCCCGGGCTCGCGCCGCTCCTGGAGGAGGGCGTGCGATCCGGACGCCTGACCTTCTCCGCCGACTACGCCGACGTGCAGGGGGCGGACGTGCACTTCCTGTGCGTCGGCACCCCCCAGCAGGCCGGTCGGCACGCCGCGGACCTCACCGCCCTGTGGGCGTCGGTGCGGACGCTGGCTCCGCTCCTCGAGGAACCGACGCTGGTGGTGGGGAAGTCCACCGTCCCGGTCGGCACGGCGGCCGAGGTGGCCCGGGAGCTGCGTCGTACGGCACCCGCCGGGACCGGCGTCGCCATGGCGTGGAACCCCGAGTTCCTCCGCGAGGGCAAGGCGGTCCAGGACTCCCTGCACCCCGACCGGCTCGTCCTCGGCGTGGAGACCGACGAGGACGACCAGGTGCTGCGTGACCTCTACGCGCCCGTGATCGCCGGGGGCACGCCGGTGGTCCGCACCGACCTGGAGACCGCCGAGCTCGCCAAGTGCGCCGCCAACGTGATGCTGGCCGCCCGCATTTCCCTGGTCAACCTGCTCGCAGAGGTGTGCGAGGCCGCGGACGCCGACGTGGCGGACCTGACCCGGATCCTCGGGCTCGACGCCCGCATCGGCTCGCAGTTCCTCACCCCGGGCGTCGGCTTCGGCGGCGGCTGCCTGCCGAAGGACACCCGCGCGTTCATGGCCCGGGCGGAGGAGCTCGGCCTGGCGGCGCCGGCCTCGCTGTTGCGCGAGGTCGACTACGTCAACATGCGCCAGCGTGGCCGCACCGTCGACAAGGCGGTCCGCCTTCTCGGTGGTGATCCGGTGGGTGCCGCGGTGGCGGTCCTGGGCGTGGCGTTCAAGGCCGGCTCCGACGACGTCCGCGACTCACCCGCGCTCGACGTCGCCGGCACGCTCGCGTCCCGTGGAGCACAGGTCCGCGTCTACGACCCGTGCGCCGGGGCCAACGCGAAGCGGGAGCGACCGCGACTGCAGGTCGCCGACACGGTCGAACAGGCGACGGCCGACGCCGACCTCGTCCTGGTGCTCACCGACTGGGACGAGTTCTCCTCTCTGGACCCGGTGGCGCTGCGCGACACCGTCCGGCACGCCCGGGTCCTCGACGGCCGGCTGTGCCTCGACCCCGACAAGTGGCGGGCCGCCGGCTGGGACTTCCACGCTCTGGGAAGGGGACTTCACTCGTGCGCATCCTGACCTGGCACGTCCACGGGTCCTGGACGACGTCGTTCGTCCAGGGCAGCCACACCTACCTGATCCCGGTCACCCCCGAGCGCGACAGCGACGGGCTCGGCCGGGCCCGGACCTGGGACTGGCCGGCCAGTGCCGTCGAGGTCCCCGCGGCCGAGCTCCGCGAGACCGACTTCGACATCGCGCTGCTCCAGCGCCCGCACGAGGTCGAGCTGATGGAGCGCTGGACCGGTCGGCGCCCCGGCAGGGACGTGCCGGCGATCTACGTCGAGCACAACACCCCCGGTGGCGAGGTGCCGTACACCCGGCACCCGCTGGCCGACCAGGACGAGATCCCGGTCGTGCACGTGACCAACTTCAACCGGCTCTTCTGGGACTGCGGCTCCGCCGCCACCGACGTGGTCGAGCACGGCATCGTCGACCCCGGCCACCTCTACTCCGGGGAGTGGGCGCGCGCCGGCGTGGTCGTCAACGACCCCGTCCGCCGGGGGAGGGCCGTCGGCGCGGACCTCCTGCCCGACCTGGCCCGGGTCGCCCCGCTGGACGTCTTCGGCATGCGTGTGCACGGGCTCGACCGGGCGCTCGATGTGGCCCCGGAACGGCTGTGGACCTTCGAGGACCTCGCCCAGGCCGAGATGCACCGCGAGCTCGCCCGTCGCCGGGTCTACGTGCACACCGCGCGGTGGACCTCCCTGGGGCTCTCGCTGCTCGAGGCCATGCACCTCGGCATGCCCGTGGTCGCGCTGGCCACCACCGAGGCGATCGCCGCGGTGCCGCCCGAGGCAGGCGTCGTCACGACCCGCCCCGAGGAGCTGGCCACCGCCGTGTGGCGCTTCATCCACGACCCCTCGGAGGCTCAGGAGGTCGGCGCTGCCGCGCGGGAGGCTGCGCTCGCCCGCTACAACTTGGGCCGGTTCCTCGCCGACTGGGACGCCCGGTTGCACGCGATGGTGGCGGCGTCCGTGCCTGCCGCGGGACCAGGTCCCGCTCCCGTGTCCATGACCGCGAACTCGACCCGGCCGGAGCTCGACCCGGCCGCGGAAGGAGCCCGATGACCGACCAGCAGCTGCACATCCTCGACCCCGCCGACGGCTCCGACGTCGGCACCCTAGCCTGCGCCTCGGAGCAGGAGGTGCGTGACGCCGTCGCACGCGCCCGCGATGCGGCCACCGAGTGGGCCCGCACTTCCGCAGCCGAGCGGGGTGCCAGGGTGAGTGCCGCCGCCGCGGCCGTCGCCGACGCCGCCGACGAGCTGGCCACGCTGACGACCCGGGAGATGGGCAAGCCGATCGACGACGCCCGCGGCGGCGTGGAGGCAGGCGCCGGGACGCTGCGCCAGTACGCCGAGCTCGGTCCACTGCACCGCGGCCGCTCGTTGCTGGGCAGCTGGGACGCCACCGACCTGATGGTGCCCGGCCCGCGTGGCGTGGTCGCGGCCATCACCCCGTGGAACGACCCCGTGGCCGTGCCCGCCGGGATCCTCGGCGCCGCACTCGTCACCGGCAACACCGTGGTCTTCAAACCCTCCGAACGCACGCCCCACACGGGGCTGCGGTTGGCCGAGATCCTCGCGGCCCACCTGCCGGACGGAGTGCTGCAGGTGCTCCTCGGCGGCGGCGAGGCCGGCGCCGCGCTCGCCTCGGCCGACGTCGACCTGGTGGCGCACGTGGGCTCCACGGCGACGGGGCGTCAGATCGCCGCTTCTGCTGCCCGCACCGGTGCCAAGGTGCTGCTGGAGAACGGCGGCAAGGATCCGCTCGTGGTCGACGGCGACGTCGACCCGGACTGGGCGGCCGAGCAGGCCGCCACCGGTTCCTTCGCCAACGCGGGGCAGATCTGCACCGCCGTGGAGCGGATCTACGTCGTCGAGGCGGTGGCCGACGCCTTCCTCGACGGACTCACCCGCCGGGCCAAGGGCATGGTGATGGGCCCCGGGCAGGACCCGGCCACGGAGCTCGGACCCCTGGTCGACGTACGCCAGCGCCAGGTGGTCGCCACCCAGGTCGAGCAGGCAGTGCACGAGGGGGCATCCCTGCTCGCCGGCGGCGCGGTGCCCGAGGGCCCCGGCAGCTTCTACCCGGCCACGGTGCTCTCCGACTGCACCGACGAGATGGCGGTGATGCGGGAGGAGACCTTCGGCCCGGTGGCCCCGGTCCGCGTGGTCGGGTCGTTCGACGACGCGCTGGCCGCGGCCCGCACCGGGCCCTACGGCCTGGCGGCCACGGTGCTCACCCGGTCGATGGACCACGCGCAGCGGGCGTGGCGCGAGCTCCCGGTCGGCACGGTGAAGGTCAATGCCGTCTTCGGCGGTGCCCCCGGCGGTGCCGCCGAGCCGCGCGCCGCCAGCGGCACCGGGTTCGGCTACGGCCCGGAGCTGCTCGACGAGATGACCACCACCAAGGTCGTCCACCTCCAGGCACTCGACTGATTCGCCGAGGCGTCGCGGATGTGCGTTCCGGGTGCGGTGAGGCGTCGCGGATGTGCGTTCCGGGTGCGGTGAGGCGTCGCGGATGTGCAGGATCTCGGCCCAGGGTTGCTGTGCCTGCCCGGAGTGTTCCGCCGCTACCCGGGCCCTCGCTGCATATCTGTGACGCCTCGGCGGTCTGGCGCTGCATATCTGTGACGCCTCGGCGGTCTGGCGCTGCATATCTGTGACGCCTCGGCGGTCTGGCGCTGCATATCTGTGACGCCTCGGCGGTTCCTAGCTGCATATCTGTGACGCCTCGGCGTCAGGGGCGGTCGAGTCGCACGAGCACGCCCCGGTCGAAGGTCCGCTGCTCCGCGACGGTCAGATCCGCTCGGGCCACGTCGTCGGCCAGCCGCCCGACCTGCTCGGCGGACCCGAGCTGCAGGACGGCGACGCCACCGGGCATCAGGTGGTTGCCGATGGTGCGGACACAGGTGCGTGCGAGGTCGAGCCCGTCGTCGCCCCCGTCGATCGCGATCAGCGGGTCCTCCGGGAACCGGTCCACCTCGGCGCGGGCCACCCAGGGCGGGTCGGCGATCACCAGCGCGAACCGTTCGTCGGGCCCGAGCACCTCCTCCATCCGGCCCTCCCGGATGTCCAGCCACGGGTCGAGACCGGCAGCCGCGGCGTTCTCCGCGATGTAGTCGCAGGCGACCGGGTTGAGGTCCACGGCCACGAGCGAGCGCGGTGCCGGTGCGATCGCGAGCAGGCCGATGTGGCCGGCCCCGGCGCACAGCTCGAGCACCGGGCCGTCCGGCAGCCCGCGCAGCAGCTCCGCCGCCCACCGGGACTGCGCGGCCGTCCAGGACCGCGGTCGGAGCAGGCGGTGGTCGAAGGCGATGTCGAGCTCACCGAAGCGCAGCAGCTCGCGCTCCGGGGGCAGGGCCGGCGGCGTCCGGCCAGGCGTCGTCGTCACCGTCCAGGCTTACCCCGGCATGCCCGGGGTACTCATCCACCGCCCTCGGTGCACCGAAAGGACCCTCGCCGTGCAGCTTCCCCTCGCCCGTGGTCCGTTGAGCGCCCAGGTCCTCGACCGGCTCCGCGGGGCGTCGACCGAGGTACCACCGTCTCCGACTGGCGGACCTGACGACGCTCCAGGATCGGGTGGCCGACGTGCTCTCCGACGACGACTTCCAGCTCGCGCTGTGGATGCTCTACGAGCTGCACTACCGCGGTTTCGAGGGAGTGGACCCCGCGCTGGAGTGGGCTCCGGACCTGCTGTCGCTGCGCGGAGCCCTGGAGGTGCCGTTCGAGGCCGCGCTCCGGAAGCTGGCCGGCGCGCCCGACCCGCGAGCCGGCGAGGACTTCGCCGAGCGGCTGCTCGAGGTGATCGAGGACGTCGAGGGGCCCTCCGCCTCGGCGTACGTGCACAAGTCGGCGACGGTGGAGCAGGTGCGCGAGTTCCTGATGCAGCGGAGCATCTACCACCTCAAGGAGTCCGACCCGCACTCGTGGGCCGTCCCGCGCCTGCCCGATCCGGTCAAGGCGGCGCTGGTGGAGCTGCAGTACGACGAGTACGGCGGCGGCCGGCCGCACCGGGTCCACGCCACGATGTTCGCGCGCGGTCTTGCGGCCATGGATCTCGACGACTCCTACGGCGCCCACCTCGACCGGGTTCCCGGCTACACCCTCGCGGAGAACAACGCGATGAGCATCTTCGGCCTGCACCGCCGGCTGCGCGGTGCCGCCATGGGGCACCTCGCCGCCTTCGAGACCGACCAGCTCGCTGCCCTGTCGGCGCTACGCCATGGGCCTGCGACGGCTGGAGCTTCCCGAGGAGATGGCGCACTACTTCGACGAGCACGTCGAGGCCGATGCGGTCCACGAGCAGGTCGCCGTACGCCACATCTGCCAGCGGCTGGTCGACCTCGAGCCCGAGCTGGCCGACGACGTGCTGCTCGGCGCGGCGGTCTGCGTCCTCCTGGAGGCCCGCAGCGCCGAGGCAATGATCGCGGCCTGGGAGCGTGGAGAGTCGACCCTGCTTCGCCGCGCCGGCGAGGGCGGTGGCATGAGCCCGCGTCTCGCCGGCGTGCAGGACGCACCGGAGGTCGAGGTCACGCTGTGCCCCGGGGGCCCGGCGCTGGTGCGCGGCGCCACCGTGGTGCGCGACGAGGCCGGTACGCCGCACGAGGTGACCCGTCCCGATCGTGGCGGTGTGCCTGTGCGGCAAGACCCAGCGAGCGCCCTGGTGTGACGGCACGCACAAGGTCATCCCGAAGTCCCGGACCACCGATTGAGCACCCGCGCGGACGGGCACCCCACGGCCATGGAATCCCTCTGGCTCGCCGACGCCCCCGCGATCCCCGACGACCCGCTGCCCGAGGGGGAGCGGATCGACGACGTCGTGGTCGGCGCCGGCATCACCGGCCTGACCACTGCGCTGCTGCTCGCGCGCGCCGGGCGCAGGGTCGCCGTGGTCGAAGCCCGCTCGGTGGGTGCGGTCGCCACCGGCAACACCACCGCCAAGATCTCGCTGCTGCAGGGCACCCGCTGCTCCAGCATGCTCGGCCACCAGTCCGAGAAGGTCGTGCGCGCCTACGTCGACGGCAACCGCGAGGGCATGGAGTGGTTGCTGCGCTTCTGCGAGGACCACGACGTCCCGGTCCAGCGACCGGATCGCGGCGACGTACGCCGCCGCGCGGGGGGAGGTCAGCAGCGGTGCGCCGCGAGCACGAGGCGGCGAAGGCGGTCGGCCTGGGCGTGCGGTGGGTCGAGGACCTCGATGTTCCCTTCCCGCAGTTCGGCGCCACGGTGCTGGACGACCAGGCGCAGTTCGACCCGATGGATCTGCTCCCGGCGCTCGTCGAGCAGGTCCGCGCCCACGGCGGCACGGTGAGCCAGGGACATCGCGTGCGGACGATGTCCAAGGCTCGGCCGTCCCCGGCTGCACCTCGAGGACGGCCGTCACCTCGAGGCCGACAACGTCGTCCTCGCCACCGGGACGCCGATCCTGGACCGCAGCCTCTACTTCGCCAAGCTCGAGCCGCAGCGCTCCTACTGCCTGGCCTTCAGCGGCGCCACCGCCCCGCACGGGATGTACCTCTCCGCCGGCAGCGACTCCCGGTCGGTGCGCGATGCTCCGCGCAGCGACGGTGAGCTGCTGCTGGTCGGCGGCAGCGGCCACGGCGTGGGGCGCACCCGCTCGGAGAAGGAGCACGTCGACCGCCTG
Source organism: uncultured Actinomycetota bacterium (assembly GCA_963827025.1). Taxonomy (GTDB): domain Bacteria; phylum Actinomycetota; class Actinomycetes; order Propionibacteriales; family Nocardioidaceae; genus Marmoricola. The sequence continues at coordinate 852,087 of CAWGZB010000005.1, read as the reverse complement.
CGTGCCTGGACCGCCGAGCACTTCCCCGGTGCGGTCGAGACCCACGCGTGGTCCGCGCAGGACTACACCTCGCACGACCTGATCCCCTACGTCGGGAAGATGCCCCGCGGCGGCGGCCGGGTGTACGTCGCCACCGGGTTCGCCAAGTGGGGGATGACCAACGGTGTCGCCGCTGCACAAGACATCTCCGCGCAGATCCTCGGCGAGATGCCCTCGTGGGCCCGCCCCATCCATCGCCGGATCACCCGGCCCTCCGGAGCGCTGCACGCGGCGAGCATCAACGCCAAGGTCGGTGTCTCGCTGGTCACGAGCGCGGTCCGTGCGGCCCGGAAGTCGGCTCCCGCGCACCCGGCCGAGGGCACCGGAGCGGTGGGCCGGGACGGTCTGGTCCCCGAGGGTGTCGCGACCAAGGACGGACAGACCTGTGCCGTCCTCGGCGTCTGCACCCACCTGGGCGGCGTACTGAAGTGGAATGACGCCGAGCAGACCTTCGACTGTCCGCTGCACGGCTCCCGCTTCGCCGCCGACGGCTCCGTGCTCGAGGGGCCCGCGACCAGGCCGCTGCCCCGGCGAGACCCCTCGACCGCGCCGGGAGACTCCGCGTGAACACCCGCACCACGCTGATCCATGCCTCCCCCGAGACCGTCTGGGCGGTGCTCAGCGACGGCTGGCTCTACCCGCTCTGGGTGGTCGGCGCCTCCCGCATGCGCCACGTGGACGGCCACTGGCCCTCCGCCGGCGCCAAGCTGCACCACTCGGTGGGCAGCTGGCCCCTGCTGCTGGACGACGACACCGAGGTCGTCTCGGTCGACCCGGGCCGTCGGATCGAGGTGCGCGCTCGTGCCTGGCCGGGTGGCGAGGCCCACGTCGTCGTGGAGCTGGAGCCGCAGGCGACCGGCACGTTGGTGCGGATGTGGGAGGACGCGGTGAGCGGCCCGGGCAAGCTGATGCCCAAGCCGCTGCGCAGCCTGGGGCTGCAGTGGCGCAACCGCGAGACGCTGACCCGGCTGGCGTTCATCTGCGAGAACCGTCCCGTGACCGCGAACACTGCCTGAGCAGCCGTGACCACCGTCGACGCCGTCGTGATCGGCTCGGGGCCGAACGGACTCGTGGCCGCCAACCACCTGGCCGACGCGGGCTGGGACGTGGTGCTCCTGGAGGCACAACCGGACCTCGGCGGCGCGGTGCACAGCGACCGCGAGCTGCATCCGGAGTTCGTCCACGACACCTTCAGCGCCTTCTATCCCCTGGCGGCCGCCTCGCCGGCGCTGCAGTCCTTCGAGCTGGAGAAGTACGGCCTGCGCTGGGTGCACGCCCCCGCCGTGCTGGGGCACCCCCTGCCCGGCGGAGGGTGGGCGCTGCTGGACCGCGACCGCGACCTGACCGCCCGCTGGCTCGAGGAGGCGGTGCCGGGGGACGGTGAGCGCTGGCTGGAGTGGTGTGCACGCTGGGACCGCATCGGGGACCAGGTCGTGCACGCGCTGCTCTCGCCGTTCCCGCCGGTCCGGCACGGCCTGGGGGCCCTGCTGCGGCTGCCGTCGGTCGGTGGCCTGCAGTTCGTCCGGGACCTGCTCACTCCGGCGCTGCCGCTGGGACGCCGGCTCTTCCGGGGGGAGGCGGCCCAGCTGCTGCTGGCCGGCAACGCCGCTCATGCCGACATCCCCCTGGACGCACCGGGCTCCGCGCTGCTCGGCACGCTGTTGGTGATGCTCGGCCAGAGCGTCGGCTTCCCGGTGCCCGAGGGCGGTGCGGGACAGCTCGCCGAGGCGCTCGCCGACAGATTCCGCAGCCGTGGTGGCGGCACGATCAGCCACAACGAGCCGGCGGTCGGGATCCGCACCGACGGGCGGCGCGCGACCGCCGTGCGGACGCCGTACCGCGAGATCGGGGTGCGTCACGCGGTCCTCGCCGACACCAGTGCGGTGCACCTGTTCGACACCCTGCTCGATCCCGCCGACGTGCCGGGCAAGGTGTTGCGGCGGATGGAGTCCTTCGAGCTCGATCCGGGGACGGTCAAGGTCGACTGGGCGCTCTCTGGGCCGGTGCCCTGGCAGACCACGCCGGCCAAGGCCCCCGGCACCGTGCACGTGGCCGACTCCGTGGAGCAGCTGAGCGAGTCGCTCAGCCAGGTCGCGGCCGGCTACGTGCCGGCCAGGCCGTTCTTGTTGACCGGCCAGATGACCACCACCGACCCCACCCGCTCACCCGCGGGCACCGAGTCGTTCTGGGCCTACGCCCACGTGCCGCAGGACGTCCGTGGAGACGCCGGCGGAGTGGCCGACGGGGTGCGAGGTGTGTGGGACCACGCCGACTGCGAGCGGTTCGCCGACCGGATGCAAGCCCGGCTGGAGGAGCGTGCGCCCGGGTTCGGCGACCGGGTGGTGGCCCGACGGGTGCTCGGGCCCCGTGAGCTGGAGGCCCGCAACGCCAACCTGATCGGCGGGGCGATCAACGGCGGGACTTCCCAGCTCCACCAGCAGGTGGTCTTCCGGCCCGTGGCCGGGACGGGCCGGGCCGAGACCGGCGTGCCCGGGGTCTACCTCGCCTCTGCCTCGGCCCACCCCGGCGGGGGAGTGCACGGCGCCTGCGGGACGAACGCCGCCCGAGCCGCCCTGGCCCACCGCCGCCTGCGCCGCCTCCTTCCCCTCCGCTGACCGGGTGCCGGGGCAGCGCCGGAGACGGTGGGCGGGCAGTGGCGCACGTCATCTGGATCGAGGTCATGGCCGTCGTGGGCTCGGGTACCACAGCCGCAGCACACGACGACTGACCAACCAGCAGCGAAGGAGGAGCAATGATCGACCACGACACCCGCCTTGCCGAGGAGCACCAGGCCCGCGCGACGGGCCGGCCCCTCGACTTCGTCCGCACGGTTGCCGCGGTCTTCGGCGTGGCCTTCCTCGCCGTCGGCATCCTGGGCTTCATTCCCGGGATCACCACGCAGTACGGCGACCTGGGCTGGGCCGGGCCGGACAGCAACGCCCAGCTCTTCGGCGTCTTCGGCGTCTCGGTGCTGCACAACCTGGTGCACCTTGCGTCCGGAGTCCTCGGACTCGCCTGCGCCCGGACCGCTCGGGCGGCCACCTGGTACCTCCTCGCCGGAGGCGCGGTCTACCTGTTGCTGTGGCTCTACGGTGTGAGCGTGGACGAGCAGAGCAGCGCCAACTTCGTGCCGCTGAACAGCGCCGACGACTGGCTGCACCTGGCTCTGGGAGCCAGCATGGTGCTGCTCAGCCTTGCCGGTGCCCGGACGCTCTCCCCGCGTCGCCCCGCGGTCGACCGTGGAGCCACCCGGTGAGTGACCCCGAGCAGGAGCAGGAGCAGATCGCGACAGCCGAGAAGGTCGCGAAGCTGGCGGACTCGGCGGGGCGCACCGTCGCCACCGCCGAGTCCCTGACCAGCGGCTTGATCGCCCAACGGCTGGGAGCCTCGCCCGCGGCGTCCTCGTGGTTCCGGGGCGGGCTGGTCAGCTACCACGACCAGGTCAAGCACGGAGTGCTCGGCGTCGACCCCGGTCCCGTGGTCACCGAGAAGGCCGCCCGGCAGATGGCCCAGGGAGTGGGCAGGTTGCTGGACGCGGACCTCGCGGTGTCCACCACCGGGGCCGGCGGACCTGACCCCCAGGACGACCAACCGCCCGGGACGGTCTTCATCGCGATCCGCTCCAGGGGTCGCGAAGACGTTCGTGAGTACCACTACGACGGCGATCCCGAGGACGTCGTACAGCGGGCCACGCAGGCCGGTCTCGAGCTCCTGCTGGAGACGCTGCAGTCTGGCCAGGCCTGATGCCGGACCTCGACCCGCTGCTGCAGCCGCACTACGAGACGGTGCTTGCCCGCAACCCGGGCGAGCAGGAGTTCCACCAGGCGGTCCTCGAAGTGTTCAGCACGCTCGGGCCCGTGGTGCGCAAGCACCACGAGTACGTCGAGCAGTCGGTGATCGAGCGGATCTGCGAGCCCGAGCGCCAGATCATCTTCCGGGTGCCCTGGACCGACGACGCCGGCAACGTGCAGATCAACCGGGGCTTCCGGGTGGAGTTCAACTCCGCGCTGGGACCGTTCAAGGGCGGTCTGCGGTTCCACCCGTCGGTCTACCTCGGCATCGTGAAGTTCCTCGGCTTCGAGCAGGTCTTCAAGAACGCGCTCACCGGCCTGCCGATCGGTGGGGGCAAGGGAGGGTCGGACTTCGACCCGAAAGGCCGCAGCGACGGCGAGATCATGCGGTTCTGCCAGTCGTTCATGACCGAGCTCTACCGCCACCTCGGCGAGTACACCGACGTGCCCGCCGGCGACATCGGGGTCGGGCAGCGTGAGATCGGTTACCTGTTCGGCCAGTACAAGCGCATCACCAACCGTTACGAGTCCGGGGCGCTGACCGGCAAGGCACTGGCCTACGGCGGCTCCCAGGTGCGGACCGAGGCGACCGGCTTCGGCACCGTGTTCTTCACCGAGCACATGCTCGCCGCCGCCGGCCGGAGCATCTCGGGCCGACGCGTGGTCGTGTCCGGCTCGGGCAACGTGGCGATCCACGCGGTGCAGAAGGCTCAGCAGCTCGGCGCCGAGGTGGTCGCCTGCTCCGACTCCTCCGGCTACGTCCTCGACGAGGACGGGCTCGACGTCGACCTGCTCCGGGAGGTCAAGGAGGTACGCCGCGCCCGGCTCTCGACGTACGCCCAGGAGCGGCCGTCGGCCGAGCACGTCGAGGGCGGCTCGGTCTGGGAGCTCACCTGCGAGGTGGCGCTGCCCTGTGCCACCCAGAACGAGCTCGACCACAAGGCGGCACGGGCGCTCGTCGACGGGGGGCTGCTGGCCGTCGCCGAGGGTGCGAACATGCCCTGCACGCCCGAGGCGGTCCGCGTCTTCGCTGAGTCCGACGTCCTGTACGGCCCCGGGAAGGCGGCCAACGCCGGCGGTGTCGCGACCAGCGCGCTGGAGATGCAGCAGAACGCCTCGCGCGACTCGTGGACCTTCGCGCACACCGAGGACCGCCTCGAGGAGATCATGGCCGGCATCCACGAGCGCTGTGCCGCCGCGGCGGAGGAGTACGCCGCGGCCGGCGACTACGTCGTGGGCGCGAACGTCTCCGGCTTCCTCCGCGTCGCGGACGCGATGCTCGCCCTCGGCGTCGTCTGACCCGCACAGCGGGGTCCAGCGGCACCTCCGGTGGGGACCTGCGGCCCGGGTCGGTGAAGTGGGGCGCTTCCTACCGTGGAGGCATGAGAGGGGAGGTGGAGCACCGGCTCCTCACCACGGTCGAGCACCGCGGCCTGGTCGTCCTGGACCTGGGCGCCAAGGCGCTGCTCGCCCTCTCCCTTGCCGTCGTCCTGGTGGATCCGGCGTGGGGCAACCTCGAGGGCAAGGGGTCCGTGGCGCGCGCGCTGGGCTACCCGCTGGTCGCACTGGTCGTGCCGGTGTGGTGGTGGGCGCGCACACTGCGGGCGGGGAGCGTGCGGCCGCCGTACCCGTGGCTCGCCGACGCGCTGCTCACCGGCACCGGCTTCAGTGACATCCTCGGCAACCGTCTCGACCTGTACGACGAGGTGGTGTGGTTCGACGACGTCATGCACCTGGTCACCTCGGTCGCCATCTGCTCGGCGGTGCTGCTCCTCACCGCCGCCCGGGACGCGTCGTTGCGTCAGCTGGCGGAGCGCTCGGTGGCGGTGGGGATGACCATCTCGCTGACCTGGGAGCTCCTCGAGTACGCCGCCTTCGTGACCCGGTCCTCGGAGCTGCGGACGGCCTACGCCGACACCCTGGGGGACCTGACGCTCAACTGGCTCGGCACCATCGTGGCGGCCGCGCTGGTGCACCTGCGCTGGCGCCACCACGTGTCCGCGCCGGTCACGCCCTCTCCTCGAGGATCCACAGCACGTGCTCGCCAGGGATCCCCTTGATCGCGACCGGCTCGGTGGAGGTGAGCTCCACGTCCGGGTCGTCGTGCAGCCGGTCGGCCACGTCCTCGCTGACCAGGGTCTCCCCGCCCTCGGCCAGGGCGGCGATCCGGGCGGCCATGGCCACGTTGCGGCCGAACCAGTCGCCGTCGCGCTCCACCGCCGTCCCCCGGTGCAGGCCGATGCGCACCCGGATCGGCGTACGCCGCAGCCGCCGGTCGCGCTGGTGCTTGGCGTTCAGCGCGCGCTGGATGTCCAGGGCCGCGTGCGCCGCGCGTTCGGGCGTGGAGAACACCACCATGTAGCCGTCGCCCTGGCTCTTCACCACGTGCCCGCGGTGCCGGTCCAGGTACGTCGTGACCAGCCGGTCGTGCGCCGCCAGCACGCGCATCCAGCGGTCGTCGCCGAGCTCGGAGTTGATCGACGTGGAGTTCTCGATGTCGGAGAAGAAGAACGTCACGGTGCCGTCCTCGTCCGCCACGCGCACGATCTCCGAGCGGTCCTCCAGCGCCCAGGTGGCGAAGTCGTCGATCGAGGCGAGCAGCATGCCCCGCACGCCGTGCTCGCGGAGCCGGCGGGTCGCGTCGGCGACGGTGCGCATCGCCAGGCCGGCTGCCTGGACCGGCAACGGACCGCGCGACTCCTCGAGCCGCACCTGGGTCTCGAGCTCCTCGAGCTCGGAGACCCGCCGGCGGGCGTCGACCAGCTGGAGCGCGAGCGCCACCACGGCGACCAGGGCGGCGCCGAGCAGCACCGCCAGCACGACGGCTGAGGTGGGCATGGGCGGTAGCGTGGCACATGTGCCAGAATGAGAACCTGTTCTAGTTCGTCGCCCCGCAGGAGCCGCATGACCGCCGCATCGCAGGCCGACGCCGCAAGCAGCCCCGCCATCGAGGGCTGGTTCCGCTCCGGACCCGAACCCGCCCTGCTCGCCTCCCGCTGCACCGGCTGCGGGTCGGTGTTCTTCCCCCCGACCGGCGGCTTCTGCCGCAACCCCGGCTGCGGCGGTGAGGAGTTCGAGACCACCCCGCTGTCGCGCCGCGGGACGGTGTGGTCCTACACCGACGCGCAGTACCAGCCGCCTGCTCCCTACATCCCCGCCACCGATCCCTACGAGCCGTTCGCCCTGGCCGCGGTGGAGCTCGCCGAGGGGATCGTCGTGCTCGGTCAGCTCGCGCAGGGCTACGGCGTCGGTGACGTCCGCGTCGGCAGCGAGGTCGAGCTGGTCGTGGAGCCGCTCTACACCGGCGACGACGGCGACCGCACGATCTGGCGCTGGAAGCCCGTCGCCGAGCTGGGGCAGGAGGACGAGCAGTGAGCAGCGGGGTCGCCGTGGCCGGCGTGGGCATGCACCCGTGGGGCAAGTGGGGCCGCAACTTCGTGGAGTACGGCGTGCACGCCGCCCGCGAGGCGCTGCGCGACGCCGGCGTCGACTGGGCCGACGTCGACCTCGTGGTCGGCGGCGAGACGGTCCGCAACGGCTACGCCGGCTACGTTGCCGGGGCGACGTTCGCCCAGGCACTGGGTTGGAACGGCGCCCGGGTGGCGACGTCGTACGCCGCCTGCGCCACCGGTGCCCAGGCCCTGGACACCGCGCGCGCCCGCATCCTCGCCGGCCTGAGCGAGGTCGCCCTGGTCGTCGGCGCCGACACCACACCCAAGGGCTTCCTGGCTCCGAACGCTGGGGAGCGGTGGGACGACCCGGACTGGCTGCGCTTCCGGCTGCTCGGGATGACCAACCCGGCGTACTTCGCGCTCTACGCGCGCCGGCGGATGGACCTGTTCGGTGCGACCGCCGAGGACTTCGCCCACGTGAAGGTCAAGAACGCCCGGCACGGCCTGGCCAACCCCAACGCGCGCTACCGCAAGGAGGTGTCGGTCGAGGACGTGCTGGCCAGTCCGGTCGTCGCCGATCCGCTGCACCTGCTGGACATCTGCGCGACTTCCGACGGGGCGGCCGCGGTGGTGCTCACCTCTGCGGACTTCGCCCGGCGCCACGGCATCGAGACCCCGGTCCGCGTCCGGGCCGTCTCGACGGTGACCCCGACCTTCCCGAACAGCGTCATCGACATGCCGCTGCTGGCCACCGATCCGGCCACCGCCGTGGACGTCGCGGCGCTCACCTTCAAGGAGTCGATCGGCGCGGCGGCCTACGAGGAGGCGGGCGTCGACCCGGCCGACGTCGACCTGGCCGAGGTCTACGACCTGTCCACGGCCCTGGAGCTGGACTGGATCGAGGACCTGGGGCTGTGCAAGCGCGGCGAGGCCGAGGCGCTGCTGCGTGCCGGCGACACCACGCTGGGCGGCCGGATCCCGGTCAACCCGAGCGGCGGACTGGCGTGCTTCGGCGAGGCGGTGCCCGCACAGGCGCTCGCGCAGGTGTGCGAGCTCACCTGGCAGCTGCGGGGTCAGGCACAGGATCGCCAGGTCGAGGGCGCGCGCGTCGGCATCACCGCCAACCAGGGGCTCTTCGGCCACGGCTCCGCGGTGATCCTGAGCACCTGACGTCACCCGTTGCGGCCTGGTTCGTTGGACCGGGCATGCGACGTACTGCCGCTCTCACACTGCTTGCCCTGCTCGCCGCGACGGTGACGGTCATCGGCCCGGCCTCCGCCGCCGACGCAGCCCGCAAGCGCCCGCGCCTGCGCGAGGTGATGTTCGTGGGCAACAACTGGGCCGGCACCGCCTCGATCGTGGACGCCCGCTCCCTCACGGTGCTCAAGCGTGGGATCGACCTGGTCCCCGACAAGGACCAGGAGCTGAACGACATCTACACCGACCCCGTGAAGCTGGCCTTCTACCTCGCGATCCAGCAGGGGCCCGGTGAGGGACACGACCAGTACGTCGACGACATGTTCACCACCAACAACGGCAAGTACCTCGCGGTCTCCCGTCCGAGCTTCGCCGACGTCGTGTGGGTCGACATCGCCAAGGCGGTCGCGGGCAACCCGGACAGCATCGTGCGCGAGCAGCCCATGGACGGTCACCGCTCGGACCACATGGGCCTCTCCCCGGACGGACGACGGCTGCTGATCAGCGACTCGACGGCCAACCAGGTGATCGAGTTCTCGATGGTGAACGAGAAGGTGGACGGCAAGAGCATCCGGATGGGGGACCGGCTGCGCACCTTCCCCTCGGGTGAGACGCCGCACGAGAGCAACTACAGCCACGACGGCAGCAAGGTCTTCCACGCCAGCATCGGCAAGGTCTACACCCCCGGCGACGACCCGGCGCTGGATGCCGCGAAGGGCGACCGGTGGTTCCAGGTCGTGCGCAACCGCGACTTCAAGATCCTCGAGCGCTGGGACATGGGCAAGGAGCTGGCCGAGGCCGGCCACCCGGACATGAGCTCCGCCGTACGCCCGATGGCGATCTCGCCGGACGAGCGGTTCATCTACTACCAGGTGTCCTTCTTCCACGGCCTCGTCGAGTTCGACACTCAGGCACCGGACATCGACGGCAAGGTCACCTACACCTCCGGCGGGATCCCGGAGCCGCGGGTCGGCGCGGTCAAGCGCGTGGTGCCGCTGCCGAACCGGGTCCCGAACACCCCCCGCGAGCAGTACGTCAACGACTCCGCGCACCACGGCCTGTCGATGAGCTCCTCAGGCTCCACCCTGTGCGCCGCGGGCACGATGGACGACTACGTCGCCCTGGTGGACCGGAGAAGGATGAGCTACCGGCTCTTCGACGAGGGCACGACCGGTCACTACTACGGCAAGCCGTACTGGACGACCGAGGGACCGGGGAACACCTGCTGGATCTCGCTGAGCGACGCCGACTCGGTGGCGGTGCTCTCCTTCGACACGTCGAAGGAGCTCGCCTACTTCGGGGTCGGCGACCATCCCCAGCGCATCCGGCAGGGGGTCGTCACCCGGGCGGTGCTGCGCACCGACTGAAGGGGCCCCGTGGCCTCTCGGTGCAGACTCGGTCCCACGACGAAGGAGGTCGTCCCGACCGCACGGCGGCTGGTGCTCGCACCCAGAGAGTGGTCCGTCCAGCCAGATGAGCGGCCTGCCGACGAACCCAGCACCCCGTCCCAGTCCGCTGGGTCTGGACGGACGGGGCGGGTCTGACGAGCTGTCGTCTTCAACCCGCCGAACCTGACAATGCCGGGCGCGCGCACCAACGGCCTTGCCTACGAGCACGATAGCCGCCTGACGGGCGCATGGCGACCGGGGAGCGCGTGCGCGCAACCGCGCGAGGAAGCTCCGTCACCGATCGGGAACGGTGATTGCCTTCGCGAGTAGCGTGAGGGAGTGACGATCGCTGCCCACGAGACCCCTGTCGCACCTCCCGCTCCTCGCACCGTCGGAGAGCTCCGCGCGAGCGGCCACGCGCACAAGCCGCTGCGCCAGGAGCTCCGCGACAACCTCCTCGCCGCGCTGCGCGAAGGCCGCGACCCGTGGCCCGGGCTGCACGGGTTCGAGGACACCGTCATCCCGCAGCTCGAGCGGGCGCTGCTGGCCGGCCACGACATCGTGCTGCTCGGTGAGCGCGGACAGGGCAAGACCCGGCTGCTGCGCACCCTGGTCGGTCTCATGGACGAGTGGACCCCGGTGATCGCGGGAGCCGAGCTGGGCGAGCACCCCTTCGACCCGATCACGCACGAATCACGGCGCCGTGCCGCGGAGCTCGGCGACGAGCTGCCGGTCGAGTGGCGGCACCGCTCCGAGCGGTACGCCGAGAAGCTGGCCACGCCGGACACCAGCGTGGCCGACCTGATCGGGGACGTGGACCCGATGAAGGTCGCCGAAGGTCGCCACCTCGGCGACCCCGAGACGATCCACTTCGGCCTGATCCCGCGCTCGCACCGCGGGATCGTGGCGATCAACGAGCTGCCCGACCTGGCCGAGCGCATCCAGGTCGCGATGCTCAACGTGATGGAGGAGCGCGACATCCAGATCCGCGGATATGTGCTGCGGTTGCCGCTGGACACGTTGGTGGTTGCCAGCGCCAACCCCGAGGACTACACCAACCGCGGCCGGATCATCACCCCGCTCAAGGACCGCTTCGGTGCGGAGATCCGCACCCACTACCCGGTGGCGCTCGACGACGAGGTCGCGGTGATCCGCCAGGAGGCCCACCTCGTGGCCGACGTACCAGACCATCTCGTCGAGATCCTCGCCCGCTTCACCCGCGCCCTGCGCGGCTCCAGCTCGGTCGACCAGCGCTCCGGGGTCTCGGCACGCTTCTCGATCGCCGGCGCCGAGACCATCGCTGCGGCTGCGTTGCACCGGGCCACGGCGCAGCACGAGGAGCAGGCGGTCGCCCGTCCGGTCGACCTCGAGACCGCGGTCGACGTGCTCGGCGGCAAGGTCGAGTTCGAGACCGGCGAGGAGGGTCGCGAGGCCCAGGTGCTCGAGCACCTGCTGCGCAAGGCGACGGCGGAGACGGTGCGGTCGCGACTGGCCGGCGTCGACCTCGGGCTGCTGGTCCGGGCCATCGAGGAGGGCGCCAGCGTGGTCACCGGCGACCGGGTGACGGCCCGGGAGTTCCTCGAGGGCCTGCCGGCACTGGGGGAGTCCGAGCTCTACGACGAGGTCTGCGACCGCCTCGACGCCACCGACGACGGTGAGCGTGCCGGGGCGATCGAGCTCGCCCTGGAGGGCCTGTTCCTCGCCCGGAAGGTCAGCAAGGAGAGCGCTGACGGGGAGACCGTCTATGGGTAGGTCCGGTCGAGCTCGACCACCGGGAGAGCCGAGCGGGCATCCCCGCCCACCCCACGTGCGGTCCCGCTACGGGCGCTGGACCGGCGGCCCGGACCCGCTCGCCCCGCCGGTGGACCTCTCCGAGGCGCTGGAGTCGATCGGCGAGGACGTGATGGCCGGCTACTCGCCGGAGCGGGCGATGCGGGAGTTCCTGCGCCGCGGCGGCCAGGACCAGCAGGGGCTGGACGACCTCGCCCGGCAGGTCGCCGAGCGGCGCCAGGAGTTGCTCGGCAAGCACCAGCTCGACGGCACCATGCAGGAGGTCCGGGAGCTGCTCGACCGGGCGGTGCTCAGCGAGCGCAAGCAGCTGGCGCGGGACGCGATGATGGACGACGCCGATCGCTCCTTCCGCGAGATGCAGCTGGAGAACCTCCCGTCCTCGACGGCCGCGGCGGTGCGCGAGCTGTCGTCGTACGACTGGCAGAGCAGCGAGGCCCGCGAGGACTACGAGAAGATCAAGGACCTCCTCGGCCGCGAGCTGCTCGACCAGCGCTTCCAGGGCATGAAGCAGGCGTTGGAGAACGCCACCGACGAGGACCGGGCGCGGGTCCAGGAGATGCTCGCCGACCTCAACGATCTGCTCGAGAAGCACCGGGCCGGGACAGACACCCCCGAGGACTTCGCCGACTTCATGAGTAAACATGGAGACTTCTTCGCTGGTCCGAATGGGAACCCGCAGGACATCGACGAGCTCATGGACGCCCTCGCCCAGCGCGCCGCGGCGGCTCAGCGGATGCTGAACTCCATGTCGCCCGAGCAGCGCCAGGAGCTGATGGAGCTCTCCGCGCAGGCCTTCGGATCCGCCGAGCTGATGCAGTCACTGGCGCGGCTCGACGACAACCTGCGCGCGATGCGCCCGGGTGAGGACTGGTCGGGCTCGGAGCAGTTCGAGGGCCAGGACGGCCTCGGTCTGGGGGACGGCACCGGCGTGCTGCAGGACCTCGCCGAGCTCGACGACCTCGCCGAACAGCTGTCCCAGTCCTACGGCGGCGCGCGGATGGACGACGTCGACCTCGACAAGCTGGCCCGGCAGCTGGGCGACCAGGCGTCGGTCGACGCCCGCAGGCTCGCCGAGCTGGAGAAGGCCCTGAACGACTCCGGCTACCTCAAGCGCGGGTCCGACGGCGACCTGCGGCTCTCTCCGAAGGCGATGCGCCAGCTCGGCAAGGCGCTGCTGCGCGACGTCGCCGAGCGGATGTCCGGGCGCCAGGGACAACGTGACCTGCGCCAAGCCGGTGCGGCCGGCGAGCTCAGCGGCGCCACCCGCGAGTGGGCGTTCGGCGACACCGAGCCCTGGAACGTGACCCGCACGGTCACCAACGCGGTCGTGCGCACCGTAGGTGAGGGCGGCGACCCGCGGGCCGGCGTACGCCTGGAGATCGGCGATCTCGAGGTCGACGAGACCGAGGCCCGCACCCAGGCCGCGGTGGCGCTGCTGGTGGACACGTCGTTCTCGATGGCGATGGCCAACCGCTGGGTGCCGATGAAGCGCACGGCGCTGGCGCTGCACCAGCTGATCAGCACCCGCTTCCGCGGGGACGCGCTGCAGCTGATCGGCTTCGGGCGGTCCGCGCAGGTGATGGAGATCGAGCAGCTCACCGCGCTCGACGCGATGTGGGACAAGGGCACCAACCTGCACCACGCGCTGCTGCTGGCCAACCGGCACTTCCGCAAGCACCCGAATGCCCAGCCGGTGCTGCTGATCGTCACCGACGGCGAGCCCACGAGCCACCTCGAGCCCGACGGCGAGGTGTGGTTCTCCTACCCGCCGCACCCACTGACCATCGCCTGGTCGGTGCGCGAGCTGGACAACGCGATGCGCCTCGGCGCGCAGACGACCTTCTTCCGGCTCGGCGACGACCCGGGCCTGGCCCGATTCCTCGACCAGCTCGCCGCACGCGTCGACGGCCGCGTGGTCGCCCCCGAGCTGGACGACCTCGGTGCCGCGGTGGTCGGCTCCTACCTCGGCGGCCGGCACGGCCGCAGCGGCGGCGACTGGGGCCACCTCGGCGACTGGTACGGCGGCCGCGGCTTCTGGTACGGCGGCTGAATCGGTCGGCCGGTTTCCCAGGTTATGAACCTGAACTGCCTCTCCACACACGATGCGCGGTGTGTGAAGAGGCAGTTCGGCGTGTGAAGTCGTCGGTTCGGTGGCTCGGCCAGCGCGGCAGTGGACTCGTGGCGGCCACCACGTCGAACGGATGCTGCCGCGACGACCGGACCTCAGCGGTACGCCGTACTCCACACAGCAGACTGCCTCTTCACACACAACGTGTTGTGTGTGAAGTGCCAACTTGGGTTCATCACCTGGGAAACCGGCCGGGCGTGACCACCTGGTCGGCGCGGTCGCGGCACGCCTCGACCAGGCGGGCGTTGGGCAGGTCGACCCGGTCCACCCAGGCGGCGGCCTGCTCCGGCGTCTTGCCGAACTCGACGTGCCGGGCGAGCAGCCGCTCGCGGCGCACCTCCGCCGGCACCTCGAGGTAGAGCACCTCGTCCAGCTCGGCCCGGACCGCACGCCACTCCGGCCGGTCCAGCAGCAGGTAGTTGCCCTCGGTCACCACGGTCTCCACGGAGGGCTCGACCGCGATCACCCCGGCCAGCGGCTGCTCCAGCACCCGCTCGAACCCCGGCGCGAAGACCGTGTGGTCGTGCTCGTCTCGCAGCCGGCGGAGCAGGGCGGCGTACCCCCACGCATCGAAGGTCTCCAGAGCGCCCTTGCGGTCCCGCAGCCCCAGCGCGTCCAGGATCGCGTCGGCGAGGTGGAAGCCGTCCATCGGCACGTGCGCCGCCGTCGGACCCAGCGACGCGACCAGGTCGAGGGCGTACGTCGTCTTCCCGGCGCCCGGCGGCCCGGCGATCCCGACCAGGCGACGTTCGGACCAGGGGACGCTCAGGGCAGCGGCTCCACGACCTCGTGGTCGTCGAGCCGACGAGACAGGTTGTGCACCTGCTGCCGACCGTCGCCGAGCAGCTGGTCGATCGCGGTGAGGCGCGCACTGAAGTGGCCCACGGAGTACTCCGCGGTCATGCCGATGCCGCCGTGCAGCTGGATCGCCTCCTGGCCGATGTGCCGGCCGGCGCGGCTGACCTGGAGCTTGGCCCGGGCAGCCGCCTCGCGCTTCTTCTCCGCGGACGTGCCGCTCTCGGCCAGCACCATCGTCGCCCAGAGCACGATGCTGCGGGTGAGCTCGAGCGAGGTGTACAGGTCGGCCGCGCGGAAGTTGAGCGCCTGGAACGTGTTCAGTGTGACCCCGAACTGCTTGCGGGTCTTCAGGTAGTCGGTGGTCAGCCGCAATGCGGTGTCCATCGCCCCGAGCGCCTCGTGGCTGTAGGCCACCATCCCGGCGGCCAGCACGTCCTTGACCGACTCGGTGATCCCGCTGCCGTCGCCGAGCAGGGTGGCGGGAGCGCCGTCGAAGCGGATCCGGGCGGCACGTCCGCCGTCGAAGGTGGCGTACGACGACCGCTCGGTGTCCTCGCCCTTGACCAGGAAGAGCCGGTCCTCGGCGAGCACGACGAGCAGGTCGGCGCGGCCGCCACCGAGCACGGGCTCCTTGACGCCGGTCAGCGTCTCGCCGTCGACCCGGACGACGTCGTCGCCGTCGGCAGGGTCGGCCCACGCGAAGGCGAGCACCAGGTCGCCGGAGGAGAGGGCGCCGAGCACCTCCTTCTTCTGCTCCTCGGTGCCGAACCGGTCGACCAGCCCGCCGGCCAGCACGACCGACTCCACGAACGGCTCGGGGGCCAGGACCCGGCCGATCTCCTCGGCGACGACGGAGACCTCCACGGGCCCGGCGCCCATGCCGCCGTACTCGTCGGCGAAGGGGAGGCCGAGCACGCCCATCTCGGCGAGACGGCCCCACATCTCCTCGTCGTACCCGGGCTCCTCGGAGACCACCTGGCGCCGGCGCTCGGCGTCCTGAGCGGGGTCGTAGGCCTTGAGCAGCCCGCGGACCGCGTCGCGGAGGGCTGCCTGCTCGCTGTCGAGTGTGAAGTCCATGTCCGCCCTCTCAGAGTCCCAGGATGGTGCCGGCGATGATCTGGCGCTGGATCTCGTTGGACCCGCCGTAGATCGAGGCCTTGCGGAAGTTCAGGTACGTCGGAGCTGCCAGCGCCGCCCAGTCCGGGACCGTGGTGCCGTCGAGATCGGCGGCGCCGGAGGCCAGCCCGAAGGAGCCGGCGACGTCGAGGGCCAGCTCGGAGACTGCCTGCTGCAGCTCGGTGCCCTTGAGCTTGAGCACCGAGGAGGCCGGGTGGGGCTTGCCGTCCGCGGAGTGTGCGACCACCCGGAGCGCGGTCAGCTCGAGCGCGAGCAGCTCGTTCTCCAGCTCCACCACCTGGGCGGCGACCAGCGGGTCGTCGAGCTGCCCGGTCTCCCGGGCGTGCTGCTTGACCGTGGCCAGCGCCCGCTTGGTGGCGCCCACCGGGGCGACGCCGACCCGCTCGTTGCCGAGCAGGAACTTCGCATAGCCCCAGCCGGCGTTCTCCTCACCCACGAGGTTCTCGGCCGGGACCCGGACGTCCTCGAAAAAGACCTCGTTCACCTCGAAGCCACCGTCGATGAGCTCGATCGGCCGCAGGGTCACGCCCTCGGCGTCCATCGGGCACAGCAGGAAGGAGATGCCGCGCTGCGGCCGGTCGGCCTCGGGATTGGTCCGGGCGAGCACGAAGATCCAGTCCGCGTGCTGGCCCAGGGTGGTCCACGTCTTCTGGCCGTTGATCACCCAGTCATCGCCGTCGCGCACGGCGCGCGTCTTCAGCGAGGCCAGGTCGGAACCGGCGTCGGGCTCGGAGAACCCCTGGCACCACCAGATGTCGAGGTTGGCGGTCGCGGGCAAGAACTTCTCCTTCAGCTCCTGGGAGCCGAAGTTCGCGATCACCGGGCCGACCATGTTGGCGTTGAACGCCAGCGGCGGGGGCACGCAGGCCAGCTGCATCTCCTCGTGCCAGATGTGCCGCTGCAGCGGTGTCCAGTCGCGACCGCCCCACTCCACCGGCCAGTTCGGCACCGCGAGCCCGGCTTCGTTCATGATCCGCTGGCTCGCCACGATCCCGTCCTTGCCGACGTGGCGGCCGGTGGCGACCGCGTCGCGCAGCTCCTGGGGGATCTTGGTGGTGAAGAAGGTCCGCATCTCCTCGCGGAAGGCGGTGTCCTCCTCGGTCAGCGCAAGCTGCATGGTGGCTCCTGGCGACGGACGGTGCGTTCGAACGGCGTCCGCTCAGGCTATCGGGGTGGTGCTCAGGCCGCCTCGTCGCCCGCCAGCGCCTCCTCGATGTCCTCGCCGATCTTGGCCGGGTCGGTGGTCGGGGCGTAGCGCTTGAGCACCTCGCCGTCGCGGCCGACCAGGAACTTGGTGAAGTTCCACTTGATCGCGTCGCCGAGCAGGCCACCCTTCTCCTCGCGCAGCCAGGTGAACAGCGGGTGGGCGTCGTCGCCGTTGACGTCGACCTTCTCGAACATCGGGAAGCTGACGCCGTAGTTGCGCTGGCAGAAGCCGGCGATCTCGTCGTTGCTGCCCGGGTCCTGGTTGGCGAACTGGTTGCACGGGAAGCCGAGCACCACGAACTCCTGGTCGGCGAACTTCTCGTAGAGCTGCTCGAGCCCCTCGAACTGGGGGGTGAGCCCGCACTTGGAGGCGGTGTTGACCACGAGCACGACCTGGCCGCGGTAGGCGTCGAGACCCTGCTCCTGGCCGGTGATCGTGCGGGCGGTGAAGTCGCTCAGGGTCGGCACGGTTCTCCTCGTGGTCTGCGGGTGCGTGGGTCTGTGTAGGGATGCAACGCTCGCCAGACGGGTTTGTTCCCGCCTGTCGGGTGCGCGGCGTCAGTGGGTACCTTTCCCACCCATGAGCCGCCCCACGCGTGCACTCCCGCCGTCGCCTCGCCCCGGCGGTGCTGGGTGACGGCCGGACCGCTCCTGCCGGCCGACCCTGCGGCGGACGCGCAGCGCCGCACCCGCCTGCGCCGGATGAAGGCGGTGGCGCTCGGCCTCCTGCTGTTCGCAGCGGTGGTGTACGTCGTGACGCGCGGCCAGGACGGGTTCTGGGGCTTCGTGAACGCCGGCGCCGAGGCGAGCATGGTCGGCGCGATGGCCGACTGGTTCGCGGTCACCGCGCTGTTCCGGCACCCGCTCGGAGTGCCGATCCCGCACACCGCGCTGATCCCGCGTCGCAAGGACGAGTTCGGGCGCAGCCTGGAGGAGTTCTTCGCTGAGAACTTCCTGCAGGAGGAGGTCATCCGCGAGCGGTTGGCGCTGGCCGAGATCGGCCGCCGGCTCGGCACCTGGCTCTCCGCGCGTCCCCACGCGCGCCGGGTGGTGCGCGAGGCCGCCAACGCGCTGGCGCTCGGACTGCGCCGCCTCAAGGACGGTGACGTCGAGGCCGTGGTCCGCGAGGTCGTGGTGCCGCGGTTCGAGGCCGAGCCGATCTCGCCGGTGGCAGGCGCCCTGCTGCAGGAGATCGTCCACGACGGGGCGCACCACGGGCTGGTCGAGCTGGCCCTGGAGGAGGGGCACCGCTGGCTGGTGCACAACCAGGACACCTTCGTCGAGGTGGTCGGCGAGCGGGCCCCGTGGTGGGCGCCGGACCGGCTCAACGAGATGGTCACCACCCGCCTGCACCTGGAGGCGATCCGCTGGGTCGCCGACATCCGTCGAGACCCGCACCACCACGCTCGCAAGGCCCTGGACAGCCTGCTCGCCCAGCTCGCCCACGACCTCCTCAACGACCCCGCGACGCAGGAGCGCGCGGAGTCCCTGAAGGATCGCGTCCTCTCCCAGCCCCAGATGGTCCCGGCAGCCATGTCGCTGTGGCGGGCGTTCCGGCGGGCGTTCATCGAGGCGTTGGACAACCTCGAGGGGCCGCTCCACGACCGCGCCACCGACGAGCTGGTCGAGCTCGGCGAGCGCGTCTGCGCCGACGACGCGCTGCGCGCCCGGCTGGAGGCCTGGCTCTCGGACTTCGCGGTCTGGGCGGTGGGCCGCTACGGCGACGAGCTCACCGCCGTCATCACCCACACCATCGAGCGATGGGACGGCGAGGAGGCCGCCCGCAAGATCGAGCTGCACGTCGGCCGGGACCTGCAGTTCATCCGGATCAACGGCACCATCGTCGGTGGTCTGGTCGGCGTGGTCATCCACGCCGCCTCGCTGGTGCTGTGAGGAGAGGGTCCATGGACGAGGTGCCGATCCGCGACGAGTCGATCCGGCTCGGTCAGTTCCTCAAGCTCGCCAACCTGGTCGAGTCCGGAGCGGAGGCCAAGGAGGTGCTACAGGCGGGGCTGGTCACCGTCAACGACCAGGCGGAGACCCGCCGCGGCCGTCAGCTCCAGGTGGGCGACGTCGTCGCTCTGGCAGGGCAGTCCGCCCGGGTGGCCCGCGGCTGACCGGTCAGCGGAGGCCGACGAGGTCGACGACGAAGATGAGCGTCTCGCCGGGCTTGATCACGCCGCCGGCCCCGCGGTCGCCGTACGCCAGCTGCGGGGGGATGACCAGCCGGCGGCGCCCGCCGACCTTCATGCCCTGCACGCCCTGGTCCCAGCCGGCGATGACCTGCCCGATGCCGAGGCGGAAGTCGAGCGGCGCCCCCCGGTTGTACGACGCGTCGAACTCCTCCCCGGAGGAGTGCGCGACCCCGACGTAGTGCACGGACACGGTGGCACCTGCGGTCGCCTCGGGGCCGTCGCCCTCGCGGAGGTCGGTCACCTCGAGGTCGGCGGGCGGCGGGCCCTCGGGGAAGTCGATCTCGGGCTTCTCAGCAGTCATGCCGCCACCTTGTCACGTCCTCCGCGTGGCGTTGCGGCCGGTCGGCAGTGCGCTCCGAGCGCGCGACGAGGGATCCCGGGCGGCGGGGACGTTGTCCCCTGCCCGTGCGCAGTCGCGGCAACGAGCATGGAGAGGCACGCGAATCCCGCATCCCCCAAGCCATCGGAGACAGTCATGAGCCCTCCGTCCCAGCGGCGTGGACCCGGGCGCGACGGGTCCCGCAGGGTGCTCGCCGGGGTCCTGCCGCTGGTCGTGGGCCTCCTGGTCGGCTGGGTGCTCCCGCGCGGTCCGGTCACGACCACGCAAGCGGTCCTCACGCTCGTCGCCACCCTCCTCACCGGGGTCGCCGCCGGATGGCTGCTGGCCACGGCCTGGGCGGTGCTCTACGCACCGATCGCGTTCGCCGCGGCCTTCGAGCTGGCGCGCTGGCGCACCGAGGGTCCGACCGTCGACGGCGTCGCCCTCGGTGACGTGTACGGCGTCCTGGCGTTCGTCTCCGGCCGCGGAGTCGACGCCCTGCTGATGCTGCTGCCGCTCGTGGTGGGCGTCGGGTGGGGCCTCGCGCTGCTGCGGCGCCGTCAGCGCCGCTCCGAGCCCACCCTCGGGCGGCACCGGCTCCGCGGCGTCGTGCTCGCGCTGAGCACAGCGGCAGTCGTGGTGCTGGCTGCGGCGCTGTTGCGACCGGCCTCGACCGCGGAGATCACCGGCCCGGACGGAGACCGGGTCCCGGGCAGCGTCGCGGAGCTGGTCGACGTGCCCATCGGGGGACACGACCAGACGATCCTGCTCCGCGGTCGCTCCGAGGACTCCCCGGTGCTGCTGTTCCTCGAGGGTGGGCCCGGGGGCACGGCACTGGGCCGGATCCGCAACTCAGGGACTGACCTGGAGAAGGACTTCGTGGTGGCCACCTGGGACCAGCGCGGCACCGGCAAGTCCTACGACCAGCTCGAGCCGCGCTCGAGCCTCACCGTCGAGCAGATGGTCGCGGACACCCTCCAGGTGACCGACTACCTCCGCGAGCGGTTCGACGAGCAGAAGATCTACCTCGTCGGCAGCTCGTGGGGCACCACCCTGGGCGTGCTGGCCGCCCAGCGCTCGCCGGAGCGCTTCCACGCCTTCGTGGGCACCGGCCAGATGGTCGACCAGTTCGAGACCGACAAGCTGATGTATGCCGAGAGCCTGGCCGACGCGCGCGCCCGGGGGGACGACGACCAGGTCGACGCGCTGCTGAAGGCGGGCGAGCCGCCGTACGACGACACGCTCGACTACCTGGTGGCGCTGTCCTCCAACCCGACGTGGACGGACTTCGAGCACGGCGAGGACTACTCGCCCGCCGCGGAGTACCCCGCCAGCCTCTTCGCCGGGGAGTACACCCTGGTCGAGCAGCTGCGCGGCATGGCCGCCATCGCCGAGACCTTCGACGTGCTCTACCCGCAGCTGCGCGACACCGACTTCCGGCGGGACGTGCCGCGCCTGCAGGTCCCGGTCTACGTCGTGGAAGGTCGGCACGAGGCGTCCGGGCGCTCCACACCGGCGCGCGAGTGGTTCGAGATGCTGCGCGCGCCCCGGAAGCAGTGGGTCCTCTTCGAGAGGTCGGGACACACGCCGCCGTACGACGAGCCCGGCCACTTCGCCGAGCTGATGCGTCGGGTGTCGGCGGAGACAGGCAGCTGACCTGGTCCGTCCGGCTGGCTCAGGTCTGGTGCACGTAGGAGTCGAGCTGGTCGCGCTCGAACTCCAGCTGGCCCATCCGCGACTTCACCACGTCGCCGATGCTGACCACCCCGACGAGCCGGCCGGACTCCAGCACCGGGACGTGCCGGATGCGGCGCTGGGTCATCTGCGCGCTCAGCTCGTTGACGTCGTGGTCGGGCTCGCAGGTGTGCACCACTGCGGTCATGATGTGCTCGACCGGTCCGTCGAGGACCGAGTCGTCCTCGTTGAGCCGGCGTACGACGTCTCGCTCACTGACGATGCCGTCGACGGCGGCACCGTCGTTGCTCACGATCACCGCGCCGATGTTGTGCTCGGCCAGCAGCGCGAGCAGGTCCCGCACGCTGGCCTCGGGAGAGATCGTCACCACGTCCTCGTTCGCCTTGGCACGCATGACCTCGCGGATCTTCACGGCTCTCTCCCTCCTCTGGGTGGCCGGTCTCCCGGCCGCCGGGCACTGGACTGGCAATGTAGGGCAGACCGGGCCTGTGCGACAGGGCCGATCGGCACTCGGATGGGTCAGTCCTCGGCCTCGGGACGGCCGGCGTCGCGCCGTGCACTGAGGTCGTGGACGGTCCCGCCGTGCCCTTCGTCCGTCTCGTGCTCGAGGGAGCCGAGGAAGGCCAGCGCCTGGTCGTGCAGCTTGCCGTTGGTGGCCAGGGCGCTGCCGCCCAGCGGCCCGGGTGTCCCGTCGAGGGAGGTGAAGCTGCCGCCGGCCTCGCGGACGATGACGTCGAGGGCGGCCATGTCGTGCAGGGCCAGCTCGGGCTCGGTCGCGATGTCCACCGCGCCCTCGGCGACCAGCATGTAGGACCAGAAGTCGCCGTACGCCCGGGTGCGCCAGCAGCGGCGCGAGAGCGAGAGGAAGTCGTCGAGGCGGCCGCGCTCGTCCCACCCCGACAGGGAGGAGTAGGACAGCGAGGCGTCCTCGACGCGTGAGACGTCCGAGACCTGGCAGGAGGTGGCCCGCAGCAGTGACTTGCCGGTCCAGGCGCCCCCGCCACGCATCGCCCACCAGCGCCGGTTGAGCATCGGGGCGGAGACGACGCCGACGACGACCTCGTCGTCGACCATCAACCCGATCAGCGTCGCCCACACCGGGACGCCGCGCACGAAGTTCTTGGTGCCGTCGACCGGGTCCACGACCCAGCGGCGCTGGCTGTGCCCCGAGGCGCCGCCCTCCTCGCCGAGGACGGCGTCGCGCGGCCGGGCGCGCGAGAGAGTACGACGGATGCCGTCCTCCACCGAGTGGTCGGCATCGGAGACCGGAGTGAGGTCCGGCTTGGTCATCACGTGCAGATCGAGCGACCGGAACCGCGCCTGCGCCAGTGAGTCGGCGTCGTCGGCGAGCACGTGCGCCAGCCGGAGGTCGTCGGTGAAGTCGGACGGCATGGGCACAGACTATTCACCGGGATCTCTCAGCAACCGTTAGTAGGGTCCGACGCATGGCGATCAACGGGGTGCCGATCCATCCGTTGGTGGTCCACGGGGCGGTGGTGTTCGTGCCCTTGGCGGCGCTGCTGGTGATGGCCTACGTGGTGCCGAAGTACCGCTGGGCCGCGCGCTGGCCCGCCCTGGTGCTCACCACGCTCGCGGCGGCCTTCGTGCAGCTCTCCGCGTCGACGGGCGAGGAGCTGGAGCACAAGGTCGGCGAGAGCGCGCTGATCTCGACGCACGCGGAGTGGGCCGGAAGGCTGCAGTTCGTCACCTGGGTGCTCTTCGCGGCCATGGCGTTGGCCTTCTGGGCACTGCCGCACGTCACGCAGCTGCGTGACGCGGAGCACCGCCAGGCGAGGGTCGCAGCCCTGGAGAAGCCGATGATGGTGCTGCTGCCGCTCCTGGCCGTGGCGGTGCTCGTGCTCGTGGTGGTCACCGGCGACGCCGGTGCCCGGTCCGTCTGGGCCGGCCGCGGCTGATCGGACTCAGTACTGCTCGCCGGCCTCGCGGCTGGCCAGCAGCCGACGGAAGGAGCGCACCCGCTCGGCACGTGGTCCGTCCGCCTCGAGCGCGGCGTCCAGCCCGCACTCCGGCTGGCCCTGGCCGTGGGTGCAGCCCCGCGGGCACTCGTCGGTCAGCCCCAGCAGGTCGGGGAAGGCGCGGATCAGGTGGGTGGGGTCCACGTGGGCGAGCCCGAAGGACCGGATCCCCGGGGTGTCCACGATCCAGCCGCCACCGGGCAGGCTGAGCATCAACGCGCTGGTCGAGGTGTGCCGACCGCGACCGGTCACCACGTTGACGTCGCCGGTCTCCCGGTCGGCCTCGGGGACCAGGGCGTTGACCAGGGTGGACTTGCCCACACCGCTGTGCCCGAGCAGGACGCTCACCCGCCCGGTGAGCCGCTCTCGCAGCGGCTGCAGGTCCCCACCCCGCTGGGTGACCACGTGCGGGACCCCGAGCGGCCGGTAGGCCTCCACGAGCGCGTCGGGCGCCGCGAGGTCTGCCTTGGTCAGGCACAGCAGTGGCTCCATGCCGGCGTCGTACGCCGCGACCAGGGCCCGGTCGATGAGCCGTGGCCGGGGTTCGGGATCGGCGAGCGCGGTGACGATCACGAGCTGGTCGGCGTTCGCGACCACGACCCGTTCGACCGGGTCGTCGTCGTCGGCGGTGCGTCGCAGCACGGTGATGCGGTCCTCGACGGTGACGATGCGGGCGAGGGACCCCTCGGCGGCGGTGGTGTCACCGACCAACCCGACCCGATCTCCGACCACGACACCCTTGCGCCCGAGCGGGCGCGACTTCATGGCCGTGACGTCGGCGTGGTCGGCCTCCTCGTCGGCCAGCCGGCAGGTGTACCGGCCCCGGTCCACCCGGACCACCACCGCAGCCACGGCGTCGGCGTAGGTGGGCCGGTCCTTGGTGCGCGGCCGGCTCCGCTTGCCGGGGCGCTCGTAGCTCTCCGGGTCGTGCTCGCCGTAGCGGGGACTCATCCGGTCGCCCGGTGGGGCTCGTCGGGGCGGATCATCTGAACAGCTCGGCCCAGACCTCGGGGAAGCCGGGGAACGTCTTCGCGGTCGTGGCGACGTTCTCCACCAGCACGCCCTCGACCACCGAGCCGATGACCACGGCCGCCTGCGCCATCCGGTGGTCGGCGTAGGTCTTGAACTCCCCGCCGTGCATGGGCGCCGGCGTGATGGTCAGGCCGTCGGGGTGCTCCTCCACCCCGGCACCGAGCCCGCGCAGCTCGGTGGCCAGCGCCGTGAGCCGGTCGGTCTCGTGCCCGCGGACGTGGGCGATCCCGCGCAGCCGCGACGGGCCCGAGGCCACGGCGCAGAGCGCGGCGACCGCCGGGGCGAGCTCGCCGACGTCGTGCAGGTCGACGTCGATGCCGGTGATCGTGCCGGTCCCGCACACGGTGAGCCCTGCGTCGTCCAGCGAGACCTCGGCACCCATGCGCGCCAGCAGGTCCCGCAGCGCGTCCCCGGCCTGGGTGGTGCTGCGCGGCCACCCGGGCACCGCGACCGTGCCCCCGCTGGTGAGTGCGAGCATGAGGAAGGGCGCCGCGTTGGACAGGTCAGGCTCGATGTCGACGTCCACGGCCCGGACAGGTCCGGGACGCACCGACCACTGGCAGGTGCCGCCCTCGACGTCCACCCCGTGCTGACGCAGGCTGGCCGCGGTCATCTGGATGTGGGGGAGCGAGGGGACCGGCGGGCCCGCGTGCCGTACGACGACCCCGTGGTCGTAGCGCGCACCGGCCAGCAGCAGGCCGGAGACGAACTGGCTGGACTCCGACGCGTCGAGCGCCACCTCCCCGCCACGGACCCGACCGGTTCCGCGGACCGTGAACGGCAGCGACGAACCGGTCACCTCGACACCGAGCGAGCGCAACGCCTCCAGCACGGGGGCCATCGGGCGCACTCGGGCGTGGGCATCGCCGTCGAACTCGACCGGCCCGTCGGCAAGCGCCGCCACCGGTGGCAGGAAGCGCATCACGGTGCCGGCAAGGCCGCAGTCGATGGCGCCATGGTGGAGCGGCCCGGGCGCGACCGCCCAGTCCGGCCCGGAGACGTCGACCGACGCGCCGAGCGCCTGCAGGGCGGCAGCCATCAGCTCGGTGTCCCGCGAGCGCAGCGCGCCCCGCACCACCGAGGGGCCGTCGGCGAGCGCGGCCAGCACCAGGGCGCGGTTGGTCAGCGACTTCGAGCCGGGCAGCCGGACGCTCGCCCGCACCGGCTGCCGGGCCACGGGCGCAGGCCACAGCGGGGTCACCGGACCAGCACCGCCACGCGTCGTCACGCGACGAGGTTAGCGAGGGCCACGCGACGAGCTCAGCGAGCGTTGCCCACGACTGCGTTGGTCAGAGCCCGGCCTGGCTCGCGGCGAGCCTGGCCTGCAGCTTGGCCTCCCGGCGCAGGTGCTTGGCGGAGCGACGCGCGTCACCGGCGCCGTGCCGGGCGCGCCAGGCCAGTCCGGGGCGCCCCTCGGTGTCGACGGCAGCGAGCATCAGCCCGCCCAGCATCGAGAGGTTCTTGAAGAAGTGGATCTTCTGCTGGCCGCGGGCCGCGGGGTCGGTCTCGTTCCAGAACTGGTGGCCGGCTGCGGTGGTGGGAATCAGGGAGGCGGCGAGGACCGTGCTCGCCGTACGCGGGGCCCGGCCCGTGGCCAGGGCCGCGGCGGCCAGGATCTGCGCCCCGGCGTTGGCGCGCACCAGCGTCACCGTGTCGTCGGGCAGCTTCAGCTGCGGCGCGACCCGGCCCAGCGCCGTACGGACCTGGTCGGCGACGGGCTTGGCCTTCACCGCGTGGCTCTCGGCGTTCTTCAGGGCGTTGACGCCGCCGTAGACGAACATCGAGGCCATCAGCGGGCGAGCGAGAAGTCGGGTGGCTGTCATGGTGCCTGCTTACCCCTTCGACCCTCGCCTCAACCGCCTGCCGTCAGCGCCGAGGGAGGTGCACGCTGGTGGTGTTGTTGCCGGGGTTCGGGTCGTCGTAGCCCGAAGGTGGGGTCACCTTGAAGGTCAGCGTCGGCCCGGAGGCGGTGGTGTTGCTGAACCTGAAGAGCACAGCGGGCCCGTTGACCGGACAGGAGAATCCGTGCGGGATGCGCGCGCACGCCGGCCCGCCGACCTGCTGGAAGCTGCCGGTGTCGGCGGTGGCCACGAGCGAGCCCTGCGGGCCGTTGGTGAGACCCAGGGCCAGCACGGTCACGGTCACCCGGCCGTGGACCGGCGCGAGCGGCTGGGCGGTGACGTGCAGGTCGAGGACCCGCGTCGCCGACGGCTCCTTGTCGGGTGGCTCCTTGCTGGGCGGCGGCTTCTGGGGCGGTGGGTCACTGCGGGGAGGCGGCTCGGAGGTGGGCGGCTTCTGCGGCGCCGGTGCCGCCGGCGCGGCTTCCTGGTGCGCCTGGGATGAGGAGGGTGGCTGATCCTCCGGCGTCGCGGAGGTCCGGTCCGCCACGGTGGTGTCCGTGGCGGCGCCGGGAGGGCTGACCGGGCCGCCTCCGGAGGAGGCCGGGGTGTCGGTGTGCGGAGCCTGGGCGCCGACCCGACGCTTCGTCGCCGGTGCGTCCGAGGTGGTGGAGTGAGTGCGCCCGGTGCCCTTGCCCGGCTCCTTCGGCGCCTGGGCCGACGGCAGCAGCGAGCCCCCGGGAGGGTCGGCTGCCGCGCTGGGGCGCTCGGGGGCGCCCTGGTGCGTCGCGACGAGGATCGCCGTCGTCGCGGCGACGCCCACCGCTGCCGCGCCGGCGGTCGTCGCCGCGGCGTTGGCGGCGACGAAGTCCTTCGCGCGATCGAGCAGGGCGACCACGCCGAGACCCCCGCCTGCGGTGCCCCCGGCTGTCGCGCCGACGTAGGCCGCCGCGGCGGTGCCGAGCAGCGCAGGTCCGAGGACCGCGGCGAGCGAGGAGTTGACGTCGGCCAGCTCGAGGTAGACGGCGGTGCAGCGGCGGCAGTGGACCAGGTGGTCGTTGACCTTGGCGGTGTCCCGCTTGGACAGGGCGCCACGCACGTAGCCGCCGAGCAGGTCGTTGGTCTCCCGGCAGTGCTCGTCGGCCAGGTCCCCCGCGTGCATGGTCAAGAAAGCCTGCCGCAACCCCTCACGGGCCCGGTAGGCCAGAGCGGAGACCGAGTTGGCGCTCATCCCGAGCAGGGGCGCGATGTCCGCAGGCTTCTGGTTCTCCACCTCCAGGTGCCACAGCACCATCTGCCAGCGCTCGGGCAGGGAGGCGAAGGCCCGGGCCGCGGCGCCCCCCTCGAAGCCGGCGACGGCCGTGTCGGTGAACGGCACGCCGGGGTCGTAGGGGGTGAGGTCGTCGACCGGGTTGAGCCGCTGGGTGCTACGGATGCGGTCCACGTGCAGGCGGCGTACGGCGGTGAGCAGGTAGGCCCGGAAGGCGACGTCCGGTCCGCCCCCGCCGAGCAGCACGTTGAGGACCTTGACGAAGGCGTCGGAGACGAGGTCGTCGGCGTCGCCGTGGCCGGCGATCGTGCGCGCCAGCCGCGTGGCGGCATCGACGTGCCGGGAGAACAGGCTGCCGTAGGCGTCGACGTCGCCGTCCCGGACCCGGGAGATGAGCTCGGGGTCGCTCAGCTCGGCGACGGCGGTCTGGTCGACGTCGTCCGGGGCGCTCGCGGCTGTCTCCATGGCGTGTTCACCGGGATCGGAAAGGAAGTTCTCGGATTTTAGTCGCTTTTCCGCGTCATGGAACCGCTTCGGTCCCGTTCCTCCCCCGAGGGGCCGCGACGTGGGGGCGTGGTCTCGGACCGGAGAAGGAGAGCGAGGACGGGCATGGGCATCTTTGCGGCGATCAACCGCAGGGGAGTCCCGGCAGTCTCGGAGGCCGCCGGGGAGGCGGAGTGGACCGGTGCGCCGGCCCGCTTCGAGGCGGTCGCCGAGCTGTTGGCCTCGGGGCGCGACGTCACCGTCGCGTGCACGGAGGTGGGCCGCGAGCTGGCTCGTGACGGTGCCGACCTGGGTGAGGCACTGAGCGGGTTGAAGGCGGTCTGGGCAGGAGTCGCGGGTGGGGACCCCGACTTCGGTGCCGTGCAGGCGCTGTGTGTCGCCTGGGGGGAGGAGACCCTGGGCTATGTCCACCAGCTCTCCTGCGAGGACCCTCTCACGGGCCTGGCGACGCGGGGTCACCTGCGTGCGCGGCTCGGGGAGGTCTACCGCGCAGCCGAGCAGGGGGGGTCGTCCGCGTCCAGCACGCACGCGCTGGTCGTCCTCGACCTCCCTCTGCTCGCGGCAGGCGGTACGGCCGGAGATCCGTTCGCCTCGGCCCTGTGGCTGGTCAAGCTGGCCGAGACCGTGCGGCTGGTGTTCTCCGGAGAAGAAGTCATCGCTCAGGCGAGCCGCAGCCGGTTGGTGGCGCTCGCCGAGCGGGGAGACCTGCTCGCCAGGCGGGTAGGGCTGCTGCGTGACCTCGTCGGCGACCTGGGTCCGGAGATGGGGAGGGCGCGGACCTGGATCGAGGGCCTGCCGTCGACCATCGACGCGGCGGCCTGGTTGCTCGACGAGGTCGCGCGCAGCTGAGCGCTGCGGGGCGGAGGAGGGCCGCCCCGCGGATCGCTCGGGCCTCCTACGCTGTGGCACATGTGCGGCCGCTACGCCTCCTCGCGCACACCCGAGGACCTCGCCGAGGAGTTCGACATCCAGACCCCGGAGGTCCCGCGGCTGGAGCCTGACTGGAACGTCGCGCCGACCAAGGAGGTCTACGCCGTCGTCGAGCGGCCGCCCGCCCACGACGAGGACGCTCGCGACGACGCCGACGACGAGCCGACGCGGCAGCTGCGCGTGGTGCGCTGGGGGCTGGTGCCCTTCTGGGCCAAGGATCCCAAGATCGGCAACCGGATGATCAACGCCCGGATGGAGACCGTCGCGGAGAAGCCGGCGTACCGCCGGGCCTTCGAGCGGCGCCGTGCGATCCTGCCCGCCGACGGCTTCTACGAGTGGTACCCGAGCCAGCAGCTGACCCAGAAGGGCACCCCGCGCAAGCAGCCGTACTTCATCCGTCCGACCGACGGCGGTGTGCTGGCCATGGCCGGCCTCTACGAGATCTGGCGCGACCCCACCAGGGCCCACGACGACCCCGCCCGGTTCCTGTGGACCTGCACGGTGATCACCACCACCGCCGAGGACGCCGTGGGCCGCATCCACGACCGGATGCCGCTGATGCTCGCTGCGGAGAAGTACGCCGCCTGGCTCGACCCGGGGATCACCGACCGGGAGGAGCTGCTGGACCTGTTGGAGCCTGCGCTGCCGGGTCGCCTGGAGGCATTTCCGGTCTCCGCCCGGGTCTCCAACGTGCGCAACAACGGCCCGGAGCTGGTCGAGCCGATCGCCCTGGAGGAGGACTGATGCCGACCGAGCGCTGGATCCCCACCCCGAAGGGCGACGCGCGGGTCGTCGTACGCCGCGCCCGCCGCCCGATCGCGACGCTGGTGCTGACCCACGGGGCGGGCGGAGGGATCGACGCCCCGGACCTGCTCCGGCTGGCCCGGACGCTGCCCCAGCAGGACATCGCAGTGTCGCTGGTGGAGATGCCCTGGCGGGTCCAGGGCAAGAAGCTGGCGCCCGCGCCCGCGGTGATCGACGCCTGCTACACCGCGGTCCTGGACCGGATGCGGATGCGCAGCCCGCTCGTGCTCGGCGGCCGCAGCGCCGGTGCCCGCTCGGCGTGCCGGATCGCGCACACCGCGGGCGCGCGCGGCGTGGTGGCGCTGTCCTTCCCCCTGCACCCGCCGGGCCGGCCGGAGAAGACTCGGGTCGAGGAGCTCCTCGGCGCGCGCGTGCCGGTCCTCGTGATCCAGGGGGAGCGGGACCAGTTCGGGACTCCCCAGGAGTTCCCCGATGCCGGTGAGTCGCTGGCGGTGGTGCCGGCGGCGGATCACTCCCTGAAGGTGCCGAAGACCGCGCCGGTGACCCAGGACGAGGCCCTCGCCGTCGTGCTGGAGGCGACCCTGGAGTGGGTGGTCCGGCTGGTGACGGGGAATCGAACCGGCTGAGCAGGCGTTCCCCGGACAGATCCCGTCCACGACCGTGTCTTCCGGGGAGGTCCACTTCCGTGACCTGTGCCGTGCTGTGCCCACCGGGGCCGCCGCGTCAGGAGAAACATCCCGACGTCCCTGAGTGGGTACCGTGGAGGGCGATGAGCGAATCAACCTTCCCCGACGTCGAGCCTGACCGCGGAGCCGATGCTGCCGTCGATCCGGCCACCGAGTCCGAGGCCGACCGTCAGGCGCGCTTCGAGCAGGATGCCCTGCCCTACCTAGACCAGCTGTACTCGGCCGGGATGCGGATGACCCGCAACCCCGCGGACGCCGAGGACCTCGTCCAGGAGACCTTCGCCAAGGCGTACGCGTCCTTCCACCAGTTCAAGCCCGGCACCAACCTCAAGGCCTGGCTCTACCGGATCCTGACCAACACCTTCATCAACAGCTATCGCAAGAAGCAGCGCGAGCCGCAGCAGTCGATGGCCGAGGACGTCGAGGACTGGCAGCTGCACCGGGCGGGCTCGCACTCCTCGAGCGGGTTGAAGTCGGCGGAGATGGAGGCGCTGGAACACCTTCCCGACTCCGACGTCAAGAAGGCGCTGCAGCGCCTGCCCGAGGAGTTCCGGCTCGCGGTCTACCTCGCAGACGTCGAGGGCTTTCCCTACAAGGACATCGCGGAGATCATGGAAACGCCCATCGGCACGGTGATGTCCCGTCTGCACCGAGGTCGCCGCCAGCTGCGGGAGATGCTGACCGGCTACGTCCGCGACAACGACCTGCTCTCGGCCGGGACCCGAGGAGGAAGTGATGGCTGAGGAGCACCACACCGACTGCTCCGAGGTGCTGAGCAGGGTCTTCTTCTTCCTCGACAACGAGCTCGAGCAGGCCGACTGCCGCGAGATCCAGCACCACCTCGACGAGTGCGGCCCCTGCCTGGCCCGATACGATCTCGAACGCACCGTCAAGGCGCTGGTGGCGCGTTCGTGCAGCGAGGTGGCCCCCGAGGGGCTGCGCCGGCGCGTCCTGCTCTCGATCCAGCAGGTGCAGGTGCGGATCACCGATCCCGTCACTACCGATCCCTTCAGCGCTGATCCCTTCAGCAAGGGCTGAACGACTCCAGGAGGAGCCATGGGCAAGACCGGCCGCAAGCGGCGCGCGCGCAAGAAGAAGGGCGCCAACCACGGCAAGCGCCCCAACGCCTAGGCCTCGAGCGAGTTGACCGACCGGTGACCGGCGCAGACTCCTCCAACCTCCGGACCGGCCCCCGGGCCGGTCTGGAGGCCAGCGTCGAGCACCGCGTCGGCGACGCGGACACCGCTCTTGCGCTGGGCTCGGGCAGCCTGCCGGTGCTCGGCACCCCACGACTGCTCGCCTGGTGCGAGGAGGCCACCTGCGCAGCCCTGGCGGCGGTGCTCCCGGAGGGGTCTACGAGTGTCGGCACCCGGGTCTCCCTGGAGCACACCCGCCCCTCGGCAGTCGGCTCGCCGATCACCGTCACCGCCTCGGTGCTCCACGTGGACGGCCGACTGGTCCGCTTCGGCGTCGCCGCCCGCCAGGGCGAGGCCCTGGTCGGCTCCGGCGAGGTCACCCGCGTGGTCGTGGAGGCCGAGAAGTTCCTGGCCCGCGTCCCCGCCCCCTGACGCCGCCCACCGCATGTAACGCGGGGTTATGGAGACTGAGTGCTCCCCCGGGGAGGCACTTTGCCTCCATAACCCCGCGTTACAGCGACTCAGATGCCGAAGGTGCTGCGGGGGTACGGCGCGTTCACGTCGGTGATCACGTTGACCAGGTAGGGGACGCCGGAGGTGAAGGCACGATCCAGGGCGGGGCCGATCTCGCGGGGATCGGTCACGGTCTCGCCGGCACCGCCGAGCGCCGTGACCACCTCGTCGTAGCGCGTCTGCGGCTGCAGGTCCGCCGCGACGTCGTAGCCGTAGAGCATCTGCATGGGCTGCTTCTCCAGGCCCCAGGCCGAGTTGTTGCCGCAGACCATCACCACCGGCAGGTCGTGGCGCACCAGGGTGTCCACGTCGAGCAGTGACATGCCGGCCGCACCGTCGCCGTAGAGCAGCACCACCTGGCCCGAGGGGCGGGCGAGGCGGGCAGCCATCGCGGCGCCCAGTCCGGCGCCGAGGCAGCCGTAGGGCCCCGGGTCCAGCCAGCTGCCGGGACGCTTGGGCTCGACGTACTTGCCCGCGAAGGACACGAAGTCGCCGCCGTCACCGATGACCACCGAGTCCTCGGCCAGGCGCGGGACCAGCTCGCCGTAGATCCGCGCCGGATGGATCGGGTCAGCCGTGGCTCCGAGCAGCTCGGCGTCTCGCTGCGCGGCGGCGCGGACGCGGTCCTGGAGACCGTCGACCCAGGCCGACCAGTCGGGGCGGCGCACCAGGCCCTGGACGGCCTCCCGGAGCCCGTCGAGCACCAGCGTGAGGTCGCCCGAGGCCTCGCCGGCGAGGTCGGCGTGGCGCGAGACCTGGTCGGGGGAGTCGGCGAGGTGCACCACCCGCGCCGGCGCGGCCCCGTCCTTCCCGCCGAACACGCCGTACCCGAGCCGGAAGTCCAGCGGCGTGCCCACCACGACGACCAGGTCGGCGCCGCCCAGGGCGGCACCGCGGGCCTTGGTCACCAGCAGTGGATGACCCCCGGGTACGACGCCGCGGCCCATGCCGTTGGTGATGCTCGGCAGCCCCACCTCCTCCACGAGCCGCAGCGCTGCCTCCTCCGCGCCGTCGGCCCACACGTCGGTGCCGAGCACCAGGACCGGGCGCTGGGCCTGTCCGAGCAGCTCGGCGATCTCCGAGAGGGCCTCGGGGTCGGGCTCGAGCCGCCGGCGGGAGGCCAGCTCGGGCGTCTCCCCGGCCGCGGCGTTGAAGAACTCATCCATCGGGACGTCGACGAAGACCGGCCCCCGATGCGGTGCGGCGGCGAGCGTGAACGCCTCGTGCATGCCCTCGGGAACCTCGGCGGCGGTGTGGATGGTGCGGGCCAGCTTGGAGACGGGGGCCAGGATCGGAGGCTGGTCGAGCTCCTGGAGCGAGCCACTGCCCCAGCGGTTGGCGGGTGCCCGTCCACCGACCACGACCAGGGGCGAGCCGCTGAACTGTGCCTGGGTGATCGCGCTGACCCCGTTGGTCACGCCCGGACCCGCAGTCAGCACCGCGAGTCCGGGTACCCGGGTGAGCTTGCCCATCGCCTCGGCGGCGAACGCGGCGGTCTGCTCGTGGCGCACGTCGACGATCCGCATCGGGGGATCGGCGGTCACCGCGCCGTCGTACATGGGGAAGACATGGGCGCCGGAGAGGGTGAACATCACCTCGACCCCGTGGGCGCGGGCGACGTCGACGGCGTGCTGGCCGGCGTGTCGTGCGGGGGCGACCTCCGCGGCGGGTTCTGCGGACTGCTGGGGGGCCTCGGTCATGGGGGGACCCTACGGCAGGCGTCGAGGCGGATCGTCGCCTCCCGTCGGTGTGCGACGCTGAGGGCGTGCCGTCGCTGCAGGCGCTGGCTCGCGCCCACACTGAGCTCACCTCCGAAGACGTGGAGTGGCTCTCGATGCTGCTCGCCGACTGGCAGATCATCGCCGACCTGAGCTTCGCCGACCTCGTGCTGTGGGTCCCCGGTGCGGACGGGTCCGGCTTCTGGGCCGGGGGACAGATGCGCCCCACCACCGGACCCACCGCCCTGGTCGACGACGTGGTCGGGACCTTCGTGCCGACAGGTCGACGGTCGCTGCTGGACGCGGCGTTCCGGGAGGGACGCATCGCGCGCGAAGGCGACCCGGAGTGGCGCGACGACGTGCCGGTGCGGGTCGAGGCGATCCCGGTGCGCCGCGGTGACCGGATCATCGCGGTGGTGGCCCGCAACACCAACCTGCAGGGGGTGCGTACGCCGAGCCGCCTCGAGCTGTCCTACCTGCAGACCGCGAGCGAGCTCTCCCAGATGATCGCGCTGGGCGCGTTCCCGTTCCCGGGGCAGCGCTCGGACCATGCCGACACTCCGCGGGTGGGGGACGGATTCATCCGAGTCGACGCCTCGGGGCAGGTCAGCTACGCCAGTCCCAATGCGCTCTCGGTCTACCGCAAGCTGGGGCTGAGCGGTGACCTCGCCGGGCAGAACCTCGCCGAGGTGACGCGCCGGCTGGTGCCGGCGACCATGCGACCGGACGAGGAGACCGTCAGCGCTGTGCTGGGTGCCCGACTGGCTCGGGACACCGAGCTCGGCAACGGGGCAGCCACGGTGATCCTGCGCTCGATCCCGCTGCGCCCCGCCGGGGTCCACACGGCGGGCCTGGTGCTGCTGCGCGACGTCACGGACCTGCGCCGTCGGGACCGCGAGCTGGTCACCAAGGACGCCACGATCCGCGAGATCCACCACCGGGTGAAGAACAACCTGCAGACGGTCGCGGCGCTGCTGCGTCTCCAGGCGCGCCGGATCCGGGTGCCCGAGGGTCGCCTGGAGCTCGAGGAGGCCGTACGCCGGGTCGGCGCGATCGCCGTGGTGCACGAGACCCTGAGCCAGGCTTTCGAGGACCAGGTGGAGTTCGACGAGGTGGCCGACCAGCTGACCCGGCTGGTCACCGACGTCGGCGCACTCCGTGGGCCGGGGGAGGGGATCCGCACCAGCCGCAGCGGGTCCTTCGCGACGGTGAGCTCCGACGTGGCCACGTCACTGGCCATGGTGTTCACCGAGCTGCTGCAGAACGCGGTGGAGCACGCCTTCGCGCCGGGCAGCGGCGGCTGGATCGGAGTGCGCAGCGAGCGGCGGGCGGAGGGGCTGCGGCTGTGCGTGGAGGACGACGGTGTGGGACTGCCCGACGGCTTCGATGTCGAGGGCTCGACGAGCCTGGGCTTCTCCATCGTCAGCACCCTGGTGCGGGAGCTGGGCGGCACGCTGCACATCGGTGACCGCGAGCCTCGCGGGACATGCGTGGAGGTGGACCTGCCCGACGTCACCGGGCGCCGTGGCTAGGTGGCGCGGGGAGCCCCGTGGTGCCAGGTCAGGCGGTGCGCACCCGGGCCCGGGCGTTGCGCCGCTTCAGGGCCCGGCGCTCGTCCTCGCTCAGGCCACCCCAGACCCCGTGGTCCTGACCCGCCTCGAGGGCCCAGGCCAAGCACTGCTCGCGCACCTCGCAACGGCGGCACACCTGCTTGGCCTCCTCGATCTGGAGGATCGCCGGACCCGTGTTCCCGATCGGGAAGAACAACTCCGGGTCCTCGTCGAGGCACGCGGCGCGGTGACGCCAATCCATTGCGGGGGCATCCTCCATCAGCTAGTGAACGTGTTCACGATCTCCGGCCCAGAAGCGCGTGGTCGAGCACTCCGGGATGAGCGGGCGCCGGCGTGGTTCGTGGCGGCACAAGCTCGGCACCCACCATGCCGGGCACCAGTGATCGATCGTTGCAACTTCAGACGCCGCGCACAACCCCTGAGGTTGGTCAGGTGCATCACAGGGACGTCCCGGTTTGTCCGTCGGTGGTGCCGGGCGCGCCGACACCGCCGCCACGCCCGGGCCGCCGACGTCCCCGCTGCCCGGCCTCCTAGGCTGGCCGGGTGGACGAGCGATCCCCGGCCCCGCCCGGCCGTACCGCCCCGCCGCCGTTGGTGGCTGCGGCCGGGATCACTCTGCTGGAGGGCATCCTCACGGTGCTGTTCGGGATCAGCGAGCTGATCTCGCTCGACGCCGACCGCCTGGTGATGGGCGTCTCCACGGCGTTGTTCTTCGTCGCCTACGGCGTCGGCCTGCTCGCCTGCTCGTGGGGTCTGCGCTGGCTGCGCGGATGGGCGCGTGGCCCGGTGCTGCTCGCCCAGCTGATCTGGCTCGGGCTGGCCTGGAACTTCCGGGACGGTCGCACCCTGCCGGTCGCCATCTTCTTGGCCGTGCTCGCCGCACTCGCCCTCGCGGGGATGCTGCACCCCCGCTCGGTCGACGCACTCGAACGCGCCGCCGGGCACCGCTGACCTCGCGGGACGTCATCCGGCTCGGTCGCCATGGCGACCAGGACGGATGACCTCCCGCCGGCTCAGCTGGCCTCGGTCAGCGAGGTGCGCAGCTGTTCGAGGGTGCGGTTGAGCAGACGCGAGACGTGCATCTGGGAGACGCCGATCTCGGCGGCGATCTGGGACTGGGTCATGCCCCGGAAGAAGCGCAGCAGCAGGATCCGCTTCTCGCGCGCGGGCAGCTGCTCGATCAGCGGCTTGACCGACTCACGGATCTCGACGTGGAGCATCGCCTGGTCGAGGTCACCCAGCGTCTCCAGCATGCTGCCGGCGCCGTCCTCGCTGCTCTCGCCGGCGTCCAGGGAGAGAGTGGAGTAGGCATTGGCCGACTCCAGCCCCTCGAGGACCTCCTCGACGGTGATGCCCAGCCGCTCGGCGATCTCGCGCGGGGTGGCCGAGCGGCCGAGCTGCTGGGCGAGCTCCCCGCTGACCGAGCTGATCGACATGCGCAGCTCCTGGAGCCGCCGTGGCACCCGGATCGCCCAGCCCTTGTCGCGGAAGTAACGCTTGATCTCGCCGATGATCGTGGGGGTGGCGTAGGTCGAGAACTCCACCCCACGCCCGGTGTCGAACCGGTCCACGGACTTGATCAGCCCGATCGTGCCGACCTGGACGAGGTCCTCCAGTGGCTCACCGCGGTTGGCGAAGCGACGGGCACAGTGGTCGACCAGGGGCAGGTGCAGGTGCACGAGCTCGTCGCGGCACTCCTGGCGCCGGGACTCGGAGGTCGCCGAGTCGGCCATCTCCGCGAACAGCGCCAGGCTCCGTTCGCGACCGGCCCGCGGCGTCCCTCCCCGCGACTGCTCCCTCTCAGTCATCAGGCGCTCAGGCTGCGACGCTGGAGCGGACGGTGAACTCGATCGAGCAGTGCTTGTTCTCCACGTCGGTGGTCACCTCACTGGTCAGGGCCGAGAGGACCTGCCAGCCGAAGCTGTCGGTGTCGGGCCGGACCTGTGCCGTCGAGGTCGTCGCCACGCGGACCCGCATCGCTGCCTCGTCGAGGTCGAAGGTCGCCACCAGCTCCCCGGACGGCTCGGCTCCCTCGAGCACGAGTGCGCACGCCTCACCCACGGCCATGCGCAGGTCCTCGATGTCGTCGAGGGTGAAGTCCAGACGGGCGGCGAGACCAGCAGTGGTCATCCGCAGCACGGCTACGTAGGCGCTCTCGGCGGGAAGCCGGAGCTCGACGTCGGGTCGGTCGCTCACGATGGGGTCCTCGAGTCGGTGAGGAAGTGGGGACGGCTGGGGAACACAGTAGTGCCGAATCGGTCGGAAACGGCGCGTACCCCCGCAGCCGTGGCGGCATGCGGGGGTACGACGGCCAGCATCTCGGCCCGGATCGCCGCTGACCGGCGGGGCCGGCGAGCGCTCAGCCCTTCTTGGTCTCCCAGAAGATCTCGGCGATCTCGTCGATCTTGGCCAGCAGCTGGTCGGCGACGTCCTCGTCGAGCTCGCCCTTGGTGCCGGAGGCACCGGCCAGCTTGGTGGCCTCGTTGACCAGCTGGTGCAGCTGGGGGTACTTCTCGAAGTGCGGCGGCTTGAAGTAGTCGGTCCAGAGCACCCACAGGTGGTGCTTGACCAGCTCGGAGCGCTGCTCCTTGATCACGATCGCGCGGGTGCGGAAGTCCGGGTCGTCGTTGTCCTTGACCTTGGCGATGATCCCCTTGATGGACTCCGCCTCGATGCGGGCCTGCGCCGGGTCGTAGACCCCACACGGGAGGTCGCAGTGTGCGGAGACCTCGATCGATGCCGCGAACGGCGAGAGCTTCTCGATCAGCTTCATGCGGTGGTCCTCTCTGACGGTTCGGTCCAACGGTGCAAGACGTGCGACGCCGACGGGCGCCACCTCTTGGGACACTACCCGTGGCGGCGAGTCCTATTCAGGGGGGTGCGGGCGTGGGTGCTGCTCCACGAAGACGCCGGCGGGTGGGACTGGCCGTCGTCCGGGGGCGGTCCATGGAGCCCACGCTGCACGAAGGTGATCGGCTGCTCGTCCTGCACGGAGGTCAGCCGCAGGTCGGCGCGGTGGCGGTGGTCCGCTTCGCCGACGGAGTCCTGGCGGTCAAGCGGCTGGAGCACCACGGCGACGACGGTTGGTGGGTCGGTCGGGACAACCCCCACGAGGGGCGCGACTCCTGGTCCGCCGGTCCGGTGGCCGAGGCCGGAGTGGTCGCCCTCGTCCTGGCGAGGCTGTGGCCCCGCCCGTCGCGGCTGACCCGGCGCTGCTAGCGCGGCGCCGATCCGGTGACCCGGAGGGTGTCGCGTCCGCCACATTCAGCGCCGTTGCCCTCCCGGGGCAGGGGTCGGTGTGCGAGCATGGCAGGCCGGGTCACCCCCCGACGCGCTGCGACTCCCGGGACTGCACCACCGGTCCCCGTCGAGCCGCCCCGTCCCAGCGGCGCCGCCCCCAGCACCGACCGCCACCGCGACCGAGTCTCGTCGTACGTCGTGCACGGGGCGCCGCATCCACCCACGTTCGTCGAGGAATGCCCGACATGGTTGCATCGGACCACATGCCTGACCTGGAGAATCCCCGCGCCCACGATCCCGTCTTCGCGCTGCACGCCGGCGGCAAGATGCAGATCGCCTCGCGGGTTGCCCTCAGGGGGCCGGAGGAGCTGGCCCTGGCCTACACCCCGGGCGTGGCTCGCGTGTGCGAGGCGATCGCCGAGGAGCCGGAGCTCGTCGACGACTACACGTGGGTCTCCAACACCGTGGCGGTGGTGACCGACGGCACGGCGGTGCTGGGACTCGGCGACATCGGCCCCAGGGCTGCGATGCCGGTGATGGAGGGAAAGGCGCTGCTGTTCAAGGAGTTCGGCGGTGTCGACGCCGTACCGATCTGCCTGGACACCACCGACGTGGACCAGGTGGTCGAGACGGTGGTGGCGCTGGCGCCCAGCTTCGGCGGCATCAACCTCGAGGACATCTCCGCACCGCGGTGCTTCGAGATCGAGCAACGGCTCAAGCAGCGCTTGTCGATCCCGGTCTTCCACGACGACCAGCACGGCACCGCCGTGGTCGCGCTCGCGGCGCTGGAGAACGCCCTGCGGGTGACCGGGCGACTGATGGAGACCACCCGGGTGGTCGTCTCCGGCGCCGGGGCCGCGGGCGTGGCTGTGTCTCGCATCCTGCTCGCCGCCGGCATCGGGGACGTGGCGGTGGTCGACCGCAAGGGCGTGCTGCACTCCTCGCGCACGGACCTGAACCCCTCCAAGCGTGCGCTCGCCGAGGTGACTGCCGACGTCACCGGTCGGCGGGGGACCCTCGCCGACGTGATGGCCGGTGCCGACGTCTTCATCGGCGTCTCCGGCGGCACCGTGCCCGAGCCGGTGGTCGCGACCATGGCTCCGGACGCGATCATCTTCGGCCTGGCGAACCCGGTCCCGGAGGTCCTGCCGGACGTCGCTCGCCGCTACGCCCGGGTGGTGGCCACCGGACGGTCGGACTTCCCCAACCAGATCAACAACGTGCTCGCCTTCCCCGGGATCTTCCGTGGCGCCTTCGACGCGCGCGCCACGGCGATCACCGAGGGGATGAAGCTGGCCGCGGCGAACGCGCTCGCTGCCATCGTCTCCGACGAGGTGCGCGCGGACCTGGTCATCCCCTCTCCGTTCGACCCGCGGGTGGGGCCGACGGTGGCCGCCGCCGTCGCCGAGGCGGCCCGGAGGGACGGAGTCGCCCGCCGGTAGGGGTCGCTAGGGTCGAGGACATGTTCGCCGTCTACGCCGAGACCTTCTCCTCCGACGACCCCCTCTCGGGCCTGGCGCTCGGGGACCGCCCGGACCCGGAGGCGCCCGAGGGCTGGACCACGATCACGGTCAAGGCCGCGTCGTTGAACCACCACGACCTGTGGTCGCTGCGCGGTGTGGGACTGCGTGCGGAGCAGCTGCCGATGATCCTCGGCTGCGATGCGGCGGGCCTCGACGAGGATGGCAACGAGGTGGTCGTCCACGCGGTCATCAGTCATCCCGACTGGCGGGGCGACGAGACGCTCGACCCCAAGCGGTCGCTGCTCAGCGAGCGTCACCAGGGGACCTTCGCCGAGCGGGTCGCCGTACCCCGTAGCAACGTGGTGCCGAAGCCGGCGTCACTGTCCTTCGAGGAGGCCGCGTGCCTGCCGACGGCCTGGCTCACCGCCTACCGGATGCTCTTCACCCAGGGTCGGCTCAAGGCCGGCGACACCGTGCTGGTCCAGGGCGCCGGCGGTGGCGTGGCGACAGCACTGATCATGCTCGCCCGTGCCGGAGGTCTCCGGGTGTTCGCCACCAGCCGGGACGAGCAGAAGCGCAAGAAGGCCCTCGAGCTGGGAGCGCACGAGGTCTTCGAGTCCGGCGAGCGGCTGCCGCTGAAGGTCGATGCGGTGATGGAGACCGTCGGGCGCGCCACCTGGTCCCACTCGGTCCGGTCGCTGCGGCCAGGCGGCACGATCGTCATCTCCGGCACGACCTCGGGGCCCAAGCTGGACGACGCCGAGCTCACCCGGATCTTCTTCCTCCAGCTCCGGGTCGTCGGCTCCACGATGGGCAACCGGCAGGAGCTCGCCGACCTCGTCACGATGCTGGACGCCACCGGCGTGCGCCCACTGATCGACCATGGCCTGCCGATGGACCAGGCCCGCGACGGCTTCGCGGCGATGGTCGAGGGTGACGTCTTCGGCAAGATCGTGTTCACGCGGTGAGCGAAGCGCGCACCCACCTGATCACCGGAGCAGGCTCCGGCATCGGCGAAGTGCTGGCTGGCCGCCTGGTCGCCCGCGCTGACCAGCTGTTGCTGGTGGCCCGCTCGGCGCAGCGTGCCGCTGAGCTGGAGCGGCGGTTCGAGGGGGCGCGCTGCCTGGTCGCGGACCTGGCCGATCCGGAGTCGGTGGACTCGCTGGAACTCCCGCAGAGACTGGACTCGGTGGTCCACGCCGCGGGCGTCGTGCATCTCGGCGCCGTCGCCGACCTCGGTGCGGGCCAGTGGCGCGACCAGCTCGAGGTCAACCTGCTGGCTCCCGCCCTGCTGACCAGGCACGCACTTCCGGCGCTCCGGGCGGCCCGCGGGACCGTGGTCTTCGTCAACTCCGGATCCGGGCTCCGGGCCAAGCCGGAGTGGTCTGCCTACGCCGCCTCGAAGTTCGGCCTCCGCGCGCTAGCGGACGCACTGCGCGGCGAGGAGCAGGAGACCGGCGTCCGGGTGAGCAGCATCTACCCGGGCCGCACGGCCACCGCGATGCAGGAGGAGGTGCACCGCCAGGAGGGCAAGGACTACGACCCGGAGGCGTGGATCCAACCGGGCACCGTGGCCCAGGCGGTCCTCCAGGTGCTCGACCTGCCGCGAGACGCCACGATCCCCGACCTGAAGATCAGCCCCGCCGGCTGAGGAGGTGGGCCACGGCGGCGCCCAGTGCGACCAGGGCCCCCAGCTGGTGGCCCCCAGGCGTCCCGGGCGCCCGCCGTGCTCGAGCCCGGCTCAGCG
Source organism: uncultured Actinomycetota bacterium (assembly GCA_963827025.1). Taxonomy (GTDB): domain Bacteria; phylum Actinomycetota; class Actinomycetes; order Propionibacteriales; family Nocardioidaceae; genus Marmoricola. The sequence continues at coordinate 810,622 of CAWGZB010000005.1, read as the reverse complement.
GCGGCCGGCACGCCGCAGCGGGACCGCCGGGGTCGCGGGGCGGGAGCGCCAGTTCAAAGCGCCGACCAGCAGCATCCGTAGCTGGGTGCGGGCCTGCTCGACGATCGCATCCACCTGACCGGGGCGGGCGCTGACGATCCCCTCGGTGGTCCCCACCATGGCGGTCACGATCAGGTTGGACAACACGTGCAGGTCCTCGGGGGACCACCGCTCGGCGTCGGTCAGCCGGGCGAGGTCGGCGGCCAGCTCCCGTTCGACGAGCTCGATCTGGTGTCGTACGGCGGCGCGGACGCCCGGGGGGCCGGCCACCCGCTCCCGGGCGATGAACGAGAAGTGGTCGTGCTGGGAGAGCACGTGGTCCCGCAGCACGCCCATCGAGTTGTCGATGATGTCCCGGAAGTCCGGCCCGCTGCGGCGTACGTCCCGGAGCATCTCGCGCAGCGACGCGAAGGACTCCTCGACCAGAGCGAGCCCGAGGTCCTCGATCGAGGAGAAGTGCCGGTAGAAGGCCGTCGGCACGATGCCGACCTCCTTGGCCACCTGCCGGAGCGACAGCGCCACCAGGCTGCTGTCCTCGCACAGGTCGAGGGCGGCGTCGAGGATGGCGCGGCGGGTGCGCTCCTTGCGCTCGATGCGGGTCACCGGCGGCTCCATGCTGGCAGGGTAGCCCCCTCTCCCTGCGTCAGTGCACAGATGTGCAGGCGGGGGGTCCGTCCAGGCCCGCGCGTGGTGGGTATCACGGCCGTTCTCGTTGACCGCACCGGTGGGGAGTCGGCACACTTTGAGTGTACAAGCGTTCACTGTGTCGACGACGAAGGAGAGCCCGATGAGCCTGATGGCCGACACCGCGGCCCCACTGGCCCGACGCGTGCTCGGATCCCGCCTGCTGGAGGCCCTCACCTCCCCCCATGGCGTCGACCGCTACCTCGAACAGGTCAACCCCATGTGGGCCGCGCGGGAGGTGCGCGCCCGGGTGGTGGACGTCGTCCGAGAGACCGACGGCCCCGAGGACGGCACCGCACCCGTCGCCACCCTCACCCTCCAGCCGACCGCCACCTGGCGCGGCCACCGGGCCGGACAGTACGTCCAGGTGGGCGTGGAGCTCCCGGGCTCCTCGCGCCGCCTGACCCGGTGCTTCTCGATCTCCTCGGCCGAGTCGGGCCCCGGGGAGGCGTTCACCCTCACCATCCGCGCACACGAGGAGGGACAGGTCTCCAAGTACCTGGTTCGCGAGGCCCGGCCGGGTCTGGTCGTCCACCTCGGCCAGGCGGAGGGCCAGTTCACCCTCACCGAGTCACCGGCCACGCCGACGAACAACCGGCTGCTGATGATCTCGGGCGGCTCGGGCATCACCCCGGTGATGTCCCAGCTGCGCACGCTCCTGCGCGACGGGTACGACGGCCGGGTCGGCCGGAAGGTCACCTTCGTGCACTTCGCGCGCTCGGAGGAGGACCTGATCTTCGCCGAGGAGCTGCGCCGGATCCAGTTCGAGGACAACGGCGTCGACGTGCACCTGCGCTTCGGCGACGACATGTTCACCGCCGAGAAGCTGGCGGCCCTCGTGCCGGCGTACCGCGACACCGACACCTGGGCCTGTGGCCCGGCGCCGATGATGTCCCTGGTGCAGGAGGCCTACGCCGACTCCCCGCGGTTGCGCACCGAGTTCTTCAAGCTCTCCACGGTGGGCGCTTCGGGCACCGCCGGTGGCGAGGTCGTCTTCAGCCGCTCGGGTCGCAGCGCGGAGAACACCGGTGACTCCCTCCTCGAGCAGGCCGAGGCCCAGGGGCTCACCCCCGAGTTCGGCTGCCGGATGGGCATCTGCTTCTCCTGCACCGCGCGCAAGAGCGAGGGCACGGTCCGCAACGTGCTCACCGGAGAGGAGTCCTCGTTGCCCGATGAGGAGATTCGGATCTGCGTCAGCTCGCCGGTCGGCGACTGCGAGGTAGAGCTCTGAGACGGCAACCAGCGGCACGAGGTGCCGAGGCGTCGCAGATATGCGGCATACCGGACAGCAAGGTGCACATCTGTGACGCCTCGCCGCGCTCCAGACGCACATCTGCGACGCCTCGGCGACCCCACAAGCAACGGAGAGGAAACCAGTAGCAATGACCACAGCAGAGAAGACCACGAAGACCCCGAGCACCACGACGTCGACCGCCCCGAAGCTCACCAAGGAGCAGCTGGAGGCGTTCGGCAAGGAGATGGACACGATCCGGCAGCGGATCATCTCCGAGCTGGGCGAGGAGGACGCCGCCTACATCCGCGAGGTGGTGAAGAGGCAGCGGCAGCTCGAGGTGGCCGGCCGCGCGCTGATGTACCTGCCGCCGGCCTGGCCGCTGGCCGTCGCCGCACTGAGCTTCTCCAAGATCCTGGACAACATGGAGATCGGCCACAACGTCATGCACGGCCAGTACGACTGGATGGGGGACCCGGCCCTGAGCTCGCGGATGTATGAGTGGGACACGGTCTGCCCCAGCGACCAGTGGAAGTACTCCCACAACTACATCCACCACACCTTCACCAACATCCTGGGCAAGGACCGGGACGTGGGCTACGGCATCCTGCGCATGGACGAGGACCAGAAGTGGCACCCGTACTACCTGGGCAACCCGGTGTACGCGTTCTTGCTGATGGTGTTCTTCCAGTGGGGCGTGGCGATGCACGACCTCGAGGTCGAGAACATCATCTCGGGCAAGCGGTCCCTGGAGGAGAACAAGAAGCTCTACCCGGGACTGCTGCGCAAGATCCGTCGCCAGACGTTGAAGGACTACGTCCTGTTCCCGGCGCTGACCGGGCCGCTGTTCCCGCTGACGCTGGCGGGCAACGCGACGGCCAACCTGGTCCGGAACATCTGGGCGTACAACATCATCTTCTGCGGCCACTTCCCGGCCGGGGTGGAGAGCTTCAGCGAGGAGGAGTGCCTCGACGACAATGGTGCGGAGTCCCGCGGGCACTGGTACTACCGCCAGGTCCTGGGCTCGGCGAACATCACCGGCGGCAAGCTCTTCCACCTCATGAGCGGGAACCTGTCGCACCAGATCGAGCACCACCTGTTCCCGGACCTGCCGGCCAAGCGCTACCCGGCGATCTCGGCCGAGATCCGTGAGATCTGCGAGCGCTACGGGTTGGCCTACAACACCGGCCCGCTGCACCGGCAGGTCGGGAGCGTGGCGAAGAAGATCTTCAAGCTCGCGCTGCCGCCCCGCCGCAAGCCGGAGAAGCAGCCGGTCACCGAGGTCGGCGAGCCCCTGGCCGCCTGAGCAGGCGCGCGTACGACGTGCAGCCGCCGGTCTCGTGTGACCGGCGGCTCACGCCTGTGCGGGTGAACCTGTCGCCCCGGTGGGGCAGACTCAGGGAAGCTGCAGGTCGGCTGCGGACATGGAGGAGCTTACGATGCGTGACAGCCTCAGCAAGGCCGAAATTCGCAAGGACGCCTTGCAGGACGGTGTGACCGCCGCGAGCCACACCGTCGGGTCGGTGGCCACGATCATCACCTCGGCGGTGGGCGACCTCGCCCGGGCCCTCGGCGGGTTCGCCACCGAGCTCTTCGAGATCCGCGACTCCGCCCGCCGGGCGCTGCACGACCACGACGGCCCGACGACGCGCCGCGACCGTGACGAGGACGAGTCGACCGTCGTGCGGGGGGACGTGGCCCAGTAGCCGGCTACGGCAGCCGCGGGCTCAGCCGAAGGACATCGCGAAGTCGGTCATCCGGAACGAGGCCAGCGACCGCTTGCCGGCCAGCCATCCCAGCGGCCCGCCCGGGTCGAACTCCAGGTGACCCCGGGCCGGGAGACTCCGGGCGCTGCCGCTGAGCTCGGCGACGACCTCGTCCCCGGCGTCCGGGTGATCCTTCGGCCGCACCTGCCAGGTGCTGCCGGTGAACGGCAGGCGCGGCGCGTTGCCGGAGACGTCGGTGAACCGGGCGCTCACCGTGGGCACACCGTCCACCGCGACGCTCCACGCGGTGCGCTGGACGCGCCGGCCGCCCGTCGTACGCCGGAAGGTGGCCAGGTCCTTGGGGATCGCCCACAGCTCGCGCCCGCCGTGCAGGGAGTCCTCGGAGTCGACCCAGATGTCGGTGATGTGCACCCGGCGGCCGCCGGCCTCCCGCACCGGGCGGGCCACCAGGAGCTCGGAGTAGGTCAGCGGACTGGGCTGCTCGTAGGCGACCAGTGCCACGCCGTACACCCCGGCAGCGCGCTCGGGGTGGTCGCCGGGCCGGACCCGGAACAGCGAGAGCCACAGCTGTCCGTGCATCTTCCACGGGGCAGGGGGATAGGTCATCAGGCGTCTCCGATGCGCTCGAGGATGGCGGTGCCCAGCTGTTCGGGGGCCTCGTCGGGGATCCAGTGGCTGATCCCGTCGAGCACCTCGAACCGGTAGGGCGCGTCGACGTACCGACCGCACAGCTCCGCACCCGCCCTGCCCAGAGCGGCGTCGTCGGTGCTCCAGACGTAGGTGGTCGGGACCCGCACCTTGCCAAGCTGCTTGCGCATGTCGGTCACCGGCATCGCGCGGTACCAGGCAAGGGCCCCCCTGAGCGTGTCCCGGTCGCCGAAGTCGCGCCGGAAGTCGCGGTAGCCGGCTTCGCTCATGCCGAATGCGTGCCACATCCGCGTGCTCAGGCGGTTGCTGGTCAGCAGCCACTCCGGCAGCAGCGGGATGTTGAACATGAGCATGTACCATGAGTCGAGTGCCTGGCCGCGCGGCATCGCCTTGAGGAACGCCGCGGGGTGCGGAACCGACACGGCGGTCCACGTGCGCACCAGGTCGCGGCGTTGACCGGCGACGTTCCAGCCCACTGCGGCACCCCAGTCGTGGCCGACGAGGTGCACCGGTTCGCCGACTTCCTCGATCAGCGCTGCCGTGTCGGCGATCAGCTCGGGCAGCCGGTACGGGCGGCGGCCCCGCGGTCGGGCACCGGGGGAGTAGCCCCGCTGGTTGGGCGCGAGCGTGCGCAGCCCCTGATCGTGCAGCAGCCGAGCCACCTTCTCCCACGAGGTGTTCAGCTGCGGGAAGCCGTGCAGCAGCACGACGACGTCACCGTCGAGGGGTCCCTCGTCACGTACGTCGAAGACCAGGTCGTCGCGTCGGTAGGACTCGATGCGGGTGGGCGGGGCCATGACCGCCGAACATAGCGGGTCGCCCGCCCCGTCGGCCCGGCGCCGTCAGTCCTCGGGATCATCGAGGCGGGCGAGCCAGGTGGCGAAGCGCTCGACCGCCGTCTCGAACTCGGGGTGCACGTCGGTGAACTCCTGCAGCCGCTCGGCCAGCCACGCGAGGGTGACCTCCTCGTCGCCGCGTCGCTGGTCGAGCTCCTCGATCCCCCGGTCGGTGAAGTACACCGCCCGTCCTCAGTAGTCGGCGCCGTACGAGGCCTTGGTGGGTGAGAAGGCCGCGCTGAGCAAAGTCTTCTGCTCCTCCTGGTGACGCGAGGCCACGCCGACGGACGGTGAGCTGGAGGCCGGTCGCGACACCACGCGCACCTCCCGGTCCAGGGCCGGGAAGACGTTGAGCTGCAGGTGCGGCGCGGGGCCCATGTTCTCCGGCTCGTCCTGCACCCAGCGGACCTCCTCGAGGTTCGGGTAGCGCCCGATCTCGGCCTTCAGCTCCTCGATCGGGTTGGGGTAGAGGCGCTCCACCCGGGCGATGGCCGTGGTGGGGGAGTCGCCCTGCTTGTTGCCGCGCTCCTTGACCAGGTCCCAGGTGATCTTGCCGCTGCACACCAGCAGGGTGTCGACCTTGTCCTCCGACACCGTCGCGTCGCCGATCACCGGGCGGAAGGTGCCCTCGGTGAAGTCCTCGGGCACCGAGGCGGCCTCCTTGCGGCGCAGCATCGACTTGGGGGTGAACACGATCAGCGGGCGGTGCTCGTCACCGAGGGTGTGCCGGCGCAGGAGGTGGAAGTAGCTCGCCGCGGTCGACGGCTGCGCCACCACGAACGCCTCGTCGGCCGCCATGGTCAGGAACCGCTCGATGCGGGCCGAGGAGTGGTCCGGGCCCTGGCCCTCGTAGCCGTGCGGGAGCAGCAGCACGACTCCGGAGGTCTGTCCCCACTTCGTCTCGCTGGAGGAGATGAACTCGTCGATGACGATCTGGGCGCCGTTGACGAAGTCGCCGAACTGCGCCTCCCACGCGACCAGAGCGTCCGGACGGGCCACCGAGTAGCCGTACTCGAACCCGAGGGCGGCGTACTCGGAGAGCAGGGAGTCGTAGACGTAGAAGTTGGCCTGCTCTTCGCTGAGGTTGGACAGCGGTGTCCACTCGTTGGCGTTCTTGCGGTCGATGATCGTGGCGAACCGGGAGACGAACGTGCCGCGGCGGGTGTCCTGGCCGGCAAGGCGCACCGGGCGGCCGTCCATCAGCAACGATCCGAAGGCGAGGATCTCCCCGGTGCCCCAGTCGATCGGGCCCTCGGTGATGGCGGTGGACCGACGCTGCAGCTGCGGCTGGACCTTCGGGTGCACGGTGAAGCCGTCCGGGGCGCTGACGTAGGCGTCCGCGATCCGCTTCAGGGTCTCCCTGGAGATCGCGGTGGTGAAGTCCTCGTGGCTCTTCTCCGGGTAGTCCGGGACTGTCGTCCAGCTCTCCGGCGCCCCGGTGGCCTTGCGGACCTCGGTGAAGACGCGCTCCAGCTGCTGCTGGTAGTCCTTGAGGACCTGCTCGGCCTCCTCCAAGGTGATGTCGCCGCGACCGATCAGCGACTCGGTGTAGAGCTTGCGCACCGAACGCTTCTGCTCGATCAGGTCGTACATCAGCGGCTGGGTGTACGACGGGTCGTCGCCCTCGTTGTGACCGCGGCGGCGGTAGCAGACCAGGTCGATGACGACGTCCTTGTTGAACGCCTGGCGGTACAGGAACGCCAGCCTGGCGACCCGGATGCACGCCTCCGGGTCGTCCCCGTTGACGTGGAAGATGGGCGCCTGGACCATCCGCGCGACGTCGGTGCAGTAGAGCGACGAGCGGGACGCCGCCGGGGAGGTGGTGAAGCCGACCTGGTTGTTGACGACCACGTGGATGGTGCCGCCGGTGCGGTAACCGCGCAGCTGGGAGAGGTTGAGGGTCTCGGCGACCACGCCCTGCCCGGCGAAGGCTGCGTCGCCATGGACCAGCAGCGGCAGCACCGGGAACTTCTCGCCCTGGTTGAGCATGTCCTGCTTGGCCCGGGTGATGCCCTCGAGCACCGGGTTGACCGCCTCGAGGTGCGAGGGGTTGGCCGCGACCGAGACCTTGATCCGGTCGCCGGAGTCGGCGAGGAACTCGCCCTCGGCGCCGAGGTGGTACTTCACGTCGCCGGAGCCCTGCACGGTCCGCGGGTCGATGTTGCCCTCGAACTCGCGGAAGATCTGGCTGTAGCTCTTTCCGACGATGTTGGCCAGCACGTTCAGCCGGCCGCGGTGCGCCATGCCGATGCAGACCTCGTCGAGGCCGTCCTCCGCCGCGGCCTCGCAGATCTCGTCGATGAGCGGGACGGTGGTCTCGCCACCCTCGAGGCTGAACCGCTTCTGGCCGACGAACTTGGTCTGCAGGAAGGTCTCGAACGCCTCCGCCTGGTTCAGCTTCAGCAGGATCCGCAGCTGCTCCTCGCGAGGCGGCTTCTGGTGCGGCTGCTCGACGCGCTGCTGGATCCAGCGACGCTGGTCGGGGTCCTGGATGTGCATGTACTCGATGCCGACGGTGCGGCAGTAGGAGTCCCGCAGGATCCCGAGGATGTCGCGCATCTTCATGAACCGGCGCTCGCCGCCGAAGGAGCCGGTGGCGAACTCGCGGTCGAGGTCCCACAGGGTCAGGCCGTGCGACTCCACCTCCAGGTCGGGGTGGCTGCGCTGCTTGTACTCCAGCGGGTCCGTGTCGGCCATCATGTGGCCGCGCACCCGGTAGGCGTGGATCAGCTCGAGGATGCGCGCCTGCTTGCTGATCTCGTCGTCGTGGGTCGCGGAGATGTCGGCCGACCAGCGGATCGGCTCGTAGGGGATCCGCAGTGACCGGAAGATCTCGTCGTAGAAGTCGTCCCCGCCCAGCAGCAGCCCGTGGATGCGCTTGAGGAACTCGCCGCTCAGGGCGCCCTGGATGACCCGGTGGTCGTAGGTCGAGGTCAGGGTGAGGATCTTGCTGACCGCGTTGCGGGTGAGCGTCTCCTCGGAGGCGCCCTGGAAACCGGGTGGGTACTCCATCGACCCCACGCCGATGATCGCCCCCTGACCCTTCATCAGCCGCGGCACCGAGTGGTTGGTGCCGATGGTGCCGGGGTTGGTCAGGCTGACCGTCGTGCCCTGGAAGTCCGCCAGCTGCAGCTTGCCGTTGCGAGCCTTGCGGACCAGCTCCTCGTACGCGGTCCAGAAGTGGGCGAAGTCCATGGACTCCGCACCCTTGATGCTGGGCACCAGGAGCTGTCGGGTGCCGTCGTCCTTGGGCAGGTCGATCGCCAGACCGAGGTTGACGTGCGCCGGGAGGACCAGGTTGGGCTTGCCGTCGACCTCCTCGAAGGCGACGTTCATCTCCGGCATGGTCTTCAGTGCCTTGACCAGGGCGAAGCCGATGATGTGGGTGAACGAGACCTTGCCGCCGCGGGCCCGGGCGAGGTGGTTGTTGATGACGATGCGGTTGTCCCACAGCAGCTTCACCGGCACCGAACGCACGCTGGTCGCCGTCGGGACGGTGAGGCTCTCGTCCATGTTCTTCACGGTCCGCGCGGGAGCGCCGCGGAGCACGGTGTACGCGGGCTTCTCGGTGCCCTGCTGGCCCTCCTCGGCCTTCTTCTCCGGCTCCTTGGGAGTCGGGGCGGTCGCCTTCTCCTCCTGCTTGTCACCGGCCTTCGCGGTCGAGGCCTTCTGCTTCGACTCGGCCTGCTTCGACTCGGACTGCTTCGCATCGCCCTTCTTGGGGGCGGCCTTCTTCGAATCGGCCTTCTTCGAATCGGCCTTCTTCGGGGCAGCCTTCTTCGCCTCGGCCGTGGTGGAGCCGTTGCCCTCCTTGGTGGCGGGCCGCCGTTTCGGTGCGCCGGTGGACTCGATCACCTTGGTGCCGATGCTCTGCCCCTGCTCCTGCGCGACCGGGCGGGTGCCGTTGGTCTCGGAGGTGGCCTCGGACGCGGGCGCGGACTCGCGGCCCTCCCTGCCGAAGAAGTCCCACCAGACCTTGTCGACGCTGTTCGGGTCCTTGCGGTAGCGCTCGTACATCTCGTCGACGAGCCACTCGTTGGCTCCGAACGACTCGGGGGATGACTCCGGCACGGCCAGCTTCGCCTCTTCCAACGCGCGGGGATGTACAGGGCAGGTGTACCCCGTACAGGCTAGTCGCCACCCTGCCATTCGCGGAGCCCGCCGGCGTGAGACGTTGCGCGCACCGTCGGACCCCCGCAGGTGGTTCAGCCGCCCGTGGAGCTCTGTGGTCGAGAAAGAGTCCGGGCGAGGGAGAGCTTCGGGGCGGCAACCTGCAGAACTGGCTGCGCAGTACCGGATCCTTCTGTGACGATAAGAGTCAAATGTCCGTTGGCGTTCTGGGAGGGAAGCCACCGTGTTCGTCACCCTGCCCTCGGCCCGCCGGGGTACCGCCGACCGGCTGGCCCCTGCCGTCGCGCCGGCCCTCGCCGTGCTCTCGGCGCTGCTGCTGGCGCTGTTGCTGACCCTGGGGCTGGGGTCGCCCACCAACGCCGCAACCCGACGCCACTCCGGCTCCGCCGGGGTTTCCGGCGTCAAGGCCTCCTACGACCGTCAGGTCCTGGCCTGGACGAACCGCGCTCGTCGCCAGCACGGCCTGCGGCCCTTGCGGCCCGGCCGCTGCCTGGACAGGTTCGCGTCCGGGTGGACACGGCACCTGGCCGCCGCCGACGTGTTCGGGCACCAGGCGCTCGGGCCCATCCTGCGCGGCTGCTCACGGCGGACCGTGGGCGAGAACATCGCGTGGGGCAAAGGTGGGCTGAAGCCCCGGCAGGTGGTGCGGATGTGGATGAGGTCTCCCGGTCACCGGGCCAACATCCTGAACCCCAGGTTCCGCCTGCTCGGCACGGATGCCTGGCGCTCGCGCGACTCGGGTCGCGTGTACGTCGGCCAGGTCTTCGGCGGCTGAGTCGTCCGGCGGTGCTCCTCGGGCCTCGCGGGTTGGGGACCGGAGCGACGCAAGGGCGCCTCCGGCAGGATTCGAACCTGCGACACCTGGTACCGGAAACCAGTGCTCTATCCCCTGAGCTACGGAGGCCCCGCGCCGCACCGGACCGCACGGTCCTGCAACGGCGCGACGGCGAGGCTACCCCAGGCGGGCGTGCGATCGGCAATCCGGCCGCCGATACCCTTGGTCGGTGACTCCGCAGCAGCTCTCCGACTCCATCGTCGGTGCCCTCGCCGCCCTCGTGACGGAGGGGGCGCTCGCCCTCCCGGGCGGCGTGCCGACCGAGGTCACCGTGGAGCGGCCCCGCCACCAGGGGCACGGCGACTACGCGACCAACGTCGCCCTGCAGCTGGCCAAGCAGGCCGGCACGAAGCCGCGCGCCCTGGCGGAGCTCCTCGCCGCGCGGCTGCGCGACTCTCCGGGCATCGGCGCCGTCGACATCGCCGGCCCGGGCTTCCTCAACATCACCGTCGAGACCGGCGCTCAGGGCCAGGTGGCCGCGGACATCGTCGCCGCCGGCGCGGCGTACGGCTCCTCCGACGCCTTCGCGGGGGAGAAGATCAACCTCGAGTTCGTCTCGGCCAACCCGACCGGACCCATCCACATCGGCGGAGTGCGCTGGGCGGCTGTGGGTGATGCGCTGGGCCGGATCTTCGAGAAGACCGGTGCGCAGGTCACCCGCGAGTACTACTTCAACGATCACGGCGCCCAGATCGACCGGTTCTCCGGCTCGCTGCTGGCCCGGGCGCACGGTCGGCCGACCCCCGAGGACGGGTACGGCGGCCAGTACATCGACGAGATCGCGGCGCAGGTCGTCGCGCAGCGCCCCGACGTGCTCGAGCTCCCCGACGACGAGGCGCAGGAGGTCTTCCGGCAGTTCGGTGTCGACCTGATGTTCGACGAGATCAAGAAGAGCCTGCACGAGTTCGGGGTCGACTTCGACGTCTACTTCCACGAGGACGACCTGCACACCAGCGGCGCGGTGGTCAAGGCCGTCGACCGGCTCACCGAGCTGGGCAACATCTACGAGAAGGACGGTGCGCTGTGGCTGCGCACCGAGAAGTACGGCGACGACAAGGACCGTGTCGTCATCAAGTCCGACGGCAAGGGCGCCTACCTCTCCGGTGACCTGGCCTACTACCTCGACAAGCGCAACCGCGGCTTCGACCGCTGCTTCATCATGCTCGGCGCGGACCATCACGGCTACGTCGGTCGGATGATGGCGATGTGCGCGGCGTTCGGCGACGAGCCGCACGTCAACCTCGAGATCCTGATCGGGCAGATGGTCAACCTGCTGCGCGACGGCAAGCCCCTCCGGATGTCCAAGCGGGCCGGCACGGTGGTGACGATCGACGACCTGGTCGGTGCCATCGGGGTGGACGCCGCTCGCTACGCCCTCGCCCGCTACAGCACCGACTCGACCATCGACCTCGACCTGGACCTGTGGGCCAGGAAGTCCGACGACAACCCGGTCTTCACCGTGCAGTACGCCCACGCACGGGAGGCGAGCCTGCTGCGCAACGCGGCCGACCTCGGTGTCGTCGCGGAGTCCCACCCGGACTTGCTGAGCCACGAGAAGGAGGGCGAGCTCCTGCGTGCGCTCGCGGAATTCCCCCGGGTCGTCAAGGCCGCGGCCGAGCTCCGGGAGCCGCACCGAGTCGCCCGCTACCTGGAGAACCTCGCCCGGACCTACCACCGGTTCTACGACACCTGCCGGGTGCTGCCCCGTGGCGACGAGGAGACGACCGAGTTGCACCGGGCCCGGCTGTTGCTCGTCGAGGCCACCCGGATCGTCCTCGCCAACGGGCTCGCGCTGCTCGGGGTCTCCGCGCCGGAGCGGATGTGAGGGCGCACGAGGCGGGCTGGGCCCACGCGGCGGTGTCGGTCCGGGGACCGGCATGGCTGCGCGAGCCCGAGGACGCCAACGAGGTCGTGCCGCACCTGTGGTCGTCGACCGCGCACAAGGACGCCGATGGCGCGCTGGTGGTCGGTGGCGTACGCCTGTCCGATCTGGTGGCCGAGCACGGTTCCCCGGCGTACGTCCTCGACGAGGCCGACTTCCGGGCCCGGGCCCAGGCGTTCCGCGACGGTTTCGCCGGCTGGGAGGTCTTCTACGCGGGCAAGGCCTTCTTGTGCACCGCGGTGGCCCGGTGGGTCGCCGAGGAGGGGCTCAGCCTCGACGTCTGCACCGGAGGGGAGCTCGCGGTCGCCGAACGCGCCGGCTTCCCGATGGAGCGGGTCGGGTTCCACGGCAACAACAAGTCGGTCGCGGAGCTCGAACGGGCCGCCGAGCTCGGGGTCGGGCGGATCATCGTGGACTCCTTCCAGGAGATCGCCAGGCTCGAGGAGATCACCCGAGAGCTCGGCCGGACCGTCCGCGTGATGGTGCGGGTGACCGCCGGCGTCGAGGCGCACACCCACGAGTACATCGCCACCGCGCACGAGGACCAGAAGTTCGGCTTCTCGATCAGCAGCGGAGACGCCCTCGCCGCGGTCCGCGAGGTCTGCGAGAGCCCGGGGATGGAGCTGCTCGGCCTGCACTCGCACATCGGTTCGCAGATCTTCGACGCCTCCGGCTTCGAGGTGGCGGCGCGGCGGGTGCTCGCGCTGCACGCCCAGGTGTGCGAGGAGCTCGGCGTCACGCCCCCCGAGATGGACCTCGGCGGTGGCTTCGGGATCGCCTACACCACCCAGGACGACCCCGCCGACGCAGCGCAGCTGGCGACCGAGATGGGCAAGATCGTGCGCGAGGAGTGTGCCGCCCGTGAGTTGGACGTGCCCCGGCTCTCCATCGAGCCCGGCCGCGCGATCGTCGGGCCCGCGATGTGCACGGTCTACGAGGTCGGCACCGTCAAACCGGTCGAGCTGGACGGTGGGGCGGTTCGGACCTACGTCTCGGTGGACGGCGGGATGAGCGACAACATCCGCACCGCCCTCTACGACGCCGACTACTCCTGCACGCTGGTCGGGCGCCGGTCCGACGCTCCGCCGATCATGACCCGGCTGGTGGGCAAGCACTGCGAGGCCGGCGACATCGTGGTCAAGGACGAGTTCCTGCCCGCGGACGTGCGGCCCGGCGACCTGGTCGCCATCCCGGCGACCGGCGCCTACTGCCGCTCGATGGCCAGCAACTACAACCACCTCCTGCGACCCCCGGTGGTCGCGGTCCGCGACGGCGAGGCCCGGGCCGTCGTACGTCGGGAGACGCTGGACGACCTGCTCGCCACCGATATGGGGTAGACGAGTAACCCCTTCTCGGTCACCGGCTCTGCGCAGGTGCCGGTTCGTGGATGGGGTCGCCGAGGCGTCGCAGTACGCCCTCCCCCGCTTCGCTCCTCCGGTGCGCCTGAGACGCCTCGGCTCCTTCGGCGGGAGCCGGCCTGAGACGCCTCGGCTCCTCCTGCTGCGCAGGGTGCGAGTATTGGGTGCGATGAGCACCAACACCTCCGTCCGCCCCGTCAAGGTGGCCCTGCTGGGCTGCGGTGTCGTGGGCTCCCAGGTCGCCCGTCTGCTCCACGAGCAGGCCGCCGACCTGCGTGCTCGCGTGGGCGCCCCGGTCGAGCTGGTCGGCGTGGCCGTTCGGCGGCTGGGGCTGGCCCGCGACGTCGAGCTGCCCGAAGAGCTGTTCACCACCGACGCCGAGGCGCTGGTCAGACGCGACGACGTCGACGTGGTCGTGGAGGTCATCGGCGGCATCGAGCCTGCCCGCAGCCTCATCCTGACCGCCCTCGAGCACGGCGCGAGCGTGGTCACTGCCAACAAGGCACTGCTGGCCGAGGACGGCGGCACGCTCTTCGCCGCGGCGGAGAGAGCGGGCAGGGACCTCTACTACGAGGCCTCCGTGGCCGGTGCCATCCCGATCCTGCGTCCGCTCCGCGAGTCGCTGGCCGGCGACCGGGTCACCCGGGTGCTCGGCATCGTCAACGGCACCACGAACTTCATCCTCGACCGGATGGACACCTCCGGCGCCGGTTTCGCCGACGCGCTGGAGGAGGCCCAGGAGCTCGGATACGCCGAAGCCGATCCGACCGCCGACGTGGAGGGCTTCGACGCCGCCGCGAAGGCGGCGATCCTGGCGAGCCTGGCCTTCCACACCCGGGTCACCGCCGCGGACGTGCACCGCGAGGGCATCGCGGAGGTGAGCGCCGCCGATGTCGCCTCGGCCGCCGAGATGGGTTGTGTGGTCAAGCTGCTTGCGATCTGCGCGGTGGAGGAGACCCCGAGCGGTCCGGCGGTCTCGGCACGTGTGCATCCCGCGATGATCCCGCGCACCCACCCCCTGGCCAGCGTCCGCGAGGCCTACAACGCCGTGTTCGTGGAGAGCGAGGCCGCCGGGGAGCTGATGTTCTACGGTCCCGGAGCCGGCGGTGCCCCGACTGCCAGTGCGGTCATGGGCGACCTGGTCACCGTGGCGCGCAACCGGCTCGCCGAGGTGCGGGGCGCGGGGGAGTCGTCGTACGCCGCCCTGCGGATCATGCCGATGGGGGAGACCCAGACCCGCTACCACGTGCAGATCGACGTCGACGACAAGGCCGGTGTGCTGGCCGCGGTCGCGCTCGCCTTTGCCGAGCACGGCGTCTCGATCCAGACGGTGCGCCAGGAGGGGCGTGGCGACGACGCCCAGCTGGTCGTCGTCTCGCACCGCGCGAGCGATGCCGACCTCTCCGCCACGGTGGAGACCCTCCGGGGGATGGCGCACGTGCGCGACGTGTCCTCGGTGATGCGCGTCGAGGGCGACGGGGAGTGACGGTGACCAAGGCCACCGCACCCGGACCCTCCTCGCGCCAGTGGCGCGGGGTCCTCGAGGAGTACGGCGACCGCCTCGACATCCCGGCAGACACTCCGACGATCACGCTGCGCGAGGGCGGCACCCCGATGGTCGAGTCGGCCTGGCTCTCGGGCGTGACCGGCGCCGAGGTGTGGTTGAAGGTCGAGGGCGACAATCCGACCGGGTCCTTCAAGGACCGCGGGATGACCGTGGCGCTCTCGGTGGCCGTCGGCGGGGGCGCCGAGGCAGTGGTGTGTGCCTCGACCGGCAACACCTCGGCCTCGATGGCGGCCTATGCCGCGCGTGCCGGGGTCAAGCCGCTGGTGCTGGTGCCGCAGGGCAAGATCGCCGCCGGCAAGCTGGCCCAGGCGATCGTGCACGGCGCCCAGGTGATCATGGTCCGCGGCAACTTCGACGACTGCCTGCGTCTGTCCCGCGGGCTGGCCGAGGACTACCAGGTCGCGCTGGTCAACTCGGTGAACCCCATGCGTCTGCAGGGCCAGAAGACCGCGTCGTTCGAGGTCGTGGAGTTCCTCGGGGACGCCCCGGACGTGCACGTGCTGCCGACCGGCAACGCGGGCAACATCTCGGCCTACTGGCTGGGCTACCGGGAGGAGCACACCGCGGGTCACGCCACCGGGCTGCCGGTGATGCGGGGCTGGCAGGCCGCAGGCGCCGCTCCGCTGGTGCAGGGCGCCCCCGTGGCCGAGCCGGAGACGGTGGCCTCGGCGATCCGCATCGGTCACCCGGCGTCGTGGGACCTGGCGATGCAGGCCGCCGACCAGTCCGGCGGCAAGTTCCGCCAGGTCACCGACGCCGAGATCCTCTCCGCCCAACGCCAGCTGGCCTCTCGTGACGGCGTCTTCGTCGAGCCGGCCTCCGCGGCGGGGGTCGCCGGTCTGCTGCTGGAGGCGTCCGAGGGCGTGCGGTACGACGGCCAGCGTGTCGTGGTCACGGTGACGGGCCACGGGCTCAAGGACATCGACACCGCCCTGTCCAGCTTCACCGACCTCGTCGACACCGTCTGCGACGCCACGGTGGAGGCGGCGGCACGCGCTGCCGGACTGGCCTGACGATGGGGCTCTTCCGCGAGGGCCCCGTGCGGGTCCGGGTGCCGGCCACCAGCGCCAACCTCGGGCCGGGGTTCGACTGCTTCGGCCTCGCCCTGGAGCTCGCCGACGAGGTCGAGGCGGCGGTGCTGCCGACCGGGGTCGAGGTCGGGGTCGCGGGCGAGGGCGCCCAGGACGTGCCCCGCGGGGAGGACCACCTCGTCGTCCGGTCGATGCGGCTGGCGTTCGAGGAGATGGGGGTTCCCCAGCCCGGGTTGCGGCTCAGCTGCCGCAACCGGATCCCGCACAGCCGCGGAATGGGGTCGTCCTCGGCCGCCATCGTGGCGGGGATCTGGCTGGCCCGGGCCCTGCTGGAGGACCCGACCGCACGCCTGGACGAGGAGGCGGCGCTCGCTCTGGCCAGCCGGATCGAGGGCCACCCCGACAACGTGGCGGCGGCACTGCTCGGGGGCTTCGTCGTCGCCGGCCAGGACGGGGAGAGCGTCTGGGCGCTGCGCTCGCCGGTGCACCCCTCGGTCTCCGCGGTGGTCTTCGTGCCCCGGGACGGCGTACGCACCGAGGTGGCGCGTGGTCTGCTGCCGGACGCGGTTGCGCACCGTGACGCCGCTGCCGACGCGGGCCGGGCCGCGCTCCTCGTCGCTGCGCTCGCCGGCGCGCCCGAGATGCTGCTGCGCGGCACCGAGGACTTCCTCCACCAGGAGCAGCGGGGGCCGGCGATGCCCGACTCGCTGGCCCTGGTGCACCGGCTCCGTGCGGCCGGCGTACCCGCCGTGATCAGCGGTGCCGGACCCAGCGTGCTGGCCTTCGTCACCCGCGGTAGCGACCAGGCCGCGGTGGTGCTGGAGTCCGGCCCCTCCGGGTGGCGGACGCTGCCGCAAGCCGTCGGTGGCGAGGGCGCCACCGTGCTAGGGTGACGAGCGCGTCACGACCGGCCCTCCGGGCTCAGCAGTTCGCCGGAGCCGACGTACGGCGACGCACAGCCGATCACCACCCGTCCTTCGGACCTGCACCTGCACGTGTCCCGACGGGGTCGGCGCACGCAACCAGACCACGCTGACGACCTTCGTCGTCGTGCAGCCACAGACGGGGAAGGACGCCCCCCATGATTCACCCCACGAAACCGCTGGCCCGCTCGCGCTTCCACGGAGGCCGCGGATGAGCGAGACCACGGGGCCGGTCACGCCCACCGACGCGCCGCAGGAGTCCGGCGCCCGCAAGGGCGGCCTGAGCTCGATGCTCCTGTCCGAGCTCCGAGAGCTCGCCGGCGGACTGGGCATCAAGACCACCGGGATGCGCAAGGGCGACCTGATCGAGGCGATCCGCGGTGCCCAGCGCAGTGACCAGCGGGGCGGTGCGAAGAGCCAGCAGGGCGCGTCCCGTCGCGAGGACGAACAGGGCGGCCGGCGCGGCGACAACGCCCCGGCTGACCGCGAGACCGACAAGGGTGGCGAGACCGAGCGCCCTGAGCCCGACGGCGCCCGCGACGACGACCAGCGCGACCGCGGCGACCGGGAGCAGGGCCGGGAGCAGCAGCCGCGGGAGAGCCGGGGCCCGGAGAACAAGGACCGGGACAACAACCGGGACAACAACCGGGACAACAAGGACCGCGACCAGCAGCAGGGGCGCGAGAACCGCGAGAACCGCGAGAACCGCGAGAACAAGGACCGCGACCAGCAGGGCCGGGACAACCGCAATCGCGACCAGCGCGACCGGGACGACCAGAACCGCCAGGGCGGCGGCAACCAGGGTGGCCAGGGTGGCCAGGGCGGCCAGCAGGCCAAGCAGGGCCAGAACCGGGACCAGCAGAACCGGGACCAGCAGCGCAACGACGACGGCGAAGGCGGCAGTCGCCGCAACCGTCGCCGGCGCGGTCGGGACCGCAACCAGGGTGGTCAGGGCGGTCAGGGTGGTGGCCAGGGCGGTGGCAACCGCGGCCGTCAGGAGCCCGACCTGCAGATCCTCGAGGACGACGTGCTCACTCCGTGTGCCGGCATCCTCGACCTGATGGACAACTACGCCTTCGTGCGCACCAGCGGCTACCTGCCCGGCCCGGACGACGTCTACGTGTCGATGTCGATGATCCGCAAGTACGGCCTGCGTCGCGGGGACGCGATCACCGGCCAGGTGCGCCAGCCGCGCGAGGGCGAGCGCAAGGAGAAGTACAACCCGCTGGTCAAGATCGACACCGTCAACGGCGCCGACCCCGAGACCGCCCGGCACCGCGTCGAGTTCAGCAAGCTCACCCCGCTCTACCCGACCGAGCGGCTGCGCATGGAGACGAGCGCGACCAACATGATCGGTCGTGTCATCGACATCACCGCGCCGATCGGCAAGGGGCAGCGCGGGCTGATCGTCTCCCCGGCGAAGGCGGGCAAGACGATGATCATGCAGTCGATCGCCAACTCGATCACCGCCAACAACCCCGAGTGCCACCTGATGGTCGTGCTCGTCGACGAGCGCCCCGAGGAGGTCACCGACTTCGAGCGCTCGGTCAAGGGCGAGGTGATCAGCTCGACGTTCGACCGGCCCGCGAGCGACCACACGATCGTCGCCGAGCTCGCCATCGAGCGGGCCAAGCGGCTCGTCGAGCTCGGCCACGACGTGGTCGTGCTGCTCGACGGCATCACCCGGCTCGGCCGGGCCTACAACCTGGCAGCACCGCCCAGCGGGCGGATCCTCTCCGGAGGCGTGGACTCCGCGGCGCTCTACCCGCCGAAGAAGTTCTTCGGCGCCGCGCGCAACATCGAGGACGGCGGCTCGCTGACCATCCTGGCCACGGCCCTGATCGAGAGCGGCTCGAAGATGGACGAGGTGATCTTCGAGGAGTTCAAGGGCACCGGCAACATGGAGCTGCGCCTGCGGCGCGACTTCGCCGACAAGCGGCTCTTCCCGGCGATCGACGCCGTGCAGTCCGGGACCCGGCGCGAGGAGCTCTTGATGAGCAAGGAGGAGCTCGCCATCGTCTGGAAGCTCCGCCGGGTCCTCTCCGGGCTGGACGGACAACAGGCCCTGGAGCTGCTCCTGGAGCGGCTGAAGAAGAGCCAGAGCAACTACGAGTTCCTGCTGCAGGTGCAGAAGACCACGCCGACCGCACCGGGCAAGGACGACTGAGCGGAAATCATCCGGGACGGATGTGGCAAGTGTGGCGAATCGGACCACACGCCTGCACACCGACCGATATGCTCTTCAACGTTGGAACCGGGACGCCTTCGACAATCAGAGGAGAGTCATGGCTCGCATCGTGATCGCGGACGACGACGCGGACATCCGCGAGCTCGTGGTCTTCAAGCTGCGCCACGGCGGCCACGACGTGGTGCCTGTCGGTGACGGTGCTGCTGCGGTCGAGGCGTGCTCGGCGGAGCGGCCGGACCTGGTCATCCTCGACGTGATGATGCCGGGCATGAGCGGGCTCGACGCTGCGCGTGCGCTGCGCCAGGACCCGACGATGGACGGCCTGCCGATCATCATGCTGACCGCTCGTGCCCAGGAGTCCGACATCGAGCAGGGCTTCGAGGCCGGTGCCGACGACTACATCGTCAAGCCGTTCAGCCCTCGCGAGCTGGCCTCGCGGGTCTCCGCGGTGCTGGCGCGCACCAGCGCTCGCTGAGCCGCACCACCCGCTCCGCGCGCCCACTGCAGGCGGGAACAGGCTGACGCCGTACGGCGTTGTGCCCGTGCTGCCGCCGATTCGCCCCCTGGCGGGCCGGATGGCAGACTTGGACGCCGGCTACCGGTTCACGCCCCTGGCGCACCACGCGCGGAGCGACCCGGCGGCCCGAGAGCGAGAGGAAACCATGAAGAAGGACATCCACCCCGACTACGTCGCCACCGAGGTGACGTGCACCTGCGGCAACACCTTCACCACCCGCAGCACTGCCACCAGTGGGGTCATCCACTCCGAGGTGTGCTCGAACTGCCACCCCTTCTACACCGGCAAGCAGAAGATCCTCGACACCGGTGGCCGCGTGGCCCGCTTCGAGGCCCGCTACGCCAAGAAGAAGACCGGCAAGTAGCTGCTTCGCGGGTGCCGGTTGCCGCAAGCTCCCTTGCGAGACCAGCACTTACCTCCCGTCGCAACGCCCGGGGAGTGCAGGTCTTCCCCGGGCCCATGGGAACCGTCACCGCGAGGAGCAGGACATGTTCGAGGCCGTCGACCAGCTCGCTGAGGAGCACGCCGAGCTCGAGCATCGCCTCGCGGACCCGTCGGTGCACGCCGATCCGGCGCTGGCGCGCAAGCTGTCTCAGCGGTACGCCGAGCTGAGCGCGATCGTCCGTGCCCACCAGGAGTGGCAGACCCTGGGCGACGACCTCGAGGCGGCGCGCGAGCTGGCCGGCGAGGACCCGGGTTTCGCTCAGGAGGCCGAGTCGCTGGCCGAGCGCCGGGTGACGGCCGAGGAGCGGCTGCGTCACCTGCTGGTGCCCCGCGACCCCAGCGACGGCAAGGACGTGATCCTCGAGATCAAGTCCGGCGAGGGCGGTGAGGAGTCCGCTCTCTTCGCCGCGGACCTGCTGCGGATGTACACCCGGCACGCCGAACGGCGCGGCTGGTCGACCGAGGTCCTCGAGGCCACCGAGTCCGACCTCGGTGGCTACAAGTCGGTGACCGTGGCGGTGAAGGCGAAGGGCACGCCCACCCCCGGGGAGGCGCCGTACGCCCGGCTGAAGTTCGAGGGGGGAGTGCACCGGGTCCAGCGGGTCCCCGTCACCGAGAGCCAGGGCCGGGTGCACACCAGCGCCGCGGGCGTCCTGGTCCTCCCCGAGGCCGAGCCGGTCGACGTGCAGATCGACGACAACGACCTGCGTGTCGACGTCTTCCGCTCCAGCGGACCGGGTGGGCAGAGCGTGAACACCACCGACTCGGCGGTCCGGATCACCCACCTGCCGACGGGCATCGTGGTCAGCTGCCAGAACGAGAAGTCGCAGCTGCAGAACCGCGAGCAGGCGTTGCGCATCCTGCGCTCCCGGCTGCTGGCCGCCGCGGAGGAGCAGGCGCTTGCCGAGGCCAGTGACGCCCGTCGCTCCCAGGTGCGCACCGTCGATCGCTCCGAGCGCATCCGCACCTACAACTTTGCGGAGAACCGGATCTCCGACCATCGCACCGGATACAAGTCCTACGACCTCGACCGGGTGCTCGACGGCGATCTGGACGCGGTCATCGAGTCCTGCGTGCAGGCCGACACCGCCACCCGGCTGGAGGCCCTCGGTGGTTGACCGTCGGCAGCTCGTGGCGATGGCCACCGCTCAGCTGAACGAGGCAGGCGTGCCGAGCCCCGAGCACGACGCTGCCGAGCTGCTGGCGCACGTGCTCGGCACCAGTCGGGGCGCACTTGTCGCGGTCACGGACATCCCAGCGCAGCGCAGCAGGGAGTACGCCGCACTGGTTGACCGTCGCGCCGCCCGCGAGCCGTTGCAGCACCTGACCGGCCGGGCGGGGTTCCGGACGGTCGAGCTGCTCGTGGGCCCGGGGGTGTTCGTCCCCCGGCCGGAGACCGAGCTGCTGGCGGGCTGGGCGATCGACCGTGCCCGCGAGGTGGCTCCCGAACCCGTGGTGGTGGACCTGTGCACCGGCTCGGGGGCGATCGCGCTGAGCATCGCGACCGAGTTGCCGCATGCTCGCGTGCACGCCGTCGAGCTGGACCCGCTCGCGCACTCGTGGGCCGAGCACAACCTGGTCGGCAGCGGGGTGGACCTGCGGTTCGGTGACATGGCAACCGCGTTGGAGGAGCTGGTCG
This sequence comes from uncultured Actinomycetota bacterium, assembly GCA_963827025.1. Taxonomy (GTDB): domain Bacteria; phylum Actinomycetota; class Actinomycetes; order Propionibacteriales; family Nocardioidaceae; genus Marmoricola. The sequence continues at coordinate 788,942 of CAWGZB010000005.1, read as the reverse complement.
GCCGGGTGGACGTGGTGGTCTGCAACCCGCCGTACATCCCGCTGGAGCAGTGGGACGGGGTCACCCCCGAGGCGCGCGACCACGACCCCGAGCTGGCGCTGTGGTCTGGTGGCGACGGCCTGCGGGCGCTCCGGGTGCTGGAGCGGCGCGCTGCCGCGCTGCTGCGTGCGGGGGGCTGGGTGGGCGCCGAGCACGCCGATGTGCAGGGCCAGGCGGTGCAGGACCTGTTCGGGTCCTCCGGCCGCTGGCACACCGTGCGCGACCACCAGGACCTCGCCGGTCGTCCGCGGTTCCTGACAGCGCGACTGGCACGATGACCCCATGCTGATCCCCTCGCTGCACGCACGTCTGCCTGCGACCGCGAGGACACCAGCGTGAGCACCCGGTTCGACCTGGCCGACGACGAGTCCCGCGAAGCCGGCCTGGCCGCGGCGGTCACCGCCGTTCGGCGTGGGCAGCTCGTGGTCCTGCCGACGGACACCGTCTACGGCGTCGGGGTCGACGCCTTCGACGCCCAGGGCGTCCAGCGACTGCTCGAGGCGAAGGGGCGCGGCCGCGACATGCCCCCGCCGGTGCTGATCTCGGCAGGCACGACGCTGGAGGCGCTGACGACCGACGTGCCGCCCTGGGTCGACGGGTTGGTCGAGCAGTTCTGGCCCGGTGCCCTGACCCTGGTCTGCCGGCAGCAGCCGTCGCTGCGCTGGGACCTGGGCGAGACCCGCGGCACGGTCGCCGTACGGATGCCTGCCGACGCGGCGGCGTTGGAGCTGCTCGGCCGCACCGGCCCACTCGCGGTCTCCTCGGCCAACCTGACCGGTCGTCCGGCCGCGATCACCGCCGACGAGGCCGAGGAGATGCTCGGAGCGGCGGTCGAGGTGGTGCTGGACGCGGGGCCGCGCTCGGGAAGCGCCGCCTCCACCATCGTGGACTGCACCGGTGAGCGACCCCGGATCCTGCGGGAGGGGCCGGTGAGTGCCGCAGAGCTCCAGAGCGTGCTTGAGGACCTGGGCGCGGAGCTCGAGGACTGAGCCGTGCGCGAGTACCTGCTGGTCTTCTTGGTCGCGGGCGTCGTCAGCTACCTGCTGTGCGTGTTCGCCCGGGAGGCCGCACTCCGCAGCGGCGCAGTGGCGCGGGTCCGGGACCGGGACATCCACGCCACCCCGATCCCGTACTTCGGCGGGGTCGCCATGCTCGGCGGACTGGGGGCCGGACTGCTGGTGGCGCGGCACCTGCCCTTCCTGAGCACCTCCCAACCGTTCGTCTTCCACGACTCCGGCATCGTGCTGATCGCCGGGGCGATGATCTGCCTGGTCGGCGTGCTCGACGACCTGATCGAGCTGGACGCGCTGACCAAGCTGGGCGGGCAGATCCTGGCCGCGGCGTTCATGGTGCTCAACGACGTCCAGCTGTGGTCGCTGAACCTCCCCGGCGTCGGCCAGTTCGTGCTCGACCCCGCCCAGGCGGTGCTGCTCACCATGCTGCTGGTCGTCGGCACCGTGAACGCCGTGAACTTCGTCGACGGGCTCGACGGCCTCGCCGCGGGAGTCATCTTGATCGGCTCGGTGGCCTTCTTCGCCTTCTCCTACCAGCTCGCCGACGCCAACGGCTACACGCTGGCCATCACCGCCGCGATGCTGTGCGCCGCGATGGGAGGCGCCTGCGCGGGCTTCCTGCCGCACAACTTCTTCCCGGCGCGGTTGTTCATGGGCGACTCCGGCTCCATGCTGCTCGGCCTGGTGCTCTCGGGATCGGCCCTGACCCTGACCGGGCAGTTCGCCTCGGTCTCGGTCGAGGGCAGCAGCGGCGGGGACGGGTCGTTCGTGATGCTGCTGCCCATCCTGCTCCCGGTCAGCATCCTGATCGTCCCGCTGTCCGACCTGGTCCTGGCCGTGGTCCGACGGACTCGCCGGGGCCAGGCGTTCTACCACCCCGACAAGGAGCACCTGCACCACCGGTTGCTCGAGATCGGGCACACCCAGCGTCGGGCGGTGCTCATCATGTGGCTCTGGGCGGGCCTGATCGCGTTCGGCGGGGTGTTGCTCAGCCTCTACTCCGGTGTCCTCATATGGGTGGTGCTGCTGGTGGTCACCCTGCTCACCGTCGCGCTGACCTTCGTGGTGCCGCGGCTGCAGCGGCCGGGCCACCCGGTGCCTCGGGGGCCGGGGCCGGGAGAGGCGGCGGTCCGCTGAGCCGGCAGCTGGACACTGAATTTCAGGGTGCCGCGACTTTGTGCTAGTTTTCACAAGCACCGCCGATCGCCGATGACCACGGCCAGGGCTTCGCCCGGCCGGCAGGTCACCTGACGAGAGCAGAGGCCGCCCATGACGACGACCCCAGCTTCGAGCCGCACGGCTCCACGGGTGCTCGCGGTCTCGATCGCCGCCGTCCTCGTCGGTGCGCTGCTCACCGCGGGGCTCGCAGCCCTGGTGGCCGGGACGTCCGCAGCGGCCGGTGCGCTCGTCGGCGGCGGCATCGCGGTCTCGTTCTTCGCGGTGGGGTCCTCGGTGGTCTCGGCCGCCACCCGGGTCGCGCCCCAGGCCGCGCTCCTGGTGGCGCTGCTCACCTACACCCTGCAGGTGGCTGTGGTGGCCCTCGTCTTCGCCCTCTTGGTCTCCTCCGGGGCGCTGGAGCAGGCGTTGTCGCGCGAGTGGCTCGCGGTGGGGGTGGCGGCGGCCACCGGGGTGTGGATCGCGACCCAGATGATCGCCACCGCCCGGGCCAGGGTGCCGGCCTACGACCTGCCCACGGAGAACGCCCAGACCGTTGCGCACACGCATTCTCCGGACCTTCATGGGCCCGTCTCAGGGTCCTCCAAGGCGGGTGCGTCATGACCCGGACCGACTGCTACGCTCCCACCGCAATGGCTCAGCAGGAACCAGCGCGCTCTTCAACCCCCATCGGTGATCCCTGGCAGGCGTTTGCCTACCTGGTCGCGGGGGTGGCGTTCTACGGACTGCTCGGGTGGCTGGCCGACAGGTGGCTGGGGACCTCTTTCCTGGTGGCGGTCGGCATCCTCCTCGGCGCGGGCCTGGGGGTCTACATGACCTGGGCGCGGTTCCGCGTCACGCCGGAACCGCCGCGAGTCGAGCGGAACAACGTGGACGTGAAGGAGCAGGAGAAGCAGTGAGCCTCATCCCGATGCTCGTGGGCCCGACCGAGGAGAGCTTCACGCCCCCCGGCCCGGGCGACTTCAACCTGCCGCCGGTCGGTCCCGACCACACCTTCACGTTCTTCGGCCAGGAGATGTACCTCGGCGTCACCAAGCCGATCCTGCAGCTGATCCTCGCCGCGGTCCTGGTCTTCGTGTTCTTCCGCCTCGCCTCGGCCAAGCGCCAGCTCGTCCCGGGCAAGCTGCAGTACGTCGGTGAGCTGGGCTACGGCTTCGTGCGCAACTCCATGGGTCGCGACATCCTCGGCAGCAAGGACTTCATGCGGTTCGTGCCGTACTTGTTCACGCTGTTCTTCTTCATCTTGCTGAACAACCTCTTCGCCACCATCCCGTTCCTGCAGTTCCCGACGATGTCGCGGGTCGGCATGGTCTACTCGCTGGCGCTGATCAGCTGGCTGACCTACAACTACGTCGGGATCAAGGCGCAGGGCGGGCTGCTGTCCTACCTCCGGCACCAGACCATGCCTCCGGGCGTGCCGTCCTCGATGCTGGTGCTGATCATCCCGCTGGAGTTCCTCTCCAACATCATCGTCCGCCCGCTCACGCTCTCCCTGCGTCTGTTCGCCAACATGATGGCCGGCCACCTGCTGCTCATCTTGTTCGCGCTCGGAGGCGAGTACCTCCTGGTGCACGGCGCCGGCATGGTCAAGCCCGTCGGCGTCCTCGCCTGGCTGATGTTCATCCTGATCGCGTTCCTGGAGCTGCTGGTGCAGTTCCTGCAGGCCTACGTGTTCGTGCTGCTCAACGCGCTGTACATCTCCGGAGCCATCGCCGAGGAGCACTGATCCCTCCCGGGCCCGGCACTGCCCGGTGTCCCGGGGGTTCGCACCACCCGACAACTGAACACCGACACTGAAAACACATCGAAAGGAACCAGCCGTGCTTGCAATGGCTATCGACGGCTCCGCCAACATGATCGGCTACGGCCTGGCCGCCATCGGCCCGGGTATCGGCATCGGCCTGATCTTCGCCGCCTACCTCAACGGTGTGGCGCGTCAGCCCGAGGCGCAGGGGCGCCTGCAGACGATCGCGTTCCTGGGCTTCGCCCTCGCCGAGGCACTCGCGATCATCGGTATCGCCCTCGCCTTCGTGCTCTGACCCGCACCGCCTGACCAAGGACCGAGCCCATGTTGCTGATCCCGCTCGCCGGTGACGAGAAGATCAACCCGCTCCTGCCGCACCCGGTGGAGATCGTGTTGTCGCTCGTCGTCTTCGGCCTGCTCTACCTGCTGGCTCGCAAGTTCGTCGTACCGAACTTCGAGAAGACCTACGCCGAGCGGACCTCGGCGATCGAGGGAGGCCTGAAGGCAGCCGAGACCAAGCAGGCGGAGGCCGACGCCAAGCTCGCCGAGCTCGAGCAGCGGCTGGCCGACGCCCGGCACGAGGCGGCCCGCATCCGCGAGGAGGCTCGCGAGCAGGGCACCCAGATCATCGGCGAGATGCGTGAGCAGGCCCAGCAGGAGTCCGCCCGGATCGTGGAGCACGGCAAGGCACAGATCGAGGCGGAGCGTCAGCAGGCGGTCACCTCGCTGCGTGCGGAGGTCGGCGCCCTGGCCACGTCGCTGGCTGGTCGCATCGTCGGAGAGGCGCTCGAGGACGACGAGCGCTCGGGCCGCGTGGTCGACCGGTTCCTGGCCGACCTGGAGCTGCACAAGGAGGCCCAGGAGACGGCTGAGGCGGCCGGGCAGGGCACGACCGGCGGGACGGACGGAGGAGCCTGATGGCACTCTCCGGCCTGCGAGGCGCCTCCGCCGAGGCCATGGCCACCCTGGCCGGCCAGGTGGAGCCTGCGCGCGGTGAGGACGCGGCCACGCTCGGCGAGGACCTCTTCGGGATCGCCGCGGTGCTGCGCTCCGAGCCGTCGCTGCGCCGCGTGGCCACCGACGTCTCCACCGAGGCGGAGGCGAAGTCGGGCCTGGTGCGGCAGCTCTTCGAGGGACGCGTCGGCGCTGCGGCGCTCGACGTGGTGGCGACGGCGGTGGCCCAGCGGTGGACCGCCAGCCGCGACCTCGCCGATGCCCTGGAGCACCTCGGCGTCGAGGCCGTGGTCCGCTCGGCCGGCGAGCAGGCCGACCGGCTCGGTGACGAGCTGTTCGCCGTACGCCAGCTCCTCGGGGAGCAGGGTGAGCTCCGCACCGCGCTGTCGGATCCCGCCCGCACGGCGCACGACAAGGCACAGCTGCTGCGGGACCTGCTTGCCGACAAGGTCCTGCCGGCCACCATCCGCCTGGTCGAGCAGTCGCTGGGCGGCAGCTACCGAACGCCGTCGCTGGCCTTGGCCGAGTACCAGAAGGTGGCGGCTGCCGTGCACGGCGAGCGGGTGGCGACCGTCTGGGTCGCCCGGGAGCTCGAGGCCCAGGAGCGCGAGCGGCTGCGCGCCGCCCTCGGCCGGCAGTACGACCGCGAGATCCACCTCGACGTCGTGGTCGAGCCCGAGCTGATCGGCGGCATGCGCGTCGAGATCGGTGACGACGTCATCGACGGTGCGGTCTCCAGCCGCCTCGACGAGGCCAGGCGCAGGCTGGCCGGATGACCGACCGACGGGTTGGGTCGCGCCCGACCAGCACGCACACTTCTTCCAAGAGCACGAGAGAGTAGGGACAACGACATGACGGAGCTTTCGATCCGTCCGGAGGAGATCCGGGACGCGCTGCAGCGCTTCGTCTCGGAGTACCAGCCGGAGGCTGCCAGCAAGGAAGAGGTCGGCACCGTCGCCGAGGCCGGAGACGGCATCGCTCGCGTCTCGGGCCTGCCCTCCGCGATGGCCAACGAGCTCTTGGAGTTCGAGGACGGCACCAAGGGCCTGGCGCTCAACCTCGACACCCGGGAGATCGGTGTGGTCATCCTCGGTGACTTCGAGGGCATCGAGGAGGGCCAGAAGGTCCGCCGCACCGGTGAGGTTCTCTCCGCGCCCGTCGGCGACGGCTTCCTGGGCCGCGTCGTGGACCCCCTGGGCACCCCCATCGACGGCCTGGGTGAGATCGAGGCCGAGGAGCGCCGCGCGCTGGAGCTGCAGGCTCCTGGCGTGATGGCCCGCAAGTCGGTGCACGAGCCCCTCGCCACCGGCATCAAGGCGATCGACGCGATGACCCCGATCGGGCGTGGCCAGCGCCAGCTCATCATCGGTGACCGGTCGACGGGCAAGACCACGATCGCGATCGACACGGTCATCAACCAGAAGCAGAACTGGGAGTCCGGCGACCCGGACAAGCAGGTGCGCTGCATCTACGTGGCGATCGGCCAGAAGGGCTCCACGATCGCCTCGGTGCGCGGGGCCCTGGAGGAGGCCGGCGCGCTGGAGTACACCACGATCGTTGCCGCCCCGGCCTCGGACAGCGCCGGGTTCAAGTACCTCGCTCCCTACACCGGGTCGGCCATCGGCCAGCACTGGATGTACAACGGCAAGCACGTCCTGATCGTCTTCGACGACCTGACCAAGCAGGCCGAGGCCTACCGCGCCGTGTCGCTGCTCCTGCGCCGCCCGCCGGGTCGGGAGGCCTACCCCGGCGACGTGTTCTACCTGCACAGCCGCCTGCTGGAGCGCTGCGCCAAGCTCTCCGACGACATGGGCGCCGGCTCCATGACCGGTCTGCCGATCGTGGAGACCAAGGCGAACGACGTCTCGGCCTACATCCCGACCAACGTCATCTCCATCACCGACGGCCAGATCTTCTTGCAGTCGGACCTCTTCGCCTCCAACCAGCGGCCGGCCATCGACGTCGGTGTCTCGGTCTCGCGCGTCGGTGGCGCCGCCATGACCAAGGCGATGAAGGCCGTCACCGGCTCGCTGAAGGTCGACCTCGCGCAGTTCCGCGCGATGGAGGCGTTCGCGATGTTCGCCTCCGACCTCGACGCCGCGTCCCGGCAGCAGCTCGACCGAGGCCAGCGGCTGATGGCGCTGCTCAAGCAGCCGGCGTACTCGCCGTACCCGCTGGAGGACATGACCATCTCGCTGTGGCTGGGCACCTCCGGTCGCCTCGACCCGGTCCCGACCGACGACGTGCTGCGCTTCGAGCAGGAGTTCCTGGACTACCTGCGCCGCTCCCACGACGGCATCTTGAAGACGATCGCCGAGACGCTGAAGTTCGAGGAGGACACCGAGAAGTCGGCGACCGACGCCTACGAGTCCTTCCTCGACCAGTTCGAGACCTCCGAGGGCGACCGGATCCGGCCCGGCCACGAGGCCGAGGCCGAGGCGCTCGAGGACGAGGACGTCGAGCAGGAGCAGATCGTCAAGCAGAAGCGCGGCTGAGGGGTCGGCCATGGCTGTATCGCTGCGTGAGTACCGCGCGAAGATCAAGTCGACGGAGTCGATGAAGAAGATCACGCGCGCCATGGAGCTCATCGCTGCGTCCCGGATCATCAAGGCGCAGCAGCGGGCGCAGGCGGCGGCGCCGTACGCCCGGGAGCTGACCCGGGCGGTCTCCGCGGTGGCGACGTTCTCCAACGTCGAGCACCCGTTGACCACCGAGCCCGAGGAACCCAAGCGCGTGGCTGTCCTGGTCGTGTCCAGCGACCGGGGCCTGGCCGGTGCCTACTCCTCGAGCGTGATCAAGGAGGCCGAGCGTCTCGGCGCCAAGCTGAAGGAGGAGGGCAAGGAGGTCGACCTCTACCTCTCCGGACGCAAGGGCGAGGGCTACTACAAGTTCCGCAACCGCCCCGTGGTGCAGTCCTGGACCGGCCACTCCGATCAGCCGACCTACGAGGTGGCGCGCGAGATCGGCGACACCCTGATCTCGGCCTTCCTGCGCGACGACGACGAGGAGCCCGGCGAGGACGAGAAGGGCGGCAGGGGCGTCGACGAGGTCCACCTCGTCTACACCCGGTTCCGGTCGATGATGGTCCAGGAGCCGACAGCGGTGAGGTTGCTGCCGCTGGAGGTCGTGGAGGGGGAGGAGCAGCCCCCGCCGGACGAGGTGCTGCCGCTCTACGAGTTCGAGCCGTCCCCGGCGGAGGTGCTCGACGCGCTGCTTCCGCGCTACGTCCAGAGCCGGATCTTCTTCGCGCTCCTCCAGGCCGCCGCCTCCGAGCTCGCCGCCCGGCAGAAGGCGATGAAGTCGGCGACGGACAACGCCGAGGAGCTCATCAAGAAGTACACCCGGATCGCCAACCAGGCGCGCCAGGCCGGCATCACCCAGGAGATCAGCGAGATCGTCGGCGGCGTGAACGCCCTCGCCGACGCGAACTCCGGCGGCGACTAGCCGCATCCACAGCCCGGACCAGCACGACCAGACCCATCGAGTGAGTGAGAGACCATGACTGCCACCGTTGAAGAGAACAAGACCTCAGAGGGCCAGGGGGCGACCGGCCGGATCGCCCGGGTCATCGGTCCTGTGGTCGACGTCGAGTTCCCCGTCGACTCCATGCCCGAGATGTACAACAAGCTCGAGGTCGAGGTCGAGATCGGCGAGGACAAGCGACTGCTCTCCCTCGAGGTCGCCCAGCACATCGGTGACGGCATGGCCCGGGCGATCTCGCTGCAGCCCACCGACGGCCTCGTCCGCGGAGCCCAGGTGCGCGACACCGGCGATCCGATCTCCGTCCCGGTGGGGGACGTCACCAAGGGACACGTGTTCAACGCCCTCGGCGAGTGCCTGAACCTCGAGGAGGGCGAGCGCCTGGAGGTCAAGGAGCGCTGGCCGATCCACCGCAAGGCACCGGCCTTCGACCAGCTGGAGTCCAAGACCCAGATGTTCGAGACCGGCATCAAGGTCATCGACCTGCTCACGCCGTACGTCCAGGGCGGCAAGATCGGCCTGTTCGGCGGCGCCGGCGTCGGCAAGACCGTGCTGATCCAGGAGATGATCGCGCGCGTCGCCAAGGACCACGGCGGTGTGTCGGTCTTCGCCGGTGTCGGTGAGCGCACCCGCGAGGGCAACGACCTCATCGTGGAGATGGAGGAGGCCGGCGTCATCGGCCAGACCGCGCTGGTCTTCGGCCAGATGGACGAGCCGCCGGGCACCCGCCTGCGAGTCGCCCTGTCCGCGCTGACCATGGCGGAGTACTTCCGCGACGTGCAGAACCAGGACGTCCTGCTGTTCATCGACAACATCTTCCGGTTCACCCAGGCCGGCTCGGAGGTCTCCACCCTGCTCGGTCGGATGCCCTCGGCGGTGGGCTACCAGCCCAACCTGGCCGACGAGATGGGGGTGCTGCAGGAGCGGATCACCTCCACCCGTGGTCACTCGATCACCTCGATGCAGGCGATCTACGTGCCCGCGGACGACTACACCGACCCGGCTCCGGCGACCACGTTCGCACACCTGGACGCGACCACCGAGCTCTCGCGTGAGATCGCCTCGCTCGGTATCTACCCGGCGGTGGACCCGCTGACGTCGACCTCGCGGATCCTCGACCCGCAGTACATCGGCAAGGACCACTACGAGTGCGCGATCCGGATCAAGCAGATCCTGCAGCGCAACAAGGAGCTGCAGGACATCATCGCGATCCTCGGTGTCGACGAGCTGTCGGAGGAGGACAAGATCATCGTCCAGCGGGCGCGCCGCATCCAGCGGTTCCTCTCGCAGAACACCTACGTCGCCAAGCAGTTCACCGGCATCGAGGGCTCGACGGTTCCGGTCTCGGAGACGATCGAGGCGTTCAACAAGATCGCCGACGGCGAGTACGACCACGTCGCCGAGCAGGCGTTCTTCATGTGCGGCGGTCTGGAGGACGTCGAGAAGCGCTGGGCGGAGATCCAGAAGCAGACCGGGGAGTCCTCCTCATGAGTGAGGCCCTCCAGGTCGAGCTGGTCGCGGCCGACCGGCTGGTGTGGTCCGGCGAGGCCACGATGGTGATCGCCCGCACCACCGAGGGCGACGTGGGCATCCTGCCCCACCACGCGCCGATGCTTTCCCTGCTGGTGCAGGGCGCGGTCGACGTGACCACGAGCGACAACGAGACCTGGGTGGCGGCCGTCGACGGCGGCTTCCTGTCCGTGGCCCACAACCGGATCTCCATCCTCGCCGAGCATGCGGAGATGTCCCACGACATCGACCTGGAGAAGGCGCGGGCGGACCTGGAGCGCGCGCAGAAGGCCGGCGAGCTCCTCAGCGACGCCGAGCGCGCGGTCGAGGAGGCGTGGGCACAGGCGCGGATCCGCGCCGCGGAAAAGGCTTCCTGAGGGCGCGGGGACAGGCCGGGGAATGCCGCTGTGGCAATGGTTCGTCGACTCCGCCGGCCTCTTCGTCGTCCTGATCGCCGTGCTGGTCGGCCTCCTGGTGCTGCGGCGCCGGTTGATCTCGCGGCACGGCGGCACCTTCGAGCTCAGCGTCCGCGACGCGGGGCGGGGCACCCCTGAGGACGGCCGCGGCTGGGTCCTGGGACTGGCTCGCTACCGCGACGACTCGCTGGAGTGGTTCCGGATCTTCTCGCCGTTGCCCATCCCGCAGCGGACCTGGCGGCGCGCCGAGCTGACCTTCCGGTCCCAGCGGGCACCCTCCGAGGCCGAGCGGTACGCCGTGTTCGACGGCAACGTCGTGGTCTGCTGCCGGACGCCCAGCGGCGACGTGGAGCTCGCGATCGGTCCCCGCGCCCTCACCGGCCTGCAGTCCTGGCTGGAGGCCGGACCTCCGGGCGGCGCCCGCCCCTAGTCCCGCGACCGGGCACTCCGCGACTCCGGCAGGCCGTCGAGCGGGCGATCGGCGTACGGCGCTCTGCACATCTGCGACGCCTCGGCATACCCGGAGTGCACATCTGCGACGCCTCGGCATACCCGGAGTGCACATCTGCGACGCCTCGGCGTGGCCGGAGCGCACATCTGCGACGCCTCGGCGTGCTTCAGCGCTCGCCGCCGGGGACCCAGAGGACGTCCCCACGCTCGCGGTTCGCGTACCTGGCGAGGATGAACAGCAGGTCCGAGAGGCGGTTGAGATAGGTGATCGCCACGACGTTCATGGTCTCGGCGTGCTCGTCGTGGGCGATCCAGGCCGAGCGCTCCGCGCGACGACAGACCGTCCGGGCGACGTGCAGGTGCGCAGCGGCCGGAGTGCCGCCGTTGAGGATGAAGGAGCGCAGGTTGGGCAGGCCCTCGTTGTAGTGGTCGCACCACGCCTCGAGGCGCTCGACGTAGTCGGCCTGCACGCGCAGCGGTGGGTGCGTCGGCTCCGGGACCACCGGGTTGCTGAGGTCCGCGCCGACGTCGAAGAGATCGTTCTGCACGTGGGAGAGGACCGCGACCACGTCGTCCTCGATCTCGCCGGTGGCCAGCACGACGCCGAGGTGCGCGTTGGTCTCGTCGACGTCGGCATAGGCCTGCAGCCGCGGGTCGAACTTGTGGGTCTCGCTCAGGTCGCCCAGTCGGGTGCGACCCGCGTCACCGGTGCGCGTGTAGATCCGCGTGAGGTTGACCATGCCGCCACCCTAGAACGCGGGTGCGGCGCCCGGTGCCGCGGTGGCCGCGGCACTACCCTCGGGGGCCATGGGCAGCTTCAGGGTGGTCTCCGAAGGACCCCTGACCCGGCCGCTGCTCGGCGAGGTGACCGTCGGTGGGGCGAAGAACTCCGCGCTGAAGCTGATGGCCGCCGCGCTGCTGGCCCCCGGCTGCACCACGGTCTCCAACGTCCCGGACATCCTCGACGTCGCGGTGATGGCCGAGCTGCTGCGGCGGCTGGGCTGCGAGGTGGAGCTCACCCATCCCGCTCCCGGCACTCCAGGGTCCCGCGCGGGCACCGCGGTCATCGACGTGCCCGAACAGCTGCACCCCGAGGCGCCGTACGAGCTGGTACGGCGGCTGCGGGCCTCCATCGCGGTGCTCGGCCCGCTCGTCGCGCGCTGCCGCAGAGCCAGCGTCGCGCTCCCGGGCGGGGACGCGATCGGGTCCCGCGGTCTCGACATGCACATCCAGGGCCTCGAGGAGCTGGGCGCCACGGTCCACATCGAGCACGGGCAGGTCGTCGCCGAAGCCAGGACGGCCCTGCGCGGGGCGAACCTGTGGCTGGACTTCCCCTCGGTGGGTGCCACCGAGAACCTGGTGATGGCGGCCGTGCTGGCTGAGGGCACCACCGTGATCGACAACGTGGCCCGGGAGCCGGAGATCACCGACCTGTGCCAGATGCTCGTGGCGATGGGGGCCCGCATCGAGGGGATGACCAGCTCCACGCTGGTCATCGAGGGCGTGGAACGGCTGCACCCGGTGCACCACGCCACCATCCCGGACCGGATCGTCACCGGGACGTGGGTCTTCGCCGCGGCCATCGCCGGTGGAGAGCTGCAGGTGCGCAGCGGGACGCCGCACCACCTGGACATCGTGGTGGACAAGCTCTGTGCGGCCGGCGCGGACATCGACCTGCCGGAGCCGGACGTCCTGCGCGTGCGGGTGGACCGGAGGCTGCGCTCGTTCGACGTCGCCACCCTGCCCTACCCCGGGTTCCCCACCGATCTGCAGCCGTTCGCGATGACGCTCGCGGCGATCTCGGACGGCACGGCGATGATCACCGAGAACGTCTTCGAGGCGCGGTTCATGTTCGCCCAGGAGCTGGCCCGACTCGGCGCCGACCTGCGCACCGACGGTCACCACGCCGTCGTACGTGGCGTGCAGAGCCTGTCCGGCGCCCCGGTCGTCGCGCACGACATCCGCGCCGGTGCTGCGCTGGTGCTGGCCGGGCTCGCGGCGAACGGGACCACGGTGGTGGCTGAGTCGCAGCACGTCGACCGCGGCTACCCGCGCTTCGCCGAGGCGCTGACCGGTGTCGGCGCCGACGTCGCTCGGCTGCCCGGCTGAGCCAGAACCCCGGGCCTCGCCGACAGTCCGTCGACCGATCGCCGCAGGTCCGCGCGTCGGGCACCGTGGCTCCGCACCGGCCCTCCATAGTGGGTTCTCTCGGAGGGAAACAGGGAGACGGGATGGACTTCAGCGTGGTGCCGGGCCGCACGTTGCGGCTCGAGGGCCTGGTCGACGCACGCAGCACGGCGGAGGTGCGGACCGCCCTCTACGCCCTCCTGGACTCCGGGCCCGGCGATGTGTACGTCGACCTCAGCGCGGTCGAGGCCGTGGACGTCACCGCCCTGAAGATGTTCGCGGCCGCCGACCGGGTGGCGCGCCGCAGCGGTGGTCGGGTCGTGCTCAGCGGCTGCACACCGCCGGTCCGCCGGCTGCTGCACGTCTCGCCTCTGCGCCGGCTCCTGCGCACGATCGAGAGAGCGCCGTTCGGGCCCCAGAAGAAGCCCGGTGTGAGCGATCCCGCAGGGTGAGAGACGGCACAGCCGGTGCCCTCATCCCCGACTCGGGCCTACCCTCACCCCCATGAGCACGAGTGAGGAGCAGTCCGCACGCCCGCAGCGTCCCGAGAAGGATCGCCCGTGGGTGATGCGCACGTACGCCGGCCACAGCTCGGCCGCGGAGTCGAACAAGCTCTACCGGACCAACCTGGCCAAGGGGCAGACCGGTCTCTCGGTCGCCTTCGACCTGCCCACGCAGACCGGCTACGACCCCGACTCGCCGCTGGCCAGGGGCGAGGTCGGCAAGGTCGGTGTGCCGATCCCGCACCTCGGTGAGATGCGTCGCCTGTTCGAGGACATCCCACTCACGGAGATGAACACCTCGATGACGATCAACGCCACCGCCATGTGGCTGCTGGCGCTCTACCAGGTGGTGGCCGAAGAACAGAATCCTGACCTGGAGCCGCTCGAGGTCGCCCACAAGCTCGCGGGCACGACCCAGAACGACATCATCAAGGAGTACCTCTCCCGCGGGACCTACGTGTTCCCACCGGAGCACTCGCTGCGGCTGATCTCCGACGTCATCTCCTACACCGTCAACGAGATCCCGAAGTGGAACCCGATCAACATCTGCAGCTACCACCTGCAGGAGGCCGGCGCGACGCCGACCCAGGAGCTGGCCTACGCGCTGTGCACCGCGATCGCGGTCCTGGACACCGTCAAGGACTCCGGCCAGGTCTCGGCCGAGGACTTCGAGAAGGTCGTGGGGCGGATCTCGTTCTTCGTCAACGCCGGCGTGCGGTTCGTCGAGGAGACCTGCAAGATGCGGGCCTTCGTGCGCCTGTGGGACGAGATCACCTCCGAGCGCTACGGGGTGACCGACCCCAAGATGCGCCGCTTCCGCTACGGCGTGCAGGTCAACTCCCTGGGCCTGACCGAGGCCCAGCCGGAGAACAACGTCCAGCGCATCGTGCTGGAGATGCTCGGGGTGACCCTGTCGAAGAACGCGCGCGCCCGCGCGATCCAGCTGCCGGCGTGGAACGAGGCACTCGGCCTGCCGCGTCCGTGGGACCAGCAGTGGTCGCTGCGCCTGCAGCAGGTGCTGGCCTATGAATCCGACCTGCTGGAGTACGACGACATCTTCGAGGGGTCGCACGTCATCGAGGCCAAGGTCAGCCAGCTCGTCGAGGAGGCGCGGGCCGAGATCGATCGGGTCCAGGCGATGGGCGGCGCCATCGCCGCGGTGGAGTCCGGCTACATGAAGCAGCAGCTGGTCAGCTCCCACGCCGCCCGCCGGGCCGCCATCGAGGGTGGCGCGGACATCGTGGTCGGGGTGAACAAGTTCGAGACCACCGAGCCGTCACCGCTGACCGCCGACCTCGACGCCGCGATCCAGGCCGCCGACCCCGAGGCCGAGCGCGCCGCGATCGCGAGCGTGGAGAAGTGGCGCTCCGAGCGCGACCAGCCCCGGGTCGACCGGGCCCTGGAGGCACTTGCCGCCGCAGCCAAGACCGACGAGAACCTCATGCACGCGACCCTCGAGGCGGCGCGTGCCGGCGCCACCACGGGGGAGTGGGCCGGCACCCTGCGGGAGGTGTTCGGCGAGTTCCGGGCGCCCACGGGGGTCTCCGGCGCGGTCGGCGTCGCCGAGACCGCAGGAGAGGCAGGCAAGGAGCTCACCGACGTCCGCGAGCTGGTCAAGCGCACCGGCGAGGAGCTCGGTGGCCGGTTGCGACTGCTGGTCGGCAAGCCGGGTCTCGACGGCCACTCCAACGGCGCCGAGCAGGTCGCCGTACGGGCACGGGACGCGGGGTTCGAGGTGGTCTACCAGGGCATCCGACTCACCCCGGAGCAGATCGTCAGCGCGGCGGTCGCCGAGGACGTGCACTGCGTCGGCATCTCGATCCTGTCGGGCTCGCACATGGAGCTGGTGCCGGACGTGCTGGACCGGATGCAGGCCGCCGGCATCGAGGACGTGCCGGTGATCGTCGGCGGGATCATTCCCGGCCGCGACGCAGAGGCGCTGAAGAAGCGCGGGGTGGCCGAGGTCTTCACGCCCAAGGACTTCAGCCTCACCGAGGCGATGGGGGGCATCGTGCGTGCCATCCGGCGGGCGCACGGGCTGGACTGACCACGCTGCGGCGACTGGTCCAGTCCACACGTCTGGCAGGCGCCTTTTTGGTCCTCGGTGTCGCCACCGAGGCGCTTGCTTGGCCATAGTGTGCCAGCTGTGGCTCCCGGGACGCCGTGAGTTGTCGGGGTCGAACCACTGGGCAGGAGCGGTGCGTCGGATGCAGCAGCTGCACGAGCAGGAGCAGTGGGACCACGACGCGCTGGTCGAGCTGATCACCAAGTCCGACGAGGCGCTCGTGCTCACCGACCGCGACGGTCGGGTCCTCCTCGCCAACGGCGTGGCCGCCCAGCTCGTCGGGCTTCCTGCCGAGGCCATGACCGGTCTCGGTGTCGAGCACTTCGGGCGCGAGACGATGCGGGCGTTCCAGAGGGTCGCCGTCCAGACGGTGGTGGACACCGGCGTCGAGGTCACCGTCCGCGACGCCCAGCTGCGGCACTCCGAGGGCGAGACCGTACCGGTGGACCTCACGCTGACGCCGGCGGCCACCGACGAGGGCGTGCTGGTCGCGATCGGTCTGCGGGCGACCGCGGACCGGCGTCGGGAGGCCCGCCTGTTCCGCGGGCTGCTGGAGGCCGCCCCGGACGGGATGGTGATCGTCAACGACGCCGGCAACATCCTCCTGGTCAACGCCCAGGTGGAGGCGCTCTTCGGCTACCAGCGCCAGGAGCTGATCGGCGAGCCGGTGGAGATCCTGGTGCCGGACCGGTTCGCCGGGATGCACCTGGCCTTCCGCAACGGCTACGTCAGCGAGCCGCGCACCCGGCCGATGGGGCTCTCCGGAGACCTCTACGCCCGGCGCCGGGACGGCAGCGAGTTTCCCGTCGAGGTGTCCCTGGCCCCGCTGGAGACCGACGAGGGCCTGCTGGTCTCCGCTGCGGTGCGTGACATCTCCGAACGCCGCGGGATGCAGCAGGAGGCCGACCGGATCAAGGACGAGTTCTTCGCCACGGTCTCCCACGAGCTGCGGACACCGCTGACCTCGATGATCGGGTACGGCGAGCTGATGAGCGACCTGGAGGAGCTCAGCCCGCAGGGCCGGCGCTTCTTGTCGGTGATCATGCGCAGCGCCGAGCGGGAGCTCCGGCTGGTCGACGACCTGCTCACCCTGGTCGCGATCGAGGAGTCGGGGCTGGCGATCGAGCCCGCGGAGGTCGACCTGGAGAGCATCGTCCGGGAGGCCGTGGAGGCCGCGCGGCCGCGCGCCGAGGAGACCGGGCTCGACCTGGCCCTGGAGATCCCGGGCGCGGCCGTGCCGGTGCGCGGTGACCGGGACCGGCTCGGCCAGGCTATGGACAACCTGCTCTCCAACGCCTTGAAGTTCACCCCGTCGGGCGGACGGGTCCGCGTCGTCGTACGCACCACGGACCGCATCGCCGAGGTCGATGTCGTCGACACCGGCGCCGGGATCGGCGACGGCGACACCCAGCAGATCTTCGAGCGGCTCTTCCGGGCACCCAGCGCCGTGGAGCTCCAGGTCCCGGGGGCGGGCCTCGGCCTGACGATCGCCCTGGCCATCGTCGAGGCGCACGACGGTCGGCTCGAGGTCGTCCGGAGCGGACCGGACGGCACCACCTTCCGGTTGGCGCTGCCGCTGGTGCGCTGAGGGCACATTCCCCCCAGATCCCTGAAGTGTGGGCACAGCCGCAGCGGGTAATTGGGTGGGAGAGTCGAAGGAGGTTGATCCACCGTGCCGATGACCAGCAAGGGCGGCAAGGTCAAGAAGTCCGAGCTCCCCGACACCCTCAAGCGTTCGGACGCCAAGGCTCAGCGCACGTTCGCCAAGGCCCACGACTCCGCGGCCGACGAGTACGGCGACGGCGAGCGCGCCCACCGCACGGCGTACTCCGCGCTGAAGCACACCCACGAGAAGGTCGGCGACCACTGGGAGCCCAAGAACGGCAAGGGGCCCTCGGACAAGAAGGCCTCCGGTGGGCGCGGCACCAAGGCCAAGACCCAGGAGGGCGTGGACGCCAACGCGTCCAAGGAGCACCTCTACGACGTCGCGAAGAAGCTCGACATCTCCGGCCGGTCCAACATGAGCAAGAAGGAGCTCGTGGACGCGATCAAGAAGGAGAACCGCAAGAAGACGCGGCAGTCCCGCTGACGAGCTTTCTCAGAAGAGCCGTTCGCTGGGATCGTCCATCCCGCGCAGTGCGTCGTAGTCGACCACCGCGCAGGCGATCCCGCGGTCGGTGGCGAGGACCCGCGCCTGGGGCTTGATCTCCTGGGCGGCGAAGATGCCGCGCACCGGGGCCAGCAGGGGGTCGCGGTTGAGCAGGTCGAGGTAGCGGGTCAGCTGCTCCACACCGTCGATCTCGCCGCGCCGCTTGATCTCGACCGCGACGGACGTCCCGGTCGCGTCCCGGCACATCAGGTCCACCGGACCGATCGCGGTGGGGTACTCCCGACGCACGAGGGTCAGGCCCTCGCCCAGGGTGGCCGGGTGGTCGGCGAGCAGCTCTTGGAGGTGCTTCTCCACGCCGTCCTTCTGCAGGCCGGGATCGGTGCCCAGGTCGTGGTGGGAGTCGTGGAGCACCTCCTCGATGAGGATGCGCAGGCTGTCCCCGCTCTTCGCCGCCACCGTCCACTCCAGGTGGCCCTCCTCGGTGGTGCCCTCACGCACCGAGCACGGCGGGCTCATCCAGTTCAGCGGCTTGTAGGAGCCGCCGTCGGAGTGCACGAGCACCGAGCCGTCGGACTTCAGCATCAGCACCCGGGTGGCCATCGGAAGGTGGGCGGTCAGCCGTCCGGCGTAGTCGACCTGGCAGCGCGCGACGACGAGTCTCACAGTGGGGGAATCTACCGGTCGTCTCCAGCTCGCTGAGCGCGCAGGAGCACCCGGGCGGCGCGTTCGCGCGCGTGCCGGCGGCCCGCTCGACGAGCGCACCCCGCGCCGTGCGGCAGACTCAGGGGCGTGGAGCGGATCGTCGTGGTCGGTGCGGGTGTCGTCGGGCTGTCCTGCGCCGTCCGGTTGCTCGAGGCCGGGCATCGGGTGGACGTGGTGGCTCGCGACCTGCCGCTGGAGACGACCTCGGTGGTCGCGGCAGCGTTGTGGTACCCCTACCGGGCGCTTCCCCAGGACCGCGTGACCGCCTGGGCCCGCCGCTCCTACGCCGTCTTCGGCGAGCTGGCGGCGGAGGAGACCGGCGTACGGCTCCTGGAGGGCACCGAGGCGCATTCCGCGACGGCTCCGGACCCCTGGTGGGTCACGGCGGTTCCGCAGCTGCGGCGCGTCCCGCCGCCGGAGGGGTACGCCGACGCCTGGTCGTTCACCGCGCCGGTCGTCGACATGCCGGTCTACCTGCGCTGGCTGCGCAGCCGGGTGGCCGCACTGGGCGGGACCGTGACCCGGATGAGCCTGCACGACCTGCCCGGCACGCAGGAGGACGTCGTCGTGAACTGCTCGGGCATCGGCTCGCGGCTGCTGGCCGGTGACCACGAGGTCTTCCCCGTCCGCGGGCAGGTCGTGCTGCTCGACGGGATCGAGCTGGACCGCTGGTTCCTCGACGCGTCGGGCCCGACCTACGTCGTTCCACGGACCACCACCGTGGTCGTCGGGGGCACCGACGACGAGGGCGAGTGGAGCCGCACCCCCTCCGCGGCCACCGCCGAGGAGCTGCTGCGGCGGGGACGCGCACTGGTCCCGGAGCTGGACGGTGCCCGCATCGTGGCCCATCGAGTCGGACTGCGGCCCGCGCGGCCCGTCGTACGCCTGGAGGCCGAAGGCCGGGTCGTGCACTGCTATGGCCACGGGGGCGCCGGAGTGACGCTGAGCTGGGGCTGCGCCGAGGAGGTCGCGGAGCTGGTGTCCCCGCTCGCGTCGTGACGCGCGGGCCGGAGGACCGGCCCAGGCCTCCTCGGGCTTCCGGTTCGTCGACGGCCTCGGGCCCGCCCTGACCCTGGCGCGCACCCGCCTCGAGGTCCTCTCGATGCACTCCTCCCCGTTCGCCGCCCCCACGACGTGCCTACCGAACCCTGAGCACGTGGCGGAGCGGCCGGTGGGCCGTGGCAGGATGCGCCGCATGGCACGTGACTTCCAGACGATCGGCGTAGTCGGGCTCGGGACCATGGGGGCGGGCATCACCGAGGTGTTCGCCCGCAACGGGTTCACCGTGGTGGGCGTCGAGGTGGACGAGGACGGCATCACCCGGGGCAAGCAGCACCTGGAGAACTCCACGGGCCGGGCCGTCGCCCGCGGCAAGCTCTCCGAGGGCGACCAGAAGGAGCTGCTCGACCGGGTGAGCTACACCACCTCACTTCAGGAGCTCAAGGGCGCCGACCTGGTCGTCGAGGCCGTCGTGGAGTCGCTCGAGGTCAAGAAGGACATCTTCCGCCAGCTCGACGGGGTCGTGGCCGAGGACGCGATCCTGGCCACGAACACCTCCTCGCTCTCGGTCACCGAGATCTCCACGGCCAACCCCCGTCCGGGACGCGTGCTCGGGATCCACTTCTTCAACCCGGCGCCGGTGCAGGACCTCGTCGAGATCGTGCAGACCGTCGTCACCGAGCCTGAGGTGCTCGAAGACGCCAAGGCGCTGATGCAGCGGCTGGGCAAGAACCCGGTCGTGTGCGGCGACAAGGCGGGCTTCATCGCCAACACCCTGCTCTTCGGCTATCTCAACCACGCGGTGTCGATGTACGAGGGCAAGTACGCCTCCCGGGAGGACATCGACGCCGCGATGCGCTTCGGTTGCGGCTACCCGATGGGTCCGCTGGCCCTGCTCGACCTGATCGGCCTGGACACGGCGTACGAGATCCTGGACACGATGTACAAGCAGGGTCGCGACCGCCTGCACGCGCCGGCGCCGATCCTCAAGCAGATGGTCACCGCCGGTTGGCTGGGCCGTAAGACCGGGCGCGGCTTCTACACCTACGAGGCGCCGGACAGCCCGGTCGTCGTCCCCGACGCGCAGACGCCCTCGGCCGACGACCAGCCGGATCTCGAGCACGAGATCGGCAAGATCGGCGTCGTCGGGACCGGCACGATGGCGACCGGGATCGTCGAGGTCTTCGCCAAGTCCGGCTACGAGGTGATCTACGTCGGCCGCTCACCGGCCAAGGTCGACGGCGTCCGATCGGTCATCGAGCGCTCGCTGGACAAGGCGATCCAGCGCGGCAAGCTCGAGGAGTCCGCGAAGGAGGAGGTGCTGGGTCGGCTCACCGGCAGCACGTCCCTGGACGACCTCGCCGAGGTGGACATCGTGGTCGAGGCGATCGCCGAGGACCTGAAGGTCAAGACCACGCTGTTCGAGAACCTCGACGACATCTGCAAGGACGGCGCCATCCTGGCGACCACCACCTCCTCGCTGCCGATCATCGAGTGCGCGCAGGCCACGCGTCGCCCCGAGCAGGTCATCGGGATGCACTTCTTCAACCCGGCCCCGATCATGAAGCTCGTCGAGGTGGTCTCGACCGTCTCCACCGACGAGGACGTCGCGGAGAGCGTGCGGGCGCTGTGCGCGAAGGTGGGCAAGGTGGCGGTCTCGTGCGGTGACCGGGCGGGCTTCATCGTCAACGCGCTGCTGTTCCCCTACCTCAACGACGCGGTGAAGATGCTCGAGGCCCACTACGCCTCGGCCGACGACATCGACACCGCGATGAAGCAGGGCTGCGCGCTGCCGATGGGCCCCTTCGAGCTGCTCGACGTGGTCGGCAACGACGTGTCGCTCGCGATCGAGCGGGAGCTCTACCTCGAGTTCCGCGAGCCGGGCTTCGCGCCCGCGCCGCTGTTGGAGCACCTGGTCACCGCGGGCTACCTGGGGCGCAAGACCAAGCGCGGCTTCCGCGACTACACCAGCCGCTGATCGCGGGTCGGGTGCTGCAGCGGTCGTCGTGCCGGCGGAGGTGGGCACTCGACCTTGTACGTTCGACTCCATGACCGACCAACCGGACGCGGACCACGTCGAGAGCCGCTCGGAGCTCCTGCCCGAGGAGAGGGCTGCGGGCAGCGAGAACCCTCGCGAGCAGGCGGAGCAGATCCTCGAGGAGTCCGCAGAGCGCACCGAGGCTCCGGGGCGCACCGGTGCGGAGTCGACGCAGACCTCCACCCCGCACGAGCGCCCCGACGCGGAGGGCGACTGACCCGGCGGGCGCGGCGCTCGGAGCGTCGTCGGACTGCCCGGCTGCTGGGCACCCGGGACACCGACACCTCACCCCCAGGTGCCGCGTGACGATGCTTTCCGAAAGGATCCACCCATGAGCAGCGGGTTGCACGTCACCCGGATCGGCGACGAGGGGTCACCGATCGTGTTCTGCCACGGCCTGTTCGGGCAGGGCCGGAACTGGACGACCATCGCCAAGGCGCTCGGGGAGGACCACCGGGTGCTGCTCCTGGACATGCCGCACCACGGCCGCTCGCCGTGGGCCGACCACTTCGACTACGTGGAGATGGCCGAGCAGGTCGCCGGCGAGCTCTCCGAGGACGACCCGGTGACCCTCGTGGGCCACTCGATGGGCGGCAAGCTCGCCATGGTCCTCGCGCTGCGCCGCCCGGAGCTGGTCGCCCGCCTGTGCGTGGTGGACGTGGCGCCGGTGGACTACGGGCACACCAGTGAGTTCGCCCGCTACATCGAGGCGATGCGCGCGCTGGACCTTGCCGCGTTGCCGAGCCGGAGCGAGGCCGACGAAGCCCTGGCCGATGCAGTGCCCCACGACGCCGTGCGCGCCTTCCTCCTGCAGAACCTGCGCCGAGACGGCGACGGCTGGTGCTGGCAACCCAACCTCGAGGTGCTGGGGGAGGAGCTGCCGGAGATCACCGGCTGGCCCGAGGAGCAGCTGGACGGCCTGGAGGCCTACCAGGGACCGGTCCTGTGGATCGCCGGCGGTGACTCCGGCTACGTCAAGCCCGAGTACGCCCAGCAGATGGATCGCTGGTTCCCGACCAACAGGCGGGTCACGATCAAGGACGCCGGGCACTGGGTCCATGCCCAGCAGCCGGAGGTCTTCGTGGAGGTGCTGCGCCGCTTCGTCGACCGGTGACCGACCGGTGGTGACTCAGCGCTGGGTCAGCGGTCGTCCTGGCGCTGCATGACCAGCTCGCGCACCAGGAGCAGGATCGCTGCGGCGGTGGGGATCGCCAGCAGCGCGCCGACCACGCCGAGCAGGCTGGCACCGACGAGCGCCGCGATCACGGTGACTGCGCCGGGGATGTCGACCGAGCGGGACATCACCCTGGGGTAGATCAGGTAGTTCTCCACCTGCTGGTAGACGAGGTAGAAGATCACGCAGGCGATCCCGGTCTTCACGTCGGTGGCGAAGCCGATGGCGCTGACGATGAGGGCGCCCAGGGTGGCGCCGATCATGGGGATCACGTCGAGAAGGGCCACCACGAGTGCCAGGGCGACGGCGTACTCGCCGATCCCGACCACGAAGAGGAAGACCAGGGTGGAGGTGCCTGCGGCCAGCGCGACGATGAAGGCTCCTGAGACGTAGCCGCCGATCCCGTCGAGGATGCGGTCGCCGAGCTCGGCCACGCGCGCGCGGCGGCTGGCCGGGGCCAGCCGGTAGATCGTGCGCTTCACCGTGGTCAGCGAGGCCAGGAAGTAGAGGGTCAGCACGATCACGATGAAGGCGTTGCCCAGCGCACTGAGGATGGCCAGGCCCACGCCCAGCACTCCGCCGAAGAGTCTCTTGGTGAGGTCGCCGCTGGTGACGTAGTCCTCGGCCTTGGTGACGATGTCGTACTGGTCGTTGAGCTGTTGGATGCGCCGGTTGTGCATCAGCCGGTCGAAGTAGTCCGGCGCGTTGTCGGAGAGCGTTCGTACCTGGTCGGCGACGACGGGGACGATGGCGACCATGAAGAGCACCAGCGCCAGCAGCACACCCAGCGCGACCACGAGCACCGCCCAGGAGCGGCGCAGCCCGCGCCGGGTGAAGAACTCCACGGCGGGGTTGAGCCCGAAGGCCAGGAACAGGGAGACCACGATGAGGATCAACACCGAGCCGGCGGAGAGGATCAGCCCCCCGAGCCACCAGGCGAGCAGACCGCCGGCCGCGAGCAGGAAGCCGCTGACGAAGGGACCGTGCTTCCAGGTGTAGTGGCGCGAGCCCGCCGCCGTCCCGGACGTGGTGACGGTGCCGGCGGCGAACCGGCGCTGTGCGGCACCCTCGGACGTGCCTGCGGGCCCGGCGGGGGACGCTTGGTCCCCCTCGCCGGACCCGCGGGCGTCGTTGGGCAAGCCGTCAGCTCTCGTCGTCGTCGCCGAAGCCGGCCACCACGTCGCGCAGCGCGGTGAGCTGGGCGGTGATGGCGTCGCGACGGCGGGCCAGGCGCTCGACCTCGGCCTTGAGCTCCTGCAGCTCTCGCTCGGAGTCCGCGTGCCCGCTGTTGCGCAGCGCGTCGGCCTGCTTCTTGGCCGCGCTCACGATCTGCTCGGCCTCCCGGCGTGCCCGCGAGAGCAGCTGCTCGGCCTCCTGCTCGGACTGCTGGCGGTGGCTGCTGGCAGCTTCGGTGGCCTGGGCTGCTCGCTCCTGGGCGGCCTTGGCGCGGTCCTCGGCCTCCTCGACCAGCCGGCGGGTCTCGGCGACCGCGGAGTCGTGGTTCTCGGCCGCCTCGCGGGTCAGCCGCTCCTTCTCCACCGAGAGCGCCCGTCGAGCCTCCTGGACCTCGCGCTCGGCCGCGGCCCGAAGCTGCTCGGACTCGCGGGCGGCGCTGGTGCGCAGCGCGTTGGTCTCCTGCTCGGCGGCGAGGCGCTGCTGCTCGGCCTCTCGCTTGGCGGAGGCGAGAGCGTCGTCGGCCTCGCTCATCGCCCGGGCGCGGTGAGCCTCGATGTCGGCCATGGTGCGGTTGCGGTTCTCCTCGAGCTCTCGGGTCTGCACCACCCGCATGTCCTCGGCGTCGCGCTCGGC
This sequence comes from uncultured Actinomycetota bacterium, assembly GCA_963827025.1. Taxonomy (GTDB): domain Bacteria; phylum Actinomycetota; class Actinomycetes; order Propionibacteriales; family Nocardioidaceae; genus Marmoricola. The sequence continues at coordinate 764,634 of CAWGZB010000005.1, read as the reverse complement.
CTCGGACTTCACCGCGGTGGCGTCACGCTGGGCCTGCTGGCGGATCTGCATCGCCTGCGCCCGGGCCTCCTCGATGACCTCGGCTGCCTGCTCCTCGGCAAGACGCAGCATCTCGCTGGCCTTGCCGCCCAGCGCCGCCCACGAGGGGTTGTCGTTGTCGGCGAGCGACTGGCGCAGCTCGGTGGTCTCGGCCTCGAGGGCCTCGAGCCTGCTCTGTGCCTCGGCGAGGCTGGCCGAGAGGCCGGCCCTCTCGGCCAGCGTGGTGCGCAGGTGCTGGTCGACGGCGTCCGGGTCGTAACCGCCACGGCGCACCGTGGGGAGCTTGGGCAGCGACGGCGCGGCTGCCTGCGGCTTCGCCGGCGGGGTCGACTGCCCACCGGCGCCGGACGGGGTGGCGCTCCGGGGGGCGCGCTGGACAGGGGCGGGCCGGGTCTCGGTCACGGGCTCCTTCTTGCTCTGCTCGGTGGTGGGGTTCTTCGAGGTGGCGGGAGCGCCGGAGGTGCCGGTGGGTCCCTTGTCTGCGTTGTCTGCCTTGTCTCCCGTGTTCTCGGCTGCTGGGCCGGACTGCTGGGGGACCACCTTCGGCGGTTGGTCGGTCGTGTTGGCGGGTTGCGGGTCGAAGATCGACAGGCCCTGGTCGGTCATGCTGGTTCCCTCGCTGCGAGAGGTGCGGTGCGGCGTACGACCCCAGTCTCCAACACGGGCAGCGTCATTCCCCGCCGCGACTCGTACGACGCGCCGGTGGTCCAGGCGGTGGTCCACCCCCGGGACCTCGCCGCAGGGGCGCTCCGGGGGTGGACCGAGGGCTTCTCAGACCCCGCGGAAGGCGTTGATCTGGTCGAGGTGCTTCTCCCGCATCTCGGGGTTGCGCACGCCGAGGCCCTGCTCGGGCGCCAGGCAGAGCACGCCGACCTTGCCCTGGTGGGTGTTCTGGTGGACGTCCAGGGTCGCCTGGCCGACCTCGTCGAGCGCGTAGGTGCGCGAGAGGGTGGGGTGGATCATCCCCTTGGCGATGAGCCGGTTGGCCTCCCAGGACTCGCGGTAGTTGGCGAAGTGCGAGCTGATGATCCGCTTGAGGTTCATCCACAGGTAGCGGTTGTCGTACTCGTGCATGTAGCCCGAGGTCGAGGCGCAGGTCGTGATCGTGCCGCCCTTGCGGGTCACGTAGACCGACGCACCGAAGGTCTCCCGGCCCGGGTGCTCGAAGACGATGTCGATGTCCTCGCCACCGGTGAGCTCACGGATGCGCTTGCCGAAGCGCTTCCACTCCTTGGGGTCCTGGGTGTGCTCGTCCTTCCAGAACTTGTAGCCCTCCTCGTTGCGGTTGATGATCAGCTCGGCGCCCATTCGGCGGCAGATCTCCGCCTTCTCCTCGCTGGAGACGACGCAGACCGGCACGGCACCACCGTTGAGGGCGTACTGCGTCGCGAAGCCACCCAGGCCGCCGGAGGCGCCCCAGATCAGGACGTTGTCCCCCTGCTTCATGCCGGCGCCGTTCTTGCTGACCAGCTGCCGGTAGGCGGTGCAGTTGACCAGACCGGGGGAGGCGGCCTCCTCCCAGGTCAGGTGGTCGGGCTTGGGCATCAGCTGGTTGGCCTTGACCAGGGCGACCTCGGCGAGGCCGCCGAAGTTGGTCTCGAAGCCCCAGATGCGCTGCTCGGGGTCGAGCATCGTGTCGTTGTGGCCGTCGGGGTGCTCCAGCTCCACCGACAGGCAGTGGGCGACCACCTCGTCGCCCGGCTTCCAGGTGTGCACGCCGACGCCGGTCTTGAGCACCACGCCGGAGAGGTCGGAGCCGACGATGTGGTAGGGCAGGTCGTGCCGCTTGGCCAGCGGAGAGATCCGGCCGTAGCGCTCCAGGAAGCCGAAGGTCGGCATCGGCTCGAAGATCGAGGTCCACACGGTGTTGTAGTTGATGGCACTGGCCATCACCGCGACCAGCGCCTCACCCGGGCCGAGCTCGGGAAGCGGCACGTCGTCGACGTGCAGCGACTTGCGCGGGTCCTTGTCGCGGGACGCCTGCCCCTCGAACATGTCGACCTCGTCCTTCTTGACGAAGGCGGCCCGGTAGCTCTCCGGGGCCTCGAGGTTCGCGAAGTCGTCGGCCGAGGTGTCACCGGACATGATGGCGTCGAGGATCTGCTGCACGGTCGTCTCCTGATCGGGGGCCATGGGCTGCGGTCGGGCTGCGGGTCAAGATACCGGCGGGTAGGTCACCTTGGGGCCTCGGTGTGCGAGAGGTCATAGGCCGGCCGCCCGGGCCCGGTCTCAGGAGGCGGCAGCCCGTCTCAGGAAGCGGACGTCCCGAACCCTTCGATCACCGCCGACATGTCCTCCGCGCCGTGGCCCTCGGACGCGGCGTGCCCGTAGACCTCGAGCAGCGCGTCGATCAGCGCCGTCTCGACGGCACCGGACTCAGCGGCCTCGCGGATCAGGCCGACGTCCTTGCGGACGTTGTCGAGCGCGAAGGCGACCGGGTAGTCGCCGGCGATCATCATCGTGCCCTTGAGCTGGGCGTACGGCGCTCCGGTCGGTCCGCCGTCGATCGCCTCCAGGAACAGCGACGGGTCGAGGCCGAGACCTCGGGCGAGAGCCACGCTCTGTGCGACCGCTGCGTTCAGGGACGCCACCCAGGCGTTCACGACCAGCTTGAGCGCGCTGGCGGGGCCGGGCAGGTCACCCACCTCCATGGTGCGCGAGCCCACGGCCTCGAGGACGGGTCGCACCCCGTCGATCGCCTCGCCGTCACCGGAGACCACGACCACCAGCTGTCCCTGCTCGGCCGGCTGGCGAGTGCCCAGCACCGGCGCGTCCAGCATCGTGACCCCGGCGCCCGCGGCCAGCTCGGCGGCTCGCTCAGTGCCCTCGAGCCCGATCGTGGACATCTGCAGCCAGGTGCCCTCCACCGCGCCGATCAGCGGTCCCATCACCTCGAGGACGGCATCGGCGTCGTAGAGCATCGTGAGCACCACGTCGGCGCCGCGCACGGCCTCCGCCGCGCTCTCCACGACGTCGATCCCCTCCTCCGCCAGCGGTTGTGCCTTCTCCACCGAGCGGTTCCAGGCACTGACCTCCAGCCCGGCGCGGCTCAGGTTGCGCGCCATCGGCGCGCCCATCAGGCCGGTGCCGAGCACGGCGACGCTGCTTACCGTCATGAGGACCTCCTCCGGGTCGGGGCTACCTGCCCCGGTCCGTACCCCGGCAGGAGGGATCAGTGCGCCTCGGCGGCCGGCTCGACCAGTTCCACCAGGACGCCGCCGGCGTCCTTGGGGTGGATGAAGTTGATCCGCGAGTTCGAGGTGCCGCGCCTGGGGGCGTCGTAGAGCAGGCGGACGCCGCGCTCACGCAGGATCGCGCTCACCTGCTCCACGTCGGTGACCCGGTAGGCCAGCTGCTGCAGGCCCGGACCGGAGCGGTCGAGGAACTTCGCGATGGTCGACTGGTCGTTCAGCGGCGCCAGCAGCTGGATGTGCGAGCCGGAATCACCAACGGCGACCATGGCCTCGCGGACCCCTTGCTCCTCGTTGGTCTCCTCGTGGGCGACCTCCATGCCGAACTTCTCGCGGTACGTCGCGATCGCCTCGTCGAGGTCGGGAACCGCCACCCCCACGTGGTCGATGCAGGTGAACAGGTGGTCGGGGAGGTCCAGAGGGGTGCTCATGCGGGTCATGATCACGCACAGTCCACGAACGCCTCAACGGGGTGTGACCGTCCCGACACCGTCGTGGACTGGACCCCCCTCCTCCCTGCGGGCGTTGCTGGGTAGTGTCCGCAAGGACGCGTCTTTTCGCACCAGGAGGCACCCATGTCCAGCAGCACCACGTCGGTCATCGTCGCCGGGGCCCGCACGCCCGTCGGGCGGCTCCTCGGCGGCCTGAAGTCTCTCTCCGCCGCCGAGCTCGGCGGCGTCGCCATCAAGGGTGCGCTGGAGAAGGCCGGAGTCTCCCCGGAGCAGGTCGACTACCTGATCATGGGTCAGGTCATCCAGGCCGGTGCCGGACAGAACCCCGCCCGCACCGCCGGGGTGGCCGCAGGCATCCCGATGTCGGTGCCCTCGATCACGATCAACAAGGTGTGTCTGTCGGGCGTCAACGCGATCGCCACCGCCGACGCCCTGGTCCGCGCCGGCGTGCACGACATCGTCGTCGCCGGCGGCATGGAGTCCATGACCAACGCCCCGCACCTGCTGCCCAAGTCGCGTGAGGGCATCAAGTACGGCGACGCCACGCTCGTCGACTCCATGGCCTACGACGCCCTGTACGACCAGACCACCAGCCAGGCGATGGGCCTCCTGACCGAGGAGTGCAACGCCGCGGCGGCGAACCTCACCCGCGAGGAGCAGGACGAGTTCTCCGCCCGGTCGCACCGGTTGGCCGCGGAGGGCTGGAAGAACGGCGTCTTCGACGACGAGGTCGTCCCCGTGGAGATCCCGCAGCGCAAGGGCGACCCCATCGTGGTCTCCCAGGACGAGGGCGTGCGCGGCGAGACCACCGCGGAGTCGCTGGGTAAGCTGCGTCCGGCGTTCAGCAAGGACGGCACCATCACCGCCGGCTCGTCCTCGCAGATCTCCGACGGCGCGTGCGCCGTGGTGGTGATGAGCAAGGCCAAGGCCGAGGAGCTGGGCCTGGAGTGGCTCGCCGAGATCGGCGCCTCCGGCCAGGTCGCCGGCCCCGACTCCACCCTGCAGCTCCAGCCGGCGCGGGCGACCGCGCAGGCGCTGGAGAAGGAGGGCCTGTCGGTCGACGACGTCGACCTCGTGGAGTTCAACGAGGCGTTCGCGGCGGTCGGCATCAGCTCGGCCCGAGAGCTCGGCATCCCCGAGGAGAAGGTCAACGTCAACGGCGGCGCGATCGCGGTCGGCCACCCCGTCGGGATGTCCGGTGCGCGGATCACGCTGCACCTGGCGCTGGAGCTCAAGCGCCGTGGCGGTGGCGTCGGCGTCGCCGCCCTGTGCGGCGGTGGCGGCCAGGGTGACGCCCTCGTGGTGAAGGTGCCGGCTTCCTGAGCCGGCGGACGAGGGGCAACGTCCCCGAGCTCGTCGAGAAGGCCCGCGAGGGGGACGCCCGGGCGGTGGCCCGGCTGATCTCCCTCGTGGAGGATGCCTCGCCGCTGCTGCGGGAGGTGATGGCCGGGCTGGCGCCGTACACCGGTGCCCAGGGGCGCGCCCAGGTGGTGGGGCTGACCGGCGCCCCGGGCGTCGGCAAGTCGACCTCGACGGCCGCGCTGGTCGGCGCCCTGCGCAAGCAGGGCAAGCGGGTGGGTGTGCTCGCGGTCGACCCCTCGTCGCCGTTCTCGGGCGGCGCGCTGCTCGGCGACCGGATCCGGATGCAGGACCACGCCCTCGACCCCGAGGTGTTCATTCGCTCGATGGCGACGCGCGGTCACCTCGGCGGGCTCTCCTGGGCGGCGCCGCAGGCCATCCGGGTCCTCGACGCGGCCGGCTGCGAGGTGATCCTCGTGGAGACCGTCGGGGTCGGCCAGAGCGAGGTGGAGATCGCCTCGATGGCCGACACCACGCTCGTGCTGATGGCGCCCGGCATGGGCGACGCGATCCAGGCGGCCAAGGCCGGCATCCTGGAGATCGGTGACCTCTACGTCATCAACAAGGCCGACCGGGAAGGCGCTGACCAGGTGCGTCGGGAGCTGCGCAACATGCTCTCCCTCGCCGACCGGCCGGAGGGCGCCTGGAAGCCGGAGATCATCAAGACGGTGGCAGCTCGCGGCGAGGGCGTGGATGAGGTGGTCGCTGCGATCCAGCGGCACCGGGAGCACCTGGAGACCTCCGGCGAGCTGGACCGCCGGCGGCTGCAGCGCACCCGCGACGAGATCGAGGCCATCGCGGTCACCGCGCTGCGCGAGAAGTGGCGAGGCGTGCACGAGAACGCCGCGCTCGACGAGCTGGCCGCGGAGGTCGTCGAGGGCAGCAGTGACCCCTACGCCGCCGCCGACCTGCTGCTCGAGGGCCTGGGCGAGAGCCTCGCCGAGAGTCCCGCCGAGAGCAGGGCCGAGAGCACGACCTGAGTCGGGGCGCGCCTCCCGCCGTGCCGGGCCTGCGCTTGGTACAACGGTGGAGGAGGCAACCGGCCGACTTCCCCCGACCCAGGAGCTGACGATGGATGACGCGTTGAAGAAGGGCATCGTCCTCGTGGTCGTCCTCTTCGTCGGCTGGCTGCTGTTCACCGACCCCTCGCACCTGGCCGACCTCGCCAAGTCCACCGGCACCTTGGTCTGGGACGGCCTGGTCTCGCTGTTCAAGGCGATCTCGAGCTTCCTCGACGCCGTCACCTCGTAGCCGGGGACGGTCGTGGGCCTGCTTCGCGGCGACGTCGACGCCGACATCGGCCGCCACCTCCTCCGCGAGGAGGGCGAGGTGATCGTGGATGTCGTGCGCAAGCACTGGGTCGTGCATACCTGGTCGGTGGTCTACCTGCTCACCGGTTGCCTCTCGCTCTACATCGCCGCGCTCGCGCCCCCGGACGTCGCCTGGCTGCCCCTGCTGCTCGGTCTCGGACTCTGGCTGGCGGCGTGGTGGAAGGCCAAGGCGGCCCAGCTGGACCGCTTCGTGATCACCAACATGCGCGTCTTCCGGATGAAAGGGGTGTTCAGCCGCTCGACGGCGACGATGCCGCTCGGCCGGATCCTGGACATCACGGTGGTCAAGCCGCTGCACGGCCGGATCCTGGGCTTCGGGCACTTCACCTTCGAGTCCGCGGCGCGGGAGCAAGGCCTGCGCGACATCACCTACGTCGGGCGTCCCGACGAGCGCGACCTGACCATCCAGCGGGTGGTGCAGCGCTCGGGCCTGCGCGGGCCGCGGGTGGTGAACTGAGGACTCTCGGTTTCACAATACGTACTGTGAAACCGAACTCGATCACCGGAAGTATTCGGTGATCGAGTCGAGTTCTCGGTGCATGACGGGTCCGGTCAGAGGCCCGCGGCGGCCTTCAGGTCCCCACGGATCGCGTCCAGACGCCCCGCCGCGTTGATCCTGGCGGCATCGACGCCCCCCTCCGCGTCGACCGGGACGACGACCTCGAGGTAGCACTTGATCTTCGGCTCCGTCCCCGAGGGGCGTACGACGACCCGCGCGTCGTCGGCCAGCCGGAAGCGCAGCCCGATGGTCGGCGGCAGGTCTTCGGAGCCGGTGGAAAGGTCGTCGACGTGCTCGACCCGCAGCCCACCGAGCTCGGCCGGGGGGTGGTCGCGCAGCCGGTCGACCACCGCGGGGATCTCGGCCAGGTCGTCCATCCGCACCGAGAGCTGGTCGGTGGCGTGCAGCCCGTAGCGGCGGGCGAGGTCGTCGAGCAGGTCCCACAGCGTCCGCCCGCGCGCCTTCGCCCGGGCGGCGACGTCGCAGACCATCAGCAGGGCGGAGATCCCGTCCTTGTCCTTCACGTGCGCCGGGTCCACGCAGTAGCCCAGCGCCTCCTCGTAGCCGAAGGCCAGTCCGTGGATCCGGCCGATCCACTTGAAGCCGGTCAGCGTCTCGGCGTGCATCTGCCGCTCGGCCCGCGCCATCTTGCCCAGCAGCGAGGACGACACGATCGAGGTGGCGTAGACGCCCTCGCGTCGCAGCTCGAGCAGGTGGGCGGCGAGGATCGCACCTACCTCGTCGCCGCGCAGCATCTGCCAACCGTGCGGACCGGGCAGTGCCACGGCGCAGCGGTCGGCGTCCGGGTCGTTGGCCACGACGATGTCGGCGCCGACGTCCTCGGCCAGCGCCAGCGCCAGGTCCATGGAGCCGGGCTCCTCGGGATTGGGGAAGGAGACCGTGGGGAAGTCCGGGTCGGGCTCGAGCTGCTCCGGCACCACGTGCGGGTCGGCGAACCCGGCGCGACGCAGGGCCTCGCGGACCGTCGTACCCCCGACGCCGTGCAGCGGTGTGTAGACGACGCCGAGGTCGCGCGGCCCACCGCCGGCGAGGTCGACGACGGTGTCGAGGTAGCGCTCGAGCACGGCGTCGTCGAGGACCTCGATGCGGTCCTGGCTCCGGGAGACGTCGGCGAGGGCGCCGACCGCCTCGATCTGCGCCGCGATCTCGGTGTCCGCGGGCGGCACGATCTGGCTGCCGTCCCCCAGGTAGACCTTGTAGCCGTTGTCCTGCGGTGGGTTGTGGCTGGCGGTCACCATCACGCCGGCGACGCACCCGAGGTCGAGGATCGCGAAGGCGAGCAGAGGAGTGGGCAGCGGGCGCGGCAGGAGCAGCGCGCGGAGCCCCGCGCCGGACATGACCTCGGCGGTGTCACGCGCGAACACCTCGGAGTTGTGCCGGGCGTCGTAGCCGATCACCACGGCGTCGTCGGCTCCGGCGCCCTGCTGCTTCAGGTGGGCCGCCAACCCCGCGGCGGTGCGGAGCACGACCACCCGGTTCATCCGGTGCGGGCCGGCTCCCAGGGCGCCGCGCAGACCCGCCGTCCCGAACTCGAGGATGCCGGCGAACCGGTCGGCGAGCTCCGCACTCGGCCCCTGGGCGATGAGCTCCTCGAGCTCGCGTCGGGTCTGCGGGTCGGGATCTTCGGCGGCCCAGGCCCGTGCGCGGTCGAGCAGGTCGCGGTCGGGGTCGCTGGCGCTCATGGTTCCGCAGGCTAGTGCGTGCGCCGTGGAGGAACGGCGCGGCGTCCCCGCCGACCGGCTCCTCGCCGAGACTTACCGCACGGTCAGCGTCGGCCTCGGGGGCCGAAGCTGGGCGGCACCTTCGCGAAGGCGGCCTTGCGGGCGGCCTTGGTGTTGGCGGCGAACAGCAGGAACAGCTGCTCGGCGCGCTCGCGGGCGAAGGTGTGTCGGGCCGAGCTGGTCCAGGTGCCGTCGAAGAGGCGCTTGGCGGCGGCCAGCGCGTCGGGGGAGCGGAGGGACAGCTCCCGGGCGAGAGCGTGAGCAGCCTCCTCGGGGACCGCGGCGAGCTCGGTGACCAGGCCGAGGTCGTGCGCCTCCTTGCCCGAGAGCATCCGGGCGGTCATGGTCAGCTGCTTGGCCGTGTCGACGCCGACCAGCTCCTTCAGCGTGCGGACGCCGGTCATGTCCGGGATGATTCCCCACTTGCCCTCGAGCACCGACCACTCCGAGTCCGGGGTGGCGATCCGGAAGTCCGCAGCCAGGGCGATCTGCAGGCCGCCGCCGTAACAGTGGCCGTGCACCGCCGCGATCACCGGGACCGGCAGCCGTCGCCAGGCCCAGCAGGCCTCCTGGAAGGTGTTGGTGCCGCGCCACGGCCGGGGCAGGAAGCTGCGCACGATCCCGGAGGGCTGGGCGAGCACCGAGCCGAAGTCGAGCCCCGAGCAGAACGACTCGCCTGCACCGCTGATCACCACCGCACGCAGCGTGCGGTCCCGGCGCAGCTGTCGGGCGGTCGCGACGAGCTGCTCGAGCGTCGCCAGCGTCAGCGCGTTGAGCTTCTCGGGACGATTGAGCCGGACGTGGGCGATGCCGTCCTCGACCGCGCAGGTGACCAGGGCATTCATGCGGCTCACGCTACCGGCGTGGCCTGGCCGCGAGGACGGTCAGGAGGCCTTGTGGTCCTCGTCGTGCTCGTCGGAATCGTCGTCCCCCGAGGCCACCGGCTCGCCCTCGTCGTGCGACTGGGCGCCGCCGGACTGCTCGTCGCGCTTGCCGTCACCGGCCGCGGACTCCTCGGATCCGCCCTGCGGCTCGCCCCCCTGCTCGGTCTTCTCCGAGGCCTCGCTGGAGGGGTCCTCGGGGTCGGCATAGGGCTTCGGCGCGTCCTCGGCGTACTCGTCGCGGTCGGTGAACATCCCGCGGTCGACGTCGAAGTCGCGCTGGGTGTTGTCGACCTCGACGTTGTCCGGGCGGTTCTCGGGGTCGAGGCGGCGCTGCCGTTCCTCCTCGAACTCCTCCTTGGTCTCCTCGTCCGGCACGGCCTGGGGGTCGATCCCCTGGCTGCGACCAGCGCGCTCGTCGGTGTCGATCCCGCGCTCGAGGATGTTGCCCTCTTCCTGGCCGCCTTCGGACTCGGAGGCGTTCTCGTCCTGGCTCATCGACTCTCTCCCCGGAGTTGGTGGGTCACTGCCTCTGCCCCTACCCCGAATGCGGGGTCTTGACGCAACCGATCAGCGGGCTCTGTCCTCACGACATCGTGCGGGGCCCGCCTCCGGCACACCTCGCTGCGCTCGGCGCACCTGCCGGCTCACTCCTCAGATGCCGGGCACGACCGCGGCCAGGAGGTCGCCCATGCGAGTCGCTGCGGCGCGCCCCGCAGCCAGGACCTCCTCGTGGTCGAGAGGCTCACCGGTGATCCCCGCGGCGAGGTTGGTGACCAGGCTGATCCCGAGGATCTCCATCCCGGCCTCGCGGGCCGCGATCGCCTCGAGCGTGGTGCTCATGCCGACCAGCGTGCCGCCGATCGCCCGGACCATGGCGATCTCCGCGGGCGTCTCGTAGTGGGGCCCGGGGAACTGCACGTAGACGCCCTCGTCCAGGCCTGGGTCCACCTGCTGGCACAGGGCGCGCAGGCGGGGACTGTAGAGGTCGGTCAGGTCGACGAAGTGCGCCCCCTCGACCGGAGAGGTCCCGGTGAGGTTGACGTGGTCGCGGATCAGCACCGGGGTGCCGGGGGACCAGCGCTCGTCGAGGCCGCCGCAGCCGTTGGTGAGTACGACGGTGCGGCAGCCGGCGGCTGCGGCGGTGCGGACCCCGTGGACGACCGGCCGTACGCCGAGGCCCTCGTAGAGGTGGGTGCGTCCGAGGAAGACGAGGAGATCGCGGTCGCCGGCACGTACGGACCGCACCGTGCCGGCATGCCCTTCCACCGCCGGCGGTGCGAAGCCGGGCAGCTCGGTGGTGCTGATCTCGGCCCGTGCCTCGCCGAGCGCGGCGACCGCGGGCATCCAGCCCGAGCCCATCACCAGGGCGACGTCGTGGCGCTCCACGCCGGTCAGCTCGGCCAGCACGCTCGCCGCGGCCGTGGCCGCCTCGCTGTAGCTCTCGGTCACGGGAGGACTGTCGCACACCCTGCGCGCCGCGGGGCGGGCCCGCCGGCGGTCGCCTAGCCTCCCGCCGTATGAGCGTCCACCTCGTCGGCGGCGGCTGGTCGGACGCCGCCGCCCCCTCGGTCTTCGGTGCCTTCCTGCGGGAGAGCGCCCGGCGCAGTGGCGGAGGCGTTCCCCGGATCGGGCTGGTCCTGATGGGCACCGACGACGAGGCGCTGGAGTACCACCAGCGCTACGTGCGCGCCCTCGGTGTGGCCGGTGAGCCGCACGAGCTGGTGATCACCCGCTTCGCCGAGGGCGTCCCCTGCCCGGCGCAGGCGGTCGAAGCACTCGACGGCCTGTTCGTGGGCGGCGGCCCGACGCCGGAGTACCGCGCCTCCCTGGCGCCGCTCTACGGGCGGATCGCGGACCTGGTCGCGGACGGACTGCCCTACCTCGGCTTCTCGGCCGGCGCCGCGATCGCCGCTCGCCGTGCGGTGATCGGAGGCTGGCGCGTCGGCGGGCTGGTGGTGACTCCCGAGGACAACAACGAGGAGCTCGACGAGGTCACCGTCGTCGACGGCATCGGCCTGGTCGACGTCGCCGTGGACGTGCACGCCTCCCAGTGGGGCACGCTGGGCCGGCTCGTGGGGGCGATCGAGGCGGGGTTGGTCACCGACGGCGTGGCCATCGACGAGAGCACGGCGCTCGTGGTCGACGGCGACTCGTGGTCGGTGCGCGGCGAAGGCCGGGTGCGGCGCGTCGTACGCAGGGACGGCGGGGTCCTGGTCAGCCGGGTCTGACGGCGGAGCTAGCCGCCGAAGTTCGAGCGGCAGGGGCGGGCGCGCAGGGCGGCGACGTAGTCCGCGGGTGCGTCCGCGGCCTCGGCGGCGTCGGCGAGGGTGCCCAGGTAGCTCGCCGAGGGCAGACCGCCTTCGAAGGCGTCCAGGACGTAGACCCACGCGACGACCTCCTCGGTCATCGTGGAGACCCGCACCTTGGTCTTGCGGTAGAGCCCGGTGTCTGCCGACTCCCAGCCGTCCAGCGCGACCACGTCGTCCTCACTGACGTCGTAGACCGCCACGAAGACCTGCTCGAACGGGTCCGGCACGATCGTGGTCAGCGCGCCGTCCCAGCCGTGGTCCTCGCCGCCGAAGGTGAGCCGCCAGCCCTCGAGCCAGCCGGTGCCGCGCAGCGGCGAGTGCGGGCAGCGTTCACCCATCCGCGCCGGGTCCAGGTTGGTGCCGTACGCCGCGTAGGGAGTCGTGCGGGATGGGGTCATGGCGCGCTCAGTATTGCGGGTCGAGGTGGTTCGGCGACATGCGACACAATGAACCAATGAGCGAACCAGCGTCGGGAGCAGGGTTCGGCAGCGGTGACCGCGTGGTGATCGTCGGCGGCGGACCGGGCGGTTACGAGGCGGCCCTGGTGGCCGCGCAGCTCGGCGCCGAGGTGACCGTGGTCGACCGCGACGGACTCGGCGGCTCCGCGGTGCTCACCGACTGCGTGCCCAGCAAGACACTGATCGCGACCGCCGAGCTGATGTCGGACCTGTCCACGGCCCCGGAGCTCGGCATCGCCTTCGCCGACCAGGAGGGGGACGCCGCTCACCACGTGGTCGTCGACCTCGGTCGGGTCAACCGGCGGGTCCTCAAGCTCGCCGCCGACCAGTCCGCCGACATCGGGCGGCGGGTCGAGCGGGAAGGAGTGCGGGTGCTGCGCGGTCGCGGCCGCCTCGACGGCACCTCCAACGTGGTGGTGGACCTCCCCGACGGCGGGATCGAGACGCTCCCGGCCGACGCGGTCCTGGTCGCTACCGGCGCCTCCCCCCGGACGCTGCCCACCGCGCAGCCGGACGGCGAGCGGATCCTGACCTGGGAGCAGGTCTACGACCTCGAGGAGATGCCGACCAAGCTGGTGGTGGTCGGCTCCGGGGTCACCGGCGCGGAGTTCGCCAGTGCCTACCTGTCCCTGGGCATCGAGGTCGTCTTGGTGTCCTCCCGCGACCGGGTGCTCCCGGGCGAGGACGCCGACGCCGCCGAGGTGCTCGAGGACGTGCTCACCCGGCGCGGCATGCAGGTGCTGTCCCGGTCGCGGATGGAGTCGGTGACCCGCCGGGGCGACGACGTGGAGGTGAGGCTCACCGACGGGCGCACCGTCACCGGGTCGCACTGCCTGCTGGCGCTCGGGTCGGTGCCGAACACCGAGGGCCTGGGCCTGGAGGAGGCGGGGGTCCAGCTCGACGAGCGCGGGTTCGTGCGGGTGGACCGGGTCTCGCGCACCAGTGCTCGGGGCGTGTACGCCGCCGGCGACTGCACCGGCGTGCTGATGCTCGCCAGCGTCGCCGCGATGCAGGGCCGGATCGCGATGTGGCACTTCCTGGGGGATGCGGTGATCCCGCTCGACCTCAAGCAGGTGGCCTCCAACGTCTTCACCGCTCCGGAGATCGCCACGGTCGGGTGGTCGCAGCAGTCCGTGGAGGCCGAGGAGATCCAGGCGAGCTCGGTGACCCTGCGGCTCGCGGGCAACCCCCGCGCGAAGATGCAGGGCGTCCACGACGGCTTCGTGAAGCTGTTCAGCAGGCCAGGCACCGGCATCGTCGTCGGCGGCGTCGTGGTGGCCCCGCGCGCGAGCGAGCTGGTGCACGCGATCGCGCTCGCGGTCGCGGAGTCCCTCACCGTCGACCAGCTGGCCCACGCGTTCACCGTCTACCCCTCGATGAGCGGGTCGATCGCCGAAGCGGCGCGCCGGTTGCACTCGCCCCGCTGATCGGTCACCGGAATGACCCATATGTAATTAGCCCGGTTTGGTGATCTATTTCCTTTTCGACGCCGATACTGAGCGAGAATCGCATCCGTCCCAACAGTCTTCCGGGGTCACACATGTCACAGCAGGTCCGCCGCGCGGCAACCGGAGCGGTCCTGGCGGTCGCGGTCGCCGCGACCATGGCGCCGGGCGAGCCGGCCGTCGCCTCGCGCTCGGTCTCGCAGGTCTACACCGTCCCCTCCGGCGGCACCTTCACGGTGACCGGACACGGCTACGGCCACGGCCACGGCATGTCCCAGTACGGCGCCCAGGGGGCCGCGCGTCAGGGACTCGGCTACCGGCAGATCCTCCGCTTCTACTACCCGGGCACGAGCTTCGGCTCGGCCGGGGACGAGATCCGGGTGCTGATCACCGCCGACAGCGACAACAACGTCCAGGTCGATCCGGCCAAGGGGCTGCGGGTCCGGGCGGTGTCTGGCGGGTCGTCGTACCCCGTGCCCACGGACGTGGGTGCCACCTCCTGGCGGTTGCGCCCCGCGAGCGGCGGCACCGCGGTGGAGTACCACCAGGGCTCCTGGCACGCCTGGCGCACGCTCGACGGGGCGGCGCAGTTCGAGGCGAAGGTGCCGCTCACCCTGCGGCTGGGCTCCGGCTCGCGCATCTATCGCGGAGCGCTCCGCCTGGTCAACAAGGACACCGTGAACGTGCTGCCCCTGGAGGACTACGTCAAGGGCGTGGTGCCTCGGGAGATGCCGGCATCGTGGCTGCCCGCCGCGGTGCAGGCGCAAGCGGTGGCCGCCCGGACCTATGCCGCGCGCGACCGCAGCGACCACGCGACCCGCTACTACCAGACCTGCGACACCACGTCCTGCCAGGTCTACGGGGGTCTGAGCTCGGAGGACTCCCGGGGCAACGCGGCGGTCGACGCGACCGCGGGGGAGGTCCTCACCTACGGCGGCCGCCCGGCGTTCACCCAGTTTGGCTCCTCCAGCGGCGGCTGGACCTCTGCCGGGAGCGTGCCGTACCTGCCGGCCCAGGCCGACCCCTACGACGACTTCAGCGGCAACCCGATGCACACCTGGACCACGAAGCTCGCAGCTTCCCGGATCCAGTCGGCCTGGCCGGCGCTCGGTAAGCTCAAGCGGATCGTGGTCACCCAGCGCAACGGCAACGGTGACTGGTACGGCCGGGTGGAGAAGATGACCCTCGACGGCTCCCGGTCCGACGTCACGGTCAGCGGCAACACCTTCCGCTTCACCTTCGGCCTGCGCTCGGACTGGTTCAGCTTCGGGCCGACCGCGGGCGGTGGCACCAGCAGCGGCGGCAGCGGCGGCTCCGCCACCCCCGCGCCCGCGCCGGCGCCGGCGCCGGCCACGGGCAGCCCGATCACGAAGCGGTGGCAGCAGCTCGGCGGCGCCAAGGGGCGGCTGGGCAGCGCCAGGACCCGCGAGCGTGCGGTGAGCGGTGGCCGGGTGCGGCGCTTCGCGCACGGACGGATCTGGTGGAGCCCGGACACCGGCGCGCACGAGCTCTGGGGCCGGGTGATGCGTGTCTACCTGCGCCGCGGCGGCACCAAGTCGGTCCTCGGGCTGCCCGAGACCAAACCGAAGCGCTTCAGGCGCGGCCGGTACGCCGACTTCGCGCACGGCACCCTGCGGGTCTATCGCTCCGGCAAGGTCAGGATCACCCTCGACTGATTCCGCCGAGGCGTCGCAGATGTGCGCGCGGAGAGCGGCGAGGCGTCGCAGATATGCGGCAATACGGACTGGCCTGTGGTGGGGGCCGATTCGGTACTGCACATCCGTGACGCCTGGGCGTGCCTGGGATGCACATCCGTGACGCCTCGGCGTACGTCGGACGCACATCTGTGACGCCTCGGCGTCCCTTACCGTGGGCACATGACCAAGCCCAGCGAGCTGACCGACTTCCTGCCGCGTCGCCGACCGGCCCAGGAGCGCAGCCGCCGCCGCTTCGACGAGATCCTCCGGGCTGCGCGGGCGCTGCTGGTCGAAGTCGGGTTCGAGGCGTTCACCGCCGAGCAGGTGGCGCTGCGGGCGGGTGTGCCGATCGGGTCGCTCTACCAATTCTTCGGCAACAAGTACGCCATCGTCTGCGAGCTCGACCGCCTCGACACCGAGAACGTCAAGAAGGAGCTGGACAAGTTCGCGGCGGAGATCCCCAGCCTGGACTGGGCTCAGCTGCTGGAGAAGCTGCTGGACCACCTCGCGGGGCTGTGGCGTACCGACCCCTCCCGGCGGGCGGTGTGGCTGGCGATGCAGGCGACCCCACCCACCCGCGTGGTCGCCGCCGAGCACGAGCGCGAGCTGGCCACCGAGGTGACCCGGCTGCTGGCGCCCCTGACTCCCGGCTCGAAGATCACCCACCGGCAGGCCATCGCCGAGGTGCTCGTGCACGTCACCTACTCGATGCTGAACTTCTCCATCCGCGACGGGCAGTCGCACCCGGACGCGGTGGTGGAGCTCAAGCGCCTGCTGACCGCCTACCTGCTCGCCGCCGAGGCTGACGCCGCGCGGAACCGCTCCGCCTCCTGAGCGCCGTCGAGGTCGGGCCGCGCCTGCGGTACCCCGAGCAGTCGCGCCACCGTCGCGCGCACCTCCCGCGGCCGGATGACCTCGTCGATGGAGCCGACCTGCGCGGCCCGGCGTACGTCGTGCACCCGGTCGAACTCCCGAGCCAGCAGGTCGCGCTCCCGGCGGTGAACCGCCTCGCGGTCGGCGCCGGGATCGGCCTGCAGAGCCGCGGCCACCCGCTTCTTCAGCTCGCCGGCGAACACCACGCCCGCCGCCGAGTCGCCACCGATCACCGAGACGTAGGTGCCCTCGAGCGCGACGATCGAGACGTTCGGGTTCAACGCCTTGCTGAACACCACGTAGGCGCCGCCGTGGAAGCGCCCGAGCACGACCACGACCAACGGACCCTCGAAGTTGGTGACGGCGCGGGCGATCTCGGCGCCGTACTCCAGCTGCCGCCCGCGCATCGAGCGGGCGCTGCCGTCGAAGCCGGCCAGGTTCGCCAGGACCACGACCGGCCGGTTGCCTCTGGCGGCGTTGATCCCACGTGCCACCTTGCGGGCGCCCTCCGGGTGCAGGGTCGCCCCGGAGAGCCAGTGGTCGCCGGTGTCGGCGCTGTGCGGGCGCGACTCGATCCCGATGACGGTGGTGGGCAGCCCGCCGAGGCGGCTGTCCCACACCACCGTGCCCGCAGCGTCGGCCATGTCGGTCCACCGCTCCAGGACGGGCGCGTCCCGGTCGACGACGGCCCCCATCACCGGCCGGATCGCGAAGGCCTGCTTGCGGCTGGGGTGGGCGAGATCGTCGAGGATGTCCCCGACGGAGTGGAACGGCTCGGCCTCCGGGTAGGGGTCGATGCTGATGTCACGGTCGAGCGGATCGACCGTCTCCACCGCGGCCGGCTGCTCGTCGCGCCGGCGGGTGCACAGGGTGTGGTGGGTGAACACCAGGCGGTAGGCCTCCACCAGGTCGGCGGCGCGGTGGTGCGCCTGGCCGTTGGGGCCCATCACCTCGTCGTACCCGCCGATCGCCGCGTCGTCGCGATGGTTGCCACCGCCGCTGAGCGCCAGCGCGCGCTTGCCGGTGAGCACCATCGCCTGCTCCGGCAGCATCACCAGCATGCCCTGGTGGTGACCGAGCATCGTGGCCTCGGCGTTCCAGTAGGACTGGGCGCCGACGTTGATGCCGTTGACCACCACGACGACCTGGCCGCCGCGTTGGGTGAACCGGACCAGCTTGGCGACCACCGCCGCGCACCAGTCCATGTTCTCGGTGCCGGTGTCCCAGGCGATCCGGGCACCCGCGGAGACCGCCACCCACTCCAGGGGTACGCCGAGCCGCTCGGCGAGGTCGATCGCGGCGATGATCCGCCGGCACTCCGCCTCGCTGACCGCACCCATGGAGCGGGCAGGGTCGCCGCCGATCCACACCCGGGAGACGCCCTGCGGGTGACCGTCGAGGCGATGGGTCATCACCCCGACCATCACGCCGCACTCGCGTCGGAAGGCCGCGTCGTCGGCCACCGAGCGGAGCCGGTCGCCGGTGTCCGGGGTCGCCCGGGTGACGTCGGAGGGGACGAGGTCGTGCTCCACGAACGTCCCGCTGCGCGCCGCCGCGCCGAGCTCCGGAGCCGCCCCCGGCCCGCACACCAGGTCGACCACCTGCTGCGGTGTCAGGGGGCGCCGCGGACGGGCCCGCCCCGGGGTCGCCGGCACGTCGGTCACTGCCTCGACGTCGCCGAGCACCTCGGCGGCCTCGACCACGTCACCGGCGGCGCAGCGCCAGCGCAGCCGCCCCGCCGTCGGCGCGGTCAGGGTCTGCTCGCACTTCATCGTCTCGGTGACGGCGACCGGTTGCCCCGCGGCCACCTCGGCGCCGTCGTCGACCAGCAGTCGGACCACCAGGGCCGGCAGGACACTGGTGAGCGTCTCAGGCATCGCGGTCGCTCCTCTCGTGCAGCACGACGAAGGCGATCGCCACGTCGGCATCGGCGTCATGGGAGAGCGACAGCCGGACGTCGTACCCGCCCATCGAGCGGGCGATCGCCCCGTGCAGCCGCACCTCGGGTCGTCCCCAGCGGTCGCTGCGGACCTCGATCTCGCGCAGGTCCACGTGCGCCGGGTCGATCACCTCCGGGTGCCCGAAGTGCGTGCTCGACCATGCCTTGACCACCGACTCCTTGGCCGCCCAGCGGGTGGCCAGGCTCTGTGCCGGACCTCCGCTCGCGCGTGCTGCCGTACGCCGCTCGGCGGGCGTGAACGCCCGGGCGAAGCGGGTGCCCGGCTCCTCCAGCTGATCGGCGAAGGCCGAGATCGACACCACGTCGACCCCCACGCCCTCGGCGGGCCGGTCGCCGGCGCCCTCGACCAGGGCCACCTTCAGGGCCGTCATCGGGCCGACCTCGCGTAGACCCCGGACTCGCCCAGGCGCGCCCGCGGGTCGAGCAGCATCGCGCTCTCGTCGTCGCGCACGACGTCGATGTCCGTCTCGGCGAACCGTCGGCGCTCCGGTCGACGGTAGAGCGGGTCACCGCCGTGCATCGCCTCCAGGCGGCGCTGCTCGCCGGCCTTCAGCCTGTCAGTCGCCCGGCGCAGCCAGGCCTCGCGCCGCCCCGTTTCGAGCGCCGCCACGAAGGCACCAGGGTGCACGACCGCAAGCAGCGCAGAGACGTGCCCGAAGCCCAGGCTGGTCAGCAGCCCCGCCCGCAGCGGCCCCGTCCGCAGTGGCTCGCGCAACCAGACCAGGTGCGGATTCTCCGCCAGCGCGTCGTCGACGCAGTCCAGGCCGCGGTTGGCCGGCACCACCCCGTCGGCGAGCAGCTGGCAGAGCCCGACCAGCTGGAAGGCCGCGGCACCGCCCTTGGCGTGGCCGGTCAGCGACTTCTGGCTGACCACGTAGAGCGGCGCTCCGTCCGTGCGGCCGACGGCCGCGGCCAGCCGCTCGTGCAGGCGCGACTCGTTGGGGTCGTTGGCGGCGGTGGAGGTGTCGTGCTTGGAGACCACGGCCACGTCGTCGGCACCCAGCCCGAGCTCGGCGAGGCCGCGGGCCAGCGGCGAGTCCGCGCCGCCGACACCCGCTCCCAGCGCACCGAGGCCCGGCGCCGGGATCGAGGTGTGCACGCCGTCGGCGAACGACCCGGCGTAGGCGACCACGCCGAGCACCGGCAGGCCGAGGTCGGCGGCCACGTCGCCGCGGGCCAGGAGGACGGTGCCGCCGCCCTGTCCCTCGACGAACCCGCCGCGCCGGCGGTCGTTGGGCCGGCACACGTGCCGCTCCTCGATCCCACGGGCGAGCATCTGATCGGTGTCGGCGGTGGCGCTCATGTTGCCGAAGCCGAGGATGCCCTCGATGCCGAGGTCGTCGAACCCACCGGCGACCACGACGCTCGCCTTGTCCAGCCGGATCTTGTCGACGGCTTCCTCGACGCTCACGGCTGCGGTCGCGCACGCGGCGACGGGGTGCACCATGGCGCCGTACCCGCCGAGATAGGACTGCACCGTGTGGGCTGCGATCACGTTCGGCAGCGCCTCCTGGAGCACGTCGTTCGGCGGGGTCTCCCCGAGCAACGCGTCGACGTACATCTTCCGCGTCGACTGCATCCCGCCGATCCCGGTGCCCTGGGTGTTGGCCAGGCGGGTCGGGTGGACCCAGCGCAGCAGGTCCGCGGGCTCCACCCCGCTGGCGACGAAGGCGTCCACGGTGGCCACCAGGTTCCAGGCCGCGAGCCGGTCGACCGACTCGGTCATCGACCCCAGCCCGTAGACAGCCGGGTCGAACCCGGCGGGCACCTGGGCGCCGACGTAGCGGGACAGCTTGAACCGCCGTGGCACGCGCACCTGGCTGCCGGCCAGCCGGGTGACCTGCCAGTCGCCGTCCGCGGTCGCGGTGACGCGGGTCCGCTCGGGGTCGGCCTCGCGGAAGGCGTCGGCCTCCGCACGAGTCCTGACCAGGAAGGAGGTGTCCTCCTCGAGGAAGACCGGAAGCACCAGCGGTGCGGTGCCGTCGACCATCGCGCCGTCGTCTGCGAACCGGCGGATGCCCACGCCGGCCTCGATCTCCTCGGCGAAGCGCTCCACGATCTGCGACTCGGAGAGTGGCTCACCGGTGGCGGCGTCGTGCCAGCCGGCCACGGGGTTGTGCTCCCACACGATCCGGCCGGTCACCCAGGCCAGCTCCAGCACTCCGGCAGGGGAGAGGTGGTCTTCCACCTCGAGCTCCCAGCGGGTGCGCGAGGAGCCGAGCGGGCCGACCTCGCCGGCACCCACGATCACGACCATGTCCTCGGGACGGGAGGTGACCTCCGGCCACGCCATCGTCGGCTGCCGGGTCCGCCACCCGGCGGGATGGGTGAGCGCCTCCACCGTGGCTTCGTCCGCCTCGGTGGTCGAGCCCTCCGAAAGTGGGCTCGTCGAAGCCACGGACGCACGAGTCTCCCTCGCCAGCGTGGCCAGGTCGAGCTCGACCTCGTCCAGGCCGCCGGTGAGATCGGCGGCGAGCGGTGCCTCGGCTGCCTCGGCACGCGCGCCCGGGCGGCACAGCGTGAGCAGCTCGGCCGCCATCTCGGTGGGCGCGAACGTGCGCACACCCTGCGCCGTGACGGCGTCCACCAGCGGGTCGTTGTGGCCCATCAGCCCGGTGCCGCGCACCCAACCGATCTGGGCGTGCACCAGGGAGACCCGGCGTGCCCACTCGGTCTCGGCGTGCCAACGCTGCACGAACGCGTCGAACGCGGCCTTGGCCTCTCCGTAGGCTCCGTCGCCGCCGAAGCGGCCCCGGTTCGGGGAGCCGGGCAGCACGACGTGCACCCGCCGGCCGATCCGGTGGTCCGCACCCTTCGCGGCCAGCCCCGTGACCAGGCGCTCCACGCCCAGCAGCAGGACCCGCAGCTCCAGCTCGGCGCGCGCGCCGGCATCGGCAGCCGACCCCTGGACCTGCGGGGCGGCGAAGGGGAAGAGCAGGGTCGGGTCCAGACCCGGCCGCAGCTCGGTGCGCTGGCCGCCGGCCTCCTCGACCACCGGCGCGGCGATCCAGTCGACCAACGCGTCGATGTCGGCGTACGACGCCAGGTTGGCCGGCAGCACCCACAGGGCCGCGCCGGTCGTGGCGTGGTCGCGGTAGAGGGCGCGGAAGTACGACGTCCGCTCGGCGTCGAGCCGTGAGCTCGTGGCCACCACGGTCGCGCCGCCGCGGAGCAGGTCGGCCACCACTGCGGCGGCGATCGATCCCGGCGCGGCGCCGGTCACCACGGCGACCTCGTCGGCCCACGGCAGGTCCTGCTCGCTGCGGGCGAGCACGCCGCCGTAGAAGCTGACCAGGTCGGTGCGCTGCTCGCGGCGGGCACGGGCCAGCCACCAGGAGGCCTGTGCCAAGGCGGCCGGGTCGAGATTGGCGAACGAACGGTCCCGCACGTCTTCGTCCCCGGTCCATGCCCGGGCGAGGTCCTCACGCGCCGAGGCCCAGCGGTCGTCGAGCAGGACGGCACGGTCCGCGTCGAAGGCGGGCGCGACCTTGCGGGCCCAGTCCGGCCCCAGCTCGGCCTCGACCAGTCGCGCCAGGCCGGCGTCGAGGTCGCCGTCGTCCTCGGCGGATGCATCGTCGGGGCGGATGCCGAGCTGTCCGAGCAGGTGCCGTGCGGTGCTCGCCAGAACCCCGTCGGGGCCGGTGATCTCCGCCGTCAGCTCACCCAGCGCGGCTGCGTCGACGGTGGCCTCCGCGCCCCCGCTCGCAGGGAGTGCGACCTGCACGCCCTGGGCGGCCGCCACCTGCTGGACGGTTTGGTCGACCGCACCGTCGAGGTCCGCGGGAAGGTCGGACCCGAGGTCGCCTCCGCGGGTCGACGTGCCGCTGCGCAGGCCGGCGGCCAGGGCGGCCGAGACGTGTGCCACCCAGCCCGCCCCGAGCTGCCAGGTGTCGCGCACCCGGTCGGTGATCGCCGACGGACGTGCCCCCGAGGACTGCGCGAAGCTGCGCAGCTGCTCGGCGACCGCCTCGGTCAGCACGGGCCCGAAGGGCGTGTAGCCGCGGGCCAGCTTGTCCACGGTCGCGGCGAGCGAGGTCCAGTCCGCTTCGGCCGCACCGTCGATCGCCCCGAGCGAGAGCTCCGCGCCGAGGTCCACGAGCACCTGGTTGCGCCGCGAGGACACGCCGTCGCAGAGGGCCTCGATCGTGTCGGCCGGGCCGATCTGGTCGAGCCGCACCTTGGTGCGCAGCGCCGCCAGCAGCGCGGTCGCATCGGCCGCTGTGAAGGTGAGGTCGGCCGGCCGCTCACTCTCTTCGCCGAGGCGTCGCGGATGTGCGTCGACAGCCTGCTGAGGCGTCGCAGATGTGTGCTCGCCGGTCGATTCGCCGCCTTTCTGCGACGCCTCGGCGTCCTCGGCGTGCACATCTGCGACGCCTCGCGGGTCTTCGTCGTCGGGGTCAAGAAGGGGGGCGTCCTCGGCCAGGACCGCCTGGGCGTCGCGGGAGGAGTTCAGGATGCGCGGGACCGACCCGGTGAACGACGCCAGCCGCGTCGTCTGCGCGGCCAGGTTGGCCAGGGTGGGCGCGTTGGCCACTCCGACCTCCACCAGCTGCTCGACCCCGAGGCCGCCCTGCTCGGCAGAGCCGAGGAGCAGATCCTGGGTCTCGATCCAGCGCACCGGGCTGGCGAACTGCCAGGCGAGCAGCTCGACGAGCAGGGTCCGCGCGAGCCGGTCCGGGTCGGCGCAGGCCTGCTCCCAGTCCGCGAGCACGGCGTCGAGCGCCGGCGCGTCGACGTACGCTGCGACCTCCGCGACGTAGTCCCGGTCCACGGTGAACAGCCGCGGCACCAGGTTGGGGATGTAGCGGCCCACCAGCATGCCTGCGTCGATCCGCTCGGGCAGCAGCCCCTCGAGCCGGGCGCGGAACTCCGGCACGCCGGCCCGCAGCTGCTCGGAGTGGAACGGCACGTCGACCCCCGGCACCAGGATGAAGGCCGGCTTGCCACCGGCCTCGGCCCGACGCCGCTCGATCTCGCGTTCGAGGGCCTCGAGACCGGCGACGGTGCCGGCGACGGCGTACTGCGAGCCGCGCAGGTTGAAGTTGACGATCTGCAGGAACTCGCCGGTCCGCGCAGCCAACTCGTCGACGAAGCCGGTGACCTCGTCGTCGGCCAGGCCGGCCTGCGCAGGGCGGATCGCGGCCAGCCGGAAGTCGCTGCGCCCCTGTGCGTCGCGCGGCACCAGGTGGTGCATCGCCATGCCGCGGCGGAACACGATCTCCAGCAGCGCCTCGAGCGGCAGGATGCCGGTGACCGCGGCCAGAGCGTTGTACTCACCGACCGAGTGCCCGCAGCTCACCGCGCCCTCGACGAACACGCCGGCCTCGCGCAGCTCGGCGACCTGCGCGACCGCGAGCGTGGCCATCGCGACCTGGGTGAACTGGGTCAGGAACAGCACGCCGTCGGGGTGCCGGTGCGCCTCGCCCTCGGCATCCAGCTCCGTGGGGTTGTCGCGTACGACGGCCAGGATCGAGAAGCCGAGCGCCTCGCGGGTGTGCCGGTCCGCGCGGTCCCAGACCTCGCGGGCAGCGGCGGAGCGGGAGCGGGCGTCGAGCCCCATGCCCTGGCTCTGGATGCCCTGACCGGGGAAGGCGTAGGCCGTGAGGGGAGCGGCGAGCACGGCCTCGGCGACCATGACCAGCTCTCCGGCGGCGCGGCAGCTCACCTCGACGACGGTGTCGCCTGCGCGCACCCCGGTGCGCTCGACGATGACCTCGACCTCCTGCCCGGGCAGGAGCGGCGCCACCCAGCGGGCCAGCCAGCTGCGGACCTGCCGCGGCCGGTGCACCGCCCCGGCGCCGGCAGCGAGACGTTGGGCCACCGCGGAGAGCCACATGCCGTGCACGATCGGGCTGTCGAACCCGGCGAGCCGGGCGGCGGCGAGCTCGGTGTGCAGCGGGTTGTGGTCGCCGCTGACCGCGGCGAAGGCACCGAGGTGCTCCGGTGCGGTGAGCGTGCAGCGGTCGAGCCGGGCCCGCGGGCGGTCGACGGCGTCCGGCGCCAGGGAGCCCGGTGCAGTCAGATCCTCGGCGCCGCCCCGGCCCCGCACGAGGAACCGCTCGTGCAGCGTCGCGAGCTGCTGGTCCGCGGACGTCAGCTCCCCGTGCACCTCGATCACCTGACCCGCGCCGGTGTGCGTGACCCCGGCCCGGCTCGCAGTGACGGTGACCGGCTTCGCCTGCTCGAGCCCGGCCAGCACCTCCGGACCCGCGATCTCGATCCGGTGGTCGAGGTGCACGAGGTCCAACAGGCCCTCGACCGGCCCGATGCAGGCGAACACGGCCGGCCAGGCCAGGCCCACGAGCGCGTCGGGGACGGTGCCGGTCTCCGGCTCCGTCCGCTCCTCGCGGCGCCGGCGCACCGGGTCGGTGACGGCAGCGTGGTCGGCAGCGAGGTCCGGGGACCACGCCACCGTCCGGGTGGCGCAACCGCCGGCGGGGGCCTCCACTAGCTCGGGCAGTTCTCCGCCGGCGGTCCGGGTGAGCAGCTCGCCCATCGCCGCGGTCGCCGCCTCCTCGGTGACGACGGGGAGGCGACCCTGCGGCACGCCCGAGAGATCAAGCCGCAGGCGCAGGTCGTCGCCGCCGAGCGGCACCCGCAGCACCGCCCCGCGAGGCCCGTCCGGCACCAGCTCGGCGCCGGTGTCGGTCAGCCGGTGCAGCGGGTTCGGCACGACCCGGCCCGCCCACACCACGTCGCTGGCGTCGTAGGCCGCATCGAGCAGCGTGGTGTCCGCGCCGACGGTGGTCCGGCTGGCGGCCGCAGCTGCCGGTGTGGCGTCACCGACCGCGTCGGCGACCGCGGCCTCGAAGCGGTCGAGCAGGTCGGCGACCGGCTCGTCGGCCTCGGTGATCCCACCGACCGCGACCGGGCCGGGGATGGCGATCACCTGGTCGGCCCCGTAGGACTCGTCGTGGGCCTGCCACAGCGAGTCCGACCGCCACCACC
This sequence comes from uncultured Actinomycetota bacterium, assembly GCA_963827025.1. Classification (GTDB taxonomy): domain Bacteria; phylum Actinomycetota; class Actinomycetes; order Propionibacteriales; family Nocardioidaceae; genus Marmoricola. Next base: position 739,447 of record CAWGZB010000005.1, on the reverse strand, counting down.
GGCGTACGTCGGCATCGATCACCGGGACGAAGGTGACGGGCTTGCCGAGGCGCCGGCACACCTCGAGGAAGTGGTGCACGTCGGCCGGGTGCAGCCGGCAGTCCGCCGCCTGCGGGAACTGTGCCACGAGCGTGTCGACGGCGGCCGCCGCAGCGGCGGGGTCGGAGAGGTCGAGCTCGATCCGCGGGACCCGACCCGAGGCCTCCGGGTGCAGCCGGGCCACCGCCCGGTCGAGCAGCGCCTGGAAGCGCTCGGCGAAGGTGACGTCCAGCCAACCCCTTGCGGTGACCGGGCTCGTCGAGGGCCGGGGGCCGGCGAGCTCGAGGTAGCGGCGCAGCAGCTGCTCGTAGGTCATCTCGGCCACGTCGCCGAAGTAGGGCTTGCAGGTCCCGGCCATCGCCGCGACCAGCTCCTCCTTGCGAGCCAGCGCGGCCTCGGCGTCTCCGGCCACCTCGTCGAGGAGCCGGCCACACCGCGACGCCGCGTTGTCGACCTCGTGGATGTCCGCGCCCAGCTGACTCCGTCCCGACGTCACCCCGCCGGCGCTGGTGCCGGCGCCGACCCAGCCGGTCTCGATGCCGGGGGTCTGCACGAGCAGGTGCTTGACCTGCGCCGAGGTGGTCGCCTCCCGGGTGGCCATCGCCGCGGTCCCGACCAGGACGCCGTCCACCGGCATGGGCGCCTCGCCGTGGGCCACCGACCAGCGACCGGTCAGGTACTCCACCGCCCGGTCCGGCGTACCGATGCCGCCGCCGACACACACGACCAGGTCCGGCACCTCCCGGAGCTCGGCGTACGTCGCCAGCAGCAGCTCGTCGAGGTCCTCCCAGGAGTGGTGGCCGCCGGCCGCGCCGCCCTCGATGTGCACCACCAGGGGGGTGGCAACCTCACGGGCGATGGCGAGGACCTGGCGGATCTGCCGCACGGTGCCGGGCTTGAACACCACGTGGGTCAGTCCGGCCTCCTGCAGGTCGTCGACGAGCGCGACCGCGTCCTCGAGGTCGGGGATGCCGGCGCTGACGACCAACCCGTCGAAGGGTGCGCCGGCCTGCCGCGCCTTCTGGACCAGCCGCCGGCCGCCGACCTGTAGCTTCCACAGGTAGGGGTCGAGGAAGAGTGCGTTGAACTGCGCCGTCCGGCCCTCCTCGAGCAGCTCGGTGAGCCGGCCGACGTTGCGCTCGAAGATGGCCTCGGTGACCTGTCCGCCGCCGGCGAGCTCGGCCCAGTGACCGGCGTTCGCGGCCGCCGCCACGATCTCCGGGTCCACCGTGGTGGGCGTCATGCCGGCCAGCAGGATCGGGGACTTGCCGGTCAGCCGCGTGAACGCGGTGTCGACCACGGGGCGGCCGTCGCCTCGGTCGATGAGTCGCGGGGCGTACGTCGACCAGTCACCCGCGCGCTCCACCTCGGCGCCGGCGGTGAACAGCTGGTCACGGCCCGTGGGGGTCGCGGCGGGCACGACGGTGACGCCACGGCCACGCAGCGCGCGCGCAGTCAGGCGTGCGGTCACCTCGCCGGGCCCCACGTCGAGGACCCAGCGGGTGCGCTCACCGACCGCGTCGGTCAGCTCCCGCGGCCAGTCGACCGGCTCCACGCAGATCGCGCGGGCGAGGTGCTCGGCGAGCTCACGGTCCAGCCCGCAGCGCTCGGCCCAGGCGCCGACGAGGTCGACCGCCGGGGCCAGCCCGGGGTGGTGGAAACCGGCGGCGGCGGCGACGGGCTCCATGGTGGGGTCGAGGAGGCGGCCGCCCCGTCGCTTGAGGTCCACCTCGGCGCGGTCCGTGTCGCGGCGACGCTCGACCGCCGTACGCAGCTGCCGCAGGGCCTGCGGCATGCCGCTGAGCACCAGGTGGCGCGGACCATTCACCGCCGCGATCACGGCGCCGTCGGGGAGCAGGGCCTCGAGCTCGGGGCGGGTCGCCCCGTTGACGGCCAGCATGGGGCCGTCCGGGCCGTGACCGGCGAGACGGTGGCGCCGGGCGACGAGCGTGGCGGCGGCGCCCACGAGTCGGGCGATCGCCAGGATCTCGACGTCACCGCGATGGCCCGTCCCCTCCCGGCGGCCGGCGAATGCCGCGACACCGAGGATGCCCTGGCTGTGGCCGACTGCGGCGGCCGGGGCGGTGTGCGCCAGGTCGAGACCCTCGACGGCGAGGTGGTCGAGGGTGAGCAGCTGGGTGAGCAGCACGCCGGGCACCGAGACAGAGGGCGTGACCAGGTCCTGCGGCGAAGGCTGCGCCCCCAACCACCCGGACGGGTCGAAGGGCCGGGGGAGGGCGGCGACGAGCTCACCGTCGACCGGCGCCACCGCGGCCGCGGAGGCGGCGACCAGCTGGTCGAGCCGGCCGGCCGCGGGGTCCTCCTCGGCCAGCCGGCGCACGGTGTCCAGCCAGTCCGCGCCCTGTCCTGCGAAGGCGAGCACGAACTCCTCGGCGGCCAGCTCCTCGGCCAGGGTGCGCGCGGCGGTCGACCGGTCGGTCGGGTGGTCGGGCTCGGGCTGGGTGGAGGTCGAGGTGAGGAACGAAGTCATCTGAGGATTACATCATGTTCTCTGCGCGAACCCGAATCTAGCCTCGCATTTTTTCTGAGAACTTCCTCATACTCTTCGGTAGCTTCCGAGACGCCGCTCGCTGTCCGGGGCGGGCACGGGTACGGTCCGCTCCATGAGCCTTCCTGCGCCCGGGCCGGGCCACGTCGCCGTCGTGACCGGTGCCTCCTCGGGGATCGGCGCCGAGATCGCTCGTGAGCTCGCCCGGCGGGGCCACGACCTGGCCCTGGTGGCCAGGTCGGCGGACCGGCTCGAGGCGCTCGCCCGGGAGCTGCGGGGCAGCGGCCGCGAGGTCGCAGTCCTGCCCGCCGACCTGTCCGACCGGGAAGCCCGCGCTGCCCTGCTGCCGGAGCTGGAGTCGCGGCGACTCACCGCCTCCGTCCTCGTCAACAACGCGGGCTACTCGACGCTGGGGCCGGTGCACAAGGCCGACCCGTCCGGCGAGGTCGACATGCTCGAGCTCGACGTGGTCGCCGTGGCCGACCTGTGCACGCGCTTCTTGCCGGGCATGGTGCAACGTGGCGAGGGAGCGGTGCTCAACGTCGCCTCGACGGCGGCGTTCCAGCCACTTCCCGGTCAGGCGGGGTACGGCGCCGCCAAGGCGTTCGTGCTCTCCTACACCCGAAGCCTGGCCGCCGAGCTCGCCGGCACCGGTGTCCATGCGACCGCGCTGTGTCCGGGCCCGGTCAAGACGGGCTTCGAGGAGGCGGCCGGTTTCGGCGAGGGTGAGGCCGAGCAGACGCTGCCCTCGTTCATGTGGGTGTCGGCGCCGGAGGTGGCCAGGACGGCCGTGGCGGGGCTGGCGAGAGGCACCCAGGTGGTCATCCCCGGCGCCGCCAACCGGGCGGCGGCAGCCTTCGCGAACGTGGTGCCCAAGCGGCTCCTGGCCAGCGTGGTGGCCAAGGGACATCCCGGCCTGCGCTGACCCCTTCGGGACGTCGTACCTCCTCGTCGCTCTTGCCGCGAGCTCCGAGGACGTCCCACGGGCTGGGGGCCTACTCGGCGTCCTTGATCTCGCAGATCACCGCGCCGTTGCCCACCGTGGCACCGACCTCGGCGTCGAGACCGGTGACCGTGCCGGCCTTGTGGGCCTTCAGGGGCTGCTCCATCTTCATGGCCTCGAGCACCACGATCGTGTCGCCCTCCTCCACGGAGTCTCCTTCGCCCACCGCGACCTTGACGATCGTGCCCTGCATCGGCGAGGCGACCGCGTCGCCGGAGACCGCGCCGGCCGACTTCTTGGCCTTGGCGCGCTTGGGCTTCTTCGCGCCGGCACCACCGGCCGAGCCGCCCACCGCGGCGAGACCGCCGGGAAGAACCACCTCGAGGCGCTTGCCGCCGACCTCGACGGTCACCTTGTGGCGCTCCTCTGAAGAAGCAGCCTCCTCGTCAGCAGTTCCACTGGAGTACGGCGGGATCTGGTTGTCGAAGTCGGTCTCGATCCACTGCGTGTAGACGTCGAACTTCTCGCCGTCGCCGATGAACGCCGGGTCGTCGACCACCGCGAGGTGGAAGGGGATGACCGTGGGCATCCCCTCGACCACGAACTCCGCGAGCGCCCGACGCGACCGCTCCAGCGCGTGGGTGCGGTCGCGACCGCTGACGATCAGCTTGGCCACCAGGGAGTCGAAGGAGCCGGGCACGGTCTCGCCCTGGTCGTAGCCGCCGTCGAGCCGGACGCCCGGACCGGACGGCGCGTGCCAGCGGGTCAGGGTGCCGGGGGCGGGCATGAAGTTGCTGCCGGCGTCCTCGGCGTTGATGCGGAACTCGATGGAGTGGCCGCTGATCTCGGGGTCGCCGTAGCCCAGCTCCTCGCCGGCGGCGATCCGGAACATCTCCCGGACCAGGTCGAGGCCGGTGACTTCCTCGGAGACGCAGTGCTCGACCTGGAGACGGGTGTTGACCTCGAGGAAGGAGATGGTGCCGTCGTGGGCGACGAGGAACTCGCAGGTGCCGGCGCCGACGTACTCGGCCTCGCGCAGGATCGCCTTGGAGGACTCGTAGAGCTGGGCGACCTGGTCGTCGCTGAGGAACGGTGCAGGTGCCTCCTCGACGAGCTTCTGGTTGCGGCGCTGCAGAGAGCAGTCGCGGGTGGAGACGACCACCACGTTGCCGTGCTGGTCGGCCAGGCACTGGGTCTCGACGTGGCGCGGCTTGTCCAGGAACTTCTCGACCAGGCACTCGCCGCGGCCGAAGGCCGCGACGGCCTCGCGGACGGCGGCCTCGAACGCGTCCGGGATCTCCTCCTTCGTGCGGGCGACCTTGAGGCCGCGGCCGCCCCCGCCGTAGACGGCCTTGATGGCGACGGGGAGGCCGTGCTCCTCGGCGAAGGCCATGATCTCGTCGGCGTCCTCGACCGGGTCCTTGGTGCCGGGGGCGAGCGGGGCCTTCGCCCGCTCCGCGATGTGCTTGGCCTTCGCCTTGTCACCGAGGGCGTCGATCGCCGCCGGCGGCGGGCCGATCCAGACCAGGCCGGCGTCGATGACGGCCTGGGCGAAGTCGGCGTTCTCGGCCAGGAACCCGTAGCCGGGATGCACCGAGTCGGCACCGGCCTTCTTGGCGACCTCGACGATCTTCTCGATGCTCAGGTAGGAGTCCGCGGGAGTGGCGCCGCCGAGCGAGTGCGCCTCGTCGGCCAGCCGGACGTGCAGCGCGTCGCGGTCGGGGTCTGCGTAGACCGCCACACTGCTGATCCCCGCGTCCTTGCAGGCGCGGATGACACGGACGGCGATCTCGCCTCGGTTGGCGATGAGCACCTTCTTCAGCGGCTTGACGTCAGGCACGACTCTCCTCGGGGGTCCGGTGGTCCACCGGGAGACTACTGCGAGCCGATCCTTCGCCCGGACGGGTCCCGACACCTGGCGTGCTGCGCGGTCACGGACGGGTCCGGGAGGCCGGTGCGACCACCGGCTCGGCGCTGCCGATCGGGGGCCGGCGGTCGCCGTACTGCAGGCGCATGCGTCGGTCGAGCGCCCTGGCCGCGCGGCGGTCGAGCAGCCGGTGGCCGCTCGGCAGCCTGCCGACCAGGTGCGTCCAGAACAGGTTGCTGCCGATGCGGTACGCCGGGTACCACGGCGGCCGCCGCGGCAGCCCGAGCTCGCGCATGCCGCCGGGGCTGGTCAGGAAGGTCGCCGCGCTCAGCGCCCGTTCCCGCTCGTAGAACCGCCGGGCGGGCGAGAGCCCCGGGTAGTGCTCGTGGGTGTGCATCAGCGCAGCGGCCAGGTCGCGGCTGTTGCGGTCCGGTCCGGGATCGTTCGCCAGCATCCGGTAGAGCACCCGTCGGCCCACCGTCTCGGTGTGCGGAAGCCACTCCTCGGGCACGCCCATCAGCCAGCCGACGTAGGACCACAGGTGCATGATCGCCCGCGAGTCGGCGCGGGAGACCCGGATGCCGAGCAGACGCGCGTGCAGCAGGTACGACGTGGAGAAGGTGCCCAGGGTGCTCGCCTGGTCGTAGGCGTTGATCGGCACCCCGCGCAGGTCCCAGTCCCAGTCGGCGGCACGCTCGAGCTGGTAGTTCACGAATGCGTGCATCACCCGGACGTGCACGGTCAGCTGCCACCCGGGCCGGTTCCGCTGCATCCCGCCCGGCGCGGTGCACGCCAGCCACCAGTCGCCGGTCTCCCCGATGCGCTGCAGGGTGGTGGCGCTGGAGAGCCGCCCGGAGCGCGCCAGGGGCTCGAGGGCCGCAGCGGTGCGGTAGCCGCCGAGCAGCGACCCGAAGGCGAGGATGTCCCAGCCGTCCCAGCCGATCCGCCTGGTCGCCCGCGCCCCGCGGTCGAGCAGGTCGTCCCGGACCCAGTCCGGACGTGCCTCGACCGCCGAGAAGAGGTCGCGCAGGGGCGGCGGCGCGTCGGGCAGGGCGTCCGCCCCGTGCGCGAGCGCGGTGCGGAACTGGGCCATCGTCACCGAGTGGTCCTCCCGCACGGCGCGCACGAAGGCGTCGGCGACCTCGTCGCGCTCGAGCAGTCCGCGCTGGAGCCGCTGGACCTCGTGGGGCGTGGGCCGGCCGCCCGGTCCGGCGGTCAGCCGCAGCGGCGCAGCGACGCGTTCGGACCAGCGCGGGTCGGCGCGCCACCGGCGCGGCACCGGCCGGTCGACGTACCGGCCGGGGGAGAGGTGGTCGGTGGGGGCCGTCGAAGCAGTTGTCGCCGCCATGGCGAGACCATAAAGTGAGCGAATGCTCGACTTCTACTCGCGTTCGGTGCGCGGCGCTCCGTGACCGCGGAAAGCCCCGTGGGACAGCGCCGACGCCCCGTGCAGCGGCGGTCGCAGGAGATGGTCGACCGCATCCTGGCGGCGGCTGCTCGCGTCCTGGCCCGCGAGGGCTATGCCGCGATGTCGACCAACCGGGTGGCCCTCGAGGCCGGGGTGAGCATCGGTTCGCTCTACCGCTACTTCGACGACAAGGTCCAGCTCGTCGAGCACCTTCGCGCCCGGGTGAACCGGGAGGTGCTGACCGACCTCACCGAGGTGATCCTCGACTCCCTGGACCTCGACGCCCGCGAGGGGGTCGCGCGGGTGATCGCCACGCTCGTGACCGCGCTGGAGCGGCACTGCGGCGTGCTGGTGGCCCTGGTCGACGAGGTGCCCCTGGGGTCCCAGGCCAACGTGCTGCCCGAGATCGAGCGGCAGCTCACCGAGTTCACCCGGCTCTTCGTGCTGCGGCACGCGCCCCGGATGTCGCGCGCCGAGCTCGACGCCCGGCTCTACCTGGCGATGGGGATGACCCTCAACGCCTGCCTGCGCATCGCCCTCGAGCGCCCGGCGGGCCTCGACCGCGCCCGGCTCCTCGAGCTGGTCACCGAGATGCTGGTCTCGGGGCTCGAGCGATGAGCCGCGTCGGGAGACTGCGTCTAGGGTGCCGCCCATGAGTACGGCGGGTCGCAGTCCGCGACCGCTGCCCTTCGACCCGATCGACGAGGCGGCGCGGCAGTGGGCCAGGCGCTGGGACGGCGTGCCGCAGATGCATGCGGTCACCTCCCTGATGCGGGTCCAGCAGCTGCTGCTGGCCCGGCTCGACGCACTGCTGCGGCCGCTCGGCCTCACCTTCGCCCGCTACGAGGCGCTGGTCCTGCTCACCTTCTCCTCGCGCGGCTCGCTGCCCCTGGGGAAGATGGGTGAGCGGCTCCAGGTCCACCCGACCTCGGTCACCTCGATCGTCGACCGGCTCGAGGCGGCGCGGCTCGTCGTACGCCGGCCACACCCGCAGGACGGACGGGCGGTGCTGGCCGAGATCACCGACGCGGGCCGCGCGCTGGTCGAGGAAGCGACTGCGGCGCTCGTGGGCGCGGACTTCGGGCTCGGCGCCCTCTCCGACGGTGAGCTGCGGCAGCTCTCGGACCTGCTCCGCCCGGTGCGTCGCGATGCCGGCGACTTCGTCGAGGAAGGCCCGGCTGGGCAGATTTACTAGGACGTCCTAGTATTTTCCCATGAACGCACGGGAGCGCTGGCAACAGCGGTACGCCGAGGCCGAAGCGGCCGGCCGGGTCCGCGAGGCGGACTTCACCACCCTGTCCGGGACGGAGGTGGAGCCGGCCTACGGCACTGACGAGTCCGAGTGGCCGGGGGAGTTCCCCTACACCCGAGGGCTCTACCCCACCGGCTACCGCGGCCGCGCCTGGACCATCCGCCAGTTCGCCGGCTTCGGCAACGCCCAGCAGACCAACGAGCGCTACCAGATGATCCTCGGCCGCGGCGGCGGGGGCCTCTCGGTCGCCTTCGACATGCCGACGCTGATGGGCCGCGACTCCGACGACCCGCGCTCGCTGGGGGAGGTCGGGCACTGCGGCGTCGCGATCGACTCTGCTGCCGACATGGACGTCCTCTTCGACGGGATCCGGCTCGACGAGGTCACCACCTCGATGACCATCAGCGGCCCTGCCGTACCCGTGTTCTGCATGTACCTCGTCGCCGCAGAGCGCCAGGGGGCAGACACCGGCAAGCTCAACGGCACCCTGCAGACCGACATCTTCAAGGAGTACATCGCCCAGAAGGAGTGGCTCTTCGGTCCCGAGCCGCACCTGAAGCTGATCGGCGACCTGATGGAGTACACGGCCGAGAAGATCCCGGCCTACAAGCCGCTCTCGGTCTCGGGCTACCACATCCGTGAGGCCGGCTCGACCGCAGCGCAGGAGCTGGCGTTCACGCTGGCCGACGGCTTCGGCTACGTCGAGCTGGGGCTCTCGCGCGGGCTCGACGTCGACGTCTTCGCGCCGGGCCTGAGCTTCTTCTTCGACAGCCACGTGGACTTCTTCGAGGAGATCGCGAAGTTCCGTGCCGCGCGGCGCATCTGGGCGCGATGGGTGCGCGAGGTCTACGGCGCCACGACCGAGAAGGCACAGTGGCTGCGGTTCCACACCCAGACCGCCGGCGTCTCCCTGACCGCACAGCAGCCCTACAACAACGTCGTCCGCACCGGGATCGAGGCGCTCGCCGCCGTGCTCGGCGGCACCAACTCGCTGCACACCAACGCGCTGGACGAGACGCTGGCGCTGCCCAGCGAACAGGCTGCGGAGATCGCGCTGCGCACCCAGCAGGTGATCATGGAGGAGACCGGCGTGGTCAACGTCGCCGATCCGCTCGGCGGAAGCTGGTACGTCGAAGCCCTCACCGACCGCATCGAGGCCGAGGCCAACGCGATCTTCGACCGGATCCTCGAGATGGGTGGCTCCTCGCTGACCCACGACGACCTGGAGGGTCTGGCCCAGGCCGCCCGGGAGGGTCACAACCCGGTGACGAAGGGTCTGCTGCAAGGCATCGAGGACGGGTGGTTCATGTCCGAGATCGCCGAGGCCGCCTTCGAGTACCAGATCGCCCTGGAGAAGGGCGAGAAGAAGGTCGTCGGCGTGAACTGTCACCAGGACTCGGTGACCAGCGACCTGGAGATCCTGCGGGTCTCCCACGAGGTGGAGCGCGAGCAGGTGCGCGCGCTCACCCAACGCAAGGCCGAGCGCGACGAGGCGGCGATCGCCCGGGCCCTGGAGCAGATGCTGCAGGCCGCGCGGGAGGACCGGAACACGGTGCCGGCCATGCTGGACGCGTGCCGTGCCGAGGCCACGCTGGGCGAGATCTGCAACGCGCTGCGCGAGGAGTGGGGCGAGTACCGGGAGCCGGCCAGCTTCTAGCTGTGATGACCAGCCAGGTTGTTCAACCTGGAGAGCGGTGCCGCCTTGCCGGCCGCCCGCGAGCGCCGGCTCAGCCGCTGTCGCTGCGCGTGGCCCGCTCGAACGCTTCCTGGGTCGCGGGCAGGGTGAGCTCGAAGCAGGTGCCCGGGCCCTGCGGGTTCGGCAGGGCGTGGATGGTCCCGCCGTGACGCTCGACGATCCGTTTGCAGATGCTCAGTCCCAGACCGGTGCCACCGGGACGCGCCGGATCGACGCGGTGGAAGGTGCGGAAGACCAGTTCTCGGTGGTCGCGGGGAATCCCCACGCCGTTGTCGCAGACCCGCACCCGGGTCCAGCCGGTCGCCGCGGCCTCGGCGGTGACCGCCACGTCCGGCCTGACTCCCGGGCGGGCGTACTTCAAGGCGTTCCCGATCAGGTTGTCCAGCAGCTGCTGGACCAGCAGTCGGTCCCCCCACACCTCCGGCAGCGGACCGGTCTGCACGGGGCTGACCGTGCCCGGCCGGTCCCGGGTCAGCATCACCCTCCTCACGACGGTGCCGAGGCGCACCGGCTCGCCGCGCAGCGTCTGGTCGCGGGCCACCGCGTGGGCCAGGAGATCGGTGACGAAGGTGCGCATCGTGGCCACCCCCGCGCGGACGTGCCCGAGCATCGGGAGCGCTGCCTCGGTGGGCACCGTGTCGGTATCGCGGAGCAGATCTTCCAGCGTCTCGGCCCATCCGTCGACGACGGTCAGCGGGTTGTTCAGGTCGTGGGCGACCGTGCCGGCGAAGGCGACCAGGGTCTCGCGCGCCTGTGTCTCCGCGGTCACGTCACGCAGCATCACCATGGCGCGTGGGACCGCCCCGTGGGCCCGCGGCAGCGGCACGGCGGAGATCTGGACGATGGCGCCGTTCGGGTCCGGAGCGAGAAGGTACTCCTCGCCGTGGACGACCTCGCCGGCCAGGGCGCGCATCGACGGACGGTCCTGGGCCGCCACCGGATCGCCGCCTTCTCGGCCGTAGACGACGAATCCGTGGACCAGCGTGCCCTCCCGGAGCTCCGCGGCGTTGGCCATGCCACCTTCTGCCACGATCTGTCGCAGCTTGTTGTTGGTGTGCACGATCCGGCCGCCCTCCTCGAGGATTGCGACCCCGTCGGAGAGGTGCTCGACCAGCAGACCCAGCTCGTCCGCACGAGCCCCGCGCTCCTCCTCCGACTTCTGCAGCTGGGCGATCGCCTCGAGCAGCCGGGCCCGGGTGAGCGAGATGGTCATGCCGATCACCATCAGCACGATGACGAACACCTGGGTGATGAAGGCCCGCAGCGCGTCCTCGGTCAGCGAAGCGATGGGCCCGTGCCCGAGCGCTGTGAGCAGCACCCCGGTGGCACCTGCGGCGAGGCAGTAGCCGGCGACGGCCAGCGGCTCGAAGACGATCGCCACCCACACCGTCAGGAGGGTCAGGACGAAGGTCGTGCTCGGCGCCTGCGGCTGCACCCAGAAGCCGTAGAAGAAGACCAACGCGGTCAACAGCGTCACGGCCACGGCGTTGACCGTGCGGTCGGTGGTCAGGGCCGCGCGCGGTCGCCGAGGCCGTAGACCGGCTCTTCGTTCGGCGAACCAGCCGCCGAGCAGGACACCGACCGTCCCGATGCCGACCAGCGCCGCCCAGTCGCGACCGATCCGCTCCGGGACGACCAGCCAGGGGCTGCCGTCGTCGTGCAGGAGGTGGACCAGAGCACGCATCGCCGCAGCGGCCAGCCCCGCAGTGCCCATGGCCACCAGGAAGCGTCCGAACTCCGAGGGTTGGCGCAGCATCCGGCGCCCGCCCGCTCCCCAGGTGCCCGGCACGAGGCGTCGCATCGCGAGGACGGCGACCAGGCACTCCACGGTGGTGATCTGGGAGAGCACGAGGCCGAACCAACCGTCGCCGATCGGCGCCCAGGCAGCGGCGCCGGCCACGGCCAGGACCGCGACGTCGACCTGCAGGGCTCGGGGGGACGGGCTCGTCGCCAGCCACAAGAAGCCCGCCGCGGCGGCAGGCCAGACCACGGCCATCCCGCTCGTCTCCTCGACGAAGCCCCGACCCAGCACGAATGCTGCGACGTAGACCACGGTCCACAAGAGCGTGCGGAGGCCTCTCGGCATCGCCGTGGGCTCGACGAGCGTGGTCCCCACGCAGGACAGTATGGCCGTCACCCCCGGGCGGTCGCAGGCCGCCTGCAGGGGTTGGTCACAATGGGGTCATGAGCCAGCAGCCTTTCTCCCGGCCCGGTGCTGTCGACCTCTCCGCGCTCCAGGGGGCCGCCGCGGCGAGTGGCCCCGGTGCCACCGGCGCCGGCGGCGGGGCGCCGTACGCGGTCCGGGTGGACGAGCAGAACTTCCAAGAGCTCCTGGAGACCTCCACCCAGGCGCCGGTGCTCCTCGCGTTCGAGAGTCCCGGTCGCGCACCGCAGAGCGTCCAGCTCGCCGATGACATGGAGACCCTGTCCACGGAGTTCGAGGGCCGCTTCCTCCTCGGTCGGGTGGACATCGACGCCGTGCCGCAGATCGCCCAGGCCATGCAGATCCCGTCGGTTCCGCTCGTCGTCCTGGTCGCCCAGGGACGGCCGATGCCGCTGTTCCAGCAGGCCGCCTCGCTCGAGGACCTCCGCCAGGCGCTCAACCAGGTCTTCCAGCAGCTCACCGCGAGCGGGTTCACCGGTCGCCACCAGCCGCGCGCGGCCGGTGGGGCCGACGAGGAGGGGGAGGAGGGGGAGGAGCAGGCCGACCCCCGCTACGCCGCCGCCGAGGAAGCGCTGGCGCGCAACGACATCGACACGGCCGTCACCGAGTACCAGAAGCTGCTCGACGCCAACCCGGCCGACGCCGAGGCAGCGGCCGGGCTGGCCATGGCCAAGGTCCTGCAACGGACCCAGGGGACGGATCTCAACCAGGCCCGCGCCGCGGCTGCGGCGAACCCCGACGACGTCGAGGCGCAGGCCCTGGTGGCGGACCTCGACCTCCTGGGCGGGCACGTGGACGACGCCTTCAACCGGCTGATCGAGCTGGTGCGGCGCACCACGGGCGCAGAGCGAGACGCCGCCCGCACGCACCTGGTCGAGCTCTTCGGCGCCGTCGGCAACGCCGACGCGCGGGTGCAGCGCGCGCGCCGTGACCTGGCCTCGGCGTTGTTCTGAGCCCGTCGTCGTCCGTCGACTCGTCCTCGGTCAGGCGGCGGCGACGTAGATCGCCGCGTCACAGGCGGTGCAGCACAGGCAGCCGTCCAGGTCGGCGCCGTCGCGCTCGGACGCCTCGTCCCCGCAGCTGGGCACGAAGATCGTCTCCGTGCGGCAGTCCGAGCACCACCGCACGACCCCGTAGAGCATCAGCAGTTCGTCCATGGCGGCACCATGACACGCGCCACCGACAAGACCCGCCAGCACACGCCCGCCCCCACATGTAACGCGGGGTCGGGGAGGCTGAGTGCCGCCCCGGGGGCGCACTCGGTCACCACAACCGCGCGTTACATGGGCAGGGGTGGGTCAGCCTCGGCCGCTCTCGGTGTACGACGAGCCGCCGACGCCGACGTTGTGCAGGGCCGCCTCGATGCGGCGGACGGTGAAGTCGGCGCAGCGCTCGCGGGCCTCGGCCACGGTGTGGAAGCCGACGCCCCGGATCTCCCGCTCCTGCCGGACCACGCCCTCGAGCACCGACGGGTCGTGGACGCCGCCGTCGAAGACCAGGCAGAGCGCGTCGTCCCACCCGCTCCACGCCGGCAACCAGTCGGTCAGGACGAGCGGGCCGGGCTCGAGGACGAGCCCGAGCTCTTCCTCCACCTCGCGGGCCACGGCGATCTGGGGGGACTCGCCCACCTCGACCACACCACCGGGCAGGTCGAGGTCCCGCTTGTAGGTCAGCTGGCACAGCAGCACCCGCTGGTCGGTGGAGCGCACCAACAGCTGGCTGATCGCCCGCTTGCGCGGCAGGAAGGAGTTCAGCAGCGTCCGGAAGCCCTCGGGGTCCTCCAGCGGCACGTCGTGGGCGAGGCGGGCGTAGACGATGCGGTCCATCCGGTGGGCCACCCCACGGGCGACGCCCTCCCGCATCAGTCCCGAGAACGTCGCGACTCGCTGGGCCATGCCGTCGTCGGGGTCGACGTGGGCCTCGACCCGGGTCGCGCCGCCCTTGAAGGCACGCTCGACGGCCTCACGCACCTCGTTGGCGCACTCGCCGAGGCCGCGCTCCTGCAGCTCGGGCGACCAGGCGACCCGCACCACTCCGTGGGCGATGTCGGTGAGCTCGACGGACACGACACAACCCTAGGAGAGCGGGCAACGGCCGCTCACCGGGCGCGGCCGCTCATCCACAGCGTGCCCAGCGGCGGGACCCGCACCGTGGCGCTGGCCGGCTGGCCGGCGTAAGGCGTCGCGTGGGCGGTGATCGTGCCGAGGTTCCCGACCCCCGAGCCGCCGTACACCTCGGCGTCGGTGTTGATCAGCTCCGCCCACTCACCGGCGAAGGGCAGCCCGACGCGGTAGTTCTCGTGCGGCACGGCGGCGAAGTTGGTGACGCACACGACCGGGTCGGCCTGGGCGCCGGACACGGGGTCCACCCCCCAGCGCGCGAAGACCACGGTGTTGTGGGCACCGTCGTCGGCCTCGAGCCACTGGAACCCCTGCGGGTCGGTGTCCCGGGACCAGAGCGCGGGGTGGCTGGCGTAGGCGGCGTTCAGGTCGGCGACCAGTCGCTGCACCCCGACGTGGTCGGGATCGTCGAGCAGGAACCAGTCCAGCTCGCGCTGCTCGGCCCACTCCCGGTCCTGGGCGAACTCGCTGCCCATGAACAGCAGCTGCTTTCCGGGGTGTGCCCACTGCCAGGAGATGAAGGCGCGCACCCCGGCCAGCTGCTGCCACCGGTCGCCCGGCATCTTGCGCAGCAGCGAGCCCTTGCCGTGCACGACCTCGTCGTGGCTGATCGGCAGCACGTAGTTCTCGGAGTAGGCGTAGACCATGCTGAAGGTCAGCTGGTTGTGGTGGTGGCTGCGGTAGATCGGGTCCTTCGCCACGTAGGAGAGGCTGTCGTGCATCCACCCCATGTTCCACTTGAAGCCGAAGCCGAGCCCGTTGGCGCTGGTCGGACGGGTCACCCCGGGCCAGGAGGTGGACTCCTCGGCCACCGTGATCGCGCCCGGCACCCGCTTGTAGACGGTGGCGTTCATCTCCTGCAGGAACGTCACCGCCTCGAGGTTCTCCCGGCCGCCGTGGACGTTGGGCTGCCACTGGCCCGGCTGACGGGAGTAGTCCAGGTAGAGCATCGACGCGACCGCGTCCACGCGCAGGCCGTCGACGTGGAACTCCTCCAGCCAGTACAGCGCGTTGGCCACCAGGAAGTTGCGCACCTCCTTGCGGCCGAAGTTGAAGACGTAGGTGCCCCAGTCCGGGTGCTCGCCGCGGGAGGGGTTGGGGTCCTCGTAGAGGGGGGTGCCGTCGAAGCGCGCCAGCGCGAACTCGTCCTTGGGGAAGTGGGCCGGCACCCAGTCGACGAGCACGCCGATACCGGCGTTGTGCAGCGCCTGGACCAGCCGGCGGAAGCCGTCGGGGTCGCCGAAGCGGGAGGTCGGCGCGAAGTAGGAGGTCACCTGGTAGCCCCAGGAGCCGCCGAAGGGATGCTCCATCACCGGCAGCAGCTCGACGTGGGTGAACCCCATGTCCGTGAGGTACGTCGGCAGCTGCTCGGCCAGCTCGTCGTAGCCGAGGGGCGAGCCGTCGTCGTGCCGCCGCCAGGAGCCGAGGTGCATCTCGTAGATCGACATCGCCTGCCGGTCGGGCCGGTCGTCGGCGGCCCGCGCCGCCATCCACGCGTCGTCGGTCCACTCGTGGCTGCTGCTGAAGACCCGTGAGGCGGTCGACGGCGGCACCTCGGCGTAGAAGGCCATCGGGTCGGCCTTGTCGCGCCAGACCCCGTCGGCGCCGCGGAGGTGGAACTTGTACGTCGCGCCGTCGCCGACGCCGTCCACGTGGGTCTCCCAGATCCCGGAGCTGGCGATCGGTTCCAACCGGGTGCGCGAGCCGTCCCAGTCGTTGAAGTCGCCGCGGACTTGCACCTCCATCGCGTGTGGCGCCCAGACCCGGAACGTGGTGCCGGTCGCGTCGGGGTGGGCGCCCAGGGCACGCCACAGCTCCTCGTGGCGACCCTCGTTGATGAGGTGGATGTCGACCTCGCCGAGTGTGGTCCTCACCGGTTTCCTCCGATCCGTGCAATCGCCTCGAGGGGGATCCCCAACCAGGCGGGGCGGTTGCGTGCTTCGTAGACGACCTCGTAGACCGCCTTGTCGGCCTCGTAGGCCGCGATCAGGGTCTGCTCCTCCGGGGTGAGCGGCGACTGGCGCTGCTCGACGTACCCCTCGAGGAACGCCGCCCGGTTGCGCTCGATCCACTCGGTCGCGCGGTAGCTCATCTGGGTGTCGCCGTCGCCGATGGCCTGGAAGTCCCGAGCCGCGGTTCGCGCCGCGTAGTCGAAGGAGCGCAGCATCCCGGCGACGTCGCGCCAGGGGGAGTCCGGCAGCCGCCGCTCGGCCAGTGGCTTGGCCGGCTCGCCCTCGAAGTCCACGAGCTTCCAGCCCAGCGAGGTGCGCAGTGTCTGGCCGAGATGGAGGTCGCCGTGCACGCGCTGGACCTCGCCGGTGCTCTCGGCCATGTCGTCGAAGACGGCGGCGACGCCCTTGGTGTGCTCCTCGAGCTGGTCGACGACCGCCACCGCCTCGGTGAGGCGCTCCTGCATGCGCCGTGCGGTGGCTGCTGCGTCGAGGGGGTCGGTGCCGAAGTGCTGCCGCAGCAGCTCGTGGACCTCGCTGACGGCCACGCCGAGCCGGTGCGCCTCGGAGGCGAAGTCCCCGCCGACCTCGTCGGCATGCAGGTCAGCCTCCACGAAGAGGTTCCGGGCGCTGACCAGCGCGAGCTCCCACCCGTCGCTGGCCGTGCGCAGGAACTGCTGGAGCATGGCCAGCTGGAGCGCCTCGCCCTCGCCGGCCGGTTCGCCGTCGAGCTCGGCCCAGCCGTAGAGGCGAGCCACGGCGTGGCTGCCGGCCCGGGTGAGGACCTCATGGATCTCGATGTCGGGGTTGAGCCCCGGCGTCACCCGCCGGAACACCTTCATCACCGAGTCCTCACCGAAGGCGACCGAGGAGTTGCTCTGCTCGCCGGGGAAGAGCGTGGAGTGGGTCTCGAGGTCGAGGGCGTGGTCGCCCACCCGGCGGAACTGCAGTCCCGTGCCGGCGGAGGGGTCCTCGTCGGTGGCGGAGGCGAACCGATCCAGCCACACGTGCATGGCGACCCGGTCGTGCAGGGCGTCGTAGACGTGCCCCTCGGGCCCGGCGTGCACCAGGGCGTGATGGATGCGGTCGACCGGGTCGTCGTACCGCGACAGCGGCAGCTGGTAGAGGTCCGCGCCACCGGCGGCGTCGCTGTAGGTCACGGTGGCGAGCGCGATGACCAGGTCGTCGGTGATCGGCAGCTCGTGTACGTCGGTGACCTCGAACGCGCGCCCCTTGCCGCCGAACCACCGGGCGTGGGCCACGAACTCGGCCAGCGCCTCGGTGGGCACCTGCGAGAGCCAGGTCTGCGGAAGCGGGTTCATGTCTGTCCTCCTTGGGCCCCCGGAAGAGCAGGAAGACGGATCCAGTAGAAGCCGTACCCCCCGAGAGTGAGCAGGTAGGGGAGCTCGCCGACCTCGGGGAACCGGACGCCGCCGAGCAGCTCGATCGGGACCACGCCCTCCCACCGGCGCAGGTCGAGCTCGACCGGCTGGGGGAAGCGGCTCAGGTTGTTCACGCACAGCACCGTGTCGACGTTGCCCTGGGCGTCGACGTGTTCGCGGACGTAGGACAGGACCGAGGGGTTCGACCCCCCGAGGTCGATGAACTCGCCCAGGCCGAAGCAAGGGTGTTGCTTGCGGGCCTGGATCATCCGGCGCGTCCAGTGCAGCAGCGAGGAGGTGTCGTCGAGCTGAGTCTCCACATTGACACGTTGGTACCCGAAGATGGGGTCCTGGATCACCGGCAGGTGCAGCTTGCCGGGATTGGAGATGGAGAAGCCGGCATTGCGGTCAGGGGTCCACTGCATGGGGGTGCGGACGCCGTCGCGGTCACCGAGCCAGATGTTGTCGCCCATCCCGATCTCGTCGCCGTAGTACAGGACCGGCGAACCGGGCAACGACAGCAGGAGCGCGGTGAACAGCTCCATGCGGTCGATGTCGTTGTCCAGCAGGGGAGCGAGGCGTCGGCGGATCCCGATGTTGGCCTTCATGCGGGGGTCCTTGGCGTACTCGTCCCACATGTAGTCGCGGTCGTCGTCGGTGACCATCTCCAGGGTCAGCTCGTCGTGGTTGCGCAGGAAGATGCCCCACTGGCAGCCCGACGGGATGGGCGGCGTCTGCTCGAGGATCTCGGAGATGGGGAACCGGCTCTCCCGGCGCACCGCCATGAAGATGCGCGGCATCACCGGGAAGTGGAAGCACATGTGGCACTCCGTGCCGACCCACTCGCCGCTCACCGGGTCCGACGCGCCCCCGAAGTAGTGCACGACGTCGTCGGGCCACTGGTTGGCCTCGGCGAGGAGCACCCGGCCGGGGTAGTTCTCGTCGACGAAGCAGCGCAGCTCGCGCAGGAACTGGTGGGTCTCGGGAAGGTTCTCGCCGTTGGTGCCGTCGCGCTCGTAGAGGTAGGGCACGGCGTCGAGTCGGAAGCCGTCGAGGCCCATGTCCAGCCAGAAGCGGAACGCCTCCTTGATGGCCTCGTGGACCTTCGGGTTGTCGAAGTTCAGGTCGGGCTGGTGGGAGAAGAACCGGTGCCAGTAGTACTGCTGGCGGACCGGGTCCCACGTCCAGTTCGAAGGCTCGGTGTCGACGAAGATGATCCGGGCGTCCTGGTACTTGTCGTCGGTGTCGGACCACACGTAGAAGTCGCCGTACGGGCCGTCCGGGTCCTCCCGGCTCGCCTGGAACCACGGGTGCTGGTCACTGGTGTGGTTCATGACGAAGTCGATGATCACCTTGATGCCGCGCCGGTGCGCCTCGTCGAGGAAGTGGTGGAAGTCCTCGACGGTCCCGACCTCGGGCAGGATGTTGGTGTAGTCGCTGACGTCGTAGCCGCCATCACGCAGCGGGGACATGAAGAACGGCGGCACCCACAAGCAGTCCACGCCCAGCCACTGCAGGTAGTCGAGCTTCTCGGTCAGTCCGCGGAAGTCGCCGATGCCGTCGCCGTCGGCGTCCTTGAACGAGCGCACCAGCACCTCGTAGAACACCGCGGTCTTGAACCAGTCCGGGGTGTCGCCGGGGTGGTCGGGGAAGGGCTGCTCGTCGTGCGCAGGCTCGACCGCGTCCGCCGGCTGCGCGCTCATGCGGCGTTCCCGGCGAGACCGGAGCGCAGAGCGTGTTCCGTCGCGGTGTTCATGCGCCCCTCCGGACGGTGAGGATGTGGGCGGGTTCGGTGAACGGGTCCAGGTGCACGAAGTTGTGCGCTCCCCAGCGCCAGGACTGGCCGGTCAGCTCGTCGTGCACGGTGAAGGTGTCCTCCCAGTTCATGCCGAGGGCAGGCAGGTCGAGGTGCGCCGTGGTGGTGCGCGGGGCGTGGGGGTCGAGGTTCACCACGACGATGACCGTGTCGTCCTGCCCGCCCGTGCCGGTTGCCGAAACCAGCTGCTTGCTGAACACCAGGACCGCGTCGTCGTCACTGGAGTGGGTCGTGACGTTGCGCAGCTGCTGCAGCGCCGGATGGGCGCGGCGGATCTCGTTGAGTCGGGTGAGGTACGGCGCCAGGGTGTCGCCGGTCTTCTCCGCGCCCGCCCAGTCGCGGATGCGGATCTGGAACTTCTCGGAGTCGAGGTATTCCTCGCTGCCCGGCTTGAGCGCCACGTGCTCGAACAGCTCGAAACCGGAGTAGACGCCCCAGCTCGGGGACCCCATCGCCGCACACACCGCGCGGATCTTGAACGCCGGGCGGCCGCCGTGCTGCAGGTAGGCGTGCAGGATGTCCGGGGTGTTGACGAAGAAGTTGGGCCGCAGCACCGCCGAGGTCTCGTGGGAGACCTCGTTGAGGTAGGTCTCCAGCTCCGAACGCGTGTTGCGCCAGGTGAAGTAGGTGTAGCTCTGGTGGAAGCCCACGGTCGCCAGCGCCCGCATCATCGGTGGTTTGGTGAAGGCCTCGGAGAGGAACAGCACGTCGGGATCGGTGGCGCGGACCCGGGCCAGCAGCCACTCCCAGAACTGCACCGGCTTGGTGTGCGGGTTGTCGACCCGGAAGATGCGCACCCCGTGGTCCATCCAGTGACGCACCACCCGCTCTGCCTCGGCGTAGATGCCCGCGGGGTCGTTGTCGAAGTTGATCGGGTAGATGTCCTGGTACTTCTTCGGTGGGTTCTCCGCGTAGGCGATCGAGCCGTCGGCGCGGGTGGTGAACCACTCCGGGTGCTCGGTGGCCCACGGGTGATCCGGGGCCGCCTGCAGGGCGAAGTCGAGCGCGACCTCGAGCCCGAGGCGGCGGGCCTCGGCAACGAACGCGTCGAAGTCCTCGAGCGAGCCCAGGTCGGGATGGATGGCGTCGTGGCCTCCGTGCCGGCTGCCGATGGCCCACGGCGAGCCGACGTCGTCCGCGGTCGGCGTCAGCGTGTTGTTCGCCCCCTTGCGGTTGACCTCGCCGATGGGATGGATCGGTGGCAGGTACACCACGTCGAAGCCCATGTCCGCAACCGCCTGGAGGCGCTCGGCGGCGGTCCGGAAGGTGCCGCTGGCGACCTTGCCGGTCCGCTCGTCGAGGCGGGCTCCCTCGGAGCGGGGGAAGAACTCATACCAGCTGGAGTACAGCGCGCGTTGGCGGTCGACGAACAGCGGGAACGGGCCCTCGACGGTGAGGAAGTCCCGGACCGGGTGGGTCCGGAGGACGTGCAGGACCTCGGGGGACTCGACCGCCGCGAGTCGCGCCTCGACGGGCCGGTCGGTGTCGCGCAGCGCCCTGATGGCGTCGGTGACGACCGCGCGTTGCGGGACAACCGGAGCGTTGCCGCGCTGGGCGGCTCCGGACCCGTCGCCGAATTGGGCCAGCACCCGTTCGAGCACCAAGGCGCCCTCGGCGAACATCAGCTCGACATCGACGTCGGCACGGATCTTGATGGGCCCGTCGTGCAACCAGGTGGCGACCGGGTCGCTCCATGCCTGGATCTCGAAGGACCAGGCGCCCTCCTCGTCGGGCCGGACCGCGGCGGACATCCGGGAGACGTCGCCCTGGACGTCGCGCATGCGGACCGGTGGCCGCCTGCCACCGGCGGGATCGGTGAGCACCACCTCGGCGCCGTGCTCGTCGTGACCCTCGCGGAACACCAGGGCGGTCACGTCGAAGATTTCTCCGACGCTCGCCTTCGCGGGGAAGCGGCCGCAGTCGACGACGGGCTTGACGTCCATGACGGGGATGCGTCCGACCATGTGTCCACACTTGCGAATCCCGGGGCTG
Source organism: uncultured Actinomycetota bacterium (assembly GCA_963827025.1). Lineage (GTDB taxonomy): Bacteria > Actinomycetota > Actinomycetes > Propionibacteriales > Nocardioidaceae > Marmoricola. The sequence goes on along the minus strand of CAWGZB010000005.1, from coordinate 718,310 downwards.
GGCGCAAACGGCGTGAAGCGCCGGCGGACTCAGGACCGGCTCCCGGGCAAACCGGTTCCTTCCGGGCTCGCGCGATTCGTTGGATCGTTCCAAGAGTCTGGGTTAGCGTGGGCCGGTGCGTGCTATCCGTCGATTCACCGTCCGTCCCGTCCTGCCCGAACCGCTGGCCCCGCTGAGCGACCTGGCGCTCAACCTGCGCTGGTCCTGGCAGCCCGAGACCCAGGACGTCTTCGCGAGCCTGGACGCGGAGATCTGGCGGGAGAGCGGGCACGACCCGGTCAAGACGCTGGGTGCCGTGCCGGTCTCCCGGCTCCAGGAGCTGGCCACCGACCGGAAGTTCCTGCGGATGCTGGGGATCGCCCAGGCGGACCTGGAGCAGTACCTCACCGGCGACCGCTGGTTCCAGAAGCAGCTGGCCAAGGGGCAGACCGACCTGCCCCGGGCGATCGCGTACTTCTCCCCCGAGTTCGGCATCACCTCGGTGCTCCCGCAGTACTCCGGGGGCCTCGGGATCCTCGCGGGTGACCACCTCAAGACCGCCAGCGACCTGGGCGTCCCCCTGGTCGGGGTCGGTCTGCTCTACCGGCACGGGTACTTCAAGCAGTCTCTCTCCCGCGCCGGGTGGCAGCAGGAGACCTATCCCGTCCTCGACCCCGACGGTCTGCCGATCACGCCGCTGCGCGAGGCCGACCGCTCACTGGCGCAGGTCCGGATCGCGCTGCCCGGTGACCAGGAGCTGGTCGCCCGCGTCTGGGTCGCGCAGGTGGGTCGCGTGCCGCTGCTGCTGCTCGACACGGACCTGGAGGAGAACAGCGCAGAGCTCCAGGCCGTCACCGACCGCCTCTACGGCGGCACCACCGAGCATCGGCTCCGTCAGGAGATCCTGCTGGGCATCGGGGGAGTCCGCGCCGTGCGGGCCTACTGCCGCATCACCGGCCACGAGCCGCCCGAGGTGTTCCACACCAACGAGGGGCACGCCGGGTTCCTCGGCCTGGAGCGGATCCGCGAGCTCACCGTGGACGAGCAGGGCCCCAAGCTGGACTTCGACACCGCGCTCGCGGTGGCCCGCGCCGGCACGGTCTTCACCACCCACACGCCGGTCCCCGCCGGCATCGACCGCTTCCCCCGTGAGCTGGTCGAGCAGTACTTCGGGCCGGTCAGCCCGGTTGCCGGCGTGCCGGTCGACCGGATCCTCGGCCTCGGCGCGGAGGACTACCACGGTGGCGATCCGGGGGTGTTCAACATGGCGGTGATGGGGTTCCGGCTCTCCCAGCGTGCCAACGGCGTCTCCCTGCTGCACGGCCAGGTCAGCCGCCACATGTTCCAAGGACTGTGGCCGGCCTTCGACGAGGCGGAGGTGCCGATCACCTCGATCACCAACGGCGTCCACGCCCCCACCTGGGTCGGGCGTGAGGTCTTCGAGCTGGCCAGCCGGATGGGCACCGACACCGACTCCGACCACCCGGACGTCTGGTCGGTGGTGGACAAGATCCCGGCCGCCGACCTGTGGGCGACCAAGCGTGACCTGCGGGCCCGGCTCGTCGAGGACGCCCGCGCCCGGCTGCGCCGGTCCTGGATCCGCCGCGGCGCTGCCCCGGCCGAGCTGGGCTGGATCGACTCGGTGCTCGACCCCGACGTGCTCACCATCGGTTTCGCGCGACGGGTGCCGTCGTACAAGCGGCTGACGCTGATGCTGCGCGACCCCGAGCGGCTCAAGCGGCTGCTGCTCGACCCCGAGCGCCCGGTCCAGCTGGTGATCGCCGGCAAGGCGCACCCGGCCGACGACGGCGGCAAGCAGCTCATCCAGGAGATCGTCCGGTTCGCCGACGACCCGGAGGTGCGCCACCGGATCGTCTTCCTGCCCAACTACGACATCGCGATGGCGCAGCCGCTCTACCCCGGTTGCGACGTGTGGCTGAACAACCCGCTGCGCCCCTACGAGGCGTGCGGCACCTCCGGCATGAAGGCCGCGCTCAACGGCGGGCTCAACCTGTCCATCCTCGACGGTTGGTGGGACGAGTGGTACGACGGCAACAACGGCTGGGCGATCCCCTCCGCCGACGGTGTCGACGATCACGACCAGCGTGACGACATCGAGGCACACGCCCTCTACGACCTGATCGAGAAGGAGGTCGCGCCCCGGTTCTACGACCGCTCCGGGGACGTGGTCGGGGTCCCGGACAGGTGGATCGAGATGGTCCGCCACACCTTGAAGTCCCTCGGCCCCAAGGTCCTGTCGAACCGGATGGTGCGCGAGTACGTCGAGAAGCTCTACGCCCCGGCCGCGCAGTCCTCGCGGGCGCTGAACGACTCCTTCGACGGTGCCTTCGAGCTCGCCCAGTGGAAGAAGCGCGTGGTCGCCGGCTGGGACGGTGTGCACCTCGACCACGTCGAGACAGAAGGCCTTCCCGACGCCCCGGAGATCGGGGGCGGCATGGACGTGCGGGTGTTCGTCTCGCTCGGTTCGCTCTCGCCGCAGGACGTGCGGGTCGAGCTCGTCCACGGACCGGTCCGCGGCGACGACACCCTGGCCGAGACCACCGCCGCGGCGCTGCGGCTCGGCGAGAGCTATGAGGGCGGCCGGCACCGCTTCGACGGCCACGTGGTGCTCGACCGGGCCGGATCCTTCGGTTACACCGTCCGGGTGCTGCCCGACCACCCCGACCTCGTCTCCCCGGCGGAGCTGGGACTGGTCACGGTCGCCGGAAGCGCGGCGAACGGCGCCTGAGCCCAGAAGCGTCCCGTCGGCGAGGCTTCAGGAGTGCTGCAGGAGCAGCAGGGAGCGGGGGGCCAGGGTGAGCGGGTCGGCTGCGTCGAGCTTGGTCTCCAGGGCGTGGGCGGGATCGGTGGAGAGCACCACGACGCCCCCAGAGGTCCCCAGCCCGGCCGGCAGCACCACCGGGCACGCGTGCGGAGAGGCGTTGAGCCAGAGCAGGAAGCTGGCGTCCCACTGCTGCTCGCCGCGTGGTCCGGGAGAGCGCAGCGGGTGGCCGGAGACGAGCATCCCCAGCGTGTGGAGGTCCTCGTCGAGCCAGTCGTCGGGAGCCATCTCGCGCCCAGCGGGGTGGTACCACGCCAGGTCCTTGGGGCCGCCGCCCACGATCGTCGGGCGGCCCTCGAACCAGTGACGCTGGGTGAGCGTCTCGTGCTCACGCCGGATCCGCAGCGCCGCCCGGGTGATGTCGTAGATGTCCAGCCACGCGTCGTCGGGCCGCCAGTCCACCCAGGACACCTCGTTGTCGTGCACGTAGGGGTTGTTGTTGCCGTGCTGGGTGCGCCCGCGCTCGTCGCCGGCCACCAGCATCGGCACCCCGTTGGACAGGCAGAGCGTCGCGATCAGGTTCGCGGCCTGGCGGTGCCGCAGCGCCAAGATGTCGGTCTCCGCAGTTTCACCCTCGATCCCACAGTTCCAGGAGCGGTTGTTGTCGCTGCCGTCGCGGTTGTCCTCGCCGTTGGCCTCGTTGTGCTTGCGGTCGTAGGAGACCAGGTCCCGCAGGGTGAAGCCGTCGTGGGCGGTCACGAAGTTCACCGAGGCGTACGGTGACCGGCCGTCGTCGAGGTAGAGGTCGGAGGATCCGGCGAGCCGGGTGGCCACGTCGCGTACGCCGCCGTCCGCGTGCCCGCGCCAGAAGTCGCGGATGGTGTCGCGGTACTGGTCGTTCCACTCCACCCAGGGCGGCGGGAACTCCCCGACGCGGTAACCCTCGGCGCTGGCGTCCCAGGGCTCCGCGATCAGCTTCACGTGCCTCAGCACCGGGTCCTGTCCGATGGTGGTGAGCAGGTGGCTGTGCATGTCCACGTCGGGTCCCACCCGGGTGAGCGCGGACATCAGGTCGAAGCGGAAGCCGTCGACGTGCATCTCGGTCACCCAGTAGCGCAGCGAGTCCAGGATCAGGCGCAGCGCCGCCGGGTGCTCCGCGTTCATGGTGTTGCCGCACCCGGTCACGTCCCAGTAGCCGTCCGGATCGGTGCTGTCGACGTGCTCCGCAGAGATCCGCTTGTAGTAGCCGACGTCGTCCAGACCCCGGAACGACAGCGTCGGTCCGTCCGCACCGGCTTCCGCGGTGTGGTTGTAGACCACGTCGAGGATCACCTCGAGCCCGGCCGCGTGCAGATCCTTGACCATCTGCTTGAACTCGCCGACCTGCTGCCCCCCGTCGCCGGAGGAGGAGTACGCCGCATGGGGGGCGAAGAACCCGAGCGAGTTGTAGCCCCAGTAGTTGGCCAGGCCCATCCCCGCAAGCCGCGGCTCGGAGGCGAACTGGTGGATCGGGAGCAGCTCGACCGCCGTGACGCCCAGCTCGCGCAGGTAGTCGGTCACGACCGGGTGGCCGAGGCCGGCGTAGGTGCCGCGCAGCTCCTCGGGGATCCGGTCGTGCAGCCGGGTGAACCCTTTGACGTGGAGCTCGTAGAGCACCGTCTCCCGCCAGCGCCGCCGCAGCGGGGCGTCGTCTCCCCAGTCGAAGTCGTCGTGCACCACGACCGACCGGCCGACGTACGGTGCGGAGTCCGTGTCGTCGCGCACCAGGGAGCCGTCGGGCAGGCGCGACGGGTGCAGGTCGGAGCGGACCTGGTGGCCGAAGATCGCCGGGTGGGTCACGAGCTCGCCGCTCACCGCCCGTGCGTAGGGGTCGAGCAGGAGCTTGGCGGGATTGAAGCGAAGGCCCCGGTCCGGCTGCCACGGCCCGTTGCTGCGAAAGCCGTAGCGCTGGCCCACGGCGATGCCGGGGAGGGCGCCGTGCCAGATGCCGAGGGTGCGTTCGGAGAGCTCGTGACGAGTCTCGCGTCCCTCCTCGTCGAACAGGCACACCCACACCGCCGTCGCCTCGGGTGCGTGCACGGCGAAGTTCGTGGACTCCTTGCTCCAGGTGGCCCCCAACGGCCAGCTGCGCCCGGGCCACACGGCCATCCGCTCGCCCGCCTCGGACCACATCCCCGGTGTCACCGACAGATCATCTCAGCCGCGCCCACCGGTTCAGGGAACCAGGTAGCGGCCGTCCCGGGCGTCGGTGATCGCCATGTGCCCGGGGGGTGCCCGACGGCGAACCTCGGAATCGGACGCGGCGACGGTCTGGGCCGTCACCCCGCAACCGCGGGACGCCGGCAGGTCGGTGAGCGAGCAGCAGCACGTCGTGGGAGACCTCTCGAGGTGCCGCGACAAGGCTCGCCTGGGTGTCCGAGCGCTCCACCGTGCCAAGTCAGAAGGCGCCGGTCAGCCGGTCAACGGCCCCCGGATCGGTAGGTTGGCACCCACCGTCCGCGCAGCCGACCCCAGGAGCGATGCAGATGACCGACACCGGCAGGGAGTTCGTCCGCCTCGAGGTGGAGGAGGGGGTCGGCACCATCCGGCTGGACCGACCGAAGATGAACGCCCTCAACGCCCAGGTGCAGGAGGAGATCCGGTCCGCCGCCGCCGAGGCGACCGAGCGGGACGACGTCAAGGCCGTCGTGGTGTGGGGCGGCGAGCGGGTCTTCGCGGCGGGCGCCGACATCAAGGAGATGGCGGACATGTCCTACACCGACATGATCAAGCGCTCCAGCGGACTGACCACGGCGTTCTCGGCCGTGGCCCGCATCCCCAAGCCGGTCGTGGCGGCGATCAACGGCTACGCGCTCGGTGGCGGCTGCGAGCTCGCACTGTGCGCCGACATCCGGGTCGCCGCCGAGGACGCCACCCTCGGACAGCCCGAGATCCTGCTCGGGATCATCCCCGGCGCCGGCGGCACCCAGCGGCTCAGCCGGCTGGTCGGGCCCAGCCGCGCGAAGGACATCATCTTCACCGGGCGTTTCGTCGAGGCCGAGGAGGCGCTGGCCATCGGGATGGTCGACCGGGTGGTGCCTGCGGGGGAGGTCTACGAGACGGCCCTGGCGTGGGCGCGGCAGTTCGCCGGCGCGGCGACGTACGCCGTCCGGGCGGCCAAGGACGCCATCGACCGGGGACTCGAGGTCGACCTGGAGACCGGCCTGGAGATCGAGCGGCAGCAGTTCGCTGCGCTGTTCGGGACGCGGGACCGCTCGATCGGGATGGAGTCCTTCGTCCAGAATGGGCCGGGCAAGGCACAGTTCGAGGGGCGCTGAGCCCACCACCACACCACCATCGGGAGGAACCGTGCCAAAGGTGAGGACTGACGAGTCCGGGCCGGACCGGACCGCGCGTGACCAGGCGGCCAAGGACAACGTCCGCATGCAGGTGGCGCGGGTGGTGCGCATCGTGTTCGGCCTGCTCGCCGCCATCCTGGCGATGGGCGTGCTGCTCGTGGTGCTGCGCGAGAACATCAACCAGGACAACCCGCTGGTGAAGTTCGTGACCGACGTCGCGGAGGCCATTTCGGGGCCCTTCAGCCGCAAGGACGGCATCTTCGACTTCGGCGGCAAGAACGCCGAGTCGAAGAACGTGCTGCTCAACTGGGGGATCGCGGCGATCGTGTATCTCCTCATCGGTCGCTTCCTCGCCCAGGCGATCGAGCCGAAGCGGATCCGCTGAGCCCGGCGTACCCAGCGCTCCGTGGTCGGGCTCTTGTGACTGAACCCACCCGGCACCCCGGTTTCTGACCATGTGACTCGGCGGTAACCTGCCTGTCGGGCGCCTGCCTCGCGGGCTGTCCCGCCCTTTCGTCCCAAGACCCAGGAGGGGCCCACGCGGGCCGAATGAGATGAACATTGTCGTCTGTGTGAAGTACGTCCCCGACGCCACTGCGGAGCGTCAGTTCGAGTCGGACAACACCGTGGACCGGACCGGCGTCCCGGGTCTGCTCTCCGAGCTCGACGAGTACGCCGTCGAGCAGTCGCTGCAGATCAAGGAGCGCGCCGAGGGCGACGACGTCGAGGTGACCGCGCTGTGCGTCGGTCCCGAGGACGCCGCCGAGGCGATCAAGAAGTCTCTCCAGATGGGCGCCGACAAGGGCGTGCACGTCGTCGACGACTCCATCGCCGGCTCCGACGCCGTCTCCACCGCCAAGGTGCTGGCCGGTGCGGTGAAGAGCCTCGGCGACGTCGACCTGGTGGTCTGCGGCATGGCCTCCACCGACGGCGACATGGGCGTCGTGCCCGCGATGCTGGCCGAGCTGCTCGACCTGCCGCAGGTGACCCTCGGCTCGGTGATCGAGAACCAGGGCAAGGAGTTCCGCATCAAGCGCGACGGCGACACCGCGACCGAGGTCATCGGCGCGACCGCCCCGCTGGTGCTCTCGGTGACCGACCAGTCCGGTGAGGCGCGCTACCCCTCCTTCAAGGGCATCATGGCCGCGAAGAAGAAGCCGCTGGAGACCAAGTCGCTCTCCGACATCGGCGTGGACGCCGGCGAGGTCGGCCTCGACAACGCCTGGACCACGGTCGAGGGCACCGAGGAGCGCCCGCCGCGCACCCAGGGCGAGATCGTCGCCGACGAGGACGGCTCAGGCGCCAAGGCGCTGGTCGACTTCCTCGCCGGCAAGAAGTTCATCTGACCGCCGGCCGCGTCCTGCAGTCGCTATCGCGAACTAGGAGTCTGAGAAGCAATGTCTGAAGTTCTGGTCCTCATCGACCACGTCGAGGGTGCGGTCCGCAAGCCGACCTACGAGCTGCTCACCATCGCCAAGCGGCTCGGCGAGCCGTCCGCGGTGTTCATCGGCCCGGCCGACAAGGCCGACGACGCCGTCGCGGCGGTGAAGAAGTACGGCGCCGAGAAGGTCTACGTCGTCGCCGACGACGAGACCAAGGGCTACCTGGTGGCCCCCAAGGCCGAGGTGCTCGAGCAGCTGGCCGGACAGGCTGGTGGTGATGGCCCCGCCGCGGTCCTGATCCCCTCCACCACCGAGGGCAAGGAGATCGCCGGCCGCCTGGCGATCAAGCTGGAGTCGGGCCTGATCACCGACGCGGTGGACGTGCAGGCAGAGGGAGACACTGCGGTGTCCACCCAGTCCGTCTTCGCCGGCAACTTCACCGTGACCTCGAAGGTCACCAAGGGCACCCCGATCATCACCGTGAAGCCGAACTCCGCCGCGCCGGAGGAGGCCGAGGGTGCCGGCGCCAAGGAGGAGTTCTCCGCGACCATCTCCGACTCGGCGAAGAAGGCCAAGATCGTGGCCTCCCAGCCGCGCAAGGCCAGCGGTCGCCCGGAGCTCACCGAGGCCGCCATCGTGGTCGCCGGCGGTCGCGGCACCGGCGGCAACTTCGACCCGGTCGAGGCGCTCGCCGACTCCCTCGGTGCCGCCGTGGGCGCCTCGCGCGCCGCGGTCGACTCCGGCTGGAAGCCGCACGCCTTCCAGATCGGGCAGACCGGCAAGGTGGTCTCGCCGCAGCTCTACGTCGCCGCCGGCATCTCCGGGGCGATCCAGCACCGCGCCGGCATGCAGACCTCCAAGACCATCGTCGCGGTGAACAAGGACGAGGAGGCGCCGATCTTCGAGCTGGTCGACTTCGGCGTGGTGGGCGACCTGCACACCGTCCTCCCGACCGCCGCGGAGGAGGTCGAGAAGCGCAAGGGCTGAGCCCGACCAGGTCCCGATGAAGCCGGTCAGGTACGCCGTCGCGTTGATCGCGTTCGGCGTCCTGGCCGGCTGCGTCGTTCTCACCCTGGACCGGCTGTTCGCGCCCGGTGGCCGGCTCTGGGTGCTGCTGGTCAGCTTCACGTCGTACGGCGTGCTCGGCTATGCGGTCGCGCTGGCGCTCCTGCTGCTGGTGCGGGTGGGGGCGGGGCCGCGGTTGCGGCGCCCGACCGGCATCGCCGCCCTCGTTGCCGCGCTCGGGCTGGCGCTGCACGTGGCCTGGGTGGCGCCGTTGTACGTCGGCACGCACCCGAGCGGTCGAGCCGACCTGACGATCCTCGACCTCAACATGGAGTTCGGCCGGGCTGACCCGGCCGCGGTGGTGCGACTCGCGGGCCGTGTGGGCGCCGACCTCGTCGTGCTCGAGGAGGCGACTCCGTCCGCGGTGGCGGCCGTGCAGCAGGCGGCAGGACCGAAGACCCCGTGGCCACACCGGGGCGGGCTCCCGATGGACCGAGTCTCCGGCACCGTGGTGCTCTCGTCCTTCCCGGTCAAGGAGGAGCGTCGGCTGCCCATCTGGACCGGAGCGCACCGCATCCGCGTCCAGGCGCCGGTCCCGTTCACGCTCACCGCGGCGCACACCACCCAGCCCTTTGACAACGTGGCGAACTGGCACCGCGACTTCGACGTGCTCCGCGCGGACACCGCGGCGGTGTCCGGCCCACGCCTGCTGGTGGGGGACTTCAACGCCACCCTCGACCACGGTCCGATGCGGAAGCTGCTCGGGCTCGGGCTGACCGACGCCGCGGTCGACGCGAACTCTGGCTGGCAGCCGACCTGGCCGGTGCCGCACTCGCGCGACGGCAAGCGCCTGGACAGTCCCTTCACCACCGTGGCCATCGACCACGTGCTGATGAGCGACGACTTCTCCGCGATCTCGACCCGGACCTACCGCGTGCCCGGCACCGACCACCTGGCGCTGGTCGCCCGACTCGCCCGCCGCTGACCCCCGCGGGACGTCACACGCCCTCGCTGCTATGGCAGCCGGTTCGGATGACCTTCCGCGGGACGTCATACGTTCCGGTCGCAGCAGCGACGAGCTCGGATGACGCTCCTCGGCGGATCAGAGCCAGCCGGCACGCCGGGCCATCGCGACCGCCTCGAGCTGGGAGCCAACCTGGAGTTTGGTGAGTACGGCGCGCACCTGGCTGCGCACGGTCGCCTCGGAGACGAAGCGTTCGCGACTGATCGCCGCCACGTTGTGACCGTCCGCGAGCGCGCGCAGAACCTGCTGCTCGGAGAACGACAGGTGCTGGAACGGGGCGAGATGACCCGTCCGCGCCGCTCGCTGGGCCTCGCAATGCTGACGGAGCCGCACCCTTTGGGACGGAGGCATCACCTCCCTGCCGGTGACTGCGGCAAGCACAGCCTGCAAGAGATCGGCGAGGGGCAGTCCCTTGCTGACGACCCCGACCGCGCCGAGGTCGAGGGCGCGACACAGCGGCTCGGGGCTCGTGGTAGCCGACACGACCAGCACCCGGTAGCCCCCCTGGACGAGCGCAGGCAGCAGGTCGAGGCCGTTGCCGAGCACCCCGAGCTCGAGGTCGAGAAGCACCAGCTCCGGCTGCGCATCTGCCACCTGCGCAAGGAGGGTGGCGCGGTCGCTGATGATCGGCACGTCGGCGACGAGGCCCTGAGCATTCAGCGCCATGGCGAGAGCCTGGCTGAGGAGCCTGTGGTCGTCGATGAGCAGCACATGACTGCCGCCGGACGAGGGAGAAGACGCCTCGCCGGGGGCCTCGAAGAGGGCCGTCATGCCGCGTGCTCCGGCTGCTTCGTGATCGACGCATCGGCCAGACGGAGGCCTCCGGGAGCGGCGCCGGCCGCTGCTGCCGGCAGCCGCAGCACGAAGGTCGCGCCGCGGTCCCCGGGCAGGAAGCTGAGGTCTCCGCCCTGCTCCTGCATCAGCGCCCGGGCGCTGTAGAGGCCGAGACCCGTTCCGGTGCTCGCGGCTCCTCGGTAGCCACGGTCGAAGATCCGGGCAGCCACGTCGGCGGACACGCCCTGGCCGAGGTCAGAGCAGGTGATGCGCACACCGTCGGCATCGGAGTCGACACCAACCTGCACAGGGCTGCCGGGCGCGTGGTGCCGAGCGTTGTCGAGGACGTTCTTGAGCGCGACGGCGAGGTCGCCGGGGCGGCCGCAAGCGAGCGTCGGGGCGGCATGGAGCTCCGCCTCCTGGCCCAGGACCTGAGCTGCTTCGACCACGGCACGCGCCACCTGGCTGACGTCGAACTCGACCCGTGGCAGCTCCGGTGTCCGGGTGAGCAGGTGTTCGAGCTGCTCGATCTCTGCGACAGCCGTCTGTCCCAGCGAGCCGGTCGCCCCGGGGTCGATGCGAGTGGCGTACTGCTCGAGGACCGCGATGGCAGCCCGCAGGCCGGCCACCGTGCTGCGGGCATCGTGGCTGAGCTGCTCACGCCACTCGTTGAGCTGGCCGGCCTGACGACTGGCCCGCTGGAACGCGTAGGCGAGGTAGTCCGCCTCCTCGTCACCCATGCTGATGGCGGTGCGCAGGTCCAGCAGCGCTGACCTCATCGTGAAGACGGCGACGGTGAGGGCCACGAGCAGTGCGAGAGAGGTGGTGGCTCCCAGATGCCTCGAGTCGACAGCACCGAGCAGCTCGGCCACCCCGAGCGCGAGGAAGAGTGGCCAGGCTCGGCGGCTCCAGGGCACGTCGCGCAGGTGCTGGCTGACGAGCAGGGCGACACTGAACCACCCGCAGGCCACGAGGACGTGCAGCGACAGTGTGATGTTGACCGCGCCGGGCCCCTGCGCGAGGGCCAGCTGAATGAGGACCAGCGATGCGACGCCTGCGAGCGGCAGCGCGCCGAACTCGGCGTTCAGGACGAGGCCGCCCCGGGCGGGGTTGCGCAGGCAGGTCTTGCATGCCTGCACCACCAGGATCATGCTCGCGATCGAGGCGATTGCGCGCACCGTCAAGCCGTCGAGCCACCCTCCGAAGCTCAGCGCCTCGGTCATCAGGGCCCAGGGCAGCCCGAATCCACCCAGGAGGAGCTGCGCCGTCCCGAGCAGTGCGTTGGCGCGGTCTCGCGTGATGTGCCACCGCGAAAGCCGGAACACGCCTCCTGCGACGAAGAGCCCTGACGTGAGTGCCACAAGCATGACTGCCATGGCAGGTCCGAGCCGCACGGACGCGGCCATCCCGACAGGCGCGACAACAGATGTCAACGACATTCGATCCCCCGAAGTCCCAAGAACAGTGCCATGATCACTCGGAGGGCGCTCGAGGCGAAACGCGCGCCAAAGCGGCATAGTCCAGTGGAGAGTGCCCTACGGCTGCGGGGGAGGGGGCGGCTCGGCCACGGGACCGGAGGGGCCCGCAGGTTGACCACTGTCCGCGGGCGCGGGGTCCGTCTGCGCCGGTGGGGGGTCGTCCTGCGGTGGCGCAGGGTCGACCTTGGCGGGCGCCTTGGGCTCCTGCTTCCCGCTGCTGCCCTGCGGTGCGGAGCTGTCACCTGGCTGGTGAGCCTTCGACGTCTGAGGGGGCGCTGTCTGCGCTTGTGGCTGCTGCTCCAGCGTGGCCTCGCAGTTGACGACTGTGTCCTGGCCCAGGCCGCCGTCGCAGACGTCGTTGTCCTCGCTGCCGTCCAGGGTGTCCGGGGCGTTGCCACCGAACAGGTAGTCGTCGCCAGGGCCGCCGATGAGGATGTCCTTGGCGTTGCTGCCGATCAGCCGGTCGTTGCCCGGTCCGCCGACGAGGCAGTCGCCGCTGTTGCCGCCGCGGAGCTCGTCGTCACCGCCGAGCCCCATGATGATCTGGCGCTGGTTGCCGCCGACGAGGACGTCGTCTCCCATGGTCCCCCAGACGACGCCGCCCTTGTAGTCGCCTATCGGACCGCACGCCTCCGGTGGGTCGGGGGCCCAGACTCCCGCCCCGGCTTGTGCCTGCACCTCGGCAATGTCGGAGAACGCCGCATAGGTGCCCGGAGCGCTGCTCCACGCTGAAGAGCCACACAGCACGGCAAGCGCGGCAGTCGCGGCAAGGGCTGCGCTACGCCGGGACATCGACGACCTCTCTCGCTGGCTCGGAGAACTCTCCGTCGTCCCGGGCGGCGTCGGCTCGGCGGCTGCGAAGTTGCTCGAGCAGTCCTCCGCCGATCTGCAGGAGCGCGTACGCCGCGAGTACGAGGGTGACGAGGAGAGTCATGCCGGCGCCGCCGTGCAGGGTGTCGCGGATCGCGCCGAGGTAGGGGACGTGGAACCAGACCTGGCCGCGGATCTGCGCCGGCAACGACCGGGTCTGGGTCGGGTCCCCTGTTGGCGTCGCCCTTGAAGATGTAGGTCGACCTGGTCGCCGCCGACCTTGATCCGCTTGATCCGGTGGGTCACATAGAAGCGCCTTCCCCTCCTCTTTCTGGTACGTCGCGATGTCGCCGACGTGGAGGTTTCCGGGATCGACCGGCGGACCAGGACGACGGACCCGACCGGGATGGTGGGGTCATGCTGCCAGAAAGAACGGTCATCGCCTGGCCGTGGACGGCGCGGGGGAGGACCAGAAGACACCACCAGGGCTGAAGCAACCGCGGCGGCGAAGCAGAAGGTGAGCAGACGACCGGTCCAGGTCGCGACGGTCAGCACCGCCGTGCGCTGCCGCTCGAGGCTTGCTGCTGGTCGGTCACTGTTCATCCCCCCTACATGGTGGTGTCGGGCCGGCCGTGAGGTCGGCCGGCCCGACACCTGGTCTCAACGCTTCAGGTCACGGAACCTGGGTCAGGTCGAAGCGCCAGTCCCAAGCGACCTGGTCGCCCTGGCTCGCGTTGGAGGCGCTGGACGGCAGGGACATCTCCATGCGCACGCAGACGCCCTCTCCCTTGCTGACGTTGCCGAGGTCGAAGGTCTTGGTGACCTGGCTGGCAAGGGTTCCAGTGCCGACCGGCGTTGCCGAGTCGTAGATGCCGGTGTTAGGGCAGCTGGAGGCGTTGGCCGCCGGGTCGCTCACGAGGATCTGGACGGTCGCCTGACCCGACAGCTCGCCCGTGTTCCCACAGTCGTTCGCCGGGTTCGTGGGCATGCCGTCGAGTCCACGTGCGACGGCTCCTCGGCGAGCGCCTCGGAGTTCGTCGTGCAGCCGGGGCCGTTGTCCTCGGTGTCCACCAGGTTCTGGATCTTCGCCGTCAGGTGGCCGATCCGGCACGTTGTTGGCGTCGGCGCTGGCCAGGTAGAACTCCTGGTACTTGTTCTGGCCGGGCGCCAGGCTGAACGGCTCGACACCACGGTGGAGCCTTGGCGGTCGCTGACGTTCAGCTTCAGGATGCCGGCGCCGGCGTCGGCGCCTTGACATCGGAAGTCCGACCAGCTCGCCCAGGTGCCGCCGCCGGCCACCACGGCAGCGACGGCCACGCCGGCCAGGCTGCCCTTGAGGATCTTCTTGTTCATTGCGGGATTCCCTTCCCCCGATGCGGAATGCCGCGAGGTCGCGGCGTCTGTTGGTTTGCAGGGACGATGCTGCGTTCGGGAAGGGGGGCCGCGCATCGCCAATGTTGATGATCGGTCTTCCCCAATCCTGGTGATGCCCCGCAGGGGAAGGCACTGCACAGTGGGACGGATCCAACAAACCAGTCATGAACGGGGGCACAGATGTCGACCTGCGTACGGCGATTCGCTGTCGGCATCAGCATGCTTGTTCTCTGCGTGACGGGCTGGCTGGCCGCCGGCGCTCTCGCCGCGCCGGCGAGTGCTGACCCCGGCGGGCTGCTCGTCGACGTCCCGGGTGACGGGGTGGGCTTCACCCATGACCCCAGTGCTGCGGGAATGTCCTTCCTCGACCTGGCGCCGGGCATATCCAAGGTTCAGGACCTTCAGGTGCGCAACGACTCCCTGTACGCCGCCGAGCTCCGACTGACTGCGCGGGACGTGGTCAGCCACGAGAACAGCTGTGAGCGTCCGGAGCAGCGAGCGAGCGACGAGGACTGTGCCGACGGCGCGGGCGAGCTGCCGGCGTGGCTGGAGATAAGCGTCGACAGGACGGACACCGGGGAGTCGCTGTGGAGGGGGACCCTCTCGGACCTGGAGTCCGGGGCCGTCCTGTCCGAGTCGTTCCCTGCGGGGGCGACCTGGCCGCTCCGGCTCACCGTCGGGCTTCCGTGGGAGGCGCCGAACGAGACGATGAGCGACTCGGTGGGGTTCGGCCTGCGGCTGGGCGCCGAGTCCGCTGAGGGAACTTCCGAGGTGGCCGCACCAGGCATCGCCGTCGGTTCGGGAGGCGCGGACGGCCGCCTCGGCGTGGGGGGACCGGGCACGCGGGGTGGGCTGCTCGGAGGCTTCGCGGGCGGCCCCCGGGTGGGCCTGCCCGGCACCGGCGCCACCGTCAGTCTGTGGATGCTGCTGCTCGACGCCGGGGTGCTCGCCACGGGGCTCGCGCTCGTCCTATTCGCCCGCCGAGGCCGTCGACACGAACGCGGCGGTGATCACGAGCAGGTAGCCGCACTCGGTAGGCACGGGGCGGACCGTCGGCTGGTCCTCGGGCGTTCGTTCTAGCGGGGTCGTCCGGGCCGCACGGCTGAGGGCGGATCGAGCCGCGATCAGGACCAGGCCCGCTCCACCAGACGCAGCGCCTCGTCGCGACCGACGCCGAGCTCCTGCATCCGGGCGACGAAGTCGTGCGCGGCCTCCCGGGTGGCGCGCTCCACGCCCTCGCCGCGCACGACGCTGCCGCCGCGACCGCGCGTCTCGATGACGCCGAGCCCCTCGAGCTCGCGGTAGGCCCGAGCCACCGTGTTGTTCGCCAGGCCGAGATCGGCCGCCAGGCGGCGTACGGGCGGCAGCTTCGTGCCCGCCGGCAGCTCGCCGCTCTCGACCTGGGCGCGGATCTGCTCGCGCACCTGCTCGTACGGCGGCTCGGCACTCGTCGGGTCCACGGTGAGCTTCACCGGGCTGATCGTACCGAGGGTCGTATCAAGGCCACCCTGAGCAGGCGAGGGGCGGGGCGGTGCCGCGTACCCTTGACCGGCGATGCCTGTCTACCTCGACCATGCGGCGACGACGCCGATCCTCCCGGAGGCCGCCGCAGCGATGACCGCGCAGCTGGCCGCGGTCGGCAATCCGTCCTCCCTGCACGGCTCCGGCCGCGCGGCACGCAGGGTCGTGGAGGAGTCGCGCGAGCGCATCGCCGCGGCCCTGGGCTGCCGGCCGGGCGAGGTCGTGTTCACCTCCGGCGGCACCGAGTCCGACAACCTGGCGCTCAAGGGCCTGTTCTGGGCCCGGCGGGCTGCGGACCCGCGCCGGGTGCGGATCCTCAGCACCGGCATCGAGCACCACGCCGTCCTCGACCCGCTGCACTGGCTGGCCGACGAGGGCGCGAAGGTCGAGCTGCTCCCGGTGGACCGGCTCGGTCGCCTCGACCTCGACGCCCTGCGCGGGTCGCTGGCCAGCGACCCCGAGAGCGTTGCCCTGGTCTCGGTCATGTGGGCGAACAACGAGGTCGGCACCGTCCAGCCGATCGCCGAGGTGGTCGCGCTCGCGGCCGAGCACGGCATCCCGGTGCACACCGACGCCGTGCAGGCGCTCGGACAGGTGCCGGTCGACTTCGGCGCCTCCGGCGTGGACGCGATGACGGTCACCGGGCACAAGATCGGCGGACCGGTCGGGATCGGGGCGCTCGTCGTACGCCGGGAGCTGCAGCCGACGCCCCTGCTCCATGGCGGCGGGCAGGAGCGGGACGTCCGCTCCGGCACCCTGAACGCGGCCGCCATCGCCGGGTTCGCCGCCGCGGTCGAGAGTGCGGTGACCCGGCAGCCCGAGCTCGGCCCGTGCTTGGCGCAGCTGCGCGACCGGCTCGTGACCGGCGTACGCCGGGAGGTGCCGGACGCCGTCTACAACGGCGACCCCGATCCCGCCCCCGAGCACCGCCTGCCGGGCAACGCCCATCTCGCCTTCCCGGGCTGCGAAGGGGACTCGCTGCTGATGCTGCTCGACGCGCGCGGGATCGAGTGCTCGACCGGCTCGGCCTGCGACGCCGGCGTCCCGCGTGCCTCCCACGTGCTGCTGGCGATGGGTGCCAGCGAGGAGATGGCGCGGGCGTCCCTGCGCTTCTCGCTGGGGCACACCAGCACCGAGACGGACGTGGACACGCTCGTGGAGGCGATCGGCGCGGTCGTGGAACGCGCGCGCCGGGCCGCCCAGGTCGGCCGCGCCGGCAGCGGGGCGAGCGCGGGAAGCGGACTCTGATGCGGGTCGCCGCCGCCATGTCCGGGGGCGTCGACTCCGCAGTCGCCGCCGCGCGCGCCGTGGACGCCGGCCACGACGTCACCGGCATCCACCTGGCCCTGTCCCGCAACCCGAAGTCCTACCGCACCGGGGCCCGCGGCTGCTGCACGGTCGAGGACGCCAACGACGCCCGTCGAGCGGCGGACGTGATCGGCATCCCCTTCTACGTCTGGGACCTCAGCGACCGCTTCCACGACGACGTGGTGGAGGACTTCCTCGGCGAGTACGCCGCCGGCCGGACGCCCAACCCGTGCCTGCGCTGCAACGAGAAGATCAAGTTCGCCGCGGTGCTCGACCGGGCCGTGGCGCTGGGCTTCGACGCCGTGGTCACCGGTCACTACGCACGCACCGTTCCCGGTCCGGACGGGGTCGTGGAGCTCCACCGTGCCGAGGACGCCGGCAAGGACCAGAGCTACGTGCTGGGCGTGCTCACCCAGGAGCAGCTGGCGCACTCGCTCTTCCCGCTCGGCGACACCCCCAAGGCCGCGGTGCGCGCGGAGGCCGCCCGTCGCGGGCTTTCCGTCGCCGCCAAGCCGGACAGCCACGACATCTGCTTCATCAGCGACGGCGACACCGGCGGCTGGCTCGCCGAGAAGCTCGACGACGTCAACCGCGCGGGCCGGATCGTCTCCTCCGACGGCGAGGACCTGGGCACCCACGAGGGCAGCTGGCGCTACACCGTCGGCCAGCGCCGCGGGCTGCGGATCGGGCGGCCGGCGGCGGACGGGCGACCGCGCTACGTGCTCGACATCGAGCCGGTCTCCGGGACGGTGACCGTCGGGTCGCGCGAGGAGCTCGCCGTGCACGGGCTGCGCGGCATCCGCCCGCGCTGGTGCGGCACGGCGCCGAGCGAGCCCCTGGAGTGCACCGTGCAGCTGCGGGCCCATGGAGAGGAGCACCGCGCGCTGCTCAGAGTCGTCGACGAGGACCAGGTCGAGCTGGAGCTCCACGAGCCGGCGTACGGCATCGCGCCGGGGCAGGCCGTGGTCGTGTACGACGGCACCCGGGTGGTCGGCTCTGCCACGATCGCGACGACCCGACGGGCCGAGAGCCCCCGGTCGGTCCGATGACCGCGGTCGCCACCGGGATCGGCTCCTGGCCCGGGGAGGACTTCGCCGAGGCGTTGCGCGTCGTGCTCGGTGAGCTGTCGGACCTGCCGCACCTGCCTGAGCTCCCCGCGCGCGGCGCGGTCGCCGACCTGACCGGCCGCGGTGCCGCGGTGGTGACCGAGCTGGGCCTCGATCTGCAGCCGGCGGGATGGCGCCTGACCGACGCGACCGGGATCGACCAGCGGCGGGCGCGTTCGCTGCTGCAGCAGGACCTCGACGCGTTCGAGGAGCAGATGCAGGGCTACACCGGCACGCTCAAGGTGCAGCTGGTGGGCCCGTGGACCCTGGCCGCCACGGTGGAGAAGCCCCGCGGCGACAAGGTGCTCGCCGACCACGGAGCCCGCCGTGACCTCGCCCAGGCCCTCGCGGAGGGCGCCGGTGGCCACGTGGCCGAGGTGCGCCGCCGGGTGCCGGGCGCCGAGGTGATCCTCCAGCTCGACGAGCCGATGCTGCCCGGTGTGCTGGCCGGCAAGGTGCCCACCGCGTCCGGGTTCGGCCGGCACCGCTCCGTGGACCGGCCCGAGGCCTCCCAGCTCCTCGAGGCGGTGATCGGCGCCGCCGGCTGCCCCGTCGTCGTGCACAGCTGCGCCGCCGACCCGCCGCTGGGTCTGCTGCGTGGCGCCGGGGCCGCCGGCCTGTCGGTGGACCTCGGGGTGCTCGCCGCGGGCCAGTACGACGACCTCGCGCGCGCTCTCGAGGACGGCGAACGGGTGTTCCTCGGGGTGGTCCCGTCGGTTTCCGAGCACCCGCCGACGACCCGATCCGCGGCCGAGCGCGCCCTGCGGCTCCTCGAGATGCTGGGGTTCGATCCCGACGAGGTCGCCGACCAGCTGGTGCTCACCCCCGCCTGCGGGCTCGCCGGGGCCACGCCGGACCGCGCCCGGGCCGTACTCACCGCGTGCCGCGAGGCCGCCGCCGTACTCACCTGACACCTCGCCGCCCCGCCCCACCTCCTCAGCCCCCTCCGCATGTAACGCGGGGTTACTGCTGGTGAGTGCGCCCCCGGGAGCGCACTCACCCTCCACAACCCCGCGTTACATGGGGTGGGCTCCCGGGTTCGGCGCCGGGGAGCTCGGGTACGAGGACGACGTACCCGACGTGAGAGGAGCACCCGTGTCCGACCTGACCGGGAAGAAGATCGCGATCATCGCCACCGACCACTTCGAGGAGGCCGAGCTGGTCACCCCCCGCGACGAGCTGACCTCGGCCGGCGCGGAGGTGAAGGTCTACTCCGTCAAGGGCGAGCCCATCCAGGCCGTCAAGGGCGACACCGAGCCGACGCAGAAGGTCGAGGTCGAGGGCACCCTCGGTGACCTCGACGTCTCGGCTGTCGACGCGCTGGTGGTGCCGGGCGGCACCGTGAACGCCGACCACCTCCGCACCGACGAGGACGCCCAGTCGATCGTGCGGGAGGCGCTGGACTCCGACAAGACCGTCGCGGTGATCTGCCACGGGCCCTGGCTGCTGGTCTCCGCGGGCGCGGCCAAGGGCAAGCGGCTCACCAGCTATCCCAGCCTGTCGATCGACCTGCAGAACGCCGGCGCGGAGTGGGTCGACGAGGAGGTCGTCGTGGACGGCAACCTGATCACCAGCCGGAACCCGGGAGACCTGCCCGCGTTCGTAGAAGCGATCCAGAACTCCCTCGCCTGAGGCCTGGCGCCACTGACAGGACCAGCGCCGCTGGCAGGACCGCCGTCCGGTCCGGGCGGCGGTCCTGTCCGGGTCAGGGCGCAGGCGTCGCCGAGTCGGTGGAGGTCTCGGAGCCGGTGGGCGCGGTCGGTGACGGCGTGGACGACGACGGTGTCGGCGCCTCGCCGGGCGGCGGTGAGGAGGACCCGTCGGTGCTGGTCGAGGGTTCCGACGGGCTCCTCGGGGTCGGTGTGGGGGAGGGCTTGGGGTCCGAGCCGACCACGTGGCCGAGCGTCGTGCCCTTGCCGCTGTCCTTTCCCACCAGGGTGGAGACCGGCTTGCCGGTGAAGGCCTCGAAGACCGTGATGCCGGCGAGCGCGAGCGCGAGCACCACCGCGGCTGCCACGGCGACGCGACCCCACGGGAAGCGGGTCTGCTCAGGCTCCTCGACCTCGGTGACCGGCTCTGCGGGATCGCGCATCGGCCCCTCGCTCACGGTGCGGGGCAGCGCATTGGTGCGCAGCGCGGCGCGACGTGCGCGCTCGCGCACGACGGCGTTCGTGCGTCGCAGCGACCACGTGTAGGTCGCCGACCCGACGGTGGCGATCACGCTGCCGAGCGCGGCACCGATGATCGTGCCCGTCGTCCCCGCCCAGGAGGCGAAGACCGCGCCGGAGACGGCGGCGAGTGCACTGCCCGCGACCTGTGCGGGGGTGATCGCGAGGCGCGGCGGCTCGCGTTCTGGATCGGCCATCCCCGTCACTGTTGCACCCCGGGCAAGGCCCCCGGTGGCCCCTCAGCGCCCGAGGATCTCCAGGGTCGACCGCAGGGCGAACCGGTTCCACTCCGCGGGCCGGTGCAGCATGTAGTGGCCCAGCCGCCCCATGTCGACGAAGCGGGCCGAGGCGGCGACGGCTCCGGCGCGCTGGACGTAGCCCCGCGTCGCGCGGGCCGAGGTGATCCGGTCCCGCGAGCCGTGCCCGGCCACGAGGTGGCGCCCGGCCAGGGTGTGCACCGGGTCCGACGGCTCGAACCAGGGCGCCAGCCCCACTACTCCGGCGACCGGCTCGGCGTCGGCGACGTACACCGCCGTGCGCGCGCCCATCGAGTGCCCGAGCAGCACCACCGGTCGACCGGGATGTGCTCGAGTCGCCTCCTCGACCGCCCAGCGTGCGTCCGGCACTGGGGAGGGCTCCGGGCCGACGCCGGCGTTCCACCCGCGGACGCCGTAGCGCAGCAGCCACAGGGACAGCCCCGCCTCGAGCACCCTGGGGCGGAGGACGTGGCGCATCACTGCCGTACGGCGCAGCGACGCGCTCCACCGGCCGATCGGGTCCAGCCCGCGGGGCGCGCCGCCGTGCAGCATCAGCACCACGCCCCGGGAACGACCGACGGGCTCCTCCCGCGTGAGCGCGGGTCGTGGGTCCGGCATGGGTCCATCCAATCGGTTCGGCCCCGACGAGTCAGCAGGACATGTTCGGAGCGGACCGCGCCCCGGATGGGTCGGGCTGTCGGCGCGACACGGCAAGATGGGCGCCGTGAGCGAGCTCCCCGACGTCGAGGCCGCCGGGCCCAACACCACCGACAGCGATCCCGTCGCAGAGGTGCGCCAGGAGCACCGCATGCTCGCCGAGGAGGTCGAGGAGGCGCGCTGGCGCTACTACGTCCTCGACACCCCGACTCTCTCCGACGCCGGGTTCGACCAGAAGATGCGGCGCCTCGAGGAGCTCGAGGAGCTCGTCCCCGACCTGCGCACCCCGGACAGTCCGACGCAGAAGGTCGGCGGAGCGGTCTCGACGGAGTTCACCGCGGTCGACCACCTGCAGCGGATGGAGAGCCTGGACAACGCGTTCTCCTACGACGAGCTCGAGGCGTGGGTCGCGCGCATCGCACGGGACGGGATCACCGATCCCGCCTACCTGTGCGAGCTGAAGGTCGACGGCCTGGCGATCAACCTGCTCTACGAGGACGGCCGGTTGGTCCGTGCGCTCACCCGTGGCGACGGCCGCACGGGCGAGGACGTCACGCCGAACGTCCGCACGATCGACTCGATCCCGCACCGGCTCGCCGCCGACGAGGACTTCCCGGTGCCTGAGGTGCTCGAGGTGCGCGGCGAGGTCTTCTTGCCGGTCGAGGCGTTCGAGAAGCTCAACGCCGCGATGGCCGACGCCGGCAAGCCCATGTTCGCCAATCCCCGCAACGCGGCCGCCGGGTCGCTGCGCCAGAAGGACCCGCGGGTCACCGCCTCGCGGGCGCTGGACATGGTCTGCCACGGCATCGGTGCGCGGCGGGGCTTCGACCCCGAGGCGCAGTCGCAGTCCTACGCGGCCCTGGCCGCCTGGGGACTGCCGACCAGCGCGCGTGTCCGGGTGGTCGGGGGCCTCGAGGCGGTCAAGGACTACATCGAGTACTACGGCGAGCACCGCCACGACGTCGAGCACGAGATCGACGGCGTGGTGGTCAAGGTCGACGACGTCACCCTGCAGCGCCGGCTCGGGTCGACCAGCCGGGCGCCGCGGTGGGCGCTGGCCTACAAGTACCCGCCCGAGGAGGTCAACGCCAAGCTGCTCTCGATCGAGGTCAACACCGGCCGCACCGGCCGGGTCACTCCCTACGGGGTGATGGAGCCGACCCGTGTGGCCGGCTCGACGGTCGAGATGGCCACCTTGCACAACGCCCACGAGGTCCGGCGCAAGGACGTGCGTCCTGGCGACACGGTGATCCTGCGCAAGGCCGGCGACGTGATCCCCGAGATCCTGGGCCCGGTGCTCGGCCTGCGCCCCGAGGGGCTGCCGGAGTGGGTGATGCCCACCGAGTGCCCCTCGTGCGGGACCACCCTGGTCCAGGAGAAGGAGGGTGACAAGGACCTGCGCTGCCCCAACCACGAGCACTGCCCCGCGCAGGTGCGCGAGCGGGTCTTCCACGTGGCCGGACGCGGCGCCTTCGACATCGAGGGGCTCGGCTACGAGGCGGCCACGGCCCTGCTCGACGCCGGGGTGATCGGCAACGAGGGGGACGTGTTCGACCTCGACGCCGAGAAGCTGAGGCGCACCGAGCTGTTCACGCGCGCACCGAAGAAGGGCGAGGAGGGTCCGCAGCTCAGCGCCAACGGCCAGCGCCTGCTCGAGCACCTCGACCGGGCCAAGGACGTGCCGTTGTGGCGGGTGCTGGTCGCGCTCTCCATCCGGCACGTCGGTCCCACCGCGGCACGGGCGCTGGCCACCGAGCTCGGTTCGATGCAAGCGATCCGCGAGGCGTCCGAGGAGCGACTGGCCGACACCGAGGGGGTCGGGCCCACGATCGCGGACTCCGTGCGTCACTGGTTCGACGGTGAGGAGGCCGACTGGCACACCGAGATCGTGGACAAGTGGGCCGAGGCGGGCGTGACCATGGAGGACGAGCGGGACACCTCGGTGCCCCGGACGCTCGAGGGCCTCACCATCGTCGCCACCGGGTCGCTGCAGGACTTCACCCGCGACTCGGTCAAGGAGGCGATCGTCGCCCGCGGCGGCAAGGCAGCGGGCTCGGTGTCGAAGAAGACCGACTACGTCGTGGTCGGCGACAACGCCGGCTCCAAGGCCGACAAGGCCGAGCAGCTCGGCGTGTCGACGCTGGACGAGGAGGAGTTCAAGGTGCTGCTGGAGAAGGGGCCGGCCGCGCTCTGACGCCTGCCGGGGTCGGCAGCTCAGTCGTGCAGGGTCCGCACCACCAGGTCGGCGACGGCCTGCTGCTCGGTGGCGAACGGATGGAAGGCGGCCGCCCGCTGCTGGTCGTTCTGGGAGCCGTTGACCCACGGGTGCTTGGCGCAGATGTCGTGTCCCTTGCTGGCGGACCACACGTCGACGTAGGTTGCCTCGGCCCGGCGGGCGGCGTACCGGAGGTTCTGGTCCAGGGCCCGGTTCACCTTGGCCACGTAGGCGTAGTCCCCGTGGGCCAGCGGCAGCTGGTCGCAGCTGCGGCCGGCCGCGAGCAGCTGGGGATACCCGACGAGCAGCACCCGCGCGTCGGGCGCACGGTGATGGATCGCGCGGACGGCACGGAGGAGGCTCGCTCGTGTCCTCGCGACGGCGTCGAGGAGTCGGTCGCGGCCACTCGCGGTGGTCATCCGCTCGCGACACGGTTGCGCTCCCTCGGAGCGGAAGTTGGCGCGGGCGCAGTTCTCGAGCATCCGTCGGAAGACCTCGCCGTCGTTGCCGCCGATGCCCAAGGACACCAGGTCGGTCCGACGGTTCACCGCGCGCAACTGGGGTGGCACACCGGGGAACTGCGGACGCCACAGGTGCCGGGTGGTCGCGCCTCCGCAGCTCCGGTCGACCAGGTGCGCGCCGAGTGCCCTGGCCACCCGGGCCGGGTAGTTCCCCGAGGACCGGAAGCAGCCGTTCGCCACGTCGGTGACCGGGACCAGCGGCGCGGAGGTGTAGGAGTCGCCCAGCGCGACGTAGCGCTGCACCGGCCCGGGAACGGCGGGCGAGGCTGGGACGACGCCCCGCTGGGCGGCGTTGTCGGCGTCGGGGCTCCCGGTCGCGCAGCTGCTCAGCAGCAGCGCGGTCAGCGCTGCCATCACCGCGAGAGCGGCGCGGAAAAGACCTGGGCGAACCACGTCGTGATCCCACCACACCGGTGCAAACCCAGCGCAGCTGCCGACCTAGGATGGCCGGCATGCCCGAGCCCCCTCCCGAGCAGGCCCCACGGTCCGCCGGCATCAGTCGCGAGGACGTCCGGCACCTCGCCGACCTGGCGCGGATCGACCTCTCCGACGCCGAGCTCGACCACCTCGCGCCGCAGCTTTCGGTGATCCTGGAGTCGGTGGCCGCGATCCGCGGGGTGGCGGCGGAAGACATTCCCCCGACCTCGCACCCGCTGCCGATGACCAACGTGTTCCGGCCTGACGAGGTGCGTCCGAGCCTGACGCCCGAACAGGCGCTCTCCGGCGCCCCCGAGGTCGAGGACCAGCGCTTCGCCGTCCCCCGCATCCTGGGGGAGGAGCAGTGAGCGGGCGGTCGACGGCCGCCGACCTGGCCGCTGCCCTGGAGGCGGGCGAGACCACCTCGGTCGAGGTCACCCAGGCGTGCTTGGACCGCATCGGTGCCGTCGACGGCGAGGTGCGCGCATTCCTCCACCTCGACCACGAGGGCGCACTCGCCGCTGCCCAGGCCGCCGACGAGCGGCGTGCCGCCGGTCGCCCCGCCTCGGCGCTCGACGGGGTGCCGATCGCGGTGAAGGACATCCTCACCACCGAGGGGATGCCCACCACCTGCGGCTCCCGGATCCTCGAGGGCTGGGTGCCGCCGTACGACGCCACGGTGGTCCGGCGCCTCAAGGACGCCGGCCTGCCGATCCTGGGCAAGACCAACATGGACGAGTTCGCGATGGGTTCCTCCACCGAGCACTCCGCGTACGGGCCCACCCACAACCCCTGGGCCCTGGACCGGATCCCCGGGGGTTCGGGTGGAGGGTCGGCCGCGGCGGTGGCTGCCTTCCAGGCGCCGCTGGCCATCGGCACCGACACCGGCGGCTCGATCCGCCAGCCCGGCGCGGTCACCGGGACGGTCGGGATGAAGCCGACCTACGGCGGCGTGTCCCGCTACGGCCTGGTGGCGCTGGCGAACTCCCTCGACCAGGCCGGACCGGTCAGCCGCTCGGTGCTCGACGCCGCGCTGCTGCACGAGGTGATCGGCGGCCACGACCCGCTCGACTCCACCAGCATCGACCAGCCGGTGCCCGACGTCGTCGGCGCGGCTCGGGCCGGTGCGGCCGGCGACCTCTCCGGGTTGCGGATCGGCGTGGTCGAGGAGCTCGGCGGCGCGGGATACCAGGCCGGGGTGCTGCAGCGCTTCGAGGAGACCGTCGAGCTGCTGGTCAAGGCCGGGGCCGAAGTGGTCCGGGTCTCGTGCCCGAGCTTTGTGCACGCGCTGGCGGCGTACTACCTGGTGCTGCCCAGCGAGGCGTCGTCGAACCTCGCCCGGTTCGACGCGATGCGCTACGGCCTGCGCACACTTCCCGAGGGCGTCGAGTCGCCCAGCGCCGAGGAAGTGATGCGCGCGACCCGCGACGGCGGATTCGGCGACGAGGTCAAGCGCCGCATCATCCTGGGCACCTTCGCTCTCTCCAGCGGCTACTACGACGCCTACTACGGCCAGGCGCAGAAGGTGCGCACCCTGATCGGTCGCGACTTCGCCGCGGCGTTCCAGAGCGCCGACGTGCTGGTGTCGCCCACGGCGCCGACGACCGCCTTCCCGCTGGGGGAGAAGGTCGACGACCCACTGGCGATGTACCTCAACGACATCGCCACCATTCCCGCCAACATGGCCGGCGTCCCGGGCATCTCCGTGCCTGCCGGGGTGGCGCCGGAGGACGGCTTGCCGGTCGGGTTCCAGGTGCTCGCCCCGGTGCTCGCCGACGACCGCTGCTACCGGGTGGCCGCCGCGGCCGAGGCGCTGCTGGAGGAGCAGTGGGGCGGCCCGCTGCTGACCCGGGACAAGCTCGCCGTTTCCGACGGAGGTGCCGCATGACTGCTTCCGAGGCGCTCGTGTCCTTCGACGACGCGCTGGCGGCGTACGACCCGGCGATGGGCCTGGAGGTCCACGTCGAGCTGAACACCGCCACGAAGATGTTCTGCGGCTGTCCGACCGGGTTCGGCGCCGAGCCCAACAGCCAGACCTGCCCCACCTGTCTCGGCCTGCCCGGCTCGATGCCGGTGGTCAACGAGAAGGCCGTCGAGTCGGCGATCCGGATCGGCCTGGCGTTGAACTGCGAGATCGCCGAGTGGTGCCGGTTCGCGCGGAAGAACTACTTCTACCCGGACATGCCGAAGAACTTCCAGACCTCGCAGTACGACGAGCCGATCGCCTACGACGGCTGGACCGAGGTCGAGGTCGACGGGGAGGTCTTCCGGGTCGGGATCGAGCGGGCACACATGGAGGAGGACACCGGCAAGTCGACGCACGTCGGCACCACCGGTCGCATTCACGGCGCGGACTACTCGCTGGTGGACTACAACCGTGCCGGCATCCCGCTGATCGAGATCGTGACCAAGCCGATCACCGGCACCCGCGAGAAGGCACCGCTGGTGGCCAAGGCGTACGTCGCGCACCTGCGCGAGCTGCTGCTCGGCCTGGGCGTCTCCGACGTCCGGATGGAGCAGGGCTCGCTGCGCTGCGACGTGAACCTGTCCCTGGCGCCGCGGGCACGCGGGTCCGTCGAGTCCACGTTGGGGACCCGCACCGAGACCAAGAACGTCAACTCCCTGCGCTCGGTGGAGCGAGCCACCCGCTACGAGATCTCCCGGCAGGCGGCGCTCCTGGACACCGGTGGGTCGGTGCTCCAGGAGACCCGGCACTGGCACGAGGACACCGGGGTCACCACCAGCGGCCGGGTGAAGTCCGACGCCGAGGACTACCGCTACTTCCCAGAGCCGGACCTGGTCCCGGTCGCTCCCTCCCGCGATTGGGTCGAGCAGCTGCGGGCCGCACTGCCCGAGCCGCCGCGGGAGCGACGCGCCCGGTTGCTGCAGGAGTGGGGCTTCTCCGACCTCGAGATGCGCGACACGGTGGGGGCCGGCGCCCTCTCGCTCGTCGAGGAGACCGTCGCCGCCGGTGCCGCGCCGCAGGCGGCGCGCAAGTGGTGGCTCTCCGAGCTCGCCCGGCGGGCGAACGAGCAGGGCGTCGACCTCGCTGAGCTGCCGATCTCGCCGGCCCAGGTCGCCCGGATCCAGGCCCTCGTCGACGAGGGCAAGATCAACGACAAGCTCGCTCGCCAGGTCTTCGACGGCGTCCTCGCCGGGGAGGGTGATCCCGACCAGGTGGTGGAGTCCCGGGGCCTCGCCGTCGTCTCCGACGACAGCGCTCTCGGCGCGGCGGTCGACCGGGCGATCGAGGGCAACCCCGACATCGCCCAGAAGATCCGCGACGGCAAGGTGGCCGCCGCGGGCGCCCTCATCGGTGCGGTGATGAAGGAGATGCGCGGCCAGGCCGACGCCGCCCGCGTCCGCGAGCTGATCCTCCAGCGCCTCACCTGACCTGGAGCCCGCCGACCGGGCATTCAGGTGCTCGATAATTCCGCCGAGCGGGCGCTCGTGTGCGCGCAAATCGCGTCGACCGGGCGTCTGTGCACGCACCAAGCGCCCCGACCGGGCGGTTGTGCACGCGCGGACGGTACTGAGCGGGCGAATCTGTACGCCGGACATCGCGAGCTTGGAACCCCATCGCCGTCCGAGACCTTCTGCTGACCGGGTCGCACGAGGTCTGCCCCGTGCCGAAGTGAACCCCAGGCCGGATCGCCCGCTCAGCTCAACGGGTGCGCGCAGGATTGCCCGCTCAGCGCATCCTGAGCGCGCAGAAGTGCCCGGTCGGCGGATCCAAGGCGCGCAGAAGTGCCCGGTCGGCGACGTTGCCGCGGGGGGCCGGGTGAGATGGACGGCACAGCCCGGGTCGTTCAGCCGGTGGTACTGTTCGGCGGCCCCGTCGGGGTGACTCAACAACTCCATCACGCCCGTTGCCAGGGGAAGCCGGTCCAAGTCCGGCGCTGACCCGCAACCGTAGGCCGTCGGCCCGGAAACCCCCGGGAGGACGGCGAGCCGGAACGCCTGCCACGGACGTCTGACACCCCAGCTGTCGTGGTCAACGGCGGGTGCGCCCCCTCGGTGCTCCCGCTGTCGCAGCGGGAAGGATTCCAGTGCACCTCACCAGCGGTCGAGCGCGTCCTCGCCTCCTCGCCCTGTTCATCCTCCTCGGTCTCGCGTTCGCGCCCGCGCTCGTCGCCGCGCCCGCACGGGCCGAGGGTTCGTTCTGCTCGGGCCAGGGCGTGAACCTGGTCATCGACTTCGGGGAGCTCGGCGGAGGTGTCGAGCAGACCTGCGCCGAGAACGGCGGGGGCAAGACCGCCGCGCAGCTCTTCGAGGACGCCGACCACCGCCTCACCCCGGTGGGCGAGTTCCCCGGCGCGATCTGCAAGGTCGACGACAAGCCCGCCGACGTCGGGTGCGCGAAGATGCCGCCTGCCGATGCGTACTGGGGGCTCTACGTCAAGAAGGGCAACGGCTGGGACTACGCCCCCAAGGGCGCCGACGTCCTGAAGACGGCCGACGGTGACTATGTGGGCTTCGCCTGGCAGTCCTCGAAGACCTCGACGCCGCCGAGTGTCAAGCCGGTGCCGGCTGCCAAGGCCGCCGACACCACGACGAAGGCCGCCCAGAAGGCATCGGAGCCGGCCGAGGACAGCTCCGGGGTGTCGTGGTGGGTCCCTGCCCTGGTCGTCGTCGTGCTGCTCGCCGCGACGGTCGGCGTCGCGCTGGCCCGCAGGCGCAGGGTCTAGGAGGTCCCGTGCCGCGGCCGGTGCGCGAGCTGCATCCCGGAGCCTGGTGGCTCTGGGCGCTCGGGCTCGCGACCGCGGCCACGGCGACCACCAACCCGTGGCTGCTGCTGCTCGTCATGGCCACGGCAGCGCTCACGGTCTCGTTGCGTCGGACGACACACCCCTGGGCGATGTCGTTCCGGCTCTACGTGGTCTTCGCGCTGGTGATCGTCGTGGTCCGGGTTGGGTTCCGGATCCTGCTGGGCGGCGGGGTCGGCAGCCATGTCGTGGTGGACCTGCCTGCGATCCCGGTGCCGGACTGGGTGGCGGGCCTGCAGCTGCTCGGCCCGGTGACGCGTGAGTCCCTTCTCGTGGCGCTGTACGACGGTCTCCGGTTGGGCGCCATCGTGGTCTGCGTGGGCGCGGCCAACTCGCTGGCGAATCCCAAGCGGCTGTTGAAGAGCATGCCGCCGGCTCTCTACGAGATCGGCACCTCGGTCGTCGTCGCGGTCGCGCTGCTCCCGCAGCTTGCCGACAGCCTCCGCAGGGTGCGGGCGGCCCGGCAGCTCCGTGGCCTTCCGGGCGGTCGGTTCCGCCGGCTCCGCGGGATCGTCGTACCGGTGATGGAGGACGCCCTCGAGCGCTCGATCGCCCTGGCCGCCGGCATGGACGCCCGCGGCTACGGTCGCAGCGGCAACCTCACCCGGGGTCGCCGGGCCACGACCGGGGCGCTCCTGCTCACCGGACTGGTCGGCATCTGTGTGGGTGTCTACGCGGTGCTCGACCAGACCGCACCGAGATGGTTGTCGGTCACCGGGATGCTGCTCGGGCTCACGCTGGCCGGCGCCGGGTTCTTCTCCGCCGGCCACAACGTGCAGCGCACGCGCTACCGTCCCGAGCGCTGGGCCGTCGAGGACGTGCTCGTCGCGGCCAGCGGACTCGCGACCGCGGTGCTGACCGTGGGCTGGCTCAGCGCCGATCCGTCACTGCTGAACCCGGCGGTGGACGCAGTTCCCGCCCTGACGGTGGGTGCACTCCTGGTGCCCTTGACCGGGCTGGTGGCCGCGGTCGTCGCCCCGCCACCGGAGCCGGCGGTGCCGGTCGAGCAGGGGGAGGTGCCGCATGCTCGAGCTGCGTGACCTGAGCTTCGCCTACGCCGACGGCGCCGTGGTGCTCGACCGTGTCGACCTGACCGTGGCGGACGGTCAGCTCCTCCTGGTCGTCGGCCGCACGGGTGTGGGCAAGTCCACCCTGCTCGGCGTGCTCAACGGGCTGGTCCCGGCCTTCACCGGCGGACACCTCCGCGGAGATGTGCTGCTCGACGGAGACAGCATCCTGCGCAGCCCGCCGCGGGACCGCGCGCGCTCCATCGGGTACGTCGGACAGAATCCGAGCGCCGGCTTCGTCACCGACACCGTGGAGGAGGAGCTGGCCTACGGCATGGAGCAGCTCGGCCTCGATCCGGCCACGATGCGGCGCCGGGTCGAGGAGACCCTGGACCTGCTCGGCATCGCGGCGCTGCGCGACCGCGACCTGCGCAGCCTCTCCGGCGGCGAGCAGCAGCGGGTGGCCATCGGCTCCGTGCTGACCATGCACCCGCGGGTCCTGGTCCTCGACGAGCCGACCTCCGCCCTGGACCCGACCGCGGCCGAGGACGTCCTGGCGACGCTCTCGCGTCTGGTCCAGGACGTCGGCATCAGCGTGGTCCTCGCCGAGCACCGCCTGGAGCGCGTGGTGCCGTTCGCCGACGAGGTCGTCGTGGTCGGCGCGGACGGGCGGGTCACCTGCGGGGAACCGGCAGCGGTGCTCGCGGTCGCACCGGTCGCGCCGCCGATCGTCGAGCTCGGCCGCTGGGCCGAGTGGACGCCTCTCCCGCTGACGGTGCGCGAGGCTCGGCGGCGGGCCCGGCACCTGCGCCTGACCGCCCCGCCGGAGCCGGTGCTGCCGGCGCGACCACCACTGTTGTCAGCACGGAGGCTGCGCGTGGACCACGGCCGGACGCCGGCGCTGCGAGGCGTCGATCTCGACGTCGCCGCCGGCGAGGTGACCGCAGTGATGGGCCGCAACGGCTCGGGTAAGTCCTCCCTGCTGTGGGCGCTGCAGGGCAGTGGGCGGCGTACCTCGGGCGCCGTCTCCGCGGGCGGCGCCGATCCGGCAGCCCGGGACCCGGCCGCCCGCCGGGGCCTGGTCGGGATGGTGCCGCAGAGCGCCGCCGACCTGCTCTACCTGGAGACGGTGGCCGAGGAGTGCGCAGCGGCGGACCGCGATGCCGGCGCACCGCTCGGCGCCACGTCGGCGCTGCTCGACCGACTCGCGCCGGGCGTCGACCGGGTACGGCACCCGCGGGACCTCTCCGAGGGCCAGCGGCTCGCCCTGGTCCTGGCCATCGTGCTCACCGCGGAACCTCGCGTGGTGCTGCTGGACGAGCCCACCCGCGGCCTGGACTACCCGGGCAAGGCGGCGCTGGCCCAGGTCCTCGGCCGCCTGCGCGAGGAGGGGAGGGCCGTGGTCGTCGCCACGCACGACGTCGAGTTCGTGGCACAGGTCGCCGACACGGTCGTCGTGCTCGCCGGGGGTGAGGTCGTCTCCCGCGGACCCACGGCGCACGTGGTGGCCGAGTCCCCGGCGTTCGCTCCCCAGGTCCACAAGATCCTGGGGGCCGGCTGGCTGACCGTCGACCAGGTGGTCGCGGCCCGATGAGCACCCCCACGCGCACCCCGGCGACCGGACTGGCCGTCCCGGTCCCGACGCGGCTGTCGCTGCGTTCCACGAGTGTGCTCGGTCTCGCGTCGTGTGCCGGGCTGGGGATGTTCTTGTGGCCGGTGCTGCTGCGGGTCCGTGATCCCGAACAGGTGGTCCAGCCGCCGTTCCTCTTCCTGCTGCTGATCCCGGCCGTGATCGCGGTCTGCCTGGCCGAGCTCTCCGAGGGCGGGATGGACTCCAAGGTCCTGGCGATGCTCGGTGTGCTCACGGCGGTCAACGCGGTGATGCGGGGACTCAGCGCGGGGGTGGCCGGCATCGAGCTGGTGTTCTTCCTGCTCATCCTCGGTGGGCGGGTCTTCGGGGCGGCGTTCGGCTTCGCCCTGGGCTGCACCTCGCTGTTCGCCTCGGCCCTGCTGACCGCCGGGGTGGGGCCGTGGCTGCCCTACCAGATGCTGGCCTCGGCCTGGGTCGGCATGGGCGCCGGGTTGCTGCCCCGCCGGGTCACCGGCCGCTGGGAGCTGGCCATGCTGGCGGCGTACGGCGTGGTCGCGGCCTATGCCTTCGGGCTGGTGATGAACATGTCCACCTGGCCCTACGCCCTCGGCATCGAGTCCACCGGCGAGGTAGGTGGACTGGCGTTCGTTCCCGGGGCGCCGGTGCTGGAGAACCTGCACCGCTTCACGGTCTACTCCCTGGTGACCTCGACGGGCAGCTTCGACACCGGCAGGGCCGTCACCAACACGATCGCCGTGGTGCTGCTCGGTGCGCCGGTGCTCACCACGTTGCGCCGCGCCGCCCGTCGCGCGACCCTCACCCGGACGTGACCGTCCCGCGGGTCAGGGCCGCACGCGCAGGATCCGGTCGTCTCGCTCGGCCGGCTCGCCGCGCCCGTCGCGGTTGGAGGTGGTGACCCAGAGCTGGTCGCCCGGGGTGGCCACCACGGTGCGCATCCGGCCGTAGCGGCCGATGAAGAACGCCTTCGGGTCGTGAGCCCGGCGGCCCGAGACCTCGACGCGCCACAGCCGCTCGCCACGCAGGGCGCCGAGCCAGAGCCGGCCGTCGAGGAACGCGAGTCCCGAGGGGGAGGCCTTGTCGGTGGGCCACTGCAGCTGCGGGTCGGTGTAGTCGGCACCGCCGCCCTTGCCCTCCACTGCGGGCCACCCGTAGTTCTGGCCCTTGCGGATCAGGTTCAGCTCGTCCCAGGTGTCCTGCCCGAACTCCGAGGCCCACAGGTTGCCCGCGTCGTCGAAGGCGAGTCCCTGGACGTTGCGGTGGCCGAGCGTCCAGACGGGGGAGTTCCCGAAGGGGTTCCCGGGCGCAGGGTCCCCGTCCTGGGTGATCCGCAGGATCTTGCCTCCGAGCGAGCTCCTGTCCTGGGCCAGCGCGGGCCGTCCCGTCTCCCCGGTCGAGACGTAGAGCATCTGGTCGGGCCCGAAGACCATCCGGCCGCCGTCGTGGATGAAACCGTGGGGGATGCCGGTGAGGATCGGCTGCAGGTGGCCGAGCCGCCCCGACTCGTAGGTGGTGCGCAGGACCCGGTTGTCCTCTCCGGTGGTGGCGTAGAAGAACACCCGGTGGTCCTTGCCGTACGACGGCGAGACGGCAACGCCGAGCAGCCCGGCCTCACCCTGCGCCCGCGACTCCGCGACCCGGCCGACGGTCCGCACCCGCGAGCCACGCACCTGCAGCACCCGACCGGAGTCTCGCTCGGTCACCAGCGCCGACCCGTCGGGCAGGAACGCCACTCCCCAGGGGACTGCGAGGTCATGCGCCGCGGCTCCGAGCACACGCGGGGGGCCGCTGCTCGGCCGCTTCGACGCGGCACTGGTGGGGGCACTCGAGGACTCGGCAGGCGACCTCGGCGACGAGGAGGCCGACGGCGTGCTGCCCCCTGGGGACGGCTGCCCGCCGCAGCCCGCCAGCACGACCAGCAGCCACACCACGGCCAGACGCCTCATCTGCGAGAGCCTAGCCACGGCGCCCTACCGGCTGTCGGCCTCCGGGACGCGGTCGAGCAGGTCCAGGAGCGCCTCGTGCACCTCGTCGGGCCGCTCCAGGCAGATGAAGTGGCTGGCGCTCAGCTCGGTGTACGTCGCGCCGGGGATGCGGTCGGCCGCGGTGCGCATGTCGTGTGCGGAGGCGAGGATGTCGTACTTCCCGGCCACGAAGCTGGTCGGCACGTCGATGTTGCGCAGCGAGACCCGCATGTGCAGCGCCGAGTGCAGCGCCAGGTGCATGTACCAGTCGATGGGCGTGCTCAAGAACTCCTCCACGGCCCGGGCCGCGATCTCCTTGTCCGCCACGGGGAACATGAACCCGGTGTGGGTGAGCAGCTCGAGCGTCAGTGGGTTGACCGGCAGGTGCTTGGCGGCCTGGGTCAATGGCCACCCGCCGAGCTTCATCAGCCGGGCCAGGCCGACGGTGATCGGCCGGCGTGCCGGGCGCGGGACGAGCAGCGGCGCCAGCATCGAGGAGAAGGTGTCGCCCGGCACGCCGCCGGCGGCGAACAGGCCGGTGACCCGGTCGGGATGCGTCACGGCCATCTCGAAGATCGTGTTCACGCCGATCGACCAACCCATCAGCACGCACCGGTCGATGCCGGCGTCGTCCAGCACCGCGACGGCGTCCTCGACGAACTGGTCGATGCCGACCCGCTCGGGATCCCCCGGCCGCTCGGTGCCGCCGGTGCCGCGGTGGTTCCAGGAGATGACGCGCACCCCGCAGTCGGGGTCCAGCAGCGCGGGCCACGCGTAGGGGTTGGTGCCCAGCCCGTTGCACAGCAGCACGGTGGGACCGTCCACGTCGTTGGTCCAGGCGCGCAGACGGGTGCCGTCGCCGCTGGTCACGGTGTAGAAACGCAGCGCCAGCTCGCGCTGGTCAGGGGTCTCGGCGGGCGCAGCAGCGGGAGAAGCCATGCCCGGATTGTGCCGGAGCGGCAGCGCCGCGACCGGCATTCGTGGCCCACCTCACCCGCAGGTCCGCCCGGCCGGGCCGGGGCGGAGCGAACCGGTCAGCCGACGCCCGTGGCAGGTCGTTCGGGTCTGGGCTCGAGCGCGGCACGGAGGTAGGCCTCCACCTCGTCGCGCTCGCGACGCAGCTCCGCGAGCGCCGTCGCCGCCACCATCGCGTTGCGGCACGCTGCCTGCTGCAGCTGCACGCCCACTGACTCGAGCGTCCTGGTCACCAACGATCCGAGCACCAGTGCGTTCTTCCTCATCCTCGCCCTGCCTCCCGAGCGCCGTGCCCCGAGGCACGACCGTAGGATCTTAACGAGTCAGGCGGGTGACGTGTCGATGACCACAGTGTGAACAAGCCAGGATGGGGAAAGGCCACCGACCCACCGATGAGTCCGCCGGCCTGCGCCGGTCTCTACCTCCAGACGTGGCGCCTCGCCCGGTGCGGGCCCGCGGCCCTAGGGTGCGAGCGAGCCGAAGGAGGCAGGGCGGATGAGTGCTGGAACGGTGCTCCTGGTGGGGACCCGCAAGGGACTGTGGATGGCGCGGTCGGACGCCGCCCGACGGAAGTGGACCTTCGACGGGCCGCACTTCTCGATGATGGAGGTCTACTCCTGCATGGTGGACACCCGCGGTGAGCGACCCCGGCTGCTCGCCGGCGCCTCGTTGAGCTGGACCGGCCCCCAGGTGTTCTCCTCCGACGACCTGGGCGCCACGTGGGAGGAGCACCCGATCGGCTTTCCCGAGGGCACCGAGGCCTCGGTGGAACGGGTGTGGCAGCTGGCGCCGGGCGCGGACCGCGGCGTCGTCTTCGCCGGCACCGAACCGGCCGCGGTCTTCCGGTCGACCGACGCCGGCCGGTCGTTCGAGCTCGAGCAGGCGTTGTGGGACCACCCGCACCGCCCGTTGTGGAACGCCGGCTTCGGTGGTCAGGCCTTCCACACCGTGCTGCCGCATCCGGTCGACAGCCGGTCGGTGACCGCGGCGCTGTCCACCGGCGGGGTCTACCAGACCAGGGACGACGGGGCCTCCTGGGAGCCGCGCAACCAGGGGATCCGCGCGGAGTTCCTGCCCGAGGGCCAGCAGTTCCCCGAGTTCGGCCAGTGTGTGCACAAGGTGGCCCGCCACCCGGCTCGCCCCGAGCGCCTCTACGCCCAGAACCACGGCGGGGTCTACCGCTCCGACGACGAGGGGCGCGCCTGGACCTACATCGGTGACGGCCTGCCCAGCGACTTCGGGTTCCCGGTGGTGGTGCACCCCCACGAGCCGGACACGATCTACGTCTTCCCGATCGGACACGGTGCGAGTCGGTTCCCGCCCGACGCCAAGGCCCGGGTGTGGCGCTCGTGCGACGCCGGCGGGTCGTGGGAGGAGCTCGGCACCGGCCTGCCGGACGAGTTCTACGCGGCCGTCATGCGCGATGCGCTGTGCACCGACGGTCACGACCCGGCCGGGCTCTACTTCGGGGGCCGCAACGGCGCGGTGTGGGCCTCGGCAGACGCAGGGGAGTCCTGGAGCGAGATCGCGGCGAACCTGCCCGACGTACTGGTCGTGCGGGCAGCCGCGATCTGAACGGCCTGGCTCCGGCGGGTCAGGGGGCGAGCTGCCCCTCGGTGACGTCGGCCTCCTGCTGGACGCCGCGGATGTGCTGCTGCGCCTCCTCGTCCGGGAGCCGGAACCGGTAGGCCAGCATGTACACGGCGACCGACAGGGCGAGGATCACCGTGGCAGCGGTGCCGAAACCGAGCACCATCTGGTTCCCGGCGGCCGGCTCGGGGAAGCTGCCCAGCCACGAGATCAGCGTCATGCCGCCGAGCCAGGGCAGCAGCCACGCCGCCCCCGAGGGCAGGTCGAGGCGCGGGGTCTGGACCTGGCCGGTGAGGGTGAAGATGCCGAGCAGCACGAAACCGAGCAGCACCGCCACCATCAGCTTCCACACGATGTCCCAGCCGGACCAGTAGACGATCATGTTGGACGCCCAGAAGGCGAGCACCGGAACGAGGTGGCCGCCGGGCAGCCGGAACGGGCGCTCGCGGTCCGGGTCCTGCCTGCGCAGCGCTGCGAGCACCAGGGGGCCAGAGGCGAACGACATCACCGTGGCCGAGGTGATGAACCCGACCAGCTGCTGCCAGCTCGGGAAGGGCAGGAAGACGATCAGCCCGACCACGAAGGTCACCACCAGGCTGACCATCGGCACCCCTCGCGGGGTGGTCTGCTGCAGGGCCGCCGGCGCGTTCCCGTTGCGCGACATCGCGTAGGAGATGCGCGAGGTGATCGTGGTGTAGATCAGGCCGGTGTCGCCCGGGGAGACCACGGCGTCGACGTAGAGCAGGATGGCCAGCCAGGTCAGCCCCAGCAGCGACGCCACCGCGGCGAGTGGACCGAAGTCGTTGGTGAAGCTGAGCTTGGACCACCCCTCGGACCGGGTCAGCAGGGAGGGGTCGAGGGCGCCGATGAAGGCGACCTGCAGCAGCACGTAGATGACCGCGGTGATCAGCACCGAGCCCACGACGGCGATCGGGACGTTGCGCCGGGGGTTGTCGGTCTCGCCGGCCAGCTCGATGCCCTGGCGGAAGCCGAGGAACGAGAACACGATCCCGCCGGTGGCAACGGCGCTGAACACCCCGTGCCACTTGTAGGGCATGAATCCGTGGGAGCTGAAGTTCTCGCCGTGGAAGGCGCCGAGGAAGAAGGCGACGATCACCACGGAGATGATCAGCAGCTTCCACCAGACCAGGGCGTTGTTGATCCGGGCGAACCAGCGGATGCCGAAGTAGTTGACCACGACGAACACCGCCATCAGCACGACCGCGACGCCGTACCCGAGGGCGGTCAGGGTGTGCACCGTCTGGCCGTTGACGGTGTGCTCGGTGGTGAACGGCGCGTACCTGGTGCCGTACTGCAAAGCGGCCTCGACCTCGATCGGCGCGGTCGTCGCCACCGCGACCCAGGTGATCCAGCCACTGGTGTAGCTGGCGAACGAGCCGAACGACATGTGCGGGTATCGGACGACCCCGCCAGAGAGCGGGAACATCGTGCCGAGCTCGGCGTACACCAGGGCGAGCAGCAGGATCAGCACACCTCCCAGCGCCCAGGAGATCGCCGCGGCCGGACCGGCCTGGGTGGAGGCGTTCAGGGCTCCGAAGAGCCAGCCGGAGCCGATGATCGACCCCACGCTGGCGAAGAGCAGGCCGGTGATGCCGACGTGCCTGCGGAGCTGGGGGTCGTCCCCGGGCGTGTCCGGGGAGCCGGAGCCGCCGGAGGTCTGGTCGAGCTCGGTAGTCATGATTGTCAACCTTTCCGTCGCCCGACGCAGATGCCCCACGTGGCTGACGTTCAAACCGGTGCGCTTGCGCACGGACCGTGGGCCGCGCGGCCCCGGCCGCCGCGACCGCTCGTACGATGCGGCCATGACCCAGCACCCGACCCAGCAGGACCTCAAGCCGCGCAGCCGGGACGTCACCGACGGGCTCGAGCGGGCAGCGGCACGCGGCATGCTCCGCGCCGTGGGGATGCAGGACGAGGACTTCGCCAAGCCCCAGATCGGCGTCGCCTCGTCCTGGAACGAGATCACGCCCTGCAACCTCTCGCTGGACCGGCTGGCCAAGGCCGTGAAGAACGGCGTGCACGCGGCCGGCGGCTACCCGCTGGAGTTCGGGACGATCTCGGTCTCCGACGGCATCTCCATGGGCCACGAGGGCATGCACTTCTCGCTGGTCTCCCGCGAGGTGATCGCGGACTCCGTGGAGACGGTGATGATGGCCGAGCGGCTCGACGGGTCGGTGCTGCTGGCCGGGTGCGACAAGTCCCTGCCCGGCATGCTGATGGCGGCGGCACGGCTCGACCTCGCCAGTGTCTTCCTGTACGCCGGGTCGACGATGCCCGGCCAGGTCGACGGCCACGACGTGACCATCATCGACGCCTTCGAGGCGGTCGGGGCATGCCTGGCCGGCCGGATCAGCCG
The DNA here is from genome assembly GCA_963827025.1 of uncultured Actinomycetota bacterium. Lineage (GTDB taxonomy): Bacteria > Actinomycetota > Actinomycetes > Propionibacteriales > Nocardioidaceae > Marmoricola. The sequence continues at coordinate 679,906 of CAWGZB010000005.1, read as the reverse complement.
CGACGAGGTCACCCGGATCGAGAAGGCGATCTGCCCCGGCGAGGGCGCCTGCGGCGGGATGTACACCGCGAACACGATGGCCTCGGTCGCCGAGGCCCTCGGCATGTCCCTTCCCGGGTCGGCCGCCCCGCCCGCGGTGGATCGCCGCCGGGACGGGTTCGCGCACCGCTCCGGCGAGGCGGTCGTGGAGATGCTGCGCCAGGGCATCACCGCACGCCAGGTGATGACCCGGGAGGCGTTCGAGAACGCCATCGCGGTGGTGATGGCCCTCGGCGGCTCGACCAACGCGGTGCTGCACCTGCTCGCCATCGCCCGCGAGGCCGACGTCGACCTGACCATCCATGACTTCAACCGGATCGGCGACACGGTGCCGCACCTGGGCGACCTGAAGCCCTTCGGCCGGTTCGTGATGACCGACGTCGACCGCGTCGGCGGCATTCCGGTGGTCATGAAGGCGCTCCTCGACGCCGGCCTGCTGCACGGTGACTGCCTGACCGTCACCGGGAAGACCATGGCGGAGAACCTCGAGGCGCTCGCGCCCGCGGCCATCGACGGCGAGGTGATCCGGCAGCTCGGGGCACCGATCCACCAGACCGGCGGGATCACCGTCCTCACCGGCTCGCTCGCCCCGGAGGGCGCGGTGGTCAAGAGCGCGGGATTCGACGACACGACGTTCACCGGGACCGCGCGGGTCTTCGACGGCGAGCGGGCGGCGATGGACGCCCTCGAGGCAGGGCGGATCACCGCCGGGGACGTCGTGGTGATCCGCTACGAAGGGCCCAAGGGCGGCCCTGGGATGCGCGAGATGCTGGCGATCACCGGCGCTATCAAGGGCGCGGGCCTGGGCAAGGACGTCCTGCTGATCACCGACGGCCGCTTCTCCGGCGGCACCACCGGGCTGTGCGTGGGCCACATCGCCCCCGAGGCCGTCGACGGTGGTCCGATCGCCTTCCTCCAGGACGGCGACCGGGTCGTCCTCGACGTGGCCAACAAGACCCTCGACGTCGAGCCGGACCCCGCCGATCCCTGGGAGGCGCGCCGGCAGGGCTGGTCCCCCCGCCCGCCGAAGTACACCCGCGGCGTCCTCGGCAAGTACGCCAAGATCGTCCAGTCGGCCGCCCACGGCGCGATCACCAGCTGAGGACTGCTGCCGGTTCCCGCGGGCAGAGGAGACATGGACCAGCGACTGAGCTTCGTCACCCTGGCGGTGGCGGACCTGGACCGCACGCGCACCTTCTACCTCGGCGGGCTGGGCTGGGAGGCCGAGGTCGACGTGCCCGGGGAGGTGCTGATGATCCGGGTGGCCGACCGCGTGGTGCTCTCCTTGTGGAGCGCCGCCGGGTTCGAGGCCGAGGTCGGCGCGATCCGGAGCGGGGAGGGCGTCGCGCCGCTCACCCTGGCGCACAACGTGGCCACCGAGGCGGAGGTCGACGAGATCCTCGAGACCGTCAGGCGGCTCGGCGCGGAGGTCAGCGGCCCGGAGCGGCGGGAGTGGGGTGGCTACACCGGCTACTTCGCCGACCCGGACGGCTACCGGTGGGAGATCGCCTGCAACCCCGGGCCGGTAGGCCAGGTCGTGCTGCCCTGACCCCTCACTCCAGCGCGGACGCCGGCAGGTCGAACCAGCGCAGGTGCTCGAAGTCCGCGCTCAGCTCGCAGGGCCGGGTCAGGTCCGGCTCGGGGGCCTCGGCGAGCAGCTTGGCGCCGTCGGCGAGGTGCTGGGGCAACAGCGACTCGTCGCCGGAGAGCCGTGTCGAGGGCGCGTGCATGCCGGTCTCGTCGTAGCGGATGTCGCCCAGCCGCAGCGGCGGCTCCACGACGCCGCAGCGGTGGGTCCACCGTCCGCTGTCGACCTCGAAGTGGTAGTCGCCGAGCATCCGCCAGCCGTCTCGCGCGACCAGTCGGACCGCCTCGATGATGTAGTCCACGACCGCCTCGGAGAGGAAGTAGTTGAGGTTCACCCGGACCCAGCCGGGCTTGATGCCCTCGCAGCCGCCGTTGATCTCGCGCTCGTACTCGTGGGACCGCTCGATGTCGATGCCGAGGAGCTGGTGGCCGTAGGGCCCCGCGCACGAGCAGCCGCCGCGCGACTGGATCCCGAACAGGTCGTTGAGCAGCGCCACGACGAAGTTGTGGTGGAGGAACCGGCCGGAGGGGGCTCGGACCACGAAGGAGATGATCGAGAGTCGTTCGGCGTCGAGGTTGCCGAGGATGTCGATCGCCGGCTCCTCGCGCCACGCGGTGACCGCGCGGGTGAGGAAGCGCTCCTCGGCGGCGCGGATGGTCTCCACCCCGACCGCCTCCTTGAGCTGGAAGACCAGCCCGGCCCGCACGGCCTCGATGATCGCCGGCGTGCCGCCCTCCTCGCGGTGCTCGGGCTCGCTGAGGTAACGGTGCTCGTCGGCGTTGACGTAGGCGACGGTCCCGCCACCGGGCACGTCGGGGACCCGGTTGCTGAACAGCTCGCGCCGGGCAACCAGCACACCGGGGGTCGAGGGGCCGCCGATGAACTTGTGCGGGCTGAGGAAGATCGCGTCCTTGTACGACGCCGGCTGGGCCGGGTCGCCGTACATCTCGATGTCGACGTACGGCGCCGCCGCGGCGCAGTCCCAGAACGACAGCGCGCCGTGCTCGTGCAGCAGCGCGGAGATCGTCGCGGTGTCCGAGACGATCCCGGTGACGTTGGAGGCGGCGGAGAACGAGCCGATCTTCAGCGGCCGGTCGGCGTGCTCCTCCAGGCAGCGGCGCAGCACGTCGCGGTCGATGTGCCCGTCGGGGTCCTGGGGGATGGTCACCACGTCGGCGATCGACTCCCGCCAGGGCAGCTCGTTGGAGTGGTGCTCGTAGGGGCCGATGAACACCACCGGCCGCTGCGCCGGCGGGATGTGCTCGCTGAGGTGGTAGCGGTCGTCGAGCGCCGAGGCGATCCGGAGGCCGAGCACCCCGATCAGCTTGTCGATCGCCCCGGTGCTGCCGGAGCCGGTGAAGATGACCACCGTCCCCTCGTCGCCGCCCACCGCTTCTCGGATGATCCGCCGGGCATCCTCCCGCAGGCGCGTGGTCTGCAGGCCGGTGCCGCTGGACTCGGTGTGGGTGTTGGCGTAGCTGGGCAGCACCTCGTCGCGGATGAAGTCCTCGATGAAGGTGAGGGCCCGCCCCGAGGCGGTGTAGTCGGCGTAGGTCACCCGACGCTCCCCGTAGGGGGTGTGCATCAGGTGGTCCTCGCCGATCACCGACTCGCGGACCAGTCGCAGCAGCGGCGACTCCGGACGTTCTCCCACCCCAGCAGCCTAGGCTCCCCACGTGGGTGTCGACGAGGTCGAAGGACCCGGCCGTCCGGGCCAGAGGGCCGGAGCCGGCCGATGAGGACGTTCGTCGGCCTCGAGGGCTGGCGGGAGCGCCGCCAGCGGCAGTCCCGCGGGTGGCGTCGGAGCGGCCCGGGGCTCGCCCGGATGCGGACCGCCCTGCTGGGGCTGCTCGTGGTGATCATCGTGGGCACGATCGGCTACGTCGTGCTGGGCTTCACGCCGCTCGAGGCCGTCTACCAGACCGTCACCACGGTCTCGACCGTCGGCTTCCGCGAGCTCCACCCGCTCTCCGGCGCCGGGATGGTGTTCACCATCGTGCTGATCATCCTCGGGGCCGGAACGGTGCTCTACAACCTCGGCCTGCTCGTGGAGGTGGTCACCGAGGGCCACCTCCGCCAACATCTGGAGAGGCGACGCATGGACAGGCAGATCCAGCAGATGCGCGGACACGTGATCATCGGGGGGTACGGCCGGGTGGGCCGGGCCGCGGAGGAGCGGCTGCTGGCAAACGGTGCGGACGTCGTGGTGGTCGACGTCGACGAGCAGCGCCTCGCCGACGTGCGCTCACCGTCCCTGGTCGGCGACGTGACCCAGGACGAGACGCTGCTCCGGGCCGGGATCCAGCACGCCGGTGCGCTGATCGCCACCCTGGAGACCGACGCCGACACCCTCTACCTGACTCTCTCGGCCCGCGCGCTGGCGCCGAGCCTGGTGATCGTCGCCCGGGCCCGGACCGCCGACTCCCGGCAGAAGCTCCTGCTCGGCGGAGCGACCCGCGCGGTCAGCCCGCAGGCCATGGGCGGCCGCCGGATGGCCACCTTCGCCCTGCAGCCGCACGTCACCGAGTTCATCGACCTGGTCACCCACGACGAGTCCGCGGACCTGCAGATCCAGGAGGTGGAGGTGATGACCGGGTCGGCCTACGCCGGCCGGACCGTGGCCGACCTCGACACCCCCGGACGCACCGGCTCGATGCTGCTCGCCGTCCGCGGACCGGGCGAGCAGAAGTTCACCACCCGCCCCGGCCCCGGCGAGGTGCTGCGGCCGGGCACGGTGCTGATCGTGTTCGGTGACCGCGCCCAGACCGCGCAGCTGGTCGGTCTGCTCGCCGCCGAAGGGTGACCGGCACCGGTCCGGATGACTAGCGTGGCGGCATGGACGACAAGCAGCCACTGACCGGGCAGCAGGTGGCCGACGAGGGCCTCGAGGGTTGGCGCAAGGTTCTCGACCGGCTCGTGGTGCGCTATCCCACCGGCGACTTCGGCACCGGCGCCCGTCTGGTCTCGCGGATCGCCGAGGCCGCCGACGAGGCGAACCATCATCCCGATGTCGACCTGCGCTACCCGCACCTCACCGTCGCGTTGAAGAGCCACGACGTGGGGGCGATCACCGCCCGCGACATCCGCCTGGCCCGACGGATCACCGAGCTCGCGACCGACGCCGGGGTCGGGGAGGGCGCCTCCGCGCCGGACGTCCTGGAGATCGCCCTCGACACCCCCGACGACGACCGGGTCCGCCCCTTCTGGGCGGCGATCCTCGGGTACGACGACCAGCGCGACGAGGTGACCGACCCGGCGACGCGGTTGCCGAGCGTGTGGTTCCAGGACACCGACTCCACCGCCTCAGACCGGCAGCGCTGGCACCTGGACGTCAGCGTCCCGCATGACAGCGCCCGGGAGCGGATCCAGGCAGCGATCGACGCGGGAGGGACGCTCGTCGACGACAGTGCGGCGCCGCGGTTCTGGGTCCTGGCCGACGCCGACGGCAACAAGGCGTGCATCTGCACCTGGCAGGGCCGCGACTGACCTCCGCATGCCGGGATGCCGGTCCCAGCATGCGGGACGGCTGGCGCACTGAGTTGAGCGCCGCCGGGCGCGGGGGCACACTGTGCACATGCGTTTCGACCTCCTCGTACGCACGCGACGCGTGAGCTGAGTCCACGGACCTGCACGCGCGTCGACCCCTCGCCAGCCGACCGGCCGAGGGGTTTTTTGTTGCCCAGTTCGGCAGCGGGCTGCACCACGGCCCCCGACCACGGAAGATGGACAGATGACTGACCAGACGGCGACCCGGGGGGCTCGCCCGGTGCCCGGGCCAGGGCCGGAGCGGCGGGAGCCGGTGGCCGCGGTTGCGGAACGGGTCACCGGCGCCCAGAGCCTGATCCGGTCCCTGGAGCGGGCCGGTGTGGAGAACATCTTCGGCATCCCCGGTGGGGCGATCCTGCCGGCGTACGACCCGCTCTACGACTCGCCCATCCGGCACATCCTGGTCCGGCACGAGCAGGGGGCCGGGCACGCCGCCCAGGGGTACGCCGCCGCGACCGGCAAGGTCGGGGTGTGCATGGCCACCAGCGGTCCCGGCGCCACCAACCTGGTCACGGCGCTCGCTGACGCGCACATGGACTCGGTGCCGGTGGTCGCGGTCACCGGCCAGGTCGGTGCCGGGATGATCGGCACCGACGCCTTCCAGGAGGCAGACATCCGCGGCATCACGATGCCGATCACCAAGCACAACTACCTGGTCACCGACCCCGCCGAGATCCCCCGCGTCATCGCCGAGGCCTTCTACATCGCCTCCACCGGGCGTCCCGGCCCCGTCCTGGTCGACGTGGCGAAGTCCGCCCTGCAGGCCGAGACCACGTTCACCTGGCCGACCGAGCTGCAGCTGCCCGGCTACCGCCCGGTGACGCGGCCACACTCCAAGCAGATCCGGGAGGCCACCCGGGCCATCCGCGAGGCGCGCAAGCCGGTGCTCTACGTCGGTGGCGGGGTGATCCGGGCCCGCGCGGCGCGAGAGCTCCGCACTCTCGCCGAGCTCACCGGCATCCCGGTGGTCACGACGTTGATGGCACGTGGCGCCTTTCCCGACAGCCACCCGCAGCACCTCGGCATGCCCGGGATGCACGGGACTGTCGCCGCCGTCGCGGCGCTGCAGAAGAGCGACCTGATCATCAGCCTGGGCGCCCGCTTCGACGACCGGGTGACCGGCAACCTCGACTCTTTCGCGCCGGGTGCCAAGGTCATCCACGCCGACATCGACCCCGCCGAGATCGGCAAGAACCGCGCGGTCGACGTGCCGATCGTGGGCGACGCCCGCGAGGTGATCGCCGACCTGGTCGTCGCGCTGCAGGCCGAGGGGGAGCAGGGCCGCACCGCCGACTACGAGGGCTGGATCCGCTTCGTACAGGGGGTGAAGGCGCAGTACCCGCTGGGGTACGACGCGCCGACCGACGGCGGCCTCGCCCCGCAGTACGTCATCCAGCGGCTCGGTCAGATCGCCGGCCCCGAGGCGGTCTACGTCGCCGGCGTCGGCCAGCACCAGATGTGGGCCACCCACTTCATCGGCTACGAGCAGCCCAACACCTGGCTCAACTCCGGCGGCCTCGGCACGATGGGCTACGCGGTGCCCGCGGCCATGGGCGCCAAGGTCGGCCGGCCCGACACCACGGTGTGGGCCATCGACGGCGACGGCTGCTTCCAGATGACCAACCAGGAGCTGGCCACCTGCACGATCGAGGGCATCCCGATCAAGGTGGCGGTCATCAACAACGAGTCGCTGGGCATGGTGCGGCAGTGGCAGACGCTGTTCTACGGCGGCCGCTACAGCAACACCGACCTACGCTCGAAGCAGGTCCCGGACTTCGTCAAGCTCGCCGAGGCGTACGGCGCCGTCGGGCTGGCCTGCGACCGGCCCGAGGACGTCGACTCCACCATCGAGAAGGCCATGGAGATCGACGACGTTCCCGTCGTGGTGGACTTCCGGGTGGAGCGGGACGCCATGGTGTGGCCGATGGTCGCGGCCGGCACGTCCAACGACGAGATCAAGTACGCCCGCGACCTCGCGCCGGAGTTCGAGGAGGACGACCTGTGAACACGCACACGCTGAGCGTCCTGGTCGAGAACAAGCCCGGTGTGCTCGCGCGCATCGCGGGTCTGTTCAGCCGGCGCGGCTTCAACATCGACTCCCTGGCCGTGGGCCCGACCGAGCACCCGGAGATCTCCCGGATGACGATCGTGGTCGGGGTCGAGGAGTCGCCGCTGGAGCAGGTCACCAAGCAGCTGAACAAGCTGGTCGAGGTCATCAAGATCGTCGAGCTCGAGCCGCGGGAGTCCGTGGAGCGCGAGCTGCTCCTGGTCAAGGTCCGCGCCGACCAGGACGCCCGCGGCCACATCCTGGACGCCGTCGAGCTCTTCAAGGCCAAGGTCGTCGACGTCGCGCCCGACGCGGTGACCATCGAGGTCACCGGCAACGCCGACAAGCTCAAGGACTTCCTCGCCGTGCTGGAGCCGTTCGGCATCCGCGAGCTCGTCCAGTCCGGCATGGTGGCGATCGGCCGCGGTGGTCGATCGATCACCGAGCGCACGCTGCGCCCGGTCGCGGTCCCGGTGCCTGCCTCCCAGGCCGTTCCGGGCTGACCCGACCACCCCCAGCACGTCCCACCCATCCCGAGCGAACCACCGAGAAGGAGTGCCCCCGTGGCCGAGATGTTCTACGACGACGACGCCGACCTGTCCCTGATCCAGGGCAAGCACGTAGCGGTGATCGGCTACGGCAGCCAGGGGCACGCCCACGCGCTGTCGCTGCGCGACTCCGGGGTCGACGTACGCGTCGGGCTCCAGCCGGGCTCGAAGAGCCGCGCGAAGGCCGAGGCGGAGGGCCTCCGGGTGCTCACCCCCGCCGAGGCGGTCGAGGAGTCCGACGTCGTGGTGATCCTCGCGCCGGACCAGCACCAGCGCACGCTGTACGCCGAGGAGATCGAGCCCAACCTGACGCCGGGCGACACCCTGGTCTTCGGGCACGGCTTCAACATCCGGTTCGGCTTCATCCAGCCGCCGCAGGGCGTCGACGTGGTGATGATCGCGCCGAAGGGCCCGGGCCACCTGGTGCGTCGCGAGTACGTCGACGGCCGCGGCGTCCCCGTCCTCGTCGCGGTCGAGCAGGACGCCTCCGGCAAGGCCTGGGACCTCGCGCTGTCCTACGCCAAGGGCATCGGTGGCCTGCGCGCGGGCGGCATCAAGACCACCTTCACCGAGGAGACCGAGACCGACCTGTTCGGTGAGCAGGCGGTGCTGTGCGGCGGCATGAGCCAGCTGGTGATGTACGGCTTCGAGGTGCTCACCGAGGCCGGCTACCAGCCGGAGGTCGCCTACTTCGAGTGCCTGCACGAGCTGAAGCTGATCGTCGACCTGATGTACGAGGGCGGGATCGCCAAGCAGCGTTGGTCGGTCTCGGACACCGCGGAGTACGGCGACTACGTCTCCGGCCCGCGGGTCATCGACCCGCACGTGAAGGAGAACATGCAGGCCGTCCTCGAGGACATCAAGAACGGCTCCTTCGCCCGGCGGTTCATCGACGACCAGGACGCCGGTTCCCCGGAGTTCAAGGCGTTGCGCGCCAAGGGGGAGCAGCACCCCATCGAGGCCACCGGCCGCGAGCTGCGCAAGCTGATGGCCTGGGTGAAGAGCCACGACTCGGACTACGTGGAAGGGACCTCCGCGCGCAGCTGACGTCCCCCGAGGGGAATCGGGTGGCTACTTCACCTCCGAGCGCATCAGCGTCCAGAGGCCGAAGGCGAGCGGGAGCACGATCCACAACAGGCTCGCGGTGCCCAGCTGCGCCCACTGCTCGCCGGTCGGGACGCCGTCGAAGAGCCGGTTCTGCGAGGCGCTGAAGTCGACCCACGGCATCGCGTCGCGCCACCACTGCTGGGCCCCGGCCAGGGCGTAGGAGACGTTCGGCCACACCAGGGCGACCACGAAGTACGCCACCACCGCCGTGGCCGAGCTGCGCAGCAGGACGCCGAGCATGAAGCCCATCATCATGCCGAGGACGTTGGCGATCACGATCATCGTGAACTCGCTCGGTGAGACGTCCCAACGTGTCTCGACCCCGGCGATCGCCGTACCCACGACGTTGCCGAGCGCTCCGACCGCACCGGCGACTCCCATCGAGACGACGCCGACGGCGACCGTGCACATCCACTTGGCCGCGACCACCCGGCCGCGCGAGGGCACGAGGGTGAAGGTCGTCAGCCCCGAGCGCTGGCTCCACTCGCCGGTGACCGACAAGATGGCGATCATCGGCAGCACCACGGACATCGGTGCGCCGATCGCAGCGGCGAAGTTCCCGTAGACGAGCTGGTCGTCAGGGGCGAAGGCGACCACGGCGCCGGTCGCGAGCAGCGACAGGATGCCGATGCTGGCCAGCATCCAGAACCCGGCCCGGGTGTCGAACATCTTGCGCAGCTCCACGCCGACGATGCGCCGCATCGGGATCGGCGCGTGCGCCTCGCGGCGGGCCGCGCGGGGCACGGCCACCTCGGTGATGACTGCGGTGCTCATGCTGCTGCTCCTTCACGCTGGGTCTCGGCGGTGAGCTCGAGGAACATCTCCTCCAGCCCGGCCCCGTCCGCGCCGCGCAGCTCGGTGAGCGCCACGCCTGCGGCCAGGGCGATCTCGCCGACCGTGTCGGCGGCAACCGGGGTGTGCAGGGCCCCGTTCGGCCCAGGGCTCCAGGGCACGTCGGCGGCCTCGAGGGCCCGGCCCAGCGCCTGCGGGGCGCGGCTGCGTGCGACGGTGCCGGCGGCCTGGAGCAGCTCGGCCTTCGTGCCCGCGGCGACGATGCGGCCCCGACCGATGACCACGAGGTCGTCGGCGATGACCTCGATCTCGTGCAACAAGTGGCTGGACAGCAGCACCGTGCCGCCCTCGTCGGCGAACCCGCGGAGGAGGTCGCGCATCCACCGGATGCCGGCCGGGTCGAGGCCGTTGGCCGGCTCGTCGAGGACGAGCACCTGTGGGTCACCGACGAGGGCGGTGGCGATCCCGAGGCGCTGGCGCATGCCGAGGGAGTAGTTGCGCACCCGCCGACGAGCCTCGTCCTCGGTGAGGCCGACGAGCGCGAGCATCTGCTCGACGCGGTCGCGGGGGAGCCCCATGGTGCGGGCGGCGACGCTCAGGATCTCCCGGCCGGTGCGGCCGGCGTGCTGCGCCGAGGCGTCGAGGAGCACCCCGACCTCGCGGCCGGGGTTGGGCAGGTCGGCGTACCGGTGGCCCAGGACGGTCGCGGTGCCGCTCGTGGGTGCGGTGAGCCCGGCGAGAATCCGCAGGGTCGTGGACTTGCCGGCGCCGTTGGGCCCGAGGAACCCGGTGACCCGGCCCGGCTGTGCGGTGAACGTGACCTCGTCGACGGCGGTGAAGGCGCCGTAGCGACGGGTCAGGGAATCGACTTCGATCATGGGCAGCACCCTTGCGTGCGTGGGCCTGCGCGCACATCGGGGAGGACGCCGATCCGGCCCCTGAACCGATCCCTGAGGTGAGCTCAGGGAAGCCCCCGGCCAGCGGGAGCTCGCCGAGGCCGACGATCTGCTGGCCGTGCCCGGGAAGCAGGCCGCGGGGGAGCGGCCCCCGAACGCGAAGCGCCCCGGCCGCATCGCGGCCGGGGCGCTCGGAGCAAGCGGATCAGGTGAGGGACTTCACGAAGTCCGGGTTCTCCTTCAGCCACTCGTCGACGCCCTTGGCGGGGTCGTTCTTGTTCTCGATGAGGACCTTCTTCTCGAGGGTGCCGAGCTGCTTGTCGTCCAGCTTGAAGTTCTTCAGCATGTCGGCCACCTCGGGGTGGTCGTCGGCGAAGGACCCGGTGCCCACGGCGTGGATCTCGTCAGGCTTGCCCATGGCGCCCTTGGGGTCCTGGAGGTCCCGGATCGGGAAGCTGGCGTAGGCCCAGTGCGGCCGCCACAGGGTCACCACGATGGGCTTCTTGGCCTCGGTGGCCTTCTTCAGGGCCGCCAGCATGCTCGCGGTCGACGAGGTCTTGAGGTTCCAGTCCTCGAGGCCGTAGGCCGGCATCATCTCTTCCTTCGTGGTCCGCGTCAGACCGGCGCCGGGCTCGATGCCGACGATGGTCTTGTCGAACTCGTCGGCCTTGGCCTTCAGGTCGGCCAGAGACTTCACGTCCACGTAGTCGGGCACCGCGATGGTGAGCGGGGCGCTGCCGTACCAGGTGGAGATGTCGGTGAGCTTGTCGCCGTACTTGTCCCAGTAGGTCTTGTGGGTGGCGGGCAGCCAGGCGTCGAGGAACAGGTCGATGTCGCCACGGGAGAGGCCGATGAAGGTCGGGCCGGCGTCGGAGATCTGCTTGATCTCGACGTCGTATCCCTTGTCCTTCAGCACGCGCTGCCACAAGTGGGTGGTGGCGACGTCCTCGTCCCAGTTGATGTAGCCGATGGTCAGCTTCTTGCTGTCACCACCGCTGTTCCCGCTGCCACCGTTGTCGCTTCCGCACGCGGTCAGGGCCGCGAGCATGGCGAGTACGACGATCAGCACGCCCCCCAGCTTCTTGGGCTTCATGGTCGTCTCTCCTTCTCGTTTCTCACTCGTTCACTTCGGGTTGGTTCCACGACGACATGTCGCTCAGGCCGCAGCGCGCTCGGGCGCCTCGACCTCCTCGGAGTCCGTGGTGTCCTCAGACGACGTCCTGCCGCCGAACGGCGAGCGCAACCGCTTGAGCAGTGGTTGACGCGGCTGGCCGAAGGCAGCGGTCACCCGGTCCAGGAAGATCGCGAGGATAACGACTGCGACACCGGCCTCGACACCGAGGCCCACGTCCAGCGTCTGCAGGCCCTGGATCACCGCGCCGCCGAGGCCCTGGGCGCCGACCAGGCCACCGATCACGACCATCGACAAGGACAGCATGATCACCTGGTTGATGCCGGCCATGATCGTCGGCAGCGCGAGCGGGATCTGGATGCCGCGCAGCACTTCGCCGGGGGTGGCTCCGAACGCCTGGCCGGCCTCCACCATCTCGGCGTCGACCTGCCGGATCCCGAGCTCGGTCAGTCGGACACCTGGCGGGATCGCGAACACGATGGTGGCGAGCACCGCGGCCGAGGCGCCGAGACCGAAGAAGAACAGCGCGGGCAGCAGGTAGACGAACGACGGCAGGGTCTGCATGAAGTCCAGCACCGGGCGTACGACGACCGACGTCGTGCGGGACCGGGCGGCGAGGATGCCGATGGGCACCGACACCACGATGGCGATCACGCTCGCCACCACCACCAGGGCCAGCGTGTCCATCGCGTTGCCCCACTGGTCGAAGGAGTCGATGAGCAACAGCCCGACGGCCGACAGGATGCCTGCGACCCAGCCGCGTGCCAGCAGCGCGAGCGCCGCCAGGATGACGACCACCACGGCGAGCGGGAGGTCCACGAGGAGTCCCTGCAGCCACTCCACTGCGGAGTTGAGGCCGCTGGCGATGCCGTCGAAGAAGCCACCCCAGTGGTCGGTCAGCCAGTCGACCACGTCGCTGGCCCACTGGCCCAGGTCGATGCGCGGCACGCTGTTGAGCGGCAGGACGTCAGCGAACATCGGCGCTCTCCTCCTCCTCGCCGGTGGCTGCGGCGCTGTCGGTCGGGTTGCCCAGGGCCGAGAGCAGGGTCACGCGAGGAATCACCCCGACGAGCCGGTTGTCCTCGATGACCGGTAGGGGCAGCCGGGCCTCGACCGAGGGCGTGAACAGCTCGGCGAGCGGGGTGTCGGTGCTGACCGCCGTGGTGACCTGCTCCATGGCGTCCTCGAGGGTGCGCGCCTCGAGGTCGCCCGCGATCCGGTCCTCCATCACGTAGCCGAGCAGCGTGCGGTCCCGGCCGGTGACGTAGAGGCCCTGCACCTGGTGCTCGCGCATGAGCTTGTGTGCGACCCGCGGGCCCTGCTCGGCGCCGAGGACGGCGATCGGAGGCTCCATCACCGAGGCCGCGGTGAGCACGCGCGTGCGGTCGACATCGGCGACGAACTGGGCGACGTAGTCGTTGGCCGGGTCGGTGAGGATCTCCTCGGCGGTGCCGATCTGCACGATCCGGCCGTTGCGCATCATCGCGATCCGGTCACCCAGGCGCATGGCCTCGTTCAGGTCGTGGGTGATGAACAGGATCGTCTTGCCGAGCTTGTGCTGCAGCTCGATCAGCTGGTCCTGCATCTCCCGACGGATCAGCGGATCGAGGGCGCTGAAGGCCTCGTCCATCAAGAGCACGTCGGTGTCCGCAGCGAGGGCACGGGCCAGTCCGACGCGTTGCCGCATCCCGCCGGACAGCTCCCCTGGCTTGTGGTCCTCCCAGCCCTGCAGCCCGGACAGCTCCAGGGCGCGCAGGGCGCGCTCGCGCCGCTCCTCCTTGCCGACGCCCTTGATCTCCAGCCCGTAGGCGGCGTTCTCGGCGACGGTGCGGTGCGGCAGCAGCGCGAAGTGCTGGAAGACCATGCTGATCCGCTCGCGCCTGGCTTCACGCAGGCGCCGCGGGGACATCTCGGTGAGGTTCTCACCGTGGACCTCGACGTGGCCGGAGGTGGGCTCGACCAGGCCGTTGACCATCCGGATCAACGTGGACTTGCCGGACCCGGACAGGCCCATGACCACGAAGATCTCGCCTTCCTCGATCTCGAAGGTGGCGTCGATGACGGCTGCTGTCACTCCGGCCTTCTTGAGGTCGGCGGAGTCTTCGCCGGCCTCGAGCCGGGCTACGGCATCCTTGGGACGGCGGCCGAAGATCTTGTAGAGATGGTGGACAGAGATCGCAGGCACACGGAACCCCCTGTTCCGGTTTGTGTGGTTCGGGCGGGCGACCACGTGTCAACCAATCACAAAGTGATTGTTGAGTGCAAAGTGTCGGAACTCCCCGCGGATCGCTCGCGGCCGGAAGAACTGTGCAGGTCAGCCGACATCATGGCAGGCATCGTGACCTCGGTAGACGTGCCGGAACGCCCGGGCGCGCTGCGTTAGGCTGGACCGGCACAGCGTCGTGCGTCCCCTCGCCCTCCGTCCGAAGGCTGGATCGCCGTGACCGCTCCTTCCCCGCGCCCCGTCGTCCTGATCGCCGAGGAGCTGAGTCCCGCGACCGTCGACGCGCTCGGCCCCGACTTCGAGGTGCGCACCTGCAACGGCGCCGACCGCGACGAGCTGCTCCCCGCGATCGCCGACGTGGACGCGATCCTGGTGCGTTCGGCGACCAGGGTGGATGCCGAGGCCCTGGCCGCGGCCACGCGGCTGAAGGTCGTCGCCCGCGCCGGCGTGGGGCTGGACAACGTCGACGTCAAGGAGGCCACCCAGAGCGGTGTGATGGTGGTCAACGCGCCGACCTCCAACATCGTCAGCGCCGCGGAGCTGGCGGTGGCACTGATGCTGGCGGCCGCCCGGCACCTCAGTCCGGCGCACGCGGCTCTGGTCCGCGGGGAGTGGCAGCGCAGCAAGTACACCGGAACCGAGCTCTTCGAGAAGACCGTCGGCATCGTCGGGCTCGGCCGCATCGGCGTGCTCGTGGCGCAGAGACTGGCGGCCTTCGGCATGGAGATCATCGCCTACGACCCCTACGTGCAGGCGGGTCGCGCCGCGCAGATGGGCGTGCGGATGGTGAGTCTCGAGGACCTCATGGCCGAGGCCGACTTCCTCAGCGTGCACCTGCCCCGCACTCCCGAGACCGTCGGGCTGGTCGGTGCCGAGGAGCTCGCTCTGGCCAAGCCCGGGCTCGTGCTCGTCAACGCGGCCAGGGGCGGCATCGTGGACGAGGCCGCGCTCTACGACGCACTGAAGACCGGCCGGATCCGGGCTGCGGGCCTGGACGTGTTCGCCAGTGAGCCGTGCACCGACTCGCCGTTGTTCGAGCTGGAGAACGTCGTCGCCACACCGCACCTCGGTGCCTCCACCGAGGAGGCCCAGGAGAAGGCGGGCATCGCCGTGGCCCGTTCGGTCCGGCTCGCCCTGTCCGGCGAGCTGGTCCCGGACGCGGTGAACGTCCAGGGCGGCGTCATCGCCGAGGACGTGCGGCCCGGGATCCCGCTGGTGGAGAAGCTCGGCCGCATCTTCACCGCGCTGGCCGGGGAGGTCGCCCAGCAGGTCGACGTCGAGGTGCGCGGCGAGATCACCGAGCACGACGTCAAGGTGCTCGAGCTGGCGGCGCTCAAGGGCGTTTTCGGCGACATCGTCGAGGACCATGTCTCCTACGTGAACGCCCCGCTGCTCGCCGCCGAGCGGGGCACCGAGGTGCGCCTGGTCACCGACCCGGTCAGCCCGGACCACCGCAACCTGATCACCCTGCGGGGCACCCTCGCCGAGGGCTCCCAGGTCTCGGTGTCGGGCACGCTGATCGGCATCGCCCAGCGCGAACGCCTGGTGGAGGTCAACGGCTTCGACATCGACATCGAACCCACCGACCACCTGGCGTTCTTCACCTACGAGGACCGACCCGGCATGGTCGGCACGGTCGGCAGGATCCTGGGCGAGGCGGGGGTGAACATCGCCGGCATGCAGGTCTCCCGCAGCGCCAAGGGCGGGGACGCCCTGGTGGCACTCTCGGTCGACTCCGCGATCCCTGCCGAGGTGCTGGAGGAGATCCGGCATGCGATCCGGGGCTCCGGAGTCCGCGGGGTGGACCTCTCCGACTAGACCAGTCACCGGCCCGTGCGGGTGGTCGCGTCATGACCGGAGGCTTTCCCCGTTCCTCCTGCGTAAGGCCCCGGAGACCACCACAATCAGGACATGGGTCCCGGGGAGAATCGCACGGCTGGATCGGGCCGTCACACAAGCCGGCCCTCTCGGAGGATCCCTATGCTCGTTCGTCTGCTCGCGACCGCACTCGTCGCCGGACTCGTCGCCCTGTTCCCCCTCACCGCCGAGGCGGCGCCGGCGCCGGCCGGGTTGGCGCACGCTCAGTCCCTCGGTGCCCCGACCTTCGTGCTGGAGCGGCGCCACAAGAAGCGCAAGCACAAGTCCCGCAGGCACCACCGGCGCAAGCACCGGAAGGGCCGCCGGCATGTCAGCCCGGTCGTGACCACCCCGTCGGCGACGCCGGCACCCAGCGAACCGGCTCCTGCCGCCGAGCCGGACCCGGCTCAGCAGGCCGCCGGCGCATGTGGGTCCACGACGCAGAAGCCCGACGGCTCCTGGTGGCGGTGCACCTTCGCCGATGACTTCTCCGGCACCACGCTGGACACCGGCAAGTGGACGGTCACCAAGACCGGCTCCACCGCCCAGCACTACAACGTCGACTGCCTGGTCGACGACTCCGCCAACGTGGCGGTCGCCGGGGGCACGCTGCGGCTCTCGGCGCGAAGGGCGCCGGAGCCGTTCACCTGCGACAGTCCCTATGGTGGGTTCACCACCCAGTGGACCGGTGGGATGGTGACCACCGGCCGCAAGTTCGCCCAGGCCTACGGCCGCTACGAGATCAGGGCCAAGTTCCCCGACGCGACGGTGCCGGGCATGCACGGCGCCCTCTGGCTCTACCCGCAGGAGCAGACCTACGGCCGGTGGCCGGCCTCGGGCGAGATCGACATCGCCGAGCACCGCACGGCGATGTTCGACAAGGCTGTGCCGAGCCTGCACTACCTGCGCCAACAGCAGGACGCCTGGCCGACGAACTGGAACTGCCGGGTCGGCGACGCCAGCGCCTTCCACACCTATGGTCTGGACTGGTCTCCCGGGTCGATCACGATCACCGTCGACGGGCAGACCTGCCTGCAGACGACCTCGTGGATCGCGGGCAACCTCCTCGGTGACCTGCTGCCCGGGTCTGCGCCGTTCGACAAGCCGTTCTTCCTGCTCCTCACCCAGGGGCGAGGCGTCGGCCAGAACTCGCCGGTTTCCCAGACGCCGGGGCAGGGGACGATGGAGGTCGACTACGTGAGGGTGTGGAAGTAGGCGTGCTGTTCTCGGGTCTGAAGTCCCTCGGGACTCCAGTCCTGCGCGCCGTTCTCGCCGGCGTGCTGCTGCTCCTGCTCCTCGCCGCCGGCACCGAGCCGCGCCTGGCCGCTCCGGCAGCGCAGGCGTACGCCGGTCTCGCGGGCCGGTGCGGCGACGCCGTTCCGCATCGCGCGAACGGCACGCCGTGGCGGTGCACCTTCGCCGACGACTTCTCCGGCCATGAGCTGGACCACGACCGGTGGACCGTCGGGACCACCGAGGGCACCGGCAACCACTACGGGCTCGACTGCCTGGTCGACGACCCGGCGAACGTCAGCGTCGGCGGGGGTGTTCTGCG
This sequence comes from uncultured Actinomycetota bacterium, assembly GCA_963827025.1. Lineage (GTDB taxonomy): Bacteria > Actinomycetota > Actinomycetes > Propionibacteriales > Nocardioidaceae > Marmoricola. Next base: position 662,575 of record CAWGZB010000005.1, on the reverse strand, counting down.
GCTCTCCGTGCGACGACTCGCGGAGCCGATGACCTGCAGCAGTCCGTTCGGCAACTTCAGCACCCGGTGGACCGGCGGCATGGTGACCACCGGACGCAAGTTCGCCCAGCGGTACGGGCGCGTGGAGATCCGCGCGGCCTTCCCCGGCGCCAGCGGGCCCGGCATGCACGGTGCCCTGTGGCTCTACCCGCAGGAGCAGCGCTACGGGCGCTGGCCGGCGTCCGGCGAGATCGACGTGGCCGAGCACCGCACGCTCGCCCCGCGGTACGCCGTGCCCACGCTGCACTACGGGCGCCTGGGCGCCGACGCCCGCGAGACCAACTGGAACTGCCCCATCGGTGACGCCGACGCCTTCCACACCTACGTCCTGGAGTGGACGCCGTCGGCGATCACGATCACCTACGACGGACGCACCTGCCTGCACTCGACCGCCTGGGCCGGCCCGGCCGGCGGACCCGGTCCCAGGCCGTTCGACCAGCCCTTCTTCCTGCTGCTGACCCAAGGTCGCGGGGCAGGGGTGAACTCACCCGACGCAGCCACGCCGTCCCTCGGCACCATGCGTGTCGACCACGTGCGCGTCTGGCGCTAGTCCGAGCCGGGCGGCCGAACCGGGCGGTACAGACCGGCAGGGCCGTCGATTTCCACCGGGCGACCTGGCGGCGCACACTCTTCCTGCGCCGAGTGGCCCGCTTCGTGCGGGCCGCGCCGCGGCTCCCCGTGATCGTCGAAGTCACGGGATCTCGGGTCAATCACTCTCGGGTTCGGCTGTCCATGTGGGCAGTGGGTGTCGCGACACCTCGCGTGACTCATCGATCGCGCTATCTCGGGCCGCGTCGTCGGCCGGGGTTGGGGGACCTCACCATGCACACACGAACCGTTGCGACCGCCCTGGTCGCCGTACTCACCGCCCTGTTCCCGATCGCCTCGCCGGCGTCCGCGGCCAGAGGAAATGCCTCGCCGTGCGGCAAGGAGACCCTGACGAAGGCCGACGGCACCGCGTGGGACTGCACGTTTGCCGACGACTTCTCCGGCAGGTCACTCGACACCCGCAAGTGGACGGTCACCCAGACGGCCGCGACCGGCAACCACTACAACGTCGACTGCCTGGTGGACAGCCGGCGGAACGTGCGGGTCGCCAAGGGGACCCTCCGGCTCTCGGTGCGTCGGCTGGCCGAGCCCATGTCCTGCAGCAGCCCCTTCGGTGCCTTCACGACCGAGTGGACGGGCGGCATGGTGACCACCGGCCGGAAGTTCGCGCAGGCCTACGGCCGCTACGAGATCCGCGCTGCGTTCCCGGACGCGACCGTGCCCGGGATGCACGGGGCGCTCTGGCTCTACCCCCAGGCGACCACGTACGGCAAGTGGCCGGCCTCCGGCGAGATCGACGTGGCCGAGCACCGGACCGCGATGGCCGACCGGGCGGTCCCCACGCTGCACTACCTGACCGGGGGTGCCGACGCCCGCACGACGAACTGGAACTGCCGGATCGGTGACGCCAGTGCCTTCCACACCTACCTGCTGGAGTGGAGCCCCTCGGCGATCACGATCTCCTACGACGGCGAGCAGTGCCTGACGACGACCTCCTGGGCGGCGGACGGACTACCCCTGGGCGCCCCGTTCAACAAGCCCTTCTTCCTGTTGCTCACCCAGGGGCGCGGTGTGGGTGGCAACTCACCCACTGCGCAGACCCCGACCAGCGGGACGATGCAGGTCGACTACGTGCGCGTCTGGCAGTAGCCCGCGCGACGGGGGGCGACCCCGGCCACGGGCCCGGTCTCTGATGGGATCGGGCCCGTGGGCGGTCGTCGATGAGCAGTGACATCGGGCCCGACGACGTCGCGCCGCGTCGGGTCCGCGAGCTGGCCCAGCTCGGCCCGGTCGCGCAGCTGCGGGCAGGTCGCCTGTCGCGACGGCTGGCCCAGCTGGCGCTCGGACTGGCTCTGTACGGCGCCACGCTGGCCATGCTGATCCGCGCGACGCTGGGCAACGCGTCCTGGGACGTCCTGCACCAGGGGATCGCGCGGCACCTGCCGATGTCGATCGGCACGGCCGTGATCGCGGTCAGCATGCTGGTGCTGCTGCTCTGGATCCCGCTGCGCGAACGGCCCGGACTGGGCACGATCGCCAACGCGGTGCTGGTCGGCCTCTGCGCGGACCTCGGACTGGCGGTGCTGCAGGCCCCGTCCTCGCTGTCCGTGCGCATCCTGCTGATGGCCGGGGGAGTGGTCGGGAACGCGCTGGCGACCGCGCTCTACATCGGTTCCCAGCTGGGACCGGGCCCCCGCGACGGACTGATGACGGGACTGCACCGCCGTACCGGTGTCTCGATCCGGCTCGTGCGCACGGCCTTGGAGGTCTCGGTGGTGGTGCTGGGCTGGCTGCTCGGCGGGGTGGTGGGCGTCGGGACCGTCATCTATGCGATCGCCATCGGGCCGCTGGTGCAGCTGATGCTGCCGCGGTGCATCGTCGAGCTCCGGGACGCGTAGGCCGGGGTCACCGGCTCAGCGTCGAGTGGCGATGATCGCCGACGCGTCCTGGGCCACCATCACCTCGGCCGCGGTGAAGCGGTCGTCGGTCAGCCAGCGTTCGCGGAAGATGTCCACCCGACCGCCGGTCAGCGGCGGCCACATCTCGCAGGGGGTGAAGTCGTCCATGACCACCAGACCCCCCGACTCCACGAGGTCGGCGACCGCGTCGACGCCGGCATCCTCTGGCACCGAGGGGTCCAGGAACAGCAGCGAGTACGGCCCCTTGTCCCGCAACGTGGACCAGTCGGCGGCCAGGACATCGACCTGCGCGTCGTCCTCGAAGATCTCCTGCGCGGCATTCGCCAGCTTCGGGTCCAGCTCCGCGGAGAGAATCCGCGTGCCCGGCCGGGCACCGGAGCGCAGCCAGGCGGTGCCGACTCCGCAGCCGGTGCCGAACTCCGCCATGGTGCCGCCCCGAGTGGCTGCCAGGGTCGCGAGCAGCCGCCCGGTCTCGTTGCGGCAGAACGACACGTAGCCGGCGCGACGCGACACGTCGAAGGCGCGCGCGACGACCTCGGGCACCTCGGGGGGAGCGGACATGCGTGCAGTCTGGCAAATCAGGCCGTACCGGTCGGCAGTGAGACGCCGGTCTCACATTGCAAGAAGAGGACGAAAGTCCCCGGCGCCCGGTGTGCGACCGACGTAGTCTGGTGCGCGTCATGCGGAAGCACTTCGTACTTATCAGCCGCCGCGGCGGGGCCTCGACTCGATAGGCCACCTCGCCGCGGAGCTCGGCGTACCCCGCCAACCGGCCCATCACTCCGCGAGCGAGACAGACGAAGTTCCACCCGCAGACTTCTCCCGCGAACCCCCGGTCCACGCGATCCGTGGCCGCACCAGGTTCCTCTCCTCCGGAGCACGTCAGCTTCGAGATCACCAGCTTCGCGAACCAGCAGAGAGAGAAATCTGATGTACGACATGTACCCCGAGTGGGGACCGGCCCGGAACAACCCCGACAGCCCCGCGTACTACGGCGCGCTGCAGGCGGCGCTTGACCTCCGAGACAACGGCGGGGAGCGGCCGGACGACAACTAGCATCCGCCGCATGGCAGCGGAGCAGACCCACCCTGAAGGCACCCCTGAGCTCGGCTCGAGCCTGAGACTCGCCGTCATCCCCGGCGACGGGATCGGCCCCGAGGTGACCGCCGAGGCCCTGAAGGTCCTCGAGCAGGTGACTCCGGAGCAGATCAAGTTCGAGCCGACCCGCTACGACCTGGGCGCCGAGCGCTACCTCGCCACCGGGGAGGTCCTCCCGGACGCGGTGCTCGAGGAGATCCGCCAGCACGACGCGATCCTGCTCGGCGCTGTCGGTGGCAGGCCGAACGACCCGAACCTGCCGCCCGGGATCCTCGAGCGCGGGCTCCTGCTGCGCCTTCGCTTCGAGCTCGACCACTACGTGAACCTGCGCCCTTCGCGGATCTACCCCGGCGCCACCTCCCCCCTGGCCGACGGCGTCCTCACCGGAGGCGAGGTGGACTTCGTGGTCGTGCGCGAGGGCACCGAGGGGCCCTACACCGGCAACGGTGGCGCGCTGCGGGTCGGCACCCCGCACGAGGTGGCCACCGAGGTCTCGGTGAACACGGCGTACGGCGTCGAGCGGGTGATCCGCGACGCCTTCCGCCGGGCCGCCAAGCGCCGGGGGAAGCTCACGCTGGTGCACAAGACCAACGTGCTGGTCCACGCCGGCTCGGTGTGGTGGCGGCTGTTCGAGGCGGTCGCCGCCGAGCACCCCGATGTCGAGACCGACTACATGCACATCGACGCGGCGATGATCCACCTGACGACCAACCCCTCGCGGTTCGACGTGATCGTCACCGACAACCTCTTCGGCGACATCGTCACCGACCTTGCCGCCGCCATCACCGGCGGCATCGGCCTGGCAGCCAGCGGCAACGTCAACCCCGACCGCACCGCGCCGTCGATGTTCGAGCCGGTGCACGGCTCCGCCCCGGACATCGCCGGTCAGCAGAAGGCCGACCCGACCGCTGCGATCCTCTCCACGGCCCTGCTCCTGGAGCACCTCGGCCTCGACGATGCCGCCCGGGCCGTCGAGGAGGCCGTGGTCGCCGACCTGGCCGACCGCGCCCCCGGTCAGGCCCGCTCCACCGCCGAGATCGGCGACGCCGTCGCGGGCCGCCTCTGACACCCCATTCGGGAGATAAGTTGCACCCATGACCCTCGAGATCACCACCACGCGCGCGGAGCGGGCGCGCAGCGACGCCGAGGTGGCGGAGGTCCTGGCGAACCCGGGCTTCGGCACCCACTTCACCGACCACATGCTCACCGTCGAGTGGACGCCTGACGGGGGCTGGTCCGAGGCCCGGATCACGCCCTACGCGCCGATCAGCCTCGACCCGGCCACCGCCGTCCTGCACTACGCGCAGGAGATCTTCGAGGGCATGAAGGCCTACCGGCACGACGACGGCTCGGTCTGGACGTTCCGGCCGATGGAGAATGCCCTGCGGATGGTCCGTTCGAGCCGCCGGCTGGCGCTGCCCACGCTCGAGCCCGAGGACTTCGTGCAGGCCGTCGACGCGCTGGTCGAGGTCGACCAGCGCTGGGTGCCGGACGGGGCCGGGGAGAAGAGCCTCTACGTCCGGCCGTTCATGTTCGCCTCCGAGGCCTTCCTCGGGGTCCGCCCGGCCCAGCACGTGACGTTCATGGTGATCTGCTCGCCGGCGGGGGCCTACTTCAAGGGTGGTGTGAAGCCCCTGAGCCTGTGGCTCACCGAGGACTACACCCGCGCCGGGCGCGGCGGCATGGGCGCGGCCAAGACCGGCGGCAACTACGCCAGCTCCCTGGTGGCCCAGCAGGAGGCCACCGCCCACGACTGCGACCAGGTGGTCTTCCTCGACGTGGCCGAGGGCAAGTACGTCGAGGAGCTCGGCGGCATGAACATGTACTTCGTCTACGCCGACGGCCACATCGTCACCCCGGAGACCGGCACCATCCTGGAGGGCATCACCCGCTCGGCGATCATCGAGCTGGCCCAGAAGAAGGGCCACCGGGTCGAGGAGCGCAAGTTCGCCATCGACGAGTGGCGCGAGGGTGTGGCCGGCGGCGAGATCACCGAGGTCTTCGCCTGCGGCACGGCCGCGGTCGTCACCCCGGTCGGCAAGCTCCGCTGGGCCGGTGGCGAGGTGGCCAGCACCGTGGACGAGGCCGGCCCGCTGACCATGGAGATCCGTCAGGACCTCGTCGACATCCAGTACGGACGCGCCGACGACGGCTTCGCCTGGATGCACAAGGTCTGCTGACCTGCCCGCCGCCGCGTCGGCGCTCGCTCAGCTCCTCCGGTGCCTACTGGACCGTGCACGCAGCACGAGGCCGAGGCCCAGGCTGAGCAGGGTGAGCGCCAGGAGGGCGGCTCCCTCTGCGTCCGTGGGCGCGCCGGTGGCGGCCAGCGACCCAGCGGCGGGTGCTGCTTGCCCGGAGGCAGCCGAGCTCGACCCGGGGCTGCGGGGAGCGGTGTCGGAGCGGCCGGTGGTGCCTCCGGAGTGGCTGGGACCGGCGGAGTCGAGGAGCACGGGGCCGCCCGGGTCGGAGATGATGCCGTCGGGGGTGCCGTCCTCGTCGCCGGGGCCTCCGTCGATCATGGTGAGCTGCCAGGCCTGGACGAAGCCGGTGCCGAGGTCGGCGGTGGCGCGGGTGGCTCCGGTGCCGGTGTCCTCGTCGTGTGCGAAGGCGTACCACTGCGGGTCGGCGCCGGGTGTGGGCGGGCCGTACTTGTAGTAGGCGTCGCCGGCGATGGCGTCGCCGTCGAGGACGTACACCGACGCGGTGACCGGCTGGCCGGGGAAGACCCCGGTGATCTGGAAGTCCAGGACGCCGTAGGGCAGCGAGAAGCCGGCGGGGTGCGAGCCGGGGGCGGGGTCCGCGACGGTGGAGACCCCCGTGAGGGTGCCGAAGTTGGTCCTCAGCTCCAAGACGTCACCGGCGTCGGTGACCAGCACCGCCTGGCTCGGGTCGGCAGCGGTCCCGGCGAGGTCCTCGATGGGGTCCACCGTGCCGTCGCCGTCGGTGTCGGGGTAGTCGCCACGGTCGGCGCACGGCGAGAGTGCGGAGGTGCCGTTGGTCGGGCTGGTGTAGGTCACGGTGAAGTGGTCGCGTCCGGGGCGGTCCACCACGGGGACAAGAATGATGGTGTGGCCCGGCTTCTTGTTCACCACCAGGTCCAGGACCTGCTCGGCCTCGGCGTCGGTGCAGCTGTCGTTGGCGAAGACCTCGATGCGTCCGGCCTCGTTCTTGGGCAGGTTCCCGATGACGAGCACGGCACGGTCGTCGTCGCCGGTGCTCTGCTGGATGGCGCCGGTGAGCACCGGTGTCTGGGGGCCGTGCTCGGTCAGGATCGGGGGGCCGCCGGTGCCGCTGATCTGGTTTCCGCGCAGGTCGGCCTCGGCGAAGTTTTCGATCGAGATGGCGCTCTGGCTGGAGCCGACCACGACGTTGCCGTTCACGTGGTTGGAGTAGGCGGCCACGATGATGCCGTAGCGGGTCCCCGGGGTGGTCGCGCCGCCGGCGTCGATGCCGACCCGGTTGCCGGTGATCGAGACCTGGTCGGCATCGGAGAGGACCCCACGCTGGGCGCCGAGGACGATGTTGTCACTGACCTCCGCTCCCTCGGCGCCCCCGTGGAGATTGATCCCGGCCGTCTCGCCGCCCAGGACCACGTTGCGGGTCACCACGGTCTTGGAGACGTCGCCGCTGATCTCGACTCCGGTCTGCGCCGGGTGCAGGGTGTTGGCCTCGATCCTCGGGGCGGTCACGACCCGGTCCCTCGAGGTCGCGGTCGCGGGCGCCGTCTCGATGGCGGTCCCGGCTGTCACGTCGTTGCCGGTCACCTGCGGGCGCACGGTCCCGTTGTCGAGTCGGATGCCCCAGGAGGTCGCGTGCACGGTGTTGCCCGCACCCTCCTGCCCGATCACCGGGTCCTCGGTGTCGCCGGTCAGGATGCCGATCTTCGTGGGCAGGACCGTGGTGCCGTTGGTCGCGGTGCCGATCCGGTTGCCGGTGACCCGGTGGCCGGACCCGCCCAGCAGCTCGATCCCGGGGCCGGAGGCGTCGACCACGGTGTTGTCCTTGACGCTCACCTGCCGGGCCCCGGCCCACACCACCACGCCGGGGGCCTGGTCGGCGCTGGCTCTGGTGCCGTCACCGACCAGGCCGACGGTGTTGCCGCTCACGGTGATGTCGGTCCCGGTGACCGCACCGGGCTGCTCCACCTCGGGCGTCAGAAAGCTGAACTCCTCGTGACCGGCCGGGTCGTGGCCGTCCACGAGCTGGCTGGACCCGGAGACCAGGATGCCGCCGGCCGTGCCGGCGACCACGGTGTTGTCCTTGACCGAGACCCCGGGCACCGCGTCGATCCGGATGCCCTCGCCGAGGTTGCGCAGGTCGGCGCCGCCGGGCCCCACGCCGATCCGGTTCCCCTCCACGCTGGTCCCGGTGGCCCCCGGGCCGCTGACCAGGATCCCGCTCTTGTAGCTGCGGATCACGTTGCCGGTGACCTGGGCGGGCGCACCGATGACCTGCAGCCCGCTCACGGAGAGCCCGAGACCGGCGCCGTCGCTGCCCACGCTGACCCGGTTGTCCGCGACCACGGCGTCTGGACTGTCCGTGAGGTACGCACAGGCATAGGCGCAGCGCATCAGGTTGTCGCGGACCACCACCCCGGAGACCCCCTGGGAGAAGACCGCGTACCCCACGACGCCCTGGGTGGCTGTCCCGGCAGCGTTGATGCCGATGTGGTTGTCCGCGATCGTGTGGTCCTTGCCGCCCCCGATGAGGATGGCCGCCTCCACGTTGTCGATGACCAGGCCGGTGATCGTGGAGGTGCCCTTGGTCAGGAACAGCCCGAGCTGCACACCGCCCCCGTCGAGGTGCACCCGACCCGCCGACTGGGTGGTGCCGTCGATCGAGATCGAGGCCCCCAGCTCGGGCAGCTCCGAGCCCAGCGTGATCGTGGGCACCCCGCCACCGTCGATGTCGAAGCTGATGTCCCCACCACCCCGCGCAACGGCCGCCTGCACCGCCGCCCGCAGGGTGCACTCGGTCGCATCCCCCACCGTGCCCCCCGTGTCGCACCCCTTCGTCGCCGCATCGGTCGCGGGGTCGTCACCCGTGGAGTTCACCACCAGGCCCCCGGTGAGACTCACCGTCTGGGTGGAGGTGGCCTGCTCGCCCTTGGGGTCGGTCACGGTCAGCGAGACGCGGTAGTCCTTCAGCGCGTCGAACTCGTGGGTCGGGGAGGCGTCCTCGCTGGTGGTGCCGTCATCGAAGCTCCACAGGTAGTCCAGGTTGTCGTCGTCAGGGTCGGAGGAGAGGTCGGTGAAGCGCACCTCGCGCGGGTTGTCCTCGGAGACCTTGTAAGACCACAACGAGGTGGGCGCATGGTTGGGACCCGTGTCCCCGTTCGGGTCGTACAACTGACACGATCCGTGGTTCTGGTGGTCGTCAACGCCTCCGTTCCACGTGACTCCGTCGACCTCGCCGCCCCAGTAGTCGAAGATCTGGGACGGGTGGTCGGGTGCCAGGGGCGCCGGAGCGCGGTAGTCGATCCAGAACGAGTCGCCGGGGCCGAAGAGGGTGTTGTTGCCGTCGTTCTTGGGGTCCGGGGCGACGAACCTCACCGACGTGCCGATCTGGGTGCCGTGGCCGTCGCCACCGAAGCCGACGATGCTCGCCGGCGTGATCGCCGGGTTGTGCGCCCCGCTCCAGCCCCCCTGGACCGTGCGGATCCCGTCGTAGTAGTAGACGGTGGAGTTGCCCTCGCCCTTCACGGTGACGTTCTTTCCCGGAGTGTCGCCGATGGTCATGGTCACCCGGACGATCTCACCAGCGGAGTAGCTCGTGTCAGAGACGGTGTTCTCCAGGGCGACCGGGTAGCCGACCCAGCCGTCGTACCCCACGCAGTACTGCGGCGAGTTCCAGTACGCCCGGCTCACCACCGTGGCGGCCGATGCCGGGGGCGCGAGCGCCACCACGGTGGAGATGCTGATCAGCAGCATCGTCAGCGCAGCCCTGCCGAGGCGGGCGTACGTCTTCACCCAGATGCGGTTCCCCACGATGACGGCCCTTCCCCCAGGCGATGTGGCCGGTCGGTGGATGTTAGACATCGTTGCGTGCGCGCCAGCAATACATTCGCTCAGTCAGGTGAACCGGTCTGGTCCAGCTGTGCTCGTCAACCAGCACTCGGGAGGACGGCGCACGCGGCCGCGCCAGGGCGCCTGTCGCAGCCTGGAGGACCTTCCCCGACTACCGTGGGGCGGTGACCACGCTGTCCCGGCCGCACCCGGAAGAAACGAGACTCGGCGACTACCGCCTGCTCGCGCCGCTGGGCGAGGGAGGCATGGGCGTCGTTCACCTCGCCCAGGCACCCGACGGGCGACGGGTGGCGCTGAAGGTGCTCCGCCCCGAGGTCGTCGGCGACGCCGAGGCCCGGGAGCGCCTGGCCCGCGAGGTGCGCTCGTTGCAGCGCATCTCCAGCCCCCGCATCGCCGAGATCCTCGACTCCGACGCGCACGGGCCGCGACCCTACGTCGTCACCCGCTATGTGCCCGGCCTCTCGCTCTACCACCATGTCGCGGAGGAGGGGACGATCTCGGGACCGGACCTGCTGCACTTCGCCGACGCCCTCGCCGAGGCGCTGCAGGCCATCCACACGGTGGGCGTGCTGCACCGCGACGTCAAGCCCACCAACGTGGTGATGGAGGGCCGCTCGCCGGTGCTCATCGACTTCGGTCTCGCCCGGGTCGCGGAGGACTCCCGCCTGACCCGCACCGGCTGGCTGCTCGGCACTCCCGGCTACCTCGCGCCCGAGGTCTTGTACGGCGACGAGGCCACGCCGGCCGCCGACGTGCACGCCTGGGCGGCCACCGTCGCCTACGCCGCGACCGGCCGGTCGCCGTACGGCACCGGTCCGGCGATGGCGGTGATGGACCGGGTCCGGCGCGGCCAGTTCGACCTGTCCGGGATCGAGAAGCCGTTGCGCGAGCTGGTCCGGTCCTGCCTCTCGCCGGAGCCGCTGGAGCGGCCGTCGGTGGCGGAGCTGCGTGACCACCTCTTCGACCTGCGGCGTCCGCCCCAGTCCGCGGACCAGTCGGCGGACCGGTCCGTGGGTCGGGCGCCGGACCCGACGCGGGAGCAGTGGACGATGCCGTTCGCGCCCGTCGCGTGGCCGCAGGACGCCGAGCCGACCACCGAGCCGGTCTCGGCCCCCGAGGAGCCGGTGACCGCGCCCACGCCCGTGTCCGCCCCGGTGCCGAAGGCCGTCCCCGGTGCCGTGCCCGAGCAGGCGCCGGCGACGCGGATCATGCCACCGGCCGAGGGTGTCGCGCCGGAGCCGCTGCCGGTGCCCGCCCGCAGCTCGCGCGGGCTGGAGGTGCTGCAGCTGCTCGGCCTGGGCCTGGTCACGGCCGCGATGATCGCCTACGCGCCCTACGCCGGCTCGGCGGTCGTCGGCCTGGTCGCGCTGGTGCTCCGCACGACCTCGGTGACCCGTGAGCGCCACGGCCGGCGACAGTGGCTGCGCGGCCGGCGACGCTGGTACGACGTCCCGGCCACCACTTTGTCGACCCCGGGCTACCTGGTCTACGCGCTGGCCGGCACCCTCGGCCTGATGGCGTTCGCGCTGCTGGCGGCGCTGGCGATGCTCGCCCTCGGCTACCTCGCCGGGCAGCCGGTCGAGACCGGACTCGTGCTCGCCGGGCTGGGAGCCGCCCCGTGCCTGTGGTGGGGTCCCGGGTCGGGTCGGGTCCGGGAGGTGGCTCGGCGATTCGTCGTACGCAACTCCCGACGCGAGTTCGCCGGCTGGTTCACGCTGGTCCTGTGCTGCCTGGGGGCCGCGGTGCTGGTCGGCCTGCTGCTGGGCGACGGGCCCAACTGGGCTCCGGCCGCCAGCGGGCCGTTCCACTGACCGGTCGGATGACGGAACTGCGGTCCACGTGCCGGGACGCGTGTGGCACACTCGAGCACGTGCGTCACCGCATCGTGATTATCGACTAGCGCGCCGGTCCTCCGACCGCCGCGCTGACCTCTCGTCCCCACGGGAGGTCTTTTTCGTTTCCACCGCAAACCTGCCCACCCCACGAGGAACCCGATGACCAGCTCCACGCCCGCGAGCACCCCGGGAGACCTGTTCCATGTCTATGACACGACGCTGCGCGACGGCGCCCAGCAGGAGGGACTGAACCTCTCGGTCGCCGACAAGCTGGCGATCGCCCGTCAGATCGACGACCTCGGGGTGGGATTCATCGAGGGTGGCTGGCCGGGCGCGAACCCCAAGGACACCGAGTTCTTCCGCCGGGCGCGCGAGGAGCTGTCCCTGGAGCACGCGCAGCTGGCTGCCTTCGGCGCCACCCGCCGGGCCGGGATGAGGGCCGCGGACGACCCGCTGGTCGCCGCCCTGCGCGACTCCGGCGCCGGCGTGGTCACCCTGGTGGCGAAGTCCCACGACCGGCACGTCGAGCTGGCACTGCGCACCACGCTGGCGGAGAACCTGGCGATGGTGCGCGACACCGTCGCCCACCTCCGGGCAGAGGGCCAGCGGGTCTTCCTCGACGCGGAGCACTTCTTCGACGGCTACCGCGACAACCGCGACTACGCGCTCGAGGTCCTGCGCACGGCCGCCGAGGCCGGCGCCGACCTGGTCGCGCTGTGCGACACCAACGGCGGAATGCTCCCCGGCTGGGTGGCCGACGTGGTCCACGACGTCGTCGAGTCGACCGGCGTACGCGTCGGCATCCACTGCCACAACGACACCGGCTGCGCGGTGGCGAACACCCTCTCGGCGGTCGACGCAGGGGCGACCCACGTGCAGGGAACCCTGAACGGCTACGGCGAGCGCACCGGCAACGCCGACCTGATCAGCGTCGTGGCCAACCTGCAGCTCAAGCTCGGCCAGCAGGTCCTCCCGCCCGGCCTGCTGGGTGAGGCCACGCGGGTGGCGCACGCGGTTGCCGAGGTGACCAACTTCCCGCCCGCGTCGCGGCAGCCGTACGTCGGCACCTCGGCGTTCGCCCACAAGGCCGGGCTGCACGCCAGCGCCATCAAGGTCGACCCGAACCTCTACCAGCACCTCGACCCGGCCGAGGTCGGCAACGACATGCGGCTGCTGGTCTCCGACATGGCCGGCCGGGCCTCGATCGAGCTCAAGGGCCGCGAGCTCGGCTTCGAGCTCAACGCCGACCTGGTCAGGCGGGTCACCGAGAAGGTCAAGACGATGGAGGCCCGGGGGTTCACCTTCGAGGCCGCCGACGCGTCCTTCGAGCTGCTCCTCCTCGAGGAGGTCGAGGGCCGGCGACCGTCGTACCTCGACGTCGAGTCCTGGCGGGTGATCACCGAGACGCGGCCCGGAGACGAGGCGATCTCCGAGGCCACGGTCAAGCTGCGGGCCGGCGGCGCGCGCATCGTCACCGTGGGCGAGGGCAACGGCCCGGTCAACGCGCTGGACCACGCGCTGCGGCAGGCGATCGAGCAGCTCTACCCCGAGATCGTGAAGTTCGAGCTGATCGACTACAAGGTGCGCATCCTCGACCCCTCGTTGCCGGGCGGCCACGGCACCGACGCGGTCACCAGGGTGCTGATCGAGACCTCCGACGGCGAGTCGTCGTGGGTGACGGTCGGGGTGGGCCACAACGTCATCGAGGCCTCCTGGATGGCCCTGTTGGACAGCCTCGCCTTCGGGCTGCGGCGCCACGGGGCCTGAGGCTGCGGTTTCACAGTACGTACTGTGAAACCGAGCCCGATCACCGAAAGTATTCGGTGCACCACGTCAGTTCTCGGTGTACGACGACCCGGCCGGGCCGGTCCCGGGCGCGAACCCGCGGGTAGCGTCGGCGAGGTGACCCAGCTGCACGACCTGACCGCCCTGGAGCAGGGAGCCGCGATCCGCGCCGGGGAGGTCTCGACCGCCGAGCTGGTCGAGCACTACCTCGCCCGCATCGAGGAGCACGCCGAGACCCTCGGTGCCTTCGTCACGGTCACCGCCGACCAGGCCCGCTCGGCGCGGCCGACGGGAGAGGGGCCGCTGGTCGGCGTACCCACCGCCCTCAAGGACCTCAACGCCACCAAGGGCATCCGCACCACCTTCGGCTCGCTGGTGTTCGCCGACTTCGTGCCGGAGCACGACGACGAGGTCGTACGCCGCATCGCCGGCGCGGGCCTGGTCAGCCTGGGCAAGACCAGCACTCCCGAGTTCGGCTCGCCCTGCTACACCGAGCCCGAGGGGCTGCCCCCGGCCGTCACGCCGTGGGACACCAGCCGGATGGCCGGCGGCTCGAGCGGCGGGTCGGCGGCCGCGGTGTCGGGCGGCCTGGTGCCGGTGGCGCAGGGCTCCGACGGCGGAGGCTCGATCCGGATCCCCGCGAGCTGTTGCGGCATCGTCGGGCTGAAGCCGACGCGCGGGCGGATCTCACCGGCGCCGATGTACGGCGACCCGGTCGGTCTGTCCACCAACGGACCGCTCGCCCGCACCGTGCGGGACGCGGCCGCGTTCCTCGACGTGATGGCCGGGCGTGCGGTCGGTGATCCGTTCTGGGCGCCCGCGCACGCCGAGTCCTTCCTGGCCGCCTGCGACCGGGAGCCCGGGCGGATGCGGATCGCCCGGTTCGCCCGGCCGGTGATCGCCGAGGTCGAGGTCGACCCGGAGTGCCTACGGGCATGGGAGGACGCCAGCACGTTGCTGGAGTCGCTCGGCCACGAGGTGGTGGACATCGAGGCGCCGCTCTCCCCGGAAGCGATGCCGGTCTTCGAAACCTGCTGGTCGGTGCTCACCGCGCTGTCCTACCTACCGCTCCCCGAGGCGGGGCGGTCGCAGGTGCGTCCCCTGACCCGCTGGCTCTCCGAGCGCGGGATGTCGGTGAGCGGACCGGAGTTCGGGCTCGCGATCGGCGAGCTGCGCCGGATCGCCGCTCGGGCGCTGGCCGCGCTGGCGCCGTACGACGTCGTGCTGACGCCGACTCTGGCCAGCCCGCCGCTGCCGGTGGGCGCCTTGCGCAACGACGACGACCCGGCGGCCGACTTCGAGGCGCAGAAGCGGTTCACGCCGTACACCTCGATGTACAACGTGCTCGGCAGCCCGGCGGTCTCGCTCCCGACGCACTGGGCCCCGCAGGGGCTGCCGGTCGGCGTGATGCTGGCTGCGGCGCCGGGAGAGGAGGCGCTGCTGCTCGGGCTAGCCGCACAGGTGGAGGACGCGGCCGGCTGGCGGGACCGCACGCCGCCGGTCTGGTGAGTCAGCCGCGACGGTGCCGGTCCACGCGCCGGCATGTGCGCGGACGTGGCGGGTAACGATAAGCAATGTCCATGCTGCCACCACGCGGACTGGTCCGAGCGGCGCTCGTCTGCGCCTCCCTCCTGGTCCTCGCCTTCACCGCCTGGCTCGTGGCGCACGTCTTGATGACCATCATGGTGGTGACCGCCTCGGTGGTGGCCGCGCTCCTGCTCACCGCGCTCCTGGAGCCGGTCACCCACTGGCTGAGCCGTCGAGGGCTCCCGACCTGGCTGGCGGCGCTGCTCACGGTCGTCGGGGCACTGACGGTGATCGGTGGCGTGATCACGCTGCTGATCGCCCGCGTCCAGGCACAGCAGAAGGACCTGCAGGCGGCCGTGGCGGACAGCATCCAGCGCCTGCGCGAGCTGGTGCTCCAGTCGCCGTTGCCCATCTCCGAGTCGCGGCTGGACGTGGGTGCGAAGAACCTCGCCGACGCGGTGGTGCAGGCCCTGCCTGATCCTGCCGCCGGTGCGACCCTCGCGACCCAGGTGCTCAGTGCGGTGGTGCTGACCATCTTCTTGTGGTTCTTCCTGCTCAAGGACGGGCGGTCGATGTGGGCCTGGGCCCAGGACTGGGCCCCGCGACGGCACCGCGAGGGCTTCGTCCAGGGCAGCCACTCGGTGTGGGACGTGCTGACCGGCTACATCCGTGGCACCACGATCATCGCCGCGGTGGACTCCCTCGGGATCGGCGCGGCCATGCTCGCTCTCGGGGTGCCGCTCACCGCATCCCTGACCAGCCTGGTGTTCCTGGGCGCCTTCGTCCCCATCGTGGGCGCCTTCGTCAGCGGCGCTCTCGCGGTCGCCGTCACCCTGGTCACCCTGGGCCCGATCAGTGCGCTGGTGCTGTTCGGCTGCGTGATCCTGGTGCAGCAGCTCGAGGGCAATTTCCTGCAGCCGCTGGTGATGGGTCGCGCCCTGCACCTGCACCCGGTCGTCATCGTCATGGCGGTCACGGTGGGAGCCCTGGTGGGGGGAGTCCTCGGTGCGGTGGTGGTCGTCCCCCTGGTCGCCGTGGCCTACCGGCTGGCCCTGCAGCTGCGTGGTGAACGTCACGGGTCAGCCGCGCCCGAACGGGTACCCGCCGGGCAATGACATCCACCACTCGCGACCGCAGCTCTGCGGGCGCCGGGGAGTCGGGGGGCCAGCGCGACGGGCATGCGCCCTGGGCACTGCTGGTGACGCTGGGTGCCCCGGCCGCAGGCCTGGCGCTCGCGGTGACCGTGATCTCGACCTACGTCCCGGCGCTCGTCGGACAGACCACGAACGCCGTGGTCGTCGGCGCCCTGGTCGGTGGGGAGGGCTTCTTCGGCATCTTCATGCCCGGCCTGCTCGGGGCATTCTCGGACCGTACGTCGAACCGGGTCGCCGACCGGGTCCGGCTCCTCGTGGCTTGTGTCCTGATCGTGATGCTCGCCCTCGTCGCCATCGGTGTCGTCGCGCAGCTGGGCTCCTCGGCGTTGGGCTGGTACATCGGAGCACTGGTCCTCCTCTACGCGGGTTACTACGCGGCCCTGGCGCCGTACTGGGCTCTCTACCCCGACCTCGTGCCGCGCGAGCAGAGCGGCCGCTCCCGCAGCGCCGAGAGCACCTGGCGCGTCACCGGGGTGGGCGCGGCGCTGATCGGCGGCGGGATCCTGCTCGACGTGGCGCACGGGCTGCCGTTCTTCGTCGCTGCCGGCGCCGTGGTGGCGGCCACCGGCGTCCTCGTGCTCGGCCTGCGCTCGCGCATGGACGATGACGTGGCCGCCGACTCCTCCGACCGTGGCACGGTGCGGGAGACCCTGCACCTGCTCCGCGACACCGGCATCCGACGTCTGTGCGTGGCCGTCGGCCTGTGGAACTTCGCGCTCTCCTCGCTGCGCGCGTTCGTGGTCCTGTTCTTCCTGATCGGGATGGGCCGCTCCTCGACCTTCGTGTCGACGGTGATCTTCCCGCTGGTCGCCGTCGGCATCGCGATCGCCGCTCCGACGGCCGGATGGGTGGCAGACCGCTGGGGACACTTCCGGCTGCTCGTCACCGCACTGGTCGTCTACGCGGCTGGGATGGCGATCCCCGGCTTCTGGCAGGGCACCTGGGCGATCGGGGCGATCCCTCTGGTGGCGATCGGAGCAGCGACGGTGATGACGTTGCCGTTCTCGGTGCTGATGCGGCTGATCCCGGAGGAGAACCACGGTGCCGCCTCGGGGCTCTTCGGGCTCTGCCGTGGCATCGGCGCCACCGTCGGCCCGGTGCTCACCGGGGTGGCGATCCTCGTGCTGCACGACGCCATGGACAGCACCAAGGGCTACGCCGCGATGTGGCTCTCCTGCTCCGCGGCGTTGTTCCTCAGCCTGCCGTTCCTGTGGGCGCTGCGTCGCGACGAACGTCTCGACTAGTCGCTGCGAGCAGCCGATCGCACTCCTCGACCAGCCGTCGTCGCAACGGCGCGGCTCGGCCGGTGAAGGCGCGCTGCGCGGCGACGTACTCCTGCTTGCCCTCGGGCGTCTCGATCCGCACGGGCTGGTAGCCCAACGCGCTGAAGTCGTAGGGCGAGGCACGCATGTCCAGCTCCCGGATCTCCCGGGCCAGCGCGAAGCAGTCGGCGACCAGCTCGGAGGGCACCAGCGGGGTGAGCCGGAAGGCATGCTTGTACAGATCCATGCCGGCGTGCAGGCAGCCCGGCTGCTCGAACGCCGACCGGTCGTCGCGCCCGGGCTGCAGCGTGTTCAGTGGGCGCGCGGTCTCGCTGAAGAAGCGGAAGGCGTCGAAGTGTGAGCAGGCGATCCGGTGGGTCTCGACGACCTCGTCGGTGCCCCGGTCACCGAGCCGGAGCGGCCAGTCGTGCCGGGGCCGGGTGCGGTGCACCATCGCCCACTCGTGCAGCCCGAAGCACCCGTACGACGCCGGCCGCGCCGCGGTCGCCCCCAGCAGCTCGCGCACCGACCGGACCAGCCCCGCCTGCGCCTCCAGGTGTTCCGCCGAGACCGATAGTCCCTGACGTCTCGGTCGGGTGCTGTCCGGTTCGCCGGGCAGAAACGTCAGGGAGTATCCCTTGGCGGCGGCGAACTCCGGGGCGGCGTCGCGCAGGACCACGCCCCACCCGGGGTGCCAGCGACGCAGGGCGGCCGGGCGGTGGGAGTAGTAGGTGAACAAGAAGTCGTGCACCGGATGCTTCTCGCCGCGGCGGCGCCGGTCCAGGTGCGGCGTGACCCACCGGTCCACCCGCTCGGCATGCGCGGCGGCGCGTGCCGTCCAGTCGGCGCGGGTGAGGATCTCCACAACCCAGCACGCTAGTTCGTGGGTGTGCACCCGCGGTCGATAGGCTCGGCCGGTGCGTATCGCAAGGTTCACCACGGGTGGCGACCCCCGCTACGGCATCGTCGAGGGGGAGCTGAACGCCGTCGGCCTCCCCGACGAGGACGCGATGATCACCGTCCTCGCCGGCGACCCGCTCCTGTCCGGCGTGGTGCCGACCGAGGAGAAGGTCCGGTTCACCGACGTACGCCTGCTCAGCCCGGTGCTGCCGCGCAGCAAGGTCGTCGCGATCGGCAAGAACTACGCCGCGCACGCCGCCGAGATGGGCTCCGAGGTCCCCGAGGAGCCGCTGATGTTCCTCAAGCCCAACACCAGCGTCGTCGGCCCGGGCGACCCGGTGTTCTACCCCCGGCAGAGCCGGCAGGTCGACTACGAAGGGGAGCTGGCCGTGGTCATCGGCCGGATCTGCCGTGACGTGCCGGCCGAGCGTGCCGGCGAGGTGATCTGGGGCTACACCGTGGCCAACGACGTGACCGCTCGTGACCTGCAGCGCAAGGACGTGCAGTTCACCCGCGCCAAGGGGTTCGACTCCTTCTGCCCGCTGGGTCCCTGGGTCGAGACGGAGCTGGACACCGCGGACCTGCGGGTGCAGACCTATCTCAACGGTGACCTGAAGCAGGACGGCACCACCAAGGACATGATCTTCGGCGTCGCCGCCCTGGTGGCGCAGGTGAGCAGCGTGATGACCCTGCTGCCCGGCGACGTCATCCTCACCGGCACCCCCGAGGGTGTCGGCCCGATGGAGCCCGGCGACGAGGTCGAGGTGTTCGTCGAGGGCATCGGCAACCTGACCAACAAGGTGACCACTCGTGACTGACCCCCAGGAGATGGACCTCGTGCTCGGCGACCTCGCTCCCGACCAGGTGCGCGTCCGCTTCCCCCCGAGCCCGACCGGCAACCTGCACGTCGGCAACGTGCGCTCGGCACTGTTCAACTGGGCCTTCGCGCGGCACTACGGCGGGACGCTGGTGCTCCGCATCGAGGACACCGACCTCGCTCGCAACACCCCCGAGGGCTACGCCTCGGTGATCGACTCGCTGCACTGGCTGGGGATCGACTGGGACGAGGGCCCCGGGGTCGGCGGAAGCTGCGGGCCCTACTTCCAGTCCGAGCGGTTCGACATCTACCGCGACGTCGTGACGCGGTTGAAGGACTCGGGCGCGGCGTACGACTGCTTCTGCACCAACGAGGAGGTCGAGGCACGCCGCAAGGCCTCCGGCTCCAAGGTGCAGGGGTACGACGGCTACTGCCGCGAGCTGACCGCCGGACAGCGCAGCGCGTTCGAGGACGAGGGCCGCACCTCCGCGGTGCGCCTGCGGATGCCGGATCGCACCATCACCTTCACCGACCTGGTGCGCGGTGAGGTCAGCTTCCGCGCCGAGCACGTCCCGGACTACGCGCTGGTGCGTGCCAACGGTGACCCGCTGTACACATTGGTCAACCCCGTCGACGACGCGCTGATGGACATCACCCACGTCCTGCGCGGCGAGGACCTGCTCCCGAGCACTCCGCGCCAGATCGCCCTCTACGAAGCGCTGGAGCGCATCGGGATCGGTTCGGGGGCGCCACGCTTCGGCCACCTGCCGATCGTGATGGGCGAGGGCAACAAGCGGCTCTCCAAGCGCGACCGCGGCTCGGGCCTCGCCGACTACGTCGAGCGCGGGTTCCTGCCCGAGGGGCTGCTGAACTACCTCGCCCTGCTCGGTTGGGGAATCGCCGAGGACCGGGACGTCTTCACCATGGCCGAGATGGCCGAGGCCTTCGACATCCGTCGGGTCAACCCCAATCCCGCGCGCTTCGACCACAAGAAGTGCGAGGCGATCAACGCCGCGCACATGCGCCGGCTCACCGTCGAGGACATGACCCGGCGGGTGATCCCGTTCCTGCAGCGCGACGGCGTGCTGCCGCAGGAGCCGACCCCGGGGCAGCTCGATCTGCTCGATCGGGCGATGCCGCTGGTGCACGAGCGGATCGGCACGCTGGGCGAGGCCCCGGCGATGCTCGGCTTCCTCTTCACCGACGAGCTGGACTACGACGACGCCGACGTGGCCAAGCTCCTCGACGACAACGGTCTCGAGGTCGTGCTCGCGGCGCGGGAGGCGCTGGACGGCGTGACGGACTGGACCACCGAGGCGATCGACACCGCGCTGCGCGGGCGGCTCGTCGACGAGCTCGGCCTGAAGCCGCGCCACGCCTTCGGGCCGGTGCGGGTGGCGATCACCGGTCGGCGGATCTCACCGCCGCTGTTCGAGTCACTGGAGCTGCTCGGCCGCGAGGAGACGCTGCGCCGGCTCCGCGAGGCACCTGCGGCCGCCGGACGGGTGGCATGAGCCAGCCGCCCCAGCAGTGGCCGCCGCCGCAGCCGCAGTGGCAGCCGCCGCAGCAACCACCTGCCCAGTACGGCACCTATGGCCAGCCTCCCGGTCAGTGGGGAGCTCCGCCGGCGCAGCCGCCGCGGTGGCGCGCCGAGATGGTCGCGCACCCGCACCCGGAGCCGCGCAGCTACGCCCTGATGCTGCGCACCTGGGACTACCGCTGGTGGAAGCCCGTCGTCGGGATCCTGGTCCTGCTCGTCGGCGGCCTGGTCGTCGTGCCGCTGCTGCTGCTGCCGGTGCTGGTCGTCGGCGTGGCCCTCGAGGGCGGCCAGGGCGACTTCCTGACCCGACTCACGGACGCTGCGGCGCTGAAGTCGGTGACGCCCAGTGCAATGCTCTACCTCAACCTCTCGCTCGCCTCGCTGACCCTCCTCGCGATGGGCAGCGTGCGTTACCTCCACCGGCTGCGGCCACGGTGGCTCGGCTCGGTGGCTCCGGGGATCCGCTGGAAGTTCCTCGGCGCCTGCTTCGGCCTCTCGGTCGTCGCGCTCGCGGTCTCCGTGGGCCTCGGGCTCCTGCTCCCCGAGGACCCGAACGAGGTCTCCGGTGAGCCCAACCAAATCACAGGTCGGCTGCTCGCCACCGCGATCGTGATCCTGCTGACCACCCCGCTGCAGGCGTTGGGGGAGGAGTACGCCTTCCGCGGCTACCTGCTGCAGGCCTTCGGCTCCCTGACCCGTTCGCGGACGGTGGCCGTGCTGGCCCCCGCCGTGCTGTTCGCGCTGGCCCACGGCGCCCAGAACTGGCCGTTGTTCATCGACCGCTTCGCCTTCGGGCTGATGGCCGGCCTGGTCGTCGTACTCGTCGGCGGGTTGGAGGCCGGCATCGCCCTGCACGTGCTGAACAACCTGCTGGCCTTCGCGCTGGCGATCACCTTCGGCGACCTCCAGGGCGCGCTCACGGTCTCAGAGGCGTCCTGGTGGCAGCTGCCCCTGACCATCGCGCAGAACGGTGTCTACCTCGTCCTGGTGCTGGTGGTCGCCCGGGCGATGAAGCTGCACAACCGCACCGTCCCGGAGGCTGCGCCGGCACTCGCCGGCTGAGGGCCGATTGGCCCCGTCCCACGCCGCTTGTGTAGTCTCTGTCCTCGGTCGCGCGCCGTTCCCAGCGCTGTTCCGGGACGGTCGCAACCCCATGGGGTATGGGGTAATTGGCAGCCCGACTGGTTCTGGTCCAGTTAGTCTAGGTTCGAGTCCTAGTACCCCAGCGAGTACGACGATTTGGCGGTCCAACGGCCGACAGATAGAGTCTCGTCCGCGCTCCAGCACGTCACCCGGAGCGCCACCAGGCCCCCGTTGTGTAGTGGCCTAGCACGCCGCCCTCTCAAGGCGGTAGCGCCGGTTCGAATCCGGTCGGGGGTACCACTTCTCCTCTCGGGCCCAGCACGCCGCGCCGCTGCTGGCAGCCCGAGACGTAACCGCATCTGCGCGTGCTCGTTGGTCGAGCAACGCGAAAGGTGCGCTATGTCTCCTCGTCCCTCTCCTCCGACGCTGCGAGCCACGGGTTTCCTGGTGCTGCTCGCGCCGCTGCTCGTCCTCGGCCTCGCGGGACCGGCCGCGGCGCACGAGGAGCGGCCCGCGAGCTTCCCCGACGGCAGCGGGAAGGTGCCGACGTACCTGGGCCTGGACAACCCCAGGCAGCGCGTCGTGTGCACCGCCCAGAGCCGGCGGCTGATCGCGAAGATGCCTGCCGGAGCCCTGAAGCGGCGCAACCAGAAGCTGCTGCACAGCTGCCGGTTCCACTCCATCCAGACGGCGGTCAACACGATCCGGCGACAGCGCACCTCCATCTATGTCCTGCCCGGCAGGTACGACGAGCGCGAGTGGGCCACCGCTCCCCGCAGCGACTACTGCTCCCACCTGCGGACCGAGTCGAAGGACCCGCTGGACACCTCGCAGTACATCGGCTCGATCAACTCCCCCGAGGCCGGCCAGGCCAACGCGGAGACCAACCCGATCGCGCTTTCCTACGCTGACCAACGGCGTTGCCCGCACAACCTCAACCTGATCGCGCTCTTCGGCGACCAGACACCCGAGGACGACTCGATCAGCTGCGACAGCAAATTCTGCGGGACGCAGATCGTCGGCACCGGTCGCAGCATGTCCGACGTGGTGATCGACAACAAGTTCGCCAAGCTCAATGCGATCCGCGCGGACCGGGTGGGCGGCGTGGTGCTGAGCAACTTCACGGTGCAGCAGGCCGAGTTCAACGCCGTCTACGTCATGGAGACCGACGGGTTCCTGCTCGACCGGATCACCGCGAGGGCCAATGACGAGTACGGCATCCTCGCCTTCGCCAGCGACCACGGGGTGATCCAGCGCAGCGACGCCTACTACAACGGCGACTCCGGCATCTACCCCGGCTCGGGGGCGGACCTGAACGCCGACAACCCCGACTTCCAGCCGCTCCGCTACGCCATCGAGATCCGGGACAACGACAGCCACCACAACACGCTGGGCTACTCCGGGACGGCCGGCAACTCCATCTGGGCGCACGACAACGACTTCCACGACAACGCCACCGGGATCGCCACCGACTCGCTGTTCCCCGGACACCCCGGGCTGCCGCAGGACCACGCCCGGTGGAGCCACAACCGCATCCACGCCAACAACTCCAACTGGTACACGCGCTTCGTCGACACCGGCGCGTGCGACCGGCCCATGGAGGAGCGCGGCTACATGCAGGGCACGGTCTGCCCCGTGGTCCCGACCCCGGTGGGCACCGGCGTCCTGATCGCCGGCGGCAACTTCAACTCCACCGACCACAACTGGATCTACGACAACTGGCGCTACGGCACCATGCAGTTCTGGGTGCCCGCCCCGCTGCGCGACGAGTACGACCCCTCGAAGCTCTACGACACCTCGCACCACAACCACACCACTGACAACCGGATGGGCTTCGAGCCGGACGGATCGATCGCTCACAACGGGATGGACCACTGGTGGGACGACGAGGGGAACGGCAACTGCTGGGAGGGCAACACCTACTCGCGCGGCCACCGCACCGACAACTTCGTCACCGAGCCTGCGGGCTGCGCTGCGGGCGGCTCCAGCTTCGCGCCGGGGCTGGCGGTCAAGGACGCCGGCTTCTTGTCCTGCAGCCAGTACGACCGCAGCGACCCGGCGTGGAAGCACCCACCGGCGTGCACCTGGTTCGACAGCCCGAGTCGGCCCACGGGGGCCGACCCCTCGCCGCTGGTCGGTCTCACCGGCTCCTCACCCTCTCTCGGTGTGGTGATCGCGGGCCCGCTGCTGGGCCTGGCGGCACTGGCCGGCGTACGACGGGGGAGTCGTGGGCGGCGCCAGTGAGCCCGGCAGCGCCGGCCGCCGGCGCTGGCTGCTGGTCGGACTGCTGGTCGTCGCGCTCGTCGGTGCGGGCTACGCGGTCGCCGGCCCCCGCAGCCCTGGCCTGGCTGCGGCCGGGCCGACGCGGGTGTCCGGCACCGAGGCGACCGCGGTGTTCCGCCTCGGCGGCCGGACGGTCCGGCAGGTGCGGTACGCCGACCGGGGGACGCTCGACTACAGCTTCGTGCTGGTGAACCGGCACCGGTTGCCGGTGCGGGTCTCCGGGATCGACCGGAGCCAGCGCGATGCCCGGCTGTTCGGCTTCCTGAGCCTCCGCGACGCCGATGGCCACCGCACGTTCACCGTGCCGGCGGGCGGCTCGCGTCGGGTCCACCTGCGGCTGCGGATGAGCGGGTGTGAGCACCTCGCCGCGCGGGCGGGCAGCTTCGTGCACCAGCTCGCGCTGGTCACCGAGCGGTTCGGCGTGCTCGGCGGCACCACGGTCGTCACCCTGCCCGAGGAGCTGCACACCGGCTCCCCGCGGGAGGCGTTCTGCCCGCTTTCCACGGCGACCTCTCGACCTCCCGGCTGACAGGTGAGCCGCCTGTAACGCGGGGTTGTGGAGGCTGAGTGCGTCCCCGGGGGTGCACTCAGCCTCCACAACCCCGCGTTACATGGCTTCGGGTGCGGACGGCAGCGTCCGATTTCCGCTAGCCCCAGCGTCACGCGGCACGCAGACTGGGGTCATGCGCCTCGACCACACCACCTGCTACCGGGCGGTGCAGGGGCGCGACCGGCGCTTCGACGGAGTCTTCTACACCGCGGTGCGCACCACCGGGATCTACTGCCGTCCCTCGTGCCCGGCGACGACCCCGCGACCCGGCAACGTCGAGTTCTTCCCGACCGCGGCCGCGGCCCAGGGTGCCGGGTTCCGCGCGTGCCGCCGGTGCCTGCCCGACGCCACTCCCGGCTCGCCGGAGTGGGACATCGACGCGGACGTCGCTGCCCGCGCGATGCGGCTGGTCGCCGACGGCGTGGTGGACCGGGAAGGCGTCGACGGACTGGCCGGGCGCCTGGGCTACTCGGTCCGCCAGCTGCACCGCGTGCTGGTCCAGCAGTACGGTGCCGGGCCACTCGCCCTGGCCCGTTCGCGTCGGGCTCAGACTGCGCGCGTGCTGATCGAGACCACCCCGATGACCTTCGCCGACGTGGCCTTCGCAGCGGGATTCACCAGTGTCCGGCAGTTCAACGACACGATCCGCGAGGTCTACGCGGCGACGCCGAGCGAGCTGCGCAGCCGCGGCCGGAGCAGCCGGGCCACGGGCACCGGAGGGGTCATCCGCACCCGGGTCGCCGTGCGCGAACCGTTCGACGGCCCCCGGTTGCTCGACTTCCTCGCCGCGCGGGCGGTGCCGGGCGTGGAGCACGCAGCTGAGGGGAGCTACGAGCGCAGCCTGCGCCTCCCGCACGGCGCCGGCGTCGTGCGCGTCGAGCTCGGCGACCGACCCGCGGGCGTGGTGCTCTGTGGCTTCCGGCTCGCGGACAGCCGGGACCTCCCGGCCGCCCTGGAGCGCACCCGCCGGCTGCTCGACGCCGACTGCGACCCGGTCGCGGTGGTCGCCGGGCTCGCCGAGGACCCGCTGCTCGCGCCGGTGCTGGCGTTGCGGCCCGGTCTGCGGGTCCCGGGCCACGTGGACGGCGAGGAGCTCGCCGTTCGCGCAGTGCTGGGCCAGCAGGTCGGCGTGGACCACGCCCGCACGCTCGCCGCCCGACTCGTCGCCGAGCACGGGGAGCCCCTCGGTCTCGAGGCGGCTGCGGTCGACCGGCTCTTCCCCGCGGCGGCCGTGCTCGCCGAGGTGGACGTGCAGACCCTGCCGATGCCGCGGTCGCGCGGTCGGGCCCTGACCGGCGTGTGTGCGGCCGTGCGCGACGGCCGGGTGGCGCTGGACCGGAGCATGGATCGGCGCGAGGCGACCGCGGCGCTGCGGTCGGTGACCGGCATCGGACCCTGGACCGCGGCGTACGTCGCCATGCGCGCGCTGGGCGACCCGGACGCGTTCCTGGCCGGCGACGTCGGCGTCCGGCACGGCGCCGCGCGTCTCGGGATCGACACCCCGGAGGCGCGGAGCGAGCAGTGGCGTCCATGGCGCTCCTACGCCGTGCTGCACCTGTGGGCAGCTGCCGGCGAGCAGCGCGACCAGCACGATCGGGAGGCATAGAGTGACGACGACGACGGCAGTGGAGCAGGCCATGTGGACGCAGGTGCACTCCCCGGTGGGGGAGGTGCGGATCGTCGCCCAGGACGGCGCGGTCGTGCGGCTCGACTTCGAGCCCTTCCACCTCCCGCACACGCTCGGGCTGGAGCTGGGCGAGCGGCGGGACGACGACCCGTTGCTGCTCAGCGCGGTCGACCAGCTGACGGCCTATTTCGCCCGCGACCTCGAGGAGTTCGACCTGCCCCTGCGGCCCCGCGGCACGGACTTCCAGCTGCGGGTATGGCACCAGCTCCGCGGGATCGGCTACGGCGAGACCACGTCGTACGGCGAGATCGCCCGGCGGCTGGGCATGACCAACGCCGCCTCCCGGGCGGTGGGACTGGCCAACGGGCGAAATCCGATCGCGATCGTGGTTCCGTGTCACCGGGTGATCGGCGCCGACGGGAAGCTGGTGGGCTACGCAGGCGGGCTGGAACGCAAGCGGCAGCTGCTGGAGCTGGAGCAGCGGACGTTGTGCTGAGGTCTGGCCGCTGTGTGGGATGGGTAGGAGAACATCCATGGGAGAGCAGCAGCAGGAGTCGGTCGGCACGGTGCTCCTCGCCGGAGGCGCCAACCTGACCATCGCGGTCGCCAAGTTCGTCGGGGGGCTGATCTCCGGCTCCAGCGCCATGCTCGCCGAGGCGGCCCACTCGGTCGCCGACACCCTCAACCAGGTCTTCTTGATGGCCGCGCTGCGGCGCAGCCAGCGTCCGGCCGACGATCGGCACCCGTTCGGCTACGGGATGGAGCGCTACTTCTGGTCACTGATCGCCGCGGTGGGGATCTTCGTGCTGGGAGCGGGCTACTCGATCTACGAGGGCGTGCACGCCCTGCTGAACCCCGAGGAGCTGGGCAGCCTGCTGGTCTCCTACCTGGTGCTGGCCGCGGCGTTCTTCATGGAGGGAACGTCCTGGCTCAAGGCAGTCCGCCAGCTGCGGGGCGAGGCCGAGGAGGAGGGGCGCGGCATCCTCGAGCACATCCGGATCACCCCGGACCCGACCGCCAAGACCGTGGCCTTCGAGGACACAGCGGCGCTCATCGGCATCGTCCTCGCCGCCGTCGGCGTGACACTGCACCGCCTCACCGGGCAGCCATGGTGGGACGGCGTGGCCTCGGTGCTCATCGGGGCGCTGCTGATCGTCGTGGCCTACGCCCTCGGCCAGCAGAACAAGGCCGCCCTCATCGGTCAGTCCGTCCCCCCGCCGATGCGGGAGTCGATCCGGCGCACCATCGCGGAATCGGACGGGATCGACACGGTGATCGAGCTGCTCACCATCCAGCTCTCACCGGAGGAGGTGCTCGTCGCGGCCAGGGTCGACCTCGACGATGCTGCCTCCGCAGACCAGCTCGAGCTCTCTGCCACCAAGGTGGAACGGCGCCTGCGCGAGGTGCACCCGGAAGTCACCCAGGTGTTCCTCGACCCGACCGACGATCCCGAGGAGCCGACCCAGCACCAGGTCGAATGAGGGCGCCGCGACCGGGGTACCGCGCGGCAGTCAAGGGCGTCGGCCTCGCCGCCCAGCACCCGACCGGGACGGAGTCAGTGCGCATCTGGAGCGGACGCATGCGCGCCGAGGCGTTGTACGTCGGTGCCACGCTCGCGTCGGCAGGCAGCGGGGTCGCGGTGCTGCTCCGCGGCCGTTGGGAGCCCGCGATCCGCTTCCTCCTCATCGCCGTCCTCGTCGTGCTCGCCCGACGGGAGGGCAGCGTCCCCAAGCGGTTCGCCGGCGCCTTCGGCCTCTTCGCCTTGTTCGCCGGATGGGCGCGAGGCGAGCGGTGGTTCGAGCCGGGCGGGAAGCTGGACATCCCGGTGCACTTCCTCACCGTCGGCAGCACCGCGGCGGTGGTGTACTTCCTGCTCGCCGGCTGGTCCGTGCTGCCGGACCTCAGGCGGGAGCAGGCGCGATGGGGCCGCGCCGCGCCGGTGCTCTGGGTGACGATGATCGGCGCCACGGTGGCGGTGGTGTGGGAGTTCTACGAGTGGTCCATCGACCAGTTCGCCCCCGCATCGGTGATCGTCGGCTACACCGACACGATCGGTGACCTGCTCATGGGCATCCTCGGCTCGGCGTGCGCGGGATGGCTGGTGACGGTGTGGGCCCGACGCGCCCGCCCCGGCCAGAGCTCTGCGAAGGCCACCGGCCCCTAGCCCGCGGGACCCCGGTCCCAGGGGGTCCCGTTGAGGTCCTTCTGTCCGGTTACCTGCGCCTCTGTCCCCCTAATTCGGCGGGGCAGAGGCTGATGCCGTGAGCGTCGCCACGGGGGAGCAGGTCACCTGCGGAGAATTCTTCTCCCACTCCCGGGGCCCCGGTCGCTTCACGCCTCGACGGGAGAGGAGCCCGAGATGAAAACGCGGCGACGTGGCCGCAGTCTGCTGGTGACTGCGGTCGTGGCAGCGCTGATGCTGCCCACACAGGTGCAGGCTGCCGGTGGTGGCGGCCACGGCGGCTCCGGCGATGCAGGCGGTGGTGAGGAGTCCACCGGATCCCTGTACTCCGACCTCGTCCTGGCGCTGCGGGACGCCGAGGGTGCGCCGGTCCTGAAGCAGTACACCGTCCCGGGCGAGGGAGAGGACCCGCCGACCGTGGAGCAGTGCGTCCAGCCGGTGTCCTACGAAAGGGTCCCCGGTGTCACGGCCAGCACCAACCCGGTGAATGACAAGCCGGTCTGGGTTCTCCCGCTCCAGGGGGAGTGGCTGCCCAACCCGCCGGTCGAGGAGATCGAGGCCTGCGACCCGCAGCCGCAGTACGCCATGTTCGTCTCCGAGGTGGAGCTCGAGCGGCTCAACCTGGCGCGGACCTCCGACGACGTGATCGCGAGCAAGCTCGCCGATGTCGAGGAGAAGCTGCTGACCGCCGACGAGATCGGTCTGGACGGCGCCGGCCGGCTCACGGTCGACGGCCTGGCCCTGGACGCCTCCCCGGAGTACGCCGCGATCTACCAGTCGCTGATGAAGGACGGGACCATCCCGGGCCTGCACGGCCCCGACGTCGTGACCGGCCCGCCCGCCCAGGTGAGCATCTTCGACGCCTGGAAGCTGGCGGCCGTGGCCATCGGTACGGCAGCCAGCAAGGAGACCCCGGTCAACATCGACACGGTCGAGTACTACAACCGTGTCGTGGGTTTCCCGGCGACCGACGACTACGCCTCGCCCTGGGGCGTGGAGTTCGTGCGCTCTCAGGACCCGGCCGACCCCGGGACCCAGCTGGGCACAGGTGAGCGCTTCGTCGACTACAGCGGCTTCAGCTACAACCGATCGGAGACGTTCAAGGGCAGCGTGACGTGGCTGGACGTCGACAGCATGACGTGGCAGGTGAGCCCCATCGCCGACGTGGTGAAGTTCACCAACCTCACTCCGGACCCGATCGGTGATCGCACCCTGACGGGCGTGACCGCGTTCGCGCAGCTGGCCGACGACGTGCGCGCGGCGATCCTCTACTTCCACGGCCACGAGGTGAACCCCGGGTTCTACATGGACCCCGTGGGTGTCGACACGACCACCCAGCAGGAGAAGTCGATCAAGGACCCGGCGGTGGCCTTCACCGCGCTGCCGGACCAGGTCTTCAAGACCTTCCCGTTCCAGATGACGACCTCGGTGCTCAACCCGTGGGGCGGGACGAAGATCGAGGGTGCGCGGGTCCGCATCACCGTGGACGCGGGTGACCAGGCGCTGGCGGCGTCGGACCTGCAGGTCACCGCAGCCAGTGCTGAGGTGCCCTTCCAGGCCGTGGCCGGCGGCGACGGCGGCGGCGACCTCGTCGGATGGTGGGGTCCGGAGGGCGGCTTCACCGTCAACCCCGGGGACAAGCCCTCGCAGACCTTCGACGTGGTGGTCGACGACCAGGCCCCCGAGACGGCGTACACGATCCGTCTCGAGCTGGTGGCCGCCGACGCGTCGACGGTGCTGGCTACCGACCTGGGTGCGGTGCACGTCAACCCGGACGCGACCACAGTCCTGTGGGGCGGTGAGGTGGTCAAGCGGGCCGTGCTCGGCGACACCGTCAAGGTCCCGCTGCGGGTGTACGCGCCGGCTGACGGCTCCGCGACGCTGAAGCTCGCGGTCACGGGTCCGACCGACGACCCCGACACCGACCTGGTCGAGGCGCTGAAGGAGGGCGACGTCAAGGTGTATGCCGAAGGCAAGGTCGGGGACACCACCGACATGGTCCGGATGTCGCTCACCCTGGACGCCCAGGGACGGTTGGTCGGGACCTGGCCGGTGGCGCTCTCCCGGGGCTACACCGACGTCCTGGGGTACCTCACCGCCGCCGAGGACGCGCTCGTGGGCACCTACACCCTCGACGTGGGTCTGGCGGACGGCAACGACCTGACGCCGGCAATGGTCACGATGACCGAGGCGGAGTCACACAGCCAGAAGCCGCCGGACGTCGGGGAGGACACCACAGCTCCGGACGTGACCATCACGGTGGTCGGCACGCTGAGTGCCACCGCAGGGTTCACCCTGTCCTCCAACGAGGACCCGGACGTGACCTACACCTACCGTCTGGTCGAGGACGACGCCGTCACCGAGGAGTGGACGTCCTACACCGGTGGACAGATCGAGTTCGGTCCGCTGGAGCCGGGCACCTACTCCTTCCAGGTGCACGGCACCGACGCGGCCGGCAACCGCTCGGGTCTCTACCAGAAGACCTGGACGGTGAAGCCTCCGGTCACCAAGCTGGAAACCTCCGTCCTGGAGGGTCCGGCCGACGCGACCTGGCTGCTGGACGACTCGGCGTCGTTCACGCTGTTCAGCAACGACGACTCCGCTCAGTTCAAGGTGACGGTGAACGGCAAGGATGCGGGGATCTCTGGCCCGAACGTCGACGTCACCGGTCTGGTGGCCGGGGCCAACGAGCTGACCTTCGCGGCGGTGTCGGACACGCTCGTCGACACGACGCCGGTCACCCGCACGCTGTGGGTGCCCAGGAGTGTCGCAGCTCTGCGGCACCGCGGCGTCTGGAGGGTCCTCGACGGACCCGAGCACCTGTTCGGCACGTCCGTGCAGACCATGAAGTACGGCGGCGTCATCAAGACACCCCGGTCGAAGGTCAAGAGGGTGGCCCTCGTGGTGTCCAAGGGCGCCGGGTTCGGCAAGGTCCGGGTCTACCTCGGCTCGCGCCGACTGACCAGGAGGCCGATCAACCTGGCCAGCAGCACCTCCCGCAGCTCGGTGCTGGTCCCGGTGAAGACGTTCGCGCGCGCCAAGCGGGGCCGTGTGAAGGTCAAGGTCGTCAGCGGCAGGGGCGCTCGCGTCGTCATCGAAGGCGT
This sequence comes from uncultured Actinomycetota bacterium, assembly GCA_963827025.1. GTDB lineage: Bacteria > Actinomycetota > Actinomycetes > Propionibacteriales > Nocardioidaceae > Marmoricola. Next base: position 631,295 of record CAWGZB010000005.1, on the reverse strand, counting down.
CGGATACTCCAACCGCTGATCGATCCCTCAACCACGGTGGGGCCGTCGAGATCTCGGCGGCCCCACCGGCTGCTACTCGGCAGCGGCGCGGCGCAGCGACTCCGAGAGCCGCTCGGCCGCGGCGAGCACGGCGGGAGCGTGCATCCGGCCGGGCTGGCGGGAGAGCCGCTCGAGCGGGCCGGAGACCGAGACGGCCGCGATGACCTTGCCGCTGGGGGAGCGGACCGGCGCGGACACCGAGGCAACGCCCTGCTCGCGCTCGCCGACCGACTGGGCCCAGCCCCGTCGTCGGATGCCGGAGAGCACGGTCGCGGAGAACGCGGCGTTCTGCAGGCCGCGGTGCATCCGCTCGGGGTCCTCCCAGGCCAGGAGCACCTGCGCCGCGGAGCCCGCGCGCATGGTCAGCTGCGAGCCCACGGGGATGGTGTCACGCAGGCCACTGGGGCGCTCGGCGGCGGCCACGCAGACCCGGTGCTCGCCCTGGCGTCGCCAGAGCTGGGCCGACTCGCCGGTGATGTCGCGCAGCCGCGCCAGCACCGGACCGGCCGTGGCGAGCAGCCGGTCCTCGCCGGCTGCCGCGGAGAGCTCCGCGAGCCGGGGACCGAGCATGAACCGCCCCTGCATGTCGCGGGCCACGAGACGGTGGTGCTCCAGCGCCACCGCCAGTCGGTGGGCCGTCGGCCGGGCCAGGCCGGTGCCGGCCACGAGTCCGGCGAGGGTGGCAGGGCCGGACTCCAGCGCGGCCAGCACGAGTGCTGCCTTGTCGAGTACGCCGACTCCGCTCGAGGTGTCCATATGCCAATACTGCCGTCTCAGAAGATGGGATTGCAAGGTACGGTGAGTCACATCCAGGGAGTGCAACGACGCAGAGGAGTTTTCGTCATGGGGAGCACCCTTGCCGAGAAGGTGTGGGACGAGCACGTCGTCCGCCGCGCTGCCGAGGGGACGGCGGAGCCGGACCTCTTGTACGTGGACCTGCATCTCATCCACGAGGTGACCTCCCCACAGGCCTTCGACGGCCTGCGCCTCGCGGGTCGGACCGTACGGCGACCCGACCTGACGCTGGCGACCGAGGACCACAACGTCCCCACACTCGACTGGGACAAGCCGATCGCGGACCCGGTGTCGCGCACGCAGGTGGAGACCTTGCGCAAGAACGCCGAGGAGTTCGGCGTACGCCTGCACCCGCTGGGCGACCTCGACCAAGGCATCGTCCACGTCGTCGGTCCCCAGCTCGGTCTGACCCAGCCGGGCATGACCATCGTGTGCGGTGACAGCCACACCTCCACCCACGGCGCGTTCGGCGCGATCGCCTTCGGCATCGGCACCTCCGAGGTCGAGCACGTGCTCGCCACCCAGACGCTGCCGCAGGCCAAGCCGAAGACGATGGCGGTGACGGTCACCGGCAGCCTCCCCGAGGGCGTCACTGCCAAGGACCTCGTGCTGACCCTCATCGCCCACACCGGCACCGGCGGCGGCCAGGGCTACATCGTGGAGTACCGCGGCCAGGCCATCGAGGAGCTCTCCATGGAGGGCCGGATGACGGTGTGCAACATGAGCATCGAGTGGGGCGCGAAGGCCGGCATGGTCGCGCCCGACCAGACCACCTTCGACTACATCGAGGGACGCCCGGAGGCGCCGAAGGGCGCGGACTGGGACGCCGCGGTCGAGCACTGGAAGAGCCTGCGCACCGACGATGACGCGACCTTCGACAAGGAGATCGTCCTCGACGCGGGCGAGATGACGCCCTTCGTGACCTGGGGGACCAACCCCGGCCAGGGCGTCCCGCTGGGTGGCACGGTCCCGGACCCGGCGCAGTTCGAGCACGCCGACGACCGCGTCGCCGCGGAGAAGGCGCTGGAGTACATGGGCCTCGAGGCCGGCACCCCGATGCGCGAGGTGAAGGTCGACACGGTCTTCGTGGGCTCCTGCACCAACGGCCGCATCGAGGACCTGCGCGTCGCCGCGCAGATCCTGCAGGATCGCAAGGTCGCCAAGGAGACCCGGCTGCTCGTGGTGCCGGGCTCGGTACGGGTCCGGCTGCAGGCCGAGGAGGAGGGCCTCGACGTCGTGTTCAAGGAGGCCGGAGCGGAGTGGCGCGGTGCCGGGTGCTCGATGTGCCTGGGCATGAACCCCGACCAGCTCACCCCGGGTGAGCGGAGCGCCTCGACCTCGAACCGAAACTTCGAGGGCCGCCAGGGCAAGGGCGGACGCACCCACCTCGTCTCCGTGCCGGTGGCCGCGGCCACCGCCGTGCGCGGCACGTTGTCGTCCCCGGCGGACCTCGAGCCCGTCGTGACCCAGGAGGCCTGAGCCATGGAGAAGTTCAGCACCCACACCGGGGTCGGCGTGCCGCTGAAGCGCAGCAACGTCGACACCGACCAGATCATCCCGGCGGTCTACCTCAAGCGAGTGACCCGAACCGGCTTCGAGGACGGGCTGTTCGCAGCCTGGCGCAGCGACCCGTCGTTCGTCCTCAACCGTCCGGAGTACGCCGCCGGCTCGGTGCTCGTCGCCGGTCCGGACTTCGGCACCGGCTCCTCCCGCGAGCACGCGGTCTGGGCCTTGCAGAACTACGGCTTCAAGGTGGTGCTCAGCTCGCGCTTCGCCGACATCTTCCGCGGCAACGCCGGCAAGAACGGACTGCTCGCCGCCCAGGTCGACGAGAAGGTCGTGCAGCGACTGTGGGACCTCCTCGAGGACAAGCCCGGAGCGACGATCACCGTGGACCTGGAGACGCGAACGGTCCGTGCGGATGGGGGATCGGAGGTGATCGAGGACAGCTTCGACATCGACGACTACACCCGGTGGCGACTGCTCGAAGGACTCGACGACATCGGCATCACACTCGGTCACGAAAACGACATCGCGGCGTACGAGAAGCAGCGCCCGTCGTGGAAACCGGCCACGATCCACTGATTCCATGGGCAATTCAGCCCAGTTCAGGCTGCGACACGCAGTCATTCCATTGTGGTGAGGGTCACTTTTCCCTAGCGTGCGTGGGGAAAGTCGAGCACAAGCGCTCGGCCGACGTTCACGAAAGGGAAGCTTGTGAACAAGAGTCAGTTGATCGACACCCTTGCGGCGCGCTTCGAGGGCAACCGCAAGGCGGCCTCGCACGCGCTGGATTCCGTGCTCGACACCATCACTCGTGAAGTGGCTCGCGGCGAGAAGATCGCGATCACGGGGTTCGGTTCGTTCGAGAAGCGGGTCCGCAACGCACGCACGGTCCGCAACCCCGCCACCGGCGAGAAGATGCGGGCGAAGAAGAAGGCCGTGCCGGTCTTCAAGCCCGGCGCCCAGCTCAAGGACGTCGTCTCGGGTGCCAAGAAGCTGCCCAAGCTGACCCTGGCGGCGGTCGAGAAGGCTGCCCCGGAAGCCGCCAAGCCCGCCGTACGCCGCACCGCCGCGGCTGCGGCGAAGGCGACCGGCGGATCCACCGCCACGGCGAAGAAGTCCTCGGGTGCTGCGAAGAAGACCTCCAGCGCCAAGAAGTCCTCTGCGGCGAAGAAGTCCTCGGGTGGTGCGAAGAAGACCTCCAGCGCCAAGAAGTCCTCTGCGGCGAAGAAGTCCTCGGGTGGTGCGAAGAAGACCTCCAGCGCCAAGAAGACCTCGAGTGCGAAGAAGTCCTCTGCGGCGAAGAAGTCCTCGGGTGGTGCGAAGAAGACCTCCAGCGCCAAGAAGTCCTCCCCCGCGAAGAAGACCTCGAGCGCGAAGAAGTCCTCCCCCACCAAGAAGAGCTCGGGCGGCTCGACGGCCAAGAAGAGCACCGCGAAGAAGAGCACCGCGAAGAAGAGCACCGCCAAGAAGTCCTGACGCAGCAACGGCGAAGGCGGCGACCCCCGGGTCGCCGCCTTCGTCATGTCCGGTGGTGCCTGCCCAGCACCGCCCGCGTGCGCGGTCCCAGGCCCAGGGCCCGCGCTCGGTCCAGGTCGGCGTCGGTGTCCACGTCGGCGCGCAGAGTGGGCAGCTCGCCGCGCAGTGGCACCGCGCCGGACTGCTCGTGCCGGGCAGCGGAGCCGACGCCGAAGTGCGGCTGCAGCTCGACACCCGCACCTGCGGCGAGCAGCGTGGTCCCGGCGCCGGTGGCGTCCGCGACGAACCAGCGCGGGGACAGGCCCCCGCTCAGCGCCTCGGTGAGGTCGGCTGTCCGCAGCGCCGGCAGGTCCGCACACATCGCGGCAACCCCCCGGTCCGGAGCAGCCAGACGCACCTGCCGCTCGGCGTGACGGAGCGCCCGGTTGAGGTCACCGTCGCCCTCGTCCTCGATCACGTCCACGTCGTCGAGGTGCAGCGGCTCGGAGCAGACCACGTAGACACGGTGCACCCGGGGCGAGCTGCGGGCCGCTTCGACGGCGTCGTGGGCGAAGGCGCGCATCAGCTGTTCGCGCTGGGCCTGGTCGACAGCGAGCCGGGACTTGGCCCGACCCAGCGCCTTGACCGGCACCAGCAGCGCGAACGTCGCAGACATCGCCACGATCCTGTCATCAGGGTGACGGCGCGGGGTGCGCAGGGCAGTAGGCTCGCGTGGTCGGGCAGGCGGCCATCGCACCCGGCGCAGGGTGCAAGGGCGCATGGTGCAGAGGGAGGTCTCGTGGCAAAGGCGCGCAAGCTCCGCCAACGGCCGGGCCTGGCGTACGGCATCGTCATCGTCGTGCTCAAGCCCCTGTTGATGGTCCTGACCAAGCGCCGGTACGTCGACGGGGAGAAGATTCCCGAGACCGGGGGTGGGGTCCTGGCCGTCAACCACGTCTCCCACCTCGATCCGCTGACCCTCGGGCTCTTCCTCCTGCAGCAGGGCCGGTTGGTGCGTTACCTGGCCAAGGACGCGCTGTTCCGCACACCCGTCGTCGGTTGGATCGTCAAGGACGCCAAACAGATCCCGGTCAAGCGGATGAGCGAGGGTGCCGCGGCCGCCTTCGAGGCGGCCTGCGACGCGGCCCGCCGCGGCGAGCTCATCGGCGTCTACGTCGAGGGCACGATCACTCGCGACCCGGGCGGGTGGCCGATGCGCGGCAAGACCGGAGCGGCCCGGATCGCCCTCACCACCGGCTGCCCCGTCATCCCCATCGGCCAGTGGGGTGCTCAGGAGATCCTCCCGGCGTACTCCACGCGGCCGCACCTGCTCCCGCGCAAGACCACCGCCTACAAGGTCGGCGACCCGGTCGACCTCTCCGACCTGCAGGGCAAGCCGCTGACCGTCGAGGTGCTGCACGAGGCGACGGACCGGATCATGGCGGCGATCACCGCACTGGTCGAGGACCTCCGCGGCGAGAAGGCGCCTGCCACCCGCTTCGACCCGAAGGCCTCCGGCGTCGCCGAGATCGGCAACCCCCGCAAGCGCCGGAAGTCCGCATGAGCACCTCGGGGAGCAGCCGATGAGCAAGGTCGCGGTCTTCGGCGCTGGGTCCTGGGGCACGGCGTTCAGCCTGGTCCTCGCCGACGCGGGGAACGACGTGACCCTCTGGGGCCGCCGGCCCGAGGTGTGCGAGTCGATCAACCAGCGCCACCAGAACGTCGAGTACTTCGAGGGCATCGAGCTGCCGACCGCCGTCCGGGCCACCACCGACCCCGAGGAGGCGGCGGCCGGAGCAGAGTTCGTGGTGCTCGCGGTGCCCTCGCAGAAGCTTCGCGACAACCTCGGTTCGTGGGGCGACGTGATGCCGGACCGCGCGGTCTTCGTCTCGCTGATGAAGGGCGTGGAGCTGAAGACCACCAAGCGGATGAGCGAGGTCATCGCGGAGGTGACCGGCGCCGGGCCGGACCGGATCAGCGTGGTGAGCGGGCCCAACCTTGCTCGGGAGATCGCCCTGCGGGAGCCGGCGGCCAGTGTCGTCGCCTGTGCGGACGAGGACGTCGCCCGCCGGCTGCAGGATCTGTGCCACTCCCGGGCGTTCCGCCCCTACCGCAGCACCGACGTGCTCGGCTGTGAGCTCGGCGGCGCCTACAAGAACGTCGTGGCACTGTGCGTCGGTATGGCCGTCGGCCTGGGCTTCGGCGACAACACCACCGCGTCGCTGATCACCCGTGGGTTGGCCGAGACCGCGCGCCTGGCGATGAAGCTCGGCGCCGACCCACTGACCCTGATGGGGCTGGCCGGGCTCGGTGACCTGGTCGCGACCTGCTCCTCGCCGCTCTCGCGCAACCGCACGTTCGGGGAGAAGCTCGGTCAGGGGATGACCACCGAGGAGATCATCGCCTCCACCCGTCAGGTGGCCGAGGGCGTGAAGTCGTGCTCCTCGATCTACCAGCTCTCCTGCGACAACGGGGTGGACGCCCCGATCGCCGAGCATGTCGACGCGGTCGTGCGCGGCGAGATGACGGCCCCGGACATGATGAACGCCTTCATCGCCCGCGACACCAAGCACGAGCGCGACTGAGTCGGCGCACTGGCTAACGGCCGGCAGCGTCCAGCGCCTGGCCGAGGTCGTCCCACAGGTCGTCGACGTCCTCGATCCCCACTGAGAGCCGGACGAGTCCCTCGGGGATCGTGAGGGCCTCGGTGCGCCAGCGCCGACGCCGCTCCAGTGTGGACTCCACCCCGCCGAGGGAGGTCGCGTGCACCCACAGGCGGGTGGCGTGGGCGAAGAAGTCGGCCCTGTCCGCGTCGGGCAGCACGAGCGCGACCATCCCGCCGAAGCCGGGATAGCGCACCTCCTCCAGGTCGCGGCGGTCGCCGAGCCGGCGTACCAGCTCCTGGGCGTTCTCCTGCGCCTTCTGCACGCGCAGCGGCAGCGTGCGCAGGCCCCGCAGGGCCAGCCAGGCCTCGAATGCTCCGGGGATCGCGCCGAGCAGGTCGCGCCGGGCCTTGAGCACGGTGAGCAGCTCCTCGTCGCGGGTGACCAGCGCGCCCATGACCAGGTCGGAGTGGCCGGCGATGTACTTGGTGGCGCTGTGCACCACCAGGTCTGCGCCCCAGTCCAGGGGCTGTTGCAGCATCGGGGTGGCGAAGGTGTTGTCCACGACGACGTAGGCCCCCGCTTCATGGGCCGCCGAGACGATCGCGGGCACGTCCGCGACCTCCATCGCCGGGTTGGTCGGCGACTCGACCAGCACCAGCGAGGCGTCGACGCACGCCTCGAGCACCGAGTCGGTGTCGGTGACGTCGACCAGGTGGGTGCGGATGCGGCCTCGGGCCTCCAGGTCGGCCATCTGGCCGATCGAGCCGAGGTAGGAGTGCCGGGAGGCCACGACCTTCTCGCCGTGGCCGACCAGGTCGAGCAGGGTCGAGATCGCGGCGAGGCCGCTGGCGAAGGCCAGGCACCGCCCGCCCTCGAGCTCGCCGAGCGCCTCCTCGAAGGCAGTCCACGTCGGATTGGCGTAACGGCCGTACTCCAGCGACCCGCCGGCGACGTACGTCGAGGCCATCGTCAGCGGGGCGTTCAGCGGCTGGTCGGGCTCGTGGGGCGGGCGTCCGGAGTGGACGGCCACGGTGTCGCGACGCATGCGGGCCAGCGTAGGACGGGCGGGGGCGCAGGGAGGCGCGGGGCGGGTCGAGCTCCATGAAGTCTTTTTCGCACAGCGTTCGAATAATGAGATGGTAGGCGACTTCTGCCCCGTGGTTGTCGGTGGTCGGTGGTTGGGTTGACCCATGCAGGCAGTCCGGGGGCTCGACGACTTGGTCGGGGGTGCGCTCCTGGACGAGGTGGGTCGTCTGCATGCGGTGCGTGAGGATGCCGATCGACGGATCTTCTGTGCGGCGATCGAGTGGGCCTACCAGTGTGGTGAGGAGCGGTGGGAGGCCTCGTTGTCCAACGACGGCTGCGAGCGGCTGCTCCGCCTGGGTGGTGAGGGGACCCCGCTGGTGGCGGAGTTCGCCCCGGCGGCGTTCGCGGCGCGGTTGCAGCTCTCGCCGTACGCCGGCCGGCAGTTGATCGCCGATGCGCTGGACTTGCGGCACCGGTTGCCGCGGTTGCATGCGCGGTTGCTGGCGGGGGAGGTGCGGATCTCCTATGCGCGGTTCGTGGCGCGCAAGACCCGGGAGCTGACCCGCGAGCAGGCCGGGCGGGTGGACACCGCGGTGGCGGAGTCCGCGGACGGGCGGGTGCCGTGGTCGAGGTTCGAGCTGCTGGTGGAGGCCGCGATCATCAAGGCCGATCCGGAGGCGGCGCGGGCGCGCGAGGAGGCCGCCGCCATGGAGCAGTTCGCCAAGCCGACCCGTTCCACCCAGCACGGCATGCGCGGGTTCTACATTCGGGCGCACTTCGCGCTGATCGCCCGGCTCGATGCGGTGGTGGCCTTTGTCGCCGACGCCCTCGCCCGCGCCGGGCACCCCGGGAGCGTGGACGAGCGCCGGGTGCTCGCGGTGGGGCTGCTCTCCGATCCGGAGAAGGCGGTGGCGTTCCTGCGCTGGGCCAAGGCCGGGTTCCCGCGCAGCGACGACCACGACCCAGACCAGGACACAGGGGCACCGACGGCCGCCGAGACGGGCGGCCCGGCTGAGGTCTCCACCGACGCCCTCCTGGGCGACCTGCTGCCCGCGATCGTGCTCTACGTCCATCTCGGCGGCAGCGGAGTCGCTCGCGTCGAGGGCCTGGGTCCGGTCACCGAGGCCTGGGTGCGCGCGACTCTGGGGCAGCGGTGCCGGTTCACGATCCGTCCGGTGGTCGATCCGCTGGGCCAGGCGCCGGTCGATGCCTACGAGATCCCGGCACGACATAGACAGGCCGTGCGCCTGATGACGCCGGCCGACGTGTTCCCCTTCGCCGCCAACACCACCGCGAGCATGCAGATCGACCACACCGATCCCTACCTGCACCGCGGCCCGGACGGGAAACGTCCCAAGGGGCAGTCACACATCGGCAACTACGGACCGATGGCGACCTTCCACCACCGGATCAAGACCTTCGGCCACTGGGTCTGCAAGCAGCCCTTCCCCGGCATCTACCTCTGGCGCGACCCCTACGGCGTCCACTACCTCGTCGACCACACCGGCACCCGCCGAATCGACAGCAGGCTCGACCAGGCAAGTTGACCATGCACGCTCGGGAGGGCCGGTTCGCTCTTACCGGGGTGCGGGCGACATGATCTCCGCACAACCACTTTGCTCACGGCTGTCGGCCAGGTTCTCCCGGGCAGTGACCTGGAGCGCATCGTCCGCTCATAGCCGGTGTCGGCGCGCAGGCGCCCGACCATAGCCGCTGTCGGCGGGGCGACAATGCATGGATGGACATCCGACAGGTCGTCATCGCTCAAACGGGCGCCCCGGAACGGCTGAGGCTTCAGACGTCTCGGCTGGACCCACCCGCCCCTGGTGAGGCGCAGGTCGAGGTGGTCGCCGCCGGGATCAACTTCGCCGACATCCTCGCCCGGCAGGGCCTCTACCCCGACGCGCCGCCGCTGCCGCTGGTGGTCGGCTATGAGGTCTCCGGCACGGTACGTGCCGTAGGAACAGGCGTTGAGGAGTCACTGGTCGGACAGGACGTCCTCGCGCTGACCCGTTTCGGCGGCTACAGCAGCGCCCTGAACCTCCCGGCCGCCCAAGTCTTTGCCAAGCCGGGGGTGCTGAGCCACGCGGAGGCAGCGTCGATCCCGGTCGCCTACCTCACCGCCTGGCAGCTCCTCGTGGTGCAGGGTGGCCTCCGCGAGGGCGACACGGTGCTCATCCAGAACGCCGGGTCCGGAGTCGGCCTCGCTGCTCTCGACATCGCCCGCCACGTCGGGGCGCGCACCATCGGCACGGCCAGCGCGGGCAAGCACGACTTCCTCACGGCTCGGGGCCTGGACCACGCCGTCGACTACCGCACCGGTGACTGGACCCGCGAGGTCCGCGCCCTCACCGACAACCGGGGCGTCGAGCTGGTGATCGACCCGCTCGGCGGAGAGAGCTTCCGCCGTTCCCGCAGCGTGCTGCGCCCCACCGGCCGGCTCGGGATGTACGGCGTCTCCGCCGCCTCCAGCAACCAGGGCCTGCGCAGCAAGCTGCAGCTGGCCAGGACCGCGGCGCTGATGCCTCTGTTCCACCCGGTGTCGCTGATGAACTCGAACCACGGCGCCTTCGGGGTCAACCTCGGGCACATGTGGGACGAGGTCGACAGGCTCCGCGGCTGGATGGGGCAGGTGCTCGAGGGCGTCGGAGCCGGGTGGGTGCGTCCACACGTCGACTCGTCCTACCCCCTGGCCGACGCGGGCCGGGCACACGAGCACATCGAGGCTCGCCGCAGCACCGGCAAGGTCGTGCTGGAGCCCTGAGGTGCCCGTCGCGCTGATGCTCGACCGGTACCACGGCGATGGGGAGTCTGGATGCCCACAGCGGTAGTGAGCCGCATCCAGCCGCCTGGGCGCGCACGGAGTGGCGCGCCTACCGCGACGCCATCCGCGCCGGGTCGTCGGACTTCCACAACGAGATCGTCACCCTGGTTGCCGACGGCGACCGAGCAGCAGCCGGGTTGCGCTACACCGGCACGCACACCGGCCACCTGGTCGGACTCGCACCGACCGAGCGTCGGTTCTCCTACTCCGGAGCTGCCTTCTTCGAGGCCGGCCAGGGCAGGCTCACCTCGGCGGGGGTGCTCGGCGACGTGACGGCGCTTCGCGAACTTCTCGCGTAGTCAGGATCGGTAGGGTCGCGCAGGTGAGCAGCGCACCGGAAGGACGCAAGCCGCGGGTGGCGGTCGTGTTCGGCGGCCGTTCGGAGGAGCACTCGATCTCCTGCATCTCCGCCGGCAGCGTCATCGCCGCGCTCGACCCGGAGAAGTACGACGTCGTCCCGGTCGGCATCGCCCGGGACGGCCGCTGGGTGCTCGAGTCGGCCGAGGAGGGCCACCTCGCGCTCGGCCCCGGCGGCGAGCTGCCGTCGGTCACCGGGCAGACCGAGGTGACCCTGGTGCCCCGCCAGGGGCTGGTCGTGGCCGAGCCGGGGGACGTCCCTGCAGTGCTCGGCGAGGTCGACGTCGTCTTCCCGGTGATGCACGGGCCCTGGGGCCAGGACGGCACCCTCCAGGGACTGCTGGAGATGGCCGGGGTCCGCTACGTCGGCGCCGGAGTCCTCTCCAGCGCCGTCGGCACCGACAAGCACTTCATGAAGCAGATCTTCCTGGCTGCCGGCATCCCGGTGCTGCCCTACGTGCTGGTACGCCCCGGCGAGTGGAAGCGCGACCCGGCCAGCGTGCGAGAGGCGGTCGCCGGGATCGGCTACCCGGTCTTCGTGAAGCCCGCGCGCGCCGGCTCCAGCTTCGGGATCACCAAGGTGGACGCGCCCGAGGACCTCGACGAGGCGGTCGAGGAGGCGAGCCGCTACGACCCCAAGGTGCTGGTCGAGGCGGCCGCGAGGGACGCCCGCGAGATCGAGATCGGCGTGCTCGAGGGCCGTCACGGCGGAGCTCCGGAGACCAGCGAGCTCGCCGAGATCGCGGTGGGCACCGACCACGCCTTCTACGACTTCGAGGCCAAGTACCTCGAGCAGAGCTACCGCATCCCGGCCGCGCTCGACGACGAGCTGCGCGCCCGGGTGCGCGAGCTGGCCGTCGCGGCGTTCCTCGCCCTCGACGTCGAGGGTCTCGCGCGGGTCGACTTCTTCGTCGGTCCCGAGGGCGACGTGATCGTCAACGAGGTGGAGACGATGCCCGGGTTCACCGCGACCTCGATGTTCCCCCTGCTCTGGCAGGCCAGCGGGCTCACCTACCCCGAGCTCGTCGAGCGGCTGGTCCAGCTCGCGCTCGAGCGGGACACCGGGCTGCGGTAGGCGGCCTCGACGATCCCCCAACGCGTGGAGATCGCGGGCTTTCCACAGAACCCGCGTCGGTCCGGGCGCGGACGAGACGTTCGCGCCCAGCCTCATCGGCATCGATGGACTCTTCGACATCCACTCCCACGGGGTCTTCCTGTGCGCCGGCACGGCTGGGGCGGTACGCCGCACACCGGCTCAGCGGGTCCTCCTTCAGGACGACTTCCCAGGGCCACCGAAGAGGGGTCCTCGGACGGACGCGTGACTCGCCGGTGGCTCCTAGCGTCGAGACACCACCGAAAGCGACACCCGGAGGAACCGATGACCACGCTCCAAGCCCCTGCCCCCACCCAGGAGAGCACGACCCGACTGACCGGCCTCCTCGGCCTCGCCTTCATCGCAACCGCCTTCGTCACCCTGGGCGGGGAGTTCTTCTCCGACGACACGAACCAGCAGATCGTGGCCTGGGTGCACGCGCACCCGACGGCCATCGCCGTCAACGGACTCCAGGTCGGGGTCCAGATGTGCATGATGGCGACGTTGCTCGGCCGGCTGGTCTGGCTGAGCGGAGACCGCGGCGCCCTCCGGACCATCGCGCTGGGCGCCATCGTCGCCAACGTGGGCGTCGCCTGGGCCGAGGTCGGCACGTACTTCGGGCTGGCCGACGCAGGTCAGCGCGGAGGAGGTGACGCGGCGGTGATGGCGCTGTTCAGTCTGGTCCGCCAGATGACCTTCTGCGACGGGTTCCTGTTCGGCATCTCCGCGGTGGCGGCGTCCGTCCTGTGCCTGCGGGCCTCGGTGCTGCCACGGACGGTGGCCTGGCTCGGCGTGGTGGTAGGCGTCTTCAAGGTGGTCGAGCTGCCGGTGCAGCTGGCCGCGACGGGCACTCCGGACGGCGTCACCGGCCCGATCGGCACGCTGCTGCTCCTGGTCTGGCTGCTGGCCGCCTCGGTGACGCTGCTGGTGCGGCCGCGCCGCCCGTGACCGCGCCCGACCACCTCACTCCCGGGCCGGCGCTGCGGCGGGGACGCCATCACCAGGGGAGACCTCACCGGCAGGCGCCCACCTTCCGGGTGTACTTCTTCAGGGTGGGGGTGAGGTCGACCATCGCCGGGACCGGGGGCCGGTACTCGCCGGGCACCACGACCTCGATCGCGGGGGAGCGACCGATGGTGGTCATCACCACGTCGGCGGACTGGTCGTCGATCGCCTCCTGCGGGACGAACCAGTCGATGCCGTTGGCGCGCTGGCAGGAGGAGAAGCGGCCGAAGCCCTCCGGTGTGCCGACCCCGCAGCGCAGCACGATCGGCGGATCGCCCCACGCGGCCGCCATGGTGCTTCCCGACGTACGCCGGCGCTGGCGGTCGGCGACCCGGTCGGGCACGTGGTCCAGGAATGCCGGACAGGCCTCCTTGCCGGCCGCGGAGACGTCGTAGCGGTCGACGGAGACGGAGTCGTCGCCGCATCCGAGCAGCATGGTGCACAACAGCACGACGCCCGCCGCAGCCTGCAGCGGGCGTCGTCGCAAGAGTCTGGTCGGGCGGGAGCCGGGCCCTCGGGCCTGCCTCAGATGTGCACCACCGGGCACGTGAGGGTGCGGGTGATGCCCTCGAGGACCTGCACCTTGGCGACCACCAGCTTGCCGAGCTCGTCGACGTTGCGGGCCTCGGCGCGCACGATCACGTCGTAGGGGCCGGTGACGTCCTCGGCGAGGATCACGCCCTTGATGTCGGTGATCTGCTGGGCCACCTCGGCGGCCTTGCCGACGTCGGTCTGGATCAGGATGTACGCCTGGACGACCATGGGGCCTCCCTCGCTCGGTCGGTCTGCCGAACGCAACCTACAGCAGCCGCGCGGGGCGCGAACACCCCACGGCAAGCGGCACGTACGCGGGACCGGGTGCACTTCGGGGCAGCGGTCGTCTGGTGGGATGGGGACATGACGCCACCTCCGGGACGGACCCTGGGCGACGTGGGGGAGTTCGGCCTCCTCGCCCAGCTGACCCGACGCTTCCCGCAGGGTGACCACGTCTTCGTCGGCCCCGGTGACGACGCCGCGGTGCTGCGCATCCCCAAGGGTCACGTCGTCGTCTCCACCGACCTGCTGGTCGAGGGGCGGCACTTCCGGCGCGAGTGGGCCTCGGCGCGGGCGATCGGGCGCCGGGCGGCGGCGGCCAACCTCAGCGACATCAACGCGATGGGCGGCACCGCGCACTCGCTCACCGTCGCCCTGGGAGCTCCCGCCTCACTGACCGAGGAGTGGGCGCTGGAGCTGGTCGACGGCATCGCCGAGGAGGCGGCGCTGGTGGGCACCAGCATCGTCGGCGGTGACCTCACCGAGGCGCTCGACGTGGTCGTGGCCATCACCGCACTCGGGAGCTGTGAGGTGGCGCCGGTCCTGCGCGGCGGGGCCCGGCCCGGGGACGTGGTGGCGCTGGCCGGGCGCCAGGGCTGGGCGGCGGCGGGCCTGGCGGTCCTGGGCCGCGGGTTCCGGTCCCCGCGGGCGCTCGTGGAGGCCTACCAGCACCCCGAGCCGCCGTACGGCGCCGGCGCGGCCGCCGCGCGGGCCGGCGCGACCGCGATGATCGACGTCTCCGACGGGCTGGTGGCCGACGCGACCCACATCGCCGAGAGCTCCGGGGTCGCGCTGGACCTGCACCGCGAGGCGTTCCCGCTCGCCGAGCCGATGCACGCGGTGGGAGCCGCCCTGGGCGTCGACCCCATGGAGTTCGTGCTCGGCGGCGGCGACGACCACGCCGTGCTGGCCACGTTCGCGACGGACGCGGAGGTGCCGGCGGAGTTCACCGTGGTCGGCGAGGTCGCCGAACCGGAGGAGTCCGGGCCGGGCGTCACGGTGGACGGCGCACCCTACGAAGGCGCGCGCGGCTGGTCGCACTACTGAGACCCGGAAAGCGAAACGGCCCACCCGGGAACCGGGTGGGCCGTCCTCAGGGACTCGGGGTCAGCGGGTGACCTTGCCCGCCTTCAGGCAGCCGGTGCAGACGTTGACGCGCCGGGGCGCACCGTTGATCGTCGCCCGGACCCGCTGGATGTTGGGGTTGAAGCGGCGCTTGGTGATCTTGCGCGACCACGGCCGGTTGTGACCGAAGCCGGGCTTCTTGTGGCAGATGTCGCAGACGGCGGCCACCGCAGCACTCCTTGTGGTTGGGATGTCTTGCAAAGATCGGGGTCCGATCCGGGTGCCCCCCGGGCAGGGTTCGGACAACCGCACGAGGATAACGCAGCGTCGGTGCGCCATGCGAATCGAGCGCACTGACGGACCCAGCCACTAGCGTGACGTCCTCGACGAGCAGGTGGATGGAGCCCAGGTGATGGAGATGGGAGCGGGTGACTCCGACGCGGTCGCCACCTTCGACCTCGAGGCGCTGCGCCGGTTCGCCGACCTGGCCGTCGAGGGGCTCGGTGCCGCGCGCGAGGAGATCGATGCGCTGAACGTCTACCCGGTGCCCGACGGGGACACCGGCACCAACATGTTCCTCACCGTCGAGTCGGCCGCCGCGGCGATGAGCGAGGCCCTGGCGCAGTGCCCGGGCGACCTGCGAGCCGCCCTGACCGCCTACGCCCGCGGCGCGCTGCTGGGCGCTCGGGGCAACTCGGGGGTGATCCTGAGCCAGCTGGTCGGAGCACTGCTGCGCAGGATCGGCAAGGCCACCTCGGCGGACCGCTCGGCGGCCGTCTTCGCCGAGGGCATGAGGCTGGCCAACGACGCGGCCTGGGCCGCGGTCGGCGAGCCCGTCGAGGGCACGATGCTGTCGGTGTCCCGGTCCGCTGCCGAGGCAGCGCTGGAGGCTGCCGAGGTGGCCGACAACCGTCTGGGCGCCGTCATCCACGCCGCTGCCGACGCTGCCCGGATCGCCCTGGCGCACACGCCGGAGCAGCTGCCCGTGCTCGCCGCCGCCGGAGTCGTCGACGCGGGTGGACGGGGTCTGTGCGTGATCCTCGATGCGGCGGAGTCCGCGGTGACCGGCAAGCGGCCCAGCCCGGGGGCTCCGCAGGTCGGCGCGCCCGCCATCCCCGTGGTCCGCCCGCCCACCGGTGACCTGACCGAGGACGGCCCGGCGTACGAGGTGATGTACCTCCTCGACGCCGAGGAGCGGGCGATCCCGGCGCTGCGGGAGGGGCTGGCGACGCTGGGTGACTCCCTGGTCGTCGTCGGCGGCGAGGGACTGTGGAACGTGCACGTCCACGTCGACGACGTCGGTGCGGCCATCGAGGCGGGGATCGTGGCCGGCACCCCGCGCCGGATCCAGGTGACCCACTTCGCCGAGCAGGTCGAGCGCGCCCGCAGCCGCCGCGAGGAGCGTGTCGGCCGGGGACTGGTGTCGGTCGCCGCCGGGCCCGGGCTGGCGGCACTGTTCCGGGGAGCCGGTGCCGCGGTCATCGAGGCGCGTCCCGGGCGCCGGCCCAGCACCGCCGACGTGCTCGCGGCGATCGAGGCGACCGGGGCGCGCGAGGTGATCGTGCTGCCCAACGACGCCGACTCGGTGGGGGTCGCCCAGGCGGCTGCCCACGAGGCCGAGGACGAGGGGGTGCACGTCGTGGTGATCCCGACGCGTGCGCAGGTCCAGGGCATTGCCGCCCTCGCGGTGCACGAGCCGGGACGGCCGCTGGAGGCCGACGTGGTGCAGATGACCTCGGCGGCGCGGGGAGCCCGGCACGGCGCGGTCACGGTCGCCGCACGCCGGGCGATGACCACGGCGGGGCCGTGCGAGCCCGGGGACGTGCTGGGTGTGATCGACGGCGACTTCGCGCTGGTCGGCACCGACCCGGAGGAGGTGGCCCGCACGGTGCTCGACCGCCTGCTCGGCGCCGGCGGTGAGCTGGTCACGCTCGTCGGCGGTGCCGACGCCGCCGGCCTCGCCGAGCGCTGCCAGTCCTGGGTCGAGGAGCACCATCCCGGGGTGGACGCGGTCTGCTACGACGGCGGCCAGGAGCGCTACCCCCTCCTGCTGGCGGTGGAGTGATGGTCGCGATCGAGTGGGACTCGCCGCTGGCCGCGGTGGCCGGAAAGGCGAAGGGCAAGGACGCCAAGAAGCTGCTCGGGATCGAGGGGCTGCGCACCGTGGGGGACCTGCTCGGGATCTTCCCGCGCACCTACGTGCGTCGCGGCGACCTGAGTGACCTCGAGGACCGGACCGAGGGCGACTACCTCTCCCTGGTCGGCGAGGTCGTGGCCAGCCGGTTGCACGAGTACCGCGACCGCCGCACCGGCCGGCCGGCGTACCGCCTCGAGGTGCGGATCCGCGCACAGAACGGCAGCTTGGACCTCACCTACTTCGACCGCATGAAGAAGACCGCGGACTGGCGGCTCCAGGAGATGCGCGTCGGCCGCACGGGCATGTTCAGCGGCCGGTTGAAGTGGTTCCACGACCGTTGGCAGCTGACCAATCCCAACTCTCGGCTGCACGGCACCCGCGAGCAGACGCCCGAGGAGGCGCTGGCCGCGATGCCCGAGCTGATCCCGCTCTACCCCGAGCACGGTGGGATCGACAGCTGGACCCTGGAGGAGGTCATCGCCTTCGCCCTCGACGTGGTCCGCGACGTCCCCGAGGTGCTGCCGGACGAGGTGCGCGAGCGTGAGGACCTGCTCCCCGCGGCGCAGGCGCTGCGGTGGATCCACCGCCCGGACTCGTGGGCGCAGAAGCAGGCGGCCGCCAAGCGGCTGAAGTACGACGAGGCGTTCGTCGCCCAGACCGTGCTCGCGCAGCGTCGGGCCGCGCTCGAGGCGGTCGCGGCCAACCCGCGGCCCGGCCGGACGGGTGGCTTGCTCGACCGCTTCGACGCCCAGCTGCCGTTCGAGCTGACCGCCGGTCAGCGCACGGTGGGGGAGGAGATCGCCGCGGAGCTCGGTGAGGGTCACCCGATGCACCGGCTGCTCCAGGGCGAGGTCGGCTCGGGCAAGACGCTGGTCGCGCTGCGGGCGATGCTCCAGGTCGTCGACTCCGGCGGCCAGGCCGCGCTGCTGGCACCGACCGAGGTCCTCGCCCAGCAGCACCACCGCTCGATGGTCACGATGCTCGGCGACCTCGCCCAGGGCGGCCTGCTCGGCGGGGCCGAGGACGGCACCCGGGTGGCGTTGCTGACCGGGTCCATGGGCGCCGCCCCCCGCAAGGCCGCGCTGCTCGAGGCCGCCTCGGGAGAGGCGGGGATCGTGGTCGGCACGCACGCCCTGCTCCAGGAGCACGTCCAGTTCGCCGAGCTCGGCCTAGTGGTCGTCGACGAGCAGCACCGCTTCGGCGTCGAGCAGCGCGCCGCGCTCGGGGCGAAGGCCGGCGCGCCGCCGCACGTGCTCGTGATGACCGCGACGCCGATCCCGCGCACGGTGGCGATGACGGTCTTCGGCGACCTGGACACCTCCACCCTCACCGAGCTGCCGGCCGGTCGCGGCGAGGTGCAGACGACCGTCGTGCCCCTCCGGCTGCAGCCCGGCTGGCTGGACCGTGCCTGGCAGCGGATCGGTGAGGAGGTCGGCGCCGGTCGCCAGGCCTACGTGGTCTGCTCGCGCATCGACGTCTCGGACGACCCCGAGGAGGCTGGCTCCGCCGCGGAGGCCGGCGCCCCTGCGAAGCCGGCCGAGCCGCCCCGCGCCGTGGAGGAGCTGGCACCGGAGCTGGCCGCGGGGCCGCTGGCGGCGCTCCGCGTGGAGATGCTGCACGGGCGGATGGCCCCGGAGGAGAAGGACCGGGTGATGCGGGCCTTCGCCCGTGGCGAGGTCGACGTGCTGGTGTCCACCACGGTGATCGAGGTCGGCGTCGACGTGCCCAACGCCACGGTCATGGTCATCCTCGACGCCGACCGCTTCGGGGTCTCCCAGCTGCACCAGCTGCGTGGCCGGATCGGTCGCGGCGGCCACGCCGGGCTCTGCCTGCTGGTCTCCGCAGCCGACCCGGAGGCGGAGTCGATGCGGCGCCTGCTCGCCGTGGCCGGCACCCGCGACGGGTTCGAGCTCTCCCGCATCGACCTCGAGCAGCGCCGGGAGGGCAACGTGCTCGGGACCCAGCAGAGCGGGGGCCGCGCCGGCGGACTCAAGCTGCTCTCGGTGCTGCGCGACGAGAACGTCATCGCCGCCGCCCGCGAGTCCGCGACCGCCTACCTCGCGCGTGACCCCGACCTGTCCGGGTGCCCGGACCTCGCGGCCGCCGTACGCCGCCTCGAGGACTCCGAGCGCGCGAGCTTCCTGGAGATGGCCTAGTGGCGGCCCGGTCGTGAGCAGCACGCGCATCATCGGCGGAAGCGTCGGCGGACGCCGGATCCGCACCCCGGAGGGCAGCGCCACCCGCCCGACGACCGACCGTGTCCGGGAGGCGCTGTTCTCCTCGCTCGAGGCGCAGCTGGGGTCGCTGACCGGCCTGCGGGTGCTGGACCTGTACGCCGGGTCGGGGGCGCTCGGGCTCGAGGCCCTCTCCCGTGGGGCCGCCGCACTGACCGCGGTGGAGTCCGACCGCCGCACCGCCCGTCTCGTCGCCGACAACGCCCGCGAGCTCGGACTGGCCGCCGAGGTCGTGGGTCAGCCGGTGGCCAGGGTGCTGGCCCTGTCTCCCGAGCGTCCCTACGACCTCGTGCTCGCGGACCCGCCGTACGCGTTCCCCAACCCCGAGGTCGAGCACGTGCTCGGGTTGCTGCTGACCCGCGGGTGGCTGGCCGCGGAGGCGCTGCTCGTGCTGGAACGACCGGCACGGGCCCCCGAGCCGACCTGGCCGGAGGGCGTCTCGGAGGTGCGCTCGCGGCGCTACGGCGAGACGATGCTCTGGTACGTTCGCGCGGGCCGAGGGCCAGCCGATGGTCCGCCGAACGCGACGACGCCGTGAGGTGAGGAGCGCCACGTGAGCGGAGAGACCCGCCGAGTTGTCTGTCCTGGCTCGTTCGACCCGGTGACCAACGGCCACATCGACATCATCAGTCGTGCCGCCCAGCTCTTCGACGAGGTGGTCGTGGCGGTCGGGATCAACAAGTCCAAGTCTCGCGCTCGCTTGTTCACAGCCGAGGAACGCATGGAGATGCTGGAGAAGGTCTGCGCCGAGTTCCCCAACGTCTCCGTGGCGGGCTTCGAGGGCCTGCTCACCACCTTCTGCGAGCAGCACGGCATCCGCGCGATCGTCAAGGGCCTGCGGGCGGTCAGCGACTTCGACTACGAGCTGCAGATGGCGCAGATGAACTCCTCGCTCGTCGACGTCGAGACCGTGTTCATCCCGACCAGTCCGGAGTACTCCTTCCTGGCCTCCTCGCTGGTCAAGGAGGTCGCCACCTTCGGCGGTGACGTCTCCGCGCTGGTCCCGCCGTACGTCCTGGGCCGCCTCACCGAACGCCTGGCCGAGCGACGAGCCGAGAGCGACGCCTGAGCGCCGCCGTTTTGGCCGGCGCCGTCGTCCGCCGGTAGACTCCCGAAGGTTCTGCCTGCAACTGATGTCGGAAGTGGATCTTGCGCACCCTCGACCCGAGAGCGCCGCTCGTGCTCGACGCCCACGAGCTCGGACGCCGCCCGGGGTCCCAGCGCGAGGTGTCGCGGACGGTGCCGGCGCCGGCAGAGCTCGGCATCGAGGTCCTGCACGTCCCCGAGGGCTCGCCGGTCGACCTGGACCTGCGGCTCGAGGCGGTCATGGAGGGCGTGCTCGTCACCGGCTCGGCGGAGGCCGAGCTGGAGGGGGAGTGCGTGCGGTGCCTGGAGCCGATCGCGGAGCGTCTGCGCGTCGACCTCCAGGAGCTCTACCTCTACGACCAGGCTGACGCCGCGGCGGAGGAGGAAGCAGATGTCGGGCGACTCGAGGGCGAGCTGATCGATCTCGAGCCGCTGCTGCGGGACGCGGTGGTGCTTGCGCTGCCGTTCCAGCCGTTGTGCCGGGAGGACTGTCCCGGGCTGTGCCCCGAGTGCGGTGCACTGCTCGCGCAGGACCCCGGCCACCGGCACCAGGCTCCGGTCGACCCGCGGTGGGCGGCCCTGGGAGACTTCGCGGCGGCGGAGCCGGAAGATTGACCAGAGTGACCCCGCAAGACTGATCCGTTGCCTGACTGGGCAAGACCTAAGTACCCGTCTGCTCCTCGCGGAGCACCCGACCCCAAGGAGCCACCGTGGCCGTCCCCAAGCGGAAGATGTCGCGCAGCAACACGCGTCACCGTCGTTCGGCGTGGAAGGCGACCGCGCCCTCCCTGGTGACCTGCGCCAACCCGGCGTGCGGCGCCAAGCACCTGCCGCACCGTGCGTGTCCCGAGTGTGGCCAGTACGGCGCGCGCGCCGACCGTCGCCAGGTCCTCTGACCCAGGTCACGGTGTGTCTGCCGACGACGCCTCACCGCTCGGGGGCGGGGAGTCCTACGCAGAGCTGCACGAGGTCCTCGGCCGCCCTGATCTGCAGCCGGAGCTCCTCGACCTCGCGTTGACCCACCGGTCCTACGCCTACGAGAACGGCAACCTGCCGACCAACGAGCGGCTGGAGTTCCTCGGGGACTCCGTGCTGGGCGTGGTCATCACCGAGGCGCTCTACCGCTCCCATCCCGACCTCTCCGAGGGACGGCTGGCCAAGCTGCGCGCGGCCGTGGTCAACGCCCGGGCCCTGGCCAAGGTGGGCCGCACCATCGGGCTGGGCCGGCACGTGCTGCTCGGCAAGGGCGAGGAGAGCACCGGCGGCCGCGAGAAGGCCTCGATCCTCTCCGACACCGTGGAGGCGCTGATCGGCGCCGTCTACCTCTCCGGGGGCTTCGAGCAGGCCGAGCGAGTCGTGCACCTGCTCTTCGACCCGATGCTGCAGGCGGCAGCCTCGATGGGGGCGGGCCTGGACTGGAAGACGAGCCTGCAGGAGCTGTGCGCGACCCATACCCTGGGTGTGCCGGAGTACGTCATCGACGACGATGGCCCCGACCACGCCAAGACCTTCACCGCGCGGGTGCGGGTGGCCGACCGCCTCCACGGGCACGGCGTGGGGCGCTCGAAGAAGGAGGCCGAGCAGCAGGCCGCCGAGTCGGCGTACCGCACCCTGAGCAAGGAGCTGCGGACCCCGGACGGTCCCGACACCGCAGCGCTGCCGGGCTCCGGTCGGGCGGAGATCGCGGGAGCCTGACCCTCGATGCCAGAGCTGCCCGAGGTCGAGGTGGTGCGCCGCGGCCTGGAGGCGCACGTCCTGGGCCGCCCGGTCGAGGCCGTCGAGGTGCTCCACCCGCGGCCCGTGCGGCGCCATCTGGCCGGCGCCGGCGACTTCGCGGCACGGCTGGTCGGCCGTCGGTTCACCGCCGCGCGGCGACGTGGCAAGTACCTGTGGCTCCCGCTGGACCCGTCGACAGCCGCAGAACACGTTCCGGACGCCTTGCTGGCCCACCTGGGCATGAGCGGCCAGCTGCTCGTCCAACCAGCCGGGGCACCCCGGGAGCGACACCTGCGGGTGCGTGTTGTCCTCGGCGAGGTGGAGCTCCGCTTCGTCGACCAGCGGATGTTCGGGGGGTTGTCGATCTCCGAGGGCGGGGCCGAGCTTCCGCCGGAGATCGCGCACATCGCCCGCGACCCGCTCGACCCGGCCTTCGACGAGGAGGAGTTCGTGCGCCGGGTGCGGCGAAGCACCTCGGGGGTCAAGCGGATCCTGCTCAACCAGAACGTCATCTCCGGGGTCGGCAACATCTACGCCGACGAGGGGCTCTGGCGGGCGCGGATCCACGGCGACCGGCCGGGGGAGCGGCTTCGTCGCCCCGACGTGCTGGCGGTGCTCGAGGGGTGTCGCGGGGTGATGCTGTCTGCGCTCGGACAGGGCGGCACGTCCTTCGACAGCCTCTACGTCGACGTCAACGGCGAGAGTGGCTACTTCGACCGCTCGCTGGAGGTGTACGGCCGCGCCGGAGAGCCCTGCGCACGCTGCGGCACGCCGGTGCGCCGGGTCTCGTTCATGAACCGTTCGTCCTACTTCTGCCCGACCTGTCAGCGGCCGCCCCGGGCGGTCCGGCGCAGCGCAGGGGTGGGGTCCGTCTCATCCGCGGCCCACCCTTGATGAACCCTCTGCGAGCGTGAGACGCTTGGAGACGGCCTGAAACGGCCCTCACCCCACGTCTCATGTCGAAAGGCACCTCCATGGCCAAGGCGTTGCTGGGCT
Organism: uncultured Actinomycetota bacterium; assembly: GCA_963827025.1. Taxonomy (GTDB): domain Bacteria; phylum Actinomycetota; class Actinomycetes; order Propionibacteriales; family Nocardioidaceae; genus Marmoricola. Next base: position 608,542 of record CAWGZB010000005.1, on the reverse strand, counting down.
ACTCGAGCGGCATCGACCCGCGGGTGGTCAACCGTCTGGCAGGCGAGAACCGCCTCCTGCGCCAACGAGTCGCGGACCTCGAGGAGATGGTCGTGCGCCTGCAGCAGGAGAACGACGCCCTCGCGGCGATGGTCACCGAGACCGTCGACCAGGCGGTCGCGCGAGAGACTTCGCGCGATGAGTCCCTCGCCCACACCTGAGCGCCGCGCGAGCTGCGCCGACCGGGCAGTCCCGCACGCTCACAAGGCGCTGAGCGGGCGCTCCGACGCCACCGGGAGGCGTTGAGCGGGCGATCGGGTGCGACCCGGAGGCACTGAGCGGGCGATCGGGTGCGCCGCATGCGCCAAAACCATTCGGGATCCGGCGCACGGTCTGAGAAGATCGCCGGTCGTGAGCGCACGATGAGATCCGTCTTGGAGGTTGCGCTCCCGCAGCGGTTGGGTACGCCGTTCCGCTGGTTGCTCGCTGCCAGCTGGGTGACCAACATCGGCGACGGGATCATCCTCGCCGCCGGTCCACTGATGGTCGCCTCGGAGACGCGCAACCCGTCGCTGGTGGCGATCGCGGCGATGCTGCAGTACCTCCCGTGGCCGCTCTTCGGCCTGTTCGCCGGCGTCGTCGCCGACCGGGTCGAGCGTCGCCGGCTGATCGCGGTCGCCAACGTCTGCCGGGTCGCCGTACTGCTGGTGCTCGCCGGCACGATCGTCACCGGCGCGGTCAACATCGCGCTGGTGCTCGGGGCGATCTTCCTGGTCGGCATCGGTGAGACCTTCGCCGACACCACGACCTCCACGCTGCTGCCGATGGTGGTCGCCAAGCCGGACCTCGGGGTGGCCAACGCCCGGATGACCACGGGCATCGTGACCCTGAACCAGCTGGCCGGCCCGCCGATCGGAGCGCTCCTGTTCGGTCTCGGACGCTCGGTGCCCTTCGCCACCCAGGTCGCCTGCATCGCGTTGAGCGTGGTGCTGGTGCTGCGCATCCAGCTGCCGTCGCACCAGCGAGAGCGCGCCAGCAGCACTGTCCGCGCCGACATCGTCGAAGGGGTGCGCTGGCTGTGGCACCACGCGGCGGTGCGCACGCTGACGCTCACCATCGTCACCTTCAACGTCACGTTCGGGGCAGCGTGGTCGGTCCTGGTGCTGTACTCGCTGGAGCGGCTGCACATGGGGCACGTCGGCTACGGGCTGCTCACCTCGGCCCTGGCCTGCGGCGGCATCGTCGGGACGTTCTCCTACGGCTGGCTCGAGCGGCACGTCAGCCTGGGCAACATCATGCGGGGGGGCCTGGTCATCGAGACCCTGACCCACCTGGTGCTGGCGGTGAACACCAGCGCCGCGGTCGCGCTGGGGGTGTTCTTCGTCTTCGGCGCGCACGCGTTCGTGTGGGGCACGACTTCCACGAGCGTGCGTCAGCGTGCCGTGCCGACGCACGTGCAGGGCCGGGTGGCGAGCGTCTACCTGATCGGCATGACCGGCGGCATCGTGGTCGGCTCGGGGTTCGGCGCGGTGATCGCGGGTCGCTGGGGAGTCACGGCGCCGTTCTGGTTCGCCTTCGGCGGGTCGGCGGTGTTCCTGGTGCTCATCTGGCGCCAGCTCGTGCACGTCGCCCACGCCGACGAGGAGATCGTGGCCGCCGCGAGCGCCTGAGCGTGCCCAAACGCCCGGTCGGCGGGGCTGCCGCGATTCGGCGGCGCCCGCTTGTAGGGTCGAGGCGCTGATCTTCCCCCGCAGCAGCGCTTGCCCGTGTCCCCGGTCCGACCGACGGCACGTGGCGGGGGCGCGGCGTCCAGCGAGTACGACGCACCGCAGGCCGGTCAGACAGGGAGCCAGATGTATCTCAAGAGCCTGACTCTCAAGGGCTTCAAGTCCTTCGCCTCCTCCACCGCGCTGCAGCTCGAACCGGGGATCACCTGCATCGTGGGGCCCAACGGGTCGGGCAAGTCCAACGTGGTCGACGCCCTCGCCTGGGTAATGGGTGAGCAGGGCGCCAAGTCGCTGCGCGGCGGCAAGATGGAGGACGTCATCTTCGCCGGCACCTCCGGCCGACCGCCGCTGGGCCGGGCCGAGGTCCAGCTGACCATCGACAACAGCGACGGTGCGTTGCCGATCGACTACTCCGAGGTCACGATCAGCCGGACGATGTTCCGCAGCGGCGGCTCGGAGTACGCCATCAACGGCAACCCCTGCCGGCTCCTCGACGTCCAGGAGCTGCTCAGCGACTCCGGCATCGGCCGGGAGATGCACGTCATCGTCGGGCAGGGCCAGCTCGACTCCATCCTGCACGCGACGCCGGAGGACCGCCGCGGCTTCATCGAGGAGGCCGCCGGCGTCCTGAAGCACCGCAAGCGCAAGGAGAAGGCGCTCCGCAAGCTCGACGCCACCGAGGGCAACCTCACCCGGCTCGCAGACCTGCTCACCGAGATCCGGCGGCAGCTCAAGCCGCTGGGACGGCAGGCCGAGGTGGCTCGTCGGGCCGTCGCCGTCCAGGCCGAGGCCCGCGACGCCCGCGCCCGCCTGCTCGCCGACGACCTCACCCAGGCCCGGACCGCCCTGGAGCGGGAGCTGGCCGACGAGTCCGTGCTGCTCGAGCGTCGGGCGCAGGTGGAGGCGGCGCTGACCGAGGCGCGGGAGACCGAGGCGGCCCTGGAGGCCGCCCTGCGCGAGGACCTGCCGGCGCTCGCCCGGGCGCAGGAGACCTGGTTCTCGCTCTCCGGGCTGCGCGAGCGGCTGCGCGGCACCGCCGGGCTCGCCGCCGAGCGCGTCCGCAACGCCGCCAGTCAGCCCGAGGTGCCCGAGGGCCGCGACCCCGCGGAGCTGGAGGCCGAGGCCGAGCGCGTGCGCGCGCAGGAGGACGCGATCGCAGCCGAGGTGGCGACCCACCGCGAGGCGATGGACGCGGCCGTGACGGCTCGTCAAGGTGCCGAGGAGCGGCACGCCGAGGAGGAGCGCCGCATCGCCGGGCTGCTCCGGGCCGCGGCCGACCGGCGCGAGGGCCTCGCCCGGCTGCACGGCCAGCTCAACGGCCTGCGCAGCCGTGCCGCGGCCGCCGAGGAGGAGATCGGGCGGCTCACCGAGGCACGTGCCCAGGCGGTGGCCCGCGCCGACCGCGCCCAGCACGACTTCACCGCCCTGGAGTCCCGCGTCGCCGGGCTCGACGCCGGCGAGGAGGGCCTCGACGCCGAGCACGAAGCGGCCAGCGCGCTCGTCGCCGACCTCGACGATCGGCTCGCCAAGACCCGCGAGGAGCTCACCCGGGCCGAGCGTGAGCGCAGCGCTCTGACCGCGCGCAAGGAGGCCCTCGAGCTGGGCCTGAACCGCAAGGACGGTGCCGGGGCCTTGCTGGCGGCCAGCGACTCGGTCAGCGGGCTGCTCGGCTCGGTGGCCGCGCTCCTCACCGTCTCGCCGGGCTACGAGGGTGCCGTGGCCGCGGCCCTCGGCTCGGCCGCTGACGCGGTGGTGGTGCGCGACGTCGACTCCGCGCTCGGCGCGATCCGCCATCTCAAGGACGACGACCTCGGCCGGGCCGGCATCCTGCTCGGCGGGGCGTCGTACGACGGGGACGGCTGGCCGGGCCTGCCGCCCGGAGCCGTCTACGCCATGGACGTCGTGGAGTGCCCCGCCGAGCTCCGCCCCAGCCTGTCCCGGCTGCTGCACAAGGTGGCGGTCGTCGGCGAGCTCGCGCAGGCGCGTGACCTGGTCCACGAGTCCTCCGACCTGGTCGCGGTCACCCGTGCGGGTGACGTGGTCGCCGCCCACTTCGCGAGCGGCGGTTCCTCGAGCCAGCAGAGCCTGATCGAGGTGCAGGCCGCCGTCGACGAGGCCGCCGACCGGCTCCGTGCGGCCAGCCACGACGTCGAGCGCCTGGGCTTCGACCTCGCCACCCTGGAGACCGAGCGGGAGCAGGCGCAGGGCCGCGTCGACGTGGCGCTGGCCAAGCTGCACGAGTCCGACGCGACGCTCGCAGCAGTGGCCGAGGAGCTGAGCCAGTACGGCTCCCAGATCCGCAACGCCCGTGCCGAGGCCGCCCGCCTCGAGGAGGCGATCACCGCCGCACGAGTTGCCCGCGACCGAGACCTCGAGGGTCTCTTCGAGCTCGAGGCGCGCCTCGAGGCGGCCCAGGAGGACGTCGAGGACGAGCCCGACACCGCGGAGCGGGAGCGCCTGGAGGAGGTGGCCCGGTCCGCGCGAGCCGCCGAGATGGAGGCCCGGCTCGCGCTGCGCACGGCCGAGGAGCGGGCCCGAGCGCTGCACGGTAGGGCAGATGCGCTGCTGCGCTCGGCGCAGGCCGAGCGGGACGCCCGCGCGGCCGCCCTGGCGCGCCGCGAACAGCTGCTGTACGAGGGCCGTCTCGGTGAGGCGGTCGGGCGTGCGGCGGGCGTCGTGCTCGCCCGTCTCGAGGAGTCGGTCGCCGCGGCCGCCGCCGCACGGACCCGGGTCGAGGGGTCGCGAGCAGGTCGGGAGCAGGACCTGCGCCAGGTCCGCGAACGGCTTCGGGACCTCGGCCGCGAGCTCGACGAGCTGGTCAACAGCGTCCACCGTGACGAGATGGCGCGCACCCAGCAGCGGATGCGGATCGAGCAGATGGAGGAGCGGGCGCTGGAGGAGCTCGGGCTGGACGCCGATGCCCTCGTCGCCGACTACGGACCCGACCAGCCGGTCCCGGGCGTGCTGACCGGCGAGGTCGCCGAGGGTGCAGAGCAGCCCCCGCCCGCGCCGTACGACCGGGAGGAGCAGAGCAAGCGGCTGCGTGCCGCCGAGCGTGCGCTGGCCCAGCTGGGCCGGATCAACCCGCTGGCGCTGGAGGAGTTCTCCGCCATGGAGGAGCGCCACAAGTTCCTCACCGAGCAGATGGAGGACCTCAAGAGCACCCGGCGCGACCTGCTGGACATCGTGCGGGAGGTCGACCAGCGCGTCGAACAGGTCTTCACCGAGGCGTACGCCGATGTCAGCAAGGCCTTCGACCAGACCTTCGCCCGGCTGTTCCCCGGCGGGGAGGGCCGGCTGGTCCTCACCGACCCCGGCGACATGCTGAACACCGGCATCGAGGTGGAGGCCCGTCCGCCCGGGAAGAAGGTCAAGCGGCTCTCACTGCTCTCCGGCGGCGAACGGTCCCTGGTCGCAGTCGCCTTCCTGGTGGCCTTGTTCAAGGCCCGGCCCTCACCGTTCTACATCCTCGACGAGGTGGAGGCGGCCCTGGACGACACCAACCTCGGCCGGCTGCTGGAGATCTACGAGGAGCTCCGGGAGACCTCTCAGCTGCTGGTCATCACCCACCAGAAGCGGACGATGGAGGTCGGGGATGCGCTCTACGGCGTCAGCATGCGCGGCGACGGCGTCTCCGCGGTGATCAGTCAGCGATTGCGCGAGACCGCATGACCACAGACCAGAGAGCTCCGGCGCCCGGTCGGGAGGAGTACGTCGTGTGGCGTCAGGCGACGACCCGCTGGGCCGATGACGACGTCTACGGGCACATGAACAACGCCCGCTACTTCGAGCTGATCGACACGGCGGTCAACGCCCATCTCGCTGAGGAGACCGGCACCGACATCCGCGCGCTGCCCGCGATCGGCGTGGTGGCGGAGGTCGGATGCCGCTACTTCCGGGAGATCGGCTACCCGCATCCGGTCGACCTCGGACTCGTGGTCGACCGGATCGGCAACTCCTCGGTGACCTACCGCATCGGCCTCTTCCAGGGCGACCCGGCGGGTGAGGGCGCGACCGCCGCGGCGGAAGGCCGGTTCGTGCACGTGTACGTCGACAACACCGGTGCCGGTCGCGGCGTCCGACCGCTTCCCCAGGAGATCCGGGTCGCCGTGACCCCGTTGCTCCGCGACTGAGGCACCTATCCCAACCCCGCCCGGCCCCGGCCCCTTCGCCGAGGCGTCGCAGATGTGCATCCAGGCTGTGCCGAGGCGTCGCAGATATGCGACAAGAGTGCCCCGAGGCGTCGCCGATGTGCGCCGCTAGCGGCTGCTCCGGCGCTGCCAACCGCTCCGGGATGCACATGCGTGACGCCTCGGCGTGCCCGGGATGCACATGCGTGACGCTTCGGCGTGCCCGGGACGCACATCTGTGACGCCTCGGCGTGCCCGGGATGCACATCTGTGACGCCTCGGCGTGCCCGGGGAAGCAGGGAGGGTGGTGGGCGGGTTTGTCGGGCAGCGTGGTGGGATACCCGGGACGTGTCGTCTTCCCCCGACGCAAGGAGTCCCATGGGCACTCTGCTGGTCTTCCTGCTGCTCGCGCTCGTGGTCGCCGCCGTGGTGGCGGTCTACGTCGCCTTTCCCTACCGCGACGAGGAGACGCCCGGGCATCCAGCCGTCGGCCGACTGATGCGTCGCGGCGTGCACGCCCTCCCCACGGTGGACCCCACGGAGCTGCGCGGGACACCCTCGCGCCGCTGACTTGGACGTTTGGTTGGATCGGGACTGACCAACCGTCCCGTCTGAAGAGGTAATCCCTGATGAGCAGCGTCATGCTCTTCGTCGTCGTCGGCGCCGTCATCCTGCTGCTGGGTGTGGTCGTCGGCATCGTCGCCTTCGTCGGCGGCCGACGGCAGCCCCCGCGCGAGGTCCCGCCCACGGCCCCTGGTGGCGTCATCCTCGAGGAGCGGCCGCCGGAGGCGGAGGAGCCCGCCGAGGAGCCCGCGGCTCCGGTCGTCACGCTCGAGCGCCCCGAGAGCACCGCCAGTCGCCTGGTCCGTCTGCGTCAGCGGCTCGCCCGGTCGCAGAGCGGCCTGGGCCGCGGCCTGTTGACGCTGCTCTCTCGTGACCGCCTCGACGAGGACACGTGGGAGGAGATCGAGGACACCCTGATCACCGCCGACGTCGGTGTCGCGCCCACACAGGAGCTGGTGGGCAAGCTCCGCACCCGGATGCGTGTCGAGGGCGCCGTAGCCGGTGATCCGGCCACCGTGCTGCGTGAGGAGCTGCTCGCCCTGGTCGACCCGGGCATGGACCGCCGGCTGGCCCTCAACGGCGACGACGGCAAGCCCGGCGTCGTCCTGGTCGTGGGCGTCAACGGGTCGGGCAAGACCACTTCGGTCGGCAAGATCGCCCGAGTCCTGGTGGCCGAGGACAAGTCGGTGGTGCTCGGTGCGGCGGACACCTTCCGAGCGGCTGCCACCGAGCAGCTGAGCACCTGGGGCGAGCGCGTGGGCGTAGACGTGGTGACCGGTCCGGAGGGCAGCGACCCCGCCAGCGTCGCCTTCGAGGCGGTCCGCACCGGTGTCGAGCGCGGGGCGGACGTCGTGGTGGTCGACACCGCCGGTCGCCTGCAGAACAAGGCCGGGCTCATGGACGAGCTGGGCAAGGTCAAGCGCGTGATCGAGAAGCAGGCCCCCGTGACCGAGGTCCTCCTCGTGCTCGACGCGACGACCGGGCAGAACGGCATGGTCCAGGCGCGTGTCTTCCGGGACGTCGTGGACGTCAGCGGCATCGTCCTCACCAAGCTCGACGGTACGGCGAAGGGCGGCATCGTCGTCGCGGTGCAGCGCGAGCTGGGCGTCCCGGTCAAGCTCGTTGGGGTGGGCGAGGGGCCGGACGACCTGGCGCCGTTCGAGGCCGAGGGGTTCGTCGACGCGCTGCTGGGCCGGGGCGGAGCCAGGAGCTGAGGTAGGTCTAGGTCCTGTCCGGGACCGGTGCGCTGTCCTCGGCGCTGGCGATCCCGTGCAGGACGAACTCGACGAGTGCGTCGAGCTCCGCGACGGTGGGCACCGTCTTGCCGGAGACGACCCGGGCGGTGAGGAGTCCGGCGAGGAACTCGATCGCCGCCTGCACGTGGGCACCGGGCCGGATCTCCCCACGGGCGACGGCGCGCTCGATCATCGCCTTGGCGCCCAGCTCGTAGCGGTCGCCGGCCGCTCGGTAGAGGGCAGCGATCCGCGGGTCGCGCATGGATTCCTTGATCGTCGTACGCAGGTAGTCGGCGCCGGCAGGGGAGTTGACGAAGGTCAGGAGCGAGGCGAAGGCCGCGCGTAGGTCTCCACCGAGCGAACCGGTGTCCGGAGGTGGCAGCTCGTCGCGGTAGAGCTGCTCCATGGCGGCGACCGCGAGGTCTTCCTTGCGGGCCCAGCGTCGGTAGACCGTGGCCTTGCCCACGCCGGCGTTGGTCGCGACCTCGTCGACGGTCATGGACTCATAACCACGCAGCAGAATCAGGCTGGAGGCCGCGGCAAGGATGCGCGCGTCGGCCTCCGGGTCGCGGGGGCGACCGCGCTTGCGCGGTGTGTCCGGCGGTACGGCTGCGCTGAGGACTCCCCCTGGGCTGGGCTCCACGAGGGGGAGCATAGGGGTGCGCGGGGTGGCGGCGGCAGGAATCCCCGAAAAGCTCGCCACTGGTCTGGGCCGACCTTGAATTCCCCGCTGAGCAGGGAATTCACCGACGCGTAACACGAGCGCGCGATCCGTGACACCACCGAAACCTCGTGCGCCGGTCGGCGAAACCTCGGCCCCGCACAGTGCTGCCACGACCCGGACACAGACAGCGCCGTCAGTGGTCCGGATCCGGTTCCCTGCCCACTCCCTGATGGAGGCCCCATGGACGGCTACTACGCCTGGATGCTGGTGGCGACGTCACTCGTGCTGATGATGACGACCCCGGCGCTGGCGCTCTTCTACGGCGGCATGAGCCGCTCGAAGTCGGTGCTCAACATGATGATGATGTCCTACGTCTCCCTGGGCATCGTCGGCATCGTCTACGTGCTGTGGGGCTGGTCGATGTCCTTCTCGGACAGCAACCTGCTCGGCGGCCTGTTCGCCAACCCGTTCTCCCTCTTCGGCCTCAAGGGCGTGGGGTGGGACAGCTACATCGCCGTGATGTTCCAGATGACCTTCGCCGTCATCACCGCGGCCCTGATCTCCGGCGCGATCGCGGACCGGGTCAAGCTCTCCGCCTGGGTGGTCTTCCTCCCGCTGTGGGTGACCCTGGCCTACTTCCCGATCGGTCACATGGTCTGGGGCGGCGGCTTCATCTCCGAGCACTTCGCGGCCCAGGACTACGCGGGCGGCACGGTGGTACACATCAACGCCGGTGTCGCCGGCGGTGTGCTGGCCCTGATCATCGGCAAGCGGATCGGCTTCGGCAAGGAGCCGATGCGCCCGCACAACCTGACACTGACGATGATCGGCGCCGGGCTGCTGTGGTTCGGCTGGTACGGCTTCAACGTGGGGTCTGTCGTCCTCGGCGGTGAGAGCGAGGCGAAGGACACCGCCCAGTTCATGTCCGAGACCGGCCTGACCTTCCTGAACACGACCATCGCCACCTGTGCCGCCATGCTCGCGTGGCTCGCGATGGAGCGGTTGCTGCACGGCAAGGCCAGCGCCCTGGGTGCGGCCTCCGGCATCGTGGCGGGTCTGGTGGCCATCACGCCGTCGTGCGGGTCGGTCGACCTGGTCGGCGCCATCGTGATCGGTGCCGTTGCGGGCGCGCTTTGCGCCTGGGCGGTGGGGCTGAAGTACAAGTTCGGCCTCGACGACTCCCTGGACGTGGTCGGCGTGCACCTCGTCGGTGGACTGGTCGGCACCGTGCTGATCGGCTTCGTCTCCACCGCCGCCGCCCCCGGCGGCGTCGACGGCCTCTTCTACGGCGGCGGGCTGGGCTCGCTGGGCGACCAGACGATGGCAGCACTGATCGCCATCGCGTGGTCCGGGGTGTTCACCGCCCTGATCGGCTATGCCATCAAGCTCACCATCGGGTGGCGGATCACGGAGGAGGCCGAGATCGACGGCATCGACAATGACCAACACGGTGAGAGCGCCTACGACCTGCACACCGGCATCGGCGGCGGCGTCAGCGGCGGCTCGATCCTGGCCGCCGCCAGTGCCACTCCCGCCCCCACCACGCAAGGAGCCCACGCATGAAGCTCGTGACCGCGGTGATCAAGCCGCACAAGTGGGAAGAGGTCCGCTCGGCCCTGGAGACCTTCGGGGTGACCGGCATGACCGTCAGCGAGGTCAGTGGGTACGGCCGGCAGAAGGGCCACACCGAGGTCTACCGCGGGGCTGAGTACGACATCGCCCTGGTGCCCAAGGTCCGTATCGAGATCGTGGTCGACGACACGGACGTCGACGACGTGACCGAGATCGTCGTCAAGGCGGCTCAGACGGGCCGGATCGGCGACGGCAAGGTCTGGGTGACGCCCGTGGAGAACGTCGTCCGGGTCCGCACCGGCGAGCGGGACGAGGCGGCGGTCTAGGGAGTCCGGAGACGACCAGGACCAGGCGCGAGGTCGGCGGCCGGGTGGCGACGTGGCCACCCGGCCGGTCCGGCGCGGGCTGCCCGTAACGAGACCGAAACAAATCGAGCGACCTGCCGAAACCTGCGCCCGCGACAGTGACCTCCCATGGCACCGCACCTGCTGGTCACCGCCGCCGCCCGCGTCGACGCTGTCCAGGTCGACGCTGTCCAGGTCGACGCCGGGGACACGGCCTGGCTGCTCGCCGCGGCCGCGCTCGTGCTCCTGATGGCACCGGGGTTGGCCCTGTTCTACGGCGGCATGGTCCGCTCCAAGAGCGTGCTCAACATGATGATGATGACGCTGGGGGCGCTGGCGGCGATCACGGTGCTCTGGGTGCTGGTCGGCTACTCGCTGGCGTTCGGCGACGACGTGGGTGGTGGGCTGCTGGGCAACCCACTGCAGCACTTCGGGCTCCAGGACCTGCTCGAGGAGGACGCCGACACCTGGCTGACCGTGCCGGTGATCCTGTTCGCGGTCTTCCAGGGGCTGTTCTGCGTGATCACCGGCGCGCTGGTCTCCGGAGCCGGTGCCGACCGGATCCGGTTCGGCCCGTGGATCGTGTTCGTCTCGGTCTGGTCGCTGGTGGTCTACGCGCCGGTGGCGCACTGGGTCTTCGACCTCGACCGATCGGGCCACACGGGCGGCTGGCTGGCCAACCGCGTAGGCACCGTCGACTTCGCCGGCGGCATGGCCGTGGAGATCTGCTCCGGCGCCTCGGCGCTCGCCCTGGCCCTGGTGGTCGGCACCCGGGTCGGCTTCGGCAAGGACCCGATGCGCCCGCACAACCTGACCCTCGTGGTGCTCGGCGCGGGCCTGCTGTGGTTCGGGTGGTTCGGCTTCAATGCCGGTTCGGCGCTTCGTGCGGACCACACGGCCGCGGTCGTGTTCACGACCACGGCCTGTGCCGGTGCGAGCGGGGCGGTCGGCTGGCTGCTCCTCGAGCGCTGGCGGGACGGACACCCCACCACGCTGGGGGCCGCCTCGGGGATGGTGGCCGGACTGGTGGCGATCACGCCCAGCTGCGGGTCGCTGTCGCCCCTCGGCGCGCTGCTGATGGGCCTGGTCGCCGGCGTGGTGTGCGCGGTCGCCGTGGGCCTGAAGTACCGCTGGGGGTACGACGACTCGCTCGACGTCGTCGGCGTGCACATGATCGGCGGCATCGTCGGCACCGTCGGGATCGGCGTGCTCGCCACCGCGGCGGCACCCACCGGTGTCGACGGCCTGTTCTACGGCGGCGGGCTCGACCAGCTCGGCAGGCAGCTGCTCGGCACCGGCGTGGTGCTGGTCTACGCCTTCGCGGTCTCCGGCGTGCTCGCACTCGTGGTCCAGCGCACCCTGGGCTTGCGCATCGAGGAGGAGCACGAGATCAGCGGCATCGACCTGGTCGTCCACGCCGAGACCGCCTACGACCTGCACGCCACGGCCGGCGCCCGTACCGTCGGGTTCCACCCCCCGAAGGCCTCGTCCGGGCCCTTCGCCGGTGAGTCCGGCACCCACGCGAGACCCTCCGGCTCCGCACAGCTCCCCAGACCCACTCCGACCGAGAGGCAGCAGAAGTGAAGCTCGTCACCGCAGTGATCAAGCCCCACAAGTGGGAGGACGTCCGCGCCGCGCTGGAGGGGGTCGGGGTCACCGGCATGACCGTGAGCGAGGTCAGCGGCTACGGCCGGCAGAAGGGGCACACCGAGGTCTACCGGGGCGCGGAGTACGACATCGCGCTGGTGCCCAAGGTCCGCATCGAGATCGTCACCGACGACGAGGACGCGGGACCGGTCTGCGATGCCGTCGTGGCGGCCGCCGGGACCGGTCGGATCGGCGACGGCAAGGTCTGGGTCACACCGGTGGAGAGCGTGGTGCGGGTGCGCACCGGCGACCGCGACCACGCCGCGCTCTGAGCCCTCGACCAAGCCCCGCCCGTGACCGCCGCCGACCGCGCCCGACGCACCGCGGAGGCAGACGCGCTCTGCGTCCGGTCGTACGCCGAGGCCGGCTGCCCCGAGACCGGAGTGGCGCTGGTCGCGGTCGGCGGCTTCGGCCGGGCAGAGCTCGCCCCGTTCAGCGACCTGGACCTCCTGCTGGTGCTCGACGCCGGTGTCGAGCCGGGGGAGTGGGCGGGACGGCTCTGGTACCCGCTGTGGGACTCCGGCACCAGCATCGACCACGCAGTGCGCAGCCTCGAGGAGGTCGAGCAGCAGGCGGCCGGCGACCTACGCGTCGCGATGGGCCTGCTGGACGCCCGCCACCTCGCCGGTGACCCCAACCTCACCTTGCGGCTGCGGTCCGCGGTGCTCACCCAGTGGCGCCGGGACGCACGCACCCGCCTGGGAGAGCTGCACACCCTGGTCTCCGAACGCGGGAGCCGCACCGGCGAGCTCGCGCACGCCGCCGTGCCGGACCTCAAAGACTCCGTGGGCGGCCTGCGGGACGCCACGGTGCTCAAGGCGCTGGTGGCCAGCTGGCTGGTCGACGTACCTCCCGATGTGGAGCGGTGCCGGACGGGTCTGCTCGACGTCCGTGACGCGCTGCACGAGGTCGCCGGACGTAGCACCGACCGGGTGGCGCCGGAGTACTGGCCGGACATCGCGGCGGCGCTCGGACTGCCCGACGCCGCGGCGGCGCAGGTGCACACCCGCGCGCTGGCGCGTCGGCTCACCCATCTGTCCCGGTTGACCTGGCGCCGCGCCGAGGCGGTGCAGCGGCGTCCTGAACCCAGCGGCGCGCGGCGACCGCACCTGGAGCCGGTCGCACCGGGGGTGGCGCTGTCGCGGGAGGAGGTCGTGCTCGACCGCGGCGCTCGCCCGGCCGAGGACCCGTTGTTGCTGCTGCGCGCCGCCGCAGAGGCGGCCGAGCGGGGACTGGTGCTGGCCCCGGTCACGGCCGCGCGCCTGGTGCGCAGCACCCCCGACCTCACCGAGCCGTGGCCCGCCGCCGCCCGCCAGCTCTTCGTCCGGCTGCTGGCGTCCGGGCCCGGGCTGCTGCCGGTGTGGGAGACCTTGGAGGAGACCGGCGCGCTCGAGCGGGTGCTGCCGGAGTGGTCGCGGGTGAGCCTGCTGCCGCACGCCTCGACAGTCCACCGCTTCACCGTCGACCGGCACCTGGTGGAGACCTGCGTCGAGGCGCGTCGGTTGGTACGCCGGGTCGCCCGGCCGGACGTGCTGCTGGTGGCCGCTCTCCTGCACGACATCGGCAAGGGGACGTCTCAGGACCACAGCGTGGTGGGCGCCCCGCTGGCGCGAGGGATCGCGCAGCGGATGGGGTTCACCGGGACCGACGCCGAACGCATCGGCACCCTCGTGCGCTGGCACCTGCTGCTGCCGGGGACCGCAACGACCCGCGACCTCGACGACCCCGCGACGGTGGAGCAGGTCGCGCAGCGCCTCCCCGACCCCGAGACTCTCGAGCTGCTGCTCGCGCTCACCGAGGCAGACGCGCGGGCGACCTCGGAGCAGGCCTGGACCCGGTGGCGGGCCGGCCTGGTGCACGAGCTCGCCCGTCGGGTGGACCGGCTCTTGCGCCATGACGAGCCGCCCGAGCCGAGCCGGCCGGCGCTGGCCGACCCGGCGCTGGCACGGGCGCGCGCGGGTGGGGTGCACGTCTTCGCAGAGCCCGCCGAAGACGGGTCACGGGTCGTGGCCGCCGCCCCTGACCGGGTGGGCCTGCTGGCCGACGTCGCTGCCGTGCTCGCGCGCCAGCGGGTCTCGGTCCGCTCCGCGCACGCCTGGACCGAGGACGGAGCGGGCATCTCGGTGTGGGAGGTCGGTGGGTCCACCCCCGACCCGGCGGTGCTGCGCCAGCGGCTCGAGGCCGGCGGGCTGCAGGCGGCGCGGCCCGCTCCGGCCGCCGGGGACCTCGAGCCGGTGGTCGTCGTACGGCACGGCGCGTCACGCAGCGCCACGGTCCTGGAGGTGCGCGCGGACGACCGGCCGTGGCTGCTGCACACGGTCTGCGCCGCGCTGGCCGGGCTGCGGGTCGCCGTTCGCTCCGCCCACGTCGACACCCTGGGACCCCAGGCAGTCGACGTCTTCTACCTCCAGGAGCCCGACGGGAGGCTGCTGGCGGAGCCGCGCTGCGCCGAGGCGGTGGACGCCGTCCACAGCGCGCTCGCGCCGAGCGCGTCCGGGTCCTGACGGCTGCGGCTACCCTTGGCGACTGGCCCTGACCACTGCTGCCCTTCGAGGATTGCCACTCGTGTTCGCCACGCTCTCCGACCGCCTCACCGACACCTTCAAGAACCTTCGCGGGAAGGGACGGCTCTCCGAGGCCGACATCGACGCCACCGCGCGCGAGATCCGGCTGGCGCTGCTCGAGGCCGACGTGGCCCTGCCCGTGGTCAAGGAGTTCGTGGCCGCGGTCAAGGAACGAGCCCGGGGCGCCGAGGTCAGCCAGGCGCTGAACCCGGCGCAGCAGATCATCAAGATCGTCAACGAGGAGCTCATCGAGATCCTCGGCGGCGAGACGCGTCGGCTGCGCTACGCCAAGAACCCGCCGACCGTGATCATGCTGGCCGGCCTGCAGGGCGCCGGCAAGACCACGCTCGCGGCGAAGCTGGCGCTGTGGCTCAAGGAGCAGGGCAAGAGCCCCATGCTGGTGGCCGCGGACCTGCAGCGGCCCAACGCGGTCACCCAGCTGCAGGTGAACGGTGAGCGCGCCGGGGTGACGGTCTACGCGCCCGAGCCGGGCAACGGCGTCGGCGACCCGGTCGCGGTCTCGCGCGGCGGCGTCGAGGAGGCGCGGCGCAGCCTGCACGACGTGGTGGTCATCGACACCGCCGGTCGTCTGGGCATCGACGCCGACCTGATGCAGCAGGCCTCGGACATCCGCGACGCGGTGCAGCCCGACGAGATCCTCTTCGTCGTCGACGCGATGATCGGCCAGGACGCGGTCAACACCGCCCAGGCCTTCCTCGACGGTGTGGGCTACGACGGCGTCGTCCTCACCAAGCTCGACGGCGACGCCCGTGGCGGCGCGGCACTGTCGATCGCGAAGATGACCGGCAAGCCGGTCATGTTCGCCTCCGCGGGGGAGAAGCTCACCGACTTCGACCTGTTCCACCCCGACCGGATGGCCTCGCGCATCCTCGACATGGGCGACCTGCTCACCCTGATCGAGCAGGCCGAGAAGACCTTCGACGCCGAGCAGGCCGCCAAGGCGGCGGAGAAGCTGCAGGGCGGCGAGTTCACCCTGGACGACTTCCTGGAGCAGATGCAGCAGGTCCGCAAGATGGGCTCGCTGACCAAGATGCTGGGGATGCTGCCCGGGATGGGGCAGTTCCGCGACCAGCTGGAGAACTTCGACGAGCGGGAGATCGACCGGATCCAGGCGATCATCCAGTCGATGACGCCGGCGGAGCGGGCGAACCCGAAGATGATCGACGGTTCGCGACGGGCCCGGATCGCCAAGGGTTCCGGTCGGGCGGTCAGTGACGTCAACACGCTGGTCGACCGCTTCTTCGAGGCCCGCAAGATGATGCAGCAGATGGCACGCGGAGGCGGCCCGTCCCTCCCCGGCATGCCGGGTGTGGGGCTGGGCAAGAAGGCCAAGGGTCGCCAGGCCCCCCAACCGAAGAAGGCCAAGGGCAAGCGTCAGTCCGGCAACCCGGCCAAGCGCGCTGCCCAGCAGGCCGCGGCCGCCCAGCAGGAGTCCGCCCCGGCCGGCAGTGCCTTCGGTCTCGAGGAGCCCCCCGCCGAGTTCGACCCCAGCCAGCTCGGCGACCTCTCGAAGTATCTGAAGTAGGTCGCGGGCACCTCGAAGGTGTGCGGGACCACGGTGTGGACCACCGGTAACGTCCCGCCCATGGGTGCGATGCGCTTCCGAGGACCGGTGCTGCCCGACGGAGAGGCCCGGGAGCTCTACGTCGTGGACGGCAAGGTGACCTACGAGGCGCAGTCCGGCGCGGAGACGGCGGCCGAGGGGTGGATCGTGCCCGGCCTGGTCGACGCGCACTGTCACGTGGGGCTCGACCAGCACGGCGCGGTCGACGAGGAGACGGCCGAGCAGCAGGCCCTGACCGACCGGGACGCCGGGGCGCTGCTGCTGCGCGACTGCGGGTCGGCCGCGGACACGAGCTGGATCCACGACCGCGAGGACCTGCCGCGACTGATCCGCGCCGGCCGGCACCTGGCGCGGACCAAGCGCTACATCCGCAACTTCGCCCACGAGGTCGAGCCCGACGAGCTGCCGGCGTACGTCACGCAGGAGGCGGCGCGCGGGGACGGCTGGGTGAAGCTGGTCGGCGACTGGATCGACCGTGACGCGGGCGACCTGACGCCGTCGTTCCCGCAGGAGACCTTCGCCGAGGCCATCCGGGTCGCGCACGAGCACGGCGCCAAGGTCACCGCCCACTGCTTCGGCGAGACGGTGCTGCCGTGGCTGATCGAGGCCGGCATCGACTGCATCGAGCACGGGACGGGTCTGTCCACCGAGCTCGTCGACACGATGGTGGCGCGCGGCACCGCCCTGGTGCCCACGGTGCTGCAGCTGAACAACTTTCCCGACTACGCAGCGGCGGCCGGCGAGAAGTTCCCGAAGTACGCCGAGCACATGCTGGACCTGCACGCCCGGCGCCGGGAGACGATCATGGCCGCGCACGAGGCGGGCGTGCCGATCTACGCAGGCACCGACGCCGGTGGGGTGCTGGGCCACGGCAACATCGCCGGCGAGGTCCGCGAGCTGGCCGCGTACGGCTTCTCGCCGGAGGCGGCGCTGGGCGCGGCGTCCTGGCGGGCGCGGGAGTGGCTGGGCATGGACGGCCGGCTCGCGGAGGGCAGCGAGGCGGACTTCGTGGTCTACGCGCGCAACCCGCTGGAGGATCTCTCCGTCCTCGCCGAGCCGAGGCAGATCGTGCTGCGTGGCCGCGTCGTCGGCTGATCCGGACGCCGCCGTCGTGGCGGCACTCCGCGGCGCCGGATGCGTGTTCGCGGAGGAGGAGGCATCGCTCCTGCAGCGGGAGGCGACGTCGGCCGAGCACCTCCGCGAGCTGGTCAGCCGCCGGGTGGGCGGGGAGCCGCTCGAGCAGGTCCTCGGCTGGGCGGAGTTCTGCGGGCTGCGGATCGCGGTCGCGCCGGGGGTGTTCGTGCCCCGCCAGCGCACCGCCCTGCTCGCCGAGCTCGCGAGCCGGGCCGACGCCCGGTCGATCGTGGTCGACCTGTGCTGCGGCACCGGCGCGATCGGCGCGGTCGTCGCGGCGCGGGCGCCGGGCGTCGAGGTGCACGCCGCCGACCTCGACCCCGCCGCGGTGGCCTGTGCCAGGCGCAACCTGCCGGGGCACTTCGTCCACCAGGGTGACCTGTACGACGCCCTGCCGGAGGTCCTGCGCGGGTCGGTCGACGTGCTCGCCGTGAACGCCCCCTATGTGCCGAGCGCGGAGATCGCGCAGCTGCCGAGCGAGGCGCGGGACCACGAGCACCGGGTGGCCCTCGACGGGGGCGCCGACGGACTGGACGTGCACCGGCGGGTGGCCGCACGCGCCGCCACCTGGCTCGCGCCCGCCGGCGTGCTCCTGCTCGAGACCAGCCCTCACCAGCTGGAGGGGACCGTCGACGCGTGCCTGGCCTCAGGCCTGCGGGTGGAGGTCCTCAGCCGCGAGGAGGCGGTGGTGGTGGCGGCGCGCCACGCTTCGCGGTGAATCGCCCTGCCCGAGGGGCAGCCGGGCGGTCGATTGGAGACGAGGGCTGGGCTCGTGGCAGAATGACCGGCTGAGCCCTGCAGCGCCCGGACCCTCTCATCCGTGGCCCGCAGTGTCCATCGAGCCGATCGACCGGTCCCCACCTGGTTCGCGACGCTCACCCATCACGTAGACCTCAAGGAGACACCACACTCGTGGCCGTCAAGATTCGCCTCAAGCGCATGGGCAAGATCCGCCAGCCCTACTACCGCGTCGTCGTCGTCGACTCCCGCAAGAAGCGCGACGGCAAGGTCATCGAGGAGATCGGCAAGTACCACCCCAAGCAGGAGCCCTCGTTCATCGAGGTGCGCTCCGAGCGGGCGCAGTACTGGCTGGGCGTCGGCGCCCAACCGAGCGAGGCCGTCGAGGCCCTCCTGAAGGTGACCGGCGACTGGCAGAAGTTCAAGGGCCTGCCCGGTGCCGAGGGCACCCTGAAGACCCGTGAGCCCAGGGCCGACAAGACCGAGCTGTTCAACCAGGCGCTCAAGGAAGCCGGCAACGAGCCGAAGGGCGAGGCGGTGACCACGCGGAAGAAGGCCGAGAAGAAGGCCGAGACGCCCGCGGAGGAGACCCCGGCTGCCGAGGCTGCGCCGGCTGCCGAGACCGCCGAGGCCTCCACCGACGAGTCCACCGTGAGCTCCGAGGCGGCCGCCGAGGCCGACCTCGCTGAGGCCAAGACCGAAGAGTCCTGATGCTCGCCGAGGCGCTCGAGCACCTGGTCCGCGGCATCGTCGACAACCCCGACGAGGTGTCGGTGCGCGACAAGCAGCTGCGTCGTGGCTCGGTGCTCGAGGTCCACGTGCATCCCTCGGACCTGGGCAAGGTCATCGGCCGCGGCGGCCGCACCGCGACCGCGTTCCGCACGGTGATCGGCTCGCTGGCCGGTCGCGGCGGGGCGCGGATCGACTTCGTGGACGTCGACCGCAAGCGCTGAGCCGATGCTCGACCTCGTCGTCGGCCGGGTCGGCAGGGCGCATGGCATTCGCGGCGAGGTGGCCGTGGAGCTGCGCACCGACGAGCCCGAGCTGCGGTTTGCTGCCGGGGCGGTGCTGACCGCCGGGGACCGGCTCCTGACCGTCGAGGCGGCACGCCGCCACCAGGGCCGGCTGCTGGTCCGCTTCGCCGAGGTCACCGACCGCACGTCGGCCGAGGCGCTGCGTGGTGCCGAGCTGACTGCGGCCGTCGAGCCGGACCAGCGGCCGCAGGACCCCGAGGAGTTCTACGACCACCAGCTGGTCGGCCTCGCCGTGCAGACCGCGGCCGGCGAGCTCGTGGGCAGCGTGGCCGGCGTCGAGCACGGCACGGCGCAGGACCTGCTCGTCCTGGACACACCTTCAGGCGAGGTCCTGTTCCCGTTCGTCGCGGCGCTCGTCCCCGAGGTCGACCTCGCCGGTGGACGCCTGGTGGTCGACGACCGCCCCGGCCTGCTCGCGGGCGGGTGAGTCGTGCGCATCGACGTCGTCTCGATCTTCCCCGGCTACTTCGCCCCGCTCGACCTGTCGTTGATCGGGAAGGCCCGGCGGGCGGGACTGCTCGACGTACGGGTGCACGACCTGCGGCACTGGACCCACGACCGGCACCGCACCGTCGATGACACGCCGGCAGGCGGTGGTGCCGGCATGGTGATGAAGCCCGAGCCGTGGGGCGAGGCGCTCGACGAGCTGGTCTCGCCGGGCTCGACCCCCGAAGACCGACCCGTGCTGGTCGTCCCGGGCCCGGCCGGGGAGCGGTTCACCCAGCAGGTGGCCGCCGGGCTGGCACAGCGCGACCACCTGGTGATGGCCTGCGGCCGCTACGAGGGCATCGACCAGCGCGTGCTCGATGAGGCAGCGACCCGCATGGAGGTGCGCGAGCTGTCCCTGGGTGACTACGTCCTCAACGGCGGCGAGGTGGCCGCGTTGGCCGTGCTCGAGGCGGTGGTCCGTCTGCTCCCGGGCTTCATGGGCAACGCGCAGTCGCTGGTCGAGGAGTCCCACACCGACGGGTTGCTGGAGTACCCCGTCTACACCAAGCCCGCCGCGTGGCGCGGGCGTGCGGTGCCCGACGTGCTGCTCTCCGGCGACCACGAGCGGATCGCGCGGTGGCGCCGCGCCCAGTCGGTACGACGGACCGTCGAGCGCCGACCCGACCTGGCACACCCCGCCCGGCTCCTCGAGGTGGACGAGCTCGCCGGCGAGGTCGTCGGGGCCACCCGCGCCGAGGCCGGAGAGCTGCTCACCCTGCAGCGCGCGTGCTGGTCCGCAGCACCGGACGCCACTCTTCTCGGTGAGGGACTGGCCGAGGTCGAAGCCGCGCTGGCGGACGGGACGACCCTGGTGCTCCGGGTCCGCGACCGCGTGGTGGGCGCTGCCCGCGGGCGACGCAGCGCGGACCAGTGGCAGATCGACCGGGTCATGGTCGCGCCCGACCTGCAGGGGCGGGGAGTCGGCCGCAGGCTGCTCGAGGCGGTCGAGGCCGCGGCGCCCGACGACGTGTCCGGGCACACCGTGGTCGTCCACGGTGACGACGAGCGCGTCCTGCGCCTGTGCCGGAAGGCGGGCTACCGGCCCCGCGGCCCCCAGCCCGACGTACCGGGGACCGTGCGCCTGGGAAAGCGCCGAGCACCAGCCACCGATTTCCGTTGAGGTCGGGCCGTCTGGCAGAATCGCTCCTTGGCCCGGCGCGCCTCGGTCACCTGCCACAGGGGGATGACCGACGAGCGAGCGAGACCCGGGGCCCAAACCGTACGCACACCGTCCGTGGGTGACCTGTGGCAGTCACGAGGAGACACCATGTCGAACGTGATCGACGAGCTGGCCGGCGCGACCCGGCGCGACGACGTCCCCGACTTCCGGGCCGGTGACACCGTCAAGGTCCACGTCCGGGTCGTGGAGGGCAACCGCTCCCGCATCCAGGTCTTCCAGGGCGTCGTGATCCGCGTCCAGGGTTCCGGCATCGGTCGCACCTTCACGGTGCGCAAGGTCTCCTTCGGTGTCGGTGTCGAGCGCACCTTCCCGCTCCACTCGCCGATCTTCGACAAGATCGAGGTCGTCACCCGCGGGGACGTGCGCCGCGCGAAGCTCTACTACCTGCGCAACCTGCGCGGGAAGGCCGCCAAGATCCGCGAGCGCCGCGAGGGCTGACCGCCGGGGCTTCGCCCCGAAGGCCAGTGCGGTCGTTAGGCTCGCTGGTGTGACCAACGTGGAGGACCCGGTGCACGCGCCCGACAGTGGTGACGAACCCGGGAAGTCCGTCGGCAAGCGCAAGAAGCCGATGCCCCTGTGGCAGGAGACGATCCTGCTTCTCGGTCTGGCACTCGTGCTCGCGGTGGTCATCAAGAGCCTGTTCGTACAGGCGTTCTACATCCCCTCCCCGTCGATGGAGCCGGAGTTCATCAAGAACGACCGGATCCTGGTCGAGAAGGTGTCCTACTGGGGTGGTGGTGCGCCGCAGCGCGGCGACATCGTCGTCTTCGACGACCCAGGCGGCTGGCTCTCCGCCGACGACAGCGCGACGCCACACTCCCCGGTCGTGAAGGTGCTGGAGAAGATCGGCCTCTACCCCTCGGGCGGACACCTGGTCAAGCGTGTGATCGCGGTGGGTGGCGACCGGGTGGCGTGCTGTGACCCCAAGGGCCGGCTCACCGTGAACGGCACGCCGCTCAACGAGTCGTCGTACCTGCCCAAGGGCACCGAGCCCTCGGGGATCACCTTCGACAAGCGGGTGCCGCCGGACCACCTGTGGGTGATGGGGGACAACCGTTCGGAGTCCTACGACTCCCGCGGTCACATGGGCGGTCCCGGCGGTGGGTTCGTCCCCGACGACTTGGTCGTGGGCAAGGTGTTCGCGCTGATCTGGCCGCTGGGCCGTGCCGAGGTCGTGCACCGCCCGCAGACCTTCTTCCGCGTCCCTGCCCCGAGCGGTCGGTGACACCGGTGGACACCGGGACGCCACGTGGTGCGACGATCCGCCGCGACGCCGGGCTCTACGGCTACGAGCGAGCCCTGCGCCGGGCCGGGCTCGCGCCCGTCGCCGGGGTCGACGAGGCCGGGCGCGGCGCGTGCGCCGGACCGCTGGTGGCGGCCGCGGTGATCCTGCCCGAGGGCAGGCGCGGCCAGGTGCCGGGGCTTGCGGACTCCAAGCTGCTCACCGCGAAGGCTCGCGAGCGCTGCTACGAGCAGGTCCTGCGGCGAGCCGTCGTCTGGTCGGTCGTGGTCGTGGAGCCGGGGGAGTGCGACCGGCTCGGCATGCACGTGGCGAACCTGGAAGCACTCAGGCGCTGCGTCCTGAAGCTCCGCGTGCGGCCGGCGTACGTGCTCACCGACGGCTTTCCCGTCGACGGCCTGGGCGTCCCCGGACTGGCGATGTGGAAGGGCGACCGGGTGGCGGCGTGCATCTCCGCCGCCTCGGTGATCGCCAAGGTGACCCGGGACCGGATCATGTGCGAGCTGCACGAGCGCTATCCGGTCTACGACTTCGCCACCCACAAGGGTTACGTCACCGAGGAGCACAGCGAGGCGCTGACCGAGCACGGCCCCTGCGAGGTGCACCGGAGGCGATTCGTCAACGTGCGGCGTGCCGCAGGCCTGCCCGACCTGGTCCCGGTCAGCCTCGAGCCGCAGCTGCAGCTGTGGGACGGCGGCGTCCCGGAAGCGACGACCCTGGAGGAGATCGGATGAAGCACCGATGAGCGCCGAGGATCTCGAGAAGTACGAGACCGAGATGGAGCTCAACCTCTACCGCGAGTACCGCGACGTGGTGGGGATCTTCAAGTACGTCGTGGAGACCGATCGACGCTTCTACCTGTGCAACCAGGTGGACGTGAAGGCCCGCACCGAGACCGGCGAGGTCTTCTTCGAGGTCACCATGACCGACGCCTGGGTCTGGGACATGTACCGCCCCTCGCGCCGGCTGGCCAAGAACGTCAAGGTGCTGACCTTCAAGGACGTCAACGTCGAGGAGCTCAGCCACGGGGAGATCGAGCTCCCGGAGACGTGACCCCCAGGAGATTCGGACAAAACGGTCACGCGAGTCCCGTTTCCGCTCTAGGGTGCGCCTGAGCGACATGTGCAGCGGTTCCTCCGGCGCACACTAGGTCGCCCGTGGAGGGGCCGTGGGTATCTCGAGACTGCGGTTGCATCGGCGAGACGAGCGAGGCGCCACCGCCGTGGAGTTCGCGCTCGTGCTGTTGCCGATGACCTATCTCGCCTTCGGCCTCATCCAGTACGCCTTCTACTTCTGGTCGATGCAGGGGGCCGCCGATGCGGCGCGCCAGGCCGCGCGGCTGGCGGCCGTGGGCAAGCCGGTTGACTGCGCGGAGTTCCGCACCGAGGTGGCGTCGGCGCTCGGGTCGACCTCGCCCGAGCCGGGTGGTTCGCAGATCTCACGCGCCTATTACCAACCCGGCACTACGACCGAAGTCGCTGACGGGGCGGTCGAGGTCGGAGACACGGTCGAGGTCACCGTGGTCTCGCCGGC
Organism: uncultured Actinomycetota bacterium; assembly: GCA_963827025.1. Classification (GTDB taxonomy): domain Bacteria; phylum Actinomycetota; class Actinomycetes; order Propionibacteriales; family Nocardioidaceae; genus Marmoricola. The sequence continues at coordinate 585,183 of CAWGZB010000005.1, read as the reverse complement.
CTATGAGCTGATCGGCCTGGTTCCTCAGCCCTCGACGATCACGAACACGGCCACGGCGCGGGTGGACTACGTGCCGGACGCGACCATCGGAGCCTGTTCCCCGTGAGACGGCGCTCCCGCAGCTCGGAGTCGGGTGCCACCGCGGTGGTGACGGCGGTGCTCGTCGTCGCCGTATTCCTGCCGCTTACTGCCCTCGCAGTGGACCTCGGCAACGCCTGGGCGCGCGGGCGCGCCGTCCAGCGTCAAGCCGACCTGAGTGCGATCGGCGCCGGGTACCTGCTGCCGATGCGGGCACAGCCTGGTCACTCGGCCAGCGACATCGCCGCGAAGGTCGCCGAGCTGCTGAGCGAGAACGCTGCGGCCGGACAGGCCCCCTCCGGGGACGGCCAGCTGGCGGTGACTGCTGCCCAGCTCCTGGACGACGACCTGTCCAACGGGGAGGTCCAGTTCTTCACAGACCCAGACCTCGAGGCACCCTGCACGGACAAGTGCGCGGTCATGCGGGTGCTGCCACCACCGGCGCAGGTGCGCTTCGCATTCGCCGTCGCCCTGCCCGGAGGAGGGATCGAGGGCACCGCGGTGCAGCGCACTGCGGTGGTCGAGGTCGAGTCCCAGCTGCCGCCCCCCAACAAGGTGCTGCCCTTCTGGCTGCCCAACGGTTGCGGCTACGGTGCTGCACAACCAGACACCTCCCAGGGGAACGGCGGCCAGAGCACCGCCACCAGCACCCCCACTGCCTCGGCCACCTCCGGCTCGACCGCGTTCTCCCCGGCCCTCTCGGACACCGGTTCCCACCAGGTCAGCGGGACCTCCACGACCGCGGGGAGCGGCACGACGGTCACTTTGACCGGTTATGCCGTCACCGGCATCGCCAACAACACCGACCGCGCGTCCCTCCGGTTCGTCTCGCCGGCCGGAAGCAGCTATGTCGAGTACGCCGCCACCCCGCTGGAGAAGAAGCAGAACGTGCTCAACGTCCCGAGCTTCCAGGTGGGCCCTGAGGTGACGGACACGGCCGGAGTGTGGCAGATCTACGCGATGGTGGAGTCCAACGGCCGGGTGCGCTACTCCGCGAACCATCTGGAGCTGTCGGTCGGTGCGGGCGCGCCGGAGAACTCGCTCTCCCGTCCGCCACGACGTCGCCCTCCGATGTGCCGGTGGGGTGTGTCAGGTCAGGACCGCGGCAACTTCGGTCAGCTCGAGGTGCCGCGCGGGGACTCCTACAACGCCCTGGCGGCAAACATCGCGCTCGGCCTGGACCACCGACTCGCGCCCTTCGTGTGGGGATCGACGCAGACGCGGACCAAGGACTGCGGCAGCACCCAGCACGGTTTCATCGACAACGCCCATCCCGACACCGAGGCGGGCCGCACGGAGCCGGAGCCTCGCAACTGCATCACCGGGGACACCGGCAACGACGGGCCCCGGATCTATGACGGCCTCGTCACCGGGGAGCACGCCGGCGGGGTAGGCAGGCTCGAGGTGTCCCACGGCGGCGCCTTCCCCGGGTGCGGCACTGCGGTCTCGGCAGCCGGTGAAAGCAGTTGAACAACGACCGCCTGTCCTGCTTCCTGCGCAACGGAGCGACGCTTGCACGGCTCGCCATGGACACCGGGGTGACGCAGACCATGCTGGACCCGCGGGTGGTGGACTCGCCCAGGTTCGTCTGGCTGCCGGTCGTGGAGGCGACGGACCGGGCGCAGAAGAACTTCCAGCCGATCAGGGACTTCGTGCCCGCCTTCATCACCGACGAGACCACGACCTCGGAGGCGACGGTGAACGCGGTCAACGGCCTGGAAATCAATGGCAACTCGGTCAAGGTGCTGCACGTGTTCGTCTTCAACAAGGGCTGCCCTGCCCGACGACGAGAAGGCACCGTCCACCGACTACAGCGACGACGTCGGAGCCCCGGTGGTCCGCCTCATCGGGTGAGTCGCGAGCTCTCACTGGTCGAGGCCGACCTCGCCGGGCAGTTTCGGGCAGGTCCGCGTCAGTCGAGTCCTTGACCGTCACGCAGGACTTGTTGCCGTTCGCCTTGATGACGCCCTGTGCGATCACCGGGCCGTATCGGAACACGAAGCAGGAGTTGCCGTTGAAGTCGAGCTTGGAGATCGGTGCATAGACGGCACCGCTGATCGAGGTGTCACCGTTGCCCTGCAGCTGAAGCGGTGAATTGTTGTGTCGGTCGTACACGATGGCGAGTCCGGCTCGTGGGCCGGAGATCGGAGCACTGAGGTGCACCTCGCCGTTCTTCGCCGCGAGCTGCCCGCCTGATTCCGAGCCTACGCACGGACGGGCGATGCCGAGGGTTCCGCAGGTGAAGTAGAGCGTGACATCGGTTCCGACGAGGTCGGAGTTGTTCTTCATGCTCCAGGTGCCGGTGATCACGTACAAGCCAGGTTCGAGCTGGCAGGCGGAGTTGGGGATCGCCACGTCTGCGTACACTCCCGGGCCGTCGCCGGGTGTGGCGCCGCCCTTCTTGCCGCTGCCGGCGCAGGGATCTGCCTTCTGGCCCAGCCCGACGAGGCTAGGCGGTATTCCGGCCTTGCTGGCCCAGGGGTCGGTGATCGACGAGCCCCCGACGTAGGGAGGGTAGAACTGCCCGCCACTGACGCTGCCCGCCACGCTGATGCTGGTGCCCTGCCACACAGAGTTCGGACCCGCGTCGAGGTCCCCATTGACGAAGATCCCACCGCCCTCCACGGTGAAGTCGGCGTTGATCGCATCGACCGGACCGAGGAAGCACAGTCCACACCCCTGCGCAGCGCCATCGGAGATCCTCGCTCGCGCCTGGCTGCCGATGGGAATCTCGCTGACGTTCGCGGCATTCCCGAACGTCGTCTCCACCGAATGGGTCGGCATCACCATCCAGACCTTCGTCGGCTTCAGGAGGCTGTCCACCGAGATGCACTTGGCGCTGAGGTCCGGGGCGACGAAGCCGGACGGCGGCGCCGGACACGTCGACCACTGGGCCGAGGTCACACCGAAGTTGACTTGCGCGTAGGACTTGGCGGCGGCGACGGCGTCGAGCAGGCACGGCGGCATGGCTCCGACGGGGCTGGAGCAGCTGCCGCTGGGGTACATCGCGTTGGCGGCCGCGAGGGCAGAGGCATCCGCTGCGTTCTGTGACTGTCGCCGGGTGTCCCGCGCCAGGCCGAGGTCGACGACGAGCGCGCACAGCAGGAACAGCACCGCCGCGCAGATCGCGAACAGCACCGCCACCGCGCCGGCTTCGTCATGCCCCCGACGCCACATCAGCACCAGCTCCAGTTGTCTCCCGAGGGGTCGGAGTCCGTGTTGGGCGGGTTGCCCGACGGAGGCGCCGAGTCCTGCTCGATCGACATCTGCGTCACCGAGGTGATCACTCCGCCACGCGGCATGGGGAACAGCCCGATGCCGCCGTCGGACTGCACGGCTGCACAGACGACCAGACGGTTCTGCTTCTTCCAGCCGCTGCTGTCGGGAAGCTTGAAGTGCACCTGGGTGTCGCCGGTCACCGCGCCCACTTGTTCTTCGGTGTAGCACCCGAGCTTGGTCCAGGTGATGCCGGCGGTCCCACAGGAATCGGTCAGCGGCATCTCCACCACCCCTTGGCGTGCAGCCTCACGCACCCCCTGGCGGACGTTGACCGAGTCGAAGAAGTAGAGCCCGTACTGCAGCATCCCGAACAGCAGGGGAAAGAAGACCACGCTGATCAGCGCGAACTCGACGGCGGCAGCCCCCTGCTGCCCCCGTGGCCTTCTGCACCTTTCGCCCGACTTCATGGTGATAGTGAATCGTCTGAACGGCCTGCTCCGCATGCTTTCCGCCCTGATCCCGGGACGCTTGTCTAGACCTGCCGTGCGACGCGCAGTCGGAGCGAGGGACTCCGCTCTCGACCGCTCGGCCCGCATCGGTCTCGGGGTCGGGACTCGCGATAAATCGGGCAAACCGGTATATTATGGGCGGTATGGGTTCTCGGGAGGGGAACCGGAGGAGAGCAGTGTGGTCGCGTGGGGGAGACGCGACGAGCATGGGGTCAGCGCGGTGGAATTCGCGCTGGTCTTTCCGCTCGTCTTTGCGCTGATGTTCGGCATCGTGCAGTACAGCCTGTACTTCTGGGGACGCCAGACGGCAGCGGCGGCTGCGCGGGAGGCGGCCCGCCGGATGGCGGTCGGCACGGAGTGGACCTGCGCCCAGGCCGAGGCCTCCACCCGCGCGTCGGACGCCGGCAAGGACGTCGACGTCGCCCTGGCCTACGACAACGCCTCCAACACCGCGGTGGTGGGCAACAGGCTGACGGTCACCGTGCGCGTGACCTCCTTGACCCCCGACTTCTTCCCACTTCCCGACAGCGGCGTGATCAGCGAGGTGGCCACCCAGCGGGTCCACAACATCCCGGCCACGCCCCTGCAATTCTGTCCCGACACCGTGAACAACCTGCCGGCGAGCTGTTGCCCGTGAGTGCCACGACGCTGCGACGCCGCAGGAGCGAGCGGGGAGCCGCCTCGGTCGAGGCGGCGATCACCGTGACCACGATCCTGGCGCCGCTGCTGATCGGTGCCCTGTTCTGGGGCAACTGGTTCTGGCAGGCCCAGCGCGTCGACCCACTCGCCTCCGGCGTACCCCTCGACGGCATCGTGGGCACCTTCTCCTGCGAGCAGCTGGTCGACGCAGTGAAGACCACGGTGGTGAGCAACCTGAACTCGAACCCGGTCGTGGTCCAGGCCTCGGACCCGGTCACCGGAGACCCGCTGCAGCTCGACGTCACCGACGTCGCCGTCGAGGTCGTCAAGGTGCTCCCGACCGTCGGGGCCTACGTGTCGGTGAGCGTGAGCCTCCCCGCCGTGGACAACCTCGCGGGGCTGGTCCCCCTGCCGGACGGCGGTGCCCTCGTCTCCGAGGCGACCTATCGCCTGAACAACGTCGTGGTCACCTCGGAGAGCTGCAGATGAGCGTGTCTACGAGCCCCCGGGGCCGGAGGCGGGACGAGCGCGGTGCCATCAGCGTCGTGGTGGCGATCTCGGCCGCCGTGCTGCTGATCTCGGCCGCCTTCGCCGTGGACATCGGCAACACCTGGGCCCGGCGGGGTCTTCTGCAGAAGCAGGCCGACGAGGCGGCGGTCTTCGCGGCCAACGAGCTCCCGGCGTACGACGCCGCCGGCCGCACCAAGGTTGCCAGGGCGGCCGTCCAGTTCATCGCCTGCAACCCGGTCGCAGGACAGGCAGAGCTGGACGACGACGTCGCGCAGGCGATCGACAGCTGCACCGACGGCATGGCCGGGGACCAGACCCAGGAGATGAAGGACCTGGCGACGAGCATGCTCGACGACGGCGGCATCTCCTTCCCCGCCATCGAGGGAAGCACCGGCAGCTACGTCAAGGTGATCACACCCAGAGCGCGGATCACCTTCGGGCTGGGTCAGGCCGCCGGGCACAAGGAGTCGATCCAGTTCCGTGAGGCCGTGGCGCGGGTGGGGTCCCCGGGCGACGTCGCCCCGATGGCCATGTCGCTGAACTGCTTGCTCAGTGCGGCGGACAACCTTCCCGCCGGGCTCGGGAACACGATGACCGGCGTCCTGCCGCTGAACTACATCGCCCCTGGCCCGATCACCGCGGACAACGTCAACACCAAGTGGCCGACCGGGCTGAGCGAGAGCAACGGTGTCACCCTCGAGTCGTGGCTGCCCACGCCGGCCGCAGCGACGCAAGCCATCGATCCGGGGCCGCAGACCGTCACCGGCCAGGGATGGGGCACCGTCGGGCTGACCGACGTCAAGCTCGTCTTCGCGCTCGGGGACCAGCGCGCGACCGCGGCGGACGACCTCCCGAGCAGCACCGTGACCGGAGTGAGCCTGGTCAACCTGCTCGGTGCCGGCACCGTGACAGTGCCTCCGGAGGTCTACAACAAGGTGGGCGTGTGGAAGGTGAAGGTCGCGGTCAAGCCGGCGCTGGGCGCGTGGACCTACTCCAAGCAGGACCTCGACTTCACCGTCACCCTGCCGACCGTCACCCAGGACCTGCTGGGCTGCGCGCGGATGATCAAGTCGCCGCGCGACCTGCAGCAGGGCACGCCCGGAAACCTGAAGATCAGTCTGATGGACGGTCTCGACCACACGCTCCGGACCCACCCCAGCCTGGCCTCGGTCTCGTTGCCGAGTCCGTTGACCACCGACGGGCTGCTCGCCGCGCTCGGCGGCCAGAACGGGCTGACGACCTGCGACGGGAACAACTGGAACTCCGGTGGCCCGAACGTCTACGACAACGGCGGCAACCACCCGGTGGCCAACTGCGTCACCCCCGAGCAGGGCGCGAACACCTACAAGGAGTTCACCGACGGCATCCTGGGGCCGCAGACGATCGTGCCGGAGAACGCATCGACCGGCACGCCGTCGTACACCACGGCGGGGCGGCTGGTGTGCACCACCGCCAAGCCCTGCCAGAACGAGTTCGAGCTGCCCGGCTTCCCCGGGGTGAAGATCAACGACGACGAGTTCTCCGACTTCATCCTGCCCGGGCGGGAGAACACCCTCACCGAGTCGATGTTCTTCAACCTCGACACCTATCTCAACAACGACCTGCCGGTGGTCACCCCCGACAGTGCGTTGTCCTCGGACATCTACAGCTCGCACCGGTTCATGTGGGTGCCGGTCGTCTCGGCCGCCGTGAACGTGAACTCGACGTCGTACTACCCGGTGCTCACCTTCCGGCCCATCTTCATCACCCAGGATGCGCCGCCGGGCCTGGACTCCATCGACATGGTGCTCGACCTGGTGGACACCTGGGTCAAGACGCTGCTGGCCATCAATCCCGGTGACGACCACGGTCTGCTCCTGGACTCCAGCGGCACCACGCTGCGGGCGCTGCGCTTCATGACCATCGAGCCGTCCGCGCTCCCGGCCGCCGACCCCGACTACGCGGGTCCCATCTCGAACTACCTCGGCACCGGCCCCAAGGTCATCCGCCTCGTGCGGTAACTGTCCACAGGGCCCTCCGGCGCGCCCTCCTCCACAACCCCCGGGGAGGAGGGCGCGGCCTGCCCGAAGCTCCGGCTTCGCTGTGCACCATGCGTGGACGAAACGGTGCTGTGGGGCGGTACGGCGAGCAGGTGGCCGTCCGCTGGCTGACCGAACGGGGCATGGTGCTCCTCGACCGCAACTGGCGGTGCCCGCACGGCGAGATAGACCTCGTCCTGCGTGAGGACAGCACCCTGGTCTTCTGCGAGGTCAAGACCCGCAGCTCGACCAGGTTCGGGCACCCGCTGGAGGCGGTGCGGCCGGACAAGGCGGCCCGCCTCCGCCGGCTGGCCGCGGCGTGGCTGCAGGAGCACGACGTGCATGTGCCCGAGGTCCGCATCGACCTGGTGGGCGTGCTGGTCGGGCACCCTGGACCGGCCGAGGTCGCACACCTGCGTGGGGTGGGCTGATGGTCGCGACCACGCACACCGTGTCCCTGCAGGGAGCCACCGGGCACGTCGTCGATGTCCAGGCCGATCTCTCCGACGGGTTGATCGCCACCGCGCTGGTGGGTCGGCCCGACGCCTCCATCAACGAGGCCCGGGACCGGTGCCGTGCAGCGGTCACCAACAGCGGGTTCGACTGGCCCACCACGCGGCGGATCACCGTGCTGCTCTCGCCGACGGACCTGCCCAAGCGCGGCCCCCACTTCGATCTCGCGATCGCCGTCGCCGTGCTCGCTGCCTCGGATCCCCGGTTCCCGGCGGAGACGCTCCAGCACGCGGCGATGATCGGGGAGCTGACCCTGGACGGCCGGGTGCGCTGCGTGCCCGGTGTGCTTGCGATGACGATGGCGGCCGCTGCGCGTGGGATCACGACCGTCTACGTCCCCGAGCCGCAGGTCGACGAAGCCGCCATGGTCCCCGGCGTCGACACCTTCGGGATCCGCTCCCTGGGCCAGGTGATGGCGCTCCTGCGCGCGGAGGAGGTCCCGGAGGCGCCGCCGGTCGAACCGCTCACCGGGTCGCCCCTGCTGTCCTGGCGGGGGGAGGAACGGCTCGAGGAGCTCGACATGGCCGACGTCATCGGGATCCCGGACACCCGGTACGCCGTCGAGGTCGCCGCCGCGGGCGGTCACCACCTGATGCTCACCGGCCCGAAGGGGGCGGGCAAGACCACGCTGGCCGAGCGCATCCCGGGGCTGCTCCCGGACCTGAGCGACGAGGAGTCCCTGGAGCTCACCGCGGTGCACAGCCTGGCCGGGACCCTGTCTCCCGGCGCGGCCCGGATCGCTCGGCCGCCGTTCCGGGCGCCGCATCACTCCGCGTCCCGGGCCGGCATCCTCGGCGGCGGCAGCGGCCGGGTGCGTCCGGGCGAGGTCAGCCGGGCCCACCTCGGGGTGCTCTTCCTCGACGAGTTCCCGCTGTTCCCGACCGACGTGGTCGAGGCGCTCCGCGAGCCTCTGGAGGGCGGCGTGATCTCGATCTCGCGCGGAGAGGAGGACGCGGTGTATCCCGCCCGGGCGATGTTCGTGTTCGCCTGCAACCCGTGCCGCTGCGGTGACTTTCATCCCTACTCCCGGGACCACGGCTGCGTCTGCGGCGAGCTCAAGCGCCGGGAGTACCGGCGCAAGATCTCCGGCCCCATCGCCGACCGGATCGACATCACCCGGTTCGTGGAGCCACTGCGCCGCCACGAGGCACCGCTTCCCTTCGAGCAGGCAGAGACCAGTGCCCAGATCCGGGTGCGCGTCACAGCTGCGCGCGAGCGACAGCAGCAGCGCTACGTCGGGAGGTCGTGGCGGCTGAACGTCCACGCCCCGGGCTCGCTGCTGCGCGAACGGTGGCCGCTCGAGCCTGCGGCCATGAGACGGCTGGACGAGGAGGTGCACAACGGCCACCTCACCCGCCGCGGCGCGGTCCGGGTCCACCGCGTGGCCTGGACCGTGGCCGACCTGACCGAGGCCGAACGACCCGACGTCGACCACCTCGACGTGGCCCTGCGGTTGCGCAAGGCCGAGCCTCTGCTGCTGAGCAGCCTGCCCGGGCACGGGGCCTCCGGCCTCGGGGAGCCCGCATGACGGCGCGTCCGGACCCAGCCGCGCCCGAACCGGAACGGCTCGCGCGGGTGGCGCTGTCCCAGGTCGGTGAGCCCGGTGATCCCCGGCTCACCGACCTGGTGCACCGCTTCGGTGCCGTCGAGGTCCTCGGTCGGCTGCAGGCCCAGGCCGACGACGACGCGCTCGGTGGCGACCTGGCGGCTCGGCTCCGCGCGGCCGACCCGGAGAAGGCCCTCACCGGCGCCGAGCATCGGGGCCTGAGGTTCGTGGTGCCGGGTGATGCGGAGTGGCCGGCCTCGCTGGATGACCTGACCAGGGCGCCGCACCTGCACGAGCGCGGTGGTGTCCCGCTCGGGCTGTGGTGCCGGGGCGCGCGTCGACTGGACGAGGTCACCGACCTCGCGGTCGCCGTGGTCGGTTCGCGCTCGGCGACCACCTACGGCGGGGAGGTCGCTGCCGACATCGCCGGGGGACTCGTCGACGCGGGCTGGTCGGTGGTGTCCGGTGCCGCGCACGGCATCGACCAGGCCGCGCACCGGGGCGCCCTCGCCGCCAGGGGCACCACGATCGCCGTCCTGGCCTGCGGCGCCGACCGGTACTACCCCGAGGCGCACCGCGGCCTGATCGACTACATCGCCGACGTCGGTCTCGTGGTCTCCGAGGCGGCGCCGGGCTGCGCACCGACCCGGATCCGGTTCCTGGCGCGCAACCGGCTGATCGCGGCGCTGGCCCGCGGCACCGTGGTGGTGGAAGCGGCGGTGCGCAGCGGCGCGCTGAACACCGCCAGCTGGACCGAGGGGCTCGGTCGGCCGGTGATGGGCGTGCCGGGTTCGGTGACCAGCGAGCCGTCGGCGGGCGTGCACCAGCTCATCCGGCACCGGCAGGCCACCCTGGTGACCGGCCCTGCGGAGGTGTTGGAAGTGGTCGCGCCGATGGGGCAGTTCACCTTGGACCAGCCGCGCGAGGAGGCCTCTCCTCGGGACCGCCTGGACCCACGCCAACGACAGGTGCTCGACGCGGTCCCGGTGCACCAGGGCGCCACCGCTGCCTCCATCGCCCGCGCCGGAGGCGTGGCGGTCGGGCACACCACGGACGCGCTGCTGGCGCTCCATCGCGCCGGTCTGGTGGAGCACTCACTGGGACGCTGGCGGCTGTTCCTCCCGGGCAGGGAGCCGTGACCGGTCGCGCCTACGTGAGCGCGGGCCGCCGGCTTCGTACCCTCGAGGTGTGCACCCGGACGAGCCTTCAGCACAGCTGCCGGAGGAGCTGGCCGGAGCCCTCGCGGCCTACGAGCGGCACCTCGCCTCCGAGCGGGGACTGAGCGCCCACACGGTCCGGGCCTACGTCGGCGACGTCGCCGGCATGCTCGAGCACGCAGCCGCGCTCGGGCACACCGACCTGCGGCGGCTCGACCTGCGCACCCTGCGCAGCTGGCTGGCCAAGCAGCAGACGCTGGGTCGGGCCCGCTCCACCATGGCCCGCCGCGCCACCGCGGTGCGGGTGTTCACCGCCTGGGCCCGACGCGTCGGCCGCAGCGAGACCGACCCGGGCGCGTCGCTGGGCACCCCCAAGGCGCACAAGGCGCTGCCTGCCGCGCTCACGACCGCACAGGCTCGCGCCGTGCTCGAGGCGGCCGCGACCCGGGCCGACGACGGCAGCCCGGTGGGGGTGCGGGACGTGGCGATCCTCGAGCTGCTCTACGCCACCGGCATCCGGGTCGGGGAGCTGTGCGGCCTCGACGTCGATGACGTGGACCGCCACCGGCGGGTGGTGCGGGTCCTCGGGAAAGGCCGCAAGGAGCGGACGGTTCCCTACGGGCTGCCGGCCGACCGGGCGCTCGGACACTGGCTGGAGCGCGGTCGTCCCGCGCTGGCGGTCACCGGGTCCGGGGCTGCGCTCTTCCTCGGCGCGCGTGGGCGACGGATCGACCAGCGCGCCGTGCGCACGATGGTGCATGCCCGGCTCGCCGACGTCCCCGACGCGCCCGACGTGGGGCCCCACGGGCTGCGGCACACGGCCGCCACCCACCTGCTCGAGGGTGGGGCGGACCTGCGCACCGTGCAGGAGCTGCTCGGGCACGCGTCCCTGTCCACGACGCAGCTCTACACCCACGTCACCTCGGAACGACTACGCCAGGCCTACCACCTGGCCCACCCGCGCGCCTGAGCCAGGCGGTCGCGGAGGGCCTCGATCCGGAGGCCGCCCACGGCGCGGTGAGCGGGAGCAGCCGGAGCGGCCCCGCGCCACCAGGGTGAGCGGGAGCAGCCGGAGCGGCCCCGCGCCCACCAGGGTGAGCGGGTTGAGATAGCTCTGTCCTCGCAGCAGTCCCCAGTGCAGGCAGGCTCGCGGGAAGCAGTGGCTCGTGCCGCGCTGCAGCGCACCGATGCGGCCACCGCGGGCGACGGTGTCGCCGATCTGCACGCTGCTGCGCACGGGTTCGTACGTCGTCCGCACGCCGCCGTGGTCCACCACGACCACGCCGCGCCCGGCGATCCGGCCGGCGAAGGTGACCCTGCCGCCGAGGGCGGACCGCACGGACTGGCCCGAGGCGCCGACGAGATCGACGCCCCGGTGTCCGCGGCCCCAGCGCAGCCGGGGTGGATCGAACCCGTGGGCCACCGGCGGCCGGGGCGTCAGCGGCCAGGCGCCGTGCCGGGAGGGGGCGCGGTGCTCGGTCGCGGGGGAGAGGGGCAGCAGCAGGAGGAGGAGCGTGAGCACGGTAGGCACGAGGCCAGCCTGCGCCGCTGCGGCGTACGCCCGCAGCACGGACGCCGCCGGCTGTGGACGAGGTGCCTGCCTGACCCGCTGTGGAGCACTCGCGCCCGGCGCCGGGGCGTTTCGACAACTCCACCGGCCCCCGCCTAGGATGAGCACAGCAACCCGCATGGGTTGACTTCGCACGCCCGATTCCCCAGCCGGCCGCCTCCGGTCGACCGGACCACCTGGGGGCGAGTGCTCTCAGTCTCACCGTGGGGTGGGTCGGGCACCGCCGGGCGTCAGGGCAGGCGCTGGCGGCCGCACGTGGCCGCGATCCTGCAACGAACTGAAAACCCGTTCGTGCTGCCTCCGCGCAGTGCGGACCTGACCAGGAAGAAGCACATGGCAGTCGTGACCATGCGCCAGCTCCTCGAGAGCGGCGTGCACTTCGGGCACCAGACCCGTCGGTGGAACCCGAAGATGAAGCGCTTCATCATGACCGAGCGCAACGGCATCTACATCATCGACCTGCAGCAGTCGCTGTCCTACATCGACGCCAGCTACGCCTTCATCAAGGACACGGTGGCCAGGGGCGGCACGATCATGTTCGTGGGCACCAAGAAGCAGGCGCAGGAGGCGATCGCCGAGCAGGCGACCCGCGTCGGGATGCCGTTCGTGAACCAGCGCTGGCTGGGCGGCATGCTCACCAACTTCGCAACCGTGCACCAGCGGATCAACCGCCTCAAGGAGCTCGACGACGTCGACTTCGACAACGTGGCGGGCAGTGGCCGCACCAAGAAGGAGCTCCTGCAGATGAAGCGGGAGCGCGACAAGCTCGACAAGACCCTCGGTGGCATCCGGGACATGAGCCGCACGCCGTCGGCGGTGTGGATCGTGGACACCAAGAAGGAGCACCTCGCGGTCGAGGAGGCGCGCAAGCTCCGGATCCCGATCATCGGCATCCTGGACACCAACTGCGACCCCGACGAGGTCGACTACCCGATCCCGGGCAACGACGACGCCATCCGTGCGGTCGGCCTGCTGACCCGCGTCGTCGCGGACGCGGTCGCCGATGGGCTCATCGCCCGCTCGGGCGGCAAGGGCGCCGAGGACGGGGCGAGCATCGGCTCCGACGAGCCCCTCGCCGACTGGGAGCGCGAGCTCCTCGCGGGTGCGGCCGACAAGGCTGCCGTCGCCGCGACCGGCGGCGACCAGGCCACCCAGGACACGCCGGCAGTCGAGGCCACCGGTGCCTCCACCGAGACCGCGGAGGCCAAGGCGGCCGAGCAGAAGGTGGACGAGCAGGCGGCCACGCCCGAGGCGGGCCCCGAGGAGGCCGCCGCCGAGCAGAAGGTGGACGAGCAGACGGCCACGCCCGAGGCGGGCCCCGAGGAGGCCGCCGCCGAGCAGAGCAGCCCCGATGAGGGCACCGACGAGACCAGGGAGGGCTGAGGTGGCTGTTTCCGCCGCTGACGTCAAGAAGCTCCGCGACCTCACCAGCGCGGGGATGATGGACAGCAAGAAGGCGTTGGAGGAGGCCGACGGCGACTTCGACAAGGCCGTGGAGATCCTGCGCGTCAAGGGCGCGGCCAAGGCCGCCAAGCGCGGCGCCGAGCGCACCGCTTCCGCCGGCCTGGTGGCCAACTCCGGGCCTGCGCTGGTCGAGCTCAACTGCGAGACCGACTTCGTGGCCAAGGGCGATGAGTTCGTCAACGCCGCCCAGCAGATCGCCGACGCCGCAGCCAAGGAGCGGCCGGCCGACCTCGAGGGGCTCAAGGCGGTCAAGGTCGGTGACCAGACCGTGGGCGAGCTCGTGGAGGCTCTCGCGGTACGGATCGGTGAGAAGATCCAGCTCGGGCGGGTCGCGGTGTTCGACGAGCCGGTGGTGGTCTACCTGCACCGCCGCGCCTCTGACCTGCCGCCCGCCGTCGGTGTGCTCGTCCAGTACGAGGGCGACGACGCCGATGCTGCCCGCGGCGCCGCGATGCAGATCGCGGCGATGCGCCCGCAGTACCTCACCCGGGAGGAGGTGCCCGCCGAGACCGTCGAGCACGAGCGCTCCATCGCCGAGGCGACCGCCAAGGAGGAGGGCAAGCCGGAGAAGGCGCTGCCGAAGATCGTCGAGGGCCGCCTCAACGGCTTCTTCAAGGAGGTCGTGCTGCTCGACCAGCCCTCGGTCTCGGAGAACAAGAAGAGCGTCCAGCAGGTGCTCGATGCCGCCGGCGTCCGCGTGGTCCGCTTCGCCCGCTTCGAGGTGGGCGCCTGAGGGCCCCGCACCGCGCCGAGCGGCCGCACCTCATCGACTAGGTTGGGCCCGAGACGTTCGGAGGAGGCCGGTTCGATGCTGACGCCGATGCACGGCACGGGGCCGGCCTCTTCGGCTGAGAAGAGGTGACATGGCGTCGTACAAGCGAGTGCTCCTGAAGCTCTCCGGCGAGGTCTTCGGCGGCGGCAAGGTCGGCGTCGACCCGGAGGTGGTGCGGACCATCGCGAGGGAGATCGCCACCGTCACCCGCAGCGGAGTGCAGGTCGCGATCGTGACCGGCGGCGGCAACTTCTTCCGTGGGGCCGAGCTGCAGCAGCACGGGATGGACCGGGCGAGGGCCGACTACATGGGCATGCTCGGGATCGTGATGAACTGCCTGGCCCTCCAGGACTTCCTGGAGAAGGAGGGCGTGGAGACGCGCGTGCAGACCGCGATCACGATGGGCCAGGTGGCCGAGCCCTACATCCCGCGACGCGCGATCCGCCACCTCGAGAAGGGGCGGGTGGTGATCTTCGGTGCGGGGGCCGGCATGCCGTACTTCTCCACCGACACCGTGGCGGCGCAGCGGGCGCTCGAGACCAAGTGCGACGTGGTGCTGATGGGCAAGAACGGCGTCGACGGCGTCTACAGCGCCGACCCGCGCCTGGATCCCACGGCGATGAAGTACGACGAGATCACCTTCGCCGAGGCTCTCCAGCAGGGTCTGAGGGTCGCCGACGCCACGGCGTTCGCCCTGTGCATGGAGAACCACCTGCCGATGATCGTGTTCGGCATCCAGCCCGAGGGCAACATTCTGCGGGTCGTCCAGGGTGAGAAGATTGGCACGCTCGTCAGCGACGGCGGGCCCCGCCGTACGGGCGAGGACCGCGAGCAGGAGGAGTTCTAAGTGATCAACGAGACCCTGGCCGAGGCCGACCAGAAGATGGGCAAGGCCGTCGAGGTCGCGCGGGAGGAGTTCTCCACCATCCGTGCGGGCCGGGCGACGCCCGCGATGTTCTCCAAGATCACCGCGGACTACTACGGCACCCCGACGCCGATCCAGCAGCTGGCCTCCTTCACCGCCCAGGAGGCCCGCGTCATTCTGGTGGCGCCGTTCGACATGAACGCGATGAGCGCCATCGAGAAGGCCATCCGCGACTCCGACCTCGGCGTCAACCCGGCCAACGACGGACGGGTCCTGCGCTGCGTGTTCCCCGAGCTCACCGAGGAGCGCCGCAAGGAGTACATCAAGGTCGCGCGGACCAAGGCCGAGGAGGGGCGCGTCTCGGTGCGCAACATCCGCCGGCACGCCAAGCAGTCGCTGGAGCGGCTGGAGAAGGACGGCGAGGTGGGCAAGGACGACGTCACCGGCGCGGAGAAGCGGCTCGACGGCATGACCAAGAAGCACGTCGACCAGATCGACGACCTGCTCAAGCACAAGGAAGCCGAGCTCCTGGAGGTCTGAGGACCTCCTCCGCGTCGCCATGAGCGAGACCTCCTCGGCCCCTGCCCAGCCAGAGCAGCCGCGCGCGAAGAAACCCGGTCGCGCCGGTCGCAACCTGCCCGCGGCCTTCGCCTCAGGCGTGGTCCTCGGCGCCGCGATCGTGTTGTCCCTGGTCTTCTGGAAGTCCGCCTTCATGATCATCGTGGCGGCCGCCGTGGTCGTCGCCATGTGGGAGATGCACCGCGGGCTGAAGGTGCGCGGGATCGACCTTCCGCAAGAACCGCTGATGCTCGGTGGCGTCGTCATGGTCGTCGTCGCCTACCTCTACGGCGCGCCTGCGCTGGTGACCGCGACCGCGGTCAGCGCGCTGGTGACCATGCTGTGGCTGCTGCGGCGCGGAGTCGCCGGCTACGTCCAGAACGCCACCGCCTCGGTGTTCACGCTCATCTACATCCCCTTCCTGGCGTCGTTCGTGGCGCTGCTGCTGGCCGAGGACGAGGGGGTCAAGGGCGTGATCACCTTCGTGGTCGTCACGATCGCCTCCGACATCGGCGGCTACACCGCCGGCGTGCTGTTCGGCAAGCATCCGATGGCCCCGGTGATCTCGCCGAAGAAGTCCTGGGAGGGGTTCGCCGGATCGGCGTTGTCGTGCATGCTCGCCGGCTACCTGCTCGTCGTGCACCTCCTCGACGGCGAGTGGTGGGTCGGCCTGGTGCTCGGCGCCATCGCGGTGGTGATGGCGACGCTGGGCGACCTGTGCGAGTCGGTGATGAAGCGCGACCTCGGCATCAAGGACATGAGCCACGTGATCCCGGGGCACGGCGGGCTGATGGACCGCCTGGACTCCTTGCTCGCCACCGTTGCCCCGACCTGGCTGCTGCTGCACTACCTCGTCTTCTGACCGGCCGCACCCTCAGCGCACGTAGCCACCCTCCGGCGGGACCATCTCCGCCCGGATGCCCAGCAGCCGGACCGGGCGGCGGTCCCCCAGGGCGTCGAAGAGCTCTTCCGCGGTCCGGGCGACGGCGTCGGGATCCCAGGTCGGCTCGGGGAGCTTGCGAGATCGCTGGACGGTGAAGAACGGCGCGAACCTGACCTTCAGGTGCACGCGGGCACAGGCCCTGCCCTCGCCGCGGATGTCCTCGACCACCTGCCCGGCGAGCACCCGCAGCGCGTCGGCGACCTGGGTCCCGGTGTCCAGGTCGTGCTGGTACGTCGTCTCGCGGCCGTGGGCCCGAGGCACCCACGGGGTCGGGTCCACGGCGTTGCGGCCGAAGCCACGACCGAGCCGGCCGATGCGCGGGCCCGTGTTCGGCCCGAACTCCGCCACGAGCGGTTCGTCGGGACAGGCGGCGAGCTCGCGGACGGTGTGCAGACCCAGGCCGGCAAGCCGTGCGGCGATGCGCGGGCCGATGCCCCACAGTGCTCGGGGCGGCCGGTCGCCCAGCACCTGCAGCCAGTTGTCGCGGGTGAGCCGGTAGACACCGCGGGGCTTGCCGAGGTCCGTGGCGTTCTTCGCGCGGACCACGGTGTCTCCGATTCCCACCGAGCAGTGCAGGCCGGTGGCCTCCAGCACCCGTTGCTGCAGCTCCCGGGCACGGGCCTCGGGGTCGTCGGTCTGCACGCCCACGAACGCCTCGTCCCAGCCGAGCACCTCCACCACCGCGCCGGGGTGGGCGCGCAGGGTGGCCATCACCTCGGCGGACGCCATCTCGTAGTGAGGGACGTCCAGCGGCAGGAAGACCGCGTCCGGGCACCTGCGTGCGGCGGTGCGCAGGGGCATGCCGGACCGGACGCCGTACTCCCGCGCCTCGTAGGAGGCAGTCGAGACCACGCCCCGTTCGGTCGGGTCCCCCCGGGCGCCCACCACCACGGGGCGCCCCACGAGGTCGGGACGGCGGAGCAGCTCCACCGCCGCGAGGAACTGGTCCATGTCCACGTGCAGCACCCACGACGGCGTGCTCGGGGACCTCGCGGCCATGTCCGGCATGAGGACATGCTGCCGGACCGGCGACGTCGAGCAGGCGCGCTCCGGCGGACGTGTGGCGCACCGGGGAGGTTCGGACGACGTCCCGGCCCCCACGGCCGGTTCGCCGGCTCACCAGCGGGGACAACCGCAGGTGGGGGAGAATGGCGCGCGTTGTGACTGAATCCGCCAAGACCCTGCCCCTGGTGTTCGAGGAGCCGCCGCGACGCGGCAAGCCTCCCCGGCACCTCGCCGACCTCACCCCGCAGGAGCGCCGCGAGCGCGTCGAGGAGCTGGGCCTGCCCGGCTTCCGCGCCCGTCAGCTCTCCCACCACTACTTCGGCCGGCTGGTCGACGACCCGACGGAGATGACCGATCTGCCGGCGGGGCTCCGCGACCAGCTCGTCGAGGGACTGCTGCCCCGGCTGATGACGCCGCTGCGCACCCAGGAAGCCGACCGCGGCACCACCCGCAAGACGCTGTGGCGGCTCTTCGACGGGGCGCTGGTCGAGTCGGTGCTGATGCGCTACCCGGACCGCGCGACGATGTGCGTCTCCAGCCAGGCGGGCTGCGGCATGGCCTGTCCGTTCTGCGCGACCGGACAGGGTGGGCTGCAGCGCAACATGACCGCCGCCGAGATCGTCGAGCAGGTGCTCGCCGGAGCCCGTGCCCTGGCTCGTGGGGCGGTCCCGGGCGGACCCGGACGAGTCTCCAACGTGGTCTTCATGGGCATGGGGGAGCCGCTGGCCAACTACCGTGCGGTGCTGGGCGCGGTACGACGCCTCACCGATCCGGCGCCCGAAGGGCTCGGGATGAGCGCGCGCGGCATCACGGTGAGCACCGTCGGCCTGGTGCCGCGGATCCACCAGCTCGCCGAGGAGGGCCTCCCGGTGACGCTGGCGCTGAGCCTCCACGCCCCCGACGACGAGCTGCGCGACGAGCTGGTCCCGGTGAACACCCGCTGGAAGGTCGGCGAGGCGGTCGACGCGGCGTGGAACTACGCCCGCGTGACCCGACGCCGGGTGTCGATCGAGTACGCCATGATGCGCGGCATCAACGACCAGGGCTGGCGAGCGGACCTCCTGGCCGACGTACTCCTCGAACGCGGCACTCTGCCGTCCGGTGGGGGCTGGGTGCACGTCAACCTCATCCCGCTCAACCCCACCCCCGGCTCGAAGTGGACCGCCAGCGATCCGCGCGACGAGCGCGAGTTCGTCCGGCGGCTCGAGGCCCGCGGCATCCCCACCACCGTGCGCGACACCCGCGGCAGGGAGATCGACGGGGCCTGCGGCCAGCTCGCGGCCGAGGGCTGAGCGGTCCGCGGGCCCTCGCCATCTGCCAGCAGGTGTGCCTACCGTGGCCTGACCAACCTCGGAGGTCCCATGAAGGCGGTCAGGCTGCACGAGTACCACCAGATGCCGGTCGTGGAAGAGGTGCCGGACCCCAAGCCGGAGGGACCGCTCGACGTGGTGGTCCGGGTCGGTGGAGCCGGGGTGTGCCGCACCGACCTGCACATCATCGAGGGACAGTGGGACGAGGCGATGTCGCCGTCCCTGCCCTACACGCTGGGCCACGAGAACGCCGGCTGGGTCGAGGCGGTCGGTTCCGCGGTCACCAACCTCGCGCCCGGTGACACCGTGATCCTGCACCCGCAGCCGAGCTGTGGGCTCTGCCGCGCCTGCCGGGCCGGTGACGACATGCACTGCACCGACGCGTTCTTCCCCGGGTTGTCGGACAACGACGGCGGGATGGCGGACTACCTGCTCACCACGGCGCGGGCCTGCGTCAAGCTCGACCCCGCGACGCAGCCGAGGGACGTCGCCGCGCTGGCCGACGCGGGCATCACGGCCTACCACGCGGTCCGCAAGGCGATCCCGCTGCTGTACCCCGGCACCACCGCCGTCGTCGTCGGGGCCGGCGGCCTCGGTCACATCGGCATCCAGTGCCTGCGGGCGCTGACCGCCACCGAGGTGGTCGTGGTGGATCCGAACCCCGAGGCGCTGGAGCTCGCCTCCGAGGTCGGAGGGCACCGGACCGTGGTCGCCGACGACAACGTCGTCGAGGCCGTGCTCGAGCTGACCGACGGCGCGGGCGCCGACGTGGTCTTCGACTTCGTCGCCGAGCAGGGTGCGGAGAACACCAGCTTCGCGATGACCCGCGAGGGCGGATCGGACTACGTGATCGGGTACGGCGGCACGCTGAGCATCCCGACCCTCGACGTCATCTCCACCGAGCGCAGCATCGTCGGGAACATCGTCGGCACCTACAACGACCTCGCCGAGCTGATGGTGCTCGCCCAGCGCGGGGAGGTCACCCTGCACACGAAGACCTACCCCCTCGACGACGCCGTCCAGGCGCTGCGTGAGCTCGACGCCGGCCAGGTGCGCGGCCGGGCGATCCTGGTGCCGTAGGACGAGCCCCGGACGCGACGGGCAGGCGGCTCGTCGTACACCGAAAACTGACGTGGATCACCGGAAGTGTTCGGTGATCGAGTCCGGTTTCACAGTACGTATTGTGAAACCCGCACCCCTCACGGCAGGTCGGCGGGGCGGCCGACGAGCAGCTCGGTGTTGCGGTCCGCGGGGGTGCCGGAGGCTGCCAGCTTGGCCTGCGGGTCGTTGACCGACAGCTCGCGCGAGAGTGCGGCCAGGCTGACCGTCGAGGACAGGTCGCCGCCGTAGCTCGCCGGTCCGGCATGGTCGAGGACGGTGGTGAAGATCGACATCGTCCCGTCGCCGTTGTCGGCCACCTCGAGCAGCCGCGCCTGTTGCGGCCAGTCGATGTGTGCTGCGGTGTTGATCTCCCAGAAGCCCCCCGCGCCGTCCGCGCGGGGGTGGGCGATGATCTCGTTGCGGTGGGTGTGGCCGTTGACCCAGGCGATCACCCGCGGCTGGCTCAGCAGGTACGTCGTCACCTCGTCGCCCAGCACCCGCGGGCTCGGGTCGCCGCCGGTCGCGACGAGCGGGTTGGTCATGGTCCCGCTGGTGTGGTGGCTGAAGACCATGACCGCACGCCCGTCGGCGGACTCGACGGTGGTCTTCAGCCAGGCGAACTGCGCCTGGTCCAGGGAGCCGTCGGCATACCCGTTGGGGTTGACGGTGTCCAGCACCACGAAGCGGAAGCGGCCCTGGTCGAAGAAGTAGTAGGCGGTGTCCGCGTCGCGGTTGTCCTGGGTGAAGCCGTGACCCACCGGGAGGCCGCTGGTCTTGAAGTGCTGGTCCACGACCTCGCCGCGGTCGAGCTGGCGCCGGTCCGGGTCCGGGGTGACCGCCTTGGCGTACGGCGAGACCACGACGTCGCCGAGCACCTCGTCGAGCGTGGCACCCTCGGGGTCGAGCACGTCGGCCGGTGCGACGCCGGGAGGGGGCGAGATGACCTTCACCGATCCGGTGGCCAGGGTGCCGGTCTGCATCGTCTGCGGCGGGAAGTTGCCCTGGGCCAGCCCGTCGTGGTTGCCGAAGCAGGTGTACCAGGGGAGCTTCAGCCCCTGGGCGCGGAACGGGCGCCGCGCGGCGTCGAGGAGGCCCTTGATCGTGGGGAAGCCGTGCTCGGTCTTGTAGCGGTCCGGTCGCCGCCCGAGCGGGGTGCCCTCGGGGTGCCAGTAGTGGCGGTCGTAGTACCGGGGGTCGAGGTCCATGACGCCCTCGTACCGGTCCATGGAGCCGCTGTCCGGGACGACCCGCTCCCCGTCGAGGACGTCGATGTTCCAGCGCACCTCGTTGAGCTGGCAGTTGTCGGAGTTGTCACCGGTCTCGATCGCGAACGACACCGGCAGGCCCAGGGCGGGCCCCTTCTTCGCGGCGTTGACCGCACGCACCATCGCGTCGGCCACCTGGGCGCTGAGCATCTCCTGGGGCCGGTAGGCCGAGGCGAAGATGCCCGGGACCTGGTCGGTGCTGTTGGGGTCGTCGTACCGGTCACACCACTCCACGCGCGCCGGCGACTGGTGGTCGACCACGTGGACGTCGCTGAGCTGGGCGAAGGCGAGCAGCGCCGTGCGGGTGCCGCTCCGCCCGCCACCCGCCCGCACGCCGAGGTCGGTGCGGACCACCCGCGGGTCGCCCTCGGCGACGACGACCGCGCGGTAGCCGGAGCCGTCGGGGCTACCGGGTCGGTAGGTCCGGGACAGGGTGGTGCGTCCGGCGGCGACGGCGTCCTCGGCCAGGGAGCCGAAGACCAGCTCCCGGCTGGCCGCAGCGACACCGGCGGCGAGGACGGCGCTGCGGATCAGCTGACGTCGCGACATCTCCATGCGCCGTCAACGAGGTTGTCCCGGGCGAGGTCACGCGCAGGCAGGGCGTGGGCGGAGTCACGTCCATGCAGCCGGTCCCTCGGTGGACACGCGCCTGCCCCTCGCGGGAACATGTGCCGGGGAGTGACCTGACTCGAAGGAGTACGCCGCATGGCACAGGAGCCGGAGCCGGAGAAGCTCAAGCAGCTCAACCGACTCGAGAACCTCAGCGACGAGGACCTGCAGAAGGTCGTCTCCAAGGGACGTCACGTCCACCTGCCCGCCAACTGGTCCCTGATCTGGGAGAAGACCCCCGCCGACAAGGCCTACCTGATCGTCGACGGGCAGGTCTCGGTGCGCAAGCACGGCGACGAGGTCGCGCAGCTCGGACCAGGTGACGTGATCGGCGAGATGGCGATCGTCGGCCACAAGCTGCGCTCGGCCAGCGTGGTGAGCGTGACCCCGTTGGAGGTCGTGCACTTCACCAAGGAGGCGCTCGAGGCCCTGCTCGACGAGGTCCCCGCCTTCGGGGAGGCGCTGCGCGAGACCACCGCAGACCGGCTGGGGACCCCCGAGGGCTGATCGTTGCCCCACGACCTCGATCGCGGTGAGCTGGTCGACCTCCTCGAGGAGTACCTCCTCGGGGAGAGGCCGTCGCTCACTGGTGAGGAGATCGCCGCCGCGGTAGGCATCCCGTTCCAGGAGGCCCAGACGCGGTGGCGCTCTCTCGGTTTCACTGCCGTGGGTGGAGACCTGCCGGCGTTCACCCATGCCGACCTCGAGGCGCTCAAGCTCACCCAGCGCCTGCTCGAGGTCGGGTTGATCGACCCGGAGGACGAGTCCGCCCTGGTGCGCGCCCTGGGACGCAGCTTCGCGCGGCTCGCCGAGTGGCAGATGGGTCTGCTGGCCCGGGTCATCGACCTCGAGGCGATGGACCTCGAGGAGCTCGCGCAGATCATGGAGGAGGTCACTCCGGCCGTCGAGTCGCTGCAGAACTACGTGTGGCGGCGGCACACGCTCCTGGCGGCCTCGAGGCTCCTCACCGCGGCTGAGCGGGAGGACGACGAGGACGGCGAGGAGGCCGAGGAGGGCGACGTCATGGGCGTGGGCTTCGCCGACATCGTCAACTACACCAGCCAGAGCCGGTCGCTGACCCGCTCGGAGCTCGCGCACCTGATCGACCACTTCGAGGAACGGGCACAGGAGATCGTCGTCGTCCACCACGGACGCATCATCAAGACGATCGGCGACGAGATCCTCTTCGTCGCCGACGACGCCGAGCAGATCGCCCGCATCGGCCTCGAGCTGGTCGAGGAGCGTGCCCGGGACCGCGAGTTTCCCCAGCTGCGGGTGGGGTTGGCCTGGGGTCCGGCGCTGGCCCGTCTCGGGGATGTCCTGGGGCCGGTGGTCAACGTCGCCTCGCGGCTGACCTCGACGGCCCGTCCCGGCAAGATCGTCGTCGACCGTCACCTCGCCGAGCAGCTCCGGGACGACGACCACTTCCGGCTGCGTCGGCTGCGGCGTACGTCGGTGCGCGGCTACCGGCGCCTGGAGCCGTGGGCGCTGCGGCGGCCCGCCGGCGAGGATCCCGACGTCACCGAGGACGGCGAGATGCCCGGGCCGGCCTCAGCCTTCCTCCAGCAGCAGGGCCGGGACCTGCGTCGGGTCGTCGACCAGGTGGAGGAACGGCTGGATCGTTCCTCCGGCGGCAAGCGCGCTGACTAGCGGCCAGGCGGGAAGCACCCGCGTCCAGTAGTCCACGCCCACGAACACCATCGGCACCTGCGTGCCCGCAGCGGCGTAGTAGTTGGCGCACGCAGCCTGGAAGATCTCCTGGACCGTGCCGGCGGCGCCGGGCAGGAACACGATCCCGGCGCGGCAGACCTGCAGGAGCACGTCCTCACGGATCGCGTTGCGGAAGTACTTCGCCACGTGCGTGCTGAACACGTTCGGCGGCTCGTGGCCGTAGTGCCACGTGGGGATGCCGAGCGAGCACCCCGCGTCGGGCAGGCCGCGCAGGGCCTCGAGCGCCACCCGCGCCCAGGCGGTGACGTCGGGAGTGAAGGACGGTACGGCGCTCACCCGCTGCACGACCCGGGAGAGGGTCCCCTGGTCCTCCGACGCCAGCCGGGCGCCGAGGTTGGCCGCCTCCATGGCCCCCGGGCCGCCACCGGTCGCGACGGTCATCCCCCCGGTCGCCAGCTCGTGCGCCAACCGGGCGGTGGAGGCATAGGCCGGGTCGGACCGCGTGAGGCTGTGTCCGCCCATCAGGCCGACCACGCTCCGGTCGGCTGTGTACTCCTCCAGGGCGTCGTCGACCGAGCTGTCGTGCAGAGACCGGGCCAGGAGGTTCTTCATCAGTCCCGAGTCGCGGACGGCGAGGTGCCACGCGTAGACGCGTGCGTCCAGGGTCGCGGCGTACCCCTCCTCGAGACCGGCATAGAGCTCGGCGGTGGTGTAGAGCCGCGGTCGCCAGGGGTCGAAGGGGACGTCCGGGACCATGGGGAAGAGCAGTGCGCCGCCCTCGCGCAGCCGGTCCGCCCCGGCCTCGGAGATCTTGCACCCCAGGAACAGGGCGCCGTGGGCGTCGAGCCGGAGCAGCCGTGCCTCGACAGTGGTGAGGTCGAGACCCTGGACCTGCCAGCCCGTCAGCGAGCGCGAGGACTGCTCGGTCCGGGCGAGGACCTGCCGGAGCTCTGCCTGCGACTCGATCTCGCGCTTGACCCCCGGCATGGGTCGATCATGCCCGAGCGCAAGGTGGGAGGACCTGTCGCAGGCCGCGGCTAGTCTCCGGGACATGGCCGCTCGGGAGCAGACTGCTGACCTCGTCCTGGAGGGCGGAGGCGTCAAGGGGATCGGGCTCGTGGGGGCGCTGCAGCCCTTCGTCGCCCACGGCTACCGGTTCCGCCGCATCGCCGGGACCTCGGCGGGGGCACTCGTCGGCGCGGTGCTCGCCGCGCTGGAGCAGCGTGGTGAGCCGATCGGTCGGCTCGAGGACATCGCCCGGACGCTGGACTACCGCAAGTTTCGCGACCGCGGGTTCGTCGGTCGTCATCTCGGGCCGCTGGGCTTCCTCGCCGACGGGCTCTCGCTGCTGCTCGAGGTCGGTGCCTACGAGGGCGACTACCTGCGCGACTGGCTGACCGGTGTGCTCGGGGAGCTCGACGTGGAGACCTTCGGAGACCTCCGCCTCGACGACGCGGGCGGAGACGGGGAGGTCCACCACCGGTACCGGCTCATGGTCACCGCGAGCGACGTCTCCCGCAGACGGCTGCGGATGTTCCCGTGGGACTACCAGCACTACGGCCTGGATCCCGACGAGCAGCGGGTGGTCGACGCGGTGCGGGCCTCCGCCTCGGTCCCCTACCTCTACGAACCAGTCCAGCTGCGCGGCGCGCACGGCACCTCCACGCTGGTCGACGGCGGCCTGATCTCCAACTACCCGATCGACGCCTTCGACCGGGCCGACGGCCGGGCTGCACGCTGGCCCACGCTCGGCATCCGCCTGGACGCGCTCGGGCTGCAGCACCAGAGCGCGCAGGTGGAGCCGGTGCTCGACCCGGTGTCCATGGGCCTGGCGCTGATCGAGACCGCCATCGAGGGCTGCCAGGCCGAGCACGTGCTCGACCCGTGCAACCAGGCGCGCAGCGTCTACGTCGACACCACCGGGCTCGAGGCCTTCGACTTCGACCTGGACGAGGCCCGACAGGACTTGTTGCTCGAGCGCGGCCGGGCCGCGGCCGAGGCCTTCCTCGGTCAATGGGACTACGGCCGGTGGCTGGCGCACTGCCGGGCGGGCCAGGCCCGCACCACCCTTCCCGGGGCGGGGGTCACGCGATGAGCGCCGGCGCCAACGTCTGCTACGCCCTCCTGGACGCCGGGGTCATCGCCGGCCGTGCGGACGACCCCGTGCTGACGGGCACCAGCTATGCGCGGTTGCTCGAGGAGGTGGCCGCCCTCGCCGGCGTGCTGCGCCACCTCGCGGTGACGCCCGGTGCGCGGGTGGTGGTCGACCTGCCCCGCGACGAGGACCACGACCTCCCCGCGGTGACCGCCGCGCTCGCCGTGGCCCGGCTCGGCGGCGTGGTGGCTCTCGGCGATGACCCGGACGCCGTGGCGCTCCTGGTCACCGAAGGCTCTTCGCTGAAGCGGAGCGGACGACCGCGCCTCGTCCTCGGGGCGGAGGTCGGCGAACCCGATCTGGACTGGCGGGGACTTCTGCGCGCGGGACGCGCCGACCCTGCCGGGGTGCAGGTGCTTCCGCTCGGGTCGCCGTACTCCCGGACGCGGAGCGTGGGGGAGCAGGTCGAGCTGCTGCGCCAGGTCGTGCCACCGTGGTCGCCGGCCGAGCTCCGCGACCTCCTGCAGGTGTGAGCGGCACCTCTAGGGTGGATCCATGAGCCCAGATGCGAAGACGGTGATCGACAACGCGCCCAAGCAGCTGCTGATCGGGGGCGAGTGGCGCGACGCCACCGGCGGCGGCACCCTCGAGGTCGAGGACCCCGCGACCGGGGACGTGCTCTGTGGGGTCGCCGACGCGACGCCCGACGACGCCAAGGCTGCTCTCGACGCCGCGGTGGCGGCGCAGTCCGACTGGGCGGCCACGCCGCCCAACGAGCGCTCGGAGATCCTCTACCGCGCCTTCACCGCGCTCGGCGAGCGCGCCGACGAGCTCGCCCTGCTGATGACCCTGGAGATGGGCAAGTCGCTGACCGAGTCCAGGGGCGAGATCACCTACGCCGCGGAGTTCTTCCGCTGGTTCTCCGGTGAGGCCCTCCGGCTCGACGGCTACCTGAAGAGCTCAGGCAACGGGCAGAGCCGGGTGTTGGTGATGCGCCAGCCAGTGGGGCCCTGCTACTTCATCACTCCGTGGAACTTCCCGACCGCCATGGGCACGCGCAAGATCGGGCCCGCGATCGCCGCCGGTTGCACGATGGTGATGAAGCCCGCCAAGGCAACGCCGCTGTCGATGCTCGCGCTCGCCCAGCTGCTGCAGGAGTGCGGCCTGCCGCCCGGCGTGCTCAACGTGATCACCGCGAAGTCGTCGTCCTCGGTCTCCGAGCCGATCATCAGTGACCCGCGGCTGCGCAAGCTCAGCTTCACCGGCTCCACCGAAGTGGGCCGGTCGCTGATCGCCCAGTCCTCCGAGCAGGTGCTCAAGGTCTCCATGGAGCTCGGCGGCAATGCACCCTTCCTGGTGTTCGAGGACGCCGACCTCGATCTCGCCGTCGACCAGGCGATGGTGGCCAAGATGCGCAACGTCGGCGAGGCCTGCACGTCCGCCAACCGCTTCCACGTCCATGAATCGGTGGCCGAGGAGTTCGCCGGGCGCCTCGCCGAGCGGATGCGGTCGATGAGGATCGGCCACGGCGCCGAGGAGGGCGTCGAGGTGGGTCCGCTCATCGACGAGGACCAGCGTGGCAAGGTCGCCGAGCTGGTCGACGACGCGGTGTCCAGGGGCGCGACCTGCGTGACCGGGGGCAGGAAGCGCGACGGCGCCGGCTACTTCTACGAGCCGACCGTGCTCAGCGGCATCACCGGGGACGCCCGACTGCTCAAGGAGGAGATCTTCGGGCCGGTCGCGCCGGTCGTCTCCTTCGCCACCGAGGAGGAGGCGATCGCCGCGGCCAACGACACCGAGTTCGGCCTGGTCGCCTATGCGTTCACCAGCGACCTGGACCGGGGCTTCCGGGTCTGTGAGCGACTGGAGGCCGGCATGGTCGGCCTCAACCAGGGCCTGGTCTCCAACGCGGGTGCGCCCTTCGGCGGCGTCAAGCAGTCCGGGCTGGGGCGCGAGGGCGGCAACGAGGGGATCGCGGAGTATCTCGAGACCAAGTACGTCGCCATGAACGCCCGGTGAGCACTTCCGCGCCGCCCGGCGGAGCGACCCGCCGGGACGTCGTCCTGCTCGGCTCGACCGGCTCCATCGGCACCCAGGCCCTCGAGGTGGTCCGGGCCCACCCGGACCGCTTCCGGGTCGTGGGCCTCACCGCTGGGGGCTCGCAGGAGGAGCTCTTCGCGCGCCAGGTCGAGGAGTTCACCCCGGCCTTCTCCGGCCTCGGTGAGGAGGCCTCGGTCCAGGCAGCCGGGATGGAGTGCGACGTGGTGCTCAACGGCATCACCGGTGCGGTGGGCCTGCGACCGACGGTCACGGCCCTGGAGGCGGGAAACACGCTGGCGCTGGCCAACAAGGAGTCGCTGATCATCGGCGGTCCCGTGGTCACCGGCCGGGCCCGGCCCGGGCAGATCGTCCCCGTGGACAGCGAGCACAGCGCGCTGGCCCAGTGCCTGCGCGGTGGTCGAGCCTGCGAGGTGCGCCGGCTGGTGCTCACCGCGAGCGGTGGCCCCTTCCGTGGCCGGACCCGCGCGCAGCTGGCCGGGGTCACCCCGGAGCAGGCCCTCGCCCACCCCACCTGGGACATGGGCCCGGTGGTGACGATCAACTCGGCCACGCTGGTCAACAAGGGCCTCGAGGTCATCGAGGCACACCTGCTCTTCGGCATCGCGATGGACCGGATCGCCGTGGTGGTCCATCCGACCAGCGTCGTGCACTCGATGGTGGAGTTCGTCGACGGCTCGACGATCGCCCAGGCCAGCCCGCCCACCATGCTCATCCCGATCGCACTCGGTCTCGCCTGGCCCGACCGGCTGGTCGAGGTGGCGCCGCCCGTCGACTGGACCACGCCGCAGACGTGGGAGTTCTTCCCGCTGGACGACGACGCGTTTCCCGCCGTACGCCTGGCCCGGGAGGCAGGCGCGGCCGGCGGGACAGCGCCGGCCGTCTACAACGCGGCCAACGAGGTCTGCGTCGAGGCTTTCCGGGACGGCCGGCTGGAGTTCACGGCGATCGTGGACACGGTCGGCCGGGTGCTGGACGAGCACCGACGCCCCGCCGCCGCCGGCACCGACGTAGGCTCGGGGCTGCCGTCCGCGGCCGCCCTCACCGTCGAGCACGTCCTCGCTGCCGACGCCTGGGCAAGGGCGCGGGCGTCCGAGCTGCTGGGGAGTTCCATGCCATGACCGTGCTGGCCTACATCGCCGGGGTGCTGCTGTTCACCGTCGGCGTGGCCCTGTCCGTGGGCCTGCACGAGCTCGGACACCTCATCCCGGGCAAGCTCTTCGACGTCAAGGTGACGCAGTACTTCATCGGCTTCGGACGCACGCTGTGGTCGCGCCGCCGTGGCGAGACCGAGTACGGCGTCAAGGCGATCCCGCTCGGCGGCTACGTCAAGCTGGTCGGCATGGTGCCGCCGGCACCCGATGCGGACCCCGACAGCGTGCCGAGTCGCAACACCGGCATGTTCGCCCAGCTGGTCAGCGACGCCCGGGCGGCGGAGTACGAGCACGTCGCGCCGGAGGACCACGACCGGCTCTTCTACCGGCTGCCCTGGTACAAGCGCGTGGTGATCATGGCGTCCGGGGTGCTGATCAACCTCGTCCTCGCCTTCATCCTCTTCGCCATCGTGTTCATGGGTCACGGCGTGCCCAAGCCGACCACCACCGTCGATGCGGTGTCCCACTGCGTGATCGCGGTGACCAAGGCCAACCTGAAGCAGCCGCCGCGTGCGTGCACCGCCGCCGACCCGGCCGCTCCCGCCGAGGCCGCCGGGTTCGAACCCGGCGACCGGTTCGTGTCCTTCAACGGCAGCCCGGTGCAGGACTGGTCCCAGGTGCAGCGCGAGATCCGGAACAACGGGTCGCGTACCGCCACCGTGGTTGTCGAGCGTGACGGCGAGCAGGTGACCTTGCACCCACGCACCGTGGTCTCGCCCCGGGCCGACCTGAGGACCGGGGCGCGGATCGTCAAGGCCGGGTTCCTGGGCGTCACCCCGACCGTCGAGCTGCAGCAACAGGGCGTCGGCTTCGTGGTCTCCACGATGGCCGACGGGACCTGGCAGACCCTGAAGGTCATCGGCACGATGCCGCAGAAGCTCTACCACGTCGCCCGGGCCGCCCTGGGCCTGGAGCAGCGGGACCCGAACGGCCCGATGAGCGTCGTGGGTGCCGGCCGGGTGGCGGGCGAGATGGCCTCCGAGCACCGCATCCCGGTCTCGGACCGGTTCTTCTCGCTCCTGCTCCTGCTCGGCGGGCTCAACCTGTTCCTCGGGCTGATCAACCTGGTGCCGCTCCCGCCGTTCGACGGGGGCGGGATCGCCACCACGGTCTACGAGGCGGTGCGGCGACGCATCGCGCGGCTGCGTGGGCGGCCAGACCCGGGCGCGGTGGACTCGGCCAAGCTGCTACCGGTCACCTACGCGATGGCGGCGATCATCCTGGCGATGAGCGTGATCCTCATCTACGCCGACATCGTGGCCCCCGTCTCCCTGACCTGAGTCTCCCTGACCGGAGCCGGCTGGTGCGCCGAACCTAGACTGGACCTCATGTCTGCCACTCCCGTGTCCCTGGGTATGCCCGCTGCACCACCGCCCGTGCTGGCTCCGCGACGCAAGACCCGGCAGATCCAGGTGGGCAAGGTCGGCGTGGGCAGCGACCATCCGGTCTCGGTGCAGTCGATGACCACCACGTTGACTGCCGACGTCAACGCGACCCTCCAGCAGATCGCCGAGCTGACCGCCTCGGGCTGCGACATCGTCCGGGTGGCCTGTCCCTCGGCCGACGACGCTGCGGCGCTGCCGGCGATCGCGCAGAAGTCCCAGATCCCGGTCATCGCCGACATCCACTTCCAGCCGAAGTACGTCTTCGCAGCGATCGAGGCGGGGTGTGCGGCCGTACGCGTGAACCCCGGCAACATCAAGAAGTTCGACGACCAGGTCCGCGAGATCGCGATCGCCGCGAAGGAGCACGGCACCTCCCTGCGCATCGGCGTCAACGCGGGCTCGCTGGACAAGCGCCTGCTGGAGAAGTACGGCACGGCCACTCCGGAGGCGCTCGTGGACTCGGCGGTGTGGGAGGCGAGCCTGTTCGAGGAGCACGACTTCCACGACTTCAAGATCTCGGTCAAGCACCACGACCCCGTGGTGATGGTGCGCGCCTACGAGCTGCTCGCCGAGAAGGGCGACTGGCCGCTGCACCTGGGTGTGACCGAGGCCGGCCCGGCGTTCCAGGGGACGATCAAGTCCGCCACGGCGTTCGGTGCCCTGCTCAGCAAGGGCATCGGCGACACCATCCGGGTCTCCCTGTCGGCTCCTCCGGTGGAGGAGGTCAAGGTCGGCATCCAGATCCTGCAGTCGCTGAACCTGCGGCCACGCAAGCTCGAGATCGTCTCCTGCCCCTCCTGCGGACGCGCCCAGGTCGACGTCTACAAGCTGGCCGACGAGGTGACTGCCGGTCTGGACGGTCTCGAGGTGCCGCTGCGCGTCGCGGTCATGGGCTGCGTGGTCAATGGCCCGGGCGAGGCCCGTGAGGCCGACCTGGGCGTGGCGTCCGGCAACGGCAAGGGGCAGATCTTCGTCAAGGGCGAGGTCATCAAGACCGTCCCGGAGTCGCAGATCGTGGAGACCCTGATCGAGGAGGCAATGCGCATCGCCGAGGGTCTGGAGGCCGAGGAGGGCGCCGCCGCGGAGGTCACCATCTCCTGAGCCCCCGGACCTGACCGTCGGTCAGGACCGTAGCGCCTTGCGGATCAGGTGCAGGGCGTCCTCGCACTCCCGCCAGGCCTTGCTCTGGTGGGAGAGGAAGTCGAGGTCCTTGCGCGCCTTCTTCACCGCGGACTTGTTGTCGAGGTCGACGACGTGGGTCTGCTGCCAGCCGGGACGCTGGTCCTCGGTCGCTCTCGGAGCCTGCTTGCGCAGGGTCGCCAGGGCTTTCTGGACCGCCTTCGGGGTGGGCTTCTCGCGGGCCTTCTTCTGCTTCTTCTTGCCCTTGGTGTGGCGCTTCTTGGCGTGGGAGGAGGGGTCGTAGGCCTCGGCCCGGTCCTGGATGGCGGTGAGTTGGTACTCCATGTCCCAGGGACGCAACGACTTCCCGAAGGCCTCCAGGCGCGCGATGGCCTTCTTCTGGTCGTCCAGACGCTGGCCACAGTCCTCGCTGCGCGCGGAGCTGGCGTAGTAGTCGACGGTCGCCACGACGCTGTTCCAACGGTCGCCGAGCGCCGAGGGCTCCTCGCGCTTCTCGTTCCCCTCGATCCGGTCGGCCAGGTCCGCCCACTGCGCGCGGCACTGGCTGGTGGCCTGGTCCGGGGAGCGGCTGGCGCTCGCTGCGGGCTCGCCGCTTCCGCAGCCCGCCGAGACGAACGCCACGGCGGCGAGCACGGCCGCACCAGTGGTGCGTCGCGCCCTCTCCCTCAGCTGCCCGGACATGCAGACACCGTATCGGCAACCGCGGCCCGCGCGGGGCGAAGCGCCCTGCCACCTGTCGTAGGCTCGCGGGCGTGATCCGGTCCGGCATGAGCGTGCGGGTGCTGGGCCCGGGCGATGTCCCGGCCGCGCTCGCGGTCATCCGCCGGGACCCGGTGACGAACGTCTTCGTCGACTACCGCACCCGGATCACCCAGCTCGACAGGCGCTGGCTGGGCGGGGAGATGTGGGGCTTCTACGACGACGACGCCCTGGTGTCGCTGTGCCACGTCGGCGCGAACATGGTGCCGGTCAACGCGACCCCCGCCGCCTGCGAGGCGTTCGTAGAGCAGGCGCTGCGGTGGTCACCGCGCTGTTCGACCGTGGTAGGGCCGCACGACGCGGTGGCGGCGCTGTGGGCGGGGCTCGAGGGTCACTGGCCACGTCCCCGGGACCTTCGCTGGGACCAGCCGCACCTGGTGGCGACCCGGCCCGCGAGGTGGCCCCGGGACCGCGCGGTGCGCCGTACGCGCAAGGACCAGATCGACGCCCTCTACCCGGCCTGCGTCGCGATGTACACCGAGGAGGTCGGCATCTCCCCGGAGATCGACGGCGGTCGCGACCTCTACCGGGCGCGAGTGCGACAGCTGGTCAGTCGGGGATGGTCCTTCTCTCGGATCGAGGACGGCCGCGTGCTCTTCAAGGCCGAGGTCGCCTGCAGCACCCCCTTCGCCTGCCAGATCCAGGGGGTCTACGTCGACCCCGAGGTGCGCGGCGAGGGGCTGGCGAGCGCCGGGATGGCCACGGTGGTGGACATCTGCCTGCGCGAGATCGCGCCTGCGGTGTCGCTCTACGTCAACGCGCACAACCTGGCGGCCCGGCGCGCCTACGCGCGGGTGGGCTTCGAGCAGGCCGGCACCTTCTCCACCCTTATGTTCTGAGCACGCCCCGAGGAGCTGCTCGCCCGGGGCTCGCACCTCCTCGGGATCCCCTGCTGACTAGCCTTGCCCGTCATGACCACCGACGACCGGCAGGCCGCTGCCGTGCTCCGTATGACCTCGCTGTTCCTGCGCACCCTGCGCGAGGACCCGGCGGACGCGGAGGTGCCCAGCCACCGGCTGCTGGTGCGTGCGGGCTACATCCGCAGGGCGGCGCCGGGCATCTACTCCTGGCTGCCGCTGGGGCTGAAGGTGCTGCGCAACGTCGAGACGATCATCCGCGAGGAGATGGACCGGATCGGGGCGCAGGAGCTGAGCTTCCCCGCGCTGCTGCCCCGAGAGCCCTACGAGGCGACGAACCGCTGGACCGAGTACGGCGACGGCATCTTCCGGCTCAAGGACCGCAAGGACGGCGACTACCTGCTCGGGCCCACGCACGAGGAGATGTTCACCCTGGTGGTGAAGGACCTGTACTCCTCCTACAAGGACCTGCCGGTCTGGCTCTACCAGATCCAGACCAAGTACCGGGACGAGGCGCGTCCCCGCGCCGGGCTGCTGCGCGGCCGCGAGTTCGTGATGAAGGACTCCTACTCCTTCGACACCACCGACGAGGGGCTGGACGCGTCGTACGCCGCCCACCGCGAGGCCTATGTCCGCACCTTCGACCGGCTCGGCTTCGAATACGTGATCGTCCAGGCGACCTCCGGGGCGATGGGCGGTTCGAAGTCCGAGGAGTTCCTGGCGCGGGCCGACGTCGGTGAGGACACCTACGTGCGCTGCACGAGCTGCGACTACGCCGCCAACGTCGAGGCCGTGCAGGTGCGCCCGCCCGCCCCGGTGGCCGCAGCGTCGGACGGATGGGGGGACGCTCCGGCCGCGCACGTCGAGGACACGCCCGAGACCCCGACCATCGACACGCTGGTCGACCACCTCAACCACGAGCACCCGCGCGAGGACCGGCCGTGGCAGGCCGCTGACACGCTGAAGAACGTCCTCGTGGTGCTCAAGCGCCCCGACGGCACCCGCGAGCCCCTGGCCATCGGCCTGCCGGGCGACCGGGAGGTCGACCAGAAGCGGCTCGAGGGCCAGCTCGAGCCGATCGAGGTCGAGCCGATGGACGAGGCGGAGCTGCGCAAGCATCCGACGCTGGTCCGCGGCTACATCGGTCCCGGCGCCCTCGGCATCGACTCGGGCTCCGGGATCCGGTACCTGCTCGACCCTCGCGTGGTGGAGGGCACCCGCTGGGTGACCGGCGCCGACCAGCAGGGCCGGCACGTGCTCGACCTCGTCGCCGGTAGGGACTTCACCGCCGACGGCACCATCGAGGCCGCGGAGGTCAAGGACGGCGACCCGTGTCCACGGTGCTCGACCGAAGGGGGCGACGGCGGCACCCTGGAGACTGCGCGTGGCATCGAGATGGGCCACATCTTCCAGCTCGGTCGCAAGTACGCCGAGGCGCTGGGGCTGCAGGTCCTCGACGAGAACGGCAAGCTCACCACGGTGACCATGGGCTCCTACGGCATCGGGGTGTCCCGCGCGGTGGCAGCGATCGCCGAGGACAACCACGACGAGCTCGGCCTGTGCTGGCCGCGCGAGATCAGCCCCGCGGACGTGCACCTGGTCGCCACCGGCAAGGGCAGCGAGGTCTTCGACACCGCCGCCGGTCTGGCCGAGGACCTGGCGACCCGCGGCGTCTCGGTGGTCTACGACGACCGCGTGAAGGTGAGTCCGGGGGTGAAGTTCAAGGACGCCGAGCTGATCGGGGTGCCCACGATCGTCACGGTCGGCCGCGGGCTCGCCGAGGGCAAGGTGGAGGTCAAGGACCGCCGCACCGGCGAGCGCACGGAGGTGCTGCTGGTCGACGCGGCGGACCACGTCACCGCGCTCGTCGGTTCCTGAGCACCCGTCAGCCGGCGCCGAGCACGGCCGTGAGCAGGGCCCGGGTGCGCGCATACGTGCCGGGCCGGGTGCTCTCCCGCGGACCGGCGACGTTGAGCACCGGCGGCTCCTCGAAGGCCTGCAGCCAGGCGGCCACCGCCTCGGTGTCCGTCCCGTCGCAGACCAGCAGCGGCCGACCGAGCTCGCGGGCCACGCGCACCGTCAGCGCCGTACCACCGCTCGGTTCGACGTCGGTGACCACGAGCGTGGCCTCGCTGTCCTGGACGTTCAACCGGGTGCGCACGCCCGGGTCCGGCGACGGCGCCTCCCGCAGCTGGGGGAAGGCGACCAGCAGACCGGGCGGTTCGGTCAGGTCCTCGGTCAGTCCGCCGGCGGGGCACCAGCCACCACACGGGATGCCCAGCTCGGCTGCGGCGTCGAGGGCGGCGCGGTCGGCGCCGGTCTGCCCGCCGGAGACCAGCTGACGCACGGCCGGCCGTGGCCGGGCGTTCATGCCTGCGCCGGGTCGAGCAGGCGGTGCTCCTCGACCAGGTCGAGCGCCAGGGTGCGGTAGCCGTGCTCCTCGAAGAGCACCACCACCCGATCGCCCTCGTAGGCGGTCACGACCCCGGCGCCGAACTCCTGGTGCCGAACCCGGGCGCCGACCCGGTGCGGCCGGTCGGTGGCCTCGCTCGCGGTGCCCGCCTCGCAGCTGTCGCAGCGGCCGCACGGCTCCGGGTGCTCCTCGCCGAGGAGCTCGAGCACCAGCCGTCGGCGGCAGTCCGTGGTCTCGGCGTAGCGTCGGACGAGCGCCACGCCGGTCTCGCGGCGGGTCTGCAGCTGCTCCACGAAGGCGACCGCACGCTCCACGGCCTGGCGCCGGTTCGTCCGCGGGAGCAACCGCACCTCGGTCCGGTCCTGGGTCGCCGACCCGGTCCGGGTGAGCGCATTGAGTGCTCGGCGCACCCGGGTGGAGGAGAGACCGCTGCGCGCGGCGATTGCGGCGGGGCGTGCCGGGCCGCCGTCCAGGGCCGTGACCACCGCGGTCAGGTCCTCCCGGGACGCCCCGGTGCCGGCGGCGAAGTAGCGACGCACACCGTAGCCCTCGGGACGGGTGAGCAGGACCGCCCGGGCCGGCTGCCCGTCCCTGCCGGCACGGCCCGCCTCCTGCCAGTAGTCGTCGAGGCTCTCGGTCGGATCAGCGTGCAGGACCAGCCGCACGTCTTCCTTGTCGACGCCCAGGCCGAAGGCGGAGGTGGCCACCACGAGCCTGATCGAGCCGTCCCGGAAACCGCGGTGCACCCGGTCGCGCTCGCGCGCCCGCAGCCCCCCGTGGTAGGGCGTCGCCACCAGGCCCTGGTCGCGCAGCAGGTCGGCCAGCTCCTCGGTGCGACGGCGGGTCGCCGCGTAGACGATGGCGAGAGCGCCGGCCTCGTGCGGCTTCCTGAGCAGCTCGAGCAGCAGCTCGGCGGCGTGGCCCTCGTCGCGACACTCCTCGACGCCGAGCCAGATCTCGCTGCGGTCGGCGTCGCCGACGACGACCCGGGGCTGCTCCATGCCGAGGGAGGTGACGATCTCGGCCCGGACCGCCGGCGAGGCGGTGGCGGTGAGGGCGAGGATGCGCGGTCGGCCGAGCTCCTCGACGGCCGGCCCCAGCGCGGCGTACTCGGGGCGGAAGTCCTCGCCCCAGGCGCTGACGCAGTGCGCCTCGTCGACCACGAACAGGCTGGGCCGGGCCTCCGCGAGCCTGCCCACCACGTCCGGCCGGGCGAGCTGCTCGGGAGTCACGAGGAGGAACTCCAGGTCACCGGACCCGAAGGCCTCGAAGACCCGGTCGCGCCTGCGGCCGCGCACCCCGCCGTTGAGCTGGTCGGCCCCGGCGCCGCTCTCCCGAAGCGCAGCCACCTGGTCGGCGTGCAGGGCGAGCGTGGGCGAGACCACCAGCGTCGGGCCCGGCAGCAGGTCGGCAGCGACCTGGTAGACGAGGGTCTTGCCGCTGCCGGTGGCCAGCACGGCCAGGGTGTCGTGCTCGAGCACCGACTCCATGGCCTCACGCTGCTGTGGGCGCAGCCGCTCGACGTCGTCGTCGAGACGGCGGGCGGTCGTGGCGACGTCGCGGTCGGCGGGAGCGGTGGTGGGCACGGGCTCGCGTACCCGCGGTGGCCAGAGCGCACACAGGCCTTATGTTGCGCGTGTGGACGGCATCGACGCGGTGATCTTCGACTGGGGTGGCACCCTGACCCGTTGGCACGACATCGACTTCCACGCCGAGGCCCTGGCGCTGGCGCACGCGGTGGTCGCCTCGGGGGAGGAGGGACCGGAGGTCCACGTCGACGACCTGCACCGGGCCAACCAGGCGGTCTGGGGACGCAGCCGCGACGAGCACCGCAGCGCCACCGTGGGTGACCTCTTCGCCGAGGCGGGTCTCGAGCACGATCCCGCGCTGCTCGGGCACTACCGCGACTTCTGGGAGCCGCACACGCTGACCGATCCGCAGGTCGGTCCGCTGTGGAACTGGCTGAGGGCACGTGGCATCAGGGTGGGCGTGCTCTCCAACACCATCTGGCCCCGGGAGTGGCACGAGGACTTCTTCCGCCGCGACGGGGTGCTCGACCTGATCGACGGCGCGGTGTACAGCAGCGAGGTGCCCTGGACCAAGCCCGCGCCCGAGGTGTTCCACGCAGCGCTGGAGGCTGTCGGGCTGGCGGACCCGGCCCGGTGCCTGTATGTCGGTGACCGGTTGTTCGAGGACGTCCACGGGTCGCAGGCCGTCGGGATGCGCGCCGTCTGGATCCCGCACAGCGACATCCCGCCCGAGCAGCGCGGCCACGTCGAGGGCGAGCCGGACGCGATCGCCCACGAGCTTGCCAAGATCCCGCGCCTGCTGGAGACCCTCGGTCCCGCTGACCGGGGCTGAGGACAGCGGCTCAGCTCAGGCCGGGGAAGCGACTCGGCCGGGCACCGAACCGAAGCTCGCGCAGCGCACTGCGGTCCAGCTGTCCGATCGCCCAGGAGCGCTGCCGTCCCACGGTGTGGCCGACGAGCTCGCCGTAGAGCAGCGTCATCCGGCGCTCGACGGTCAGGGCGGTGGCGACGATCTCCTCCGCGCTGCCCACCTGGCCGGGCAGCTCGTAGGACACCTGCGCGGCGACCGGGTCCTCGCCCTGCGCCGAGATCAGCACAGTGAGCTCGTCGCGCGCTGTCCGGTGCCCCTCGTAGGTCGAGTCGAGCTTCGCGAAGAGGCTCGGCTGGCGCGACTTCGAGGCGTGGGCGCCGAGGATGCCGTAGAGGTAGACCGCGGCGTGCTCGCCCGCCAACGCCTTCTGCAGCGCCTCGACCGGCGTCAGGTCGGCATTCGTCGGGGTGTTCACTCCTCCTGCCACTCCTCGAGCCGTTGCGCCACCGCGGCTCCCATCGCGGCCAGCAGCCGGGCGAAGTCCCCGCTCTCGGCACGCCGAGCCAGGTCTCCGAGGCGGTCGTGCAGGTCCTGCTCGGTGGCACGCAGACGCCGCAGTGCCTTCGCCCGGTCGTGGGGCACCCGGTAGCGACGCTCCGGGCTCCCCGCCTGTGCGCCCTCGGGCACGGCATCGGCGAGGACGTGGTCGTGCGCCCGGTGCAGCACAGCCAGGTCGGAGAGGAGGTCGCCGAGTGCGGGAAACCGGCGGCGGGTGCCCAGGACGCCTTCGTGGACCCGCCGCACGGCCGTCAGCGCCTCGGTGGCCACCGCGACGTCGGGCGCCACGGTGTCCGCGGACGAACGACCGGTGGGGGGGCGGGCGCGCGGAGTCTCTCCGACGGCGCAGCCGGACAGCGCGGCCGCCACCAGGCCGGTGCCCAGCAACGTCCTGCGGCGCAGTGGTCCCGGAGGCGAGGTCGACACGGCCGGAATCCTAGGGCCAGCCGGGCCGCTAGGGTGAGGGCACCACAACAGCACAGCAGGGAGGTCTCGGTCGTGAGCACGTCGGACACCAGGGATCGCCTCGCTGAGGCGTTGGCGGCACCCATGGACGCGCTCGGGCTCGACCTCGAGGCCGTCGACCTCTCCAGCGCCGGCCGGCGCAAGGTGCTGCGCGTGGCCGTCGACAGGGACGGCGGCATCACTCTCGACGACGTCGCCGAGGCCACTCGCGAGGTCAACCGGGTCCTCGACCAGACCGACCTGATGGGCGAGCATCCCTACACCCTCGAGGTCTCCTCCCCGGGCGTCGACCGCCCCCTCACGCTGCCGCGCCACTGGCGGCGCAACCAGGGCCGGCTCGTCAAGATCACCCTGGCCGAGGGTGAGACCTTCACCGGACGCGTGCGTTCTGGCGACGACGAGGGAGCCGACCTCGAGGTCGAAGGGACCAAGGAAGCAACGCACCGGCGCGTCTCCTACGCCGAGGTGGCCAAGGCCCGGGTCCAGGTGGAGTTCCACAAGAGCAAGGAGGGTGGCCACTGATGGACATCGACATGACCCTGCTGCGCATGCTCGAGCGGGAGAAGGAGATCCCCTTCGACGTCCTGGTCGAGGCCATCGAGCAGGCCCTGCTGACGGCGTACCACAAGTCCAGCGGCGCACAGGAGCACGCCCGGGTCGAGCTCGACCGCCGCAGCGGTCACGTGACCGTGCTGGCCCGGGAGCTCGACGAGGAGGGGAACGTCCTCGGGGAGTACGACGACACGCCGGAGGGCTTCGGCCGGATCGCGGCGACCACCGCGAAGCAGATCATGCTGCAGCGGCTGCGCGACGCCGAGGACGAGCGGAAGTTCGGAGAGTTCTCCGGCAAGGAGGGGGACATCGTCTCCGGCATCATCCAGCAGGGGCGAAACCCCGACGACGTGCTGGTCGACCTCGGCGCCCTCGAGGCCCTGCTCCCGGCCGGCGAGCGTGTCCCGGGGGAGGACTACTCCCACGGCACCCGGATCAAGTGCCTGGTGGTCAGCGTCCGCAAGGGGATGCGGGGCCCGCAGGTGCTCCTCTCGCGCACGCACCCCAACCTGGTCCGCAAGCTCTTCGCCCTGGAGGTGCCCGAGATCGCCGACGGGACCGTGGAGATCGCGGGTATCGCCCGCGAGGCCGGTCACCGCACCAAGATCGCGGTGAAGTCGAACCTTTCCGGGGTCAACGCCAAGGGAGCGTGCATCGGTCCGATGGGGTCGCGGGTGCGCAACGTGATGAACGAGCTGCACGGCGAGAAGATCGACATCGTCGACTGGTCCGACGACCCCGCTGAGCTCGTGGGGAACGCGCTCAGCCCCGCCCGCGTGTCCCGGGTCACCGTGGTCGATCCCGTGGCCCGAGCGGCCCGGGTGGTGGTGCCGGACTTCCAGCTCTCGCTCGCGATCGGCAAGGAGGGGCAGAACGCCCGGCTCGCCGCCCGGCTGACCGGCTGGCGCATCGACATCCGCTCCGACGAGGCACCCGAGGTCGCCGCCCCGGTCGCACCGCCTGAGGACTGAGACGCACCGGCCGGAAAGCCGCTGCGCCGCAGCCCGGGCACCCGCCGGTTCGGAATGTCGGCCGTCTCTCGGTAGACTTTGCGTTGGTGGTTTCCCGAGACGACGCCCTGCAGGCCGCCGGACCCGTCCGGACCTGCATCGGTTGTCGACGACGGACCGCCAAGCGTGAGCTGTTGCGGCTGGTCGTCGGAGCGGACACCGACGGATCCTGGTCCGTCGTGCCCGACCCGCGCGGCACCGCACCGGGCCGGGGTGCCTACCTGCATCCCACGGTGGAATGCCTCAGCCTGGCCGAGCGCCGACGTGCCTTCGCCCGGGCCCTGCGGCATGATGCCGGGGACGGTGGAGCGTTGAGCCTCGACCGGTTGCGGGGTCACCTGGCCGGACAGCGAGCGCGGACCCATTAGGCCGGGAGCTTCCCGGAGGACAGAGAAAGAAACGGAGCACCTGCTCATGAGCCTGCGATGAGTTTCTCGCGATGAGCATGCACTTCAACTAGCGGTCCGCAGCCCGAGAGGGACTCGGACCAGGAGGAAAACGTGGCCAAGGTCCGAGTCTCAGAACTCGCCAAGCAGTACGGCGTGAAGAGCGCCGAGATGATCACGATGCTCACCGATCTCGGTGAGTACGTGAAGGCGCCCTCGTCCAGCGTCGAACCCCCCGTCGTGAAGCGGTTCGAGGACAAGTACGGCGCCGAGCTGCTTGCCAAGAAGGAAGCAGCGGCGGCCAAGAAGGCCGCCAAGAAGGCGCCGGCCAAGAAGCCGGCCGTCGATGAGGCCCCCGCAGCCGAGCCGGAGGCCGCTGCTCCGCCCGCACCGGCCCCCGCACCCGCCGAGGAGGCCGCACCGGCGCAGCCGGAGGCACCCGCCGCGAGTGAGCCCGCCGCCCCGGCCGCTCCGACGCCCGGTCCACGCCCCGGCCCCCGTCCCGGTCCCAGCGCCCCGCACACCGAGGAGCCGGCCCCCGCTCCCGAACCTGCCGAGCCCGAGGCCCCAGCGGCCAGCGCCGAGGAGACCCCGCCCCCCGGCGGCGCCGCCTCGGGCCCTCGCCCCGGCGCTCCGACCGGCGGGTTCAAGCCAGGCCCCCGGCCGCCGCGTCCCGGTGCTCCGCGCCCGGGCAACAACCCCTTCTCCTCCACCCAGGGCATGGGCCGTCGCCCGGCCCGTCCCGGTGACGACCAGC
Source organism: uncultured Actinomycetota bacterium (assembly GCA_963827025.1). GTDB lineage: Bacteria > Actinomycetota > Actinomycetes > Propionibacteriales > Nocardioidaceae > Marmoricola. Next base: position 543,932 of record CAWGZB010000005.1, on the reverse strand, counting down.
GTCCGCCGCGTCCCCCGGCGGGCCGCGGCGAGGGCGGCCTGCCCCGTCCGAACCCGGCGATGATGCCGAAGTCGCCCGGTGCCTTCGGCCCCGGCGGTGGACGTCCCGGCGGTGGCCCCGGTGGGGGTCGTCCCGGTCCCGGTGGCCGTGGTGGCGCCCCCGCACGCGGTGGTGCCCCGGGCCGTGGCGGTTTCGGCGGCGGCCCCGGTGGCCCTCCCGGCGGCGGTCGCCCCGGCGGCCCCGGGCGCGGTCGTCCCGGTGGTCGGGGCAGCACCCAGGGTGCCTTCGGTCGCCCCGGCGGTCCCTCGCGCCGCGGTCGCAAGTCCAAGCGGGCGCGTCGCCAGGAGTTCGAGGCGATGGAGGCCCCGACGATCGGCGGCGTCCGCGTCCGCAAGGGCAACGGCGAGACCGTCCGGCTCGCCCGTGGCGCCTCGCTGACTGACTTCGCCGAGAAGATCGGTGTCGACCCGGCCTCGCTGGTGCAGATGCTCTTCCACCTCGGCGAGATGGTCACCGCGACCGAGTCGGTCAACGACGCGACGCTCGAGCTGCTCGGCGACGAGCTCAACTACGTCGTCCAGGTGGTCTCGCCCGAGGACGAGGACCGCGAGCTCCTGGAGTCCTTCGACATCGAGTTCGGCACTGATGAAGGGGTCGAGGATGACCTTCAGGTCCGTCCGCCGGTCGTCACCGTCATGGGCCACGTCGACCACGGAAAGACCAAGCTCCTCGACGCCCTCCGCGAGGAGGACGTGGTCGCCGGCGAGGCCGGTGGGATCACCCAGCACATCGGTGCCTACCAGGTGCACACCGAGGTCGACGACAACGACCGTCCGATCACCTTCATCGACACCCCGGGTCACGAGGCGTTCACCGCCATGCGTGCCCGTGGTGCGCAGGCCACCGACATTGCGGTGCTGGTGGTCGCGGCGGACGACGGCGTGATGCCGCAGACGGTCGAGGCGCTCAACCACGCCAAGGCCGCCAACGTGCCGATCGTGGTCGCGGTCAACAAGATCGACCTGCCGGCAGCCGACCCGGAGAAGATCCGCGGCCAGCTCAGCGAGTACGGCCTGGTGCCCGAGGAGTACGGCGGCGACACCATGTTCGTCGACGTCTCGGCCAAGGCCCACCTCAACCTCGAGAAGCTGCTCGAGGCGGTCGTGCTGACCGCCGACGCGGCGCTGGACCTGCGCGCCAACCCCGACCAGGACGCCCAGGGCCTGGTCGTCGAGGCACACCTCGACCGCGGTCGAGGTCCGGTGGCCACCGTGCTGGTGCAGCGGGGCACGCTGCGGGTCGGCGACTCGATCGTCGCCGGGCCGGCGTTCGGCCGCGTCCGGGCGATGCTCGACGAGCACGGTGAGAACATCCAGGAGGCCACCCCGTCGCGCCCGGCGATGGTGCTGGGTCTGTCCGGTGTTCCCGGGGCCGGCCAGAACTTCCTCGTCGTCGACGACGACCGGATGGCGCGTCAGATCGCCGAGAAGCGCGAGTCCCGCGAACGGGCCGCCATGCAGGCCAAGCGGCGCGTGCGCCGCAGCCTCGAGGACTTCATGGCCTCCATGGAGAAGGGCGAGAGCCAGGAGCTCAACCTCATCCTCAAGGGCGACGTGTCGGGTTCGGTCGAGGCCCTCGAGGACTCGCTGGCCAAGATCGACGTCGGCGACGAGGTGTCGCTGCGCGTCATCGACCGTGGGGTCGGTGCGATCACCGAGACCAACGTGGATCTCGCCGCCGCGAGCGATGCCATCATTATCGGCTTCAACGTGCGCCCGCAGGGCAAGGCCACCGAGCTCGCCGAGCGCGAGGGCGTGGAGATCCGCTACTACACGGTGATCTACCAGGCCATCGAGGAGATCGAGGCCGCGCTGAAGGGCATGCTCAAGCCCGAGTTCGAGGAGCAGACCCTGGGGCAGGCGGAGATCCGCGCGATCTTCCGCAGCTCCAAGGTCGGCAACATCGCGGGCTGCATGGTCACCAGCGGGGTGTTGCGACGCAACGCCAAGGTGCGCCTGATCCGCGACGGCGCAGTTGTCCAGGACAACCTCGACCTCGCCTCGCTGCGCCGGGAGAAGGACGACGTCACCGAGGCCCGTGAGGGCTTCGAGTGCGGCCTGGTGCTCCGCGGATACAACGACATCAAGGAGGGCGACGTCGTCGAGGCCTTCGAGATGCGGGAGATCCCGCGCAGCTGAGGACTCGGCTCCGTTCCGGTTTCACAGTACGTGCTGTGAAACCGGAACGGATCACCGAAAGTATTCGGTGCTCGATGTCAGATTCACAGTACGTACTGTGAATCTGCGGCATGCAGAGGAAGACCACATGAGCAACCCACGGGTCCGCAGGATCGCCGACCGGATCAAGGTGATCGTGGCGGAGATGCTGGAGCGGCGGATCAAGGATCCCCGCCTCGGCTTCATCACCGTCACCGACGTCCGCGTCTCCGGGGACACCCAGCAGGCGACCGTGTTCTACACGGTGCTGGGCGAGGCGGCCGACCTCGACGCCACGGCGGCGGCGCTGGCCTCGGCCCGCGGGGTGATCCGCTCCGAGGTCGGCAAGCAGCTCGGCATGCGGCACGTGCCGACGCTGACCTTCGTGCACGACGCGCTGCCCGAGAACGCCCGGCACATCGACGAGCTGCTGGAGCGGGTCCGTGCGGCGGACGCCGCGGCGGCAGCCTCGGCAGCGTCGACCACGGAGTCGTCGTACGCCGGTGGCGCAGACCCCTACAAGAAGCCGCGCCCCGAGGACACCGAGGAGTGACCGGCGCCCCGGCCGCGGCGCCGAACGGCCCCGAGGGACTGGTCGTGGTCGACAAGCCGTCCGGCCTGACCTCCCACGACGTGGTCGCGAGGATGCGGCGCCTGGCCCGGGCCCGCAAGGTCGGCCACGCCGGCACCCTGGACCCGATGGCAACCGGGGTGCTGCTGGTCGGCATCGGCCGCACCACCCGGATGCTCGGCCACCTCGCCCTCACCGACAAGGCGTACGACGCCACGGTGCGCCTCGGCGCCGCCACCACCACCGACGACGCCGAGGGGGAGGCGGTCTCCACCGGGGACACCGCGGCGCTCACCGAACCGCTGGTGCGCGAGGCCTTCGCCGGGCAGGTCGGTGAGATCGACCAGGTGCCGTCGGCGGTCTCGGCGATCAAGGTGGCCGGCCGGCGCGCCCACGAGCGGGTACGCGCCGGTGAAGACGTCGAGCTGGCCGCCCGACGAGTCCGGATCGCGACCATGGACGTGCACACCGTCCGCCGGGTCGAGGGGTTCCTGGACGTGGACGTCAGTGTGCGGTGCTCCACCGGCACCTACGTGCGCTCCATCGCCCGCGACGTGGGCGCCGCGCTCGGAGTGGGCGGACACCTCGTCGCGCTGCGCCGCACCGCCGTCGGCCCGTTCGGCCTCGGGGAGGCCCACACCCTCGCGCAGCTGTCCGACCGGCTGGAGGTCGTGCCCCTCGCCGAGGTGGCACGGCGCTGCTTCCCGGCCGTCGACCTCGACGAGGAGCACGCCACCGACGTCCGGTACGGCCGCCGGATCGATCGCCGCCTACCGGTCCCGGGACCGGCGGCGCTCTTCGCCCCCGACGGCGGCTTCCTGGCGCTCTACGAGCAGGCCGACGGCGGCGCCCGGGCCGTGGCCGTCTTCGTGTGACCGACCACTGCAGTCGCGCCCGCGCTCGCTCGCTAGCCTCGTCACCGTGAGGATCTGGCGGTCACTGGAGGAGGTCCCGGCGGGCCTGGGACGCACCGTCGTGGTCATCGGCAACTTCGACGGCGTCCACCTGGGGCACCGCCACGTCGTGAGCCGGGCCCGGGCGGTGGGCGACGAGCGCGGCCTGCACGTGGTCGCTGCGACCTTCGACCCGCACCCGATGGCGGTGCTGCGGCCCGAGCACGCGCCGCTGCCGCTGAGCACCCTGGAGCAGCGGTGCGAGCTGCTCGCCGAGGCCGGAGTCGACGACGTCTTCGTGATCCCGTTCTCCCGGGAGATCGCCGCGTGGTCGCCGGAGGAGTTCGTGGACCGCGTGCTGGTCGAGGGGCTGCACGCGGATGCGGTGGTCGTCGGCGCGAACTTCCGCTTCGGGAACAAGGCCGCGGGGGACGTCTCCCGGCTCGTCGCTCTCGGCCGCGAGCGGGGCTTCACCGTGGACGGCCTCGACCTCGAGGGCGGCCCGCAGGTCTGGTCCTCGACGTACGTGCGCACCTGCCTGGCGGCCGGTGACGTGGAGGGCGCTGCCGAGGCGCTGGGCCGTCCCTACACCGTCCTCGGCGAGGTGGTCCGCGGGGAGCGGCGTGGGCGTGAGCTCGGCTACCCGACCGCGAACCTCGCCACCGGCGAGGTGCTGATCCCGGCGGACGGGGTCTATGCCGGGTGGCTGTGCCTGCTCGACGAGCTCAACACCCATCAGATGCCCGCGGCCATCAGCGTCGGGACCAACCCTACGTTCGCGGGGGAGCGCCAGCGCCGGGTCGAGGCCTACGTGCTCGACCAGGAGGGGCTCGACCTCTACGACCGCCGGGTGGAGGTCTCCTTCGTCGCGCACATCCGCGAGGTGCACCGCTTCGCCGCGGTGGAGGAGCTGGTCGCTGCGATGGCCGGGGACGTCGCCCGGACCCGGGAGCTGCTAGGTCTCCCCGGCTGACCGCAGCTCGCGCTTGAGCACCTTGCCGGTCTCGTTCCGCGGGAGCTTCTCCAGCAGCACGATCCGTCGTGGCACCTTGAAGCCGGCCAGCTGCTCCTTGACGTGCCGCTTGAGGTCGTCGGTCGAGGTGTCCGCGCCCTCGCGGAGTACGACATAGGCCTCCAGGCGCTGCCCGAACTGCTCGTCGTCGACGCCGATCACTGCCGACTCGGCGACGTCCTCGTGTTCGTCGAGCGCCTGCTCCACCTCCGTGGGGTAGACGTTCTCCCCGCCGGAGACGATCATCTCGTCGTCTCGGCCGACGACGTAGAGCCGGCCCTGCGCATCCAGGCGACCGAGGTCGCCACTGACCATGTGGTCGCCCGCGAACGACTTCGTGTCGCCGGAGGTGTAGCCCTCGAAGGCCGACTCGCTGCGTACGGCGATGCGCCCCACCTGGCCGTGGGGCACCTCCCGTCCCTCGTCGTCCAGGAGTCGGAGGTCCGTGCCCAGCACGGCACGGCCCGCGGTGTCGGGGGCCGCTCGCAGGTCGGCCGGCGTCGCGGCGCTGATCAGTCCCGCCTCGGTGGCGTTGTAGGAGTTGTGCACGATATCGCCGAAGCGATCCATGAACGCGGTCACCGTCTCCGGTCGCATCCGCGACCCGCTCGCGGTCACGAAGCGGAGGGAGGCGAGCGAGTAGCGGTCGAGGACCTCCTCGGGAAGGTCCATGATTCGCTCCAGCATCACCGGTACGACGGCCAGGCCGGTTGCCCGGTGCGCATCGACCATGGCCAACGTCGCTTCGGGGTCGAAACGCCGGCGCATCACCACCGTGCAGCACATGGTCGCCGCCACCGCGAGCTGGCCGAAGCCCCAGGCATGGAACATCGGGGCCGCCACGACGGTGGTCTCGCCCGCCCGCCACGGGATCCGCTCGAACATGGCGGCCAGGGCACCTGCCTGACCGCCGGACCGTCGCGCGCCCTTGGGCGTTCCGGTGGTCCCGGAGGTCAGCAGCACGATCCGTCCGGGCCGCCTGGGTCGCGAGGACCGTTGTCCGGCCCGCTGGCGGACGAGGTCCTGCAGCACCACCGCCTCGCCGTGACTGCCGTCGTGCCAGGCGATCACCTCGGTGAGATCGCCGCACCGCTCCCGGGCTCTCGCGACCAGGGGAGCGAACTCCTCGTCGTAGACGAGCACGCGGGCCTGCTCGCGCTCGAGCACCTCGCCGAGCTGTGTGCCAGAGAATCCGGTGTTCAGCAGGAGGGCGTCCACTCCGATCCGGGTTGCTGCCGCCAACGCCTCGACCAGACCCCGGTGGTCACGGCACAAGATCCCCAGCGTTCCCTGGCGGTCGCCCATCAGCTGGCCCAGCGCGACCCCGGCCGCATCCACGGCTTCGTCGAGCTCGGTCCAGGTCATCGACCCGAGCTCGTCGACCAGGGCGGGGGCATCCGGCGCCCGCGCGGCGGAGAGTCCGATGCCGGTCATCGCGTTGGCACCCTGGCGCCCGATGACCGCGGCCTGGCGCAGATAGCGGTCGGGGCGCATGGGCGCCACCAACCCGCTGCGGACCAGCACACCGGCCGTGAGCAGGCCGCGGCGCACACCGGCCAGGCGGCCGTTCGGGGTGCTCATCCCAGCACCGGCAGACGTCGGCGGCGGCGCAGGTCGTCGAGGGCACCCTGCATGCGCGTGCGGATCACGCGGTCGACCTCCTCGACATCGGGATCCTGCCCGAATCCGGCGATGACGTCCACGGGCTCCAGCACTCGGGTGCGGATCTTGGTCGGCAGCGGGATGTTGGGCGGGAAGCCGAAGGTCAGCCCGAAGGGCAGGCCCACGGTGATGGGCAGGTAGCGGGTGCGCAGCAGCTTCTCCAGGCGGAGCAGACGGGCCAGCGGCTCGCCGCGATGGAGGTGCAGCTGCCCCTCCTGGCCTCCGCTGCTGACCACCGGCACGATCGGGACGCCGGCGCGCAGGGCGGTGCGGACGTAGCCGGTGCGGCCGGCGAAGTCGATCACGTGCGACGCGGCGGTCGGTCGGAACACGTCGTGGTCGCCGCCGGGGAAGACGATGGTGACGCCGCCGGAGGCCAGCACCGCGTGGGCGTTCGCACGGTTGGCGGGAAGGAATCCGGCGCGGCGCATCACTGGACCGCTGCTGCCGAGGAACAGCAGGTCGTGGGCAAGCACGTACAGCGGCCGGTCGGGTCCGAAGTGCTGGTGGAAGGCCACGGCGATGATCGGCACGTCCATCGCGATCAGGCCTCCGGAGTGGTTGGAGACGATGAGGGCGCCGCCCTCGGGCACGTTCTCGATTCCTTCGACCTCGGAACGGAACCAGGTGCGCACCACGGCGCGGAGCACGGGGAGCAGGCGGGCGACATACTTGCCGTCGCGGAAGGACAACCGGGCTCGTGCCTCCTCGTCGGTGGGCATCAGGTCGTCGGTCACGCGGCCTCCCGCCGGCCGCCCAGGCGTTGCAGGCACCGGAGCCAGTCGAAGGGCCGCCACTGCTCGGGGTCCTGCGCCAGGCGGTCATCCAGCACGGCGAGCGAGAGGGGGTTGGTGAGCAGGCCGGCGTGGCTGCTCGGAACCGCGATGTCCTCGCCCTGCTCCCCGGGCAGCGTCAGGCACCCTCGCCACGGCACCATTCCGTCGGTGCGGGAGAAGATCGCGCTCACCGGGACCGGGAGCGGTGTGCGCACCCGGTCCATCACCTCGAGGGCTCGGACCGAGAGGCCGTGGGTGCGCGCGGACCGCTCGAAGAGGGGAGTGGTGCGGGTGTGCTCGCCCTCCGGGCGGTACGGCGTCCCGAGGCAGGCCACCTGCCGCACCAGCGACGGGCGCTGGTGGGCCAGCCAGCGGGCGAGCACCCCGCCGAAGCTCCAGCCCACCACACTGACCGGCTCACCTGAGCTGGCGTGGACCTCTTCGAGCCGGGCCACGACGCCGTCCAGGATCGGGTCGGTGAGGCCGTGGTTGCGTCCCAGCCCCCAGCCGTAGGCGCGGTAGCCGAGCCGCTGCAGGTGCCGGCGGCCGCGCACGGTGGCGAGGTCCGGCGAGCCGAAGCCGGGCAGCACGAGCACCGGGCGACCGGCTCCCTCCTGCGCGCCGGGCAGCACCACGTCGGCCACCAGCGACGCCGGTAGCTCGACCCCGAAGCGGCCGGCCTCCGCGAAGGTCAGCAGCCAGGAGGGCGGCCCGATCTGTGGGACCGGGGGCGAGCCCGTGCGGCGAGCATTGAGGTCGTACATCGAGATGGCGCTCCACGGAGTCTCCGGCGGGTCGGGGTCCCAATCTAGAACGTGTTCTTGTTCTTGGGAACGCGACGCCGACCACAACAGCTGGGCCCAGCCTTGCCGCGGGTGCCGGCCACCGCCCAGACTGCGCGGCGTGGAGCGCATGGCAGGTGTCGACGCGGGCTACCTCTACATGGAGACCGCGACCATGCACATGCACACCCTGAAGATCGCGGTCCTGGAACTGACCGACGAGCCCTTCACCCCCGATCGGCTGGCCGAGGAGCTGCTCGCGCGCCTCGCGCGGCTGCCCCCGCTGGCCCGCCGGGTGCTCCCCGCCCCGCTGCACCTCAACCACCCCCTCTGGGTGACCGACCGGCCGGTGGACCTCGCCCACCACCTGGTCAGCCACGAGGTGCCTGCGCCTGGGGGGATGCGGGGACTCGAGACGCTCATCGGCGAGGTGGCCGGAACCCCGTTGGACCGCTCCCGCCCGCTGTGGGAGATGCACGTGTGCCAGCCGTTCGGCGACCAGCGGTTCGCCGTCATCACCAAGATGCACCATGCGCTGGCCGACGGCGTCGCCGCCAACGCGCTGCTGGGCAACGTCATCGACGACGAGTCGGGATCGCTCGACCCGGGCCGTGGGTCCGTGCCGCTCGAGCCGGTGCCTGCGAGAAGGACGCAGCTGGGCAGCGCCCTCTTCGATGCGGTGGCACAGATCGGCCTCCTGCCCGGCCTGTTGAGACGCACCGTGACCGCGCTCGCGTCGCTGGTCCGGGTCCGGCGGGGGTCGCAGGTGGCGGTGCCCCGCCCGGTGCTCGACGCACCCCGCACCAGGTTCAACGGTCCCTTGACCGCGCGGCGGCTCTTCGCCACGTGCTCGCTGCCGGTGTCGGCCATCAAGGAGGTGCAGAAGGCGCACGGGGTGACCATGAACGACGTGGTGCTGGCGCTGGTCGGCGGCGCCCTGCGGGCGTGGTTGACCGGCCTCGGGGAGCTGCCGGAGCGCTCCCTCGTCGCCGGTGTCCCGGTGGCCACCGATGCGCCGGGCTCCGCCCCGCGGCTGGGTGGCAACCGGGTGTCGAACTTGTTCACCTCGCTGGGCACCGACATCTCCGACCCGGTCGAGCGACTCGCACAGATATCGAGCACCACCACGGCCTCCAAGGCGATCCAGCAGACGCTCGGCCCGGACATGCTGGTCGACTGGGTGCAGTTCGCCCCGCCGGCACCGCTGAGCGCGGTGATGCGCCTGTACTCACGGGTGCGCGCCGCAGCCCACCACCCACCCCCGTTCAACGTGGTCGTCTCCAACGTCAAGGGTCCGCAGCGGCCCGCCTCGATCGCTGGTGCACGGCTCGACGACCTCTACAGCGTCGGCCCGATCCTGGAGGGCATCGGGCTCAACGTGACTGCCTGGTCGTACGTCGAGCGGATGAACTTCTCCTTCCTCAGCTGCCCCGACCTGGTGCCCGACCTGGCTCCCTTGGTAGACGAGCTGCCCGGGGCGCTCGAAGAGCTCCGCGAGCACGGCCACAAGACCGCGTGAGAGCTCCCCGGGGCCGGGTGGCGCGCGCGTGCTGTGCCCGGCTGGCTAGCCTGTGCAGGGATGACTGCGGCCGACGACTACTGCGAGCTGTGCGACCTGCCCCGGTCGACCTGCATCCACGGTCGGCCGCCCGCTCCGCCGCCGAGCAAGCCCAAGGCGAGGTCGAAGCCGCGCACCCCGACACCTTCTCGGCCCCGGGCACAGGCTGCGCCGACGAAGGTGGTCCCGCGTCGCTGGACGTCCCCGGAGAAGTTCGTGCCACTGATCCTCTCGGTGCTGCGCGAGGCAGGCGGCGAGCTGGATGCCGAGGAGATGTTCCTCGAGCTGGAGATCCTGCTCGAGGACGAGCTCCTGCCCGGTGACCGCGAGAAGACCCCCGAGGGCGAGCTGCGCTGGCGGTACGCCGCCCGGCGCGCCCGCCTCGCTCTCGTCGACCGGGGCCTGATGAGAAAGGGCACGCCGGGTGTCTGGCAGCTCGCGCCGCAGCAGCGCTGAGGATCGGACCTGACGCCGGCTCAGCGGTCGACCAGCCAGAGCGCGTCGTACGGCTCGAGGCGCAGGGCGCCGTAGGAGCGGTACGGCGGCGTGTCGGTGACCGCGTCGACCACCCCGGCGGGGTCCAGCCCGGCTGAGTGCAGCACCTCCTCGGGCACCGGGCGGGAGTCGTCGGTGACGTTGTAGACGCCGAGCATCGTCCCGACGGGATGCGGCCGGGCGACGAGGAGGACGCCGGGGTCCCGCGGATCGAGCACCTCGGTGGCCACCGAGGCGTGCAGGTGGGGAAGGGCGGTGCGGGCGGCGATCAGGGCGCGCAGGTCGGCGTTGACCCCGTGCGCGTCCGGCTCCGCCGGCCGCGGCAGGCGAGGGCGGTGGGCCCAGCGGTTGTCGGCCCCGTGGCCCGGTTCCTCGAACCAGTGGGGGTCGTTGGGGAGGCCGATCTCGTCGCCGGACCAGATCACCGGGACACCGCCGTACCCGAGGACCAGTGCGTTCACCAGCCGGATCCGGCGGCGGGCGTCCGGGTCACCGGCCTGGAGCCCGGCGAGCGACGCCAGCGAGCCGGAGATGCGCCGGTCGCCGGTGGCGGGGTTCTCCTGGAACACCAGCCCGCGCGCCCACGAGCCCGGGAAGTCCCCGGAGTAGAAGTCGGAGAGGAACTTGCGGTGCCCGGACCCGGTCACGCCCACGGCGGCCGCGTCGGCGTCGTCGATCGCCCAGCCGATGTCGTCGTGGCAGCGGGCGTAGGTGACCCAGGCGGTGGTGGCGGGCGGGGTGCCGAGGCGCTGCAGCGCGTGCGCCGCCAGCCGGGCGTCCCTGCTGGCCAGCATCGACCACACGTGCACCATCAGTGCGTTGTGGTAGGCGAGGTCGCTGACCTTGCCGTGGTGCTCTCGCTCACCGAGGTAGGCAAGGAGGTCCTGCGGTCCGACGATGGCCTCGGCCTTGAACAGCACCGCCGGACAGGCGATCCGCACGAGGGTGCGCAGCGCCTGGGTCAGGGCGTGGACCTCCGGCTGGTTCTGGCAGCTGGTGCCCATCCGCTTCCACAAGAAGGCGATCGCGTCGAGCCGGAACACCTCCACGCCGTGGTTGGCCAGGGTCAAGATGATGTCGGCGTACTCGCAGAGCACCGACGGGTTCGCCCAGTTCACGTCCCACTGGTAGTCGTGGAACGTGGTCCAGACCCAGCCGTCCAGGTCGACGTCCCAGGTGAAGTTGCCGGGCGCGAAGTCCGGGAACACCTCGGGCAGGCTGCGCTCGTAGGCGTCGGGCAGCGCGCGATCGGGGAAGACGTGGAAGTACTTCTGGTACGCCGCCTCACCGGCGCGGGCGCGCACCGCCCACTCGTGCTCACCGGCGACGTGGTTGAGCACCAGGTCCAGGCACAAGCTGATGCCCCGCTCGCGAAGTGTGCGGGTCAGCTCCTCCAGGTCGGCCATGGTGCCGAGGTCAGGTCGCACCCTGCGGTAGTCCTGGACCGCGTAGCCGCCGTCGTTGGGGGAGGGTCGCGGGGTGAGCAGCGGCATCAGGTGGAGGTACCGGACGCCGAGCTCCTCCAGGTACGCCGCCCGGTCGGCGACACCTGCCAGCGTGCCGGCGAAGCGGTCGGCGTAGGCGGCGTATCCGATGACCTCCGGACGCTGGAACCACTCCGGCGCCAGCGACCGCCTCAGGTCCAGGGCGTGCAGCTCCTCGGGGCGTGCGGCGAAGCCGCGGGCCGCGAGGGCGAGCAGCCGGTCCCGCACCGCGGCCGGATCGGCGTACAGCGGCGCCAGGGCGGCATCGAGGTCCGGCAGCCAGCGCTCCGCGCGTGCGGTGAAGAGCTCGCGTCGATGAGCCGGCAGGTCGGCCAGCACGTCAGCCGGCGGGTCGGGGAGGATGTCGTCGACCGGGCCGCTCTGGGAAGGCACGGCGCCCAGTATGGCCAGGGCCGGACGGTGCCGCGGATTCGGCGCCAGCCCGGGCCCGCTGATAGCCTGGGAACGTTGCCCGGCCGCCCCCGGCTCGGCACACCATTCGCCGTGCAACGGCCGCGGACCCAGAGTGCCCCGGTGAACAGGCCCGGGCGCGCCGCGCAACGAGAATCCAGAAGGGAGCTCACGTGTCGATCGGTACCGACGCTGAGACCAAGAAGAAGATCATCGCCGAGTACGCCACGGCCGAGGGCGACACCGGCTCCCCCGAGGTGCAGATCGCGCTGCTCTCGCACCGCATCGCGCACCTGACCGAGCACCTCAAGCAGCACAAGCACGACCACCACAGCCGTCGTGGCCTGCTGCTGCTGGTCGGCCAGCGCCGCCGTCTCCTGAACTACCTGGAGAACACCGAGATCGAGCGCTACCGCTCGATCGTGTCCCGGCTCGGCCTGCGCCGCTGACGACGTCGAGGGCTCATCCGCTCGGGCGGGTGGGCCCTCGAGCTTCACCACAACTGAACACACCAGAGAAACCAGGAGCGATCCGCGCGCCAGCGGCCCGGTCCTCGGTAGTGGCTCCCTGTGTACCGGTTCCCGGTACCAACGGAAGACTGCACGTGCAGGTTGCCCTGTTCCCGGCACCGAAAGCACACAGTGGGCCTCGATCGAAGACCGGCCACCCCTGCGGGGTCGTGGATCTGCTCCGCGAACGAGAGAGAAACTCTTGGCTGACAACCAGATCACCGCGGTCGAGACCGTTCTCGACAACGGTCAGTTCGGCAAGCGCACCGTCAAGTTCGAGACCGGGCTGCTCGCCCGTCAGGCCGCCGGTTCGGTGACCGCCTACCTCGACGACGAGACCATGCTGCTCTCGGCGACCACCGCCTCCAAGCAGCCCAAGGAGCACCTCGACTTCTTCCCGCTCACCATCGACGTGGAGGAGCGGATGTACGCCGTGGGCCAGATCCCCGGCTCGTTCTTCCGCAGCGAGGGCCGGCCCGGCGAGGACGCCATCCTCACCTGCCGCCTGATCGACCGTCCGCTGCGTCCGACGTTCAAGAAGGGCCTGCGCAACGAGGTGCAGGTGGTCATCACGGTGCTCGCCCTCGACCCCGACCAGCCCTACGACGTGCTCGCCATCAATGCGGCCTCGGCCTCCACCCAGCTCTCCGGCCTGCCGTTCTCCGGTCCCGTCGGCGGCACCCGCGTGGCCCTCATCGAGGGCCAGTGGGTCGCCTTCCCCAGCCACAGCCAGCTCGAGCAGGCGACCTTCGACATGGTCGTCGCCGGCCGGGTCACCGAGACCGGCGACGTCGCGATCATGATGGTCGAGGCCGAGGCGACCGAGGAGACCTGGAACCTCGTGCAGAGCGGTGCGCAGGCACCCACCGAGGAGATCGTGGCCTCCGGACTGGACGCCGCGAAGCCCTTCATCAAGCAGCTGTGCGAGGCGCAGGCCGAGCTCGCCCGGCAGGCCGCCAAGCCGGTCGAGGAGTTCCCGATCTTCCTCGACTACGAGGACGAGGTGTACGCCGCTGTCGAGACCTCGGTGCGTGAGGAGCTCGCCCAGGCGCTGACCATCGGTGCCAAGCAGGAGCGCGAGGACCGGCTCAGCGAGATCAAGGCGGGGCTGCTGGACAAGATCGGCGGTGACTTCGAGGGTCGCGAGAAGGAGATCGGTGCGGCGTACCGCTCGCTGCAGAAGTCCCTGGTGCGCGAGCGGGTGCTGCGCGACAAGGTCCGCATCGACGGCCGCGGCCTCACCGACATCCGCAGCCTCACCGCCGAGGTCGGCGTGATCCCGCGGGTGCACGGGTCGGCGCTGTTCGAGCGAGGAGAGACCCAGATCCTCGGCGTCACCACGCTGAACATGCTCACCATGGAGCAGCAGCTCGACACCCTGTCGCCGGAGAAGAAGCGGCGGTACATGCACAAGTACGTCTTCCCGCCCTTCTCCACCGGTGAGACCGGCCGCGTGGGCTCGCCCAAGCGTCGCGAGGTCGGGCACGGTGCACTGGCCCGCCGGGCGGTGCTGCCGGTGCTCCCGACCAAGGAGGAGTTCCCCTACGCCATCCGGCAGCTCTCCGAGGCGATGGGCTCCAACGGCTCGACGTCGATGGGTTCGGTCTGCGCCTCGACCCTGTCGCTGCTCCAGGCCGGTGTGCCGCTGCGCGCCCCGGTCGCGGGCATCGCGATGGGCCTGATCTCCGGCGAGGTCGAGGGGCAGACGCAGTACGTCGCGCTCACCGACATCCTCGGTGCCGAGGACGCCTTCGGCGACATGGACTTCAAGGTCGCCGGCACCAAGGAGTTCGTCACCGCGCTGCAGCTGGACACCAAGCTCGACGGCCTCCCCGCCGACGTGCTGGCGCAGGCCCTGAAGCAGGCCCGCGACGCCCGGATGACGATCCTGGAGGTGATGGCCGAGGCCATCGAGGTGCCCGAGGAGATGTCGGTGCACGCTCCCCGGATCATCACCGTCAAGGTCCCGGTCGACAAGATCGGTGAGGTGATCGGTCCCAAGGGCAAGGTCATCAACCAGATCCAGGACGACACCGGCGCCCAGCTGTCCATCGAGGACGACGGCACCGTCTACATCGGCGCGACCAACGGGGAGGCTGCGGAGGCGGCGCGCAGCGCTGTGAACGCGATCGCCAACCCGACGATGCCCGAGGTCGGCGAGCGCTACCTGGGCACGGTGGTGAAGACGACCAACTTCGGCGCCTTCGTCTCGCTGCTGCCCGGCAAGGACGGTCTGCTGCACATCAGCAAGCTGCGTGCGCTGGCCGGCGGCAAGCGCGTGGAGAACGTCGAGGACGTCGTCTCGGTCGGGCAGAAGGTCCAGGTGCAGATCGCCGAGATCGACGACCGCGGCAAGCTGTCGCTGGTGCCGGTGGTGGAGGAGTCCGAGGGCGCCGAGGCGGCGTCGGGCTCCGACGCTGAGTGACTCAGTCCTCCGGGCTGCCTGAGGGAGTACGCCGGACCGTCCTGCGGGGCGGTCTGCGCGTGCTCACCGAGCACGTGCCCACCGTCCGGTCCGCGGCGGTGGGCGTGTTCGTCGGGGTCGGCTCCCGCGACGAGGCGCCGCAGCTCGGCGGCGCCTCGCACTTCCTCGAGCACCTGCTGTTCAAGGGCACCGACCGACGCTCCGCGCTGGACATCTCGGTGGCGCTGGACGAGGTGGGCGGGGAGTTCAACGCCTACACCGCTCGCGAGTACACCTGCTTCCACGCCCGTGTGCTCGATCAGGACCTCCCGCTCGCGATCGACGTGCTGGGGGACATGGTCACCTCCTCGCGCCTCGATGCCGAGGACGTCGAGGCCGAGCGCGAGGTGATCCTCGACGAGATCGCCATGCACGACGACGACCCCGACGACGCCGTGCACAACCTCGTCGCTGCCACGGCCTGGGCCGGCACCCCGCTGGGGCGGCCGATCGCCGGGACGGCGGCGTCGATCAAGGCGCTGACCCGCGCCCAGGTCGCGGGGTACTACCGGCGGCGCTACCGCGCACCGGTCACCACGGTCGCGGTGGCCGGTCACGTGGAGCATGCCGAGGTTGTTCGCCTGGTGCGCCGCGCCTTCGGCGGCAACGGCTACCTCGCCGGCGACGACCGGCCGGCCGGCCCGCGGCTGGCAGAACGGCCCCGTCCGGTGCGCGGCGCCGAGGCCTCGACCCAGCGGTCGATCGAGCAGGTCAACCTGGTGCTGGCGATGCAGGGCATCACCCGCTCCGACCCGTTGAGGCACACGCTCTGGGTGCTCAACGCGGCGCTGGGCGGCGGGTCCAGCTCGCGGCTGTTCCAGGAGGTGCGCGAGCGTCGTGGGCTCGCCTACTCCGTCTACTCCTTCGGCCTGGGCTACTCCGACGCCGGGCTCGTCGGGGTCTCCGCGGGATCGCTGCCGGCGAAGGCAGGCGAGGTGCTGCAGGTGGTCCGGGCCGAGCTCGACCGCGTGGTCGCGCACGGGCTCAGCGAGGAGGAGGTCGTCCGCGGGAAGGGTCAGGTCCGCGGCGGCACCGTGCTCGGCCTGGAGGACACCGCCTCACGGATGACGCGCCTGGGGGAGGCGGAGCTGTTCCAGCGCCGGCTCCTCTCGGTGGACGAGCTCCTCGAGAGGATCGACGCCGTCACTCCCGAAGGGGTTCACGAGCTGGCCCGCGAGCTGTTCAGCCGCCCCGCCGTGCTGGCCCAGGTGGGTCCGGCCCGCTGACCGGGTCGTTACGCTCGCACCGTGACGATCAGAGTTGGCGTGCTGGGCGCGCAGGGCAGGGTCGGCCGTGAGGTGTGCGAGGCGGTCGCGGAGGTGGATGACCTCGAGCTGGTCGCGGAGATCGACCAGGGCGGTGACCTGGAGGACCTGCTCGCCACCCACACGCAGGTGGTGGTCGACTTCACCCATCCCGACGTCGTGATGGACAACCTCCGCTTCTGCCTCGACCACGGCATCCACGCCGTGGTCGGCACCACCGGGTTCGACGAGGGAAGGCTGCTGCAGCTGCGCGCGTGGTTGGGTGACGGCCCCACCGGTGTGCTGGTGGCTCCCAACTTCTCCATCGGGGCGGTCCTGATGATGCGGTTCGCCGCCGAGGCCGCGCGGTTCTTCGAGTCGGTGGAGATCGTGGAGCTGCACCATCCGGACAAGGCAGACGCGCCGTCGGGCACGTCTCGTCGTACGGCCGAGCAGATCGCGAAGGTGCGGGCTCAGGCTGGGCTCGGACCCGTGCCGGACGCGACCTCGAGCTCGGTGGAGGGCGCCCGCGGCGCCGACGTCGAGGGCATCCGCGTGCACGGACTGCGGGTGCGGGGGCTGGTGGCGCACCAGGAGGTGATCCTCGGGGGTCCGGGGGAGACCCTGACCATCCGGCACGACTCGCTGGACCGGGTCTCGTTCATGCCGGGCGTGCTCCGCGCGGTGCGCGCCATCGAGGGCCGTCCCGGTCTCACCGTCGGTCTCGAGGAGCTGCTCGACATCTGAGGAGTGAGCCGGAGGTACGCCGAGCGTCAGCGAGGTGTGCCGGAGGCGAGCCCCGCAAGATGTCGTGAGGGCGGAGACATCTGAGGAGTGAGCCGGAGGTACGCCGAGCGTCAGCGAGGTGTGCCGGAGGCGAGCCCCGCAAGATGTCGTGAGGGCGGAGACATCTGAGGAGTGAGCCGGCAATGCGGTGCCGGCGACACTCAACCCCGCGAACGTGACCGCGCGACGACCGATCCGGGACTCAAGCCAGCCTCGCACGTCGTGGTGACTGCACAAGCGTGCCCATGCCCTGAGTCTCGTCGTGGTGTGATCCAGCCATCCAGAGTCCAAAAGCCTCTGGCCTCACCCACTCCAGCCATGCCGGAATCGCGGCTTCATGCAGTGCTGCACTTTTGTGCAACGCAACTTCGTGAACCGCCCGGGTGCTCCCGCGGTCCGCTTTGTCGGTGCAGTCTGGTGCTGCCCGGGCGCCATTTCCGCCCGCCCACCGGACTCGGAGCTGATCAAGCCGCATGCGTGTGTTCCCCAGCCTTGCCGGACTCGCCGCCGCGACGGTGGTCCTCGCCGGCACCACGCAGGCCGTCGCCCGACCGGGAGCAGCCGGCTCGCGCGCTGACGAGGCGATCGCGGCCGCGAAGGCGCACGCGGGAGTCACCCACGTCGGCAAGGGGCAGACCCTGCGCGCTGTCGACACCATCGTCGACGCCGACGGCAGCAGCCACGTCCGGCTCCACCGCAGCTACCGGGACCTCGAGGTCCTCGGTGGCGACCTGGTCGTCCACCTGGCCCCCGACGGGGCCTGGCAGGGCAGCAGCCAGACCCTGGACGACGACATCCACGTCCCCCTCGCCGCCACCGTCAGCCAGGGCCAGGCCCGCGCTGCGGCCCTGGGCAGTCGCGTGGCCCGCAGCATCTCAGGCGCCCGCATCGCCGGCACCCAGCTCGTCGTGGACGCCACCGGGGACGCGCCCCGACTGGCCTGGCGCGTGCTGAGCGGCGGGGTGCAGGCCGACGGGACGCCCAGCCGGCTGGCGACCTACGTCGACGCCCGCAGGGGCGGGGTGCTGCGCACCGAGCAGGAGATCGTGAACGTCGACGGGTCCGGTCAGTCCCTCTACGGCGGCACGGTCCCGCTGCAGCTGGCTCTCTCCGGGTCGACGTACCGGCTCAAGGACCCTACCCGCGGCGGCACGTACACCACCGACATGGGCAACAAGTCCGACGGACTCGGCTGCCAGCTCCTGGGCTTCGGCTGTTCGACCGGGACGCTGTTCACCAGCCCCGACGCCTCCTTCGGCAACGGCACGACGAGCAGCCGCGAGTCGGCGGCGGTGGACGCGCAGTACGGCACCAACCAGACGTGGGACTACTACCAGCAGGTGCACGGGCGTAACGGCATCTTCGGAAACGGCAAGGGTTCCTACAACCGGGTCCACTACGGCAAGAACTACGCCAACGCCTTCTGGGACGGCACCAAGATGACCTACGGGGACGGGGACGGGACCCACTACGGGCCGCTGACCTCCCTCGACGTCGCCGGCCACGAGATGAGCCACGGGGTCACCGAGAACACCGCCGGTCTGACCTACTCCGGGGAGCCCGGTGGGCTCAACGAGTCCACCAGCGACATCTTCGGCACGATGGTCGAGTTCTTCGCCGACAACGGCAACGACCCCGGCGACTACCTGATCGGTGAGGAGTTCGACCTCGACAAGCACCTCGGCTTCCGCCGGATGGACAACCCGTCCGCGGACGGCAAGTCGGCCAACTGCTGGAGCAGCGGCGTCGGCAACCTGGACGTGCACTACTCCTCCGGAGTCGGCAACCACTTCTTCTACCTGCTCGCCGAGGGCTCCGGCCCCAAGACGATCGGCGGGGTGCAGCACGACTCGCCGACCTGTGACGGCTCGACGCTCACCGGCATCGGCCACGACGCAGCCGCGAAGATCTGGTATCGCGCGCTGACCGTCTACATGACCTCCAACACCGACTACCAGGGCGCTCGCACCGCGACGCTCGACGCGGCCCGTGACCTCTACGGGTCGGGCAGCACCCCGTACCACGCTGTCGCCGCAGCTTGGAGCGCGGTGAGCGTGTCCTGACCTCCCTCCCCCCACGGAGGTCAGGAGTCCCGGGGTGGGGGGCCCGTGCTGGGCACACGGGCCCCCCACCCATCTTCTGCGGAGCCGGCCCCCAGGACCATCTCGGGAAGTCCTGGGGGACCGGACCGCGCCACACGCGACGCAAGCCCGGGTAACCGGGCGGTCTCAGGACCCGTCGACCAGGGCGGTGTGCAGGCGCACCTGCTTGACGGTGGTGCTGCCGTCGCCGAGCAGGTCCAGCGTGCGGTGGGCGCCGTCGGCGCCCCAGCCCGCGGAGGCGAGGAACTCCCGCCCCGTGTCGTCGGTGGTCGGCAGCCAGGTCACCGCCCGGACGAACCGGTCGGCCACCAGGGTGTCGGCCGCGGCCTGGAGGAGCCTCGAGCCGTGTCCCTCACCGCGCCGCTCGGGATCGACGGTCAGGTCGCTCATCTCCCCGGTGGCGATCGGGTCGCAGTCTGGGTCACCGGCCGGCGCGGTCACCACGAAACCGGTGACGGTGTTGCGCTCCAGCGCGACGAGCACCCGGTTGCGGGCATCGCCGGGTCGCTGCAGCGCGGCGTGCCAGCCCTCGGCCAGCGTGTCCGCACCGAGCGCTTCGAGGACCTCGTCGGGCAACAGGTCGGCGTACGAGGTGCGCCACGCGCGCACCTGCACTCCGGCGATCGCCGCCGCGTCGTCGGCCCAGGCAATCCGCACGGAGACGTCGGCACTCATGGAGCCATGAAAGCATCGGGCCCCGTCCGGTCCGGACGGGGCCTTTCCTCAGGGCGGGAGCTGCTCGGCCACCAGCCCGCGCGGACCTCGTCGCCGAGGGCGACCACGCACAGGCCGATCAGCATGCGACCACGGGCGCCAGCCTCGCACGCCGCTGAGGGTGCCGCCGCGCCTCGCTCCGCGCGGGTAGGTTGACCCCATGCAGGCCTACCTCGACCTCCTCAACCGGATCCTCGACGAGGGCGTGCAGAAGTCCGACCGCACCGGCACGGGCACCTTGAGCGTGTTCGGGCACCAGATGCGCTTCGACCTCGCCGCGGGCTTCCCGCTGGTGACCACCAAGAAGATCCACACGCGCTCGGTCTTCGGCGAGCTGTTGTGGTTCCTGCGCGGGGACACCAACCTGAAGTGGCTGCACGACCGCGCCATCACCATCTGGGACGAGTGGGCCGACGAGCATGGCGATCTCGGTCCGATCTACGGCTACCAGTGGCGCTCGTGGCCCGCTCCCGACGGCCGGCACATCGACCAGCTCGCGCAGGTGGTCGACGCGCTGCGCACCGATCCGCACTCGCGGCGGCACATCGTCTCGGCGTGGAACGTCGCCGACATCCCCGAGATGGCGCTCGCGCCTTGCCACACGATGTTCCAGTTCTACGTCGCTCCGGGGGAGGACGGCGCCCCGGGCAGGCTGAGCTGCCAGCTCTACCAGCGCTCCGGCGACGTCTTCCTCGGCGTGCCGTTCAACATCGCCTCCTACGCCCTGCTCACCCACATGGTCGCCCAGGTCACCGGGCTGGAGGTGGGGGAGTTCGTGCACACCCTCGGCGATGCGCACCTCTACCTCAACCACCTCGACCAGGCTCGGCTGCAGCTGACCCGGGAGCCGCGCCCGCTGCCGCGGCTGGTGCTCGACCCGTCGGTCACCTCGCTCGACGCCTTCGACCTCGACCACATCGCGGTCGAGGGCTACGACCCGCACCCGGGCATCAAGGCGCCCATCGCCATATGAGCTCGGCGGAGGGCGTGGCCCGCTCCGAGGTGGTGGGCGCGCGCGTGGTGCTGGTCGCGGCGCGTGCCCGCAACGGGGTCATCGGCCGTGGCGGCGACATCCCCTGGCACCTGCCGGCCGACTTCGCACACTTCAAGCGGGTCACGATGGGGCACCCGCTGGTGCTGGGCCGGACGACGTTCGAGGGCATCGGACGCCCGCTGCCCGGCCGACAGAACATCGTGGTCACCCGCGACCCGGTCTGGTCCTTCGAGGGTGTGCTGGTCGCGCCGAGCGTGCTCGAGGCCCTCGAGCTGGGCGCCTCGCTCGACGACACCGTGATGGTCGGCGGCGGCGCGCACGTCTACCGCGCTGCCTGGGCCTGGGCGACCCACCAGATCCTGACCGAGGTCGACGCGCGGCCCGAGGGCGACACCTGGTACCCGGACTTCGAGGAGTCCGCGTGGCAGGAGACCAGCCGCGAGGCGCATCCCGACGGCGACCCGCCGTACGTCATCCGCTGGCTCGACCGCTGCCCCTGACGGTCACCGGTGCTCCCTGGTCAGGCGAGCGGACGCCCCTCGGCGTCATTGACCTTGCGCAGCAGGATCAGGATGAAGTCGATGATCGTCCAGATGCCGCAACCGCCCAGCGTGAGCAGCTTGGCGACGCCCAGGCCGGTCTGGCCGAGGTAGAAGCGGTCGATGCCGAACCCGCCGAGGAACGCCGAGAGCAGCACCGTGGTCAGCCACTCGCGGTGGGAGAACAGCCCGGGGATCTGCTTGGCCTGGAAGTAGCCGCCCCCCGCGGCGTCGCGCACGCTGCCGTCGCCCTTGAGCTGACCGGCGAGCGCCATCTGGCGCAGCTGCTCGTAGCCGTAGGGGCCGTGGTCCTGGCCGAGGTGCTGCAGGTAGTAGCTCCCCGAGGCCGCCTGCGCAGCGGCCTGCTCCTGGGCGTACTGCTGGTACTGCTGCTGGTCGTACTGGGCCGGTGGCTGGCCGTAGGCCGCCTCGGGCGCCGGAGCGTTCGGGTCGGGCTGCGGTGCGCCGTACGCCGGCTGCTGGCCGGGCTGGCCGGGGTCCTGCGCAGGGTCGTACGCGGGGTCCTGTCCAGGCTCGTGGTTCTGCGTCATGCCGGGACCCTACCGATCCCTCCGCCGATCGGGCAGTCGGCGCGACCGGAATCGTGCCGATAACCTAGGGACATGACCCGCACCCCAGTCCGGCGCCCGCAGCTCGGCGGGGGCAGCGCATGAGTCTGCCCGCTGCTCCGTTCGGCCGGATGCTCACCGCGATGGTGACCCCGTTCACCGAGGACGGCGCGGTCGACCTCGACGGCGTCGCCCGGGTGGCGACCTATCTGGTCGACCGGGGCAACGACGGGCTCGTGGTCAGTGGCACCACCGGGGAGTCGCCGACGACGACGGTGCCCGAGGACGGTGAGCTGTTGCGCGCGGTCAAGGACGCCGTGGGCGACCGGGCGAGGGTGATCGCCGGCGTCGGCACCAACGCGACCGCACACTCCGTCGAGCTCGCCGTCCAGGCCGAGAAGGTGGGCGTCGACGCGGTGCTGGTGGTCACGCCCTACTACAACAAGCCGGGGCAGGCGGGCATCCTGCACCACTTCACCGAGGTGGCTCGCGCCACCCACCTCCCCGTGATGCTCTACGACGTGCCGGGTCGCACCGGCCAGGCCATCGCGGGGCCGACCTATGAGGCGGCGGCGAGGCTGGAGACCGTCACCAGCGTCAAGCACGCCACCGGCAACCCGCTGGACACGATCGCCTTGCGCCAGCTCGGCTACGACGTCTACTCCGGCGACGACGGTCTGCTCCTGAGCTACCTCGCCCACGGTGGCTGTGGCCTGGTCTCGGTGGTCGGTCATGCCGCGGGCCGGCAGCTGCGAAAAGTCATCGAGCAGTTCGACGCCGGTGACCACGGTTCCGCACTCGCGTCGTTCACCGCGCTGACACCGGTGATCGAAGCGGTCATGGGGGTGCCCAACTACGGCGCCACCACCGCCAAGGCCGCGCTCGAGCTGCTCGGCGTCCTGGACAACCGCCGCGTGCGAGGTCCCCTGGTGGCCCTGGACGACGATGAGGTCACGGCTCTCGGTGGTGCGCTCGGGAAGGCAGGACTGTTGTGAGCCATCCGCACCCAGAGCTCTCCGCCCCGCCGCCGCTCCCGCCGGAGGGCCTGCGGGTCACGCCCCTGGGTGGCCTGGGGGAGATCGGCCGCAACATGACCGTCTTCGAGCACGCCGGCCGGTTGCTGATCGTGGACTGCGGCGTGCTCTTCCCCGAGGAGACCCATCCCGGGGTCGACCTGATCCTCCCGGACTTCACCGCGATCCGGGACCGTCTCGACGACGTCGACGCCCTGGTGCTGACCCACGGCCACGAGGACCACATCGGCGCGGTGCCGTTCTTGTTGCGCGAGCGTCGGGACATCCCGATGGTCGGCTCCCAGCTGACCCTGGCGCTGATCGGGTCCAAGCTTCGTGAGCACCGGATCAAGAACACCGAGCAGCACGTGGTGGCCGAGGGCGACCGGGTGCAGTTCGGCCCCTTCGACCTCGAGTTCGTGGCGGTCAACCACTCCATCCCCGACGCCCTGGCCGTGGCGATCCGCACCCGCGCGGGACTGGTCCTGCACACCGGCGACTTCAAGATGGACCAGCTGCCGCTGGACGGGCGGATCACCGACCTGCGCGCGTTCGCCCGACTCGGTGACGAGGGCGTCGACCTCTTCCTGGTCGACTCCACCAACGCAGAGGTCCCTGGCATCACGACCTCGGAGCGCGACATCGCCCCGGTGCTCGACCGCGTCTTCCACAACAGCAGCCAACGCATCATCGTGGCCTGCTTCGCCTCACACGTGCACCGCGTCCAACAGGTCATGGACGCCGCCGTCGAGCACGGCCGCAAGGTGGCGTACGTCGGTCGCTCGATGGTGCGCAACATGGGCATCGCCCGCGACCTGGGCTACCTCAAGGTGCCGCCGGACCTGCTCGTCGAGGCCAAGGCCACCGCCGACCTCCCGCCGGATCAGGTCGTGCTGATCTCCACGGGCTCCCAGGGCGAGCCGCTGTCGGCGCTGAGCCGGATCGCGCAGCGCAACCACCACTTCGTGCACATCGAGGAGGGCGACACCGTCGTGCTGGCCTCCTCGCTGATCCCGGGCAACGAGAACGCCGTCTATCGGGTCATCAACGGGCTGGCCCGGTGGGGCGCGAACGTGGTCCACAAGAGCAACGCCCTGGTGCACGTCAGCGGTCACGCCAGTGCCGGCGAGCTGTTGTACGCCTACAACGTCGTCGGGCCCAGCAACGTGATGCCGGTGCACGGCGAGGTCCGCCACATGCGGGCCAACGCGGCGCTCGCCGAGGCCACCGGCGTGGAGCCCGAGCGCGTCGTGGTGGCCGAGGACGGCATGGTCGTCGACCTCGTCGACGGCCGGGCGCGCATCGTCGGGAAGGTCGACTGCGGCTACGTGTTCGTCGACGGCTCCTCGATCGGCGACGTCACCGAGTCCTCGCTGAAGGACCGGCGCATCCTCGGCGAGGAGGGGTTCATCTCCGTGATCGTGGTGCTGGACTCCCAGACCGGCAAGGTGGTCAGCGGACCGGAGATCCACGCCCGCGGCTTCGCCGAGGACGACGCCACCTTCGAGGACATCAAGGGTCCGATCGTCGACGCCCTCGACCGGGCCGTCACCGAGGGCGTCGACGACTCCTACCAGCTGCAGCAGACGATCCGGCGCGTGGTCGGCCGCTGGGTGAGCGGCACCCACCGCCGCCGCCCGATGATCATCCCGGTGGTGCTCGAGGCGTGATGGCCCGGTGAACGCCGTCAACCCGCACCCCGAGTCGACCTCCTACGAGGAGTGGGGCGCCGCGTTCTTCCGCGAGGCGATCAACGAGGACCGTGTCCTCGAGGCGGTGAACGCGCTTGCCGGTCGCCCCATCGACGTGGGACCGATGGGTGTGGGACCCGGTCGGATCGCCAAGGTCCGCGCCTTCGGCAGCATCGGCCAGGCCGAGGCCTCCCCGCTGCCGGGCGAACGGATCGCCTACCAGGTGCTCCTGCCGGTCGAGGTGACCTTCGAGCTGGACCTCCAGGTCGAGAAGCAGCGGTTCGACGCCGACGTACTGGTGCCGATCACTCTGACCGCCCTGGCCCTGCGCGGGGTCCGGATCCACGTCCACGCCCGACCGCCCCGGGCGCGCGAGGTCCAGGTTCGCGTGCGCGCGGACACCCGAAGAGCCACCATGGTGCAACGACTCGCCAACGTGGAGGGAGAGCTGCGCCGGTTCGTCGCGGGCTACGTGCGCCGCGAGCTGGACAGGCCGCAGGTGCGCAGCGCCCGGGACATCGACGTCTCCGCGGCCATCGACAAGGCCTGGGAGCACCTCACTCCCCGGTCCTGAATGACTCGGGCAAAACCGACCAGAAGGGCCCCCCGGTCCTTAGACTGAACGCGTCGGACCGCGAGACGACGGGACCACCATGCGCGCAGCGGAATCCCCCAGGGCTGAGGGAGTTCGCCGCCTCTACGAGCTGATGAGGCGGGTGAACTCCTCCACAGACCTGTCCGAGGTGCTGGACGAGATCGCCCGTGGTGTGGTCGAGGTCCTGGGGTACGGCATCGCCGCCATCGCCCGGCTCGAGGGCGACGTGTTCGTGATGACCGCGGTGGCCGGCTCGGAGGACGTACGCCGCCAGATCATCGGCCGCCGCACGCCTGTGGACTCGATCTTCAACGAGTACGCGCAGGCCGACGAGTGGGGCATCCTGCGGTTCGTGCCGCACGGCCGGATGCCCGACGAGCTGCAGAATGCCGCCTGGGTGCCGGAGTTCGAGCCGAGCAAGGCCAACGACGCCTGGCACCCGCTCGACGCGCTCTACGCGCCCCTGTACTCCGCCACCGGTGAGCTCCTGGGCAACATGTCGGTCGACCTGCCCCCAGGCAACCGGATCCCGAACAAGGAGGAGCGCGAGCTCCTGGAGATGTTCGTGGTGCAGGCCGGTCTGGCGATGGCCAACGCCCAGCAGCGCGAGCGGCTCGGGGACCAGATCCGGATGGGGGAGATGCTCCGCTCGGTCTCCTACGCCGGCCAGATCGCCGAGCTGGACCGGTCCCTGAGCGAGGCCGCACAGGCCGTGGCCAAGGGGCTCGAGGCCGAGCACCTGTGGGTGCGCTGCTTCCCGACCGGTGACTTCGAGCACCTCGAGGAGTCCGCGGCGTACCCGCCCACCGACAGCGAGATGAGCCGTGACCTCATCGACCTCAAGAGCGCCCTCGCCGCGGAAGCATGGACCCTTGACCGGCCGCTGACCCTGACGCTGCGAGACGTCACCCGGCCCTCCAGCGGCTTCTCCACGGAGGAGAAGGAGGTGCTGGACCGGCTGTTCGAGAGCCGCGACGAGCTCGGCATGCTGGTGGCACCGGTCGGCGTGGCCCGAGAGCTGCTCGGTTACGTGATCCTCCTGCGTGACGTCAGCCAGGACCCCTGGACCGAGGTCGAGCTCGAGGCGGCGATGGAGGTCGGACGGGGGCTTGGGCGCGTGGTGCTCAACGCCCGGCTCTACAGCCGTGAGCGGCACCTCGTCCGAGAGCTCCAGGAGCTCGACCGCTACAAGGGCGAGCTGATCGCGACGATCTCCCACGAGCTCAAGACGCCGCTGACCTCGATCATGGGTCACATCGAGCTGCTCGAGGATCTCGACACCGGCATCGGCTCGGTGGAAGCCATCTCGCGCAACGCCGAGCGGCTCAACCGGCTGGTCTCCAACCTGCTTGCCTACTCGCAGGTCCACGAAAAGCGCGAGGTGGTGCGCCAGTCCGTCGACATGTGCGAGCTCGCCGAGCAGAGCGTCGACCTGATGGCGATGCAGGCCGAGCGCGGCGAGGTCTCGGTCACCCTCACCGTGCCGCCGGAGCCGGTCCTGGTCACCGGTGATCCCGACGAGCTGGGCAAGGTGATCAACAACCTGGTCAGCAACGCGGTCAAGTACACCCCGCCCGGCGGGTCGGTCACCCTCACGGTGCGCAGGGAGGGACGGCACGCGGTCGTCCTGTGCGAGGACACCGGCCTCGGCATCTCCGCGGCGGACCAGATCCACCTCTTCAGCGCCTTCCACCGCTCCAGCAACCCCGAGGCGCTCTCCATCCCGGGCACCGGCCTGGGCCTGGCGATCTCACGCCGGATCGCGCAGATGCACGGCGGTGAGATCCTCGTCTCCTCCGAGCTCGGGCAGGGCAGCACGTTCCGGCTGCGCCTGCCCCTGCGGGTCGTCGACATCGACGAGCCCGCCCCCAAGGTCGAGGTCGGCCAGCACAGCGCCGGCCGCTGAGCCGCGCTTCGCTCCCGCTGTAACGCGGGGTTACGACTGCTGGGTGCGCCCCCGGGGAGGCACCTACCCTCCATAACCCCGCGTTACATGTACCGGCGGGGGAGTTGCGCGACACGCGGGCGCCGCGGGCGTGTGACTGGTGAGGCTGGTGAGGTGTTGCGGGTAGATTCGCCAGCATGGCGACCCGTACGTCTTCCCCGCCGGCGTCGCGCAGCAAGAGCTCCTCCTCCCGCAGCACGGGACGAGGCGGTTCGGCCGCGCGCGCCCGCACGTCGAGTCGCGGCAAGTCCACGAGCCGCGGCAAGAGCCGCGCGCGCTCCGGCCGTCCCGCGCCACGCGCCGTCCGTAACGGCCCCGGACCGGTCTTCACGCTCTTCGCAGCCCTGGCGCACGTGCTGGTGACCGCCTGGCTCGGGCTGGCGCACGGAGTCGGCGGCGCGGTACGCCGTCTCGGGCACGGCGCCGGCGAGCTCGAGCCCGAGCACCGCCGCGACGGGGCCGGGCTGATGCTGATCGGACTGGCGTTCGTGGTGGCGGCTGCGGTGTGGTGGCAGCTCCCCGGCGCGGTGGGCGACCTCACCCGCGCGATGGTCGCCGGTTCGCTCGGACTCGTGGCCTGGTTCGTGCCGCTGCTGCTGTGCTTCGTCGCCTGGCGCAACCTGCGCGACCCCGACCGCAACGGTCCCGCCGGGCGGCAGGTGATCGGCTGGACCTCCCTGCTCTTCGGAGTCCTGGGCATCGTGCACATCGCCAACGGTTCGCCCGCGCCGAAGCTCGGGGACACCACCCCGCTGCAGCAGGCGGGGGGCGCGGTCGGATTCGTGGTCGCCAAGCTGCTCACCGACCTGCTGCAGACCCACTACCTGGTGGTGCCCCTGCTGGCGCTGCTCGCGCTCTTCGGCCTGCTGGTCGTGACCGCCACGCCGATCCACCAGGTCCCCGCCCGGTTCCGCGAGCTCTTCGAGCGCGTGTCCCACCAGCCCGAGCCCGGTGCGCAGGAAGCGGCCCCGGCGACGCGCCGCCGGGCCCGGCGCACCGCCGAGGACATCGACCCCGAGGCGGGCGACCCGGCCTACGACACCCCGCTGGTCGAGGAGCCCAGGCGGCGCCGGCGTCCCGCCAAGGCCGACTCCGCGTCCGGCGAGACCACAGGGGCGGTCGAGGACACCTCCAAGGAGGCACTCGAGCCACCCCCGCACACGCCGCTGCCCGCACGCGTGGAGCAGCTGTCCCTGTCCGGCGACATCACCTACACGCTGCCGGACAGCCAGGTGCTCAAGCCCGGATCGGTGCACAAGGCCCGCTCGAAGGCCTCCGACGCGGTCGTGGAGCGGCTCACCCAGGTGCTCGAGGAGTTCGACATCGACGCCCAGGTCACCGGCTACACCCGTGGCCCCACGGTGACCCGCTACATCGTCGAGCTCGGTCCGGCGGTCAAGGTCGAGAAGATCACCGGCATCCAGAAGAACATCGCCTACGCCGTCGCCTCGGCCGACCTCCGGATCCTCAGCCCGATCCCTGGCAAGTCCGCGGTCGGCATCGAGATCCCGAACTCCGACAAGGAGATCGTCTCCCTCGGCGACGTCCTGCGCTCGCCCAACGCCCGCAACGACCAGCATCCGATGCTCGTGGGGCTCGGCAAGGACGTCGAGGGCGGGTTCGTGGTCGCCAACCTCGCCAAGATGCCGCACCTGCTGGTGGCCGGCGCCACCGGGTCCGGCAAGTCGAGCTTCATCAACTCGATGATCACCTCGCTGCTGATGCGCTCCACGCCCGACGAGGTGCGGATGATCATGGTCGACCCCAAGCGGGTCGAGCTGAACGCCTACGAGGGCATCCCGCACCTGATCACACCGATCATCACCAACCCCAAGAAGGCCGCCGAGGCGCTGCAGTGGGTGGTCCGCGAGATGGACATGCGCTACGACGACCTCGCGAACTTCGGCTTCCGCCACGTCGACGACTTCAACAAGGCCGTCCGGGCCGGCAAGGTCCAGGTGCCTCCGGGCAGCGAGCGAGTCCTGGCGCCGTACCCCTACCTCGCGGTGGTCGTCGACGAGCTTGCCGACCTGATGATGGTGGCCCCACGCGACGTCGAGGACGCCATCGTGCGCATCACCCAGCTGGCGCGGGCGGCCGGCATCCACCTGATCCTGGCCACCCAGCGGCCCAGCGTGGACGTCGTCACCGGCCTGATCAAGGCCAACGTGCCCTCCCGGCTCGCGTTCGCGACCAGCTCGCTGGCCGACAGCCGGGTCATCCTCGACCAGCCGGGAGCCGAGAAGCTCGTCGGCCAGGGCGACGGACTGTTCCTGCCGATGGGGGCCAGCAAGCCGGTGCGGGTCCAGGGCAGCTGGGTCACCGAGGCCGAGATCGCCCAGGTGGTCCGGACCTGCAAGGAGCAGCTGCAGCCGACCTACCGCGAGGACGTCACCGCTCCGGCGTCCTCCAAGCGGGAGCTCGACGACGACATCGGGGACGACCTCGATCTGGTGCTCCAGGCCATCGAGCTGGTGGTCTCCACCCAGTTCGGCTCGACCTCCATGCTGCAGCGCAAGCTGCGGGTCGGCTTCGCCAAGGCGGGCCGGCTGATGGACATCCTGGAGAGTCGCGGTGTCGTCGGCCCCAGTGAGGGCTCCAAGGCCCGCGACGTGCTCCTGAAACCCGACGACCTCGACGACGTGATCGCGAACCTCCAGGGAGAGCAGTGATGGACGCACCGGTGGTGGACGAGACCGCCCAGGCCCAGCCCGACGACAGCCGGCCCGAGGACATCCCGTCCGACGACCTCCGAAACGACGACATCCGCAACGAGGACGACCGCGGCCACGAGCAGCCGAACCTCGCCACGGCGCAGACGCAGATGACCGTGGAGCACCGGGCCGGGCTCGCGGCCGTGCTCGGCCTCGCGGCAGCAGCTGTCACGATCGCCTGGTTCTCCCGCGCCCTGCAGACCGGGGGCGCCCTGGACTGGCTGGTCTGCGCGGTGCTCGGGCTGGTGGGCCTGGTCCAGCTGGCGGTGCTGCGGGACAGCCGGGCGCCGTTGCTGGTCGCCGACGACCAGGGCGTTCGCGTCCGGCACGGTGTCACCTGGACCGGTTTGCGCTGGCAGGACATCGACCACGTCGAGCTCGACGGGCTGGCCGGCTCCCAGGAGGAACGCCGCGAGGTGCCGTTCGCCTGGCTGCTCGGCGACCGGCGGATCGTGGTGCACCCACGGCCCGCGGAGGTCGACGCCGCGGACGGCGACGTGCGGACCTTCACCCTTCGGCTCAGCGCCACCACGAGGGTGCTCTCGACCGGTCTGAGCGGCGACCTGGTCGCCGACCTCGACGTGCTGGCCAGTGGCCGCGCCCCGGTGGTCGTGCTCAGCCGGCGGGCAGAGCCTGCGGGGGAGAGCGCGGTCGAGGAGGCCGGCGACGTCGCGAGCCAGGGGGAGACCGGACCCGCGACCGACCAGGCGGAGACGTCGAAGGCTCCGGAGCCGGTCGCGGCGGCAGATCCGGTGGAGCCGACGGACTCGGTGGAGCCGGCGGACTCGGTGGAGCGGGTGCAGGTGCTCGACGAGGAGCCGGAAGATCTCAGGGAGCAGTTCGAGCCCGTGGCACCCGCGCGCGCCGCCTCCCACGCCGTTCGCGCCGAGGTGATCCGCGAGACCGTGCGCGTGGTCGCGAGCGGTACGGGGATCCCGGCGCAGCGCAGTGCCGTCGCGGCAGGGGAGGCGCCCGTCGAGGAGATCGGCCCGATCGGCGACCCGGAGCCCTTCCGCACGCGTCCGGCGGCCGATCCGGTGATCGGTCCGACCATCGCCGCGGCCCGGCACCGCGCCCGGCTCTCCGTCGACGAGCTGAGCGAGCGCACCCGCATCCGTCCCCACGTCCTGGAGAGCATCGAGGTCGACGACTTCGAGCCCTGCGGAGGTGACTTCTACGCGCGGGGGCACCTGCGTACCTTGGCGCGCATCTTCGGGCTCGACGCGCAGCAGCTGCTCGCCCTGTACGACGAGCGGTACGCCCACGGTGAGATCGAGGCGCGCCAGGTGTTCGAGGCCGAGCTCGCCACCGGCATCGGCGGCGGGGTGCGCGCCGCCGCCAGCGGGCCCCGCTGGAGCCTCCTGGCTGCGGCGGTGATCGCACTCGGCCTGGTCTGGGGCGGCGCCCGGGTCTTCACCGACACACCGAAGGAACTGGTGAGTCCTGCGCCGGTGGTCGACAGCGCGGGACTGGCCTCGGGGGAGAAGGCCGAGCAGCCGAAGACCACGCTTGCTCCGCTCGCCTTCGCCGCGGTCGGCGCCAGCCCCCAGGTGGTCGTCCGGGACCGCACCGGTCGCATCCTGTGGGCCGGTCAGCTCGCCGACGGTCAGCGCCAGCAGATCATCGGCCAGGCCCCGTTCGACGTGACCACGAGCAACGGCGCGGCGGTCAAGGTCTCCTACCTGGGCAAGCCGCGCGGCACGGTGGGATCCACGAGCGCAGCGGACAGTCGGAAGTTCGGCTGACTCCGGGAGGAGACGCGGCCCGTCGGTGAGGATGCGGACGCATCGGTCATACTGCTGGGCGGCTCATGAAGACTCCCACCACACCTGTCGATCCCACCGGTGAACCGACCACGGTCGCCCTGGTGACCCTCGGCTGCGCCCGCAACGAGGTGGATTCCGAGGAGCTGGCCGGGCGCCTCGCGGCCGAGGGATTCACGCTGGTCGAGGACCCCTCGGCCGCGGAGGCCGTGGTGGTGAACACCTGCGGGTTCGTGGAGGCGGCGAAGAAGGACAGCGTGGACACGCTCCTGGCGGCCGCGGACCTCAAGGAGGCCGGTGCGGCCCGCTCGGTGGTGGCGGTGGGATGCCTGGCCGAGCGCTACGGCAGCGAGCTCGCCGAATCCCTCCCTGAGGCCGACGCCGTGCTCGGCTTCGACGACTATCCCCAGATCGCCGCCCGGTTGCGCAGCGTGCTGGCCGGGCAGCCACATGCGGCGCACCCGCCCGGCGACCGGCGTCGGCTGCTGCCGCTCAGCCCGGCGGAGCGCCCGGCGGCGCCCGTCGTGCTGCCGGGTCACGGGCAGGACCTCGACGAGATCGGACGCCACGCCCCCGCCACCGGCCCGCGCCGGGTGCGCCTGGAGAAGGGCCCGACCGCGCCGGTCAAGCTCGCCTCCGGCTGCGACCGGCGGTGCAGCTTCTGTGCGATCCCCTCCTTCCGCGGCTCCTTCGTCTCGCGCCCCCCGCAGGACGTGCTCGCCGAGGCTCGGTGGCTGGCCGCCAGGGGGGTGCGCGAGCTGTTCCTGGTCAGTGAGAACTCCACGTCCTACGGCAAGGACCTCGGCGACCTGCGCCTGCTCGAGCGACTGCTTCCCGAGCTCGCGGCGGTCGAGGGGGTGGCCCGGGTCCGGGTCTCCTACCTCCAGCCCGCGGAGACGCGCCCGGGCCTGGTCGAGGCGATCGCCACGACCCCGGGAGTCGCGCCGTACTTCGACCTCTCCTTCCAGCACGCCTCCCATCCGGTGCTGCGCCGGATGCGCCGCTTCGGCGACCCCGAGGCCTTTCTCGGCCTGCTCGAGCAGGTGCGCTCGCACGCGCCGGGCGCGGGTGCGCGCTCGAACTTCATCGTCGGCTTCCCCGGGGAGACCGAGGAGGACCTGCGGATCCTGTGCGACTTCCTCGTCGAGGCCCGGCTCGACACCGTCGGCATCTTCGGCTACTCCGACGAGGACGGCACCGAGGCGGAGCGGTTGGACGGCAAGCTGGACACCGAGGAGATCGAGGAGCGTGTGCGCGAGGTCACCGCGCTGGTCGAGGAGCTCACCGCACAGCGGGCCCGTGAGCGCGTGGGGGAGGAGGTCACCGTGCTGGTCGAGTCGGTCGCGGACGGGATCGTCGAGGGACGGGCGGACCACCAGGGGCCTGAGGTGGACGGGTGCACGCTGCTGGAAGGAGCACCGCCCGGTGTCGCGGTGGGTGCGACGGTGCAGGCATCGGTGCAGGCTTGCGACGGA
This sequence comes from uncultured Actinomycetota bacterium, assembly GCA_963827025.1. GTDB lineage: Bacteria > Actinomycetota > Actinomycetes > Propionibacteriales > Nocardioidaceae > Marmoricola. The sequence continues at coordinate 510,955 of CAWGZB010000005.1, read as the reverse complement.
GTGGACCTGAGGGCCCGGATCACCGGCGACAGCGGAGGCAGGCGATGACGTCGACGGACCCGGCACGGGCCAGCAACTGGAACGTGCCCAACGCCCTGACCACGCTGCGCATCGTGATGGTGCCCTTCTTCGGCTGGGTCCTGCTGCACGACGGTGGTGCGCAGGAGAGCTGGCGCTGGGGCGCCTGGGCGCTGTTCGGCCTGGCCATGCTCACCGACAAGGTCGACGGCGACCTGGCCCGCAAGCACGACCTGGTCACCAACTTCGGCAAGATCGCCGACCCGATCGCGGACAAGGCCATCACCGGGATGGCGCTCATCGGGCTGGCGATCATCCACGACTTCCTGCCCGCCTGGCTGTGGTGGTCGATCACCGTGGTCGTGCTGCTGCGGGAGTGGGCAGTCACGGTGGCCCGCATCTCGGTGGCTCGCGACGTGGTCATCCCCGCCCGCCAGAGCGGAAAGGTGAAGACGATGGCGCAGGCGTTGGCGCTGGGCGGGTTCATCGCACCGTTCGGCTACCTCGAGGGTGGCCTGTACTGGTTCGGACAGCTGATGTGGTGGCTCTCGGCCGTCGGGCTCGCCGTCGCCGTGGTGCTGACCTTCACCTCCGGGTGGGAGTTCGCGCAGGACGTGGCGCGGCACCGACGCGCCCTCCGAGCCTCGCGCCGGAGCCCCTGACCCGCCGAGGCGCAGAAACGCGGAGCGGGGCTGGTCAGGCGCGCTGCCGGTGCCGGTAGGCACGGACGTTCTCGCGGTTGCCGCAGCCGCCCTCGCAGAACCGTTTGGAACGGTTGCGGGACAGGTCGACGACCACGTCGGTGCAGCCCTCCGCCGCGCACGTCTTGAGCCGGTCGAGCTCCCCGGTGCGCACGACGTCGACGAGGGCCATCGCCGCCTCGACCGCCATCCGCGTGGCCAGGGGCGCGTCCTGCGGCACCGCGTGGACGTGCCAGCCGAGATCGTCGTGGTCCACGAGCTGGGGGAGGGCGCCGGCCTCGCGCAGGATCCGGTTCGCGTGCTCGACCAGCTGGGGCTCCTGGAGCTGCCACATCCGGCGCAGCTCCGGGCGCAGTGCCTGCACCGCCTCGAGCTCGGCCTCGTCCCCGGCACGGAACCCGAACCAGCCCTGCTCGTCGAGGAACCGGGCGAGGTCGGCCGGGGTGCGCAGGGCGTCGCCGGACCCACCGCTCGCCACGGTGTTCACCAGCGCCGCGGCAGCAACCAGCGCCACCTCGGTGTCATGAGTGAAAGTCACATTGACTCCTTACCTGTCCCTCCCTAGGATAGCGAGGCGCTGTAATGACTGTCTGCCCATGTTGCTCATGACTGGAGGTGTCGATGACGGGGCGGTCCACGAGTGTCGGGATCGCGGTGGCCCTGGTCTCCGCGTCGGCCTTCGCCACCTCCGGCCCCCTCGCCAAGGCGCTGCTGCAGGTGGGCTGGACGCCCGGCGGTGTCGTGGTGCTGCGGATCGCCGGCGCCGCCCTCCTGCTCGCCTGGCCGGCTTGGCGGGCCCTGCGCGGGCGGTGGCGGATGTGGGGACGCGCCTGGCGCCAGGTCGTCGCCTACGGTGTGCTCGCTGTGGCTGTCCCACAGCTGGCGTTCTTCAATGCCGTCGCCCACCTCTCCGTCGGTGTGGCGCTGCTGCTGGAGTATCTCGGCCTCGTCCTCGTCGTCGCGTGGCAGGTGGTCGCCGCCCGGCGCTTGCCCCGTCGCCAGACGGTCCTCGGCATCGTGCTCGCCCTCGCCGGCCTGGCGCTGGTCCTCGACGTGCTCGGTGGCGTCCGGTTGAGCCTGGTCGGGGTGGCCTGGGGCGGGGTCGCGGCGGTCGGCCTGGCGGCGTACTTCCTGCTCTCCGGGCACGTTCACGAGGAGGCGCTGCCGCCGCTGGGTCTGGCCGGCGCCGGGCTGCTGGTGGGAGCGCTGGCGCTCGCGGCCCTCGGCGCCGTCCGGGTGCTGCCGATGGAGTTCGCCGCAGACCCGGTCCTCCTGCTCGGCGCGACGGTGCCGTGGTGGATCTCGGTGGTGCTGCTCGCGCTGGTGGCCGGGGCGGTCGCCTACGTGACCGGGATCGCGGCTGCTCGTCGGCTGGGTGCGAAGCTGGCGAGCTTCGTCGGGCTCTCCGAGGTGCTCTTCGCGGTCCTGTTCGCCTGGGCTCTGCTCGGTGAGCTGCCGGGTCCCGCCCAGATCGTGGGAGGGGTGCTCATCCTCGCCGGCGTGGCGGTCGTCCGTTCCGAGGAGCGCTCGGAACGGGCCGGAGTCTCAGAGCCCCAGCCGGGTCCAACGCTCGGCGCGGCGCCGCTCGGCGATCTGCCGGAACTGTCGGACCAGTGCGTCGAGCCTCGCGGCGTCGACGTCGCGACGGTGCAGGTGCAGCGCACTGCCGTCGGCTCGGTAGAGCACCAGTGACCACTTCGAGCTGTGGGGGTCTCCATGCAGCTCGAGGACCTGCATCCCGTCGGCGAGGTCGAAGCGGTCGATCCCGTTGCGTGACTTCACCGCCAGCTGCGAGCCCCGCAGGGTGACCACCTGGGGGGCGGTGGCGGTGAGCACGGCCCAGAGCCCGGCGACGAGCAGGGCGGTCACCGCGACCAGGTGCACGTGGTCGTCGGTGCGGGCAGCGACGAACAGGCGTGCGGCGAGACCGGCCGCGACGGCGGCGACGATCAGCACCAGGAACAGCATCGAGCGCAGGTGGTTGCGGGTGCGCCACTTCTCCGCAGCTGGGTCCTCGGCCTCCGGTGGCGGCTCTGCGGCACCCTGCTTGCGCAGGACGTGCCGTCCCTCGAGCAGGACCGGGCCGCCGGCGACCGCGAGGTCCGCGGCGACAGGTGCGCGGTGTTTCATGGCATTTCCCTCCCCGTGACCACCCGGGAGCCATGACCCGGGCGGCTCTCATTCTGCTGCACTGTGTCCAGTTTGAACAGATTTGAGGGGATTGGGCTAGGAAGTGGTCTACGTACGCCGGTCCGGCGCCGCTCCGCTGCGCCGCTGCAGGTCCATCGCCGCTCCTACCAGGGCGAGGTGGGAGAACGCCTGGGGGAAGTTGCCGACCATGCGACGCCGCCCGGGGTCGAACTCCTCGCTGAGCAGGCCCACGTCGTTGCACAGACCGAGCAGCCGGTCCATCAGGGCGACGGCGTCGTCGAGCCGCCCCGCCCGTGTGTAGGCCGAGACCAGCCAGAAGGAGCACGCCAGGAACGGGTGCTCCTCGCCCTCGAGGCCGTCGACGCCGCTCTCGGTGCGGTAGCGCTTCAACAGGCCCTGGTGCATCAGGTCCTGCTCGACGGCCTCGATCGTGCCCAGCATGCGGGGGTCGTCTCCGTCGATGAAGCCGACCAGGGGCAGCACGAGCAGCGCGGCGTCGACCTGGTCGGTCTCGTAGTGCTGGGTGAACGTGTTGCGCTCGCGGTCGAAGCCGTGCTCCATGACCTCGTCGTGGACCTTCTGGCGCAGCCGCCGCCACTCCTCCACGGGGCCCTCGAGGCCGTGTCGTTCCACGCCTTCGATCGCCCGGTCGAAGGCCACCCAGACCATCACCCTGCTGTGGGTGAAGTGTCGTTGCGGTCCACGGATCTCCCACAGGCCGTTGTCGGGTCGCTGCCACTGTTGGGCGAGGTCCTCGACCAACGTCCGCTGGAGGCTCCAGCTGTCCGCGGTCTCCTGCAGCCCGCTGTTGCGGGCCCGGGCCAGGGCGCTCATCACCTCGCCGAGGACGTCGGTCTGGCGCTGGCCCACCGCCCCGTTGCCCACCCGGACCGGCCGGGAGTCGGCGTAGCCGCGCAGGTGGGCCAGCTCGCGCTCGGGAATCTGCCGGCGCCCCTGGACCGTGTACATGATCTGCATGTCGGCGGGATCACCGGCGATCGCCCGCAGCAGCCACTGACGCCAGTGCTGGGCGGCTGTCTCCCGGTGGGCGGCCAGCAGCGCCTGCAGGGTGAGGGCGGCGTCGCGCAGCCAGCAGTAGCGGTAGTCCCAGTTGCGCGAACCGCCGAAGTCCTCCGGCAGCGAGGTGGTCGCGGCAGCGACGATCCCGCCGGTCTCGAAGTCGGTCATCCCGCGCAGCGTCACCAGGCTGCGGATGACCGCGTCGCGGTACTTCCCCTCGTAGGCGCAGGCGTCGGCCCACTGCTGCTGCTCGGCCAGGGTCCGAGCGAGAGCCTGGTCGATGTCGATGGGTCCGGGCGGGCGGTGGTACGACGGCAGCCAGGTGAGCGTGAAGTCGTGGCGCTCGCCGGGCGAGACCGAGAAGGTCTCCTCGTGCCTGCCGTCCACCGGCGGGGGCAGCCGGCTGCCGGTGAGCAGCAGCAGGTCCGGTCCGGCGATCGCCATGATGGCCTCTCGGCCGGCCACCTGGTCCCGGTGCACCCACGGCCGGATCTGGCCGTACTCGAACCGGACGATCCAGCTGTTCTGGATGTCCATGGTGCCGCGCACGCCTTCCACGCGCCGGACCACGTCGGCGCGGCGGTCGCCGGCCGGCATGAAGTCGGTGACCCGCACCTCCGCGTCATCGGTGGTGTAGGTGGTCTCGAGCACGAAGGTGTCCTCGAGATAGCGGCGCCTGCTGGTGTACTCGCCCGCCGGGCCGAGCAGCCAGCGCCCGTTGGAGGGGTCACCCAGGAGTGCGGCGAAGCAGGCCGGCGAGTCGAAGTTGGGCAGACACATCCAGTCCAGGGACCCGTTGCGCCCGATCAGCGCCAGCGTGCGCCCGTCGCCGATCACCGCGTAGTCCTCGATCGGCAGCTGCATACCCCGCAGGCTAACCGCCGCTGGGGCAGCGCCGACTGGCACCGTCAGAGCGTGAAGCGGCGCTTGCGGTCCCGGAGCCGCTCCTCGGCACGGGCGCGGTAGTGCATGACGATGGGGTGCATCTCTGCGGGTGGCACGCTGCGAGCGCCCACCGCCAGGTCCGTGCCGTCGTCGCGCACCAGCGTCAGGGTCCAGGTGGGCGAGTCGACCGCGCCGCGGATGTGCACGACCTGGAACGGGTGGGAGAGGTCGAAGGTCTCGCTGGTGTTGTGGTGGTGCACCGTGAGCATCGGCCCCTTGAGGTCGACCGTCATCGGCTTCATGCTCCCCATCAGGCCCCACGTCCCGACCGCGGCGAGGGCACACACGCCGAAGAGCGTGAGGAGGTCGGCGGAGTGCTCGAGGACCGTGAGCACGCCGGTCACCAGCGCAGCCGCGGAGGCGACCGCCAGCACGCTGCCCAGGGTCCGCCGGCCGAGCCGGGTCCCCTTCCAGTGCGCCTCGAGCGGCACGTCCGGCGCGGCGTGGTCGGCGACCTCCAGCCGGTCGTGCGTGGGTGCGCTCTGCGCCGGGATGCCGGCTCCGGGGCGACCCGCCGGCCGACCGGGGGCGGGCCGGTCCGGATGGCGGTCCGGACCGACCCACGAGGGAGTGGCAAAGGTGTCGGGTCCTTCCCACCAGGGGTGGGCTGCGCCCGTCGACCCGGTCGGCTCGCCTGGACGGCGCTGCTCGACGATCTTGCGGGTGGCGTCCGACCCTGACGTCGGTTCACTCATGGTTCCTCCCGTTTTGCTCCCACCACCCAGTGTGCGCAGGTCTGCCCGTTCCGTCAGTTCTGCCGCCGGACGGGCGGTGTGCGGTGTAGACCGCGGCTGGAGGATTCTTGACGTCGGTTACCGTCGCGAATCATGGGAGCCACCCGATCGGATGCCTCGGTGCCGGGGTTGCACGCCCGGCTGGCCGAGCGCGGAGAGCGCGTCGCCTGCGCCGAGTCGGTGACCGGAGGCGAGCTGGCCGCGATGCTGAGCGGACCGGCGGGAGCCTCCGCGACCTTCGTCGGCGGGGTGGTCAGCTATGCCACGGAGACCAAGCGCCAGGTCCTCGGCGTGACGGCTCCGCAGGTGGTGTCCGCGGACTGCGCGGCGCAGATGGCGGTCGGCGTACGCCGGCTCCTCGGCGCCGACTGGGCCCTGGCCGTCACCGGCGTCGCCGGTCCGGACCGGCAGGAGGACCGGCCGGTCGGGACCGTGCACGTCGGTGTGGCCGGCCCGCACGGGGTGCGCACCCACCGGTACCGCTTCGACGGCGACCGCGCCGCCATCCGGACGCAGGCCTGCACCGCCGCCCTCGGGCTGCTGCTCGCTGAGCTCTCCCCGGCACCCGGCGATGGCTGAGCAGGAGCTCGCGGCCCGGGTGGCCGTGGCAGCGGAACCGCTCTACGCCGGGCCACCGGACCGGTTCACCGCGGCCCGCAACGACGCCGCCGCGGAGGTGGCGGACAAGGACGTCGCCGCAGCGCTGAAGAAGCTGCGCAAGCCGGCTCTGGCGGCGTGGGCGCTGAACAACCTGGTGCGTCGGGAGACCGGGCAGATCGAGGAGGTGCTCGCGCTCGCCGAGTCGCTGCGCTCCGCGGCAAGAGCGCTGGACGGAGAGGAGCTGCGCGCCCTCAACCGGCAGCGTCGCCAGCTCACGCACGCGCTGGCCACCACGGCACGGCAGCTCGCGGCCGAGCACGGCCACCGCCTCAGCGACACCGTGGTCGACCAGGTGGAGGGGATGCTCACCGCCGCGATGCTGGACCCGGTGGCGGGGGAGGTCCTCCGCACCGGCCGGGTGCACACCCCGTTCACCTCCACCGGCGTCAGCGAGCTGCGCCCCGCCGAGGTCGTGGCCGTCCACGAGGCGCTCACGGTCACCGCGCAGCCACTGTCGGGACCTCCGGAGCATCCCCCGGCAGCACTGCGGGTGGTGCCGGACAGCGGCGCGAAGCTGGCCGCCGCCCGGGAGGCGCTGGACGAGGCCGAGAGACGGGTAGCCGAAATGGAGGCGGACCTGGCCGAGGTCGAGGACACCCTGCAGAAGCTGAACGCGCGCCGGCTGCAGCTGCAGGGCGAGGCCGAAGAGCTTCGCCACCGCCTGGACGAGATCGACAGCGCCGTCGACGCCGTCGACGACGAGCTGGAGGAGGCGACCGAGTCACGCGACGAGGCGGCCGACGCCCTGGCCGAGGCGCGCACGGAGCGGGACGGGGCCCGGAGAGTCCTCGACCGGGTGCGTTGATGCTCCGGCCCCGCGGCCGCCACGTCCCGGCCGGGCTGAGTCAGTCGGCCCAGTCGCGGGAGCGGTCGACGCCCTTGCGCCACAGGGCATAGGCCGCTTCGGCGCGCTCCCTGGCGCCGTCGGAGGCGTCGGGGGAGAACTCGCGATCGAGCTTCCAGGTGTGGCGCAGGTCCTCGGTCGACTCCCACAGGCCGGTGCCGAGCCCGGCCATGAACGCGGCGCCCAGCGCGGTGGTCTCCACGACCTCCGGACGCTGCACGGGTACGCCGAGCAGGTCCGCCTGGAGCTGGCAGAGCAGATCGTTGGCCGAGGCGCCCCCGTCGACCATCAGCGAGGACAGCTCCGTGGGCATCGTGTCGATGACGTCGCGGACCTCGAAGCTGATGGCCTCGAGGGTGGCGCGCACGAGGTGGGCGCGGGTGGTTCCCCGGGTGATGCCGAGGATGGTGCCACGCGCGGCGGGGTCCCAGTGCGGGGCGCCGAGCCCGGTGAGCGCCGGGACGAACACCACGCCGTCGGAGCTGTCCACGGTGGCGGCGATCGCCTCGGTCTCGGCCGCCGAGCCGACGATCTGCAGACCGTCGCGCAGCCACTGCACCGCAGCGCCGGTCACGAAGATCGCGCCCTCCAGGGCGTAGGTCATCGTGCCGTCCGGAGCCCTCCAGGCGGCGGTGGAGAGCAGCCCGGCCTCCGAGCGCACCACCTCGGTCCCGGTGTTGGTGAGGATGAACGACCCGGTGCCGTAGGTGCACTTGGAGTCGCCCTCGTCGAAGCAGGTCTGCCCGAACAGCGCCGACTGCTGGTCGCCGGCGATACCGGCAATGGGCAGCTCGAGCCCGAGGAAGGCCTTCGGATCGGTCGTGGCCAGCTCGCCCCAGTTCGGCACCACCTCCGGCAGCGCCTCCATGGGTACGCCGAACAGGTCGGTCAGCTCCTCGGACCAGGCGCCGGCGCCCAGGTCGAAGAGCAGGGTCCGGCAGGCGTTGGACACGTCGGTGAGGTGGTGCAGCCCCCGGGTCATCCGCGCCACCAGGTAGGAGTCGACGGTGCCGATCGCGTGCCGGCCGTCCTGGACGTGGGACCAGGTGCGCCGGTCGTTCTCGGCCAGCCAGCGCAGCTTGGTGCCGGAGAAGTAGGGGTCCAGCCGCAGTCCGGTCAGCTCGGCGATGCGGTCCTCGTGGCCTTCCTCGCGCATCTGGTTGCAGATCTGCGCGGTGCGCCGGTCCTGCCACACGATCGCCCGGCGCGGTGCCCCCAGGGTCTCGCGGTCCCAGACCACCACCGTCTCGCGCTGGTTGGTGATGCCGATCCCGCGCAGGTCCTCCGAGGTGCCGTCCCAGGCGTCCAGGCAGCCCTGGGTCGCCGCGAGGGCGGCCTGCCAGATGTCCTCGGGGGAGTGCTCGACCCATCCCGGTCTGGGGAAGTGCTGGGCGAACTCCTCGTTGGCGCGGGCGGCGATGCGCCCGTCGGCGGTGACGACCAGTGCCGTCACCCCGGTGGTGCCTGCGTCGAGGGCGAGGATGCTCATGACCGGACCCTAGTGACGACCCTGGTGACGTCCGCAAGACCGGACCCCCGCTGGACGCGCGTGGCGGTTCGCGGTTGGCTGGAGCCGCACCCCGGACCGGGGTGCCGGTCAGCAGGGAGGAGAGCAGCATGCGGGTCGGCGTACTCACCGGCGGCGGTGACTGTCCCGGGCTCAACGCGGTCATCCGCGCGATCGTGCGCAAGGGCGTGCAGCAGCACGGCTTCGAGTTCGTGGGCTTCCGGGACGGCTGGAAGGGACCCCTGGAGGGCGTCACCTGTGAGCTGGGGATCCAGCAGGTGCGCGGCATCCTGCCGCGCGGTGGCACGATCCTGGGCTCCTCGCGCACCAACCCGTTCAAGACCGACGGCGGGGTGGAGAAGATCACCCAGAACCTCGCCGACCTCGGCGTGGACGCGCTCATCGCCATCGGGGGCGAGGACACGTTGGGGGTGGCCACGAAGCTCTCCGACCAGGGGGTGAACGTCGTCGGCGTGCCCAAGACGATCGACAACGACCTCTCGGCGACCGACTTCACCTTCGGGTTCGACACCGCTGTCAACGTCGCGATGGAGGCGATCGACCGGTTGCACACGACCGCCGAGTCGCACCACCGGGTGCTCGTGGTGGAGGTGATGGGCCGGCACGCCGGCTGGATCGCCCTGCACGCCGGCATGGCCGGCGGCGCCAACGTCGTGCTGATCCCCGAGCAGCCCTTCGACATCAACAAGGTCTGCGAGTACGTCGAGAACCGGTTCAAGACCAACTACTCGCCGATCATCGTGGTCTCGGAGGGAGCCGTCCCCGTGGAGGGTGGCGACATGACACTGCAGACGGGTGAGAAGGACGCCTTCGGGCACGTGCGCCTGGGCGGGATCGGCGACCGGCTGGCCGCGGAGATCGAGGAGCGCACCGGCAAGGAGTCCCGCGCGGTGGTGCTCGGACACGTGCAACGCGGTGGCACTCCGACGGCGTTCGACCGCTGGCTGGCGACCCGGTTCGGACTGCACGCCGTCGACGCGGTCAAGGACGGTGACTTCGGCACGATGATGGCGCTGCGCGGCACCCGGATCGAGCGGGTGCCCCTCATCGAGGGGACCGGTGAGCTGAAGCTGGTGGACCCGGACCAGTACGCCGAGGTCGAGGTCTTCTTCGGGTAGTCCCCGGTCTCAGGTGAGCTCGGCGACCAGGGCCCGGTGGTCCGAGAGCGGCAACGCCACCACCTCGGCGCGCGCAGAGCCCAGGTCGGTCGTGCCGAGCAGGTGGTCGAGCTGTCGGGTCGGCGCCTCGGCGGGGAAGGTCGGGCCGGTCGCCAGGGGTCGCAGCCCGGTGACAGCGGTGGCCGCCGCGGTGCTCATGTTCAGGTCGCCCGCCAGGACCGCGCTCGTGGTCGGGAGGGCGCGAGCCAGCCGGCGCAGCTGGCGACGGTTCCACCCGGGCAGGAAGGTCAGGTGGGTGCCGACGACGGTCAGCGGTCGGTGCGGACCGGGCACGGTGGCCGAGACCGCGACGCGTGGCTCGTCGCGGACCCACGTGGGCCGTGGCGAGGAGCGGGAGAACCACCAGGGCACCGGCACGGGCAGGGCCGGCAGCCGCAGCCAGCGCCAGGCGCTGACCGGACGGCGGCTGAGCAGCGCGACGCCGTACGCCGTCGCACCGGGCGGTTCCCCGCCGGTCGCGGCCGTCCAGGTCTCGCCGGGGGTCCCGGCCAGCGCCGCCACGAACCGGTGCTCGGTCGCTCCCATCGCCTCGGCCGCGATCGTGGTCAGGTCGGCGTACTGCGAACGCGGCTGGGCGCGGTCCACCTCCTGCAGGACCAGCACGTCCGCGTCGAGCTGCCGGACTGCCTCAGCGAGGGCGTGGACGTCGACGCGATCCGCTCCTGGCCTGCTTGCGTGCAGGATGTTGAACGTGGCGATGCGCACGGTCCCACCGTGCCCGGTGCGACCGGGCCGGCAAACGGCCACCGGGCTCGAGCATCAGAGCCGGGGAGGCGGCGCGACCCCCCCGCGGACAGCCACTTCCCGGACGTGGACCGGCTCGCGGAGTGACCCTGGCACCGCGCACGTAACATGGTGCGGTGTCCGAATCGGTGCCGAGCCTCGAGCAGCTCCACGCGTTGGGGGCGGCCCAACAGCCGTCCTACTCCGACCCCGCTGCCGTGGACGCTGCCGTCTCCCGGCTGCGCAGCATGCCGCCGCTGGTCTTCGCCGGTGAGTGCGACGAGCTGAAGGGCAAGCTCGCGGCCGTTGCCCGCGGCGAGGCGTTCCTGCTCCAGGGCGGAGACTGTGCCGAGACGTTCGCGGGAGTGACCGCGGACAACACCCGCAACAAGCTGCGGGTGCTGCTGCAGATGGCGGTCGTGCTCACCTACGCGGCCTCGGTGCCGGTGGTCAAGCTCGGCCGGCTCGCCGGACAGTACGCCAAGCCCCGCTCCTCGGACCTGGAGACTCGTGGGGACGTGACGCTCCCGGCCTACCGCGGCGACGCCGTCAACGGCTTCGCGTTCACCCCCCAGGCGCGGGTCCCGGACCCGCAACGACTCGTGGAGACCTACCACGCCTCGGCAGCCACGCTGAACCTGGTGCGGGCCTTCGTCACCGGCGGCTACGCCGACCTGCGTCAGGTGCACACCTGGAACACCGACTTCGTGCTCGGCTCCCCGGTCGGTCGGCGCTATGAGAAGCTGGCGGGGGAGATCGACCGGGCGCTGACCTTCATGAAGGCGATCGGCGCGGACCCCGACGAGTTCCACCGGGTCGACTTCCACTCCAGCCACGAGGCCCTGATCCTGGAGTACGAGCACGCGCTCACCCGGATCGACAGCCGCACCCACCAGCCGTACGACGTCTCCAGCCACTTCGTCTGGATCGGGGAGCGGACCCGTCAGCTCGACGGGGCGCACGTGGAGCTGCTGCGCCACGTCCGCAACCCGATCGGGGTGAAGCTCGGCCCCTCGACCACACCGGACGAGGCGATCGCACTGGCGGGCCGGCTCAACCCCGATGACGAACCCGGCCGCCTCACCTTCATCACCCGGATGGGCGCGGGCCGGATCCGCGACAAGCTGCCCGAGCTGGTGGAGAAGGTCCAGGCCGCGGGCGTGGACGTGGCCTGGGTCTGCGACCCGATGCACGGCAACACCTTCGAGGCGTCCTCGGGCTACAAGACCCGGCGCTTCGACGACGTGATCGAGGAGGTCCAGGGCTTCTTCGACGTCCATCGCAGCCTCGGCACCTGGCCCGGAGGTCTCCACGTCGAGCTGACCGGCGACGACGTCACCGAGTGCGTGGGCGGAGGCGAGGACCTGCTCGAGTCCGACCTCGCCGACCGCTACGAGTCGGTGTGCGACCCGCGGCTCAACCGGGTGCAGTCGCTGGAGCTGGCCTTCCTCGTCGCGGAGATGCTGCGCAAGGCCTGAGTCGGGCGCTCAGGCTGGCGCCGCGCAGCTGACGCAGGTGCGCGCCACCGGGCGGGCGTCGAGCCGGCCGGGCGGGATCGGCTGCCCGCAGCGCTCGCAGGTCCCGTAGCTGCCTGCGGCCACCCGCTCCAGAGCCGCGTCGACCTCGGCCAGGTGTTGCTGGGCCTGCTCGACCACGGATGCGACCTGAGCGCGCTCGAAGGCGATGGTCTGGCCCTCCGGGTCGTGCTCGTCATCGGCGTTGGTGTCGCTGGAGGCGGCGACCACCCCGGCGTAGTCGGCCCGCAGCTCGACGAGCCGCTCCAGCGTCTCGCGCCGCTCCTCCTCCAGTCGTCGGCGAGGGTCATCCACACCTTCATGCTGCCACCGCGGCGCAACGCCTGCTCTCCACGGCTGCGCCCCGCTCCGACCGGCGTGATAGGTAGGACGGGTGCCAGAAGCAACCAACTCCTCGCCGGCCCCGACCCCCTTCCACGACCTGGACGCCTACGTCGCACTGCCGCGCGTCGGCGGGCTGGTGCTCTCCCCGGACGGACGCCGGCTGGTGACCGCCGTCGCGACCCTGGACCCGAGCAGGTCCAAGTACGTCACGGCGCTGTGGGAGGTCGACCCCACCGGTGGGCAGCCCGCGCGGCGGCTGACCCGGAGCCGCAAGGGCGAGGCGGCCCCCGCGTTCCTTCCCGACGGCTCGCTGCTGTTCACCTCGGCGCGTCCCGACCCCGAGGCGGAGAAGGACGGTGAGCAGGAGACGCCGCTGCTGTGGCTGCTTCCGCCCGGGGGCGGCGAGGCCCGGGTCGTGGGCAGCCGCCCCGGCGGCATCGGGGAGGTGCGGGTGGCCCGAGAGGCCGGGACAGTGGTGCTGGCGGCGAGCACCTTCCCCTCCTCGCGCACCGACGAGGACGAGGAGGCCAAGCGCAAGGAGCGCAAGGAGAAGAAGGTCAGTGCGATCCTGCACGAGTCGGTGCCGGTGCGGTTCTGGGACAAGGACCTCGGCCCCGACTTCCCGCGCCTGTTCACCGGGGCGCTCAGCGGCGGGGCGGTGGAGGGCGAGCAGCGCATCGACCTCGCCGACCTCACCCCCGAGGCCGGGCGGGCGCTGGAGCGGGTGGAGTACGACGTCAGCGCCGACGGCCGCCAGGTGGTCAGCACCTGGCTGGTGCCCGAGCGCGGCGGCGTGCGCTCCACCGTCGTGCTCCTCGAGGTGGAGAGCGGGGAGCGACGCACGCTGCTCGACGACGCCGAGCACGAGTACGGCGCACCGCGGTTCAGCCCGGACGGCAGCCGGGTGGCGCTGGTCGCCGAGCGCCGGTCGACACCGACCGACCCGGGCGACGTACGCCTCGCCGTGCTCGACCTCGCCGGCGGAGACCTGCACGACCTGAGCGGCAGCTGGGACCACTGGCCGGCCGGGCCGGCGGTGTGGACCCCGGACGGCCGTGCGCTCGTGCTCACCGCTGACGAGGACGGCCGCTCGCCGGTCTTCCGGGTCGACGTCGAGTCCGGTGAGCTCACCCGCCTGACCGGGGACGCCTTCGCCTACACCGACGTGCAGCTCTCCCCGGACGGCGCGACGGTCTACGCCCTGCGCGCGTCGTACCTCGAGCCGGCCCGTCCGGTGAGGCTGGACGCCACCACCGCCGATCAGGACTCCGAGCCGCTGGCCGGCCCAGTCGAGACTCCGGCGCTGCCCGGCACGCTCACCGAGGTCGAGGCGAAGGCCGAGGACGGCGTCAAGGTGCGCTCCTGGCTGGTCCTGCCCGAGGGCGCCTCGGCGGAAGAACCCGCGCCCCTGCTGCTGTGGATCCACGGCGGCCCGCTCGGCTCCTGGAACGCCTGGTCATGGCGGTGGAACCCGTGGCTGGCCGCGGCGCAGGGCTACGCGGTGCTGCTCCCGGACCCGGCGCTGTCGACCGGCTACGGGCTGGACTTCATCCGCCGTGGCTGGGGCGCCTGGGGGCAGGCGCCGTACACCGACCTGATGGCCGCCACCGACGCGGCGCTGGAGCGCGACGACGTCGACGCCGAGCGCACCGCCGCGATGGGCGGTTCCTTCGGCGGCTACATGGCCAACTGGGTGGCCGGACACACCGACCGGTTCCGGGCCGTCGTCACCCACGCCAGCCTGTGGGCGCTGGACCAGTTCGGGCCGACCACGGACGCGCCGTGGTACTGGGCGCGGGAGATGACCGCGGAGATGGCGGTGGCCAACAGTCCACACCTGCACGTGGACAACATCGTCACTCCGATGCTGGTCATCCACGGGGACAAGGACTACCGGGTCCCGATCGCCGAGGGTGTGCGGCTGTGGGCCGAGCTCGCGGCGCGCGCCGAGCAGGAGGACGGGACGATGCCGCACAAGTTCCTCTACTTCCCCGACGAGAACCACTGGATCCTCACCCCCCAGCACGCGAAGGTCTGGTACCAGACGGTGCTCGCCTTCCTCGACCACCACCTGCTCGGCCAGGACTGGCGGACCCCGGACCTGCTCCGGTGAGCGGATCGGGACTGGTCGACCTGCGCTCGGACACCGTCACCCGCCCGACCGAGGGGATGCGTCGGGCGATGGCGGCGGCCGAGGTGGGCGACGACGTGTACGCCGAGGACCCAACCGTGCTCAGGCTGCAGGAGCGGGTCGCGGACCTGTTCGGGTTCGAGGCGGCGCTGTTCACCCCGACCGGGTCGATGGCCAACGTCCTCGCCGTCGCGGCGCTGGTGGCGCCGGGCCAGGAGGTGCTGTGCGAGGCCTCGGCGCACATCGTGCGCGCCGAGCTGGGCGCGCACGGGGCGCTGACCGGACTGACCAGCCGGACCTGGCGGCACCCCCGGGGGCAGGTCGACCTCGCGGCGGTCCGCGAGATGTTCGCGCCGGACCTCGGGCCGTTCTTCGTGCGCACCGCGGCGGTCTCGGTGGAGAACACGCACAACTTCGCCGGGGGAGCGGTGCTGCCGCTCGCCGACCTCGAGCAGCTGCGCGGGCTCGCCGACGAGCTCGGGACCGCGGTCCACATGGACGGCGCCCGCATCTGGAACGCGCACGTGGCGACCGGGACGCCGCTGCCGGCGTACGGCGCGGTCGCGGACACGCTCGCGGTGTGCCTGTCCAAGGGCCTCGGCGCGCCGATCGGCTCGCTGATGCTCGGCTCGGTGGACCAGGTCGCCGAGGCCCGGGTCCGCCGCAAGCGGATGGGCGGCGGCATGCGCCAGGTGGGTGTGCTCGCCGCCGCGGGCCGGTACGCGCTGGAGCACCACCTCGAGCGGCTGGCCGAGGACCACGCCCACGCCCGTCTGCTCGCCGAGGCGTGCGGCGTCGACCCGGCGACGGTGGACACCAACATCGTGGTCGTCGAGGTGGACGACGCCCCCGCCCTGGTCGCCGCGGCCAGGCAGGAGGGCGTCCTCGTCGGCGCCGTCGGCCCACGCACCATCCGCCTGCTCACCCACCTCGACCTCACCCGTGTCGACGTGGTCCGCGCCGCCGGAGTCCTCTCGCGACTCCTCGTCGCCTCCGGATAGCGCTTGCCGGTTCCCCGTGGGCCCACGGGAATCATGCACTTCCCCGGCGTCGCAGCGGCGGGGGAGTGCAGGCTTCGGGAGGGCAGCACGACGATCCCGGAGCTGCGATCTCCTCCGGTCCTCGGTTGAGGGAACTTCTCCGGCGCGGCGCGAGGGACTTTCCCCGAACCGCCCGCACAAGGCACTTGTGAGGTCACCGGAGCCCCGCGTGGACGCTTTCCTCGGGTTCGGGGCGATCTCCCGGCGGCTGGTGCCGGAGGACTACCCCGAATCGCCGACGTCACGGTGGCCCGCGTCCGTCTCGCCCTCACTGCCCTGACGTTCCCGACACTTCCCCGGCGCTGCAACGCCAGGGAAGTGCGGGTTCCCCATGGGCCCACGGGAAACCGACAACCTCTCAGCCCCGGTCGGGGAGGGCCCAGGCGAGGATCGCCTCGCGGACGGGGTCGGGAAGCATCAGCACTTGCGGGTCTGCCTCCACCCAGCCGGGCTCCTTGACGCGGCGCGCCATCGCGACGTGGTCCCGGTCGATCGCGTGCTCGGAGGAGTCCAGGGACGCACCGCCCTCGCCGCGGATCGTCATCCAGTACAGGTAGTCGTCCTCGCCCTCGCGCAGCCGAAACACGACCTCCACGGCCATCCGCTCCCGTTCCAGCGTGGCGACGCACTCCTCGACCCGGTCGTCGAGCATCCGCATCCAGCGATCGGCCTCGGGGCTGGCGCCGGCCAACACCTTGGCGCGGGAGAGCTCGACGACGAGGCCTTGGGGAATGCTGCGCGGACGGGTCATGCTGCGAAGAGCAGGGCGGGACGTCAGCGACGACCGAGGATCGGCGGCAGCTGACGCACCGCCTGGGCCAGCGTGCGGAGGTCCTGGCCGAGCAGGGCCTGGGGCCCGTCGCACAGGGCATGCTCGGGGTCGGGGTGCACGTCGACGATCACCCCGTCCGCGCCTGCGGCGATCGCCGCCCGGGAGAGCGGCACCACCAGGTCGCGTCGTCCGCCGGCGTGCGAGGGGTCGACGATGATCGGCAGGTGGCTGGTGGACTGCACGATCGGCACCGCGGAGATGTCCAGGGTGTTGCGGGTGCTCGGCTCGAAGGTCCGGATCCCGCGCTCGCAGAGCACCACGTCGAGGTTGCCGCGCTGGGCGACGTACTCCGCGGCCATCAGCCACTCCTCGATGGTCGCGGTCATGCCCCGCTTGAGCAGCACCGGCTTGCCGGCCGTGCCCGCCGCCTGGAGCAGCCCGAAGTTGGCCATGTTGCGGGTGCCGATCTGGAGCATGTCGGCGTGCTCGGCCACGACGTCCACGTCACGGGCGTCGACCACCTCGGTGACGATCGGCAGTCCGGTGACCTCGCGGACGTCGGCGAGGATCTCCAGGCCCCGGAGACCGAGGCCCTGGAAGGCGTACGGCGACGTGCGCGGCTTGAAGGCGCCACCCCGGAGCAGCCGGGCGCCGGCGGCCTTGGCCATCTCCGCTGCTTCGAGGGTCTGCTGGGGTGACTCCACCGCACAGGGGCCGGCGATGAAGGTGAAGGTCTCCGGGCCGATCGCGACCTGGTGCGCGCCGGTGCCGACGTGGATCGTCGACCGGTCGGGGTGGTGCTGCCGGCTGACCAGCTTGAACGGGTCGCTGATCCGGTGCACGTCCTGGACGCCGGGCATGCTGCGCAGGTTCAGGCCGTGGAAGGAGTCGATGTCGCCGACCAGGCCGATGATCGTGTGCTCGACTCCGCGGCTGACGAACGCCTGGCCGCCGGTGCCCTCCACGCGCTCGGTGACGTGCGCGATCTGCTCCTGGGTGGCATCGGGGGACATCACGACGACCATGTGCCCAAGAGTAGGCAGGTCGTCCGAATCGCGGACTCGCCGTCCGGCATGCGGAAGGGTCACACGGCGATGTGCGGCACCTCGGCCTCGATCTTGCGGCGCGGGGCGAGCTCGACGGTGAGCATCGCGGTCAGCACCATCGCGCCGCCCAGCAACATCCGCAGGGTGGCCGACTCGCCGCCGAGCGCCACGGCGAACAGGGCCGCGAAGACCGGCTCCATGCTCATGATGATCGCGGTGCGCGTGGGCGGCAGGTGTGCCTGCGCCCAGGTCTGCCCGAGGATCGCCGCAGCACCGGCCACCAGGGCCATGTAGACCAAGCTCGCCCAGTCCCCGGGCCGGTCGGGGAGCGCGATTCCTCCGGGGGCTGCCGCCACCGTGCACAGCACCGCGATCACCGCGCACTGCACGACGGTCAGCCCGACCGCGTCGGTGGCGTCGGACCACGCGCCGAGCCCCACGATGTGCAGGGCGTAGAGCAGTGCGGCGAGCAGCGTCAGCGCCTCGCCGTACCCGAGGGGCAGGCCACCCGAGACGTCCCCCAGGCTCAGCACCGCGAGACCGGCGAGGGCCAGCAGGACCGCAGCCCAGGTCCACGCACCGATGCGGGTGCGAAGAAGCGCGGCCGCGAACAGGGGGGTGCAGACGACGTAGAGCCCGGTGATGAACCCGGACACGCTCGCCGCGGTGTGCGCGAGCCCGGCGGTCTGCAGGACCTGCGCGGTGCCGTAGAGCAGGCCGAGCACCAGGGCCTGCCGGCGGCGCTGAGGTGAGAGGCGGCCCACCGCTCGCGGCGCCACCAGCACCAGCGCGAGCGAGGCGATCGCGAACCGCACGGCCAGGAAGTCGGTGACCGGAACCCGGTCGAGCAGGTCGTGGATGAGGAAGAAGGTCGAGCCCCACGAGGCGGTGATCGCCAGCAGGGCGACGGTCGCCAGGACGCGGGTGCCGCGGCCGTCCTCCCTCACCCCGGCGAGGCTAGTGCCGTCGCCGGGAACGGCTCAGACGGGGCGGCCGGTGCGGCGGATCCGCTGCTGGTGCGCGCGCACCGCGGCGACGTAGAGCCGGGTGCTCGGGTAGAGCCCGTGGGACTGCACGGCGCCCAGGCCCTGGTAGTACGCCGCGATGGCACGTCGGTCACGACGGGTGTTCGCCCGGAGCACCTTGAGGGTCATCACGCCGGCGCGGACGTTGTCGTAGGTGTCCCGAAGGCGCAGTGGCCGGCCGAGGTAGAGACGCATCCAGCGCCCGGTCGCGGGCATCACCTGCATCACCCCCAGGGCGCCCGCGGAGGAGACCCGGCGCTGCTGCCACCCCGACTCCTGCCACGCCACGGCGAGCGCCAGGTGTGCGGGTACGCCGTAGCGCCGGGCCACCCGGACGACGACGTCGTGGACCTGCTCGCGGGACATGTCGGCGTGGGTCCAGCGGTGCCGACCCGGGTGGCCGCCTCCCGAGGAGGGAGGGGGTCGGTGACCCCGTTCGGGGCGGTCGTGGCGGCGGGCCCGGTGGGCATCCTTGCGGGCGGCCTTGCGTGCCGCCGAGACGACGACCGGGATCCGCACGCGCTGGCCGACGAACAGGCGCCGGCCGTTGAGCTCGATGAACTCCCGGGTCCAGGCGTGGTAGCGGACCGAGAGGCCGGTAGCCGTGTTGCCCGGCCGGACGACGTGCACCACGATGCGCCGGTCCGGGTGTCCGGGCCAGCGCTTTGCCTGCGCCGCGCCGGCGGGGACGAGCGTGGCCGCCAGGGCCAGCAGGACGGTGAGGACGACGACGGCGGGCAGGGGAGCCCGCGGGCTCCAGGGCGCTCGCTGGGACATGGTGCCTCCGCTCCGCGATGCAGCGGCCGAGGCTACCAGTGTGACTGAAGTGACGGAAGTGATCGAAGCAGTCGCTCACACGATGCTGATCGTCACCGTGCTGCCCTTCGGCGCCTTGCTCCCGCCGCTCGGGTCGCTGCTGACGACGTACTGCACCCCGACGTAGAGACTGGAGCGCTGCACCCGCACCCGGAACCCTGCGGCCTCGAGCCGCTGGGTAGCGGCGTCGACGCCCATTCCCCTGGTGTTCGGGACGGTCACCATCACCGGTCCCTTGGAGACCACGAGGGTGATGGTGTCCCCCTTCTGGCCGGTCCCGGAGCTGGGCGCCTGGCTGACCACCCGACCCTCCGGCACGGTGTCGCTGTTCTCCTCGCTGGTCTCGACCGCGAAGCCCAGCTTGGTGAGCCTCTGCTCCGCGGTGTCGGCGGGCTTTCCGGTGAGGTCGGGGATCTTCACCGGGCGGGGACCCTTGCTGACCACCACGTCGACCGCGGTGTCGCGGCGCAGGCGCGTGCCCGGGCGGGGGTCGGTGGTGATGACCAGGCCCTGCGGAACCTTGCCGCTGAACTTGTTGACCGCGTCACCGAAGGCGAGGCGGGACCGCGCGAGCTCCTGCTGGGCGACGTCCAGCGTCTTGCCGCGCACGTCGGGCACCGCGTGCCGCTCCGGGCCGCGGGAGAGGACGGCCCGGACGGTGCCGTCCTGCTCGATCCGCTGGCCGGGAGCGGGGTCGGTGCGTACGACGGCTCCCTTGGCGACCGTCTCGGAGTAGGTGCGGCCGGTGACGTCGAGCCCGAGGCCCGCGCGGTCGAGCTTCACCCGCGCCGCGGCCTCGGAGAGGTTGATCACGCCGGGCGTCGTGGTGTAGCGGCCGATCCCGAAGTAGTAGCCCAGGGCCGCTGCCGCGACGGCCAGCAGCACCACCACGGCGAGTGCGACCGGACCACGCCGGGAGCGGCGCTCGCGGTGCGGAGCAGGTGGCGGGACGGGGGGCGGCCGAACGGCCTCGTGGTGGTCCTCGGCCAGGAAGGCCGGCACGTCGTCGGGCTCGACGATCTGCTCGGGGAGCTCGCCGGTGGGCACCCGTTCCCCGGTGACCGGGACGGTGGGGGCGAGGTCGGCGCTCAGCTCGGGATCGGCGGCGACGCCGTGGTCGAGGGCGTTGCGCACCCGGCGTACCTGGTGCAGCAGCACGCCGGCGTCCGCGGGGCGCAGGTCCGGGTCGCGGGCGGTGGCGCGGGCGACCAGGGCGTCGACGTACCCCGGGACGCCCCGCACGGACTCAGAGGGTGCCGGGATGTCCTCGTGGACGTGCTTGTAGGCCACCTGGATCGGGTTGTCGGCCTGGTGCGGCTTGTGCCCGGTGAGCATCTCGTAGAGCAGGATCCCGACCGCGTAGACGTCGGCGCGCGCGTCGGCCCTGCCGTTGACCACGAGCTCGGGGGAGAGGTAGGACACCGTGCCGATGAGGACTCCGCCGGTGGCGGTGTGCTGGGTGTCGGCGTTGATCGCCCGGGACAGGCCGAAGTCGGCGACCTTCACCCGACCGTCGTCGGCGAGCAGCACGTTCTCGGGCTTGACATCGCGGTGCACGATGCGGGCCTGGTGGGCAGCGGCGAGCGCCGAGAGCACCGGCTCGAGGACGGCCAGCGCCCGCGCCGGCGCCATCGGCGCCTCCTTGCGGATCAGGTCGCGCATGGTGAGGCCGGGGACGTACTCCATGACCAGGAACAGCGTCCCGTCGTCGTCCCCGGTGTCGAAGACGCTCACCACGTTGTGGTGGGAGAGCCGCGCGGCCGAACGTGCCTCGCGCTGAAAACGGCGGACGAACTCCTCGTCGTCGGCCAGCCCCTCGTGCATGACCTTGACCGCCACCGTCCGGTCCAGGCGGAGGTCGGTGGCCTCGTAGACGGTGGCCATGCCACCGCGCGCGATCTTCGGTCCGATGCGGTAGCGGCCGTCGAGGACACGCCCGATGAGCGCGTCGGCAGAGCGGTCCACCTTGTCCTCCTGGCCGGTCGGGGAAGTCCCGGCTGGCCAGCCAGTCTAGATGCGCTCGGGACCCAGATCGGGGAGGCAGGCGTCGCGGACCAGGTGTGCTGGCACCATGGGCACCGTGAGCGCGAACTCGGTGCGGGCGGAGGCAGTGCCCGAGGAAGACGACCTGGGGACCCTCGTCGCGGACTGGTTGGACTGGCGGCAGGCTGCCGGCGAGCTCGGCGTCAGCGAGAGCAAGGTCCGCCAGATGGTCAAGGACCACCAGCTCGCGGCAGCGGTGCCCGAGCCCGGCGCCGGGCCCCGGATCCCGGCCGCCCTGCTGCAGCACGGTGAGGTGGTCAAGGGCGTGCCCGGGCTGCTCACCGTGCTCTGCGACGGCGGGTACGACGACCGCGAGATGCTGCGCTGGCTGTTCACCAGCGACGACTCCCTCCCCGGGCGGCCGATCGACGCGCTGCGGGAGAACCGTGGCCGCGAGGTCAAGCGCCGCGCCCAGTCGATGGCGCTCTGACCGTGGCCCGCCGGGTCTCATCCTCCGTGGCGACGGTCGTGGTGGTGCTCGCCCTCGCCATCGGCGGCGGGGTGCTGCTCCTGCAGGACCACCAGGACCAGGCGCGGAAGTCCGACCGGCCCACCCACGCGCGCACCGGTCCGCGCGCGCAGAGCGGAGTCCAGTACGCCGCCCTGCCCGAGGAGGCGCGCGCGACCGTCGACCGGGTCCTGGCCGGTGGACCGTTCGTCTACCCGCAGGACGGTGAGGTGTTCGGCAACCGGGAGGGGTTGCTGCCGAACCGTCCCTCCGGCTACTACCACGAGTACACCGTTCCGACCCCGGGGGCCAGCGACCGCGGGGCCCGCCGGATCGTCTCAGGGAAGGGCACCGAGATGTACTACACCGCAGACCACTACCGCTCGTTCGAGCGGATCATCGGCATCCCGGCCGACAAGACCGGAGGCGGGCGATGAGCGGGCTGGCAGCGGTGCTCGCGGGCCGGCACGGGCCGGGGGTGCACGAGTGGCACGCCGCATTCCCCGTCGAGGACGTCGAGCACGCGGTCGAGCACGCCGGCTGGCGGTTCGCCCACGTCGACGGCTGGACCCATCAGGACAAGGCCGGCTTCCTCGAGGCCGTGGCCGAGTCCTTGGAGCTCCCCGACTGGTTCGGGCGCAACTTCGACGCCCTGGCCGACTGCCTCACCGACGTGACCGGGCCGCAGGGCGCCGGCACCGTGCTGCTCTGGGACGGGTGGGGCGCCCTGGCGCGGGAGGACCGACAGGCCTTCGACGTGGCCCTCGACGTGCTCCGGGAGCGGACGCAGGAGACGCAGCGTCCTGCCTTCACGGTCCTGCTGCGGGGTGAGGGCCCGGCGATCGACGTCCCGTCGCTGGACGCCTGAGCTCCACTACCCGCTGCGCTGGGTCGCGGCTGCGGCGAGGTCCTGCAGCGCCCGCCGGGCGCGATCACCGATGGCGGCGGAGTCCAGCGCTGCCACCGCGCGGTCGGTGAGCTGGCCGATCACGTCCTCGAGCTGCTGGCGCGCCCCGGAGGCCTCGATCAGCCCGCGCAGCTCCTCCACTTCGGGCCCGGCGAGCGAGGTGCCCAGCGAGCGGTCCAGTGTCGCGGAGTCCCCGTCGGGCAGTGCGTCGAGGGCCAGGGCGACCAGGACGGTGCGTTTGCCCTCCTCGAGGTCGTCGCCCGCCGGCTTGCCGGTGACCGCCGGGTCGCCGAAGACGCCGAGCACGTCGTCACGCAGCTGGAACGCCTCGCCCAGGGGGAGGCCAAACCGGCTCAGGGCGGTGATCGCCGCCGGACCGGCTCCCGCCAGCGCGGCGCCGATGTGCAGAGGCCGCTCCACCGAGTACTTCGCCGACTTGTAGCGCAGGACCGTCATCGCGGTGTCGACGTCGGCGCTGCGGCGGGCCTGGGCGGAGACGTCGAGGAACTGTCCGGCCACGACCTCGGTGCGGGTCAGGTCGAAGTAGCGCAACGCCGCCAGGACCCGCTCGGTCGGCAGCCCGCAGGTGCGCAGCAGCTCGTCGGACCAGCTCAGCAGCAGGTCGCCGAGCAGGATCGCGGCGGCCGCGCCGTACTGCTCCGGAGCCGCGGACCAGCCCTGCTCCCGGTGCAGCTGCTCGAAGGCCCGGTGCGTGGCCGGCCGGCCACGGCGTACGTCGGAGGCGTCCATGTAGTCGTCGTGCACCAGGGCACTCGCGTGCAGCAGCTCCAGTGCCGCACAGGCCCGCAGCAGGGCTGTGTGGTCGGCCGGCTCCTCGCAGGCCGCATGGCCCCACCAGCAGAAGGCGGCCCGCAGGCGCTTTCCCCCGGAGACACTGGTGCGCGCGTGCTGCACCAGCAGCCGGGCCTCCTCGCCGAGCGGAGCCAGCCGCTCCTCCTGGGTGTCGAGGAAGCGCTGCAGCGTCGTCTCGACGGAGGCGCGGAAGGCGGCGAAGTCCCAGGAGGACTCCTCGGCAAGCGGCTGCCCGGCGTGAGACGCGGTCACCCACCGAGCCTAGACCCGTATCCTCGGCCGCATGATCGAGGACCCCGGCGGCGCCCGCGGCGCCGGCACCGTGCGGATCAGCGACCTGCTGCGCCGGGGCGGCCGGTCGTTCTCGTTCGAGTTCTTCCCGCCCAAGGACGAGGCCGGGGAGGAGGTGCTGTGGCGCTCGATCAGCGAGCTCGAGCCGCTGCACCCCACCTTCGTGTCGGTGACCTACGGCGCCGGTGGCGCCACCCGCGACCGCACGGTGGCCATCACGGGGCGGATCGCGCAGCAGACCTCGATGGTGCCGATGGCCCACCTCACCTGCGTGGGGCACACGGTCGAGGAGATCGAGCAGGTTCTGGACGCGTACGCCGAGGCCGGCATCGCCAACGTGATGCTGCTGCGCGGTGACCCGGCCGACGGCCCGCGAGCCGAGTGGACCCCGACGGACGGCGGACTCACCTATGCCCGCGAGCTCGTCGAGCTGGTGCACGCCCGCGGCGCGTTCGACATCGGCGTCGCGGCGTTCCCCGAGGGGCACCCGACAGCCGCGTCGCTGGACGCCGACGCCGACGTGCTCGCGGCCAAGGCCGCGGCGGGCGCGCAGTTCGCGGTGACCCAGATGTTCTTCCGCGCCTGCGACTACTTCGCCCTGGTCGAGCGGGTGCGCGCCCGCGGCGTCGACATCCCGATCCTGCCGGGGATCATGCCGATCCTGAACCTCGGCGCGATCAGGCGCCAGGGCGAGCTGATCGGCACCTCGGTGCCGGCCGACGTGATCGCCCGGATCCAGGCCCACAGCGACCCGGCCCAGGTCCGCGCCGAAGGCATCCGGATGGCCACCGAGCTCTGCGAGGAGCTGCTCGACGGCGGCGCTCCCGGGCTGCACTTCTACACGCTGAACCGCTCCAAGGCGACCAGGGAGATCTTCGCCGCGCTGTCCTTGCCGGTCTGAGGAGCCTTCCGGCTCATGCCGGACCGATCTCCTGGGCCACCAGCGCCGCGGAGAGCCCGACCGAGGCCAGGCCGGCTCCCGGAGTCGCGTGGGCGCCGGCGGCGTACACCCCGGGGACCGGCGTGCGCGGTCCCAGGCGCTGGGTCACGGTCGTGCGACCCTGCCACAGCACGCCGTACGGCGACCCGCCCCACTCCTGCACCTGCTGCAGCGGGGATCGGTCCACCCGCACCTCGACCTGGTCACGGACCCGGATCCCGCCGCGGTGCAACGCGGTGACGATGTCCTCGGCGAGCTTGCCGCGGCCCAGCACCGTCCAGGCGTGCGCGCCTGCGGGGGCCTCCCCGCGGGTGCGCAGGACCAGGGTCGGATCCCCGTGCAGCACCACCTCCGCGGGGAGGTCGGGCACCTCGCCGACCACGCCGATGTGGCAGACCACCGGCGGGATCGCCGGCATCGTGCGCTGGACATGAGCCGCGAGTGCCGGCAACCGGCGCGGGTCCACGGCGCAGACGACCAGGTCCGCCTCGACCACACCGTCGGGAGTGCGCACCCCCACGAGCCGCGCGCCGGAGAGCGCGAGGTCCTCCACCGGCGTCGACCGGAGCACCGTGACCCCGCGGGTCTGCAGCCGCTGCTCGAGCGCCTCGGCCAGCAGCCCCATGCCGCCGCGGACCGTCCAGGAGCCGAAGTTCTGCTCGACGTAGGACCACATCCCGACCCACGCCGGCACGTTGCGGGGGTCGTGGCCCTCGAGCCGGGCGTCGAGCAGGGCGAGGGCGCGCAGCCGCTCGTCCTTGCCGAAGCTCCGCTGCACCGCCTTGTGCAGGGTCAGGCGGGTCCCGAGCAGCGCGCGTGCGTGCCGGCTCGCGTGCTCGGGGGAGAAGGGCCGCTCCAGGTAGTCCTTGCGCAGCGCCTCCCAGTCGTCGGCGAAGGCGTCGACGTACGCCGCCCAGGCCTCCCCGCTGCGGGCCCCCAGCGCGCGGTCGAGCGCCTCGATCTGGCCCGCCCGGGTGCCGCCGGGCAGGTCGACCATCGTGCCGTCGGCGAAACGGTGCTGCCGGGACGGCTCGAGCGGCTCGAGGGGCAGCTCCCGCTCCAGTGGCCGGCCGGACTTGCGGAAGAGGTCGCGAAGAACGGCCGGGAGCAGGGTGTGCGCCGGGCCGGCGTCCCAGCGGAAGCCCTCCTCCTCCACGAACCCCACCGCGCCACCGAGGTGGTCGCGGGCCTCGAGGAGCGTGACGTCGTGGCCCGTCTTGGCCAGGCGTGCGGCGGTCGCCATCCCGCCGTACCCGCCCCCGACCACCGCCACCCGCGCCATGATCAGTTCACCTCGATCTCCTGGGCGCCGGTCATCGCCCGGAGCTCCTCGTAGGTCGAGCAGAACACCGCCGCCGGGTGGCCCGCGGCTGCCCACACCACGTCGTGCTGCGCCAGGGTGGGGTCGAGGTAGGTCGGGACCGGGTGGGTGTGGGCGATCGGGGAGACGCCGCCGATCACCTGACCGGTGTGCGCACGCACGAAGTCCGGGTCGGCGCGCCGCAGGCGCCGCAGGCCCATGGTGGCAGCCACCTTGCCGGTGTCCACGCGGTGCGTTCCGCTGGTCAGCACGAGCACGGGCTCGCGGTCCCCGTCCTCGCGCTCCGCGGCGAACAGCAGGCTGTTGGCGATCGCGCCGACCTCGCACCCCAGGGCGTCCGCGGCCAGCTGTGCGGTGTGCACCGAGTCGGGGAGCACCACGATCCGGTCGGGGGCGACCGGACGGCCCTCCACCCGCTCGAGCTCGGCGCGGAAGCGTGCGATCGCCGGGTGCTCGGGCAGCTCTTGCATGCGCGCACCGTACCGGGTGTGCCCGCCCCGGCCTTCCTGCTCTTGACGGGTCGTCGGTGGAGAGGTGTACCTTGGCGGTGTTCGAACATGTGTTCGATCACCCGTCGCTCCGGTGGGGGATGACCTCGACCCCCATCCTCCGCCGGAGCGCCGACAGGAGGCCGGTCGGTGGCTGGTCGCCGAGCCGGTCGGCGGGTTCTCGAAGCGGGGAGAAGGAGAGAGCGGTGCGGCGATACGACGACCCTGTAGAAGTCCGCAAGGGAGCGGACCAGGACCCCGAGCAGTTCCTGTGGCGCGACCGGCTCTGGCAGGTGCGCGAGGTGGTCGCGCACTGGGTCGAGACCGGTGCCTGGTGGGCCGGTCGCCCGGACGGCACGGCTGCGCCGGACCTGCTCCGGGAGCGGGAGGTCTGGCGGGTGACGGCGGCGCCGGGGCGGCAGTACAGCCTCGGGGTCTTCGACCTGGTCTTCAGCTGGGCCGACGGCAGCTGGCGGCTCGCCGGCGCGGTGGACTGAAGGAGGCTCCGCGATGACCGCGACCACTACTTCTGCAGCGGCCTCCGGACCGGGCTTCCTGCCCGCTGCCACACACGCCTACCTCGACCGCGCCGCGGAGGCGCTCGCCGAGGCCGAGAACACCACCAGCATCCCGGAGCGCTACGCGCTGGCCCACGTCGCTGCCCTCCGGGCCACCGCGGCGCTCCTCGCGGCCCGGGCTCGTCCGGTCACGTCCCGGCGACGGGTGCAGAAGAACGCCTGGGTGCTGCTGGCCGAGGTCGCTCCCGAGCTCTCGGAGTGGGCGACGTTCTTCGCCGCGGGTGCGACCAAGCGTGCGGCGGCCGAGGCAGGCTCCCGACGCGCCGTCACCGAGCGCGAGGCCGACGACCTGATCCGCGACGCGCACCGGTTTCGCACGCTGATCGAGGAGTCCCTCGACCAGGAACCGGTCCCCGGTCCGGCCGCTCGATCTGCTTGAGGAATCCATGACCGATCCGTTTGTGCACCTGCACGTGGCCTCTGGGTATTCGCTGCGCTACGGGGGGTCGCATCCGCACCTGCTCGTCGAGCGGGCGGTGGAGCAGGAGATGGATGCCCTCGCCCTCACCGACCGCGACGGCACCTACGGCGCGGTGCGGTTCGTCAAGGCTGCGATGACTGCCGGCATCCGGCCGATCCTCGGCGTCGACCTGCCGGTGGAGCCGCTGCTGGCCGGTGACCGGCGGGGGACGACCCCGAAGTCGCGCACGCCGGTGCGTGGTGGCAGCTACCGCGACGAGCGCCTGCCCCGGGTGGTCTTCCTCGCCGGAGGGAAGGAGGGCTGGGCCGCAGTGTGCCGCCTGGTCTCGGCCGCCCACCGGGCCGGCCTGGAGCGCACCGGTGAGCGCGGTCGCCCGGTGGGCACCGCTGCGCTGGTGGCCGAGCACGTCGCGGGACGAGACGTGCGCGTGCTGCTCGGTCCCGGCTCGGAGCTGGGAGCGGCCGCCACCGCCCGGCGCGACGACCTGGGTGCCGAGGTGCTGCGCCGCTGGTGGGCCCTGGTCGGCCCGGGCGGACTGGCCGTCGAGGTCGTCTCCCACCGGCTCCCGGGCTCGGGACCCGGTTCGGCCCCGCATGCTGCCCGGATGGCCGGCTTGGCCCTGTCCTCACGGGGGTCCTCACGGGGATCCTCCGGGGTGGGCACCCGGGTGCCGGTGGTCCTGGCCAATGCGGTCCGCTACGCCGACCGGCTCGACGCCCCGACCGTCGACGTGCTCGATGCCACCCGCCGGCTGGTCCCACTCGACCTGCGCCACCTCGACCGCCGCAACGCCGAGGGCTTCTTGAAGTCCGGCAAGCAGATGCACGAGGTCGCCGAGGAGATCTGCCGCTACGCCGGCCTGGGCGACCGCAGCGCCACCGAGCTCCTGGCCCAGACCCGCGCGATCGCCGACCAGTGCGTCCTCGACCCGTGCGCCGACCTGGGCATCGGCGAGGTGCACTTCCCGGAGTTCGAGATCGGCCGGGGTGAGATCAGTCGGAGTGGCGCCCCCACCGGCCGGGACGGGGGGCCCGGGGCCTCCGGGGCGAGCGTGGATGGGACTGGCCCCCCGGAGCGAGGTACGAGCGGAGGGGTGGTTGGGAGCCCCGGAGAGTTCCGGCCCCCCCGTCCCGGCCCCTGGGGCGCCACCCCGGCCGACGCCGAGCTGCGGTTGCGCTGCGAGGCCGCGATCGGGTGGCGCTACGGCAGCGCTCCACGCCAGCGGATCTGGAAGCGGCTCGACGACGAGCTGGCCACGATCGCCCAGCTCGGCTACGCCTCCTACTTCCTCGCCGTGGAGGAGGTCAGCACGATGATCCGCGACCTCGGCATCCGCACGGCCGCCCGGGGGTCGGGGGCCGGCAGCCTGGTCAACTACCTGCTCGGCATCTCCGGCATCGACCCGATCCGGCACGGCCTGCTGATGGAGCGCTTCCTCTCCCCGCTGCGCCAGTCGCTGCCCGACATCGACATCGACGTGGAGTCCGCCCGCCGGCTCGAGGTCTACGACGCGATCCTCGCCCGCTACGGCGCCGAGCGCTGTGCGACGGTCTCGATGATGGACACCTACCGGGTCCGGCACGCGATCCGTGACGTCGGGGCCGCCCTGGGGATGCCGCCGGGGGAGATCGACGCGTTGGCCAAGGCGTTCCCGCACATCCGCGCCCGCGACGCCCGGATGGCGGTGCGCGACCTGCCCGAGCTGCGCTCCACCGCGATGGCCCGCGACGCCCTGGCCGGGGAGTGGGGCACCTTCGACCAGTTCTTCCGGCTCGTGGAGTCCCTGGACGGTCTGCCCCGGCACATCGCGATGCACCCGTGCGGGGTGCTGCTCTCCGACCGGACCCTGCTGGAGCGCACCCCGGTGGAGCAGAGCGCCCTGGGCTATCCGATGAGTCAGTTCGACAAGGACGACGTGGAGGACCTCGGCCTGCTCAAGCTCGACGTGCTCGGCATCCGGATGCAGTCGGCGATGGCGCACGCGGTCACCGAGATCGAGCGCACCACCGGCCGGCAGGTAGACCTCGACGACGAGGCCGAGGTGCCCTTCGACGACCCGGACACCTACCGGTTGATCTCCAGCGCCCGCACGCTCGGTGTCTTCCAGATCGAGTCACCGGGGCAGCGTGAGCTCGTCGGCAAGTCCGGGATCGAGGACTTCGCCGACATCATCACCGACATCTCGCTGTTCCGGCCCGGCCCGGTCAAGAGCGACATGATCACCCCCTACCTCGAGGCCAAGCAGGGCTGGGCGATGCCCCGCTACCTCCACGACGACCTGCGGCCGATCCTCGGCAGCACCCGCGGCGTGGTGGTCTTCCACGAGCAGGTCATCGAGATGATCGCCCAGTTCACCGGCTGCACGTTCGCCGAGGCCGACGAGGCCCGCCGGGCGCTGGGGGACACCGAGGGCATGGTCGAGGTGAAGACCTGGTTCTTCCCCCGGGCACTGGGCCGTGGCTACGACCTGTCGCTGGTGGAGCGGGTGTGGCAGGTGGTGGCGTCCTTCGCCTCCTTCGGCTTCTGCAAGGCCCATGCGGCCGCCTTCGCCCTGCCCACCTACCAGTCGGCCTGGCTCAAGGCGCACTACCCGGCCCACTTCCTGGCCGGTGTGCTCACCCATGACCCGGGGATGTATCCCAAGCGGCTGCTGCTCGACGACGCCCGCCACTTCGGCATCGCGGTGCTGGGCCTGGAGGTCAACGCCAGTGCTGCCGACTACACCGTCGAGTGGTTGTCGGGAGGCCTCGGAGGAGGGGCCGAGGCCTACGGCATCCGGATCCCCTTCTCCGAGGTGCGCGGCATCAGCGACGCCGAGGTCGCCCGGGTCGTCGGCGTCCGCGCCGCTGCCCCCTTCGCCTCGCTCACCGATTTCTGGCAGCGGGCCCAGGTCTCCCGTCCGGTGGTGGAGCGGCTGGTGCAGGCCGGCGCCTTCGACAGCCTCTACCGCATCGGCGACCAGAGCACCAGGCGCCGGGACCGGGTGACCCGGCGCGACCTGCTGCTCGAGGTCGTCGACCTCGACCGGCTCCGCAGGGCCTCCGACCGGGCGCACCGGGGCCGGGCGCGCGGCCTGCCGCGGCCGGCGGCCGAGACCACGTCCCGCTCCTTCCAGCTCGCCCTCGACCTCGAGGAGGACTCGGCCAGTGTCGACACAGAGAGGGCCGACACAGAGAGGGCCGACACCGAGAGGGCCGACACCGAGAGGGCCGACACCGACAGTTCCGCGCCCCGAGCGCCGTGGGTGAGCCGGGGCCGGACCGGTGCGGGCCTGCCGGAGATGAGCGACGCCGACCGGGTGCGCGCCGAGCTCGACATCCTCGGTCTCGACGCCTCCCGGCACGTCCTGGACTTCCACGCCGAGTTCCTCGACCGGCTGGGCGTGACGCGGGCTGTCGACCTGCTCTCCGCGCGCAGCCGCAGCGAGCTGCTCGTGGCCGGGGTCAAGGTGGCCACCCAGACCCCGCCGATCCGCTCCGGGCGTCGCGTGGTGTTCCTGACCCTCGACGACGCCACCGGGCCGGTGGACGCGACCTTCTTCGAGGACGTGCAGGGTCCCTACGCCGCGACGGTGTTCGGGTCCTGGCTGCTGGTCGTCCGCGGTGTGCTGCGGCGCACCGGTCGGCGCGGGGTCTCCCTGCGGGCCACCGGTGCGTGGGACCTCGGGATGCTCCACGACCGTTGGCGCGAGGGCGGGACGGCAGCGGTGCACGCGGTGCTCGAGGAGACCTCGGCGCGAGACGGTGCACCGGCGTCGTCCCGGGTGCTGGTGCACAGCAGCGGCTTCCAGATGTCGCCGTACGCCGACATCCGGCCCGCAGGCGACGCCACGGGTGCGGTGACCGGGGAGGTCGCCCGACGGCTGTGGCACCGAAGCCCCGGGAGCGCGGGATGAGCGGACCGCGCTGGTCGTGGACGCTGTGCGCACACCCCCTAGGGTGGCGCTCATGGACCGGCCCCTGGAGCGTCGCACTGCCGCCCGCACCGCCGTGGTGTGGGACGCGTTGCGCGGAGTGCTCGGCACCGGTGCGCCGGAGCAGCAGGTCCTCGACATCGGCGGCGGCACCGGCGGGTTCGCGGTCCGGGTCGCCTCGCTCGGTCACCGGGTGGTCGTCGTCGACCCGAGCCCGGACGCGCTGGCGATCCTGGCCCGGCGCGCGGCCGAGGACGGGGTGGCCGAGCGGGTCACCGGTGTCCAGGGTGATCTGGCCGGACTGGCCGAGCTGGTCCCGTCCGGTGAGGTCGACGTGGTGCTCTGCCACGGCGTGCTCGGCCTCGTGGACGATCCGGCCGCGGCCCTGGCCACCATTGCGCGAGTGCTGCGTCCCGGCGGAGTGCTCTCCCTGCTCGTCCACCAGTGGCACGCCGCCGTCCTCACCCGGGCGATGGCGGGCCACCTCGTCCAGGCCCGTGCCCTGCTGCAGGGCGAGCACCTCCCCGAGGAGGGCGACCGGGGCCCGGACAGGGGCCCGGATCGAGGTTCGGACCGGGTGGAGCGTCGGTTCACCGTCGAGGAGGTCACCGGCCTGCTCGAGGAAGCCGGGTTCACCCCGACCGCGGTGCACGGGGTCCGGGTCTTCACCGACCTGGTCCCTTCCTCGCTGCTGGACCGCGAGCCGGGCGCCGCGGTGGCGCTGCTCGAGCTCGAGCGGGCCGTGGCCGAGCGTCCGGAATACCTCCCGATCGCCGCACAGGTGCACGTGCTCGCCACTGGCTGAATGCAGCTGTCCCAGCCACCGGGGGGCGCGTCCCTGGAGGCGCCGTCGGGGAGGCCGGGGGAGATGGTCGTCGTGGTGACCGACCCGTCCTGGCAGTGCCCGATCCTGCACGTCGACATGGACGCCTTCTACGCCTCGGTGGCCACCCGCGACCGTCCCGAGCTGGCCGGGGTGCCGGTGATCGTGGGCGGCGGCCATCGCGGGGTCGTGCTGGCGGCCAACTACGTGGCGCGGCGCCATGGCGTGCACTCGGCGATCCCGATGACCCGGGCGCGGCGCCTTTGTCCGGACGCGGTGGTGCTCGCCCCGGACTACACCGACTTCGAAGCGGTCTCCGCCTCGGTGATGGAGGTCTTCTCAGAGGTCACCCCGAGGGTGGAGAAGGTCTCGCTGGACGAGGCGTTCCTCGACGTCTCCGGCGCCACCCGCCGGCTCGGCAGTCCCCGGCAGATCGCCGAGCACATCCGGGTCCGGGTCGCCGACGAGCAGCGCATCACCTGCTCGGTCGGCGTGGCCGGCTCGGTGTCGGTGGCCAAGGTCGCCAGCCGTCGGGCCAAGCCCGACGGCGTCCTGGTGGTGCCGCCCACCGACGTGACCCGGTTCCTGCACCCCCTGGACGTCGGGGAGCTGTGGGGGGTGGGAGAGAAGACCCGGGAGGTGCTGCGTCGTTTCGGTCTGCTGACCGTCGGGGACGTCGCCCACACCCCGCTGACCACGCTGCAGCGGGCGGTCGGGGCCGCGGCCGGCGCCCACCTCCACCAGCTGGCCTGGGGGACCGACCGACGCAGCCTCGACGCGCGCGCCCCGGGGGGTTGGGCCGTCTTCGGCGCCGGCCGGACTGGTGGGCGGCGGCCAGGGGCCGGTGGTGGGAGCGATCCCCGCGGTTCGGGCGGCGCCGGCGCGGGCAGCAGTGAGAAGAGCATGGGCGCGGACGAGACCTTCGCCCGCGACACCGACGACCGGGCTGTCGTGGTCCGTGAGCTGCTCCGGCTGGCAGCGAAGGTGACCCGGCGGATGCGCGCCACGGGCGTCGCCGGGCGCACGGTGACGATCCGGGTCCGGTTCGCCGACTTCACCACCCTCACCCGCTCCCGCACCCTGCCCGATGCCACCGACCTGACCGGAGAGGTGCACGCCGCAGCCACCGCCTTGTTCGACGGCCTGGGCCTTCAGCGGGCCCGCATCCGGCTGGTCGGGGTCCGGGTCGAGGGACTGCTGCCTCGCGAGCGGGTCCAGCGCCAGCTCGAGCTCGGTGCCCGAGAGCGGGGCTGGGAGGAGGCCGACCGAGCGGCGGACGCCGCTGCGCTGCGCTTCGGAGGAGGTGCGGTGCGTCGCGCGACCCTCCTCCTCGGCGAGCGGCCGTGACCGTCCGAACCGCTCTGAGCACACCCGAGGTTCGGACCGGACCGAAACCGGGCACCATTTTCTGTGGACGCGGGTACCCACATTGCGAGGGGCTGCCTAGACTTTGCAAAGCCAGTGTTTGCGGGAGGATGCCGTGCCGCTCTCCGAGGAAGAGCTCCGGTTGTTGGAGCAGATGGAGAAGGCGCTTGCCCAGGAGGACCCGAAGTTCGTCTCCACCCTCCGGGGCAGTCGCCTCGAGCGTGCCGCGCGCGCCCGCACCGTGGCGGCCGCGGTCGTGTTCGTCCTCGGCGTCGCCATGCTCATGGGGGGAGCCGTCGCCCAGCTCGTCTGGCTCGGCGTCCTCGGTTTCCTGGTGATGCTCGCCTCCGCCACGCTCGGCCTCGCCGCCTGGCGTGGTCGGCACGCGCCGGCCACCCCTGCGCAGGCCGGCAAGCCGGCGGAGCAGGCCTTCGACTTCGGCGACCACCCGCAGTCCTTCGACGTGATCGACGGCGGCAAGACCTCCCGGTTCCGGCGATCCCGCTCCCGTCCGCGCCCGCGTCCGCGTCCGCGTCCGCGTCCGCGACGCCAGGGCACCTTCATGCAGCGCATGGAAGAGCGTTGGGAGCGCCGTCGCCGCCAGGGTTTCTAGCCCCCGGAGGCTTCTCGGACCCGGAGCTGGAGGAGAAGAGCATCCGCCTCGAGGTCGCTAGCGACCCCGGCGCCTCCCCGCCGGCCATACCGAGACCGGCCACAGACGCCTCCACCAGCCGCGCTGCTTGCGGGTGCCGTCGAGGAGGGTCGCACGCAGCTCGGCGACGGTCCGGACCGTGTCCTTTCGCTCTCGGGCGCTGAGCACCGCTGCTGCTCCTGGCGGTCCGTAGCGGCTGCGTTCCACGCCCACCAGCAGCTCCTCGACCGGCGCCTGCATCCGACGTCGCGCGGCCGGGACGTGCTCGGCGAGCAGCTGCGCCTGCTCGCGCGGAGACCGCCCCTCGGGCCACTCCACGCCGAGGTCGACTGCCGTGGCCCGCAACTCGGCCCAGGCGCCCTCGACCAGGCGGTCGGGGTCCGCGGCACCGAGGCGTCGCCGCCGCTGGCCGCGGCGGACGACGGCGGGCAGCGCGGCGAGTGAGCCCACCACGACGATGCCGGTGACCGGTGCCCAGGGCAGCCTGACGCCGCTGTTGGGGTCCGCGGTGGCGGTGTCGGGGACCGGCGTTCGGCGGGGCGAGGGTTGCGCGCGCGGCGAAGGGCGGGAGCTGGCCCGGGAAGAGAGGTCCTGGCGCGTCCACGGCGGCGTGGCGCCGGCACGTTCGCTGGGTGTGGGCTCGAAGCGCACCCAACCGATCCCGCTGAAGTACATCTCGGGCCAGGCGTGCCGGTCATCGCTGGTGTAGAGGATGCGGCCGTCAGGCTGGGCGGTTCCGTCGAGGAAACCCACCACGACGCGGGAGGGGATGCCCAGGGCCCGGCCCATCGCAGCCATCGCCGCTGCGTACTGCTCGCAGTAGCCGACCCGGTCGTCGGTGACGAAGTGTGCCAGCAGGTCCATGCCCGATCCGGCGCGCTCCTTCAGGGAGTATCGGAAGCCACCGCGGTGCCGGAACCACTCCTGCAGCGCGACGGCGCGCTCGAAGTCGGTCTGCGCGCCCTTGGTCGCGCTGCGCGCCTGCCGCAGCACCACGGCCGGCAGGCTCTTGGGCACCTGGGTGTAGGGCACCTGCACCTTGGCCGGAGCGCTCGCGCTGCCCTGGAGTGCCCGGGCGTCGATGTCGGGCTCGAACGCGACGACCGAGTAGCGCAGCCCGCTCGTCGCGACGGGGGCGGCCATGGTCACGTCCAGGGTCCGGCTGTCGTAGCGCCAGTCGCCGTTCACCTGGATCGAGCGCACCGCGTAGGGCAACGGCAGCCAGGTGGTCAGGAACTCCGGCGCCAGCTCGAGGTTCCAGCGGCGGTTGCGCCCGGTCACCGCGGGTCCCAGACCCGGGGGCGGCGGGAAGTAGCCGTCGGCGTCGTTGCCCGCCGGGAGGTCGCGGTCGGAGGCTCCCCAGCCGCTGGGAGTGAACTCGTCCAGCACGGTCAGGCGCAGGTACGACGTGCTCCGGGCGCGCGTCTTGGCCAGCAGCAACGGCGTGTGCGTCTGCTCGACCAGGTCGCGGTGGAGCCGGACGAAGGGGTTGACCGAGGTGACCGTGAAGTCGCCACCTCGCCCGGACCCCGTCTGGTCGCCGGGCCGCTGGTCCAGCAGGTTCGTCACCGGCACCGCGGGGGCGACCACCAGCGCGACGACCACCGCCGCCAGGCCCACCTGCCACAGGGTCCCCGCTCCGGTGCGCACCTCCGGGCGGACCCGTCCCTGGGGGATCCCGAGCAGCCGGATGAACAGCAGTGCCGTGCCGACGAACACCGGGATGGCAAGCCCCTCCTGCAGCACGCTCACCGGGACGCTGAGGGCCACCAGGAGCGGCACCGCCACCAGGGCGGGGCGCCGCCACCAGGTGAGCAGCAGCTCGATGCTGAGCAGCAGCGCCACGGCACAGGCCAGGAGCACGGCGTTCGTGCCGGCCGGGTCGCGGGCGACCGGAGCGGCGTACTGGTCCAGTGCCGCGGCTCCGCCGGCCAGGACGTCGACCGTCGTCGTGACCGACGCCGGTGTCGGGACCAGACCGGCGATGCCGGCGCCCGTGACCGCGGCGTGCAGCCCGAGCAGCGCGACGAGCAGCTGGCCGGTCGCCACTCCCGCAGGACGAAGGTGCGGGACCCGACGCAGGGCCGCTCCCGCCCCCGCGACGAGCAGCCCGAGCACGAGGGCGAGCAGGAGGTAGCGGCCGGGCCGCTCGACCATCCCCGACCAGGACCAGGCCCCGAGCCAGCCGGTGAACAGTCCGAGCAGCGAGGTCGCGAGCCGGGGAGCGGGCGAGGGTACCCCAGCGCCGGGAGCCGTGTGCTCGGTGCTCATCGACCCAGCTCCAGCCACGCGGGGACCAGGGACTGGTTCCGGCCGAGCGTGGCCGCCTTCCAGCCGCGGGCGCCGAGTGCTCCGGTGACCGCGGCGCCGCTGCTGCGGTCGGGACGTGATTCCCACTGGCTGACGTCGAGCACCACGGCGTGCGCCGCGGCGCCGGCGGCGGCGAGGCCGGCGAGCACCTCGGTGTCCGCACGGTTCAGGTGGCCGAGCACGGCGATGAGCATCCCTCCGTGCTGGGTCTCGTCGACCCATTCGTTGTGCAGCTGCTCAGAGCGGCTCAGTCCCATCAGCGCCAGACGCTCGAGCTCGTCGCGGGCGCCGGTCGCGGCGGTGGCCGCGCCGGTGCCGCCGCGGGTCGCGCTGACCAGCCGGACCTCGAAGTCCTGGGTGAGCAGGTGGCGCAGGATCGAGGCGGTGGCGCGTACGGCGGTCTCCATCGAGGAACCCGCTCCGTATCCCCGGTGGGCGATCCGGCGGTTGTCCACCAGGAGGGTGCACCGGGACTGCCACTGCTGCTCCTCGCGCCGGACCATGAGCCCGTCGACCCGGGCACTGCTCGGCCAGTGGATGCGGCGCAGGTCGTCACCGAGGCGGTACTCCCGGATGGTCACGTCCGGGCTGCCCGCGCCGATCAGGTCACGAGTCCGGTCCTCGCCGGCGCCTGCCCAGCGACCGGTCAGCGCGGTCACCGGGAGCGGTTCGGTGCGGGGCGTGACCAGCAGCGTGGCCGAGCCGGGCAGCACCCGGCGGAGGTCGACCATCCCGAGGGGATCGGGTGTGGTGAGGCTGGCCGGCCCGAGGGGGTAGCGGCCCCGGCGGCTCGGTCGCAGCAGGTACCGCATCGTGGTCTGGCCGCCGGCGGCCAGGGAGCCGAGGGGGAAGGTGCGGTCACCGTCGAGCAGGTCGGGCACCTCCTCGACGAGCTCGAGGGAGCTCGTGCGGCGCCCGGTGTTGCCCACGGTGAGCTCCACCTCGACCGTGCCGCCCGCCTCGATCTGCTCGGCGGCCAGCTGTCGGCGTACCCACACCCGGTCGTCGGCCCGGCGCAGCAGCACCCGGGCAAGCAGGGGGAGCAGCGCCGCGAGCACTCCGATGCGCACGAAGTCGCGCTCGCCCACCTGCACGCCACAGATCACCGCGGCGACCCCGGCGGCGAGGAAGCTGCGACCCCGGACGGTCAGCTCGCGCACGCTCGCTCCTAGCCGGTCCGGGCCCCGTCCGGGCGAGGGACCGGAACGTTGGCGAGGACCTGGGCGACGACCTCGGTGGTACGACGGCCGCTCATCGTCGCCTCCACGGTGGGCAGCAGTCGGTGCGGCAGCACCTGGGGAGCGAGCTCGCGGACGTCGTCGGGCAGGACGTACTCGCGGGCCTGCATCGCAGCCCACGCCTTGGCGGCGCGCACCAGGTGCAGCGTCGCGCGGGGGGAGGCTCCGAGCCGCAGGTCGGCGGAGCGCCGGGTGGCCGTCGCCACGGCCACGGCGTAGCGGTGCACCGCGTCGGAGACGTGCACCCGCTGCGCCACCTCGATCAGCTTGCGCATCTCCGCGGCGTCGGTGACCGGCTCGAGCTCCTCCAGCGGGCTGACTCCCTCCCGTGCGCTGAGCATCGCGATCTCGGCCGACTCCACCGGGTAGCCCATCGAGAGCCGGAGCATGAACCGGTCGCGCTGCGCCTCGGGAAGGGCATAGGTGCCCTCCATCTCGATGGGGTTCTGGGTGGCGATCACCATGAACGGGGCCTCGAGTGGATAGGTGGTTCCGTCGACGGTGACCTGGGCCTCCTCCATGCACTCCAGCATCGCCGACTGGGTCTTCGGGCTGGCCCGGTTTATCTCGTCGCCGACCACGACGTGGGCGAAGATGCCGCCGGGCCGGAACTCGAAGCTGCGGGTGTCCTGGTTGAACACCGAGACGCCGGTGACGTCGGAGGGCAGCAGGTCCGGCGTGAACTGGATGCGTCGCACCGTGCAGTCGATGGAGCGGGCGAGGGCCTTGCCCAGCATCGTCTTGCCCACCCCGGGCACGTCCTCGATGAGCAGGTGGCCCCCGGCGAAGAGCGCCACCAGCGCGGACCGGATCACCTCGGACTTGCCCTCGACGACGGTCTCGATGTTGGCCTGGATCCGCTCACTCACCGTGTGCACGGTCGCCAGGCCCGCGGCTCCGGGATCGCTCACCATGCCCACTGAGTTCCCCACTTCTCCCCACCGGCCGCCGACAGGCGGCCTCCCGACGTCCAGTGAAGCGCATAGCACCACACCCCCTCCGCCTGCGGAAGGGGGAGACGGCCACGAATCGGACTCGATCCGCACCCCGGGCGAGGGCGGAGCCGCCGCGGGCCGCGCAGGCGCACCCAGGGCGGAATCAGGACAAAAAAGGGAGCGTGGTGGCACGAAAATGGTTGACGGTGGTGTGTTGTGGAGTAAAGTGGAGCGCAATGGAGGACCTGAGAAGGTTCGGGTGAGGGGAGCGGTGAATGTTCTCCGGCACCTACACCCCGAAGCTCGACGACAAGGGCCGTCTCTTCCTCCCGGCGAAGTTCCGCGACGAGATGAAGGAGGGCCTGGTGATCACTCGTGGTCAGGAGCACGCCCTCGACGTCCGGACGACTGCCGACTTCGGCGAGTACACCGAGAAGTTCAAGTCCGCCTCGCAGACCGACGCCCGCTTGCGCGCCTACGGCCGGATGCTCTTCTCCGCCGCGTCCGAGCAGGTCCCGGACAGGCAGGGCCGGATCACCTTGACCCCCGAGCTGCGCCAGTACGCCGGCATCGACCGCGAGGCCGTGGTCATCGGCGTCTACGACCGGCTCGAGATCTGGGAGCCCGCTCGCTGGGAGGCCTACAACGCCGAGCAGGAGCAGTCCTTCGCGAACCTGCAGGAGCAGATCTTCCCGGGCTTCTAGCGCCTCCGGGCAGCCCCGCCCGCGGGGGACGACTCAACCCGAACAACTCAACAACGGTGATCGCAGGGCGAGGCTCGCGTCCGCTCCCTCCCTGACCCCTCTGGCGCACCTTCCCCGGTGCCAGATGGGTCGCTTCCCTCCAACCCAACCCCTCCGGGAGCCGAGCGGACGGAGAACCTGGCCCTGCGATCACCACCGGCAGCAGCACCGAAGCAAGACACGACACGCAAGTGAGGGTCGAGACCGATGAGTGGCATCAGCACCGTCCCGCCGGGGAGCGCCGCGCCCCGCCAGGCACGGCTGTCCTGCCCGGACTCTCCGAGAGCGAGCGGCGCCACCGCGGGGCGACCGGTGCGCCGGGTCCGCCACGAGGTGCGCGACGGCGTCGTGGTGATGCTGTTCTCGGCGTTCACCTCCTCCGGCCTCGCCTTGTTGCTCACCGTCCTTCCCCGGCTCGGGAACTAGCGGATCCGGCGATGGCAGACCGCGCCACCGATCCCCACGGTCCCGCCCCTCGTCCGCAGCACGTACCGGTCATGCTCGACCGGGTCGTCGCGCTCCTCGCCCCGGCGCTCGACCACCCCGGTGCGGTCCTGGTGGACGCGACGCTGGGCCTCGGCGGCCATGCCGAGGCACTGCTGGAGCGCTGCCCCCGCGCCAGGTTGATCGGCCTGGACCGGGACGAGAACGCGCTCGGCCTGGCGCAGGAGCGCCTCGCCGCCCACACCGCACGGCTCCGGCTGGTGCACGCGGTCTACGACCAGCTTCCCGAGGTGCTCGCCGAGGCCGGCCTGGACGCCGCCCACGGAATCCTGTTCGACCTCGGGGTCTCCTCCATGCAGCTCGACAAGGTCGCCCGTGGCTTCTCCTACCGTGAGGACGCCCCTCTCGACATGCGGATGGACGACAGCGCCGGGCCCACCGCCGCGGACGTGCTCAACCAGTACTCCGCCGAGGAGCTCACCCGGGTGCTGCGGACCTACGGCGAGGAGCGGTACGCCGCGCGCATCGCCCGGGCCGTCGTACGCGCCCGCGAGGTGCAGCCCTTCACCGGCTCCGCCCGGCTGGTCGAGCTGCTGCGCGAGACCATCCCGGCGCCCGCCCGGCGCACCGGGGGCCACCCGGCCAAGCGGACCTTCCAGGCGCTGCGCATCGAGGTCAACGACGAGCTCGGCATCCTGCGTCGAGCACTGCCCGCCGCGATCGAGACGCTCGCGGTCGGCGGTCGGCTGGTGGTGATGAGCTACCACTCGCTCGAGGACCGGATGGTCAAGAAGGCCTTCGCCCGCGGCACCACCTCGGCGGTGCCTCCGGACCTCCCGGTGGTGCCGTCGGGGTCCGAACCGCCGCTGCGGTCCCTGACCCGCGGCGCCGAGAAGGCCTCGGCGGAGGAGGTCGCGCAGAACTCGCGTGCCGCTTCGGTACGGCTGCGCGCCGTCGAGCGCGTCAACACCAATCCGATGGGGGCGGCCGCATGAAGCGCCCCACGAAACCGCTCGCCCAGTCACGCTTTCGAGGGGACCCCGCATGAGCACTCTCTTCTCCCAGGCGCGGGTCCGCGTCCCCCGCTTCGCCGAGGCCGCGGTGGAGCGCGCTCGCCTCACCGTGGTGCCGCAGCGCGCCCTGGGCCGCACCCAGGCCGCGCGCACGCCGTTCGCGGTCCTCGTCATCGCGATGCTGGCCGCGGGAGTGGTCGGCCTGCTGATGTTCAACACCAGCATGCAGCAGCGGTCCTTCCAGGCCACCGCCCTGCAGCACCGGATGAACGAGCTCACCGCCCGCGAGCAGTCCCTGAGCATGCAGCTCGACGCGCTCCGCGACCCCCAGCACCTCGCCTCCGCGGCGAAGAAGCTCGGCATGGTGGCGCCGGCCCAGCCGGCGTTCGTGCGCCTCGGCGACGGCCGCGTGCTCGGCAACCCGACCCCGGCCGGGCCGGACGGAGCGATCCGGATCAACCCGCTGCCGCCGCCCAAGCCCAGTGCGCTCACACCTCCCACCCGGGTGGTGCGGGTTCCCGCCCCGGAGGCCGATCCCCGCGCCCCGAAGGGTGACCGGTCCGGCCAGAGCCAGCCGCCGGGAGACGTGCCGCCCAATTCTCAGGGCTCCGCCGGTGGCGCCTCCACCACGGGCAGCGACTGAGCCGGTAGGAAGAGCTCACCGGCCCGGCCCAGTCCACGGCCGGCGCCAGCCAGCACCCAGCCGTACCGACTCCGGAGCCCCATCGTGACCTCGACGAGAGCGACGACCTCGCGGTCGCTGCGTGGGACCAGCCACGTGCGGTTGCGGGCGGCGCTCGTGGTGATCACGATGCTGCTCTCGGTCTTCGCGGGCCGGCTCTTCCAGCTCCAGGGCGTCGAGTCCAGCTCCTATGCGACCCGGGCCGCGCAGGACGGGCTGGTCACCATCGACCTGCCCGCCCG
Organism: uncultured Actinomycetota bacterium; assembly: GCA_963827025.1. Taxonomy (GTDB): domain Bacteria; phylum Actinomycetota; class Actinomycetes; order Propionibacteriales; family Nocardioidaceae; genus Marmoricola. The sequence goes on along the minus strand of CAWGZB010000005.1, from coordinate 469,154 downwards.
CCGCGGTCGCATCCTGGACCGCAACGGCGTCCCGCTGGCCCACTCCGTGTCCGGGCTGATGCTGGTCGCCGACCCCTCCCGCACCGCCGACCACGCCGAGGAGATCGCCAAGATCCTCTCCGGCCGGCTCGGGCTGGACTACTTCGAGATGCTGTCCCGGCTCACCAAGTCCGGGACCCGCTTCGTCTACCTCGCCCGGCGGGTGCCCGCGACCCTGGCCACCGACGTCATGGACGCGCTCGAGGCCCGCAAGCTGGTGGGTGTGGACACGCGTTCGGATCCGCTGCGCGCCTATCCCGCCGGTGACGTCGCGGCCAACCTGCTCGGCTTCCTCGACGACGGGGGGAAGGCGGCCGGTGGTCTGGAGCTCAACTTCGACAAGCTGCTCGCCGGCAAGGACGGACATGCGACCTACGAGGTGGGCGGTGGAAACCGGATCCCACTGGGCGACAACTCCGAGGTCCAGCCGGTCAACGGCCACGACCTCGACCTGACCCTCGACCGCGACGTCCAGTGGTTCTCCCAGCGGGTGCTGCGTCAGGCCGTGCAGAGCGCACAGGCCGACTCCGGCGCCGCGGTGGTGCTGGACTCCCGCACCGGTGAGGTGCTCGCCCTGGCCGACTACCCGAGCTTCGACCCCAACGACCGCAAGCACGCCAAGGGCGCCGACCTGGGCAGTCGCGCGGTCAGCGACGTCTACGAGCCGGGCTCGGTGGAGAAGGTCCTCACGGCGTCCTCGCTGATCGATGCGGGCAAGGTGACGCCGCGCACCCGCATCGAGGTGCCGCCGATCCTGCCGGTGCTCGACCGCAAGATCGGCGACTGGTTCGACCACGACACCATCCGGCTCACCCTGGCCGGTGTCATTGCCCGCTCCTCCAACATCGGGACCGCCCTGGCGGCGATGAAGTTCGGTCCCGCGGACCTGTGGGGCTACCTGGACAAGTTCGGCCTGGGACGCCGCACCGACGTGGGCATCCCCGGCGAGTCGCGCGGGATCCTGCCCCCCGCAGAGAGCTGGTCGGAGCTGACCCGGGCGCAGGTCGCCTTCGGTCAGGGCCTGTCGGTCAATGCCCTGCAGATGGCGGCCGCGGTGAACACCTTGGCCAACGGCGGCGTGTTCGTCAGCCCGAGCCTGGTCAAGGGACGGGTGACGACCGCGTCGGGCAACGAGGTGGGCACCTCGACCAGCACCACTCGCCGGGTGGTGAGCACGCAGGCGGCCACCCAGACGGCGCGGATGATGGAGCTGGTCACCACCCCCGACGTCGGCACCGCGCCGGGCGCCGGCATCCAGGGCTACCGGGTGGCGGGGAAGACCGGCACCGCACAAGAGGTGGGACCCAAGTGCAGGTGCTACGACCGGATCGCCGTCTCCTTCTCCGGGTTCGCGCCCGCCGACAAGCCCCGGTTCACCGTCTACGTGGTGATCAAGAACCCCCACGCCGGAGCCAGCGGCGGTGGCACCGCCGGTCCGGTGTTCCACAAGATCATGGCCTACCTGCTCGAGCACTACACCGTCCCGCCGACCGGAACCAGACCTCCCACGCTGCCGACGCGCTGGAGCAGGGGTGCGCCCCGGTAGCTCCGGCCTCGGTAGGTTCGCCTCGTGTCCGACCTGAACCTCACCCGGCCGCAGTCGCCCCCGGTGACCTCGCTGGCGCAGGTCCAGGCGTGGACGGACGCCCGGGTGGTGGCGGGCGGCGCCGCCCCCGGCGGCCCGCCTCCGGCAGCGGCAGCGGTGACCGGCCTGACCCTGAGCAGCCAGCGGGTCCGGCGTGGAGATCTCTACGCCGCACTTCCCGGCTCGCGTGCGCACGGGGCCTCCTACGCCGCCGGCGCCGTGGCCGCGGGGGCCAGTGCCGTGCTCACCGACCGGGAGGGCGCCGGGATGCTCGGTGACCTGCCGGTGCCGGTCCTGGAGGTGGCGGACCCCCGGGCGGTCCTGGGGCCGTTGGCCGCACACCTGTACGGCGACCCGGCCGGGCGGCTGACCACCCTGGCCGTGACCGGCACCCAGGGCAAGACGACCACGACCCGACTCCTCGAGAGCAGCCTGAGCGCCTCCGAGGTCCGCTCGGCCGTGGTCGGCACCGTCGGCACCCGGATCGCGGGCCGTGACGTCCCCACCGCGCTGACCACGCCGGAGGCCCCCGACCTGCACGCGCTGTTCGCGGTGATGGTCGAGCAGGAGGTCAGGTGCTGCGCGATGGAGGTCTCCAGCCACGCCCTCGTCCTCGGGCGGGTCGACGGTGTGGTCTTCGACGCGGCTGCGTTCCTCAACCTCGGACGCGACCACCTGGACTTCCACCGCGACGTCGACGACTACTTCGCGGCCAAGGCCAGGCTGTTCACCGCCGCGCACAGCCGTCGTGGACTGACCAACATCGACGACCTCCACGGTCGGCGGCTGCTGGAGCGGGCGGAGGTGCCGATGGCGACCTTCTCGCCGACGGGCCGTGACGCCGACTGGCGTGCCGAGGACGTGCACACCGGGCACGCGCAGAGCACCTTCACCGTGGTGGGTCCGCACGGTTTCCGCGCCCCCGTCCGGCTCCCGCTCCCCGGGGGCTTCAACGTCGCCAACGCCCTGTGCGCGGTGGCCCTGGCCGGCGAGGGCGGCCTCGACCCCGCACTGGTCGCGAACGGCATGGCGACCGGTCCCGGCGTACCGGGTCGGATGGAGCGGGTGGACGAGGGGCAGGACTTCGTGGCCGTGGTCGACTACGCGCACAAGCCCGATGCCCTCCAGGCGCTGCTCGAGGCGTTGCGGCCGCTGACCCCGGGCCGGCTGCTGGTGGTGCTCGGTGCCGGCGGCGACCGTGACCCGGGCAAGCGCCCGCTGATGGGCGAGATCGGCGCTCGCCTGGCCGACGTGCTCGTCGTCACCGACGACAACCCCCGCACCGAGGACCCGGCCTCGATCCGGGCAGCCATCCTCAGCGGCGCCCGCGCCGGGCCCGCCGAGGTCGCTGAAGACGGAGACCGGCGCCGGGCGATCCGATCCGCGGTCGCGCAGGCCCGGGCAGGCGACACCGTGGTGGTGGCCGGCAAGGGGCACGAGACCGGCCAGCAGGTGGGCGAGGAGGTGCTGCCCTTCGACGACCGGGAGGAGGTGCGCGCCGCGCTGCACGAGAGGATCCGCCCATGATCGCGATGACGCTGGCGGACCTGGCGCAGGTGGTCGGCGGCGAGCTCGCCGACGCCGATCCGGCCGCGCAGGTGGGCGCGCCGGCCTTCCTGGACTCCCGCAACCCCGAGCCCGGCGGGATCTTCGCCGCATTCGTGGGCGAGAACGTCGACGGGCACGACTTCGCCGCGACCGCTGTAGAGGGTGGCGCCGCCGTCGTCGTGGGCACCCGGGCCACGGGCGTCCCCACCGTCGTCGTGCCCGATACCCGGACCGCGCTCCAGGACCTCGCCCGGGAGGTCCTGGACCGGCTGCGTCGCCGCCACCGCGACCGGGATCCCGCCCCGACGGTGATCGCCGTGACGGGGTCCCAGGGGAAGACGACGGCCAAGGACATGCTCTCCGCCGTCCTGGGCGAGGGCGCCTCCACCGTGGCCACCCAGAAGTCGTTCAACAACGAGCTCGGGTTGCCGCTCACGGTGCTGCGGGCGACCGAGGAGACCCGCTACCTGGTCCTGGAGATGGGGGCCCGTGGGGTGGGCCACCTCGCCGAGCTGTGCGAGATCGCACCGCCGGACATCTCCCTGGTGCTCAACGTCGGCAAGGCCCACCTGGGCGAGTTCGGTTCCCAGGAGCAGATCGCCCGGGCAAAGGGCGAGCTCGTCGAGGCGCTGCGCCCCGAGGGCGGGGCGGTGCTCAACCTCGACGACCCGCTGGTCTCGGCGATGGCCGAGCGCACCTCGGCTCACCTGTGGACCTTCGGCCGGCATCCTGACGCCGTGGTGCGCCTCGGCGCCGTCACGCTGGACGACCTCGGCCGCGCCTCGTTCGACCTCACCCACGCGGAGGACACCGAGCACGTCGATCTCCAGCTGCTGGGGGAGCACCAGGCGGTCAACGCGGCGGCGGTCACCGCGGCGGCCCTCGCGGCCGGCCGGCTGCTGCCCGACGTGGCGCAGGCCCTGCGCTCGATCACACGGCTCTCGCCCTGGCGCATGGAGGTGGCCGAGCGCGCGGACGGGCTGGCGCTGGTCAACGACGCCTACAACGCCAACCCCGACTCGATGGTGGCTGCGCTGCGCACCCTGGCCCGGATGGGGCAGCGCGGCGACCGGCGCACCGTGGCGGTGCTCGGCGAGATGCGCGAGCTGGGCTCGGCCGCCGACGAGGAGCACCGCGCGGTCGGCGAGGCGGCCGACGACCTGGGCATCGACGTGGTGCTGGTGGTGGGCCACGCGGCGCGGCCGGCGTACGACGTCCTGGTGGAGCGGCGCGGCGCCGACGGCAGCGTGCACCACCTGGAGACCGCCGAGGACGCTTTGAGCTGGTTGGGGGAGAATGTCGCCGGTCCCGACGTCGTGCTGGTCAAGGCCTCCCGCGCTGCCCAGCTGGAGAAGGTCGCGCACGCGCTGCTCGCCGACGGGTCCGGGCCGGAGGGGCCGGCCGAGGCGGGAGAGGGAGAGGAGACCGACCGTTGAGAGCGATCCTGCTGGCGGGCGGTCTCTCCCTGCTGTTCACGCTGATCGGCACCCGCTTCGCGATCAGGGTGCTCGCCAGTCGCGGCTACGGCCAGCTCATCCGCGACGACGGGCCCACCACCCACCACACCAAGCGCGGTACCCCGACGATGGGCGGGTTGGTGATCGTCATCGCCTCGGTGCTCGCCTACTTCCTCGCCACGCTCATCACCGGCAACACCCCCAGTGCGTCGGCGCTCCTCCTGCTCTTCTTGTTCGTCGGTCTCGGCACGGTCGGCTTCCTCGACGACTACATCAAGATCTCGCGGCAGCGCAGCCTCGGGCTGCGCAGCGGGGCCAAGATGGTCGGCCAGGCCGTGGTGGCGATCGCGTTCAGCGTGCTCGCCCTCACGCCGTGGCTGGAGGACGAGCGTGGTCAGACCCCCGCGGGCCACGCGATCTCCTTCATCCGGGACCCCCGCGAGTTCACCCTGCCGGTGGTCGTGCTGGTCGTGTTCATCTGTCTGCTGATCGCCGGGGGGAGCAACGCGGTCAACCTCACCGACGGCCTGGACGGACTGGCCGCCGGTGCCTCGGTGATGACCTTCGGCGCCTACACCATCGTGAACATCTGGCAGAACAACCAGTGGTGCGGACGGCTCAGCTCCGCGGGTCCCAAGTGCTACGAGGTCCGTGACCCGCTGGACCTCGCGGTGGTGGCTGCCGCGATCACCGGCGCCTGCTTCGGCTTCTTGTGGTGGAACGCCTCGCCGGCCAAGATCTTCATGGGAGACACCGGGTCGCTGGCCCTCGGCGGCGCGCTCGCCGGTTTCGCCGTACTGACCCGCACCGAGTTCCTGCTCGCCCTGCTCGGCGGCCTGTTCGTGATCCAGACTCTCTCGGTCATCCTGCAGGTCGGCTACTTCAAGGCCACCAAGGGCAAGCGGCTGTTCCGGATGGCGCCGCTGCACCATCACTTCGAGATGCTGGGCTGGGAGGAGATCACCGTGGTGATCCGGTTCTGGCTGATCGCCGGGATCTTCGTGGCCGCCGGCCTCGGGGTCTTCTACGCGGAGTGGGTCGCGGGTGTCTGAGGACCGGGGCGACCTCCCAGTGCTCGACCAGCTCGGACGGACCAGTGACTGGAGCGGTGTGCGTGCGGTCGTGGCGGGGTTCGGCGTCTCCGGCTACGCCGCCGCCGACAACCTGACCTTCCTCGGTGCCCGCGTCACGGCACTGGACGAGTCCGAGGCAGGAGAGCGGCGGGAGCGGGCGCGGATCCTGGAGGAGCTCGGCGCCACCGTCCGGCTCGGCCCGGGCGCAACCGCGGCACTGCCCGCGGAGGTCGATGTCGTGGTCACCTCGCCGGGCTGGTCACCGACGGCGCCGCTGCTCCAGCAGGCAGCCGAACGCGGCGTACCGGTGTGGGGCGAGGTCGAGCTCGCCTGGCGGCTGCGCGACCCGGAGCGTCCTGCCCCGTGGCTGGCGGTCACCGGCACCAACGGCAAGACCACCACCGTGCAGATGCTCGAGGCGATGCTCCGGGCCGGCGGGCTGCGCACGGTGGCCTGCGGCAACGTCGGCCTCCCGATCGTCGAGGCGGTCATGGATCCCGAGCCCTACGACGTCCTGGCGGTCGAGCTCTCCAGCTTCCAGCTGCACTGGACCAGCTCGGTGCGCGCGGAGTCCGCGGCGGTGCTCAACGTCTCCGAGGACCACCTCGACTGGTACGGCGGCCCGACCGCCCTGGAGGACTACGCCGCCGACAAGGGACGCATCTACGCCGGGGTGCAGCGGTCCTGCGTCTACAACGTGGCCGACCCCGTGACCGAGCGGCTGGTGCGGGAGGCCGAGGTCACCGAGGGCGCCCGGGCGGTCGGGTTCACCCTGGGCGTGCCCGCGGTGGGCATGGTGGGCGTCGTGGACGAGGTGCTCGCCGACCGGGCGTTCATCGCCGAGCGCCAGACCACCGCCGCCGAGCTGGCGACCCTCGACGACCTCGCCAGCACCGCACCGCACTTCGTCGCCGACGCCCTCGCGGCCGCGGCGCTGGCGCGCGCGCACGGGGTCGAGCCCGCTGCGATCCGCCAGGCCCTGCGTGACTTCCGCCCTGCTGGACACCGGATCGCGGAGGTGGCCGTGGTCGACGGCGTCGCCTGGGTCGACGACTCCAAGGCCACCAACCCGCACGCCGCACGTGCCTCCCTGGAGGGCTACGAGCAGGTGGTGTGGGTCGCCGGGGGGCTGGCCAAGGGAGCGCGGTTCGAGGACCTGGTCGAGGCGGTGGGCGCGCGGCTGCGCGCCGTCGTGCTCATCGGGCAGGACGCACCGGTGATCGCCGATGCGCTCGCGCGACACGCCCCCGATGTGCCGGTCCTGGAGGTGAGTGGCGGCGAGACTGAGGGGGAGACCATGGACCGTGTGGTCCGGGCGGCCGCAGGGGTCGCCGTCGCCGGAGACACCGTGTTGCTCGCCCCCGGCTGCGCGTCCATGGACATGTTCGCCGACTACGCAGCCCGCGGGGACGCCTTCGCCGCCGCGGTCCGGCGGTGGCGGGCAGAGAGACCAGACCGGTAGGGCGGCGAGCGAGGAGACCAGGTGAGCCTCACCGCGCAGACCCGGCAGGCCCGCAAGGGCGCTTCCGGAGGCGGGTCGGCGCAGGTTCGCCGGGGTGGCCGGGCCCAGCTGCAGCTGCACGAGACGGCCGCTGCGCTGCGCACCTGGTGGGCCGGCGTACGCCACTCGATGGAGCGGCCGCTGACCTCCTACTACCTGCTTCTCGGCGCCTCGACGATGCTGCTCGCCATCGGCTTGATGATGGTGCTCAGCGCCTCGAGTGTGTACTCCTACCGCATCCACGACAGCAGCTACTACATCTTCCTCAAGCAGCTGATCTGGGTCGGCATCGGGCTCCCGGCCGCGTGGGCGGCCACCCGGGTCAACACCCGGTGGCTGCGGGTGCTGGCCTGGCCGGCGGTCCTCGGTGCCGTGGTGCTCCTGGCCCTGACCCAGACCGGCCTCGGCTTCGCGGTCAACGGCAACCGCAACTGGTTGGCACTCGGACCGCTGACCGTCCAGCCCTCGGAGGTGGCCAAGCTGGCCCTCATCATCTGGGCCGCCGACGTCTACGCCCGCAAGGAACGCCTCCTCGACAACGCCCGGCACGCCCTGGTCCCGGTGGCGCCCGTGGTCGTGATGGTCGCCGGACTCGTGATCTACCAGCACGACCTCGGCACTGCGCTGGTGCTGTTCGCGATCCTGCTGGGGCTGTTGTGGGTGGTGGGAGTGCCGGCGCGCCTGTTCGGGATGGCCCTGTCGGTGGTGGGCGTGGTGGCGTTCTACCTCGCGGCCTCCAACACCGAGCGCCGCGAGCGCCTGACCAGCTTCATCGACCCGTTCAAGGACTTCCAGGGGGCGGGGTGGCAGGCGGGCCACGGTCTGCTCGGCATGGCCAGCGGCGGCATCTTCGGCAAGGGACTCTCGGCCAGCCAGCAGAAGTGGGGCAACCTGCCCGAGGCGCACACCGACTTCATCTTCGCCGTCCTGGGTGAGGAGCTCGGCCTGGTCGGCACCCTCCTCGTGCTCGCGTTGTTCGCGGCGATCGCCTACGCCGCGGTCCGGCTCGCGATCAACACCCGAGACCCGTTCGTGCGCTACCTGACCGCCGGTGTCACGATCTGGCTGATGTCCCAGATGCTCATCAACGTCGGCATGGTGCTCGCGCTGCTCCCGGTGATCGGGATCCCCCTGCCCCTGGTCTCCTACGGCGGGTCGGCCCTGGTGCCCTCGCTGGTCGCCCTCGGCCTGCTCGTCGGGTTCGCCCGCTCCGAGCCCGAGGCCGCGGCCGCCTTGCGGGCACGTCGTGGTGAACGGCCCGGGGGCTCCTGGCTCGGGGGAGTGCCCGGCCTGCGCGCCGTGGCGCGCGGAGGTGGTGCCTCCCGCGGCCGGCGCGGCTCCCGCGGCCGGGGCCGGTCGGGGCGCGGCTGATGGCGCCCACCCGGGTGCTGCTCGCGGGTGGCGGTTCGGCCGGCCACACCTCGCCCCTGCTCGCCACCGCGGACGCGTTGCGGCGCCGGGAGTCCGACCTGGAGGTCACCGCGCTGGGCACCGCTCGGGGTCTGGAGACCCGTGTCGTCCCGGAGGCGGGCTACCCGCTGGAGCTGGTGCCGCCGGTGCCGTTCCCGCGGCGGCCGGGCGTGGACCTCCTGCGGGTGCCCGGTCGGGTGCGCGCCGCGCGCCGCGCGGCGCTGGAGGTCCTGGACCGGGTGCGTCCCGACGTCGTGGTCGGCTTCGGGGGCTACGTCTCGGTGCCGGCGTACCTCGCGGCACGCGGCCGCCGACTCCCGCTGGTGGTGCACGAGGGCAACGCGGTGCCGGGCATGGCCAACCGGCTGGGCGCGCGGCTGACCCGGCACGTCGCGACGAGCTTCCCCGACACCCCGCTGCCGCACGCGCGCTACCTCGGCCTGCCCATCCGCCGGATGATCAGCACCATGGACCGGGCGGCGCTGCGCGCGGAGGCGCTGGCCTCCTTCGGCCTGCGCTCCGACGTCCCCACACTGCTGGTCACCGGCGGGTCGCAGGGGGCACGCCGGCTGAACGAGTCGGTGTCCGCGGCCGCGCCCGCGCTCGCCGAGGCCGGGATCCAGGTCCTGCACGTCGCCGGGCCCACGGGAAGTGCCAGTCCCGAGCGCCCCGCCGACGCGCCGCCGTACGTCGTGCTGCCCTACGTCAACCGGATGGACCTCGCCTACGCGGCCGCGGACCTGGTGATCTGCCGCGCCGGCAGCAACACCGTCACCGAGGTTGCGGGCATCGGCCTGCCGGCGGTCTTCGTGCCGCTGCCCTTCGGCAACGGCGAGCAGGCCCACAACGCCCGCCCGGTCGTCGACGCCGGCGGCGGTCTGCTGGTGGCCGACGCGGCCCTGAGCCCGCAGTGGGTCCGCGCCACCGTGCCCGGGCTGCTCCGCGACACCGAGGGGCTCGCCCGGATGTCGCGCGCGGCCGCCGGGCTGATCCCGGTCGACGCCGACGACAAGCTCGCCGACATGGTGCTGGCCGCGGCCGCCGAGGGAACCGGACGCAGACGGGGTCGCCGATGAAGGTCCCGGTCCCCGAGGAGATCCTCCCCGCAGACCAGCTGGGCGCGGTCCACTTCGTCGGCATCGGCGGTGCCGGCCTCTCCGGGATCGCGCGGATCCTGCTCGCGCGCGGCATCACCGTCTCCGGGAGCGACGCCCGGGAGTCACCGACCCTGGAGGCGTTGCGTGCCCTGGGCGCCACCTGCCACGTCGGCCATCGCGCCGAGCAGGTGCGGGCTGCGGACACGGTGGTGGTCTCCACCGCGGTCCGTGCGGACAACCCGGAGGTCGTGGAGGCCCGCGCCCGGGGCCTGCGGTTGTTGCCGCGCTCGGCGGCGCTGCAGTCGGTGATGCTCGGCCGGGTGGTCCTGGCCGTGGCCGGGACCCACGGCAAGACGACGACCACGTCGTTGCTGACCGTGGCGCTGCAGCACTGTGGGGTCGACCCCTCGTTCGCGATCGGCGGCGAGCTCAACGAGAGCGGGTCCAATGCCCACGACGGCACCGGTGAGCTGTTCGTGGCCGAGGCCGACGAGAGCGACGGTGCCTTCCTCGTCTACTCCCCGCACGCGGCGCTGGTGACCAACGTGGAGGCCGACCACCTCGACAACTACGGCACCGTGGAGGCCTACCACGCGGCCTTCGTGGAGTTCCTGGACCGGATCTCGCCCACGGGCTTCCTGGTGGTGTGCGTGGACGACCCGGGCGCCGCCGAGCTGGGAGTCCTCGCCGAGCAACGAGGACTGCGCGTGGTCCGGGTGGGGGAGCGGGCTGACGCCGACGTGCGTGCCGAGGACCTGCGGTTCGCCGGTGCCCAGTCGAGGTTCGTCGTGGTCGACTCCGGCCGCCGGCTGGGGGAGGTCGTCCTGCAGATCCCGGGACGACACTACGTGCTGGACGCCCTGGCCGCGCTGGCCTGCGGCCTGCGGCTCGACCAACCGTTCGCCGACCTCGCCCGCGGGCTGGCTGCCTTCACCGGCACCCGGCGCCGGATGGAGCTCAAGGGTGAGGTCCACGGCGTCCGCGTCTACGACAGCTATGCCCACCACCCGGCCGAGATCGCCGGTGACCTGCAGGCCGCGCGCTCGCTGGCCGGGGACGGTCGGGTGCTCGTCGCCTTCCAGCCGCACATGGTCTCGCGCACCCGGATCTTCGGCGCGCAGATGGGCGCCGCCCTCGCGGCGGCGGACCGGGTGGTCGTCATGGACATCTACGTCGCCCGAGAGGACCCCGAACCCGGCGTGACCGGCGCCCTGGTCGCCGACGCCGTCCCGCTCGCGCCGGGAGAGGTGGTCTTCGAACCGTCCTGGTCGCAGACCGCGCTCCACCTGCTCGAGTGGGCCCGTCCCGGTGACGTGGTCCTCACCCTGGGCGCCGGTGACGTGACCCTGCTGGGCCCCGAGGTCCTCGACCTGCTCGCCGAGGACGGCCCCGGTCCCGAGGTGGTCGGCGCCGATGACTGACCCGGCCAGGCGCACCGAGCGAACGGGCCGACACGGGCTGTTGCGTCGCAAGAGGGTGCCCGAGCAGCGCTCGGGCCCGCTGGCCCCCACCACCCGGCTGACCGACCGCCGCGGGGGAGGCCGCGCGGACCCCGACCAGGAGGACACCGTCCGCATCGCCACCGACGCGTTCCGTCGCCGGCGCCGCGCCGGCCGGTGGCGGGTGGTTCGCCGCGTCGCGGCCGCGCTCGTGGTGCTCGCCGTGCTGGCCGGTGCCGGCTGGCTGGTGCTCTACTCCGACTACGTGACCGCGGAGCGCGTGGAGGTGAGCGGCACCACCACGGTCCCGGACGTCCGCGTGCGCCGGGCCGCCGACGTGCCCACCGGCACGCCCCTGGCGCGGGTGGACCTCGGCGGAGTGCGCGCCCGGGTCGAGGCGATCCCGGCGGTGCGCTCGGTGGAGGTCTCCCGGGGGTGGCCGCACGCGATCCGGATCAGGGTCCAGGAGCGGGAGCCGGTCGGCGTGATCGAGCGCGGGGGCCGGCTGCAGGCCCTGGACGCGGCGGGCGTGCTGTTCGGGGGCTTCGACGCGCGGCCCAGGCGACTGCCCCTGGTCGTGGCCGGCGACGACGCGGACTCCGAGGCCCTCACCGAGGCCGGCAAGGTGCTCGCCTCGCTGCCGGGCGGGGTGCTGCGGCGGGTGGACACCGTGCAGGTCTCCAGCCCCGACGACGTCCGCCTCCAGCTCCGCGGGGGGCCGCGCGTGCTGTGGGGGAGCGCGGAGTCCTCCACGCAGAAGGCCGAGGTGCTGGCCGCGATGATGCGGCACGCCGCCCGAGGCGTGCAGGAGGTCGACGTCTCCGTGCCCGACCGCCCCACCACCCGCTGATCGACACCGACACGCCGTGTGACACGCCGTGCGACGCCGTACGCCGGCACAACCGGCGCAAAAGAATCTCGCCACGCCGCGCGTGTTGCCTCGGCACCGGCGGGGTGGACACCTACGTTGATCGAACAAGCTCAGGTTGACATAACATTAACCCTCTACTGGAAGGTTAGGGTTCGTCGGCCAGGGGGCTTCCCAGCAGGACACATCCGAGAGACGTTCCGCGCAGGGTGGGACGACGACCAAAGAGTGAGAGGCACCGCCGTGGCAGCACCCCAGAACTACCTCGCCGTGATCAAGGTCGTGGGTATCGGTGGAGGTGGAGTCAACGCCGTCAACCGGATGATCGAGGTCGGGTTGAAGGGCGTCGAGTTCATCGCCATCAACACCGACGCGCAGGCCCTGTTGATGAGCGACGCCGACGTCAAGCTCGACATCGGCCGCGAGCTCACCCGCGGGCTCGGCGCCGGGGCCAACCCCGGCGTGGGCGCCCAGGCCGCCCAGGATCACGCCGAGGAGATCGAGGAGGTCCTCAAGGGGGCCGACATGGTCTTCGTCACCGCGGGCGAGGGCGGTGGCACCGGCACCGGTGGCGCCCCCGTCGTGGCCAAGATCGCGCGCTCCCTGGGGGCGCTGACGATCGGTGTGGTGACGCGGCCGTTCGCCTTCGAGGGCCGTCGCCGTGCCGGCTCGGCGGAGGAGGGGATCGCGACCCTGCGCGAGGAGGTCGACACCCTCATCGTCATCCCGAACGACAAGCTGCTCTCGATCTCCGACCGCAACGTGAGCATGCTCGACGCGTTCAAGCAGGCAGACCAGGTGCTCCTGCAGGGCGTCTCGGGCATCACCGACCTGATCACCACACCGGGCCTGATCAACCTGGACTTCGCCGACGTCAAGTCGGTGATGTCCAACGCCGGCTCGGCGCTGATGGGCATCGGCTCGGCCCGCGGGGAGAACCGCGCCGTGGAGGCCGCCGAGCTGGCTGTCTCCAGCCCGCTCCTCGAGGAGTCGATCGACGGCGCGCAGGGGGTGCTGCTCTCCATCGCCGGTGGCTCGGACCTCGGGCTGTTCGAGATCAACGAGGCGGCGGCGATGGTCTCCGAGGCGGTCCATGACGAGGCCAACATCATCTTCGGCGCCACCATCGACGACGCGCTCGGTGACGAGGTCCGCGTGACAGTCATCGCCGCGGGCTTCGAGGGTGGACGGCCCAAGCGTCGCGACGACGTGCGCGGGCTGCAGGCGCGGCCGACGGTCAAGCCCCAGAGCCAGGACGAGACCCGGGTCGCCGCGCGAGCCCTGGCCGAGCAGCGCCGCACCGAGCCGACCCCGCAGCGGGAGCCGGTCGGCGTGGGGGCGGCGGCACCGCAACCGACCCAGCAGCGGACTCCGCAGCAGCAGGCCCCGGCGCCACGGCCGGCCGCTGCCGCACGGCCGGACTTCGACGACGACCTGGACGTGCCGGACTTCTTGAAGTAGGTGTACCTCGAACGCAGCAGCATCGGCCCCGTCGACCTGGCGTTCACCGACAGGCACGGCGGGGTCAGTGCTGCCCCCTTCGACACCCTCAACCTCGCCCTGCTCGGCGAGGACGACCCGCACTCGCGTCACCGCAACCTCGAGATCCTGCTCGCCGACTTCGCCCCCGGCTCCAGGCTCGCGGACATGGAGCAGGTCCACGGCGCCCGCGTGGTGCGCGCCCTGGGCGGCCAGGAGCCGCGCGAGCAGTGCGACGCCCTGGTCACCGACGTGACCGACGTGGTGCTCCTGGTGCGGGTGGCCGACTGCGTCCCGGTGCTGCTGGCCGATCCGGACCGTCGCGTGGTGGGGGCGGCGCACGCCGGACGTGCCGGCCTGGTCGAGGGGGTGGTGCCGGCCTGCGTGGGCCGGATGCGAGAGCTGGGCGCGGACCAGATCGTCGCCGTCGTGGGTCCGCGCATCTGCGGCGCCTGTTACGAGGTCCCCCCGGACCTGCAGGAGGAGGTGTGCGCGGTCGCGCCCGCGGCGCGGAGCACCACCTCGTGGGGGACGGCCGCCCTCGACGTCGGCGCCGCAGTGCGCGCCCAGCTGAGCGAGGAGGACGTGCGTGTTCGGGACGTGCCGGTGTGCACCCGGGAGTCCCCCGACCTGTACTCCTACCGCCGCGACGGGGTGCGGGCCGGACGGTCGGCCGCAGTGATCAGGGTCCGCTCGTGAGCGCCGGCGCCCCGGGTGGCGCGGCGGCCGACCGCCGTTCGGCCGTCGAGGCCGGTCTCGCCGCGGTGCGCGCCCGCGTCGAGGCCGCGTGCGCCACGGCAGGCCGCGACACCGAGGAGATCACGCTGGTGGTCGTCACCAAGTTCTTCCCCGCCTCCGACGTGCGCATCCTCGCCGACCTGGGCGTCCACGACGTCGGGGAGAACCGCCACCAGGAGGCGGTGGAGAAGGCCGCCGAGTGCACCGACCTGGGTCTGCGCTGGCACTTCGTCGGCGGCCTGCAGAGCAACAAGGCCGCCGCCGTCGCGCGCTACGCCGACGTGGTGCACTCGGTCGACCGCCCCAAGCTGGTGGGCGGCCTGGACCGGGGTGCCCGGGAGTCCGGCCGACGGGTCGAGTGCCTGCTCCAGGTGAGCCTGGACCCGCCCGAGGCTGCCGGGCGGGCCGGCTGCGACCCCGAGAGCCTGGTCCCGCTGGCCGAGCGGGTGCTGGCGGCCGAGGCGCTCGTGCTGCGCGGCGTCATGGGCGTGGCCCCGCTCGGCGGCGACGCCGAGGAGGCCTTCTCCCGGCTGGCCGAACAGGCAGAGCGGGTGCGGGCGATCGCACCCGCGGCGGATTGGATCTCTGCCGGGATGAGCGGCGACCTGGAGGCCGCCGTACGCCGCGGCGCGACACACCTACGCATTGGGTCAGCGGTCCTCGGTCCACGGCCCACCGTCAAGTAATGTCCGAAGGGCCGCCAGGTCGGTCCGCACACCAGGTCCCGGAGGGTCGACACAGTCGCAGGCCGGGGTCGACGAGAGCAGAGGAACCACACAATGAGCGCGATGCGGAAGATGGGCGTCTACCTCGGACTCCTCGAGGACGCCGAGGGTGAGTACGCCGACCCCGAAGCCGTCGTCGACGAGCGGCCCCGGACCGCCGCCCAGCCCGAGCCGGCCCGCCCTGTCGCCAGTCTGGTGGACCGCCGGCGCCCCGGGACCGACCCGACGGCACGGCCGACCACCTCGGTTGCCCCGATGTCGCGCATCACCACGCTGCACCCGCGCACCTACAACGAGGCCCGGGTCATCGGGGAGAACTTCCGCGACGGGGTCCCGGTGATCATGAACCTCTCCGAGATGGACGACAACGACGCCAAGCGTCTGGTCGACTTCGCCGCGGGGCTGGTGTTCTCGGTGCACGGCTCCATCGAGCGCGTCACCAACAAGGTGTTCCTGCTCTCCCCGCCCAACGTCTCGGTGGCCGCGGAGGACAAGCAGCGCATCGCCGAGGGCGGCTTCTTCAACCAGAGCTGAGCACCCGGTGGTGCTCCTCGGCCAGATCATCGAGCTGGTCCTCGGCACGTTCATCGCACTGCTGTTCGTGCGGTTCATCGTCGACTGGATCCAGGTCTTCGCCCGATCCTGGACACCGCGCGGACCCGTGCTGGTCATCCTCGAGGGCATCTACACGATCACCGATCCGCCCATCAAGGCGCTGCGCCGGGTGCTGCCACCGCTGCGCCTGGGCGGCATCGCCCTCGACCTGAGCTTCCTCGCGGTCCTGCTGATCTGCTACATCCTGCTGAGCCTCAACCGCGCCCTGCTGCTGTAGTGACCGGCGTCACCTCCCGCGCCGCCGGCTGACCGCTTGCCGGTGGCTAGCGCTAGGGTGTTCCGTCGATCGGACCCCGGAGGAGAGGATCAGGTGAGGTCATGCCGCTGACGCCGGAGGACGTGAGCAACAAGCGTTTCACCCCCGTGCGCCTGCGCGAGGGCTACGACATGGGCGAGGTGGACCAGTTCCTCGACGAGGTCGAGTCGGAGCTGGCGCGCCTGCACAAGGAGAACGACGACCTCCGCGCCAAGCTCGCCGCCGCCCCGGGGGGCGCACCTCAACCGGCGCCGACGCCTGCGCCCAAGCCGTCCGGGGAGACCGCCGCCGTGCCGCCGGCGCGCGAGGAGATCAAGGTCACCACCGCGGCCGAGGCGTCGACCGCTGCGGCGCGCCTGCTGGAGCTGGCCACCAAGAACGCCGACCAGGTCGTCGCGGAGGCCAAGGAGGAGGCCGAGCAGATCGTCGGGGAGGCCCGCCGCGACGCCGAGCGACTGCAGACCGAGACCAAGCAGCGCGTCGAGCAGCTGGAGTCGGAGACCAAGTCCAAGACCGACCGGCTCGAGCAGGACGCCCGGCAGCGTGCCCAGATGCTCGACAGCGAGACCGAGGCCAAGCGCCGGGAGCTGTTCGGCGACCTGGAGAAGGAGAAGACCCGCCTGGACTCCGAGGTGGAGAACCTCCGGGCCTTCGAGCGGGAGTACCGCAGCCGGCTGCGCACCTACTTCGCCCAGCAGCTGGAGGCCCTGGACAACCCCGGTGAGGAGGAGGCCTCCAGCGCACTCGAGGGGGACGCGCAGCAGGCCTGACCCGCCGTACGCCGACGCGCGAGGTCCGCTTGCTCAGCTGCGCTGCAGCGAGAAGGCCACCCCCAGGTCGTCGTCGCGCTGGGTGAGGCCGGCCTCCGAAGCGGCCTCCTCGAGGCTGGTCGCCAGAACCTCGCCGGCGATCAGGTCGGCGTGCATCCGGATCGCCTCCGCGGTCTCGCCGGTGGCCGCCCAGGTGAGGTCGATCCGGTCGGAGACCTCCAGACCGGAGGCCTTGCGTGCCTCCTGCACCAGTCGCACCACCTCACGGGCTCGGCCGGCACGGCGCAGCTCCGGGGTGATCTCCAGGTCCAGGGCGATCGTCTCGCCCTGTTCGTTGACCACCGACCAGCCCTCGCGGGGACGCTCGGAGACGATGACCTCCTCGGGCAGCACCTCCACCGGCTGTCCGTCGACCTCGACCTCCGCGCGCCCCTGGCCGCGCAGGGTGGCGGCGAGTGCCCCGGCGTCGGCTGCTGCGATCGCCGCGGCCACGCGGGGGGTGTCCTTGGCGAAGCGCTTGCCCAGCGCCCGGAAGTTGCCCTTGGCGGTGTGGTCGACGAGATCCGCACCGGCCGCGGAGAGCGGCTCGATGCTGCCGACGTTGAGCTCTTCGGCGATCTCGCCCCGCAGCTCCGGGGCGAGCGAGTCGAAGGCCGAGGTCGCGATCAGTGCGCGCCGCAACGGCTGCCGGGTGCGCACCTTCGCGTCGGCACGGGCTGCCCGGCCCAGCTCGACCAGGCGACGGGCCAGCGAGACCTGCCCGGCCAGGTCGGGATCCGCGGGGCGCGACCCCGGGGTCGGCCAGGAGGACAGGTGCACCGACTCAGGCGCCTGGGGATCGGTGGCGACCACCACGTCGCGCCAGACCCGTTCGGTGATGAAGGGCGCCATCGGTGCCATCAGCTGGGTCACCGTGACCAGGCACTCGTGCAGGGTGGCGAACGCCTCGGCGTCCCCGTCCCAGAACCGTCGCCGGGAGCGGCGCACGTACCAGTTCGACAGGTCGTCGACGTAGGCCGCCAGCAGCGTTCCAGCCCGCTGGGTGTCGAAGTCCTCCATCGCCGCGGTGACCTGCTCGACGAGTCGGGCGAGCTCGGCCAGTGCCCACCGGTCGAGCACGTGGGCCGGCTGCTCCGGCGCGCCGCTGGGCGTCCAGCCGGCGAGATTGGCGTAGAGCACCTGGAAGGCAACGGTGTTCCAGTAGGTCAGCAGGACCTTGCGCACCGTCTCCTGGATGGTGGTGTGCCCCACGCGCCGCGCCGCCCACGGGGAGCCGCCGGCGGCCATGAACCAGCGCACCGCGTCGGCCCCGTGCTCGTCCATCAAGGGGATCGGCTCGAGGATGTTGCCCAGGTGCTTGGACATCTTGCGGCCGTCCTCGGCCAGGATGTGCCCCAGGCACAGCACATTGCGGTAGGAGGACTGGTCGAAGACCAGCGTGCCGACCGCCATCAGGCTGTAGAACCAGCCGCGGGTCTGGTCGATCGCCTCGCAGATGAAGTCGGCCGGGTACGCCGTCTCCAGCGACTGCTGCGACCCCGGCAGGTGCGGGTAGCCCCACTGGGCGAACGGCATCGAGCCGGAGTCGAACCACGCGTCGATCACCTCCGGCACCCGCGTTGCCCGCAGGCCGCACGGCCCCGCCCCGCCGTGGTGCGGACAGGGGAAGGTCACCTCGTCCACGTACGGACGGTGCGGGTCGAGCCCCGACTGGTCGCTCCCGGTCAGCTCGCCGAGCTCCGCGCGCGATCCCACGCAGGTCTGGTGTCCCTCGGGGCAGCGCCAGATCGGCAGCGGTGTTCCCCAGTAGCGGCTGCGCGAGAGCGCCCAGTCGATGTTGTTCTCCAGCCAGTCCCCGTAACGACCGTGCTTGATCGTCGCGGGGTACCACGTGGTCGCGTCGTTCTCCCGCAGCAGCTCGTCCTTGACCGCCGTGGTGCGGATGTACCAGGACGGCTGGGCGTAGTAGAGCAGCGCGGTGTGGCAACGCCAGCAGTGCGGGTAGGTGTGCTCGTAGGGCAGGTGCCGGAACAGCAACCCGCGCCGCTCGAGGTCGGTCACCAGGTCGGTGTTGGCGTGGCGGAAGAACTGCCCGCCGACGAGCTCGAGGCGGTCCTCGAACTCGCCTTGCGGAGTGATCGGGTTGACCATCGCCACGCCGTTGCGCCGGCAGGACCAGAAGTCGTCCTCGCCGAACGCGGGGGACTGGTGCACCAGCCCGGTGCCGTCCTCGGCGGTGACGTAGTCCTCGGCGACCACGAAGTGCGCGTCCGTTCGCTCGTCCTCAGGACCGGTGCTGTCGGTGCGGGCGGGCCAGTCGAGGAGCTCGAAGGGACGTTGGTAGGTCCACCCGACCATCGCGGTGCCGGGGAGGCGTGCCGTCACCACCCAGCCTTCGCCGAGCACCTTCTTCCACAGCGACTCGGCCACCACCACGGTCTCGTCGGCCTCGTCGGTGTCGTGGGTGTCGTGGGCGGGATCCCGGGTCGCGACCACGTAGGTCATCTCCGGATGCACCGCGACCAGGGCGTTGGAGACCAGCGTCCATGGGGTGGTGGTCCACACCAGCAGGTCGGCACCGGCGTGCGGCCCGGAGGTCAGCGGGAAGCGCACGTAGACCGACGGGTCGGTGACGGTCTCATAGCCCTGGGCCAGCTCGTGGTCGGACAGGGCGGTCCCGCAGCGCGGGCAGTACGGCGCCACCCGGTAGTCCTCGACGAGCAGGCCGCGGGAGTGGATCTGCTGCAGGGCCCACCACTCGGAGTCGATGTACTCCGGGTCCATCGTCCGGTAGGGGTCGCGCATGTCGATCCAGCAACCCATGCGCTCGGTCATCTGCTCCCACAGGTCGACGTAGCGCAGCACGGACTCACGGCAGCGGGCGTTGAACTCCGCGATCCCGAAGGCCTCGATGTCGGCCTTGCCGGAGAAGCCGAGCTCCTTCTCGACCGCGAGCTCGACCGGCAGCCCGTGGCAGTCCCAGCCGCCCTTGCGGCTGACCTGGCGCCCTTGCATCGTCTTGAAGCGGGGGAAGATGTCCTTGAACGTCCGCGACTCGACGTGGTGGGTGCCGGGGCGGCCGTTGGCGGTCGGTGGCCCCTCGTAGAACGTCCAGTGGCCCTGCGTGTCCGGAGTCTCCGGTGCACCCTGGTTGCGCGCCACCGACTTGGCGAAGATGTCTCGCTCGCGCCAGAACGCCAGGACCTCCCGCTCCATCGCGGGGAGATCCACCTGAGGTGGGACGGCGCGGTAGCCCTGAGTGGTCACTGGTGTCCTTCGTCCTCGTCGGCTCCGGGGAGCCACCTGCCTCGACGAAGGGACGAGGGCGGCGGTCGCCGTACCCCCGCGGTACCACCCTTCTTGGCCGTCGGGGCTGCTGCGCCCTGCCGACCCACTCCTCGGGCGACCCGTCGGGTCTGCCGCTGCCGGTTCTACTCCACCCCGAACTGCAGCCTCTGGGTGTTTCTTCCGGCGGCTCCGGGCTGATCTTCTCCCGCTGCCGTGCCGTCGGGCTCGCACCGTCCCCGACTCGCTCCTGGCCGTGCAGCGGGGTACTCGTCCCCTCCACGCCCTGCGGCACGCACAAGTCTGCCAGAAGCTCCGGATGCACCGTTGCCGACCGTCTCCCGGCGACGCTGGCGTCGTCGGCTTGGTGGACCGTGCGAGGGTGAGCGGAATGGCGAGTTGAAGGGGGTCGGCCCGCCACCTATCCTCACCCTGCTCTCATGGCTCGTCCCGGGTCATGGCCCCTGTGTGGATCGAGGTCGCCCCCATGGCAAGGACGCCCCGCAAGTCGTTGGTCGCGCGCGCCGGAGCCGCGGCGCGCAAGGCCGTCTCCCGCTCGAGCGGGTCGGCCCAGCCGAAGTCGCCGGCCCCGGCCACCAAGGCGCCGAGCAAGAAGGCCCCGAGCAAGAAGACGCCGGCGACCAGGGCCCCCAAGCAGGCAGCGGCCAAGAAGAGTGCGGCCAAGAAGGCCCCGGCGAGCAAGGCCCCGACCAAGCAGGCCCCGGCCAAGAAGAGTGCGGCCAAGGCCCCGACCAAGCAGGCCCCGGCCAAGAAGAGTGCGGCCAAGGCCCCGACCAAGCAGACCGCGGCCAAGAAGAGTGCCAAGGCCAAGAAGAGTGCGGCCAAGAAGACGCCGGCCAGCAAGTCACCGGCCACCAAGCCACCGGCCAAGAAGACTCCGGCAAAGACTGCGACCAAGGCAGCGACCAAGACTGCGACCAAGGCAACGAGCAAGGCAACGAGCAAGGCGACGAGCAAGGCAGCGAAGACGACCAGAGCAGCCACGACGAAGGCAGCTGCGAAGAAAGCGCCGGTCGCCAAGGCCGGGCAGAAGGTCGCCGAGACCGCCGCGAGCAAGGTTTCGGAGACCAAGACCGCGGTGAAGAAGACTGCGGCGAAGCAGACCCCGTCGAAGAAGACCCCGACCCCGAAGACCCCGACCCAGAAGACCTCGGCCAGGAAGGCACCGGTGAAGAAGACCGCGAAGAAGGCCTCGCCCGGCTCCCTGGCCGTGCTCGAGCAGGAGTCGCCGTGGACCAGCGCCGAGCTGGCCGCGGTGCGCTCCCAGCTGGAGGACGACGTCGCGCGGCTCACCGCCGAGCTGGCTGCCGCGGAGGAGGACCTCGCCGGAATGATCGAGACCTCCAACGACGGTGCCGGCAACGACCAGGCCGACGTCGGCTCGGCCTCGTTCGAGCGCGACCAGGAGATGATCGTGGTCAACAACGCAAGGGAGATGCTCGGGCAGTCCCGACACGCCCTGGAGCGCATCGACGAGGGCACCTACGGTCAGTGCGAGAGCTGCGGCAACCCGATCGGCAAGAACCGACTGATGGCGTTCCCGCGAGCGACGCTGTGCCTGGCGTGCAAGCAGCGGGAGGAGCGCCGCTGACCGTGGGCAGCTCCTCTGACCGGGCGCGGCCGCCCCACGACGGCGAGGCCGGGCCCCACGCAGGGGCGGCAGGCGGCGCGGGCGCGGGGCGCCGCTCCCGCGCGGGCCTCGCCTTCACCGTGGCGGTGGTCGGGTGGGCCGTCGACCAGGCGACCAAGGTTGTCGCGGTCCGCGAGCTGACCGACCAGCCCCCGGTGCCGGTGCTGGGAGACGCCCTGCGGCTGACCCTGGTGCGCAACCCGGGGGCTGCGTTCAGTGCCGGCGAGGGCCTGACTCCGGTCATCGCGGTGGTGGCCGCGATCGCCACCGTCGTCATCGCGCGGTACGCCCTGCGGGTGCGGCACCGAGGGTGGGCGGTGGCCACGGGCCTCCTGCTGGCCGGGGTCGTCGGCAACCTCACCGACCGGCTGCTGCGCGAACCGGGATTCCTGCACGGTCACGTCGTCGACTTCCTCCAGCTGCCGCACTGGCCGGTGTTCAACGTCGCCGACATCTGCATCAACGTGGCCGCGGCCTGCTTCGTGATCCTGCTGGTCAGGGGCGTGCACCCCGACGGCGCACGTGGCCGGGAGCCAGACGAGGGGGAAGGTCGGCGTGGCCGGCGCTGAGGACGCCGAGCAGCGCACGCTGACGGTGCCCGACGGTCTGGAAGGTGAGCGGGTGGACGCGGGGCTGGCCCGCATGTTCGGCATCTCCCGCTCGCGTGCGGCGCTGCTGGTCGCCGAAGGACGGGTGCTGCTCGACGGGCAGCCGGTGGCCAAGTCCGAGCGGCTGCTGCCCGGCGCCGTGCTCGAGGTCAGCATCCCGGTGGAGACCGATCCGCTGGAGATCGTCGAGGAGATCGTCGAGGGCATCGGGATCATCCACGACGACGAGGACATGGTGGTCGTGGACAAGCCGGTCGGGGTCGCCGTACACCCGTCGATGGGATGGACCGGGCCCACGGTGGTCGGGCACCTGCGCAAGGCAGGCTTCCGCATCGCCACCAGTGGCGCGCCGGAACGGCAGGGGATCGTGCAGCGTCTCGACGTGGGCACCTCCGGAGTGATGGTGATCGCCAAGAGCGAGCGGGCCTACGCAGCCCTGAAGAACGCCTTCCGCGAGCGGACGGTCGACAAGACCTACCACGCGCTGGTGCAGGGCCATCCCGATCCTCTCGAGGGCACCATCGACGCGCCCATCGCCCGACACCCGGGCTCGGAGTGGAAGTTCGCGGTGCGTGAGGACGGCAAGCACAGCGTGACCCACTACGAGACCCTGGAGGCGCACCGGTTCGCGAGCCTGCTGGAGGTCACCTTGGAGACCGGCCGCACCCACCAGATCCGGGTGCACATGGCGGCGCTACGGCACCCGTGCGTCGGGGACCTGACCTATGGCGCGGACCCCACACTGGCTCGTCGTCTCGGGCTCGAGCGACAGTGGCTGCACGCCGTCCGTCTGGGCTTCGACCACCCGACGACGGGCGAGTACGTCGAGTACGAGTCCCCCTACCCGCCCGATCTCGACCATGCCCTCGAGGTGATCCGTGGCGCCCACTGACCGGCTCCCCTCCGAACCGGCCACCCCGGCTGACCCCGTCGAGGTCGCCGAGGTTCGGGTCGAGGGTGGGACGGACGTGCTGCTGCGACCGGCGGTGCGCGAGGACGTCCCCGCCATCGCCGAGGTCTTCGGTGCCGCCTCCGCCGGCGAGGGGCACCCAGCGCAGCGTCGTACCCCCGAGGAGGTGCGCGCGTGGGCGGAGGGGCTGGTCGCGCCCCCGCTCCAGTCCTGGGTCGCGGAGGTCGACGGCGCCGTGGTGGGCTTCCTCACCCTGCGGGAGGCGTGGGTGACCATGCTGTTCGTGCACCCTGCGCGCGCCCGGGCCGGCATCGGGTCGGCGCTGCTGGAGCTGGTCAAGGCCCTGCGCCCGGGTGGCTTCGGGCTGCGGGTGCACCAGGCCAACCGCACCGCCCGCGCCTTCTACCGGCACCACGGGCTGGTCGAGCTGGAGCTCACCGACGGCAGCGGCTACCACGACGGTGCCCCCGACCTGCAGCTCGCCTGGCCGGGGGCCGATCCGGTGGGTTACCTGCGCCTGCGCATCGACGAGGTGGACGACGAGCTGGCCGTCCTGCTCGCTCGCCGGGTGGCGCTCACCCGGGCGGTGCAGGACCACAAGGTCGCCGCGGGGGGCAAGGCCGGCTCGGCCGGTCGCGACGAGGCACGCGAGGCCGAGATCGTCGACCGGATGGCGCGGCACGTCCCGGGCCTGGAGCGCGACCGCCTGGCTCGGGTGATGCACGCCGTGATCGCCCAGAGCCTCGCCGCCTGGGAGGAGGGGCACGACTCCGGGTGACCCGGCGTCGGGACGGGTCACGAGCCGTCGTGTCCTGTCCGTGGGCGGTGCCATGCTGACGTACGCTGAACCACCTTCCCCCAGGACTCCGAACCACCTGCGGCCGAGGCTTCCGGCCGCCACTGCGAAGGGCTGATCGCGCTCCATGACGGGCACCACGAGCCGGGACGGATTCGTCCACCTGCACGTGCACACCGAATACTCCATGCTCGACGGTGCCGCCCGACTCGGCGACATGTTCGCCCGCACGGCCGAGCTCGGCATGGACGCGATCGCGATGACCGACCACGGCAACGTGTTCGGTGCCTACGAGTTCTGGTCGAAGGCACGTGACGCCGGCGTCAAGCCGATCATCGGCCTGGAGGCCTACGCGACCCCCAACACCTCGCGGTTCGACAAGGTGCGCGTGCGCTGGAACGACGGCGGCGACGACGACGTCTCCGGCTCCGGGGCCTACACCCACATGACCCTGCTCGCGGAGAACACCGCGGGCATGCACAACCTGTTCCGGCTCAGCAGCCGGGCCAGCATGGAGGGGTTCTACTACGCCCCGCGGATCGACCGCGAGCTGCTCGCCGAGTACGCCAACGGCCTGATCGGCACGACCGGGTGCCCGTCGGGCGAGGTGCAGACCTGGCTGCGCATCGGCGACTACGACAAGGCCCGACAGGCGGCGGCGGAGTTCCAGGACATCCTCGGTCGGGACAACTACTTCCTCGAGCTGATGGACCACGGGCTCGGCATCGAGAACCGCGTCCGCGAGGGCCTGCTCCGGCTCAGCAAGGACCTCGGCATCCCGCCGATCGCCACCAACGACTCCCACTACGTCGCGCGCGAGGACGCTTCGGCCCACGAGCACCTGCTCTGCGTGGGCTCGGGCAGCGTGATGAGCGACCCCAAGCGGTTCCGCTTCAACGGCGACGGCTACTACGTCAAGTCCGCCGCGGAGATGCGCGAGCTGTGGGCCGACCGCAACGGCCTGCCCGAGGCCTGCGACAACACGCTGCTGATCGCCGAGCGCTGCGACGTGCAGTTCACCGAGGGCAACGGCACCTACATGCCTCGCTTCCCCTGCCCGGAGGGCGAGGACGAGACCTCCTGGTTCGTCAAGGAGGTCGAGAAGGGACTGCGCTACCGCTACCCCGACGGCATTCCCGACGCGGTGCGCAAGCGGGCGGACTTCGAGACCGACGTGATCACCCGGATGGGGTTCTGCGGCTACTTCCTCGTCGTCGCGGACTTCATCAACTGGGCCAAGGACCACGGCATCCGCGTGGGACCCGGACGTGGCTCGGGAGCGGGCTCGATGTGCGCCTACGCGATGAGGATCACCGATCTCGATCCGATCCAGCACGGCCTGATCTTCGAGCGGTTCCTCAACCCCGACCGCGTCTCGATGCCCGACTTCGACATCGACTTCGACGAGCGTCGGCGCAGCGAGGTCATCAAGTACGTCTCGGACAAGTACGGCGACGATCGCGTCTGCATGATCGTCACCTACGGCACCATCAAGGCCAAGCAGGCGGTCAAGGACTCCTCCCGGATCCTGGGCTACCCCTTCGCGATGGGTGACCGGATCACCAAGGCGATGCCCGCGGCGGTGATGGGCAAGGACGTCCCGCTCAAGCAGATCTTCGAACCCGAGCACGACCGCTACAACGAGGGCGGCGACTTCCGCTCGCTCTACGACGGTGACGCCGACGTGCGGCAGGTCGTCGACACCGCGATGGGCATCGAGGGCCTCAAGCGGCAGTGGGGTGTGCACGCGGCCGGCGTGATCATGTCCAGCGAGCCGCTGCTCGACGTCATTCCGGTGATGCGTCGACCGGCGGACGGCGCGGTCATCACCCAGTTCGACTACCCGACCTGCGAGAAGCTCGGGCTGATCAAGATGGACTTCCTGGGGTTGCGCAACCTCACCGTCCTCGACGACGCCCTGATCAACATCGAGCGCAACCGCGGGGAGAAGGTCGTGCTCGAGGAGCTCGAGCTGACCGACCCGACCACCTACAACCTGCTCCAGCGCGGCGACACCCTCGGCGTCTTCCAGCTCGACGGCGGGCCGATGCGCGCGCTGCTGCGCAGCATGCAGCCCGACACCTTCGCGGACATCTCGGCCGTCGGCGCGCTCTACCGGCCCGGTCCGATGGGCGCGGACTCCCACAACAAGTACGCCCGCCGCAAGACCGGTCGGGAGCCGGTCGAGCCCTTGCACCCCGATCTTGCCGAGGCGCTGGCGGACATCCTCGGGGAGACCTACGGCCTGATCGTCTACCAGGAGCAGGTCATGGCGATCGCCCAGCAGCTCGCGGGCTACTCGCTGGGACAAGCAGACCTGCTCCGTCGAGCGATGGGCAAGAAGAAGAAGGCCGAGCTGGACAAGCAGTTCGAGACCTTCTCCGCCGGGATGGTCGAGCGCGGTTACTCCATGGACGCGGTCAACACCCTGTGGGAGATCCTCGTCCCCTTCTCCGACTACGCCTTCAACAAGGCGCACTCGGCCGCCTACGGCCTGGTGTCCTACTGGACGGCCTACCTGAAGGCCAACTACCCGGCCGAATACATGGCCGCCCTCCTGACCTCGGTCAAGGACGACAAGGACAAGATGGCGGTCTACCTCAACGAGTGCCGGCGGATGAAGATCCAGGTGCTCCCGCCGGACGTCAACGAGTCCGAGGCCAACTTCACCCCGGTCGACGCCGACATCCGCTTCGGCCTCACCGCCATCCGCAACGTGGGCAGCAACGTCGTCGAGCAGATCATCGCCGCCCGCCGGGAGAAGGGCCGCTTCGCCGACTTCGCCGACTTCATGGACAAGGTGCCCGCCCAGGTGTGCAACAAGCGGCTGATCGAGTCGCTGATCAAGGCCGGCGCCTTCGACGAGATGCGCCACCGGCGCCGCGCGCTGCTCGCCGTGCACGAGCAGGCCGTGGACCAGTACGCCGACATCAAGCGCAACGAGGCCATCGGCCAGGACTCCCTCTTCGGCGGCCTCGAGGAGGACGGGACGGGGGCCGGATTCGGGGTCTCGGTCACGGTGCCCGACATCGAGGAGTGGGACAAGCAGACGCTGCTGGGCAACGAGCGCGAGATGCTCGGCCTCTATGTCTCCGACCACCCGCTCACCGGGCTCGAGCACGTGCTCGCGAGTGCGGCGGACTGCACCATCGGCCAGCTGCTCACCGACGAGGACCGCGGCGACAACTCCCCGGCGACGATCTGCGGACTGGTCACCGCGGTGACCCGCAAGATCACCAAGACCGGCAACGCCTGGGCGATCGTGACCGTCGAGGACCTCGAGGGCGCCATCGACGTGCTGTTCTTCCCCAGCGACTACCAGCTGGCCAGCACCCTCCTGGTCGAGGACACGGTGGTGACCGTGCAGGGCCGCCTGGACCGCGGCAAGGACCAGCCAGAGCTCCGGGGCAAGACCGTCTCGGTCCCGGTGATGGAGGACCGGGCTTCGGGGCCGGTGCTGATCACGATGCCCTCCACCCGTTGCACCCCGCCGGTGGTCGAGCAGCTCAAGGAGGTGCTGCGCACGCACCCCGGCGGGTCCCAGGTGCATCTGCGGCTGGTCACCCGGGGTGCCACCCGGGTGCTGAAGATCGACGACCGACTGCGGGTCGCGCCCTCGCCGGCGCTGTACGGCGACCTCAAGCACCTGCTCGGGCCCGGGTGTCTGCGGTGACGCAGTCCGATCCCGCCGTCCGGGCCCCCGCCCCGGCCCCCGAACCGGTCACCGCTCGTGGCGACGGCGGTCGTCGGCGCCGGATCCTCACCGACGTCGCGGTGGTCTTCGGCGTCCTGCTCGCCCTCGGTGTGCTCGGTGGGGTGGTCTGGCGGCAGGTCGCGGACCTGCCCCGGGCGATGCTCGTGGAGGGCAAGGTGGTGATCGTGCCCGACGATCTCGCCGCACAGATCGGCATCGACGGCTGGTACGCCCTGATCGCTCTCGGCGGGGGACTGGGCGCCGGGCTGGTGTTGACCGCCTGGCGCCGCACCGATCCTCTCCTCACGGTGGCCGCCGTGACCCTCGCGGCCTGCCTGGCCGGCTGGGTGATGCAGACGCTGGGCCGTGCGCTCGGACCCGGCGACCCGGCCGAGGCGCTGCGTGCCGGAAGCACGCGAGCCCGTGCCCCGGTCGAGCTGGTCCTGCACGCCCCGGGGGCGCTGTGGTTGTGGCCGGTGGCCGCGGCCGCCGGCTGCCTGGTGTGGCTCTATCTGGCCTCCGGCCCGCCCGCCGAGTCGGGCCGGAAAACCCGCAATGCGGCGGGCCGTAGCAGCTAGTCTGCCCGCTGCCGCTGGACGGCTCGCCTTCGCAGCGTCTGCGCCCGTCGCGGTCCGCTGCTCTCGAACCCCGCCCCCCAAGGAGTCCCATGTCGGCCCCCACCGCTGTCCTCCCTCCCCAGCCCCCGTCCCGCTCTCGCGGAGGTCGGGTGCTCGCCCTGGTGCTGGTGCCGGTGGTGGTCGTGGCGCTCGCTGCTGGAGGGTTCGCGGCGTGGGCCGTCTTCGGAGGTGGCGGCCCGCGGCCGGCCGAGGTCCTGCCTGCCTCGACGTTCGCGATGGTCAGCGTGGACCTGGACCCCTCGGGCGGCCAGAAGATCGAGGCGATCCGGACGCTGCGCAAGCTCCCGGCCGTGCGCGACCGGCTGGGGCTGAACACCGACGACGACCTGGTGCAGAAGCTCTTCGACAGGTCCGTCGCCGACGGACCCTGTGCCGAGCTGGACTACGACAAGGACGTCAAGCCGTGGATCGGCCACCGCGCCGCGCTCGGCGGGGTGCTGCTGGAGAAGAAGCCGCGTCCGGTGTTCGCACTGCAGGTCACCGACGCCGATGCGGCCCGCTCCGGGTTCGCCAAGCTGGTCACGTGTGCTGACCCCGGCAACGACTTCGCGTGGACCGTGACCGACGACTACGTGGTGGCCAGCGACTCCCAGGCGCACGCCGAGGACATCGTGGCGGCGGGGGAGGAGTCCTCGCTGGCCGACGACGACGGCTACCAGAAGTGGACCGACGAGGCCGGCGGCGACGGCATCATGCACCTGTACGTCGCCCAGAGTGCCGTGGACGTCGTCGCCGACGAGCTCAACGGGTTCGGCCCCGGTCCCATGATCGGCCAGATGATGGCCGGCAGCGACACCGAAGGCGGCAACAAGGCGCTCGAGGACGCACTCAAGGACTTCCACGGTGCCGCAGCGGTGCTGCGGTTCGCCGACTCCGGGATCGAGCTCTCCTTCGCCGGCAGCAAGATGCCGGAGACCGGCACGGGTATCGGCGAGCAGGTCACCCGCCTCCCGGCGGACACGGCCGCGGTCCTGGCCCTGCACGCGCCGCGCGCCTGGCTGGAGGACATGTCCAAGGGCATCTCCGACGCCGCCGGCGGGGAGGTGGAGCCGATGACCGGGCTCCGGCTGCCCGACGACCTGGTCACCCTCCTCGGCCAGTCGTTCAGCGTGTCGGTGGGCGGCAAGGCGCCCACCGACCTCGACGCGGTCACCGGGCCGGCCGACGTGCCCCTCGGCGTGGTGATCCACGGCGACCAGGCGAAGATCCGCGACGTGATCAGCCGGATCGAGCAGGCCGCCGGCACCACGTTGGCCGAGATCCCGGCCATCCTGGACTCCCGCGACGGCAAGGTCGTCGTGGCGAGCACCCAGGACTACGCCAAGCAGCTGCTCACGGGCGGTTCGCTCGGCGAGGACGAGGGCTTCCGGGCGGCCGTGCCCCATGCCGACCAGGCGCAGGCCGTGGCCTACGTCGACCTCGACGGTGCCTGGATGGACCGGATCACCGCCTACCTGCGCGACCAGGACGACAAGGACGCCCGCGAGGTGGCAGCGAACCTCGCGGTGCTGCAGGCCTTCGGCGCCAGCTCGTGGGCCGAGGGCGAGGTGGCCCACGGGCTGCTGCGGCTCTCCCTGAAGTAGCCGCCGTCCCCCTGCCCCGGCTGAGCCGCCTCAGTCGGGGCGGGCGATCGGGGCGACCACGGCGTCGAGGTGGCGGACCAGCTTGCCCGGGTCGACACCGAGGTCGAGGCCGCGCTTGCCGCCGCTGACGTAGACGATCTCGTGCTCGAGGGCCGAGTCGTCCAGTGCGGTCCGCAGCCGCTTTCGCTGGCCGAAGGGGGAGATGCCGCCGACGACGTAGCCGGTGGCCCGTTCGGCGGCCGCCGGGTCGGCCATGGTTGCCCGCTTGCCTCCGACCGCGGCGGCGAGCGCCTTGAGGTCAAGCCGGCCGGTCACCGGGACGATCCCGACCACCAGGTTGCCGTCCACGTCGGCCAGCAGGGTCTTGAAGACCGACGCCGGCGCCAGTCCGAGCCGCTCGGCGGCCTCGAGGCCGTAGGACTCCGCGGACGGGTCGTGCTCGTAGGCGTGCTGAGTGAACGGCACGCCGGCCCGGCTCAGCGCCACGGTCGCGGGTGTGCTGCCCTTCTTCTTCGCCACCTCGGCTCCTGGGTGCGGGCGGTCAGTTGGGGGACCAGCGCGTCCGGGCCACCTCGGTGGCCGGCAGCGACGGAATCGCGTGCATGGCCCGCATCTCCTCGGTCAGCGTGCGCCGGAGCATGCCGAGCCGCTCCTGGGCGGTCTCGGCCTGGAGCAGTGCCTGGCGCTGAGGGAGGGTGAGCGGGCAGCTGGCGGCGAGCGTGTAGGAGAGGTACGCCGGGTCCGTGGGCACCGAACCGTCGAGCACGGGACCGCCACGCAGACCCGAGAGCAGCTGCCGGTAGTCCTCGAAGACGGCGAGTGTGAGCGTCGCCTCCTCCTCGGCCTCCGGCTCATCGAGGTCGTCGAGGAGCTCGAGGTCACCGCGAAGGTAGCGGCCGGTCGAGTCGGTCTCGACGACCAGCATCCGCTGTCGGGCGGTGGTCTCGATGTCGAAGCGGCCGTCGGCGTACTCCTCGACGTCGGTGAGCTGGACCAGCGTGCCGACCCGGTGCGCCGACTGCATCCCGTGGTCGCCGACCTCGTATCCCTCACGGATCGCGACCACTCCGAAGACGCGCTCGGCCGGGTCCTCGATCGCGAGCAGGTCGCGCACCAGGCTCCGGTAGCGCTCCTCGAACACGTGGAGCGGCGTCACCGCTCCCGGGAACACCACCGTGTTCAGGGGGAACAACGGGACGTTCTGCACGACGTCAAGGTAGCCGCTGGCAAGGTGGCTCGGTGGAACGCCGTCACTCAGGCCGACGCGTCACCGTCGGCCTACGTCCGTCGGGTGAATCTGAGCTTGCCGGTGCCCAGGCGGGTGGTCTGCAGGCGTGGGTCGTGGGCCATGGCGTGGTGTCTGGGGCAGAGCAGGCGTCCGTTGGTCACCGAGGTGTCGCCGCCGGTGGACCAGGGGACGTGGTGGTGGGCGTGGCAGAGCCCTGGTGGGTAGTCGCAGCCCTCGGCGGTGCAGCCCCGGTCGCGGATCGCGAGGGCGATGCGTTGGGGTTCGGTGTGGAAGCGGCGCTTGCGTCCGACGTCGAGGGGTTGGCTCTGGCCGCCGAGCACGGTGGGGATGATCCCGGCCTCGCACGCCAGCCGGCGGACCTGGGTGGCCGAGATCCGGCCGCCGTCGTCGAGCACCCCGGCGCCGAGCCCGGCCCGCAGCTTGTCGAGGTCCATGGTGACCACCACGCTCGCGGCGGCACCGCCCGCATCGGGGGTGCGGTCGACCGGGTAGCGCTCGACGTACTCGGCAAACGCCTGCCCCATCCGCTCCGCCGAGGGCTGTCGGTGCTTGGGTGCAACGCCGTTCGTGGCGGCCTGGTGCTTGGGCGCCGCCAGCGCGAGCAGGGCCTTCTTCAGCATCGCCGCCTGCAGGACCGGGAGGGTGAACCGGCCGTGCACGCACCCGTGCCCGTCCTCGCCCATGGTGAGCCGGGTCTTCTGTCGAGCACGCTCCTCTTCTTGCTCGAGCAGGCGGCGCTCGTGCTCCTCGGCCACCTCCGGGGCGACCACCTCCAGGATCCGGCGGCCCAGGGTCTTCAAGGCCTTGGCGTCGTGGTGCGCGGCCTCCTGCAGCAACCACGCCTCGGCCTCGCGCGCCAGCTGCTCGCGGTCCAGGTGGCGCCGGGAGACCAGGTCCTCGGGGATCGTGTCGACCTGCGCGACCGCGTCCAGGACCACCCGGGCCTGCTCGGCCAGCACGTCACCGCGCGCCAGGGCGGCGGCGGTGGCCTGGTGGGTGTCCAGGTCCTTGGCCAGCCGCATCCGCCGGTGCGCCTCGGTGTGGGTCTGTCGGGTGCGGTGCGCCACCCAGTTCGCCGTCGAGGTCGCCCCCTGCTCGGGCCCGACCTGCTCACGGTCGGCCTGGGCCAGCACCGCGGCCTCCACCGCACTCACCGTCGCGGTCAGCCGGGACAGCTCCCGCACCAGCCGCCGCAGCTCACTGGGACCCGCGCCGTAGAGGGGAACCTCCAAGGCCTCCCGCATCTCCGCCCCGGCCTGCACCACCACACTGGTCAACGGATGCCGGGTGAACGGCTGCGCAGCGATGGTCATGACCCCGATCCTGGCATCGACCACCGACAGCCACAGCGGTTCCATCTCGACATTCGAACATAGCAGCGAAAGGTTTTCCTTCGGGCATCTCCTCCAGAACGGCATGCTCATCCATCGCCTCCGCGCCTTCGGGGCCTGCCGACCGGAAGGCCCCGAGGCACCGCCCGGAAGCCGGTGAGCGCGCCCAGGGTCGCCTGCCCGACGACCTTCCACGCCTCGAGGTCGAAACGGCGAGGTGGCACACCCCGACGCCACGTGTCCCGTCCGCGCTCACGTCGAAGGGATAGAGGGGTCATCGGCCCCGGGGGCCGGTTCCCGCGATGGTGGCGCTGCCTGCTGGACGGGGGAGAACGACACCGTGGTGCCGAAACTAGACTGGTTCCATGATGCGGCGGATCGACCTGCGTGGCGGGCGTGCGGGAGCGCGCCCGGACTACCGCACGCTCGTGCCGCGTGCCGACTTCGACGTCGATGCCGCGCTGGAGGTGGTGCGCCCGATCTGCGACGACGTGCGCGAGCGTGGCGTCGCGGCGATCCGGGACTACACCGCGCGCTTCGACGGTGTCCAGCAGGACGACATCGCGGTCCCGGCCGAGGCGCGCCAGCAGGCGCTCGAGGACCTCGACCCCGATGTCCGCGCGGCGCTGGAGGAGTCGATCCGCCGGCTACGGCAGACCTGCGAGGCCGAGCTCGAGCAGGACACGGTCACCGATCTGGCGCGCGGCGCGCGCGTCACCCACCGGATGGTGCCGGTGGACCGCGTCGGCCTCTACGTGCCCGGTGGTCTCGCCCCGCTGGTCTCCAGCGTGGTGATGAACGTCGTCCCGGCCCAGGTCGCCGGCGTGCGCTCGCTCGCCCTGTCCAGCTCTCCGCAGCAGGACAACGAGGGGCTGCCGCACCCGACGGTGCTCGCGGCCTGCGAGCTGCTCGGTGTCGAGGAGGTGTACGCCGTCGGCGGGGCCCAGGCGATCGCGATGTTCGCCCACGGCGCCGGGGACTGCCGCCCGGTCGACCTGGTCACCGGGCCCGGCAACATCTACACGGTCTCGGCCAAGCGACTGCTCAAGGGCCTGGTCGGCATCGACTCCGAAGCCGGGCCGACCGAGATCGCGATCCTGGCCGACGCGACCGCCGAGCCGGCGTACGTCGCCTCCGACCTCATCAGCCAGGCCGAGCACGACCCGTTGGCCGCCTCGGTCCTCGTCACCGACTCCGAGCAGCTCGCCGAGGCCGTCGCGGCGGAGCTGGAGACCCAGGTCGCCGCGACCAAGCACGTCGAGCGGATCCGCACCGCGCTCACCGGCCGACAGTCCGGCGTCGTCCTGGTCGACGACGTGACGCAGGGTCTCGACGTGGTGAACGCCTACGCCGCCGAGCACCTGGAGATCCAGACCGCCGACGCCGACCGCGTCGCCGGCCGGGTCCGTAACGCGGGCGCCGTCTTCGTCGGTCCCTACGCACCGGTCTCGCTGGGTGACTACTGCGCCGGCTCCAACCACGTGCTGCCCACCGGCGGGTCCGCCTGCCACTCCTCGGGCCTCTCCACGCGCACGTTCCTGCGTGCCGTGCACGTCGTGGAGTACGACGCCCCGGCCCTCGACGAGGTCGCCGGTCAGGTGATGGCCCTCGCCGACGCCGAGGACCTGCCCGGGCACGGCGCGGCGGTGCGGGTGCGGCTGACCGGCTCGACGAAGCGATGACCGAGCCGGCCTGGCCGCCGCTGCGCGAGGAGCTGCAAGGGGTGGAGCCCTACGGCGCGCCCCAGCTCGACGTGCCGGTGCGGCTCAACGTCAACGAGAACCCCTACGCCCCCTCGGCCGAGGTGGGGCAGGACATCGCGCAGGCGGTTGCCGGGGTGGCCGGGGAGCTGAACCGCTACCCCGACCGCGAGTTCGCCGACCTGCGCAAGGACCTGGCCGCCTACCTGGAGCGCGAGTCCGGCGTCGCGGTGGGCGCCGACCAGATCTGGGCGGCCAACGGCTCCAACGAGGTGATGCTCCAGCTGCTGCAGGCCTTCGGCGGCCCGGGCCGGGCAGTGGCCTCGTTCGCGCCGACGTACTCGATGTATCCCGAGTACGCCCGCGACAGCGTGACCCGCTGGGTCGCCGGCCGGCGGGCGGAGGACTTCGCGCTCGACCTGCCGGAGTGCCGCCGGGTGATCGAGGCGGAGCAGCCCGGCGTGGTGCTGCTGCCCTCGCCCAACAACCCCACCGGCACGGCGCTGCCCCCGGAGGCGGTGCACGAGCTGTGCGCCCAGCTGGACGCCCACGGCGGCCTGCTCGTGGTCGACGAGGCGTACGCCGAGTTCCGCCGGTCGGGCACCCCGTCCGCGATGGAGCAGCTGGGCGCCCACCGCAACCTTGTGGTGACCCGGACGATGAGCAAGGCGTTCGCGCTCGCCGGGGCCCGCGTCGGCTACCTCGCCGCCGCGCCGGAGATCTGCGACGCGCTGCGCGTCGTCCGGCTGCCCTACCACCTCTCCGCGGTCACCCAGGCGGTGGCGCGGGCCGCGCTCCGGCACGCCGACGAGCTGCTCGGCAACGTCGCCGCCCTCCGTGAGGAGCGCGACCGGACCGTCGAGTGGCTGCGCGCACAGGGTTTCCAGGTCGCGGACAGCGACGCGAACTTCGTATTGTTCGGACGGTTCGCCGACCGTCAGGCAGTCTGGCAGGGTCTGCTGGACCGGGGCGTGCTGATCCGCGTCACCGGTCCGGAGGGCTGGTTGCGGGTCTCGATCGGCACCGCCGAGGAGATGGCGGCGTTCCGCAGCGCCCTGGAGGCGACACGACCGGAGGTCATTCCATGAGCAACCCCCGCACCGCCCGCATCGAGCGGCAGACCAAGGAGTCCAAGGTCCTGGTCGAGGTGGACCTCGACGGCTCCGGCCGCACCGACGTCTCCACCGGCGTGGGCTTCTACGACCACATGCTCGACGCCTTCGGTCGGCACTCCCTGATCGACCTGGCCGTGCAGACCGAGGGTGACACCCACATCGACGCCCACCACACCGTCGAGGACACCGCCATCGTGCTCGGCGACGTCCTGGGCGAGGCCTTGGGCGACAAGCAGGGCATCCGCCGCTTCGGCGACGCCCTGGTGCCGCTCGACGAGGCGCTGGTGCAGTGCGCGGTCGACGTCTCCGGTCGCCCTTACTGCGTGCACACCGGCGAGCCCGAGGGACAGCAGTTCGTGACCATCGGCGGCTCCGGGGTGGCGTACGCCGGCTCGCTGACCCGGCACGTCTTCGAGACCCTGGCCCACCACGCCGGGATCGCGCTGCACGTGCGGGTGCTGGCCGGCCGCGACCCGCACCACCTGGTCGAGGCGCAGTTCAAGGCCGTCGCCCGCGCCCTGCGCGACGCGATCGCGCTGGACCCGCGGGAGACCGGCGTCCCTTCCACCAAGGGGACCCTCTGAGCTCTCCGGACGTCGTCGTCCTCGACTACGGCTCGGGGAACCTCCGCTCCGCCGTGCGCGCCCTCGAGCGTGCCGGTGCCGCCGTGACCCTCACCGCCGACCGGGAGGCAGCGCTGGCGGCCGAGGGCCTGGTGGTGCCGGGCGTGGGCGCCTTCGCCGCCTGCATGGAAGGACTGCGCGCCGTGCGCGGCCCCGAGGTGATCGGTCGTCGGCTGGCCGGTGGCCGGCCGGTCCTGGGCATCTGCGTGGGCATGCAGGTGCTGTTCGCGCGGGGCGTGGAGCACGGCGTGGAGACCGCGGGCTGCGACGAGTGGCCGGGTGTCGTGGAGCGGATCCAGGCGGACGTCGTACCGCACATGGGGTGGAACACCGTCGAGGTCCCCGAGGGCAGCACGCTGTTCGCCGGCAT
Source organism: uncultured Actinomycetota bacterium (assembly GCA_963827025.1). Lineage (GTDB taxonomy): Bacteria > Actinomycetota > Actinomycetes > Propionibacteriales > Nocardioidaceae > Marmoricola. The sequence continues at coordinate 433,001 of CAWGZB010000005.1, read as the reverse complement.
CGCGGACGAGCGGTTCTACTTCGTGCACTCCTACGCGGTCCGCGACTGGACCCTGCGCACCAACGACCGGACCCGCGCGCCGCTGGTGACCTGGGCCGAGCACGGCGGCGACCGCTTCGTCGCCGCGGTGGAGAACGGCCCGCTGACCGCCACCCAGTTCCACCCGGAGAAGTCCGGCGACGCCGGCGCCCGGTTGCTGCGCAACTGGGTCGAGACCCTCAGGAGAGACGCGTGACCCCGACTCGGCACCTCGAGCTGCTCCCCGCCGTCGACGTGGCCGGGGGACAGGCCGTCCAGCTCGTCCAGGGCGTGGCCGGATCCGAGAAGCGCTTCGGCGACCCGGTGGAGGCGGCGCTGCGCTGGCAGTCCGCCGGGGCGGAGTGGATCCATCTCGTCGACCTCGACGCCGCCTTCGGCCGCGGGCACAACCGCGACCTGCTCGGCCGGATCGTCGGCACCCTTGACATCGACGTCGAGATGAGCGGCGGGATCCGCGACGACGAGTCCCTGGCCGCGGCGCTCGGCGCCGGCTGCCGCCGGGTCAACATCGGCACCGCGGCTCTCGAGCAGCCGGAGTGGTGCGCCCGGGCGATCGCCGAGCACGGCGACCGGATCGCGATCGGGCTCGACGTCCGTGGCCGCACCCTCGCGGCCCGCGGCTGGACCCGGGAGGGTGGGGACCTCCACGACGTGCTGACTCGCCTGGACTCCGAAGGCTGCGCGCGCTATGTCGTCACCGACGTCAACAAGGACGGCATGCTGCAGGGGCCCAACCTCGACCTGCTCGGGGACGTCTGCTCGCGCACCGACCGGCCGGTCGTCGCCTCCGGCGGCATCACCGAGCTCGCCGACCTCGAGGCGCTGATGAGCCTGGTCGACGCAGGCGTCGAGGGCGCCATCATCGGGACCGCGCTCTACGAGGGCCGGTTCACCCTCGAGGAGGCCCTGGACCTGACCTGGCCCGACCGGGAACGCCGCCCATGAGCCTCGCCGTCCGCGTGATCCCCTGCCTGGACGTCGATGCCGGCCGGGTGGTCAAGGGCATCAACTTCCAGGAGTTGCGCGACGCCGGCGACCCGGTGGAGCTCGCCCGGGTCTACGACACGGAGGGCGCCGACGAGCTCACCTTCCTCGACATCTCGGCCTCCCACGAGGGCCGGTCGACGACGATGGAGATCGTCTCCCGCACCGCCGAGCAGGTGTTCATCCCGCTCACGGTCGGGGGCGGGGTGGCGTCGGTCGAGGACGTCGACCGGCTGTTGCGCGCGGGTGCGGACAAGGTCGCGGTGAACACCGCGGCGATCCGGCGACCCGAGCTGGTCGCGGAGATCGCCGACCGGTTCGGCAGCCAGGTGCTGGTGCTCTCCGTCGACGCACGCCGCGCGCCGGGCACCGACTCCGGCTTCGAGGTCACCACGCACGGCGGCCGCCGCTCGGCCGGACGGGATGCCCGCGAGTGGGCGGCGTACGGCGCCGAGCTGGGTGCCGGCGAGATCCTGCTGAACTCCATGGACGCCGACGGCACCCGCGACGGCTTCGACCTCGAGCTGATCCGGTTGGTGCGGGAGGCGGTGACGGTGCCGGTGATCGCCAGCGGCGGCGCCGGCAGGCTCGAGGACTTCCCGCCTGCCGTGGACGCGGGTGCCGACGCCGTGCTCGCCGCGACGGTCTTCCACTTCGGGACGCTGCGCATCCCCGAGGTCAAGAAGACCCTGGCCGACTCCGGCCACCCGGTCCGCCGCTGAACCGGCGGCTCAGGCCGTCCGACCGGCACGGCGCCACAGCACCACCCCGGTCCACAGCAGCCAGACCCAGGCCACCATCACACCGGTGGTCAGGCTGTCCTGCAGCCCGGCCTGTGACGGCGCGGAGGCGAGCCCTGCGGCAAGCATGGAGGCGCCCCCGATCGCGCCCAGCCCGCACAGGATGCGCGAGAAGATGCCGCTGCGGAACATCGCCCAGGTCAGGCACAGCACCGCCACGCCGCTCCGCGGGCGTCCGCCGGGAGCGCCGCTCCGCGGTCGAGGACCACGGCCCCGTCCCGTGGCCGACGGCCACGACGAACAGCGCACGCGCCCGGGCTCGCACGACGCCGAGCCAACCGGTCAGGCAACAGGCCCCAGCGTCCGTCGGCATGCCGCGGCTACTCCGACCAAGTGCGCACGCCCGGCGCGAGCCCGACGCGGTGAACCCAGCACTTCTCGGGGCCGACGAGAGGTGCGGACACCTCCGGGCGGCGTCCGGGATGCGAGAGCGCGAGTCCCACGAACTCGCAGAGGTAGAGCACGACACCGGCGAGCGCGAGCCGCGATCCGGCGAGCCGCGGCGCGGTCGCAGCACCCTCCGACTCGGGGGCGACCACGGGCCGGGTGCCGGCCTGCGGGTGACCATTGGTGGTGAGGGACATGGACGTTCCTTTCGTCAGGGATCGATCCCCACCGTGGCGCGCCGGCCGTGCCCCGGTCGTCGCTCGCCGGGATCGACCAGCTCCGCCCTGCGGTGTGTCGGTGGCGCGGACCCGTACGTCCGCGGAGGGAGCGGTGTACCTCCACGGATGGACGACCGGCGCGGTCATCCGGTCCTACCCTGAGCGGCATGCGACAGTGGCTGCGGCAGCTCCCGTGGGCCGCCCCGGCGGTCGACCTGCTGTTGGCGACGGTGTTCGTGGTGGTCTCCCAGGTCGAGCTGCACCACCGCGTGGACGACGGCTACCAGGCCGGACCCATGTGGCTCAACGTCCCACTCGTGCTGCTGATGGCGGCGCCCTTGGCCCTGCGGACCCGGGCACCGCGTCTCGGACTGGGGATCGCGCTGGGCGCGGCCTGTCTGCCGGGCCTGGTCCTGGCGCACACCGTCTTCTTCTGGGGCTCGATGATCCCAATCGCGCTGCTCACCTACTCGGTGGCCCGACACGGAGACTCGTGGGTGGCTCGCCAGGCATGGCTCGCCGGGCCGTTGCTGGTCGCCGCGAACATGCCGCACGTCGCCGAGCTGCGCAGCATGTCGAACATCATCTTCGGGCTCGGGGTCTACGGGCTCGCCTGGCTCGTGGGCCGGGTCCTGCACCGGCTCGAGGACCGCGACCGGCAGCTCCGCGCGGCGCTCGCCCGCCTCGCCGAGGAGCAGCAGCTGCGCGAGCAGGCGGCTGTGGCCGCCGAGCGCAGCCGGATCGCGGCCGAGATGCACGACGTCGTCGCGCACGCCGTGACCCTCATGGTCGTCCAGGTCGGCGCCGCCCGGATGAAGCTGGGGGAGTCCGCACCCTCCGAGCTGCGGGCGGCGGAGCTCACCGGCCGGGAGGCGCTGGTCGAGCTGCGTCGGACCCTCGGGCTGCTGCGGTACGACGGCCGCTCGACGCGCGAACCGCTGCCGGGGGTGAGCCGGCTCGAGGAGCTGGGCGTCCAGTGCCGCAGCGCCGGGGTGGACCTCCAGCTGGAGGTGGGGGAGCTCGGCGCCCTCTCGCCGAGCCTGGAGCTGGCGACGTACCGGATGCTCCAGGAGTCGCTGACCAACGTGGTCCGCCACGCCGGAGCGGTGCGGGCGCGGGCTTCGGTGGCCCGGGAGGAGGACACCCTGCGGCTGGAGGTGGCCAACGAACCGGGACGTCCCCGAGAGGTCCTGCCCTCGACCGGCCACGGACTCACCGCGATGCGGGAGCGCGCCGCCCTGTTCGGGGGGTCGGTCGAAGCAGGTCCCACCCGCGCGGGAGGGTTCCGCGTGCTGGTCACCCTGCCCCTCGGCTCCACGACGAGCCGGGACCACGGAGCGTGGGTGCCACAGGTCGCGCAGGCGGAGGGAGCCCGGTGATCCGGATCGTGGTGGCCGACGACCAGACCCTCGTCCGGGCCGGCCTGGTCTCCATCCTGCGCACCCAACCCGACCTCGAGGTGGTGGCCGAGGCCGGCGACGGCGCCGAAGCCGTGTCGCAGGTGCGGGCGCACCGCCCCGACGTGGCGTTGATGGACGTCCGGATGCCCGGGACGGACGGCATCGAGGCCACCCACGCCCTTGCGGGCGAGGACGTGGCGGTGCTGATGCTGACCACCTTCGACCTCGACGAGTACGTCTACGCCGCGATGAAGGCCGGTGCCCGTGGCTTTCTGCTCAAGGACGCCCCGCCGGAGTCGCTGGTCGAGGCAGTGCGTGCCGCGGCCCGTGGCGACGCGTTGCTCGCACCCGCGATCACCCGCCGGCTCGTGGAGGAGTTCGTGCGCGGTCCTGCGCCCGGGGGACGGCCCGACGTGCTCGACCCGCTGACCGAGCGGGAGCGGGAGGTGCTCGCCGAGATCGGCCGGGGTCGGTCGAACGCGGAGATCGCCACGCGGCTCTTCCTCTCCGAGGCCACGGTGAAGACCCACGTCACCCGTGTCCTGACCAAGCTGCGGCTGCGCGACCGGACCCAGGCCGTGGTGCTCGCCTACGAGACCGGGCTGGTGCGGGTGGGCGAGGACTGACCGGGCGGGTCAGCCCTTGTCGGGCACCCAGCACAGTCCGTAGCGCTGCCCGTCGTCCCACTGCTGCCGCGTGGGCCACTCGAAGCTCCAGCTGTAGCGGAGCGCTCCCTTCGAGCGTGCTTCGGCACGGGCCTTGCAGGCCGAGTCCGCCGCGGCGTTGGCGCCCTTGCCGAGATACTTGGCCTTCGCGTCGATGCCGATGTCATCGATCGCCCGCCAGGAGTGCCGCTGGCTGCACACCACCCGGCGGAACTTCTTGCTGTCCGGCGCCGCGGTCCCGCAGGTGCCGTACCGGTCCAGGGCCCGTGAGCTGTCCAGCACTCCCTCCACAGAGCGCGGCAGCCCCAGCAGCTGGCTCTCGGAGGCGACGAGCACGACGTCGCAGCGGTACCACGTCGCCCCGTCGTCGGACTGTTCCAGGGACGGGCTGAACCAGACCGCCCGGAAGCGGCTCAGTCGCACCGCCGTGGTGGACCCACCGAGGTAGCGGCCCACTCGGGGACCGCAGGCCTGCGCGAGGCGCGCCCGGGCGGCCTGCGCATCGACCGCCAGCAGGTGGCCGTCCTCGACGAGGTCGAGCTGGCCGGTGCGGTAGGTGATCGAGGTGTGCGGCTCGCCGCAGCGCACCGGCGACCGGGCGTCGATCGGCTCCGTGGCCTGGTCGAAGGTGAGTGCGTGACAGCTGCCGACCTTCGGCGGCGCCGGTGGTGCAGGCGCCGAGGAGGGCTGGGCCGGACGCTGCGGAGCGGAGGAGGAGGACCCACTGTCGCTCGTGCAGGCGGCCGCGAGCAGAGCGACCGCCGCGAGCAGGACCGCGGCGGGCGTCGTAGGCCGCCTCACTTCTCGGTCCTCGCCCAGCAGATCGAACGACGGTTGCCCGCCTTCCACTCCGCCTCGTGGAAGGTGGTGTAGCCGAACTCGTAGTCGACCGGGTAGTTCATCCAGGCGCCCACGGAGTCCGAGCAGTAGTCGCGGGAACGCACCTGGACCAGGTGTTCGCCGGGCCACCGGTCGTCGGGCTCACCCAGCTTGATGGTCGTCACCGCGCGCCAGTCGTGCTGCTCGCTGCAGGGCACCTTCTGGGAGCCGGCGACGGTGGCACCGCGGGCGCAGGTCAGCCACTCCTCGGGCGGCCGGGCGCGGAACAGACCCTTGACGGTCTTCGGCAGGGAGCGGTAGCCGTCGCTGTCGTCGGTGCCACCGACGGCGTCACAGCGGTACCACCGGGCCCCGTCGTCCCAGGCCCTCTCCGACGGGCGGAACCAAACCCAGCTGAGCCGGATCCGCATCGCCAGGCTCTCGTCGACCGACAAGAACCGCTGGAACGCCCGCTCGCAGCGCGGGAAGATCCACCTGCCGTGCCCCGCGGCGCCGTACTGCGCGCCGGTCGACTTCGGCAGCGTGCCGATCGCGAAGGTCTGCGCCGTGTGTGTCGAGGTGCAGGGCACCGGCTCGACGTCGCTGCTGGGCTGCTCCGCGTCCTGTGGGGTGAGCCGGTAGCACGCACCGAGCGCAGGAGGCTTGGCCGAGTCCGCCACGGTCTTCGGCTGCAGCGGCGCGGAGCACGCCGCCAGGACGCTCAGCGCAGCACCGGCGACCAGGAGAGCCGCGGGCCGCCACTGCGCGGTGGGCGTACGTCGGTGCACCGGTGGTCCCCCAGCGGGTCAGGTGGGTCAGGCGGCGAGCAGTGCCGCGATCGTACCGCCGAGCGCGGACGCCGCCTCGGTGTCCGTGGCGCTCAGGTCGCCCGTCGCCTCCGGCACCGCGAAGCCGTCGGCGACGAGGGCGGCGCACTGCCCTTGGAGCGCGGCCGGGGTCACCGGTGACCGGCGTGAGAGCGTGAGGGGCATGAACGCCTCTGGTCTGGCCGCGACCACCGGGCCCGGCAACGCTGGCCGTTATGCCGCCCTGGTGCGTCTGTTGCTCCGCCACGGCCGCTCCGACCTGGTCTCGGGCGCCGGGCTCGACGAGTTCGCCGTCGAGGACTCGACCGCCGTGGGCGACGTCGAGCAGGCCGAGGCGTTCGCGGCGGACCTGGAGGCCATGGGGCCGACCTACATCAAGCTCGGTCAGCTGTTGTCCACCCGCTTCGACCTTCTTCCGTCTGCGTACACCGAGGCGCTGACCAGGCTCCAGGACGCGGTGGAGCCGTTCCCCGTCGAACAGGTCAAGGAGATCATCGAGTCCGAGCTGGACATGTCCCTGCGGCACCTGTTCGCGGAGTTCGAGGAGGAGCCGATCGCCGCTGCCTCACTCGGTCAGGTCCACCGCGCCACCCTTCCGGGGGGTCGCGAGGTGGTGGTGAAGGTGCAGCGGCCCGACGTACGCGAGGTCATCCGGGACGACATGGGGGTGTTGACCAAGCTTGCCGAGCTGGCCGACTCCAAGACCCAGGTAGGACGCCGCTACGGCTTCTCGCAGCTGCTGCGCCAGTTCGAGCGCTCCCTGGCCGACGAGCTCGACTACCGACGCGAGGCCCGCAACCTTCTCAAGGTGGGGGAGTTCACCGCCGACTACGACTTGCTGGTGGTGCCGAAGCCGGTCATGTCCCACTCCACCTCCCGCGTGCTGACGATGGATCGGATCGAGGGCACCAAGGTCACCGATGTCGGGCCGCTCGGCTTGATGGATTACGACACGGCGGCGATCGCCGGGCAGCTGTTCCAGGCCTACCTGCGGATGATCCTCGACGAGGGCTTCCTGCACGCCGATCCTCATCCGGGCAACCTGATGCTGACCACGGACGGACGGCTGGCGCTGCTGGATCTCGGCATGGTGGCCCTCGTCCCACCGCGACTGCAGGACAGTGTCGTCAAGCTGCTCCTCGCGATCGGCGACGGCAATGGCGAGGAGGTGGCACTGGTCCTGGCGGAGATGGGACATCCCCTCGAGGGGTACGACGCAGCCGCCTTCCGCGACGACGTCACCCACCTGGTGTCCTCCGCGGTCAACGCCGGCGCCGACTTCCAGGCGGGCACCGCCCTGGTGGAGCTGAGCCGGATCAGTGGCGTCCACGGGATGCGTCCTCCGCCGGAGATGTCGATGATCGGCAAGGCTCTGCTCAACCTCGACCAGGCGACCATGCATCTCGACCCGTCGTTCGCGCCGGCCGAGGTGATCCGCGACCACATCCACCGCATCATGGCGACCGGGCTGAAGACCTCCCCGGGCGGGATCCTGGCCGCGGCCCTGGAGGCCAAGGAGTTCACCACCCAGCTGCCCCGCCGAGCGAACCGGATCCTCGACACCCTCGCCGACGGCGAGTTCAACGTCCGGGTCGATGCCATCGACGAGGAACGGCTGCTCGTGGTGCTGCAACGGATCGCGAACAGGATGGTGCTCGGCGTCATCATCGCCGCCACCATCCTCGGCGCGGCGCTGCTCATGCGCGTACCCACCGACGCCACCATCTTCGGCTACCCGGCGATCGCCATCCTGTGCTTCGTGCTCGCGGTGGTGGGTGGCGTGGCGCTGTCGGTCGGGATCGTGGTCAGTGACCGACGCATCGCCACCAAGGCCCGCCAGGCCAAGCTCTCGGGCGACCCCCATCGTTGAGCACCTCGCTGCTGACCACCGGCGGATCCGTGCCCTCCCTGGAGGATCCATGGGCGAGGTTCGTGCTCAGTCCGAGAGCAGCGCCGCCAGCGTGGCACCCAGCTCGTAGGCCATCGCCTCGTGCGCCGGCTCGATGTCGCCCAGCACCTCCACGGGCTCAGCGGCTCGGCGCCACGGCAGGGCCTGGGCGATCGAGAGCACCGAGCGGACCGCTCCGGTGGTGTCGTAGCGGCCGTGGACCCAGAGTCCGAACGGCTTCTTCGTCCCCGCCGATCCTGCTCCGGGCGAGCCGTCGTCGGAGAGGGCACCGCCGGTCTGCAGGAAGGTCGAGTCGAAGACGTGCTTGAGGGCGCCGCTCATGTAGCCGAAGTTGGCCGTGGTGCCCAGCACGTAGCCGTCGGCCGCGAGCAGGTCGCTGTGGTCGGCCTCCCCGCGGGCGAAGTCCAGAGCCTCGCGAGCCACGACGTCGACGCCCTCGATGGCGTCGTCGTGGGCGCCGGCGAGCACCGCTTCGCTCAATGAGCGCGAGGCCCGGGTGGGGGAGTGGTGGACGATCAGCAAGCGCGCCATCACCGTGGCACCAGTCCCAGCGCACGCCCGGCCAGCCGCCTGAATCTCTCCGTGGACCGCCCGTCGGGCGGGTTGCCACCTGGTCTAGCGCCACACAGGTCGGTCACCGGGTCGAGCTGGTCCCGCACCTGCAGGACCTCGGGACCGCCGGTCCGCTCCACGACGACCGCACGCACCGCTGTCTCCTCTCGTCCGCGGTCAGGCCCGCGGGATCGCGTCCGTGCAGCGCCGCTCCATCGCCCGCTGCCTCCGCCACCGGTCCACCAGGCCCAGGGGACGCCCGAGCCCGATGCTCGACGGCGCGTCGGTGACCACGAGGGCGGCTCCGTCCCACCTCCCGGTCCAACGCCACTGCGCCCACTGGTCGAGGTCGGGGAACGACGCGTCCTGCCCGAAGAGGACCGCGGGGCCTGCCGGGGGCGCGGTTCCGAGCACGTCGACGTCGAGGCGCTCGCCCGCTCGTCCGTCCCACCTGGCCACGCGAACGACGGGCCTCTCCCGGTCCGCGACGACCAGCAGGTGGTCGTACGGCGGCACCCGTGGCTGGAGCGGCTCCACCGCGTCGATGTCGAGCTCGACGAGCAAGCGCGGGAGGTACCACCAGTGCTCTCGCATCAGCAGCGGGGAGTCGGCGAACAGCCGGGACGGCGGGTAGCGGCGGAGCTCCTGGGTGACCAGGTCCGCGACGAACGCCTCTCCTCGCGGGTCCTCGGTCACGAACGGCCGCCCGATGAGTGAGAGCGCGCGGAACGACGCGCCCGTGGACCTGCGCTCGGTCAGCGTGAGCACCGCCCAGGGCGCCGTGCCGAGGCCCCGCGCAAGCTCGGCGTCTGCGTAGGTGAACGCCAGCACCGGCCGGTCGTCACGGAGCAGGGCCACCACTCCGCACACGCCCGGCGTGCCGTCCGCGGTCGCCCAGCTGACCTCCGCCAGCGAGGATGCGGCGACCGCCCGGCCGACGTCCGAGTACGCGGACTGGTTCACCGGGCCACGGTAACGGCCGGCAGCGGATGCTTGTGAGAGCGGTCACATTTTTGCGAAACTGAAGCGAACCTTCTCCGCATCGGCCGACGGGGCCGTTTCGGGAACGCCGGAAGGAGGATGTCGTGCCAGCCGTTGTCGTGGCCGCCGTCGTGGGGGTCGTGTTCTTCCTGGGGTACCGCTACTACTCGGCCTACCTGGCCGAGAAGATCTACGGACTCGACCCGGCGTTCGTGACGCCGGCCCACGAGTTCAGCGACGGGGTCGACTTCGTGCCGACGAACAAGCACGTCGTGTTCGGCCATCACTTCACCTCTGTCGCCGGCGCCGCTCCCATCGTCGGTCCGGCGATCGCCGTCTTCTGGGGCTGGGGTCCTGCGCTTGCCTGGATCGTGCTGGGCACGATCTTCGCGGCCGGGGTGCACGACTTCGGCTCGCTGGCCGTCTCGCTGCGGCACCGGGCGCGCAACATCGGCACAATCGCGCAGAGCGTCGTCAGCAAGCGGGCGCGCACCCTGTTCCTGCTGATCATCTTCTTCCTGCTGACCCTGGTGAACGCGGTGTTCGCCGTGGTCATCGGAAACCTGTTCGTCGCCAACCCCGGCGCGGTGATCCCCATCTTCGTCGAGATCCCGCTGGCCATGTTCATCGGCCAGTTCATCTACCGCACCCGCAGCGCCGCGCTGGTCCCCTCGATCGTCGGCGTCGTCGTTCTCTACCTGCTGATCTGGGTGGGCCAGCAGTTCCCGGTCGACATCGCCCCACTCGCCGACGCGCTCGGCATCGACAACCCCCGCAACCTGTGGGTCGTGATCCTCTTCGCCTACACCTTCGTCGCGTCCCGCATCCCGGTGTGGATACTTCTGCAGCCCCGTGACTACATCAACTCGCACCAGTTGTTCATCGCGCTGGCCGTCATCGGCCTCGGCATGCTCGTCGGCTGGAACGACATCGTGGCGCCGGTGGTCAACGACGTGCCGAAGGGCTCCCCGTCGGTGTTCCCCTTCCTGTTCATCACGATCGCTTGCGGTGCCATCTCCGGCTTCCACTCGCTGGTGTCATCGGGGACGACGGCCAAGCAGATCGACAAGGAGCCCGATGCGCGGTACGTCGGCTACATGGGCGCGGTGGGCGAGGGCAGCCTCGCCACCGGAGCGGTGTTGGCCGCCACCGCCGGTGTCGCGGCGAGCCGCACGGACTGGGACAAGCTGTACCCCGACTTCAGCACCGCCTCGGGTGGGGCGGTCGGCAACTTCGTCAACGGTGTGGGCGTCTTCGCGAACAACCTGGGTGTCCCCCTCGACCTCGCCGTCATCTTCGCGGCGGTCGTGGTGATCTCCTTCGCCGCGACGACCATGGACACCGGCGTCCGGCTGCAGCGCTACGTGGTCCAGGAGATCGCCGAGATCGCGGGCTGGCACAAGCTCGCCCGCAACCTCACGGTGGCCAGCACGGTAGCGGTCGTCGTCCCGCTGGCGATGGCGCTGCTGCCGGGCGGCGGGGACCAGGGCTACACGTTCGGCGTGCTGTGGCAGCTGTTCGGCACCACCAACCAGCTCACCGCCGGGTTGGCGCTCGCGGTGGTCGCGGTCTGGGTGGCCCAGCGCAAGCGCAACCTGGTGCCGGTCGTCATCCCGCTGGTGTTCCTGCTGGTCATGACCACATGGGCGCTGATCGTGAACCTGAAGAACTTCGTCTCCGGGGGCCAGTGGGTGCTCGCGCCCCTGGACCTGATCATCTTCGTGCTCGCGATGTGGCTGATCGTCGAGGCGGCGATGGCGCTGCGCGGGGCCTCCGGCTCGCGCACGCCGGACACCGCCGACGAGCCGGTCGGTGGCGACACCCCGAGTCGTAGATGACGGTGCACGTCGTTCTCGTCCGACCCTGGTCCGACGTCCGGGGAGGAGGCGGCTGCTGCGGCGGTCACGCCCCTGACGGGATCTGCGTCGAGGGCCTGGGCGGGGACGGCTCGCGGACCCACCACCGCGAGGCGGACGTCGTCGCGGCGTCGTACCTCCGGCTGCGCGAACAACTGCCCCAGGTCGACGTACAGCTCGTCGCGGCTGACAACACCGCCTACCTGCTGCCCAGCGTGTTTCGAAGCGTACGCCGCCGCCGCGGCAGCCTCGCAGCGCTGCGAGAGAGCAACCGCGCCACCACCGCCGGCTCGCTGCTCGTGGACGGCGAGCGGGTCGGTGACGTGCTCGACCTGGGTCCTGCAGGAGTCGTCGCGGAGGTCCGTCGTCGCTGCGCCCCGATGAGCTCCTGAGCCGGCGCCGGTCACGGTCGGTCTTCGCTCGTCACCTCCACCACGGGCCTTCTGGTCGGGCAGCCGGGCGCCGCTTCGGTCGGCGAGCGCAGGGCTCGGGCGGGGGAGTGGTGTACGACGAGGAGGGTGGCCACGGGGTTACGATGCGGGACCATGGCCGACGTCGGCAGAGTCAGGACCGGGCTCTGACATGGGATCGGTGCTACCTCCCTCCGAACCGCCGGGCGTCTCCGCGGCGGGAGCCGAGGTCCACAGCCTCCGCGAGGAGCTCGCGCGCGAGCGGGCGCGCCGGATCGCCGCGGAGTCCGCCGGCGAGCGTGCGACCGCCGCGCTCTCCGAGTCGCTGGAGGACCTGCGCGCAGCGCAAGCAGAGTTGATCGAGCGCGCTGAACAGGCCCGGCGCATGGGCGAGCTCGCCCGGTCCCTGCGGCAGGACCTGGACTCGCGGCTGCTGGCCAGCCGGGCCGCGGAGGCTGTGGTCCGGCTCACCGAGGCCGACCGGTGCGAGGTGCTGCTGGTGGGTCTGGGCTCCGCGCCGGAGGGTGCGACGGTCCGCGGCATCTGGCCCCGCGATCGGGTCGCGGTCGCTGCGGCGAGACCCGGCTCGGACCAGCTCACCGACCTGCTCGCCGACGTACTCGCCCGGGCCGCCGCCACGACCCATCCGGTGGCGCTCGACGACGTCGCGGGAAGCGACCTGCTGGGGAGTGGCGCCGAGAAGGTGGCCGACGCGCTCGGCGCCGCATCCCTGGCCGTGGTGCCGGTGGCCGCAGGAGGCGAGGTGGTCGGCTGGATGCTCCTGGAGTCGGTACGGCCGCGCACCTGGCACGAGCGTGACCTGGCGATGTGCGAGAGCCTGTCGCACGACGTGGTCACCTCGTTGCTGCAGGTGCAGGCCTTCGAGCAGCAGCGCGAGTCGGTGCGCCGGCTCGAGGACCTCGACCAGGCGAAGGATGCCTTCATCTCCACGGTCTCCCACGAGCTTCGGACGCCGCTGACCAGCATCGTCGGTTACCTCGAGATGATGGGCGAGGGCACCTTCGGCGAGCTGGGGGAGGACCTGCGCAGGGGACTGGACATCGTGGGGCGCAACGTCGTGCGGCTCCGTGAGCTGGTCGAGGACCTGCTCACGCTCTCCGCCTACGACTCACAGCACATGCAGCTCCGGCTCACAGCGGTCGACGTGGTCGACATGGTCGAGGACTGCGTGGTCGCCCTCGAGCCCCTGGCCCGTGCCCAGGAGGTCACGGTCGCGTTGCGGGTGGAGGGGGCGCCCCCTCGTGCCCTCGGTGACCAGCCCCAGCTCGAGCGAGCGCTGACCAACGTGCTCACCAATGCCGTCAAGTTCAGCCACCGCGGTGGCGAGGTCAACGTCCACGTCGCCTCGCGTGTCGACCACGAGTTCGCAGACCGGGAGGTGGCGGTGATCGAGGTCTCCGACCACGGGATCGGGATCCCCGTCGAGGAACAGGGTCGCCTGTTCACGCGGTTCTTCCGGTCGTCCCTGGCCGTGGGGGCCGAGATCCCGGGCACCGGGCTCGGGCTCGCGCTGGTGCGCACGATCGTGGAGTCGCACCGGGGACGGGTCACCGTCGACTCGACTGAAGGGGTGGGGACCACGGTGACGATCAGCCTCCCGAGGAGCGCCTGAGGCCTGTTAGGCTGGCTCGGTCATGCGTCGCAGCCTTGTCCTGAGCCCCGTCGAAGGGCTCCTCCTCCTTCGCTGCCGCAGCGGGGCCTGAAAGCCGGTCTCCTCGCTGCGGAGTTCGTGCCCGCCCGGCGCACCCACCAGCGAGAAGGACGACCCGCTCATGACCCTCCAGCACTCAGGCTTCACCAACACCCAGCGCCCCAGCGGCATGCCGGTGCACCGCTACCGGGCGTTCGAACCCGTCGACCTGGCCGACCGCACCTGGCCGGACAACCGCATCACGCAGGCGCCGCGCTGGTTGTCCACGGACCTGCGCGACGGCAACCAGGCGCTGATCGACCCGATGTCCCCCGAGCGCAAGCACCGGATGTTCGACCTGCTGGTGCAGATGGGCTACAAGGAGATCGAGGTCGGCTTCCCCAGCGCCAGCGAGACCGACTTCGCCTTCGTGCGCCAGCTCATCGAGCGCGACAGGGTGCCCGAGGACGTCACCATCTCGGTGCTGACCCAGGCGCGCGAGGACCTGATCGAGCGGACCACCGAGTCCCTGGTGGGCATCCACCACGCCAACATCCACCTCTACAACGCGCTGGCCCCGTTGTTCCGTCGCGTGGTCTTCCGGGCCACCCGCGACGAGGTCAAGGACATCGCGGTGCGGGGCACCGAGCTGTTCATGAAGTACGCCGAGCAGAACCTGTCCAAGACCGTGATCGGCTACGAGTACTCCCCGGAGATCTTCACCGGCACCGAGCTGCCGTTCTCGGTGGAGGTCTGTGAGGCGGTCGCCGACGTCTGGCAGCCCGACGACGGCCGCGAGATCATCCTCAACCTGCCCGCGACCGTGGAGATGTCCACCCCGAACGTCTACGCCGACCAGATCGAGTGGTTCTCCCGGCAGCTCACCCGTCGCGAGCACACCACGATCAGCCTGCACCCGCACAACGACCGCGGCACTGCCGTCGCGGCCACGGAGCTGGCGCTGATGGCCGGCGCCGACCGCGTCGAGGGCTGCCTGTTCGGCCACGGCGAACGCACCGGCAACGTCTGCTTGGTGACGCTGGGGATGAACCTGTTCAGCCAGGGCGTCGACCCCCAGATCGACTTCAGCGACATCGACGAGATCCGCCGTACCGTCGAGTACTGCACCCAGCTGCCGGTGCACCCCCGGCACCCCTACGCCGGCGACCTCGTCTACACCGCGTTCTCCGGCTCCCACCAGGACGCGATCAAGAAGGGCCTGGAGGCGCTCGAGGAAGAGGCGGTCCGCGCGGGCCACTCGGTCGACGAGCACCTGTGGGAGGCGCCCTACCTCCCGATCGACCCCAAGGACGTCGGCCGCAGCTACGAAGCCGTGATCCGGGTCAACAGCCAGTCCGGCAAGGGCGGCGTGGCCTACGTGATGAAGTCCGAGCACAAGCTGGACCTGCCGCGACGGCTGCAGATCGAGTTCTCCCGGGTCGTGCAGCAGCAGACCGAGGGCAGTGGCGGCGAGATGACGCCGGACGCGATCTTCGACGCGTTCCGGCGGGAGTACCTCGACCGTGCGGTGCCGCTGAAGCTCAACTCCGTGCACACCTCCTCCGCAGCCGGGGAGAAGGACCAGCTCACCGTGCACGTGTACGTCGACGGGGAGCGCCGCGAGCTGCACGGGGCGGGCAACGGGCCGATCGAGGCGTTCGTGAACGCCCTGAACGACCTGCTCGCGACCGAGCAGGCGGCCGGCAACCCGGCGTACGCCGACCGGGGGGACATCCGGGTGCTCGACTACGCCGAGCACGCCCTGTCCGCCGGGGGCGACGCCATCGCCGCCGCCTACGTCGAGTGTGCGGTCGGCGGGGAGATCTTGTGGGGTGTCGGGCTCGACGCCAACATCGTCACCGCGTCGCTGAAGGCCGTGACCTCGGCAGTGAACCGGCGGCGTCCGGCTGGCGGGCCTGCGGCAGGGTGATCGTGAACGTCGTCCCCTGACCCGGGGTCGACCGGACGCCCACGTGGCCGTCGTGGTTCTCCACGATCGTCTTGACGATCGCCAGGCCGAGCCCCGAGCCCTGGATCGCCCGCTGCTGGGCTACCGAGGAACGGAAGAACTTCCCGAACACCGACTCCAGCTCCTCCGGGTCGATCCCGATGCCGGTGTCGCGCACGGCGAGGTAGGCGCGCCCGGCCTCGGCCCCGACAGTGACCACGACCTCCCCGCCGTCCGGGGTGAACTTCAGGGCGTTGGTGAGCAGGTTGGTGGTGGCCCTCTCGAGGTGCACCGGGTCGCCGAGCACCGTCACCGGGTGCGCCGGCAGCTCGGCGCGCAGCGAGACCAGCCGGCCGCCGAGAGGCGCAGTCACCGTGGCGAGGCTCTCCTGCGCCACGCTGCGGAGGTCGACTGCCCGCTCCTGCTGTTGCCAGGTCCCGTTGTCCGCGGAGGCGAGCATCAGCAGGTCGTCGGCGAGGGCGAGCAGCCGGTCACCGTTGCGGGCGATCACCTCGACGCTGTGCCGCTGCTCGGAAGTGAGGTCGCCGAGCATGCCGTCGGCCAGCATCTCGGCGCTGCCGATGATGCTGCTCATCGGCGTCCGCAGCTCGTGGCTGACCGTGGAGACGAAGTCGTCCTTGGCGCGGTCGAGCTGCTTGAGCCGGGACACCACCTCGCGCTCGCGCCGGAGCGCGCGCACCAGGATCTGCTGGCTGCGCCGGGTGTCGGAGACGTCGCGGGCGACGAACAGATAGCCGATCAGCCGGCCGAAGGAGTCGGTGACGGCGTTCGTGGTCATCGACACCTTGCGTTCGGCGCCGTCCGTCGCGCGGAGCGTCCAGTCACGCGTCTCCGGCTGCGCGGCGGCCTCGGGCCCGACCACCGCGTCGAAACCCGCGAGGTCGGGGTAGCGGGCGGAGTGCCGGGCCAGCTCCGGGGGCGAGACGAAGTCGGTGAAGGGCCGGCCGGTGGCCTCCTCCGCGGTCACCCGGAGCATCAGCTCGGCCCCGGTGCTGAACAAGGTGACTCGCCCGTACAGGTCGGTGCCGATGAACGCGATCGTGGTGGCCGAGCGCAGCAGGTGGCCCAGGAGGCCGGCCTGCTCGCGAGCCGCGGTGACGTCCACGGCGCCGACGACGTGCAGGGTCAGCCCGTCGGGTCCCCGGTAGACGCTGAGGGTGAAGACGACGGCCACCACCCCGCCGTCCTTGGTGCGGAGCAGGCCCTCGGCGGTCCCTCCGGTGGCGCCGCCGGCCTCGAACAGTGCGCGGGCCGCCTCCTGGGTGCCCTCGGCGAGGAGGTCGTCCCACAGCTTGTGCCCGATCAGCTCCTCGGCGCTGAACCCGGTCAGGGTGGTGGTGGCCGGGTTGACGCGGGTGATGGTGCCCTCGGGTGTGGTGACCACCAGCATGCTGGCTGCGGTGTCGGTGACCGCCCGGGTGTAGTCCTTCTCCGCCTGGAGCCGTTCCTGGAAGCGCACCTCGTCGGTGACGTCGAACAGGTGCAGCGAGAAGAAGGCCCCGGTGTCCATGTCCTGGATCGGCGAGAGGGTGCCGTCCAGGACCAGGGGACGTCCGGCCAGGCCGAGCCGGCCCGACCAGCCGGTCGGCGTACCGGCTGCGCTGCGCGCGGCGACCACGTCCAGGTCGACGTCGGTCACCACGTCGGAGACAGCCGTGCCCGCGAGCTCCTCCGAGGCGCACCCCAGGAGGCGCGCGGCCGCTTCGTTGCACTGGGCGAACCGGAGGCGGTGGCCGTCCCACAGCGTCAGCACGATGGCCACCTGCGACTCGGTGAAGTTGCGCCGGAACACCTCCCAGCTGACGCGCAGGCGCTCGGTGGCGAGGTCGCGCTGCCGGGCGGCCAGGGCGAGGGGCAGTCCGGTCATCAGGATGCACAGCAAATAGAGCTGGGCCACCTGGACACCGGGCGTGATGCCACCGAGCCCGCGGGCGTGGAACGGCCCCCAGCCCATGTGGGTGGCCGCGATCACCGCCACCGCGAAGGCGGTCTGCTCGACCGCGACGACGCGGGGCCCGAAGCGCAGCGCCGCCCACACCAGGAACGGCAGTGGCGCGAACCCGAGGGTGGGACGGTCCCCGGGGCCGAAGGTCACCGCGGTGACGGCGCCGATCGCCAGGACCTGGAGCAGGAGCTCGGAGGTGGGCGCGCGGCGCCCTCCGGGTCGGGTCATCAACAGCGGAGCGGTCAGGGCCACGGCCACCCCGTGCGCGGGCCATGACCGGAGCAGGACCGCGGTGAAGTGCAGGTCGAGGGCCACCGCCCACGTGGTTGCCAGACCCAGGGCAGCGACGAGTGCGGCGGCCAACGCGATCGCGATGAGCCGCCACAGGTCCCTGACGTCCTCGATCCAGCGTCCGACGTACCTCGTCAGCAGCGCCACGACGAGCACCACCTCGACGGTGTCGAAGAGGCCCATCGTGGCCGAGGTGAGGAGGTCGCGGCCGTTGACGGCGTTGCCGACGGAGCAGGCGACGAAGAAGGCCGCGCTCAGCCAGCCCCAGTGCCGCCGTTCGACCAGCAGCAGCGCGAGAACGCCCAGGCCACTGGCCGGCCACCACGGCGAGCTGGTGCCCATCTCGTCCGCCAGGTGGACCGCCAGCGCCGCGCTCGCGGCGCTCGTCACCACGAGAAGGGTGGCCAGGCCGAGCCGCGCCCGAGTCGAAGTGGCCTGCACGGCTACGATTGTGGTCGAATTCCGGCCACCGCACAGGCGATTCGTCGTGGACGTCCCCCCGGCCCCGTCCAGCGGCGTGCGAGGCTGGTGTCATGCGCAACCCGCCCCTGGTCTCCGAACGGATCGGTCAGTTCTTCCTCGACGGTCACCGCCTGGAGTACACCGAGTACGGCTCGGGTGACCGCTGGGTGGTGCTCCTGCACGGCCAGCTGATGCCCCGCCGCATGCACCAGCCCCTCGCGCGCACGCTCGCCGGCGCCGGGGCCCACGTGATCGCGCTGGACCTGCTGGGTCACGGGCGCTCGGACCGGC
The DNA here is from genome assembly GCA_963827025.1 of uncultured Actinomycetota bacterium. Lineage (GTDB taxonomy): Bacteria > Actinomycetota > Actinomycetes > Propionibacteriales > Nocardioidaceae > Marmoricola. The sequence goes on along the minus strand of CAWGZB010000005.1, from coordinate 414,545 downwards.
CCGACGACCCGCTGCTGTACTCCATGACCGCTTTCGCCGAGCAGGTCGTCGCGCTCCTCGACGAGCTCGACATCGCCGAGGCGGTGATCGGTGGCACCTCGCTGGGTGCGAACGTCTCGCTGGAGGTCGCCACCGAGGCGCCGGCACGCGTCCGGGGACTGATCGCGGAGATGCCGGTGCTCAACAACGCCCTGGAGGCGGGGCTGCTCGCCTTCGGGCCGCTGCTCCTCGTCTCCCGGGTGCTGCCCCTGGGAGTGACCGGGCTCCGCCTGATCACCCGGTCGGTCCCGCGTGGCCTGGTCCCGTTCTGGCTGGGTATCGGCCTGGACACTCTCGACCAGCGCCCGGGCCCGATGGCCGCGGCGATCCACGGCATCTTCTTCGGCCGGATCGCGCCCTCCTCCAAGCAGCGCCAGGCCATCGAGGCTCCGGCCCTGGTCGTCGGCCATCCCCGCGACCCGATCCACCCGGCCGCGGACGCGGCGATGCTGGCCGAGGAGCTGCCGGACGCCACCTTCGTGGAGGCGCGCAGCATCCTGGAGTGGCGGCTGCGGCCCGAACGGCTGGACGACATCGCCACCGAGTTCGTCAACCGCTGCTACGAGACCGAGCCGCAGGGCCGCTTGTTGAACGGCTGACCACCCCGCCGCACCTGTCCGGTTTTCCGGACTTGTCCGCCTCTGTCTGGCTACCCTCGGATCGACACGGGTGGAGGACTGTGCTCGATGGAGCCACGCGGCGGACTGGTCTCGGAGATCCAGCAGCTTCTCAACGGGGAGCGCGCTGATCCTCGGGCTGCCCAGGGAGTCTTCCTGCTCCCGATCATCGTGGACGTGCTCGTCCACGGTGCCACCGGTGCACCGTTCGACTCGGCCTTCCGCTACGGGCTGGCGATCGCGGCCGTTCCGACCATCGGTGCGCTGTGCATCGGACGAGGACTCGTGTCCTCGCGGTGGACGATCTGGCTGCCGATCCTCGACATCGTCGCGCTGGGGGTCTTCCGCACCTCCGCGCAGACGGCCCTCGAGGTCGCGGTGGCCTTCCCGGCGATCTGGCTCGGGCTGCAGTACGGCCGCCGGGGAGTCGTCACCACTGCTGTGGCGGTGCTCCTCGCCTTCGCCGCACCGACCTTCATCTACTTCGGGGCGGGGGTGGACGCCTTCTCGCGCGTGGTGCAGGTGACGGCGATGGCGGTCGTGTGCGCCGTCGCCGTGGCGTTCACCGCACGCCTGTGGCAGGTCCAGGCCGCCGAGGCCAGGACCTCCACACGTCGGCTGGCGGCCGCGATGGCCGACGTGATGGAGCAGCGCCGCCTCACCGAGGGCATCATCTCCACCGTCGACGTCGGACTGGTGGCCCTGGACGCCTACGGTCGCTACGACTCCATGAACCCCCGCCAACAGGACTTCATGGAGCTCGCCTTCCCCTCGGGCCACGACGGGTACGCCGGACAGGCCGGGTTCGTGTACGCCGCCGACGGCGTCACGCTGCTCGACCGGGAGGAGATGCCGACGGTCCGGGCGGTGCGCGGCGAGACCTTCCGCGACCATCTCATCTGGGTCGGCGAGGACCCGCTGGAGCGACGAGCACTCGCCGTGTCCTCCACCCCCCACTACGACGACGACGGAGCCTTCGCCGGCGCCGTGCTGGCCTACCACGACATCACCGAGCTGGTGAACGCCGCGCGCATCAAGGACGAGTTCGTGGCCACGGTCAGCCACGAGCTGCGCACGCCGCTGACCTCGATCATCGGCTACGTCGACCTGATGCTCGACGACCCCGAGGACGTGCCCGCGGACGTGTGCGAGCACCTCGCCACGGTCGCCCGGAACGCCCGCAGGCTGCACCGGCTGGTCGACGACCTCCTCTCCACCGCCCTGCAGTCGGTCACCACCGTGCTGGACCTCGAGCCGGTCGGGCTGGTGCAGCTGGTCCGCGCCTGCGCCCTCGAGGCAGAGAAGGCGGCCGCCGCTGCCGACCTGTCCTTCGAGCTGTGCACGTCGTGCCCGGAGCTGACGATCGAGGGCGACGTCGAGCGGCTGGCCCAGGTGCTCGACAACCTGCTCAGCAACGCCGTGAAGTACACGTCCGCGGGCGGACAGGTGCAGGTCGCCGTCGAGCACGAGGAGGGATCGGCGGTGGTCCGGGTTCGCGACACCGGCCGCGGGATCGCGCAGAAGGACCTCGCGCAGGTGTTCAGCAAGTTCTTCCGGGGCAGCGACGTCCAGGCAGAGGCGATCCCCGGCGTGGGCCTCGGCCTGGCGATCACCAAGACCATCGTCGACGCCCATCGCGGGCACATCGCCGTACGCAGCCGGGTGGGCGAGGGAACCGAGTTCGAGGTGCGGCTGCCTCTCGCCGTGCCGCCGGCCCTTCCCGCTGCCTGAGGGAGAGAATGGGGGCATGCCCCTGTACAGCGACGAAGCCATCGTGCTCCGGACGCACAAGCTCGCCGAGGCAGACCGCATCATCACGCTGCTGACCCGCGAGCACGGCGTGGTGCGCGCCGTCGCCAAGGGCGTACGCCGGACCAGCTCACGCTTCGGTTCGCGGCTGGAGCCCTTCACCCACGTCGACCTCCAGCTCGCGGTGGGCCGCAGCCTCGACGTGGTCACCCAGGCCGAGACACGCGCGCCGTACGGCGCCCGCATCAGCGCCGACTACGACCTCTACACCGCGGCCAGCGTGATGCTCGAGACCGCGGAGCGGCTGGTCTCGGAGGAACGGCAGCCGTCGGTGCAGCAGTACCTCCTCCTCGTGGGGGCGCTGCGCGCGATGACCGGCGGCGAGCACCGTCCGAACGACGTGCTGGACTCTTTCCTGCTGCGCTCCCTGGCCGTCGCCGGGTATGCCCCGTCGTTCGACGCCTGCGCGGCCTGCGGGCTGGAGGGACCGCACCGGTCCTTCAGCCCTGCGGCCGGCGGGAGCCTGTGCCCGGGCTGCCGGGTGCCAGGGTCGGCGAGCCCCGCGCTGGAGACCCTGGTGCTGCTCGGCGCACTGCTCGCGGGAGACTGGGCCACCGTGGACACCGCCGAGACCCGCAACCGCAGGGAGGCGCGCGGCCTCGTGGCGGCGTACGTCTCCTGGCACCTCGAGCGGGGTCTGCGCTCGCTGCCCTACGTCGGCGAGGGCGGCTGATGCGCGGACTGGGCAAGCGTCCGACCGAGCGCCCGCGCCAGCCCGAGCCGCACCCCTCGGGAGCGACGCCACCGGACCTTCCGCCGGAGGCGTTGCCGCGCCATGTGGCGATCATCATGGACGGCAACGGCCGCTGGGCCCAACAGCGTGGGCTGCCCCGCACGGCCGGTCACGAGCAGGGCGAGCAGTCTCTCGTCGACGTCGTGAAGGGCGCGATCGAGGTCGGCGTCGAGGCGATCTCGGCGTACGCCTTCTCCACCGAGAACTGGTCGCGCTCGCCGGAGGAGGTCCGCTTCCTGATGGGATTCAACCGCGACGTCATCCGGCGGCGTCGCGAGGAGCTCCACGAGCTCGGGGTCCGGGTCCGTTGGGCCGGTCGCGAGCGGCGGCTGTGGCGCTCGGTCATCAAGGAGCTGCGCACGACCGAGGAGCTGACCAGGGACAACGAGGTCCTGACGCTGACCATGTGCGTCAACTACGGCGGTCGCTCCGAGCTGGTCGACGTGGCCAGATCCCTGGCCAGGGAGGTGGCCGCCGGACGCCTCAACCCCGACCGGATCGACGAGCGCGTCCTGGCCCGACACCTCTACGTGCCCGAGGTCTCCGACGCCGACATGGTCTGGCGCACCTCCGGCGAGCAGCGGTTGTCCAACTTCATGCTGTGGCAGAGCGCCTACGCCGAGCTGGTGTTCAGCGACGTCTTGTGGCCCGACGTCGACCGCATCGACTTCTGGGCCGCCCTGGAGACCTACGCCCGCCGCCATCGCCGCTACGGCTCCGCCTGACCCAACCCGCCGAGGCGTCGCAGATGTGCGTCGCGGAGTCGCCGAGGCGTCGCAGATGTGCGCCGGGGAGTCGCCGAGGCGTCGCGGATGTGCGCCGGGGAGTCGCCGAGGCGTCGCGGATGTGCGTCCGGCGCGGTCGCCTGTGGATTGTCGACGGCACGGTTCCGTCATCCGGCGCAGGGTGGGCGCCATGTTGCGCGCGTTCCTCGAAGCCGGCCAGCTTCTCCTCGATGACCGGTTCCCGCTGCCTCTGGACCAGCCCTTCACCTATGGCGAGGCGGCGGCCGTGGGGCTCCAGACCCGCGAGCTCGCCTGGCTGTGCACGCACCACTACCTGCGGCGAATGGTCCCGGGCGTCTACGTCGCCGCGCAGGTCAAGGACGACCTGGCGTTGCGCGCACAGGCGCTGCGCCTCGTCGTACCCCCGGACGCGGTGATCACCGACCGCACTGCCGGGTGGCTGCACGGCGCCAACATGATCCTGGCGCCCGGGTCGCACCTCGCCGTGCCGCCGGTCTCGGTCTTCGTGAACCGTCGTGGGGCCCGGCTTCGCCAGGACATCGTCGACAGTGGACAGCGCTACCTGGCCAAGGACGAGGTCATGGAGGTCCACGGCCTCATGGTGACCACGCCACTTCGGACCGCCTGCGACCTCGGTCGGCTCCTGCACCGGGACCAGGCCTTCGCCGCGCTGGACAGCATGCTCGGTCTCGAGCAGTTCGACCGCGAAGAGCTGCTCGACCATGTGGCGCGCCATCGGGGAATGCGTGGCGTCCGTCAGCTCCGGGTCCTGGCGCCCCTGGCCGATCCCAGGGCCCAGTCCCCAGGCGAGTCGGTGCTCCGGCTGCGGTGGCTCGACGTTGCGTCCCTGCCTCGCCCGGAGCTCCAGATCCCGGTGGAACGCCCGGGGGAGTGGCCGTACTACCTGGACCTCGGCGTCGTGCTCCTGCTCTGGGCCGTCGAGTACGACGGCGAGGAGTGGCATCTGCGCACCCCGGAGCAGCGAAGACACGACCGGGACCGGCGGGCGTGGATGCGCGACGAGGAGCGCTGGTTGATCACGCCCGTCACCCGAGACAACGTCTGGGGCCGGACGCGCGACATCGAGGGCATCCTGCTGCACGGCTACGCCCAGGCACGCGCCCGGCTCTGAGCCCCGAGGTCAGAGCAACCCGGCCGTGCGGAGCAGCCACTGCCGCTCGCGCTCAGCCTCTTCCACGACCTCCGGATGTGCGACGACGTCCTCGCTGGTGACCGTGTCCTGCAACCGCACCGCAGGCGGCAGGACGGCGTACTTGCTCTTCGATCCTGCGGCGTCCTTGTCCGCCATCACGCCTCCTTCGCAACCACAACGGTACGCCGCACATCTGTGACGCCTCGGCGGGTCGGGGGTGCACATCTGTGACGCCTCGGCGGGTCGGGGGTGCACATCTGCGACGCCTCGGCGGGTCAGGGGCAGGAGGCGCAGGTGCCGAAGATCTCCAGGGTGTGGCTCACCTCCCGGTAGCCGTGGCGGGCGGCGACCGACCTGGTCCAGGTCTCCACCGTGGGGCCCTCCACCTCCACCGTGGCGCCGCACGTGCGGCACACCAGGTGATGGTGGTGGCTGGCGCTGCAGCGACGGTAGAGCGACTCACCGCTCTCGGTGCGCAGGGCGTCGACCTCGCCGCATTCGGCGAGGCCCTGCAGGGTGCGGTAGACCGTGGAGAGCCCGACCCGGTCGCCGCGCTCGACGAGCAGGCTGTGGATCTCCTGGGCGCTGCGGAAGTCCTCGAAGGTGTCCATCACCGCGGCGATCGCGCGCCGCTGCCGCGTCGGACGTACGCCGACCGCGGGGGCGTCCTCGCGCGGCGTGCGGTCAGTGCTCGTCATAGTGGCCTCCGTGGACGGCGTGCCGGTGTCCGTCGTGGATGTAGTCGACGTGGTCGCCGTGCTCGACGGCGGGGTGGCCACAGCCGGGCCCGTGCTCGTGGGTGTGCGGTTCGGTCACTTCCTCGTGCAGCGGCTCGGGCTCCTGGACCGGGAACGGCACCGACGCACGGCGCCTGCGCTGCACCGCGAGGCCGATCGGGAAGGTCAGCGCGAAGCCGGCCAGCGAGAGCAGCACGATCGTCGCCCCGGGCGGCACGTCGACCAGCGCGGAGGCCACCACGCCGGAGACCGAGGCCAGCGCCCCGGCGGCCATGGCGCCGAGCATCGTCACCCGGAACCCGCGGGCGAACTGCTGGGCGGTCGCGACCGGGATGATCATCAGCGCGCTGACCAGCAGCAGGCCGACGGTGCGCATCGCCACGCTCACCGTCACGGCCGCGAGCACGGAGATCAGCACGTTGTAGGACCGCACCGACAGCCCGGTGGTGCGGGCGTAGTCCTCGTCGTTGGCGACCGAGAAGAGCTGGGGCAGCAGCGCCAGCGAGAGCCCGACCACGACGACCGCGAGCACCGCGCTGACCAGCATCGCCGAGGAGGAGATGGTGGTCAGCGAGCCGAAGAGGTACTGCTGGAGCGCGAAGACGCCGTTGCCGGCGAGGGAGACCAGCATCAGGCCACCGGCGATGCCGCCGTAGAACAGCAGCGCGAGGGCCACGTCGCCGGTGGCACGGCCGGTGGACCGGATCAGCTCGATGAGCAGGGCGCCGAGGATCGCCACGCCGACGGCGGTGAGCGTCGGTGAGGTCCCGGTGAGCAGGCCCAGCGCGACGCCGGTGACGCTCACGTGTCCGATCCCGTCGCCCATCAGCGACAGTCGGCGCTGGACCAGGTAGGTGCCGATCGTCGGGGCGGCCAGCCCGGTGACGAGCGCCGCGACCAACGCGCGGACCATGAACGGCGCGAGCAGCAGGTCCATCAGGAGCCTCCGTCCAGGGGTGCCTGCACCCGCGGGCGCAGCACCGAGGGCGCCTGCGGACGGTGATGGTGGTGGTCCTGGTCGTCGCCGAGGGCGCCATGGGGCGGCCCGTCGTAGGCCACCCGACCCTCGCGCAGCACCACCGCCCGGTGCAGCAGTGGCGCGAACGGGCCCAGCTCGTGCAGCACGACCACCACGGTGGCACCTGCCTCGGCGAGGCTGGCGACGGTGCTGGCGAGCGCCTCCTGGCTGGGCAGGTCGACGCCGGCGAGGGGTTCGTCGAGCAGCAGCAGCTCGGGTTCGCCGGCGAGGGTCCGGGCCAGGAGCACGCGCTGCTGCTGCCCACCGGAGAGGGTGGACACCTGCTGCTTGGCGCGGTCGGCCAGACCGACCACCCCGAGGGCGTGGCGGACCGCGTCCCGGTCCGCCCGCCGCGCGGGCAGCAACGGCGTACGGCGCGAGAGTCGGCCCGACGCCACCACCTCGGCCACCGTGGCCGGCACCCCGGCGGTGACGTCGGAGCGCTGGGGGACGTAGCCGACCAGGTGCCAGTCCCGGAACCCGTGCACCTCGGTGCCGAAGAGCCGGACCGAACCACGCGCGAGCGGGTTGAGGCCGACGAGGGACTTCACCAGCGTCGACTTCCCCGACCCGTTGGCGCCGAGCAGTGCGACCACCTCTCCGGGGCGCACGGTCAGGTCGACCTCGCGGAGGATCGGGCGACCGCCGAGCACCACGTCGAGGTCGGTCGCCTCGATCGCCGGGGCGTTCATCGGCAGCCCCCCGCCCTGCGCAGCGCGGCCAGATCGGCGCGCATGAGGGACAGGTAGTCCGCGCCGCGGTCGCTGCTGGAGAGCCCCTCGACCGGATCTAGGACCGCGGAGCGCACGCCGGCCTCCGCCGCCAGTGTCCGCGCCAGGGCCGGGCTGGCCAGGCGCTCGCTGAACACGGTCGTGACCCCCTCGGCGCGGACCAGGTCGCGCAGCTCGGCCAGGTGCCGCGCCGACGGTTCGGAGCTGGGGGAGAGGCCGGCGATCGCGTGGACGTCGAGGTCGTAGCGCGCAGCGAGGTAGCCGAAGGCGTCGTGGCTGACCACCACTGTGCGGGTGCGGCAGCGGGCCAGGCCGGCGCGGAGGTCGCCGTCCAACGCCTTCAGATCGGCCTGCAGACGGCGGTTCGCGGCCTCGAAGTCCTTGCGCGCCGCCGGCTGCACGCGGCCGAGCTGGTCGGTCACGGCGTCGGCCACCTGGGCCAGCAGTGTGGGGTCGAGCCAGAAGTGCGGGTCGGGCTGACCGTCCGCGGTGCGGAGGTCCACGACCTGGGCGGCGTCGACGACGCGCGCGGGTGCGTCGTTGCGCACCGCCTCGTCGACGGCAGGCTGGAAGCCGTGCTCGTAGACCACCAGGTCCGCCCCGGTCAGCGTGGCGGTCTGGCGCGGCGTGAGCTCGAGGTCGTGCGGCTCCACGCCGGGAGTGGTTAGCCCGGTCACCTCCAGGTGGGGGCCGGCGATCCGCTGGACGACGTACTGCAGCGGGTAGAACGCGGCCACCACGGTGGGCCGTCGGCTCTCGCCACCGCACGCGGACAGAGCACCGCCGAGCGGGAGCAGGAGAAGCACGGCGAGCAGGCGGGTCCACACGACGTCGATGATGAATCAGAATGAGAATCATTGTCAAACGCCGGGCCGCTACGCTGCGCTCGTGCTCGTGGTGAACAGGTTCCGCGCCGGGTCGACCGAAGGCGCCGGCACCGAGGAGCTCGGCGCCCGACTCGGCGCCTGCCGTGACGTGCTCGCCGAGCAGCGCGGCTACCTCGACGGGTGGCTTGGGCGCAACGTCGACGACCCCGAGCTGTGGACGTTGGTGACACTGTGGCGCGACGTGGGGAGCTACCGGCGCGCGCTCTCGGCGTACGACGTGAAGGTCGGTGCCGTCCCGCTGCTGAGCCAGGCCCTCGACGAACCGTCCGCCTACGAGCTGGCCGGTCCGGAGGTCGGGGAGCTCAACGACGCGAGACCGCGCCGGCTCGAGTGAGCCGGGACCGCGACCGGACCCCGCGGTCCGGCCCGATGGGTCGGTCCCGCCCTCGGTAGGCTGGCCCCTTGTCCCACGCCCACCGCAGCCAGCGGCCGGGTCGTCGATCTCCAGGAGTCCCCACCGTGGCCAAGGCCCCCGCGTCCACCCTCGACAAGGTCGTCTCGCTGTGCAAGCGGCGGGGCTTCGTCTACCCGGCCGGCGAGATCTACGGAGGCACGCGCTCGGCCTGGGACTACGGCCCCCTGGGTGTGGAGCTGAAGGACAACATCAAGCGCCAGTGGTGGCGGGCGACGGTGACCGCTCGCGAGGACGTCGTCGGACTGGACTCCAGCATCATCCTGCCCACCCGCACGTGGGAGGCCAGCGGCCACCTGAGCACCTTCAGCGACCCGCTGGTGGAGTGCCAGTCCTGTCACAAGCGCTTCCGTGAGGACCACCTGCAGGAGGACCACGCCGAGCGCAAGAGCGCCAAGCTCGACCCGGGCGACTCCGTCGACCCCGACAGCGTGGACGTCAACGCCTCGGTCCCCTGCCCGAACTGCGGCACCCGCGGCGCGTGGACCGAGCCGCGGCAGTTCAACATGATGCTGAAGACCTACCTCGGCGTGGTCGAGGACGAGTCGGGCCTGCACTACCTGCGCCCGGAGACCGCTCAGGGCATCTTCCTGAACTTCGCCAACGTGCAGACCTCGAGCCGCAAGAAGCCGCCGTTCGGCATCGCCCAGATCGGCAAGAGCTTCCGCAACGAGATCACTCCGGGCAACTTCATCTTCCGCACCCGTGAGTTCGAGCAGATGGAGATGGAGTACTTCGTCAAGCCCGGCGAGGACGAGGAGCTCCACCAGTACTGGATCGACCAGCGCACCGCCTGGTACGTCGGCCTCGGGATCGACCCGGACAACCTGCGGCACTACGAGCACCCGAAGGAGAAGCTCTCCCACTACTCCAAGCGCACCGTCGACATCGAGTACCGCTTCGGGTTCTCCGGCCGCGACTTCGAGGAGCTCGAGGGCATCGCCAACCGCACCGACTTCGACCTGACCCAGCACAGCGAGTTCTCCGGCCGCGACCTCTCCTACTTCGACCAGACGACCGGGGAGCGCTACCTCCCCTACGTGATCGAGCCCGCGGCGGGACTCACCCGGTCCTTCATGGCCTTCCTCGTCGACGCCTACGACGAGGACGAGGCACCCAACACCAAGGGCGGTGTGGACGTGCGCACCGTGCTGCGGCTCGACCCGCGGCTGGCCCCGGTGAAGATGGCGGTGCTGCCGCTGTCCCGCAACGCCGATCTCACTCCCAAGGCGCGGGCGGTCGCCACCGAGCTGCGCCGGCTGTGGAACGTGGAGTTCGACGACGCCGGCGCGATCGGCAAGCGCTACCGCCGCCAGGACGAGATCGGCACGCCGTGGTGCGTGACCGTCGACTTCGACAGCCTCGAGGACGGCGCGGCCACGGTCCGCGAGCGCGACAGCATGAGCCAGGAGCGGGTCCCGCTGGAGGGACTGCAGGACTGGTTCGCGCAGCGGCTTCCGGGGTGCTGACGCGTCGTTACCGCCCGGAATCCCGCCCGCACCGGCACAATGTGCGCGTGACGACCACCTCGCCGTTGGCTTCCACACGTGCCGCCCTGAGCATCGTGCTCGCGTCCGCGCTGCTCCTCGCCGGCTGCGGGGCCGAGGGCAAGGGCAAGGGCGACGAGCCGCGCGCGAGGCCGTCGGTGCAGCTCCCCACGGGGCATGTCGAGGTGCCCGAGGGCGTCGACCTCACCGAGCCCGGCACCAGGCTGGACTTCGGGGAGTCGGCCACCGTCGCCTACGAGCCGAACCTCAAGCGGAGCTCGGTGCTCTCGATGGCGGTGCTCCGGGTGCAGACCGGTCGGCTCGCCGACTTCTCGGCGTACCAGCTCGACAAGCGCACGCGTGCCTCGACGCCCTACTACGTCCGCGTGAAGGTCAAGAACGTCGGTGAGGGTGACCTCAGCCGGGCCGCGGTGCCGCTGCTCGCGGTGGACACCCGGGACACGCTGATCCAGCCCTCGAGCTTCAACAACCGGTTCCGCACGTGCCCGTCGACCCCGCTGCCGAAGAAGTTCACCGCCGGCAAGTCCGCACGGCTGTGCCTGGTCTACCTCGTGCCCGACCACGGCAAGCTGACCGAGATGAGCTTCCGGCCGCTGCAGGCGTTCGAGCCCATCGTGTGGCGCGGCGACATCGAGCCGGCGAAGCACAAGAAGAACAAGAAGAAGGACAAGAAGAAGAGCAGCAAGAAGCGGAGTGGGAAGTCCTGAGCGCACCGAGCCCCCTGCACCTCGGGCCGCTGGAGGTGGCCACCCCCGTGGTGCTGGCCCCGATGGCGGGGATCACCAACGCAGCCTTCCGGCGGCTGTGCCTCGAGCAGGGCAGCGCGCAGGCGTCCTCGGCCCGCCCCGGGCTGTTCGTCTGCGAGATGATCACCAGTCGCGGGCTGGTCGAGGGTGACGAGACGACCCGCGCGATGCTCACCTTCGACGAGCAGGAGTCGGTGCGCTCGGTGCAGCTCTACGGCACCGACCCGGCGTACGTCGGCAAGGCCACCGAGATCCTGTGCACCGAGTACGGCGTCCACCACGTCGACCTCAACTTCGGCTGTCCGGTGCCGAAGGTCACGCGCAAGGGCGGTGGGGCCGCGCTGCCGTGGAAGCGCACGCTGCTGGGGGAGATCCTCGAGGCCGCCGTCGGTGCTGCCTCCCGGCACGGCGTGCCGGTCACCATGAAGACCCGCAAGGGCATCGACGAGGACCACCTGACCTATCTCGACGCCGGCCGGATCGCCCAGGAGAGTGGCGTCGCCGCCGTCGCGCTGCACGGTCGGACGGCGATCCAGGGCTACTCCGGCACCGCCGACTGGGACGCCATCGCCTCGCTGGTCGCCCACGTCGACATCCCGGTGCTCGGCAACGGCGACATCTGGGAGGCCGCGGACGCGCTCGCCATGGTCGAGCAGACCGGCGCTGCGGGCGTCGTCGTCGGACGCGGCTGCCTGGGACGCCCCTGGCTGTTCCGCGACCTGGCCGCGGCCTTCGCCGACGCTCCGGCGACCACGCTGCCCACGCTGGGCGAGGTGGCGTCGATGATGCGCCGCCATGCGGAGCTCTTGTGCCTGCACCTGGGCGAGGAGCGCGGGTGCAAGGAGTTCCGCAAGCACGTCTCGTGGTATCTCAAGGGCTTCCCGGCCGGCGGTGAGCTGCGGCGTGACCTGGCCCTGGTGACCTCCCTGGAGGAGCTGGACCGCCTGCTCGGTCAGCTGGACCCGGCGGCGCCGTTCCCGGTCTCCGAGCTGGGCGCGCCACGGGGCCGTCAGGGGGGTCCGCGCAAGCGGGTGGCGCTTCCCGAGGGGTGGCTGGAGGACACCGACGGCCGCGGGGCCGTCGCCTGTGAGGACCCGGGGGAGACCACCGGCGGCTGAGCCTCGGTGTCCCACCGGGCGCGGCGCGTGAGCGCGATCATGTGGCCGGTCTCACGCGGCCGAAGCGGCCCCTGAGCTGGAGAGAGCCGGGACCCGCATGGTTCCATCGTGCGGTTCCGAAGAAGTCGACGATTGGATGAACCGTGCCCCGAGGCCGATCCCACGGCAGGCACAATCTGGTCCCGAGGATGCCCCGCTCCCGACGTGTCGCGCTCGTGGCCGCACCCCTGGCCACTGTGGCCGCAATCGCCGCCGGCGTGGCCGCCACCAGTGCCGAGCGAGGCGTCCAGCCCGCCCAGCTGCAGTCGAGCGTGTCCCGCGCCGACCTGCCCAGCGGCCGGGAGGTCCCCGAGCGCTCGCTGGGCACCAGCCGTTCGATGGACCGTGTTCCGCTGGTCAACCACCGCAAGCCCAAGCCCAGGGACACGATGTGGACGACCGCTGACCTGAACCTCCGGGTCGAGCCGCGCGCGAAGACCAAGGTCGTCGGTGTGCTCGATGCCGGCAAGACGGTGCAGGTGACCGGCCGTCACCAGGGCGACTACGCCGAGGTGGTGGTCGCGAAGCTGCCGCGCTGGGTCACCGCCGAGTACCTGAGCCAGAAGAAGCCGAAGCCGGCCACCTCCTCCGGCTCCTCCGGCTCCTCCAGCTCCCCCGCCGGCGTGAGCAGTGCCCCGTGCCCGGACGGCTCCGGGATCGAGGCCGGGTTGACCTCCGGGGCGGTGAAGCTCTACCGCGCGGTCTGTGCGGCCTTCCCCGAGCTGACGACGTACGGCGGCCGCGACGGCCACGGCGAGCACGTCAGCGGTCAGGCGATCGACTTCATGGTGCCGAACAGCTCACTCGGTGAGCGGGTCAAGGACTACGTCTACGCGCACCGCGCCGACTTCGACCTCTTCGACATCATCTGGTCCCAGCACATCTGGACCATCGAGCGGTCCAGCGAGGGCTTCCGCGCGATGTCGGACCGGGGCTCGGCGACGGCGAACCACTACGACCACGTGCACGTCAAGGTCAACTGACCGCTGACCGACCGACGGCTGCGCAGCGGAGCCGGAGGGACCCGAACCGGTTCGCGGAATGTCGGCGGGCCGACCTAGGGTTGCATCCACTGTGTCGACCCGCCCTCCTTCCTCCGGCTCCTCCCTCCTCGCGGGCTTCCGGGTCCTCGGCGTCGCCATCCGACGGGAGCCCTGGGTCTTCACCCTCTCGACCGTGGGCAGCCTCGTCTTCGGTGCGCTGACCGTCGCCGACGCGTGGGTGCTCGGCTGGTCGACCGACCATGTCGTCCTTCCCGCCTTCCGCACCGGCGCGACCACCACCGGTGCGCTGGTGACCGTGCTGGCGCTCTTCCTCGGTGTGGCCATCCTGCGTGCGGTGGGGATCGTCGCCCGCCGGTTGGGCGCCGGCGTGATGCAGTACCGCATGCAGGCGGCCTACCGCCGCGAGGTGACCCGGAAATACCTCGAGCTGCCGATGTCCTGGCACCAGCGGCACCCCACCGGTCAGCTGCTGTCCAACGCCAACTCCGACGTCGAGGCGGCGTGGGCGCCGATCGCGCCGCTCCCGATGGCGGTCGGGACACTGGCGATGATCGCGATCGCCATCGTCCAGATGCTTGCCACCGACCTGGTGATGGCGTTGGTCGGCCTGCTGGTGTTCCCGCTCGTGGCCGTGGCCAACGTGGTCTACCAGCGCACGTCCTCGCCGATCTACACCCGCATCCAGGCACTGCGGGCCGAGCTCAGCGAGGTCGCGCACGAGTCTTTCGACGGTGCGATGGTCGTCAAGACCCTCGGCCGGGAGACGCAGGAGACCGAGCGGTTCGCCGCCAAGGCGCGCGAGCTGCGCGAGGAGGGCATCCGAGCCGGTCGGGTGCGGGCGGCCTTCGATCCGTTCCTGGAGGGCCTGCCCAACATCGGCGTCCTCGTGGTCCTCGGCGTCGGCGTCTGGCGGGTGCGCGCCGGGCTCAGCGACACCGGCGACGTGGTGACCATCGCCTACCTGCTCACCATCGTGGCCTTCCCGATCCGCTCGATCGGCTGGATGCTCGGGGAGTTCCCCCGCTCGGTCGTCGGGTTCCAGCGCGTGCACCGGGTCCTGGACACGGTCAGTGCGACGTCGTACGGCGACGTGCAGGCGCCCGCGACCGGACGTGGCGCCCGGCTCGCCGTGGAGCACGTCGGCTACGCCCACCAGCCCGGGCAGCGGCTCCTCGACGACCTCACCTTCGAGGTCGCGCCGGGCCGGACCGTCGCGGTCGTCGGCGCCACCGCGTCCGGCAAGAGCACGCTCACCTCGCTGGTCACCCGGCTCGTGGATCCCGACACCGGCCGGATCCTCCTCGACGGCCGGGACGTCCGCGAGCTCGCTCCCGGCGCGCTGGCCCAGCACGTCGCGCTGGTGCCGCAGAGCGCCTTCCTCTTCGACGACACCGTGCGCGACAACGTCACGCTGGGTGCCGAGGTCCCGGACGACGAGGTGTGGGAGGCGCTGCGCACCGCCCAGGCCGACGGCTTCGTCGCCGGTCTTCCCCGCGGGCTGGACGCCCGCCTCGGGGAGTACGGCACCACCCTCTCCGGAGGGCAGCGCCAACGGCTGTCGCTCGCGCGGGCGCTGGTGCGCCACCCGCGCCTGCTCGTCCTCGACGATGCCACCTCGGCGGTCGACCCCGAGGTGGAGGGCCGCATCCTCGCCGCCATGCGCCGGCGCGGCGGCCGGTCGACGACGTTGCTGATCGCCTATCGCAAGGCCACGATCGCGCTGGCCGACGAGGTGCTCTTCCTCGCCGACGGGCGGATCGCCGACCGGGGTAGGCATGCCGAGCTGCTGGCCCGCAACGCCGACTACGCCCGCCTGGTCAACGCCTACGAGGCCGAGGAGGTGGCCCGGTGACCCCACCCACGAGCACGCGGGTCGCCGACCCGGCCACGAGCGGGACCGCCGTCGAGACCGGTGAGGAGATCTCCGCGCTGGAGACCATCCGTCGCGGGGTGCGGTTCGCGCCGGAGCTCACCGACGGACTGGGCCGGACCATGCTCCTGGCCATGCTCGGCACCGCCGGGCGCGTGGTGGTGCCGATCGCCGTGCAGCAGACCCTGGACCGTGGTCTGCATGCCTCCGGCGGCCCGGACCTGCCCTACGTGACCCGGTTGGCGGTCCTGGCCGCCGTCGCGATCGCGGTGACCGGGTTCTCCTCGTACCTGATGACCGCCCGGCTGTTCACCGCCTCCGAGCGGGGGCTGGCCACGCTGCGGACCAAGGCGTTCCGGCACGTCCACGACCTGCCGCTGCTCACCCAGAACACCGAGCGCCGTGGCGCCCTGGTCTCCCGGGTGACCAGCGACGTCGACCAGATCTCGCAGTTCCTGGTCTTCGGCGGCATCCTGGGCATCGTCAGCATCGGTCAGGTGCTGATCGCCACCGTGGTGATGCTGTACTACTCCTGGCAGCTCACGCTCGTGGTGTGGCTCTGCTTCGCGCCGTTGTTCCTCTCGCTGCGCTACTTCCAGCGACGGCTCTCCGCGGCCTACGGCGTCGTACGCCGTTCGGTCGGCGCGATGCTCGCGGCGATCTCCGAGCCGGTGGTCGGTGCGGTGACGGTGCGCACCTACGCGATCCAGGAGCGCACCCAGCACCGCATCGACGAGACCATCGCCGCCAACCAGCAGGCGGCCACCAAGGCGCAGGGACTGACCGCCTTCTCCTTCTCCCTCGGCGGGGTCTCCGCCGGGCTGGCCAACGCAGGCGTGCTGATCGTCGGCATCTGGTTGGGCCTCGACGCCACGGGGGGCGGCGGGTTGACCTCCGGCAAGGTGCTCGCGTTCGCGTTCTTGGTGACGTTGTTCGTCGGGCCGGTGCAGATGGGCACCCAGGTGCTCACCGAAGCCCAGAACGCCATCGCCGGCTGGCGCCGCGTCATCGGGATCCTCGAGACCCCCGCCGACCTCGACGACCCGGGCCCCTCCGGGGCGTCGCTACCACGCGGCGCGATGGACGTGGTCTTCGAGGAGGTCTCCTTCGGCTACCCGGGTGGGCCGCTGGTGCTCCGGGAGGTCGACGAACACATCGAGTCCGGACGTCGGGTCGCCGTGGTCGGGGAGACCGGGTCGGGAAAGACCACGTTCGCCAAGCTGCTCACCCGGCTGATGGACCCCACGTCCGGGCGCGTGCTGCTCGACGGCGTCGACGTGCGGGAGGTGGAGTTCGCCTCGTTGCGGCGCCGGGTGGTGCTCGTGCCGCAGGAGGGGTTCCTGTTCGACTCCGCGCTGCTGGACAACGTGCGCTACGGCGACCTCGACGCGACGCCGGACCGGGTGCGGGCCGCGGCGCTCCAGCTCGGGCTCGCGGACTGGCTGGACGGGTTGCCCCACGGCCTGCAGACCCGCGTCGGCCAGCGCGGCGAGTCGCTGTCGGCGGGGGAGCGGCAGCTGGTCGCCCTGCTGCGTGCCCACCTGGCCGACCCGGACCTGCTGGTCCTCGACGAGGCGACCAGCGCCGTCGACCCGGCCCTGGAGATGCGCATCGGCCGCGCGCTGGAACGGCTGATGTCCGGCCGCACCAGCGTGACCATCGCCCACCGGCTCTCCACCGCCGAGAACGCCGACGAGGTGATCGTCTTCGACCGCGGGCGCGTGGTGCAGCGCGGGTCGCACCAGCGACTGGTCGCCGAGGGCGGCGTCTACGGCCGGCTGCACGCCAGCTGGGTCGCCCAGCAGTCGCGGTGACGGCGGCGCGAAGAAGATCGCGCTGGTCTCCCATCCATGGCGGGTGCCGCTCCGAACACAGTGCAAGGAGCACCACACACCGGAGGGAGACACCCAATGCACAAGCACATCATCACCACGGTCCTCGCCGCGGCACTCGGGGCGTCCGCGGTGGCGGTCTCGGCAGGCCCGGCCGCAGCGGCACCTACCGGCGAGCGCAGCCTCGCCACGGTGCTGGCCGCAGACGGCCATCGGTTCGACCACAAGTGGAACGACTTCGACATCGTCGACGCAGCCGTGTCGGCGGTACTCACCCACGACCCGAACAGCGAGGTCAAGGTGTTGGCCGACGGCAGCACCCCGCTCACCGCGTTCCTGCCCACCGACCGTGCCTTCCGGCACCTGGTCACCGACCTGACCGGCAAGCAGCCGCGCACCGAGAGGGCGACCTTCACCAAGCTCGTCGACGCGGTGGGTGTGGGCACCGTGGAGTCGGTGCTGCTCTACCACGTCGTGCCCGGCGCGACCGTCACCTACAAGCAGGCCCTGGGTGCCGACGGCACCGCACTGACCACGGCGCTGGGTCCGGAGGTGACGGTGAACGTCCACGGCAAGCGGATCCGGCTCCAGGACCAGGACCCGGACGACATCAACGCCAAGGTGCTGATGAGGAGCAGGGACATCAACAAGGGCAACAAGCAGATCGCTCACGGCACCAGCCGAGTCCTGCGCCCGGCCGACCTCTGAGGTCCCAGCCGTCCCGGTGGGTGCCCCGATGTTCGGGGCGCCCACCGTGGGCGTCGCCCGCCGGTCGGTCAGCGCCTCGCGGGGTACGTCGGTACACACGACGCCGGGTACCACCGGCGGGAAGGAGTTCGCCGATGAGCAAGATCCGGCTGAGCCGAGTCCTCGGCGCCGCGACCGCGGCCTACGGCGCCGCGACCATCGCCTCGCCGAAGCTGCTGACCGGGCCGACCGGTCTCGCTGCCGGCGAGCCGCCGGCGGGTCTGGCCTCGATGGTCCGCTCGGTGGGCGTGCGGGACGTCGCCATCGGCGCCGCGGCAGCCCTGTGTCCGGCCGGACCGGTGCTGCGGACCGCGTTGGTGCTGCGCATCGCCGCAGACCTGGGCGATGCCGTGGTCCTCGGGCGTGCCCTGCGCGGCAGCGCCCAGGCCAAGACCGTGGGCGTGGCCCTGGGCTGGGGTGTGCTCAACGCCGTCGCACTGACCCTGGAGTGGCAGGACCGGTGACCCGCTGCGCACCTGGGAGCGCGCTCGCGTGCGCGGTCGCGATACTGGGGGCATGAGCGAGGAGCCCACACAGGCGCACCGGGAGTCGGCGCTGGACCCGGCGATCGAGGCGCGGCTGAAGCTGAACGCGGAGGGGCTGCTCCCCGCCATCGCCCAGCAGCACGACACCGGCGAGGTCCTGATGCTGGGCTGGATGGACGCCGAGGCGCTGCAGCGGACGTTGAGCGAGGGACGGGTGACCTACTGGAGCCGCTCCCGGCAGGAGTACTGGACCAAGGGGGAGACCTCCGGACACGTCCAACGAGTCGTGGAGGTCCGGCTGGACTGTGACGGCGACACCCTGCTGGTCAAGGTCGAGCAGACCGGCCCGGCGTGCCACACCGGCGCGCCGACCTGCTTCACCGACGACGTGCTGCTCGAGGTCCGGTGAGCGACGAAGCTCCGCGCCGCGGCTCCAGCGGCTTCGGACCGACCCTCCTCCTCGGGCTCGCCACCGCCGCGCTCGCCGCCGTCGCCGGCACCAAGCCGTGGCTCGGCTCGGGCACGCCCACCCCCCGGGGCGCCGACGCCTCCATGGTCACGGGCCAGGCGGCGACGTACCCCCTCGCCACCGCCGTCGCCCTCGTCCTCCTCGCCGCGTGGGGAGTGCTGCTGGTGACCCGTGGCCGGGTCCGGCAGGCGTTCGCCTGGCTGGCGCTGGTGGCGGCGCTCGGGACGGTGGCCGCCGTGACCGCCGGCTACGTCGACCTGCACGCCGCCACGACGGCCAGCTACGACCGGCTGATGGGTCGCTCGACGGGGGACGGCGGGCTCACCGGTTGGTTCTGGACCGCCGCCGCCGCCGCGGTCCTCGCCCTCGTCCCGTCGGTGCTCGCCGTTCGATCCGTGCGTTCGTGGCCCGAGATGGGCCGCCGGTACGACGCTCCCGGAGCCGCTGCCCCGACCGGGGCGCCCCGCACCGAGCGCGACCTGTGGACCGAACTGGACGAGGGGCGCGACCCCACGGCTGACTAGAATGCGCGGCGAGCAGCAGCACGCTCGCGTGCACCGACCGACCGAAGGAGATCCCTTGACCGCGCACCACGGCAACACCCCGGCAGCCTGGACCGCGGTGGTCGTTCTGCTGGCCGCGTTCATCGTCGGCGGCATCGGCCTGATGGCGGGCAGCATGACGACCTTCTGGGTGGGGGTCGCCCTCGCCCCGGTCGGCATCATCGTCGGCGCGGTCATGGCGAAGATGGGCTACGGCGACAGCTGAGAGGGCCCAGGATGACCCAGGTGATGGTGCCCGCTCCGGTCCGCAGCGCCTCGCGTGCGGTCCGGATGCGGATGCCGCTGCTGACCGCCGGTGCCGTGGGCGCGGCCACGTTCGCCCTGCACCTGCGCGACCCGCACGTGTCCGGGAGCTGGGGGCGGTGCCCCTTCAACGCGATGACCGGGATCTACGACCCGGGTGACGGTGGCATGCGGGCGGTCAACGACCTGACGAACCTCGACCTCGCCGGTGCCGCGAGCAGCAACCTGCTCTTCGTCGCCTCGATCCCCGTCCTGATCGCGTGGTGGGTCCTGTGGGCCCGTCGGTCCTGGACCGGCCAGCCGGCCGCGGCGCTCTCGCGCACGCGCAGCGTGGCGCTCGTGACCAGCATGACCGTGCTGATGCTGACCTTCACGGTCCTCCGGAACCTGCCGGCCGGGAGCTGGCTCGCGCCCTGACTCCGCGGCCGGCAGGCGCCCGTCACCTACCGGATCCCTCCCGGGTCACGGTGCGGTGGAGAAGTTGTAGTTCAAGGAGCCGACGGCGATCAGGACGTAGTACACGACGGTGATGACCAGGCCGACGGCGCCCAGGATGATGCCGGCCATCGCCATCCCGGAGCCCTTCTGGGTGGCCGGGGACTCCTCGATCTGCTTGCGACCGAGGAACCCGCAGACCAGCGCCGCGATGGAGAACACCGCGACCGGGCAACAGACGACGCCGAGGATGCCGGTGACCAGGGCGACGATCGCGAGCGCGTTGTTCTTCGGCTCCGCGGCGCCGTAGCCGCCGGGAGCACCGGCCGGCGGGTAGCCGGGCGGCTGTCCGGCGTACTGCCCCGGGGGCGGCGCCGGCGGGGGGTAGCCACCGCCGTACGACGGCGGGGTCCCGGGCGCTCCGGGCGGCGGAGGCGGGACGTCGCCGGCGGGCGGCTGGCCTGGCTGGTTGGGGTCCTGGCCACCCGGAGGAGGGGGTGGGGGGTACTGGTTGCTCATGGTCGCGTCAGTGTCCTTTCCCGGACAGTGGATTGGCGTTGCCACGCAACCTACCGATTCGGGCCGTGTGAGACGCTTGACGACGCCGGAAACCGCCCGCGTGGCGCCGGCGACCCGCCCGAGCGATCCCGCCCGGATCCACGCACGCCCCGAAAGGTCCTCGCATGTCCGTGCTCGACGACATCGTCGCCGGCGTGCGCGAGGACCTCGCCGAACGCCGGCGCCGGGTGAGCGAGACCGACCTGCTGGCCCTCGCCGCCGAGCGGGCCCCCGCCCGGGACCCGAGGGCCGGCTTCGCCGCTCCGGGCTTGTCGGTGATCGCCGAGGTCAAGCGCCGTTCGCCGAGCAAGGGCCATCTCGCGGCCATCCCCGATCCCGCCGTGCTGGCCCAGGAGTACGCCGCCGGCGGCGCCGACGCGATCTCGGTGCTGACCGAGCAGCGTCGCTTCTCCGGCAGCCTGGACGACCTGCGCACGGTCCGCGCGGCGGTGGACACGCCGCTGCTGCGCAAGGACTTCCTGGTCACCGGCTACCAGGTCCTCGAAGCCCGCGCCGCGGGGGCCGACCTCGTGCTGCTGATCGTGGCGGCGCTGGACGACGCGCAGCTGCGCGACCTCGGCCAGCAGGCGGCGGAGCTCGGTCTGACCGTGCTGACCGAGGTCCACGACGAGCAGGAGGTCGAGCGTGCCCTGGCCGCTGGAGCGGCGCTGGTCGGCGTCAACGCCCGCAACCTGCGCACTCTCGAGGTCGACCCCGACACCTTCGGCAAGCTGGTCGGCCTCATCCCCGAGGGCGTCGTGAAGGTCGCCGAGTCCGGGATCTCCGGCGTCGAGGACGCCCGCCGCTAC
Organism: uncultured Actinomycetota bacterium; assembly: GCA_963827025.1. GTDB lineage: Bacteria > Actinomycetota > Actinomycetes > Propionibacteriales > Nocardioidaceae > Marmoricola. The sequence continues at coordinate 393,237 of CAWGZB010000005.1, read as the reverse complement.
GCCGAGCAGGGTGCCGACGTGGTGCTGGTCGGGGAGTCCCTGGTGCGGGACGGCGACCCGCGGGCGGCCGTCACGGCGATCCGGGCGGTGGGCCGGTGACGTTCCCGCACGGTCCCGACGAGCACGGCCGCTTCGGCCGCTTCGGTGGACAGTTCATGCCCGAGGCACTGATGGCCGAGCTCGAGGCGGTCACGGCCTCCTGGCGGGAGGCGATGGCCGATGCGGGCTTCACCGGGGAGTTCGACCGGATGCTCCGGGAGTACGCCGGCACGCCGAGCCTGCTCTACGACGCCGTGCGGCTCTCCGAGCGGGCAGGCGCCCGGATCCTGCTCAAGCGGGAGGACCTCAACCACACCGGGGCCCACAAGATCCGCAACGTGCTCGGCCAGGCGCTGCTCGCCCGCAGGCGTGGCAAGACCAGGCTGATCGCGGAGACCGGCGCCGGACAGCACGGCGTCGCCACGGCGACCGCGGCCGCCTACCTCGGCCTGGACTGCACGATCTACATGGGTGCGGTGGACACCGAGCGCCAGGCGCTCAACGTGGCGCGGATGCAGCTGCTGGGCGCGGAGGTGGTCCCGGTGCGCTCGGGGTCGCGGACCCTCAAGGACGCGATCAACGAGGCGTTCCGGGACTGGGTGGCCAGCGTCGAGCACACCGCCTACTGCTTCGGCACCGCCGCCGGGCCGCACCCGTTCCCGGCCATGGTCCGGGACTTCTGCCGCGGCATCGGTGACGAAGCGCGCGCGCAGTGCCTGGAGCTGACCGGGAGGCTCCCCGACGCACTCGCTGCCTGCGTCGGCGGCGGCTCCAACGCGATCGGCCTGTTCGAGGCGTTCCTCGACGACGACGTGGCGATCTTCGGCTTCGAGGCCGGCGGCGAGGGGGTGGAGACCCCTCGCCACGCCGCGACGATCGTAGCCGGGGAGACCGGCGTGCTGCACGGCTCGCGCACCTTCGTCCTCCAGGACGAGGACGGCCAGACCGTCGAGTCGCACTCCATCTCCGCCGGACTCGACTACCCCGGGGTCGGGCCCGAGCACGCCTGGCTGGCCGAGACCGGCCGGGCGACGTACCGCGCGGTCACCGACAGCGAGGCGATGGACGCGATGGCGCTGCTCGCCCGCGCCGAGGGGATCATCCCCGCCATCGAGTCCGCGCACGCCGTCGCGGGCGCGGTGCAGCTCGCGAAGGAGCGGCCCGGCAGCACGATCCTGGTGAACCTCTCCGGTCGCGGCGACAAGGACATGGGCACCGCCGTGGAGTGGTTCGGCCTCGGTCAGGCGGGCGCCGACGGCACGCCGGCACGGGCCAGCGAGAAGCAGATCGCGGAGGGCGCGAAGTCATGACCTCCACCTCGGTGGCCTTCGACCGCGCCCGCGAGGAGGGGCGAGCGGTGCTGGTCGGCTACCTGCCGGCCGGCTTCCCGGACGTCGAGGGTGCGATCGAGGCCCTGGGCGTCATGGTCGACTCCGGCTGTGACGTCATCGAGGTCGGTCTGCCCTACAGCGACCCGGTCCTCGACGGGCCCACCATCCAGACCGCCGCACAACGGGCCCTGGACGGCGGCGTGCGCACCCGCGACGTGCTGCGCACCGTGGAGGAGGTCGCCGCCCGGGGTGTCCCGACGGTGGTGATGACCTACTGGAACCCCGTGGACAGGTACGCCCGCGCCGGCGACCGGTCGCAGGGACCCGTCGGTGTCGAGCGGTTCGCCAGGGACCTCGCCGCCGCCGGTGGGTCCGGATTGATCACCCCCGATCTCACTCCCGACTCGGCCCCGGAGTGGGTCGCCGCCGCGGACGCCCACGACCTGGACAAGATCTTCCTGGTGGCCCCCTCGTCCACCGACGAGCGCTTGCGGTCCACGGCCGCGGCCTGTCGCGGATTCGTCTACGCCACCTCCGTCATGGGCGTCACCGGCACGCGGGCGTCGACGTCGTCACTGGCCGCGCCGCTCGTCGCCCGGCTGCGACGGGTCACCGGCCTGCCGGTCGGCGTCGGTCTCGGCGTCTCCAACGGCGACCAGGCCGCCGAAGTGGCCGCGCACGCCGACGGCGTGATCGTCGGGTCGGCCTTCGTCCGTACGCTCCTGGAGGCCGAGGACCGGACGTCGGGGCTCGAGGCGCTGGCCGCGGTCTGCGAGGACCTCGCTGCGGGCGTTCGTCGCGGAGGTCGGCGTGGTTAGGCGGTTCCTCCTCGCGCTCGCCGCCCTCCTGCTCGTCGCGGGGTGCGGCTCGGCCGGCGGCCCGCCGGCGCAGGTCTCTGCGCGCGCCGACGGCGGCTACCACGGTTCGCGCCCGGACCCGCCGTACGACGTCCCGCAGGTCTCCCTGACCGACACCGCCGGTCACCGGTTCGACCTCGCCACCCAGTCGAAGCGGACGCTGGTGTTCTTCGGCTACACCAACTGCCCAGACATCTGCCAGGTGGTGATGAGCACGATCGCCTCGGCGCTGGTCCGGCTGCCGGAGGCGCAGCGCGACCGGGTCCAGGTGGTGTTCGTGACCACCGACCCCGCGCGGGACACCCGATCGGTGCTGCGCACCTACCTGGACCGCTTCAACCCGGACTTCATCGGGGTGACCGGCTCGCTGGAGCGCATCGAGCGGCTCGCCAAGCCGATGGGGGTGTTCCTCAAGAAGGGCCGCAAGCTGCCGAGCGGCGGCTACGAGGTCGACCACTCCACGGCTGTGATCAGCGTGGCGAACGGGAAGGGCGACCTGTTGTGGACCGGCGGCACCTCGCCGGCCGAGATGGCCGCCGACCTGAAGAAGCAGCTGGGGTGACCCGCAGATGATCCTTCTCTCCATCCCGAGCCCGGGGCAGGGCGTGTGGCACCTCGGGCCGCTGCCGATCCGCGCCTACGCCCTGGCGGTGATCCTCGGCGTGGTCGCCGCGGTGTGGGCGGGGGAGCGCCGGTGGGTCGCCCGCGGTGGCCGACGCGGCGAGATCAGCGACATGGCGCTGTGGGCGGTGCCGGCCGGGCTGGTCGGCGCGCGGGTGTGGCACATCGCCACCGACCACGAGCTCTACTTCGGCAAGGGCGGCCATCCCCTGGGGGCCCTGGAGGTCTGGAACGGCGGCCTGGGCATCTGGGGAGCGATCGCCGGTGGGGTGCTGGGCGCCTGGGCGTACTGCCGCCACCGCGGGCTGCGGCTGCCGGTGGCGATGGACGCGCTCGCTCCCGGACTGCTGCTGGCCCAGGCCATCGGCCGGCTCGGGAACTACTTCAACCAGGAGCTGTTCGGCCGGCCCACCGACCTGCCCTGGGCGCTGGAGATCGACCCGGCGCACCGCCCGGCGGGCTACGAGCAGTACGCCACCTTCCACCCCACGTTCCTCTACGAGCTCGTGTGGGACCTGGCCGTCATCGTGGTCATCGTCTGGCTCGACCGGCGGCTGCGACTCGGCCACGGGCGGGTCTTCGCGCTCTACGTGCTGCTCTACACCGTCGGGCGCGGATGGATCGAGGACCTGCGCATCGACCCGGTCGAGCTCCAGGACGTCGGCGGGGTGCGGTTCAACGTGTGGACCTCGATCGTGCTGTTCGTGCTGGCCGCGGCCTACTTCTTCGTGGCCGGCCGTCGGCACCCCGGACGCGAGGCCTCGCCGTACGTCGACCGCTCCGAGTCCGCCGACACCTCCAAGCCCGCCGACACCTCCAAACCCGAGGGCGCCCACCCAGATGCCGCAGAAGACGGTGCGATCACCTGACCGGGCACGGGAAAAGTCACCGAATCGAGCGCCTCGAACCGACTCCCGGTGAGGCATTCGTCTCCCGGAACCGACGCGTCCGGAAAGGCCGCCCTGCTGTACGCTGAGCCTTCCGCATGGGCCAGTGTCGTCCCAGCAGAAGCATGCTCACCATTGGCAACCTCCGGCTGGGCCGGTGGGCGCTGACCGACGACGGGAGAGTGCACCATGCAGGCATGCCCGCCGCCCCAGGGGCTTTACGACGCCGACCACGAGCACGACGCCTGCGGTGTCGCCTTCGTCGCCACGATGACCGGCGTCCCGAGTCACGACATCGTCAGCCAGGCGCTGGTCGCGCTGCGCAACCTCGACCACCGCGGCGCCGCGGGCGCCGAGGCCAACTCCGGTGACGGCGCCGGCATCCTGATGCAGGTGCCGGACCGCTTCTTCCGCGAGGTCTGCCCCGAAGAGGGAGGGTTCGAGCTCCCGCCGTCGAACTCCTACGCCGTCGGCACCGCGTTCCTGCCCGGGGACGCAGAGCAGGTCGCCAAGACCCGTGCGCGGATCGAGGAGATCGCCGCAGAGGAGGGACTCGCGGTCCTCGGCTGGCGCGACGTGCCGGTCGACCCGTCCTCGCTCGGCAAGACCGCCCGCGACTGCATGCCGTCCTTCCAGCAGCTCTTCGTGACCGCCAGGGGCAGCCGCATCCTGGGCATGGGCCTGGAGCGCCTCGCGTTCTGCCTGCGCAAGCGCGCGGAGCACGAGACCGACGTCTACTTCCCCTCGCTGTCCAGCCGCACCATCGCCTACAAGGGCATGCTCACCACCGTGCAGCTGCACGAGGTGTTCCCCGACCTCGTCGACGAGCGCGTGGAGAGCGCCATCGCCCTGGTGCACTCGCGGTTCTCCACCAACACCTTCCCCAGCTGGCCGCTGTCCCACCCGTTCCGGTTCATCGCCCACAACGGCGAGATCAACACCGTGATGGGCAACCGCAACTGGATGCGCGCCCGGGAGGCACTGCTCGGCTCCGACCTGATCCCCGGCGACCTCGACCGGCTCTTCCCGATCTGCACGCCCGGCGCCAGCGACTCCGCCTCGTTCGACGAGGTGCTCGAGCTGTTGCACATCGGCGGTCGCTCACTGCCGCACGCGGTGCTGATGATGATCCCCGAGGCGTGGGAGAACCACGCCGAGATGGACCCCAGGCGCCGCGCGTTCTACGAGTTCCACGCCTCGATGATGGAGCCGTGGGACGGGCCCGCGTGCGTGACGTTCACCGACGGCACCCAGGTCGGTGCCGTGCTCGACCGCAACGGCCTGCGACCCTCGCGCTACTGGGTCACCGACGACGGGCTGGTCGTGCTGGCCAGCGAGGTGGGGGTGCTGGACATCCCTGCCGACAAGGTGGTCCGCAAGGGTCGGCTGCAGCCGGGCCGGATGTTCCTGGTCGACACCGAGGAGCACCGGATCATCGAGGACGAGGAGATCAAGGAGACCCTCGCCACCGAGCAGCCGTACGACGAGTGGCTGCACGCCGGGCTGATCCAGCTCGACGACATCCCCGAGCGCGAGCACGTCATCCACTCCCACGCGTCGGTCACCCGCCGCCAGCAGATCTTCGGCTACACCGAGGAGGAGCTGCGCATCCTGCTCACGCCGATGGCCAACACCGGCGCCGAGCCGATCGGCTCGATGGGGACCGACACCCCCGTGGCCGTGCTGAGCCAGCGGCCGCGGCTGCTGTTCGACTACTTCGCGCAGCTGTTCGCCCAGGTGACCAACCCGCCGCTGGACGCGATCCGCGAGGAGCTGGTGACCAGCCTCAACGGCACCATCGGGCCGGAGGCCAACCTGCTCGACCCGACTCCGGCGTCGTGCCGCCAGGTGGTGCTGCCGTTCCCGGTGATCGACAACGACGAGCTGGCCAAGATCCGGCACATCAACCGCGACGGTGACATGCCCGGGTTCATCACCCACGTCTCCCGCGGGCTGTACGACGTCAACGGTGGCGGCCGGGCGCTGGCCCGGCGACTGGACGAGATCTGCCACGAGGTCAGCGACGCCATCGCCGACGGCGCCCGGATCATCGTCCTCTCCGACCGGCACTCCGACGCCACCAAGGCGCCGATCCCGTCGCTGCTGATGACCGCCGCGGTCCATCACCACCTGGTGCGCGAGAAGACCCGCACCCAGGTCGGCCTGCTCATCGAGGCCGGTGACGTCCGCGAGGTGCACCACGTCGCCACCCTGATCGGCTACGGCGCGGCGGCGGTCAACCCCTACCTGGCCATGGAGTCGGTGGAGGACCTCGCCCGCGACGCCTTCTACGTCAAGGTCGACGCGGACAGGGCCGTGACCAACCTGGTGAAGTCCTTGGGCAAGGGCGTGCTCAAGGTGATGTCCAAGATGGGCGTCTCGACGGTCGCCTCCTACACCGGTGCCCAGATCTTCGAGGCCCTGGGCCTGTCCCAGGAAGTGGTGGACAAGTACTTCACCGGCACCACCTCCAAGCTCGGCGGCGTCGACCTCGACGTGATCGCCGAGGAGGTCGCGCGCCGCCACCGCGTCGCCTACCCCGTCAACGGCATCGCGCCGGCCCATCGGGAGCTCGAGATCGGCGGCGAGTACCAGTGGCGTCGCGAGGGCGAGCAGCACCTGTTCGACCCGCACACCGTCTTCCAGCTCCAGCACTCCACCCGTGCCGGCAGGTACGAGGTGTTCAAGCAATACACCAGCCGGGTCAACGAGCAGTCCGAGCGACTGATGACCCTGCGAGGACTGTTCCGGTTCAAGGACGGCGGGGCCACCGGCCGGCAGCCGATCCCGATCGACGAGGTCGAGCCGGTCTCGGAGATCGTCAGGCGGTTCTCCACCGGCGCCATGTCCTACGGGTCGATCAGCAAGGAAGCCCACGAGACCCTTGCCATCGCGATGAACCGGCTCGGCGGGAAGTCCAACACCGGCGAGGGCGGCGAGGACGCCGACCGCCTCTACGACCCCGAGCGTCGCTCCGCCATCAAGCAGGTCGCCTCGGGACGGTTCGGCGTCACCGCGGAGTACCTCACCAACTCCGACGACATCCAGATCAAGATGGCCCAGGGCGCCAAGCCCGGGGAGGGCGGTCAGCTGCCCGGGCACAAGGTCTACCCCTGGGTGGCCAAGACCCGGCACAGCACACCAGGGGTGGGCCTGATCAGCCCGCCGCCGCACCACGACATCTACTCGATCGAGGACCTCGCGCAGCTGATCCACGACCTGAAGAACGCCAACCCGCAGGCGCGCATCCACGTGAAGCTGGTGGCCGAGGTCGGGGTCGGCACCGTCGCGGCCGGGGTGTCCAAGGCGCACGCCGACGTGGTGCTCATCTCCGGTCACGACGGCGGCACCGGCGCCTCGCCGCTGACCTCGCTCAAGCACGCCGGCGGGCCGTGGGAGCTCGGTCTGGCCGAGACCCAGCAGACCTTGCTGCTCAACGGCCTGCGCGACCGGATCGTGGTGCAGACCGACGGCCAGCTCAAGACCGGCCGCGACGTCGTCGTGGCCGCGCTGCTGGGCGCGGAGGAGTACGGCTTCGCGACCGCGCCGCTGGTGGTCTCGGGCTGCATCATGATGCGGGTCTGCCACCTCGACACCTGCCCGGTCGGCATCGCGACCCAGAACCCGGTGCTGCGCGAGCGCTACTCCGGCCAGGCCGAGTACGTCGTGACCTTCTTCGAGTACGTCGCCCAGGAGGTGCGCGAGCTGCTGGCCGAGCTCGGCTTCCGCTCCCTGGACGAGGCGATCGGTCACGCGGAGGTGCTCGACGCGACCGAGGCGGTCGACCACTGGAAGGCGCAGGGGCTGGACATCGCGCCGATCTTCCACGTGCCGCAGCTGCCCGAGGGGGCGGTCCGCCACTGCGTGAGCGCGCAGGACCACGGCCTGGACAAGGCCCTGGACAACGAGCTGGTCGAGATCTGCGAGCCCGCGCTCGAGCGGGGCGAGCCGGTGCGGGCCCAGCTGGAGATCCGCAACGTCAACCGGACTGTCGGCACGATCCTCGGTCACGAGCTGACCAAGCGCTACCGCGGCGAGGGGCTGCCCGACGGCACCATCGACCTGACCTTCACCGGGTCGGCCGGTCAGTCGTTCGGCGCGTTCGTGCCGAAGGGGATCACTCTGCGGCTCGAGGGCGACGCCAACGACTACGTGGGCAAGGGACTCTCCGGCGGGCGGATCGTCGTACGCCCGGCCCCCGACGCGGCGTTCGCGGCGGAGGACCAGATCATTGCCGGGAACACCATCGCCTACGGCGCCACCTCGGGACAGATCTTCCTGCGCGGGCAGGTGGGCGAACGGTTCTGCGTCCGCAACTCCGGGGCCGCCGCGGTGGTCGAGGGCGTCGGCGACCACGGGTGTGAGTACATGACCGGCGGCGCCGTGGTGGTGCTCGGCCCCACCGGTCGCAACTTCGCCGCCGGCATGAGCGGCGGCTACGCGTTCGTGCTCGATCTCGACGAGCACCGGGTCAACCCCGAGCTCGTGGAGCTGAGCCCGGTCGTGGACAAGGCTGCCGAGGAGCTGGAGGAGCTGGTCCGGACCCATTACGAGGAGACCGGGTCCCCGGTCGCCGAGAAGCTGCTGGCGGACTGGGAGAGCTCACTGGGGCGCTTCACCGAGGTCATGCCCAGCGACTTCAAGCGGGTGCTGGAGGCCCGCGAGGAGGCGTTCGAGGACGGGCTCAACGAGGAGGAAGCAGCTCAGCGGATCATGGAGGTTCTGCATGGCTGAGAGGCGCTGCCCGGCAGGCTCTGCTGTCCAGGGCGAGATCATGGAGGTTCTGCATGGCTGAGAGGCGCTGCCCGGCAGGCTCTGCTGTCCAGGGCGAGATCATGGAGGTAGAGCCGCATGGCTGACCCGAAGGGTTTCCTCAAGCACGGCCGGGAGGTCGCCGAGCGGCGATCGGTCGAGGAGCGGGTGCACGACTGGCAGGAGGTCTACCCCGGAGGTCCGGGGCGGGCGCTGCTGCCGATCATCAAGACCCAGGCCGGCCGCTGCATGGACTGCGGCATCCCGTTCTGCCATCAGGGCTGCCCCCTGGGCAACATCATCCCGGAGTGGAACGACCTGGTCTGGCGTGACGACTGGGACGGTGCCAGCGAGCGGCTGCACGCGACCAACAACTTCCCGGAGTTCACCGGACGGCTGTGCCCGGCGCCCTGCGAACCGGCCTGCGTGCTCGGCATCAACCAGGACCCGGTGACGATCAAGAACGTCGAGGTCTCCATCGCCGACAAGGCCTGGGAGTCCGGGATGATCCGGCCGCAGCCGCCGGAGTGGCTCTCGGGCAAGACCGTCGCGGTGATCGGTTCCGGGCCCGCCGGACTGGCCGCCGCCCAGCAGCTGACGCGGGCCGGGCACACCGTCGCGGTCTACGAGCGCGCCGACAAGATCGGCGGCCTGATGCGCTACGGCATCCCCGAGTTCAAGATGGAGAAGAAGGTCCTCGACCGGCGCCTGGACCAGATGCGTCGTGAGGGCACCGTCTTCCGCGCCGGGATCGACGTGGGCGCGAAGATCACCGGCCGCCAGCTGCGCGAGCGCTACGACGCCGTCGTGCTCGCCATCGGTTCCACGGTCGGTCGCGACCTGCCCGTCCCTGGCCGCGAGCTCGACGGGGTGCACCAGGCGATGGAGTACCTCCCCCAGTCCAACCGCGCCTCGCTCGGCGAGGAGGTTCCCGACCAGATCCGCGCCGACGGCAAGCACGTGGTGATCATCGGTGGCGGGGACACCGGCGCGGACTGCCTCGGTACGGCGACCCGGCAGGAGGCCGCCTCGATCACCCAGCTGGAGATCATGGACCGCCCGCCGGAGGACCGGCCGGCGAACCAGCCGTGGCCGACGTACCCGATGGTCTTCCGGGTCTCCTCTGCCCACGAGGAGGGTGGCGAGCGGGTCTATGCCGTCTCGACCCAGGAGCTCCTCGGGGACGAGGACGGCCACGTCCGTGCGCTCCGTCTGGTCGACGTGCAGTTCGTCGACGGGAAGTTCGAGCCGGTCGAGGAGACCGAGCGGGAGATTCCGGCCGAGCTGGTGCTGCTGGCGATGGGCTTCACCGGGCCCGAGAAGGAGGGTCTGGTCGAGCAGCTGGGCGTCGACCTCGACGCGCGCGGCAACATCGTCCGCGACAACGGCTACATGTCCTCGGTGCCCGGGGTCTTCGTCGCCGGCGACGCGGGCCGGGGCCAGTCGCTGATCGTGTGGGCCATCGCGGAGGGTCGCGCCGCGGCGGCCTCGGTGGACACCTGGCTCTCCGGCTCCACCAACCTGCCCGCCCCGATCCCGCCGACCGAGCGCCCCCTGACCGTGTGAGGGCTGCCGGTCTCCCCGGGCCCCGGGGAGAGCCGTGCCGGTTCGCCCTGATTGGAACGTTCAATTGCGCGCCGCTACCCTCGGAGCGTGCGGAGAGCCAAGATCGTGTGCACCCTGGGCCCGGCCACGGCGACCCCTGAACGCATCGCGCGACTCGTGGACGCCGGCATGGACGTCGCCCGGCTCAACCTCAGCCATGGCAGTCACACCGACCACGAGCGGTCCTACCAGATGGTGCGCGAGGCCTCGGACGCCTCCGGCCACGGCGTCGGCATCTTCGCCGACCTGCAGGGCCCCAAGATCCGCCTGGGCAGCTTCGCCGAAGGAGCCGTCCGCCTGGTCCCCGGTGCGCCGTTCACCATCACCACCACGGAGATCGCCGGCGATGCGCGCCGCGCCTCCACGACGTACGCCGGGCTCCCCGGCGACGTCGCGAGGGGTGACCATGTCCTCATCGACGACGGCAAGGTGCGCCTGCGGGTGACCGAGGTCGAGGACACCGAGGTCCACACCGAGGTGCTCGTCGGCGGGCAGATCAGCAACCAGAAGGGCATCAACCTTCCCGGTGTGGCCGTCAGCGTGCCGGCCATGTCCGAGAAGGACGTCGAGGACCTGCGCTGGGCGCTGCACCTCAGCGTCGACTTCGTCGCGCTGTCCTTCGTCCGCTCCGCCGCGGACGCCGAGGACGTCCGCCAGGTGATGAAGGAGGAGGGCGTCCTGCTGCCGGTCATCGCCAAGATCGAGAAGCCGCAGGCCATCGACAACCTCGACGAGGTGGTCAAGGCCTTCGACGGGTTCATGGTGGCCCGTGGCGACCTCGGCGTGGAGTGCCCCCTGGAGGACGTGCCGTTCCTGCAGAAGCGGGTGATCGAGAAGGCGCGGCGCAACGCCAAGCCCGTCATCGTGGCCACCCAGATGCTCGAGTCGATGGTCAGCAACCCGGCGCCCACGCGCGCGGAGGCCAGCGACGTCGCCAACGCCGTCCTGGACGGGGCCGACGCCGTGATGCTCTCCGGCGAGACCAGCGTGGGGGAGTACCCCGTCGAGACGGTGCGCACGATGTCGCGCATCATCAGCTCCACCGAGGACCACGAGCTGCATCACATGGCCGCCATCGACTGGCAGCCGCGGACCCGTGGCGGTGTTGTGGCCAAGGCGGCGGCCGAGGTCGCCGAGCGGGTGGGCGCGAAGTACCTCGTCGCCTTCACCCAGAGTGGCGACTCGGCCCGCCGGTTGTCCCGCTACCGCGGCCCGATCCCGGTGCTGGCGTTCACCCCCGAGGCCGTGGTGCGTTCGCAGCTGGCGATGACCTGGGGGGTGGAGACCTTCCTGACCCCGGCCGTGGAGCACACCGACGAGATGGTGCGCCAGGTCGACGAGCAGCTGCTGCGGATCGGTCGGGTGCACGAGGGCGACCTCGTCGTGATCATCGCCGGCAGCCCGCCCGGGATCCCGGGCTCGACCAACGCCCTGCGCATCCACCGGATGGGGGATGCGATCAACGAAGTCGCCCCGGCGTACCGCCGCAGCTGAGCCTCACCACTTCAGCCCGACCAGGTCGAGGGTGGCGCTGCACAGGCCGAGGATGTCCTCGGAGCGGTTGGAGAGCTGCCACCGCGGAGAGTCGTAGCGCTTCTTGACCCCCGCCACGGTCCGCGTGGCCCAGTTCGCCACGCGGCAGCCGTCGGAGTGCAGCCCCCGGAGGAAGTCGAAGGGGTTCGCCGAGGGCAGTCCCAGGCCTGCTGCCGAGTGCATGGCCGCACCGTTTCACCGAGCTCCGACAGGGTGCCCCGGGTGGGATTCGAACCCACACTGAATGCTGTTTGAGAGCATCGCCTCTGCCGTTGGGCTACCGGGGCAACGGCGGCCAACCTACCCGATCCCGTTACGCTCCCTGCGTGAGCGCCGCGTACGAATCCGGGTCCCGGCGGGTGGTGATCGCCGAGGACGAAGCCCTGATCCGCATGGACCTCGCCGAGATGCTCGCCGAGGAGGGGTACGACGTCGTCGGTCAGGCAGAGGACGGGGAGAAGGCCGTGGCGCTGGCCCAGGAGCTCGCGCCGGACCTGGTCATCCTCGACATCAAGATGCCGCGGCTGGACGGGATCGCGGCGGCCGAGCGCATCGCCGGGGCGCGCCTGGCGCCGGTGGTCATCCTCACCGCGTTCAGCCAGCGCGAGCTGGTCGAGCAGGCCCGCGACGCGGGCGCGATGGCCTACCTGGTCAAGCCGTTCACCAAGGCCGACCTCGTGCCGGCGGTGGAGATGGCGGTCTCGCGCTTCACCGAGCTGCGCCAGCTCGAGGGTGAGGTGCGTGGCCTCGAGGAGCAGCTCTCGACGCGCAAGGCGCTGGACCGGGCCAAGGGACTGCTGCAGGACGAGCTCGGTCTCACCGAGCCCGAGGCGTTCCGGTGGATCCAGAAGACCGCGATGGATCTGCGACTCTCCATGCGGGAGGTCGCCGAGGGGGTCGTGCAGCACGGTGTCGCCGGCGCTGCCGGGGTCGAGCCGCCCGAGAGCTGAAGCCTGAGGTCACAAAATGGCAACGAGGGTGGCGCAGGCCTGGTGTGACCCCTGCCACGGGCTACCTTGAGCACACTTCAGGCCTGTGCGGCTTGAAGCGTCTTGCCCAATCCAGACCGGAGGGTTCATGAATCGCCCAAAGAAACTGACCACGGTGGCGCTCGCAGCGGCTGCTGGTTCCCTGGTCCTGACGGCGTGCGGTAGCGACAGCGGCGGCGGCGGCGGGGGCGGCGGCGGCAACAGCGACAGCAACGGCGTCCAGCTGTACTTCGTCGACGGCAACACCGCCGACTACTCCAAGGACTTCGACAAGGGGACGCTCGACGGCGTCAAGGCGACCTACCCCGGCGCCGAGCTCAATGGCGCCTTCAAGAAGCGCCTGCTCGGGGTGAACCCCAAGCTCAAGGACTTCACCTACGGTCCTGAGTCCTACGACGCCACGATCGTGGTCGCGCTCGCCGCGGCGGCGGCCAAGAGCGACGACGGCAAGGCCATCGGCAAGAAGATGCAGGAGGTCACGGTCGACGGCGAGAAGTGCACGTCGTACAAGCAGTGCGTCGACCTGATCGACCAGGGCAAGAACATCGACTACGACGGTGTCTCCGGGCCCATCGACCTGAACTCCACCGGAAGCCCGTCCGCGGCGACCATCGGCATCTTCCAGTACGGCGAGGACAACACCTACAAGCCGCTGGACTACGTGACCGGCAAGATCCCCGACCAGACCAACATCAAGCCCAACCAGAAGGTCAGCGGTCCGGTGGGCAAGGGTGACGGCACTCTGACCATCGGGACCCTGCTCCCGCAGAGCGGTGACCTCGCCTTCCTCGGCCCCCCGGAGTTCGCGGGTGTCGACCTGGCGGTCAAGGAGATCAACGACAACGGCGGCTTCCAGGGCAAGCCGGTCAAGCAGGTCAAGGCCGACTCCGGTGACGGCACGCCGAACATCGCGCCGTCGGAGACCGACAAGCTGCTGCGCGCAGGCGCGGACGCCATCGTCGGGGCCGCGTCGTCCTCGGTGTCGCTGAGCGTGATCGACCGCATCACCGGTGCGGGAGTCGTGCACATCTCGCCGGCGAACACCTCGACGGCGTTCGACACCTACGCCGACAAGGGCCTGTACTTCCGTACGGCTCCCTCGGACGTGCTCCAGGGTCAGGTGCTCGCCTCGACCGCGATCGACGATGGTTACCAGAACATCGCGATCCTGGCCCGTCAGGAGGCCTACGGTGAGGCCCTCGCGAAGAACGTCCGCAAGTTCTTCACGCAGGCCGGTGGCAAGGTCGTGTCGTTCCAGCTCTACGACCCGAACGCTGCCAACTTCACCGCCGAGGTCAACTCCATCAAGGGGCAGGACCCCGACGCCATCGTGGTGATCGCCTTCGACGAGACGAAGAAGATCGTCCCCGAGCTGGTGAAGGCGGGCCTGGGCCAGAAGAAGCCGTAACCCAAGCACCACACCTGCGAAGGCCCCCGGGTTCGCCCGGGGGCCTTCGTCGTGCCCGCAGACGAGTGTGCGGGCCGGGTGCTCCGCTGCCGTCCGGCGCGCCGGTGGGCTACTTGGCCAGGGTGCCGAGGTAGAGCTCGATGACCTTGGGGTCGTTGGCCAGCTCTCGACCCGAGGCGGTGTAGGCGTTGCGTCCCTGGTCCAGCACGTAGCCGCGGTCGCAGATCTGCAGGCAGCGACGGGCGTTCTGCTCGACCATGACCACCGAGACGCCGGTGCGGTTGATCGCGCGGGTCTGCACGAAGACCTCGTCCTGCATGACGGGGGAGAGGCCCGCGGAGGGCTCGTCGAGCAGCAGCACGGAGGGCTCCATCATCAGGGCCCGCCCCATGGCGACCATCTGTCGCTCGCCGCCGGACAGGGAGCCGGCCCTTTGGTTGCGGCGCTCCCCGACGGCGGGAAAGAGGTCGGCGACGAAGTCGAAGCGCTGCTCGAACTTCTTCGGCCGCTGGTAGCAACCCATCTGGAGGTTCTCGGCGATGGTCAGGCTGGGGAAGACGTTGTTGGACTGCGGCACGAAGCCGATGCCCTTGGAGACCAGGACGTCTGCGCGCGCGTTGGTGACGTCGTCACCGCGCAGCTTCACCGTGCCCGAGCCCACCTTCACCAGGCCGAACAGGGCCTTGAGCAGGGTGGACTTGCCGGCGCCGTTCGGACCGATGATGCCGACGAGCTCGCCCTCCTGGCAGTAGAGGTCGGACCCGTTGAGGATGTTCACGCCAGGGACGTAGCCGGCGATCAGGTCGTCGGCACGAAGCACCGCACCCTCGGCCTTGCGCAGGTGCGTCTCGCGGGCCTCGTCGTCACCGGTGGGCGTGCTGGGGTCGACCTCGGCGGTGGTCATGTCACGGGTCTCCTGCTCCGGTGTGCGGCCACTCATCGCTCGCCCCTTCTCGCGCGGGGCCGGTGGAGCTCCGCGTCCGCCTCCTGCTCGACGATCTCCTCGAGCTCGGTGATGTCGGTGTCGTGGTGAGCGCCGAGGTAGGCGTCGATGACCCTCTCGTCGGCCATGATCGAGTGGGGCGGGCCCTCGGCGATGATCTTGCCCTGCGCCATCACCACGACCCAGTCGGAGATGTCGCGCACCATGTCCATGTCGTGCTCGACGAAGAGCACCGTCATCCCCTCGTCGCGCAGGGACTTCACGTGCCCGAGCAGGGACTGCTTGAGCGCCGGGTTCACCCCCGCCATCGGCTCGTCGAGCATCACCAGCTCGGGCTTGACCATCAGCGCGCGGGCCATCTCCAAGAGCTTGCGCTGTCCGCCGGACAGCGACCCGGCGAAGTCCTGGGCCTTGGTGTCGAGGGTGAACCGGCGCAGCACCTCGTGCGCGCGCTCGGTGATGGCGTTCTCCTGGGCCCGCCACAAGAAGGGCAGGAAGCTGGTGATGAAACGCTCGCCGGTCTGCCCGGTGGCGCCCAGACGCATGTTCTCCAGGACGGTCAGCTTCGAGAGCACCTTGGTCAGCTGGAAGGTCCGCACCATCCCCCGTCGGGCCACCTTGTACGCCGGGACTCCACGCAACGACTTGCCGTTGAAGGACCAGGCGCCGGAGTCGGGCTGGTCGAACCCGGTGAGCAGGTTGAAGAACGTCGTCTTCCCGGCGCCGTTGGGGCCGATCAGCGCGGTGATCACGCCGCGCTGGACCTCGAGGTGCTCGACGTCCACGGCGGTGAGCCCGCCGAAGGTGCGGGTGATGTCGTCGGCGACGAGGATCGGGTCCGGTTTGGCGACTCCGGGCTCGGTCTCCAGGCGCTCCAGCGCCTTGCGGGCGTCGCTGCTGGCAGCGGGTGCGTCAGCGGGCATCGAGGGCAAGCTCCTTCCGGTCGCCGAAGATCCCCTGGGGTCGGAAGATCATCAGCAGCATCAGCACCAGGCCGACCAGCATGAAGCGCACGTTGCTCACCTGGTCGGAGTTCATCAGGTCGGGCGGGATGATCGGATTGTCTCCCGACGCGAGGTCGGAGAGAAGGCCGCCGATGAACGACAGCGCTCCCCAGAACAGCACCGCGCCGACCACCGGCCCCAGCACCCGTGCCGCTCCGCCGAGGACCAACATGGTGAAGACGATGAAGGTGAAGTCGGTGTTGAAGCTGTCCGGCTGCACCGAGGCCAGGCCGAGCCCGCCGATGAACCCGCCGAAGGCGCCGATCACACCACCGAGCACGAGTGCCTGCATCTTGTAGGAGTAGACGTTCTTGCCCAGTGACCGGACGGCCTCCTCGTCCTCCCGGATGCTCTTCAGCACGCGCCCCCAGGGCGAGCGCATCAGCAACCAGATGAACACGCAGCACAGCGTCACGACGACCCAGCCGACGATCATCACCCACAGGTCGTTGCGGCTGAAGGTCAAGAAGTTGTGGTCCATGCGCGGCAGGGGGTTCAGCGACCGGAACCCCGTGGTGAACCCGCTCACCCCGTCACGGGCGTGGAAGTAGCTCTTGAACGTCGTGGAGAAGAACAGCCGAATGATCTCGGCTGCGGCGATGGTCACGATGGCCAGGTAGTCCGCACGCAGCCGCAGCGTCGGTACGCCGAGGACCAGTGCGAGCACACAGGCGGCCACGATGCCCACGAGCAACCCGACGACGAGCGGCAGGTCGAACGAGGCGATCATCACGCCCATGCCGTAGGCGCCGACCGCACTGAAGGCAGCCTGTCCGAAGTTGAGCAGGCCGGTGTAGCCGTAGTGCACGTTGAGGCCGACCGCGGCCAGCACGAACGAGAGTGCGAACGGCGAGAAGGCGTCGTGGAAGGCGCTGGTCAAGAGGTCCATGGTTTCGTCCTTCCTCGGCTCAGCCGATCCGTTCCTTGCGGCCGAGCAGTCCCTGGGGTCTGACCAGCAGGATCAAGATCAGCAACAACAATGCACCTGCGTTCTTCAGGTCCGAGGGGATCACCAGGGTCGAGATCTCGATCAGCACCCCGACGATGAGGCTGCCGAGGAGCGCTCCCCAGACCGAGCCCAGGCCGCCGACCACCACAGCGGCGAAGAGCAGCAGCAGGACCAGCTGGCCGATCTGGAAGGTGACCCCGAGGCCGAAGCCGAGGAAGATCCCGCTCAGTGCGGCCAGGGTGGTGCCGACGACCCACACCGCGGTGATCACCCGGTCGACGTTGATGCCCGTCGAGGCGGCCAGCGCGGGGTTGTCGGCCACCGCTCGGGTCGCCCGGCCGAGACGGGTGCGGGCCAGTGCCAGGGTGGCAGCGAACAACACCACGATGCTGATCGCGGCCAGCACCAGGTCGCGGTAGCTGTAGGTGAACCAGCCCAGGAAGCTGTCCCCGGACGGCGTCACGTAGTCGGCATAGTTCATCGTCCGGCCGCCGGTGAAGTACTGGAAGAGGTTGCGCAGGAAGAACTGGAAGCCGATCGAGACGATCATCATCGCGATCAGTCCGGTGCCGCGGTGCCGCAAGGGACCCCACAGGCCCTTCTCCTGGGCGTAGCCGAACACCGCGGCCAGCACCAGGGTGACCAGGGCGGCGAGTGCGAACGGCCAGTGCAGCACCCTGTTGAACCAGTAGGCCATGATCGCGCCGAACGTCACCAGCTCGCCGTGGGCGAAGTTCGTCAGGCCGGTGGTGCCGAACACCATGGACAGGCCCAGCGCCGCCATCGCGATGATCAGCCCGAACAGGAGGCCGTTGTAGAGCAGCTGCGGGATCCGGTCCCACTTGGTGCTGACCTGACGGGTGTCGGCGCCGATCGGGAAGGCCAGCGGGAGGTTCTGGCCGGGGTTGAGCACGAGCTTGCGCGTGGCGCTGCTTCCCGCACGGAGCGTCACGCCCTCGGGCAGGGTGCTCTCGTCGAGCTGCACGGTGACCTGTCCGCCGTCACCGGGAATCTCGATGCTGAACTTTCCCTCGGCGTCGGTGGTGTCCTCGTAGGTCTGACCGTCCTTGGTGGCGGTGATCCGCACCCCCTCCACCGGAGCGTTGTCCTTCGCGCTGTTGCGCAGGGTGCCCTTGAGGGTGTTGCTCAGCTGCTCGTCGGCCGTGCGCACTGCGGTCCCCGACCCGTCCGTGGCGGCGCTCGCACTGCCGCCGAAGCAGAGCAGCGCCCCCAGGACGAGCGCGGCGAGAAGGGCGATGAGGCTGGGGCGGGGACGCCCCCACGTCCGCTCCCGCGCGCTCGGTCCGGTTGACGCCTGCATCGAGTCTCCTGTCCCCGGGCGGTTCGCCGCGCGACTATAGGTGCGCGGTGTGGGCGGTGTCACACGTGGGTCGCTCCCGGACACCTTATTGATCCCGGTCCCTCGGCGCGTGTCGAACACGTAACGATTGGGTCCGGGTCAGCGGATCGAGGCGACCAGCGCGGTCAACGCCGGTGCGAAGAGCAGGGCGGGCAGGAGGTCGGCGACGGCGACCTGCTTGAGGTCCAGCAGGCGCAGCGCCACACCGACCAGGAGCAGCCCACCGGTCGCGGTCAGGGCGGCGAGCTCGGCGTCGGGCACGAAGCTGCCCAGCACGGCGCCCAGCACGGTCAGGCCGCCCTGGACCACCCCGACCACGAGGACGCTCGCGGCCACGCCCCAGCCGAACGACGCCGCGAAGGCGATGGAGGCGAACCCGTCCAGGGCCGACTTCAGCAGCAGCTGGTCGGCACCGTTGCCCAGGCCCTCGTTGATCGAGCCGAGGATGGTGAGAGGGCCCACGCAGAAGACCAGGGAGCTGCTGACGAAGCCCTGGACGAAGCGCTGCCGCGACTCGTGGGCGGCGCCCGCGCCGAGGCGTCGTACGGCGGCCCGCTGGATGCGCTCGCCGAGTCCTTCGAGCCGGTCCTCGATGCGCAGCAGCGACCCGGCGATGCCGCCGAGGAGCAGTCCTCCGAGCACGATCAGCATGGGGGCCGCGTCCCCGACGGCGACGGCGAAGGCGTGGTCGCCGACCGCGGAGGCCGAGGAGGCGGCGATCAGCAGGGTGACCAGGCCCAGCCCGTCGGTGACCACCCGGCGGGTGCGCACCGGCAGCCGGTGGCCGAGCAGGACACCGAGGAGGCTGCCGACCAGCACGGCGAGGACGTTGACAACCGTCCCGGTTCCGGGCACCAACGGGCCAGACTCCTTTAGCGTTGAACGACCGCGGCGAGTACCCTCTCATGGTCCGCACTCATGGGGGGTCGTGGGAGGTCACGCACAGCATGGGACGTCAGCTTGTCCAGATCAGGGACGCGACGCCGGCTGACGCCGCGGATCTGCTGAACCTGTGGTCCCGCACCACCCGCCATCTCGAGGTCACTCCGCGCGCGCTCCGCGACGCCGAGCAGGCCTTGGCCAACCTCGCGGTCGACCCGGACGAGCGGCTGCTCGTCGCCACCGTCGAGGACCGGCTGGTGGCCGCCCTGCAGCTCAGCAGGGGGCCGATCTCCCCGCTGGTGCTCGAGTCCACGGTGCACACCTCCTACCTGCTCGTCGAAGCCGAGCACCGCAAGCACGGCGTCGGTCGTGCGCTGCTGGAGGCGGCGGTGCAGTGGGCCGAGGAGAAGGACGTCCACCAGATCACCGCCATCACCGATGCCAACCGGGAGACCAACCGCTTCTTCGTCCGGTTGGGCATGTCGACGCTGGCCACGGTGCGCGCGGCCCCGACCGCCGCCTTGCGCAAGAAGCTCTCCAGCGAGCGGGCCCGTCCGGCCGGCAACCGGCACCTGGTGGAGGTGCTGGCCCAGCGGCGCTCGATGCGCCGCAGGCAGGGCGTCGACTGAGGGACGAGGTCTTCCCGAGGGCCGGGGGGAGGAGGAGCCTCAGTCCCGGGGGCGCGTTGGCAGCGCGCAGGTGATCCGCGAGGTGCACACGCGCCGTCCCTGCTCGTCGGTGATCACCACCTCCCACGTCGCCATCGTGCGCCCGAGGTGCAGCGGAGTCGCCGTACCGGTGACGACGCCGGAGGTCGCCGAGCGGTGGTGGGTGGCGTTGATGTCCACACCCACCGCGATCCGGTCGGGCAGGGCGTGCAAGGCCGAGCCGATCGAGCCCAGCGTCTCGGCCAGCGACACCGAGGCGCCGCCGTGGAGCAGACCGTAGGGCTGGGTGTTGCCCGTGACCGGCATCGTGCCGACGACGCGCTCCACGGACGCCTCGAGGACGGTGACGCCGAGCTTCTCGTTCAGTCCGCCGGCGCCGTCGGGCATCTGGGCGAGGAAGTCGTCGAGGTCGGTGCGCTCCATGGCCTCATCCTCTCTGGGGGCTGTCGGCGGCACGCACTAGGGTCGAGGCCGTGCCCGCGTCACCCTCGGCTCCTGCCGCCCGACAAGCAACGCCCACCACCTCCGGCAGCCGTTCGCGCCTGCTGCTCCTCGACGGGCACTCGCTGGCCTATCGGGCGTTCTTCGCGCTCCCGGCCGAGAACTTCTCGACCACGACCGGGCAGACCACCAACGCGGTCTACGGCTTCACCGCGATGCTCATCAACGTCCTGCGCGACGAGGACCCCAGCCACGTGGCGGTGGCCTTCGACAAGTCCCGACAGACCTTCCGGGTCCAGGAGTACGCCGAGTACAAGGCCAAGCGGAGCAAGACCCCGGAGGAGTTCGCCGGGCAGGTGCCGCTGATCCAGGAGGTGCTGGACGCGCTGCAGATCCAGCACCTGGAGGTCGAGGGCTACGAGGCCGACGACATCATCGGCACCCTGGCCACCGAGGGCCGGGCCGAGGGCTTCGAGGTGCTGATCTGCACCGGTGACCGGGACTCCTTCCAGCTCATCGACGACCACACCACCGTGATCTATCCGATGCGCGGCGTCTCGGAGATGGCCCGGATGACCCCGGAGGCCGTCGAGGCGCGGTACGGCGTCCCGCCGGCCCGCTACCCCGAGCTCGCCGCGCTGGTCGGTGAGTCCTCGGACAACCTTCCCGGCGTCCCGGGCGTCGGGCCGAAGACCGCGGCTAAGTGGATCAACACCTACGACGGCCTCGACAACGTCATCGCCCATGCCGAGGAGATCAAGGGCAAGGCCGGGGAGAGCCTGCGGGCACACCTCGACGACGTGATCCGCAACCGTCGGCTCAACGCCCTGGTCTGCGACCTGCACCTCGGGCGCGAGCCGGAGGACCTGCGGCGGCTGCCCTGGGACCGCCACCAGGTGCACACGCTGTTCGACAGCCTCGAGTTCCGGGTGCTGCGCGACCGGCTCTTCGACACGCTCACCTCGGCGGAGGAGATCGACGAGTCCGGTTACGAGCTCGACATGACCCGGCTGGAGCCCGGTGCCGTGGCCGGCTGGCTCGATGCCCACGCTCGGGACGGGCACCGGGTCGGCGTGCACGTCGAGGGCAGCTGGCGCGCGGGCACCGGCGACGTTCGCGGCCTGGCGCTCGCCACGGAGTCGGGAGCAGCAGCGCAGATCCCGGTCGAGGAGATCACCCCCGAGGACGACGCGGCGGTGATGACCTGGCTGGGCGACCCCGGCCAGCCCAAGGTGCTCCACGACGCCAAGGGGCCGATCCTGGCGCTGGCGGCCCGCGGCTGGCCGCTGCACGGCCTCGAGCGCGACACCGCGCTCTCGGCCTACCTCGCCCGCCCGGACCAGCGCTCCTACGACCTGGCCGACCTCACGGTGCGCTACCTCAAGCGCGAGCTGAAGTCCGGCGCGACCGAGGACGGCCAGCTGAGCCTCGAGGGCCTCGACGACGCCGGCGGCGAGGAGACCGCGATGCTGCACGCCCGGGCCGTGCTCGACCTCGCCACCGCCCTGGACGAGGAGCTCGCCGACCGTGGCGGCACCCGGCTGCTGGCCGAGGTCGAGCTGCCGCTGATCGAGGTGCTGGTGCGCATGGAGCAGGTCGGAGTCGCGGTCGACACCGAGCTGCTCGAGGGGCTGGAGTCGCACTTCGCGACCTTGGTGCGCGATGCGGCCGAGGAGGCCTACGCCGTGATCGGACGCGAGATCAACCTCGGGTCGCCCAAGCAGCTGCAGGTCGTGCTCTTCGAGGAGCTGGGCATGCCGAAGACCAAGCGCACCAAGACCGGCTACACCACCGACGCGGACGCGCTGCAGGGGCTCTACGAGAAGACCGAGCACCCGTTCCTGCAGCACCTGCTGCGCCACCGCGACGCGAGTCGGCTGCGCCAGACCGTCGAGGGACTGCTCAAGACCGTCTCCGAGGACGAGCGGATCCACACGACCTTCAACCAGATGATCGCCGCCACCGGTCGACTCTCCAGCACCGACCCCAACCTGCAGAACATCCCGATCCGCACCGAGGCCGGCCGCCGGATCCGCGAGGCGTTCGTGGTCGGCAAGGGCTTCCACGAGCTGATGACGGCCGACTACTCCCAGATCGAGATGCGGATCATGGCACACCTCTCCGAGGACGCCGGGCTGATCGAGGCCTTCCGTTCCGGCCGGGACTTCCACTCCGTGACCGCATCCCGGGTCTTCGACGTACCTCCCGACGAGGTCACCGGGGAGATGCGCGCGAAGATCAAGGCGATGAACTACGGACTGGCCTACGGCCTGTCCGCCTACGGGCTCTCCCAGCAGCTGCGGATCAGCACCGGCGAGGCTGCCGAGCTGATGACCGAGTACTTCGAGACCTTCGGCGGGGTGCGGGACTACCTCGCGGGCGTGGTCGACGAGGCGCGACGCACCGGCTTCACCGAGACGATCCTCGGCCGTCGTCGCTATCTCCCCGACCTGACCAGCGACAACCGCCAGCGCCGCGAGATGGCCGAGCGGATGGCGCTCAACGCCCCGATCCAGGGCTCGGCCGCCGACCTCATCAAGGTCGCCATGCTCAACGTCGACCGGGCCCTGAGGCAGGAGGGACTGGCCTCGCGGATGCTGCTGCAGGTGCACGACGAGCTCGTCTTCGAGGTCGCCGAGGGCGAGCACGAGGCGCTGGAGTCCCTCGTGTGTGGCCAGATGGGCTCAGCGGCCGAGCTGACGGTTCCGCTCGACGTCTCCGTCGGCACCGGGCCCAGCTGGCACGCCGCCGCCCACTGAGTGCTCCGAGCCGACCGCACCGTCGGTGTCGTCGGCTGTCTCCTCGGCGGGCCGGCGGCGGAGCAGGTCGACCACCAGCAGGACGAGCAGCAGGCTGCTGTCGACGACGAGCACCAGCGCGAGCAGGCCTCCGTAGGAGTCGGTCAGCTGACCGAGCGCGGCGACGAGGACCAGCGCGACCCAGACCAGCACGACCGCCCGGCGGGCCTGTCGGGCGAGCACGTTGTAGACCAGCAGCTGCAGCAGGGACAGCACCGTTCCGAGCAGCGCGTAGAGCCAGAGCTGGTCCCGGATCTCGGAGTACTGCGCCCCCCCGACGAAGACGACCGCGAGTCCGGAGAGCACAGCGGTGCCCGCGGCGGTGACCAGCCCGACGACGAGCACCACCGCGAGGCTGCGGTAGAGGGCAGGTCGGGCAGTCGGTCCGCTCGACATCGACGGGAAGGCGAGCACCACCACGAACTGCGGCAGGAACAGCACCGCCTTGGACAAGATGAGCCCGCCGGCGTAGAGCCCCGCCTGGTGCTCGTCGAGGACGTTGCGCGCCACCAGGATGTCGATGTTGGACAACGCGAAGAACGCGAGCAGCGCGTTGGAGTTGTGGACCGTCTCGCGCCACAAGGCCGCGGGGCTGTGCTCGGCAGCCATGGTCGGCGGCGCGTCGCGGTCGGCGCCGGGTCGAGGGTGCCGGCCCAGTGCCCACCGACCGACCAGGACGGGGGCGAAGGCAGCCAGGACGACGCCCAGCAGGGCGGAGAACTCATCAGGCTGCCAGATGATCAGTGCGGTGCCGACGACCAGCCGCGGGACGCCGACGGCGAGGTAGAGCACGGCCAGGGGCAGCCAGCGGCGTTCGCCCTGCAGGATGCCGGCCTGGGCGCCCATCAGCGTCATCGGCACTGCCGCTGCGGCGGTCAGCGCCGCGGTGGGCACGCTGTCCAGGCGCAGCGCCAGGCTGATCAGCGGAGACAGCGCCAGGCAGACGAGGCCGAGTCCCAGGGACGCCTGGATCCCGACCCGGAGGATCACCCGCTCGATCTCGGCCACGTCGTGCGGGGCCGAGGCGATGCGCCGGGCGGCGGTCGCCTGCAGCGCCAGGGACAGCACCATCACCACGAGGAGCACGCCCATCAGGGCAGCGAACGCGCCGTAGTCGCGCGGGCCGAGCAGCCGGGCCGCCACGATCGTGTAGGCGTAGCTGGCCACGTTCATCATGCCCATGGCCACCGCGATGGCGCCGCCGCCACGGGCCCGCTGCAGGGCCCCTCCACTCGCCACAGGCCCACGATAGGTGGCGCGGGCCCACAACCGACGTCCCGGCCCGGTGCGCTGCCTAGACTGGCGCGTCATGAGCCTGGTGTCCGCTGTGTGGCGAACCGCCCGACCCAAGCAGTGGAGCAAGAACCTGCTGGTGCTGGCCGCGCCCCTGGCCGCCGGGAAGGTGCTGGACCCCGAGGTCGCCGTCGCGTCGGCGCTGGCGTTCGTCGCCTTCTGCCTGATGTCCTCCGCCGTCTACCACCTCAACGACGTGGCCGACGTCGAGGCGGACCGGCTGCACCCTCGCAAGCGCTTCCGGCCGGTCGCCGCCGGTCAGCTCAGCATCCCCGCAGCGCTGGCGGTGGCCGTCGGCTTGGCTGTCGTCGCCCTCGGCATCGGCTGGCTGGCCGACCCGGACCTCGCCGTCCTGCTGGCCGGGTACGCCGCGTCCCAGGTCTTCTATGCGTTCTGGCTCAAGGACGAGCCGGTGCTCGACATCAGCCTGGTGACGCTGGGCTTCTTGATGCGCGCCGTCGCGGGTGGCCTGGCTGCGAACCTGCCGATCTCGCAGTGGTTCCTGCTGGTGGCCGGCTTCGGCTCGCTGTTCATGGTGTCGGGCAAGCGCTACTCCGAGCTGCACACGCTGGGCAGTGAGGCCGGCACCCGCAGGTCGCTGGTGCGCTACACCGACACCTACCTGCGCTTCGTGTGGGGCACCGCCGCCGCCACGACGGTGATGTCCTACAGCCTGTGGGCCTTCGAGATGTCCGCAGGGAGCTCGGAGCCGTGGCACATGATCTCCATCGGTGCGTTCGTGCTGGCGATCATGCGCTACGCCGTCGACATCGACGCGGGGACCGCCGCAGAACCTGAGGACATCGTGCTGGCCGACCGGGGCCTGCAGGCGATCGGACTGGTGTGGATGGTGCTGGTCGGTCTGGGGATCGCTCGTGGCTGAGATCGGGTTCGAGGGTCGCACCAGCCGTCTGACGGGGTGGGGTCACACCGCGCCGACGACGGCGCGGGTGCTGGAGACGACGGCGGAGCGGCTGCCCGACCTGGTCGCGAACGATCGAGGCGGCGTCCGGCCGGGGCCTGATCGCGCGTGGACTCGGCCGGTCCTACGGCGACGCCGCCCAGAACGCCGGGGGGACGGTGCTCGCGCCGCTACCGGCCGGGATGCGGCTCGAGCTGGACCATCCGTCCGGCCCGCGGGTCCGGGTCTCCGCCGGAACCAGCCTGCACGACCTGATCCGGATGCTGCTGCCCACCGGCCACTTCGTGCCGGTGACGCCCGGAACGCGGTACGTGACCGTCGGTGGGGCGGTCGCGGCAGACGTGCACGGCAAGAACCACCACCGCGAGGGCAGCATCGGCAGCCATCTGGAGTCGCTGGACCTGCTCCTCGCCGACGGCAGCATCCGGACCGTCGGTCCCGGCCAGGGGGCCGACCTGTTCTGGGCGACCGTGGGCGGCATGGGGCTGACCGGCGTCGTCCTCGAGGCGGTCCTGCGCGTGCGGCCCGTCGAGACCGGTTGGGTGCAGGTGCGCACCGAACGACTGCCCGGCCTTGCCGCGGTCATGGAACGCATGCAGGAGGCCGACGAGCAGTCGACGTACTCGGTCGCCTGGATCGACACCATGGCACGCGGCGACCGGCTCGGACGCTCGGTGCTGACGGTGGGGGAGCACGCCCTGCTCGGGGAGCTGGACCGGGCCGGCCACCGTCGCGACCGCTGGGCGGTGCCCCGGGCGCCGATCGCGCGGGTGCCGGTGGACGCGCCGGTGAACCTCGTCTCCCGGCCGGCGGTGCGCGCGTTCAACGAGCTCTGGTACCGCAAGGCTCCGCGGTGGCGCGAGGGCGAGCTGCAGACGATCTCGGCCTTCTTCCACCCTCTCGACCTGGTGGGCGAGCTGGAACCGCGTCTACGGTCGCCGGGGTGTGCTGCAGTACCAGCTGGTGCTCCCGGACGGCGCCGAGGACGCACTGTGGTCGGCGCTGAGCTGCGCTCGCCGAGGCCGGGCATCCCTCCTTCCTCTCGGTGCTCAAGCGGTTCGGTCCGGCCGACCCCGGGCCGCTGTCGTTCCCGCTGCGCGGATGGACGCTGGCGGTGGACCTGCCGAACACCCCTGACCTCGCGCCGTTGTTTGCCCGGCTGGACGCGCTGGTGGCTCGACCACGGGGGCCGGCTCTACCTGGCCAAGGACTCGAGGATGTCGCCGCACAGATGTTCGCCCGAGATGTATCCCCGCGCCGACGAGTTCCGGGCGGTACGGCGTCGGGTGGATCCCGCTGGCATGTTCTGTTCCGACCTGTCCCGGCGCCTGGAGCTGTGAGGAGACGACGGATGCTGAACGCCTTGGGGGAGCCCCAGACCGTGCTGCTGCTCGGCGGCACGAGCGACATCGCCCTGGCCACCGTGGAGCAGTGGGCGCGCACCTGCCGCCCGCGGGTGCTCCTGGCGGCGCGGCCCACCCGTGCGGCGCGCCGACGCGGCGGAGCGGCTGCGGCGACCTGGGCCTGGACGTCCGCGAGCTCGACTTCGAGGCCGAGGACGCCGAGAGCCATCGTGCGCTGCTGGACGAGGCGTTCGCGGACCAGGACGTCGACGTCGCCCTGGTCGCCTTCGGCGTCCTCGGCGACGAGGAGCAGGCGTGGCAGGACCACGGGGCCGCGCTGGCGCAGGTCACGGGTGAACTACGTCGGCGCGGTGAGCGTGGGCGTGCTGCTCGCGCAACGGATGCGCCGACCAGGGGCACGGCACCATCGTGGCGCTGTCCTCGGTGGCCGGTGAGCGGGTGCGCCGCTCCAACTTCGTCTACGGCTCCACCAAGGCCGGCATGGACGGCTTCTTCCTCGGGCTCGGCGAGGCGCTGCGCCCCGAAGGCATCGCGGTGTGCGTCGTACGTCCCGGCTTCGTGCACACGAAGATGACCAAGGGGCGGGAGCCGGCGCCCCTCTCGGTCACCGCGGAGCAGGTGGCCGAGGCCGTGGTGGACGCGGTCGCGAACCGGCGTGACCTGGTGTGGGTGCCCGCGGCGCTGCGTCCGGTGATGTCGGGGCTGCGCCACGTGCCTCGCGCGCTCTTCCGCAAGCTCCCGCTGTGAGCGAAGGGCGCCGCGCCGCCGTCGTCGGCTGGCTGCCGCACCTGTGGGCCCTCGTGCTGGGCGTGCTGCTCCTGGGCCCCGCCCTGGGGCGCGGCTACGTGCTCTCCTTCGACATGGTCTGGGTGCCCGACCTCGCGCTGCGCCGCGACTTCCTCGGGCTCGGTGGGGGGCTGCCACGCGCGGTGCCCTCGGATGCGGTCGTCGCGGTGCTCGACGAGGTCGTGCCCGGCATGCTGCTGCAGAAGCTCGTCCTCCTGGGCGCGCTCCTGCTGGCGGCTGCGGGCGCCCAACGACTCGTCGGCCCCTCGCTGGTGGCGCGACTGGTCGCGGTGAGCGTGGCGGTGTGGAACCCCTTCGTCGCCGAGCGCCTGGCGATCGGCCACTGGCCGGTCCTGCTGGGGTACGCCGCCACACCGTGGCTGGTCGAGGCGGCGAACCGGGCGCGGCAGACGGGGGTGGTGCCCCGCCGCCTGTACTGGCTGGTGCCGCTGGGCTGTCTGAGTCCCAGCGCCGGCATGGTCACGGTCCTGCTCCTCCTGCTGGTCGGGCTCGGTCGGGGGACCACGCCCGCCGTGCGCCTCCGGCTCCTCGCCGCGGTCGTCGCCGGCAACGGGCCCTGGGTGGTGGCGTCCCTGGTCGGGCCCGGCGACACCACGCCGCTGCAGGTCGGAGCCTCGGTCTTCAACCTCCGCGCGGAGGGCACCGTGCCGGCGCCGTTGACCGCCGCCGGACTCGGCGGCATCTGGAACTCCGCGGTGGTGCCGGCCTCCCGGCTCGGGATCGGCGGGTGGTGGTGGCTCGCCCTCGTCGTCGGGCTGGCGGCCGCGGGGTGGCGGCCCTGGTGGCGTCGTACGCAGGCTCCCGGCCGGTGGCTGGCCTGCTGGGTGCTCGGCTGGTCCGTGGCGGTGCTCGGGTGGGCGGCCCCCGGGGCCCTGGAGTGGTGGGGCAGCCACGTCCCGGGTGGGGGGTTGCTGCGCGACGGCACCCGCTACTACGCGCTGTGTCTGCCACTCGTCGTGGGCCTCACGGCTGCGGGTGCCGAGGTCCTCGCCGGCTGGGTGGGCTCGCGCCTGGGGCGGCTCGCGGCCGGTGGCGCCGCCGTGGCCCTGATCCTCCTGCCCCTGGCGCTGATGCCCGACGCGGCGTGGGGGGTCGGTGGCCAGCTTCGCCCGGCCCATTACCCCGATTCCTGGGCGGAGGCCCGCGGCGTCCTGGAGCGGGCCGAGCAGCGGCATCCAGGAGCCGTGCTGATCCTGCCGTTCACCGCCTACCGCGCCCCGGGGTGGAACCGCGGCCACCGGGTGCTGGACCCGATGGGCCGCTATCTCACCCCGGACTACCTGGCCAGCGACCGGCTCAGCGTGGCCGGCCGGGGCCTGGTCGGCGACGACCCCCGGGTGCCCCGGGTGGCGACCGCCCTGGCCGGCCAGGACCCGCGCCGGCTCGGCGAGACACTGCGCGCCCTCGGCGTGCGGTACGTCGCCCGTGAGCTCACCGTGCCGGCGCCGGCTGCTGCGCTCGCCCCGATCCCCGGCCGGACGATCCTGCGGAACCAGGGCGTGGAGCTGATCGACCTGGGGATGCGGCCCCCCGACGCGCGTCCCGCGGGTGTGACCTTGGTCCTGCTGATCGGGGTCTGGGGAATGTATGCCCTGTTGCCGTTGCTGGGCACAGTGGATCAAGAACTAGACCGGCGTCGGCGACGCGATCGATGATTTCGGAAATGTCGCGATCCGGTTGTTACGATCCCCGGGCGCCGGAGGCTCCGCGGGGAGGGCACGCAGCCGGACTGCGTCACATGGGAGGAAGAGACACGTGTCGATCAACGACGGTACCCACATTGCCGAGAGGTGGTCCCGGGACGGGATGCGGTTCTTGGGCACCTTCCTGGTCGTGATCGTCGCGGGCGTGATCGCCTACATCACGTTCCTCGGGCTGGTGAGCAGCCAGGTCAACTCCTCGAGCAACGCCCCGGGCAACGCCGGCGCGCCGATCATCGACTACGGCGAGTGAGCCGGGGCTGGCTCCGGTCAGCCCCTCGCCCGCCCGTGGCGCCGAGCCCGCAAGCTGCGGCGCTGCGCGGCTCCGGCATGCCCGCTGCGCACCGCGCGGGGGCCGACCTCGTCCTGCGCCGCCATCCGCCGCCCCTCCAGCACGGCGGCGACCACGTGTGCGAAGGCAGCGTGGGCGCGTGCCCAGCTGAACTGCCGGCTGTTCTGCTGCGCCCCGTCGGCGAGGCGCTCGCGCAGCACGGGGTCGGTGAGCACCCATCGCAGGGAGGCGACCAGGTCGGCGTGGTCGTCGGCCAGCAGGCCGGAACTGCCGTGGAGCACCGACTCGCGCGTCCCTCCGGCGGACCGGTAGGCGACGGTAGGCGTGCGCGACAACGCCGCCTCGCCGACCACCAGGCCCCAGCCCTCCTTCAGCGAGGGCAGCGCCATCACCCACGACTCGTCGTAGATGCGGCGCTTCACCTCCTCCGAGACGTGACCGGTGAACCGGACGGTGCTGCCTGCCCCGCGCTCCTCGGCATAGCGGTGCAGGTTGGCCTCCCACCACCCGTCGCCGACGACGGTGAGGGTGAGGTCGGGCAGCTCCGCACGCAGCTCCAGCGCGGCGTCGATCGCATGCTCGATCTGTTTGTGCGGCACCAGCCGGCTGACCACGCAGAGGCTCGGGTGCGCGGACTTGGGTCCCCGGACGCCGGTCGGCTCCTCCGAGCCGTTGTGCACGATCGCGACCCGGTCGCCGTCGACCCCGAGTCGCTGCAGCTCTTCCCGGGTGGCCGTCGAGACCGCGACGTACTGGCAACGCCGGTAGAGCCGCGGAGCCACCCGACTCTCCAGCCACCAGCCGATGCGGCCGGTCAGCCCGGGATAGACGATCGGCCACTGCTCCCGGTGGACGTGGTGCACCAGCACGATCACCGGCCTGCGGGTCACCAGCCGGGTGAAGAACGGCAGGCCGTTCTGCACATCCACCACTACGTCCGGCTCGCCGAGGAGTCCCGTGCGCAACGCCTGCATGCCGCGCAGGTAGACCGACAGCTTCGAACCGCGCCGTACGAACCGGATGCCGTCGCGAGTCTCCTCCGGGGGCGCGCCGGGATAGGCCGCGCTGAACACGGTGACCCTCGCGCCGCGCGCCACCAGGCCGGCCGCCACCTCCTCGAGGTAGCGCTCGGCGCCGCCGCCCTCGGGGTTGCCGGTGTCTCGCCAGCTCAGGAACGCCACGTGCACACCGGTGAGGTGGCCCGGGTCGGTCCCGTGCGCGTCCGGGGGAGAGCTGCGGTCCACTCGCAGAACCCTATGCGGTGCGCCGATGTAGGGTCTGCGGGTGCTCGGCCGGCCCACCTCGTCGCGGAAGGACCGGCATGAGGTCCAGGCAGCCGGGCAGTGGGCCCCGACGCTGGCCCGCTCCGTCCGGCTCTATCGGGAGTTCGGCCATGAGCAGGACGACCCGGCCCGGTTCTACGGCGCGATGGCCGAGGACGCCGTCGGCCAGCTCGGCGCCTACGTCGACCTGCGCGGCGCGCGCATGCTGGACATCGGCGGCGGCCCGGGCTACTTCCGCGACGCCTTCGCAGCGGCCGGGGCGCGGTACGTCGCGTTGGATGCCGACGTGGGGGAGATGTCGGGGCTCGGCCGGATCCCCGACTCGACCGTGGTCGGGGACGGGATGAACCTGCCGTTCCGCGACGGCGCGTTCGACGTCGTCTACTCCTCCAACGTGATCGAGCACGTGCCACAGCCCTGGCGGCTCGCCGACGAGGCGCTGCGCGTCACTCGACCCGGCGGCACGGCGTACTTGTCCTACACGGTGTGGTGGGGACCGCACGGCGGACACGAGACGGCGCCGTGGCACTATCTCGGCGGTCATCTCGCCCGGCGGCGCTATCGCCGACGACACCTCAGGGAGCCGAAGAACCGCTTCGGTGAATCGCTGTTCCCCGTGACCGTCCGCGCCGGGCTGGCCTACGCACGGCGCCAGCAGCACGCCGAGGTGGTGGCGCTGCTGCCGCGTTACCACCCCCGCTGGGCGTGGTGGCTGCTGCGCGTGCCGGTGCTGCGCGAGCTGCTCACCTGGAACCTCGTGCTGGTGCTGAGGAAGAAGTGAGCGACCAGTCCGCTGCCGCCGTACGGCGCGGCCACGCCACCTCAGGGCTGCGTCAATGGGGGTACGCCGCCGTCCTGGTCGCCATGGCGTTCTCCCAGTCCGGCGGCCGGATGGTCGCCGACACCAAGTTCGACCTGGTGACCCACCCGCTGCGGTTCCTCGGCCGTGCGCTGCATCTGTGGGACCCGATCGCCGCCTTCGGCCAGGTGCAGAACCAGGCCTACGGCTACTTCTGGCCGATGGGGCCCTTCTTCGCCCTCGGCGACCTCGCCCACCTCCCGGAGTGGGCGGTCCAGCGGCTGTGGTGGTCGCTGCTGCTGTGCCTGGCCTTCTTCGGCATCCTGCGAGTAGCCCAGCGACTGCGGATCGGCAGCCCGCTCACCCAGGTCGTCGCGGCGTTCGCCTACGTGCTGACCCCACGGATCACCACCCTGCTCGGCGGCACCTCGGTGGAGGTGTGGCCGATGGCGCTGGCGCCCTGGGTGCTGCTGCCGCTGGTGGCCGGGAGCGAGCGCGGATCTGTGCGCAGGGC
Organism: uncultured Actinomycetota bacterium; assembly: GCA_963827025.1. GTDB lineage: Bacteria > Actinomycetota > Actinomycetes > Propionibacteriales > Nocardioidaceae > Marmoricola. The sequence goes on along the minus strand of CAWGZB010000005.1, from coordinate 361,196 downwards.
CGCGGCCCTGAGTGCCCTCGTGGTGGCGTCGTGCGGCGGTGTGAACGCGGTGGCTGTCGCCGCCGTGCTGCCGCTCGGGGTGATCTGGATCCTCACCCGGGCGCGTGGCCCGCGGCGCTGGCGGTTGCTGGGCTGGTGGACGGGCCTGACCGTGCTGGCGACGGCGTGGTGGAGCGGTCCGCTGCTGCTGCTCGGCCGCTACAGCGCGCCGTTCCTGGACTACATCGAGAACGCCACGATCACCACGGTGCCCACCGACCTGACCCGGACGTTGGTCGGGGTCTCGGACTGGGTGGCCTACTTCGCCGGCTTCGACTACCCGGCCGGCCGCGAGCTGGTCTCGACGCCGTTCATGCTCTTCGACGCGGCCGTTGTCGTCGCGCTCGGACTGGTGGGTCTCGGGCTCCGCTCGGTCCCGCACCAGCGCTTCCTGGTGGTCGGCGTGCTCGTCGGCGCCGCGCTGGTGGGCCTCGGCTACGCCGGTGACCTGCACGGCTTCTTCGCGGCCGACCGCCAGCACGCCCTCGACGGAGCGCTCGCCCCGCTGCGCAACCTGCACAAGTTCGACGTGGTGCTGCGGATCCCCCTGGTCCTTGGGTTCGCGCACGCCCTGGTCGAGATGCCTCGGCTGCTGCGCGGGCGCGGGTCCTTGCTGGCGAACCGCCTGGCACGCCTGGCCGTCGTGCTGGTGATGGTCGCCGTGGCGCTGCCGTGGCTGCGCGACGACCTCGCGCCCAGCGGTGGCGTCGAGGCGGTTCCCACCTACTGGCGAGAGACGGCCGCACATCTCGACGACGGGACCGGCGGGGTCGCGCTCGTGGTGCCCGGCGCGACCTTCGGGATCTACACCTGGGGCAACGTCCACGACGACGTGATGCAGGGGCTGGCCACCAGCCCGTGGGCGGTGCGCAACGTGATCCCACTGGCCCAGCCCGGCAACGTGGTCATGCTCGACCGGGTGACGCGCTTGCTGGAGTCGGGCCGGCCCTCGGACCGACTGGCGCCGTTCCTGGCGGCGAACGGCATCACCCGCCTCGTGGTCCGCAACGACCTCGACCGCTTCAACACGGCGGCTCCCGACCCGGCGTACCTGCGCAGCGTGCTGGCCAACAGCGCGGGACTGCACCTGGAGAAGGGGTTCGGGCCCGAGATCGGCGACCCGCCGGTGGTGACGGCGAAGGGCACCCGGGTCATCAACGGCAACGGTCTGGCCGCGCGGGTGAGCTCGGTCGAGGTGTGGGCTGTCGACGACGCGCACCAGGCCACGCTCGTGTCGGGCCCGCAGGAGCTGGTCGGCGGCCCCGGGACCGGTGCAGATCTCGGTCTGGCCGACCACCGCTCGGCGCCGCGCCTGCTGGCCGCGGACGTCTCCGGCTCGACCCTGCCGCTGGTGTCCGGCCAGGTGCTCACCGACGGGATGCGTCGCCGGGAGACGAACTTCTCCGCGGTGCGCTGGAACGTCTCCTCCACCACGCCGCGGTACGCGCCGTACCGCTTGCGAGGGCCGGAGCACTCCTACCGCGTGGTCCGGGACCTCGACCGCTGGTCGACCGCGCTGACCTGGGTGGGCGCGGCCTCGGTCGAGGCGAGCTCCTCCGAGGCGTACGCCGACGCCCTGCCGCCGTTGTCGATCGGAGAGCATCCGGGGGCGGCGCTGGACCGCTATCGCCGGACCGCCTGGCGCTCGGCCCGGCAGCTGGACCCGGTGGGGCAGTGGTGGCAGGTCGACTTCGGCGACAGGCGGGCGGTCGATCGGCTGACCGTGCGGTTCGCGCGGGACTCGGCGCCCGTGCGCGCACTGCGCATCTCCCTCGGGGGCCGCTCGGTGAGGGTGCCGGCGCCACGCCCCGGGGGCTATCGCAGCTACCGGCTCGATCTTCCGGTGGGCCGGGTGCTACGCATCACCGCGGCCGGGCGTCCGCTGGAGCTGCCCGGTTCACTGGCGATCAGCGAGGTCCGGATCCCGGACTTCTCGCCGGTGCGCACTCTCCAGCTCCCGGCGCCGGACCGGAGACTCCCCGTCGACACCGTGTCGCTGAGCCGGGACCCCGACCGGATGGGGTGCGTGCTGCTGGCAGCGGTGATGCCCTGCCTCAACTCGCTGGCCGCCTCCGGTGAGGACGGAGACGTCCTGGCGCGGAGCTTCGCGGTCACCTCGAGCGAGGACTACGCCCTCACCGTCCAGGGGTCCGCGCGCAGGGGCCACCGGGCCGCCGCGGCGCTCGGTCGACTGCTGGGTGTCCGGGTCAGCAGCCCGGACACCCTCGGCCACGACCTCGCCTCGCTGCCCGTCGCCATGGTCGACGGCGACCCGGCGACGACGTGGATCGCCCGGCGGGACCTGCCCACCTTCCGGGTCGCCCTCGAGGAACCGCGGAGGATCGAGGGCTTGCGGATCACCCTCAACCCCGATGCCGCGGCCTCGCGACCCACCGAGCTGGTCGTCCGCGACCTGAGCAGCCGGCGCCGTGCGGTCGTCCAGCTCGACGCCGACGGCCGTGGCCGGCTTCCGGGATGGCGCACCGACCGGCTCCAGATCACCGTGCGAAGCGTCGACCGTGCCTTCCGGATCGAGGGCGACCGCTTCGCCGAGGCCGGTGTGGGCGTGAGCGAGCTCCGGCTGCTCGGGTCGGACGGCGAGGTAGGGGGCGCGCCTGGTGGCGTCGTGCGCACGCGCTGCGGACGTGGACCGCGCGTGGAGATCAACGGGCGCCTCCTGCGGACCTCAGTGGCCGCCAGGGTGCGGGCGCTCATGCGTGGCGACCCGGTTCCGGTCCACGTCTGCGGGGCGAACACCGTCTCCCTCCAGCCCTCGGGCGCGTTCGTGGTGGCCCGACCCACCGCGCTGTTCCGCGCCGATGCCGTGACCTTCGACCGCACGGCGGTCTCCCGCGACCACGAGATGGCGGTGCGCCCGGTGGACCTGCACCGCGACTCCTTCGGCTCGCCCACGGCGATCGACCTGCCGCCCCGGGACCGTCCAGGCATCCTGGCGCTGCCGCAGAACATCAATGCGGGCTGGCGCGCCACCCTCGACGGGCGAGCGCTGCCGGTGCAGCGCGTCGAGGGCTGGCAGCAGGGATGGCGGGTGCCGTCCGGCTCTGCGGCCCAGGTCCGTCTGGAGTACACCCCGGGGACGGCGTACCTGGGCATGCTCCTGGCGGGCCTCGTCCTGCTCCTCGTGGTGGCGCTGTCGGCCCTGCCGATCTCGTGGCCCTTCCGGCGCGGGGAGGAGCTGCCGCCCCTGGCGGCGGGTCGGCCGGGGCTGCTGGACGGCGCCGTCGTCCTGGTGGCCGGTGGCCTGCTGTGCGGCTGGTGGAGCCTGCTGGTCGTGCCCGTCGTGGCGCTGGCGCTGTGGCGACGGCCGCCGGACGTGTGGGGGCCGTCGGCGGGTGTCGCGATGGTGCTGGCCGGCATCGGCCTCACCTGGCCGCCCATCGTCGACCGGACCTGGGCCCTGGGGTGGACGCAGGCCTGGGCACTGGTCGCCCTGCTGGCGCTCAGTGGGGCGCTGATGGCCGGACGCCGCGCCCATCCGGACAGGTTCCCGCGTGCCGGAGTCATGAGGCACCGACCGCGCCGAGCTTGAGGCCCGTCATGCAGACCTTGGTGTTCGATGAGGGCAGGCGAAGCTCGACGTCGCGGAAGCTGCCCCAGACCGGCACCAGCACCATGTGCCTGCCCTCCTCGAAGGGCACCTCCACCGGGTGCCCGGCGGTGGAAAGCCGCCCGCGGGTGCTCCCGGTCGCCCGGTACTCGATGCGCACGAACCAACCGCCCCCGATCACCGGTCCGTCGAGTCGCCAGCGGTTGCGGTGACCGTCCAGACGGACCGGACAGCGCCGGGTCGGCAGCGGAGCGCGCAGGCCCCGGACCGGGGTGAACCTGAGCGGGTGGAAGCGCCCGTCGGCGCCGACCACGTATCCGTGGTCGGTCGCGGAGCGGCTCACTTCCACCCCGGGGAGCTCGCGGAACATGTAGCCGTAGGTGTTCGTCGGGTAGGCGAGCGGAGCCCAGAACCACGCCGGTGTCGTCGCGTCCAAGAGGACCGCATCGGGATGGTCGTGTGCCTCTTCGGCCACCGTCTCGAGGTACCGGCGTGGGCTCGTGGCGCCGAGGTCGCGCAGGGGGAAGCGGCTCGTCGAAAGGGCGCTGAGGACCAGGAAGGCCGAGAGCAGAGGCACTGCCCAGGCCGGTGTGTCCACCCGCCAGGTGGTGGGGGTGCCGCGCACCTCGTTGATCTCGGCGGCGTACCGCACCGGCAGGAAGGCAGTGCCGATTGCGAGCGCTGCGGCCAACGCTGCCTCGGTCTGGAAGCGGTAGTCCAGGGCGATGTCCGGGCCGAAGTAGATGGCGCGGCTGGCTGCGACCAGGGCGGCGTTGAACCCGAGGACCGTGGCCGGGAGCAGCCAGCCGCGCAACCCGCGGGTACGGGTCTTGGCCGAGATGACGACAAGCCCCACGACGACGACCTGACTGGCGAGAAGGAACAACGGCGTGGGGGATACCTCCTGCTGCGTCACCTCCGTGGTCTGCCACCGCACCGGTCCGCCGACGAAACCGGCGCTGAACGCAGTCAGTGCCATGTCCTTGACGATCTCGAAGAAGGGCCGGCGGGTGACGTCGGCGGCGTTGAAGTCCAGGGCCTGCGGGATGTACACCGCCAGGTAGGTGAGGGCCACCGCGGCGTGCGCCAGCAGCGCGATCCGCCGCTCGTGCCAGAGCGCCTGCAGTCGCTGCGGACCGGTGCCGCTGGTGAACCAGCTGAGTGCGAGGAGCCAGGCGAGCAGCAGCGTCACCAGGGCGCGTTCGCTGAACGCGAGGCCGAACACCAGCCACCCCAGGTGCGCCCACAGCAGGCGTCGACGACCGTGCTGGAGCCAGCCGACGAAGGCGTCGAGCGAGAACGCCATCGCGATCAGCTGGGGTACCTGGTTCACCGCAGCCGCCCACCACGTGGTCGCTGGCAGCAGGATCGGGGAGAACAGGAAAAGGGTGAGCGGAACGAGCACCCCCCAGCGGGGACCGAAGAGCCGCACGAGCAGTCGAGTCATGCCGAGACCGGCAACCGCGAACCCCACCACGATCTCGGTGGCCGGGATGGTGAAGCTCAATGGGTCGGCGGCCGCATTGAGCCAGTTCACCAGCATGCCGGCCGGCATCAGGTGGCTGTTGTAGGCGGTGAAGAGGTAGTCGAGGCTCAGGTGGTGGCTGCGGGCGTTCTGGATGTACCAGAAGTCGTCGTAGAAGAACCACGCCCCGTGCAACGCCCAGAGCCGGAAGCCGGCCGCTGCAGCGACGAGCGCCAGACAGGCAACGACCACTCCCCGGGCGCGCGGAAGGGTGGTCACCGTCGTCGCGCGCCGAGATGCGGAAGCTCCTCGCCGCCCTCGATGCCACCGGCCGTGGTGGCGGTGGAGCCGAGGTCAGCGCCGGCCGGCTCCATGCGCCCGAAAGGCCCGGTGTTCTTCAGCCGCAGGACGGGCCGCTCGAGGAAGAGGAAGGAAGCGCTGGCGACCGGGAGTGTGACTGCGAGTGTCGCGGCCAGCACGAGCAGGAACTTGCCGGTGAAGAGCTCCAGGTCGGCCACGAGGAAGACCATGTTGAGCACGAACATGTGGATCGCGAAGGTGCCGTAGGAGATGTCGCCCAGCCAGAAGGGCACCGGCCCGCTGAGCCACTGCCTCGCCCGCCCTTCCCGCTCGGGCCCGAAGACCAGCGGCAGCACGAAGAAGGCACCGGCAACGGTGTAGAGCACGAGCTTGCTGGCCGCCTCCCAGGCTCCAGGCACCAGCAGCAATCGCGGCCCGCCGATCGGGGAGCAGGCGATGGCGAAGACCGCGGCGGCGACCAGCCAGCACCCGGTGAGGTCGTGACCGAGGCGGTCCAGCACGTGGTCTCGGGGCCGAGCCGCGAGGCTGGCGCTCACCGCGGCGAACACCATCCCGACCAGGAACCAGGGCAGCAGCCCCGGAAGCCACTGCGCGTAGTGACCGCGCTGTCCGGGGATCGTCCCGCTGTGGGCCTGCCAGGCCACGCCGAGCGCAGCCAGGCCGGCGGCTCTCACCGTGACGGTGCGCAGGTGCAGACCCGGGTGCCGGCGGCTGCGGGAGAGCATCACGACCAGCAGCGGGAGAACGACGTAGAAGGCCACCTCGGTGCACAAGCTCCACATCTGCGTCAGCGAGCTCGCCAGCAGGCCGTGCCGGTAGAGCTGAGTGAGGGTCAGCTGGCTCAGCCAATCACCCCAGGTGGCGTCATCGTTCGCCGGATCCACCAGCATGGCGACCACCACGATCACCCAGTAGAGCGGGAGGATCCGCAGGGCACGCTTCCACAGATAGTGCCGCCAGCTCGGATGCGCCTGCTCGCGGGCGACAGCGAGGAAGAACGGCCGTGCGAGCAGGAATCCGGAGAGCACGAAGAACAGAGTCACGCCGACATCGAGCCGGGCCAGCACGGCGCCGGTCCAGCCGCGGTTGATCTGACCGGTGTTGAAAGCGACGTGGGTGCACACCACCATCAGGGCACCGATGGCGCGGACCGCGTTGAGGGTGGGAAACGTGCGGTCTCGCGGGCGGGTGGCGACGGGGCTGGTCATGAGGCACCCATGGTCGCAGGCTGGGGACGTCCCACGGTGATGTCGTCGGTGCAGAGGTGGGCCTTGCCCTGGAGGCCGGAGATCTTCACCGAGTCGAACGTTCCGGCTCCCTTCACGTACAGCGCGTGCACGCCGGGCTGGACGGTCGCCTGCCGTGTCACGTCTCCGGTCGTGACACGGACCGGACTGCCTGCGGTGCTCAGATAGCCGATGCGGACCCACCACCCGCCGTAGGACACCGGTCCGTCGAGGGGGATGGTTCGTCCCTTCGCGCCGACGCGGTGGCCGCACCCGCGACGGCGACCATCCACGCCAGAGCGGACGGGCGGCACGACCGCCGGACGCAACCGGCCGGAGGAGTCCACCACGAAGAGGTGGTCGGTGGCCGCCACCGGGAACCGCAGGACATCTCGACGGTCGGCGAACAGGTGGCTGAGCGTGTTCTCGGGGTAGTGGAAGCCGTGCGTCACGAAGGGCGGTACCGCGGTGTCCACCACGTCGACGCGGCCGTGCTGGGAGTCCAGTGCGGAGGACAGGTTGGTGATGTACCGCTCGGGCTTCCGGTACGCCTGCCAGTGCACCGCGTAGCCGATGGAGGAACCGATCCCCAAGCACGCGACCACGGCGACCGCTGCGGCCGCCCGGTGCGGGTGGTCGAAGAGCTCACTGCGCTGTCGCTCGATCACCGAGGTGGTGCCGAGCACCGGGACCAACGCAGCGGGGAGAGCGATGGCGACGATGGCTGGCAGCTCGACGATGTAGCGGTAGTTCAACGAGATGAGGGCGCCGACGAAGGCCGCCCGTGCGTTGAGCACCAGCAGGACGTCGACGAGCACGAAGAAGGCCGGGATCAGCAGGGCAGGCAGCCACCCTCGCCGGGTCAGCCACAGCTCGCGCACCAGCAGCGCGGTGACCACCAAGGCCAGCAGCACACCGAGGTCGCCGGGTGCGGGCAGCGACTCCGCTTCCCCGGGCAGGTGGGTCCATCGCAGCGGACCGCCCCAGATCCCCACCAGGAAGCCGCGCAGTCCCAGGTTGGACAGGACCTGCCCCAGGGGCGCGTCATGTTGCTGTTGGGCGCCGTACTCGGCAGTGAAGCTCCCGGTCAGCGTCCACGCGGTGTAGGCGGCGCCGGTGAGGGCGTAGAGGACGAACCCCCACCGGTCCCGGGTGAGCACTGTGCGGATGCGTTGCCCGAGCGAGCCCTTGGCGAACCACGCGAGGGTGGCGAGGCCGAGCAGGGCGTAGACCAGGATCGTCTTCTCGTTGAAGAGCAGTCCGCCCACCACGACGAGGTTCGCGACCACGGCGTGACCCAGCGCAGACGTCCGCAGGTAGCGCAGATGTGCGGCCATGGCCACGAAGAGCGCGATCGTCATCGGCAGGTAGCTCTCCGCCGAGACCCACCACATGCTCGAGGGCACGTTGAGCGAGGAGAACAGGTAGACCGCGAGCCCGGCCAGGATGGCGGGACGTGGCCCGAACAACTTCAGCAGGAGGTGGAGCAGGGCGAGGTCGGCCACCAGTTGGAGCAGGAGTATCTCGGTGGCCGGCAGGGCCCAGTTCCAGGGCGCGACCACGTGGTTCAGCCAAGAGAGGTACATGCCTGCCGGCCGGACGTGCCCGAAGTAGGGCTGCGAGGCGGTCGCCAGGGTGGGGCCGTCGTGCACCATCCGGGAGATGTAGTTGAAGTCGTCGATGTGGAACCACGAGCCGTAGACCACCCATGCGCGAAAGCCCAGCTGCAGCAGCACCATGCCGACGCCGGCTTGCACCACGCGGCTGCTCCGCAGCGAGCGGATCAGGCCCGGTGACGGGTAACCGCTGGCTGCGCGTGGCGCCGCAGTGGCGACGTGGGGCCCGTTCATCACCGTTCAACCGCCTGCGGCAGACCGAGGGTGAGGTCGTTGACGCACAGGTCGGCGCCGCGCGCGTTGCCAGCGAGCTTGATGCGTTCGAAGTTGTCACCTGCCACCGTGAAGAAGGCGCTGTGCAGACCAGCGGGCAGGCGGAGCACGTGCTCCGCCTCCCCGCCGGTGACGGTGAGGACGACGGCCTCGTCGCTCTGGTAGCCCATGCGCACCCACCAACCTCCGCCGACGACCGGACCGTTGAGCGGCAGGACCATGCGTCGCTGACCCTTCATCGAGTAGCCGCAACCCACCGACGGCAGGAGCGTGCGTGTCGGTGGGATGAGGACCGGCTGCACCCGGCCACGGAAGTCGAGCACGTAGAGGCGGTCCACCGCGGCCTTGGGGTACGCCGTCTGCGAGGACAGGTTGCGCAGCACGTGGCTGTAGGTGTTCTCGGGGTAGCGGTAGCCCCAGAGCATCGTCTGCGGGACCGTCGCGTCCACCAGTGGCACCGGCTTTCGCGGTGCGGCCGCCAGCGAGGAGCGGACCTGGGAGTACCACGCCTCGGTCGGGTTGCGCGACTGCCAGAGATCGACGTACCGGACGGTCGAGACCGCGGCGAGCAGGCAGACGGCGACGGTGGCCCACCTCACCAGCCGTGGCGTCTCGTAGGTCAGCGGCACGTCCGGACGCGTGTCGTTGACCACGGGCGCCCCCTTCAGGGGCAGGAAGGCCAGCCCGATCGCGAGCACCACCAGGGCGGCGGACTCGGTCTGGTAGCGGTACTCACGCGCGATGTCCGGCCCGACGATGTTGGCCCGGGCCGAGGCGAGCAGGACGGTGTTCGCCAGTGCCGGCAGCAGGACCAGGGCCCAGGCACGCTTGCTGAGCGTGCGGGTGTGCCACGCCCAGTAGGCCACCGCGCCGACCGCGACCCACGACACGGCCTGGACGAACTGGCTGGGGTCGGCGAACGAGCCGACGTCCAGCGGCTGCCAGGTGACCGGACCGCCGATGAGGGCGGGGAAGAGGGCCACGAACAGCAGGTTCCACGCCACCGGGGTCAGCGGCTGGCTGTTGGCCGTGCCGGGGGAGAAGTTCAGGCCGTACGCCGCGTAGAGGGCGGCGTACCCGACCCCCAGGACGGTGTAGGTCACGATCGCCGGTCGGTACGTCGCCCAGAGCTGGCGGAGCCTGTCGGGGGTGTTGCCCGTGCCGAACCAGCACAGGGCGACGAGCCCGTAGACGAGCAGCACCAGCAAGGTCTTCTCGTAGAACAGCAGCCCGGCCACCACCCAGGCGGTTGCGGCTACGAGGCTGCGCGTGCGCCGCTCGCGCAGGTAGCTCAGGTGGGCGTGCAGACCGAAGACCAGGGCGATCTGCATCGGCAGCTGGTTGACCCCTGCGGCGAACCAGATGCCAGCGGACAGAGTCAGCACCCAGAACAGGTAGCCGGCCAGCAGGACCAGCACGAAGCGCCGGTGCCCGAACATGGCCACCAGCAGCCGGAGCATCCCGACGCCGGCCACGGCCTGCAGCACCAGCAGCACGACCGCCCACACCCACCAGTCGTAGACGGCGATCTCGGTGAGCAGCCGCACCAGCGCGAACGCGGCCGGCATCAGGTGTCCGCCGTAGGACTCGGTGAGGTACGCGGTGTCGAAGGGCTGGTTCATCGCGCGGGACATGAACGCGAGGTCGTCGAAGTAGAACCACGAGCCCCACAGCGCCCACGCGCGGAAGGCGAGCTGCAGCGCGATCAGAAGGAGGCCGATCCGGACCGTCGTCGGAACGGTTCGTGCTCGCCGCGCGGCGTCCTTGCGCGTGGGGAAACGACGCGCGATGACCACGCCCGGACTATGCCACAGGGACCCACACCGCCCCCGAGCTTCGATGATCCCACGCTGGTATGGACCAAAGGACGGAATGAAGGGACCAACGCCCGTGCCGAAAGGGAGGAATCGGGTGTGACCTTGTTATGGTTCGCGGGCTCCAAACGGAGCCCTGGGGAGGGAAGGCGAAGCATGAAGAAGACCGTCGCGGGGTGGGTCCTGCTGTTCCTGGGGGCTTTCGTTCTCGTCGTGGGAATCCTCGCGCTCACGATCGGCCCCGGGCTGTCCGAGCGCACCCCCCTGAATGTGAACAGCTACACCTACCTGACCGGACAGGCGCAGAAGCTCAACCCCGCCACGGGCAAGGTCGAGGACGTCCCGGTCAAGGTGCTCAGCCGCACCCAGGTCGACCCCAAGCGCTCGGACGGTGACGTGGTCGTCTTCGTCAACTACACCTGCGTGAACATCGACCGCAACGATCCGCCCAACTGCCTGAAGGACAACGACTCCCGCCTGATCACCAACAGCGTCGAGGTCTTCGCCGCCGACCGGCACACCGGCATGGCGGTCAACGGCTCGAAGTACGTCGGATCCGATGCGGTCGAGCACCACGGCCTGGTCAACAAGTTCCCCTTCAACACCCAGCGCAAGGACTACCAGTACTGGGACGGGCTGCTGGAGAAGACCGTCACGGCCTCCTACGTGCGCACGACGTCGATCCAGGGCCTCACCGTCTACGAGTTCAAGGTGGACGTGCCGCCGACCGACGCCAAGATCGCCGGCGACGTGGAGGGCACCTACCAGACCGAGAAGCAGATCTACGTGGAGCCGCACACCGGTTCGATCGTCGACCAGCGGCAGCACGAACAGAGGCTGCTGCCCGACGGGTCGACGGTGCTGGACATGAGCCTGCAGTTCACCGACGAGACGGTCACCAAGGGAGTCGAGGACGCCAAGGCCGGTGTCAGCCAGCTCCGACTGATCAGTTTCTGGCTCCCGCTGGGCGCGCTCGTCCTCGGTGCCGTCCTCGTCCTGCTCGGGGCGTTCTTGCTGATCGCCGGTCGCCGTAGCGCGCGTCAGCAGTACTGAGCGGCCGGTCCCACGAGCGCGGCGACGAAGATCGCCGTGCCCGGGGTCAGCAGCCCGCGCGTGCGTGACCAGCCGCCCCAGATGCGGTCGTGGTCGGCCGGCCACTGCGGTTCGTGCAGCGCGAGGAGCATGAAGCCGTGGGTGGCCAGGGCGCTCACCCAGTCCCCGAGGGTGCGGTGGTGCTCGACGTACCGCGTCGCCCCGGTGACCTCGTCGACCTCCACGTACGGCGTCCGGTCCCAGTAGGACTGGGTCGCGGTGAGACCCTCCTCGCCCGGGTCGTCGGTGAACATCCACCGGGTGGGATGGGTCACCGAGAAGGCGAAGCGGCCACCAGGCCGCAGGATCCGGGCGACGTCGGCCACGAGGCTCTCGCCGTCGGCGAGGAATTGCAGCGCGCCGAACGCGGAGAAGACCACGTCGAAGCTGGCGCCGCGGAAGGGCAGCGCGGCACCGGATGCCTGCACCACCGCAACCGGTACGCCGGTCGCGTCGTCGAGGCGCCTGCTGTGCTGGAGCTGTCGCCAGCTGACGTCCAGGCCGACCGGTCGGCCGCCGTGCGCGGCCACCCAGCGTGAGCACTGACCTGCGCCGCTGCCGATCTCGAGCACGTCGCGGCCACGCACGTCTCCCAGGGCCTGCAGGTCGTCCTCGCGAACTCCTTCGGGCCCCCAGAGGAAGCCGGCGTCGCCGAGGAACTCGCCGTGGGTGGCCTGGTACTCGTCGGCGTAGGCGTCCCAGTCCGCCCGGTTCGCCCGCGCCGACTCCGCCTCGCCGGCCGGCCGCCGCTCGGGCCGCACTCCTGCCACGGCTCGCAGCGTAGCCGGGGGGCAGCACAAGACCTCGAAAGGCACCATGGCCGACGACCGATGAACCAGGCACACTCCCGCGGAAGTCGTCGCTGTCGTCCCGGTCGCCAGTCGCCGGTCCTGCCCGGGCCCCGAGGTGACGGGTTGGACGGTCCGCGCGCGTGGGCGATAGACTGCGGGTCGCGCCAGGAGCCTGCCTGAGTCTCAGACGGAGCAGCCTCTCGCTCGCTGTCGGCCCTGCGGGGCAGCGGAAACATTCGTGATGGTGAAAACGGCTTCTGTGCGTGCCCGCACGACTCCATCCACCCGAAGGTCCCATCCACCACATGACTTCCACCCCCATCCTCCCCGACGCCCTGTCCGACGCCCCGCAGGTGGCTGTCAACGACATCGGTTCGGAGGAGGAGTTCCTGGCCGCCGTCGACAAGACGATCAAGTACTTCAACGACGGCGACATCGTCGAGGGCATCATCGTCAAGGTCGACCGCGACGAGGTCCTCCTGGACATCGGCTACAAGACCGAGGGCGTCATCCCCTCGCGCGAGCTCTCCATCAAGCATGACGTCGACCCCCACGCCGTGGTCGAGGTCGGTGACCCGGTCGAGGCCCTGGTCCTGCAGAAGGAGGACAAGGAGGGTCGGCTGATCCTGTCCAAGAAGCGCGCCCAGTACGAGCGCGCCTGGGGCACGATCGAGAAGATCAAGGACGAGGACGGCGTCGTCGAGGGCACCGTCATCGAGGTGGTCAAGGGTGGCCTCATCCTCGACATCGGGCTGCGCGGGTTCCTGCCCGCCTCGCTGGTGGAGATGCGTCGGGTGCGCGACCTGCAGCCCTACGTCGGCCAGTCGCTCGAGGCGAAGATCATCGAGCTGGACAAGAACCGCAACAACGTGGTGCTCTCCCGCCGCGCCTGGCTCGAGCAGACCCAGTCCGAGGTCCGGCACGGGTTCCTCACCCAGCTGCAGAAGGGCCAGATCCGCAAGGGCGTCGTGTCCTCGATCGTCAACTTCGGTGCCTTCGTGGACCTCGGCGGCGTCGACGGACTGGTCCACGTCTCCGAGCTGTCCTGGAAGCACATCGACCACCCGAGCGAGGTCGTGGCCGTCGGCGACGAGGTCACCGTCGAGGTGCTCGACGTGGACATGGAGCGCGAGCGGGTGTCCCTGTCGCTGAAGGCGACCCAGGAGGACCCCTGGCAGCACTTCGCCCGGACCCACCAGATCGGCCAGATCGTGCCCGGCAAGGTCACCAAGCTGGTGCCGTTCGGCTCCTTCGTCCGGGTCGAGGAGGGCATCGAGGGCCTGGTGCACATCTCCGAGCTGGCCGAGCGCCACGTGGAGATCCCCGAGCAGATCGTCCAGGTCAACGACGACGTGATGGTCAAGATCATCGACATCGACCTCGAGCGTCGCCGGATCTCGCTGTCGCTGAAGCAGGCCAACGAGACCGCGGCCGCGGTGGAGGTCGAGGAGTTCGACCCGACGCTGTACGGCATGCCGGCGACCTACGACGAGCAGGGCAACTACATCTACCCCGAGGGCTTCGATCCCGGCACCGGCGAGTGGCTGGAGGGTTACGAGGAGCAGCGCAAGGTGTGGGAGGAGCAGTACGCCAAGGCGCACGCCCGCTGGGAGGCCCACGTCAAGCAGCAGGCCGACGCCAAGAAGGCCGAGGTCGAGGCGGGCGAGGCCACGTCGTACTCCTCCTCCGAGGAGACCGAGGTCGACGCCGGCTCGCTGGCTTCGGACGAGGCGCTGCAGGCGCTTCGCGAGAAGTTGACCGGGGGTCAGTAGCCCCTGGGCCACAGGGTCTTCGAGCCGGTTCCGACGGGAACTTCGACCCTCCCTCGGGGGAGGGCTGCGCACGTAGCGTCACAACATGCGCAAGATCGCGGGGCTCTCCCTGTCCTGCGTGCTCCTGCTGACGGCTTCGCTGTTCCAGGTTGCACCCGCGCAGGGAGCCTCGGGGGACGTCCAGATCTCGGTGAGCGCGCCGGGCGCCGAGATGTACCCGCAGTTCGATCCGGCGATCTCTCGCTACGCGATCACCACCACACCGGACACGAATGGGTCGATCAACCTCAGCGTCGCTCCCGGCGGTCCGAGTGCCCGGGTCTACGTGAACGGAGCGTTGACCTCCGGGGCCGAGACCAAGCTGAGTGGCTTGACGCAGGGAGATGAGATCTCTGTCATCGTCGCCGACTCCGGGACGCGTCGGGCCTATGCGTTGGTCTACCTGCCGGCTGGGTTTCCGAAGCTCACGACCACGGTCGACACGCTGGGTGACCACTCAGACGGCATCTTCCTGACGCTCACCAACTGGACGAGACCGGGACCTTCCTACGAAGTGCTCGTGGACCGTCATGGCGTGCCGGTCTACCTCAAGAGCACCACGGGCGGCATCCTGGACTTCAAGCCTGCGCCGCATGGGCACTACACGGTGTTTCGCTCGCCCGCGGATGTCCCGGGCAAGACCGGCGGCCAGGTCGTCGAGCTGGATGAGCAGTTCCGGACCGCCCATGCGTATTCGACGGTCGACATGGCGAACACCGACGGGCATGACGCGATCTTGCGTCCGGACGGCAGTCGGATCCTGATCGCCAATGAAATGACGGCGTCCAGGCGGTTGCATGCGGTCATCCAGGAGATCGCACCCGACGGCTCGCCGGTCTTCACCTGGAACAGCTCGGGCCACATCGACCCGGCGACGGAGTCGACGACGGCTCCCGACGAGCCGGACTACGTGCACCTCAATTCCATTGCGCAACTGGCCGACGGCGACATCCTGGCTTCGTTCCGGCACACGAGCTCGATCGTGAAGATCGCTTGGAGCGACCACGACGGGCACCGCAAGGGTGACGTCGTCTGGAGGCTCGGGGGGCGCCTGAGCGACTTCGCCTTCGAGAACGATCCCTACCCCGGCGGTCCTTGCGCGCAGCACTCGGTCACCCAGCTGCCGAACGGCCACATCCTGATCTTCGACAACGGCTCCGCGGCGCTCGGTGGAGGGTCGTCACTTTGTGTGGACCCGACGAACCCTTCAGGGCCGACAGCCAGTCGACCGCAGACGCGGATCACCGAGTATGCGCTCGACGAGCAAG
The DNA here is from genome assembly GCA_963827025.1 of uncultured Actinomycetota bacterium. GTDB lineage: Bacteria > Actinomycetota > Actinomycetes > Propionibacteriales > Nocardioidaceae > Marmoricola. The sequence goes on along the minus strand of CAWGZB010000005.1, from coordinate 345,912 downwards.
CCGGGACCGCGGACCTGGTCTGGTCCTACCAGGTCCCCGGACGATTCGCCTGGTTCATGGGCTCGGCGCAGCGGCTGGCCAACGGCGACACCCTCATCGGCTGGGCGTCCGCGCCGGGCGACCTCACCTCGCAGGTGAGCGCCGAGGGTGAGGTGGTGTGGGCGCTGCAGGGCAGCGGCGGCTACATCACCTACCGGGCCGCGGAAGGTCAGATCAGGGACGCCCTTGCCCCGGAGGTCCGGATAGCGGCCCCGACGGACGGCGCGACGTACACCCTAGGTCAGAGCGTGACTCCCACCTACTCGTGCACGGACCGCGGGGGATCGACCCTCCAGGAGTGCACGGTGACCAGCCCCGTGGACACCACCACGACCGGACAACGCAGCTTTTCGGTCACTGCTGCGGACGGCGCCGGTCACGTGACCACGTCGACTCGCCACTACACCGTGGGGCCTGCGCCCCAGACGGTCGACGCACTTGTTCGTGCGTCGAAGGGGTGGGTTGGGTCGGACACCTTCGGTGACTCCTCGGGACAGCGGGTCACGGTGCGGCTTCGTCGCCGCGGTGCTGTGCGGTGGGCGACGGCCCGCCTGCAGAACGAGGGGGGCGAGCCCAACGCCATCACGGTCCAGGGGTCGCGCGGGACGCGCAAGTTCCGGGTCTGGTACTACGACGGATCTCGGAACGTGACCTCCCGCGTCGTCGCTGGCACCTGGACGACCAGTGCTCTTCCTCCGGGAGCGAGCCAGGACCTCCGGATCAGGATCAAGCGTCTCCGGCCGGCGCGGAGGGGGAACAGCTATCTCTTCGCTCTCGGCAGCGCGTCGGGGCTGGACGGCTCCCGTGACCAGGTAGGTGTGTGGGCACGGGCCCGGCGTTGACCGAGGCTGCGCCGGGACCGCATCAGCGCAGGATCCCGGCGGCACGGGCCGGGGCGGCGTAGGCCTCGGCGAGCGAGGCGACGGTCTCGTGGGCGTTGAGCCCGCTGGGGTTGGGCACCACCCACAGCTCGGCGCCCTCGAGGGACCCCGGCTGCCGACCGAGGGTTGCCTTCGGCGTGCAGAACGCGTGCCGGTAGGCCGTCACTCCGGCCACGGCGACCACCCGGGGCCGCTGGTTGCGCACCAGCGCCCGCAGCCCCTCCGCGCCCTCCCGGAGCTCGGTGACGGTGAGCTCCGAGGCTCGCGCGGTGGCACGCCGGGCCAGGTTGGTGATGCCCAGGCCACGACTGCAGAAGCGGTCCCGGTCGCCGGCGGTCATGCCGGCCGACGGGTCGACCGGCCCGGTGAGGACGCCGGCGCGCAGCAGCGCAGGGTAGAAGCGGTTGCCCGGATGGGCGAAGTGTGTCTGCACCGCAGCGGTCCACAGTCCCGGGTTGATGCCGACGAAGAGCAGTCGGAGCTGCCCGGGGCGTTCGGGCAGCAGGTCGGGGACCTCGACGCCGCGGAAGGCCTCCAGCTCGGCCCGGGTGAACCCCATCAGCGCCTCCTCGGTGAGGCGCCGGCGCTCAGCGCAGGTCGGTGGGTGCGCGGCCGAAGGGGTCGAGGTGTGACCGCGGCGGGTGCGCCCGCACGGTGTCCGAGCCGTCGCGGTCGACGAGCCGGTGCAGCCACAGGGACAGGGCAGCCAGGGTCAGGACGGTGGCGACGACGAAGAATGTCATGGCAGAAAGTCTGCTCCCGCTGAGATGCTGCCACCAGTGGCAGAAACGCCATCTGCCATTGTTTTTCTGCCAAGCTCGGCGCAGACTGCTGTCTATGAAGAAGGTGGCGGTCGTCGTCCAGGACGGCGTGGAGGCCTTCGGCCTCGGCGCCATGTGCGAGGTGTGGAACGAGCCCTACCACCCCGAGGAGGACAACCCCGTCTTCGACTTCGTGATCTGCACGCCCCGGCCCGGCCGGGTTCGCGGGTCGTCCTACGACCTGCACGTGGAGGACGGCCTGGACGCGGCTGCGGACGCCGACCTGGTGTGCTTCAGTCCCAAGCGCGACTTCCTCGAGTCCGCGCCGGAGGTTTCCGAGCTGGCCCGGGACACCCTGGGCCGGGGAGCGACGGTCTTCGCGCACTGCACTGCTGCCTTCGTCCTGGGCGAGGCCGGGGTGCTCGACGGGCGCAGGTGCACCACCCACTGGCGGCACGCGGAGGTACTGGCGCAGCGCTACCCCGGTGCGCGGGTCGATCCCGGCGTGCTCTACGTCGTCGACGACGGGGTGGTGACCGGCGCCGGAAGCGCGGCCGGTCTCGACGCGGCACTGCACCTGCTGCGCACCGAGTTCGGCGCCAAGGTGGCGGCGGACGCCGCCCGCAGGCTCGTGCTGCCCCCGCACCGCGACGGCGGGCAGGCGCAGTTCATCCGGCAGCCGATCCCTCAGTGCGCCGCCGAGACGCTCGGCCCGGTGCTCAGCTGGATCCTGGAGAACCTCGGCGAGGACCTGTCGGTGGAGGCGCTGGCGGCGCGCGCTGCGATGTCGCCGCGGACGTTCGCGCGCCGGTTCGTCGCCGAGACCGGGACGACGCCGCACGGCTGGGTCACCGGCCAGCGGGTCCGGCTGGCCGAGCAGCTGCTGGAGGAGACCGACCTGGGCATCGAGCAGATCGCGAGCCGCACCGGCTTCGGCTCGGCGGCCACGATGCGGCAGCAGTTCGCCAAGGCCCGGGGGGTCAGTCCGCACGAGTACCGCCGTCGGTTCGGCGCCCCCGCGATGAGCCCGCAGGTCGGCTGAAGGAGTCGGGCAGGTCCAGCCGGCGTACCTTGCCGGTCGCCGTGCGAGGCAGTGCGTCGAGGCGGTGGTACTCCTTGGGTCGCTTGGCCGGCGAGAGCCGTTCTCGGGCTGCCGCGCGCAGCTGCTCCTCGGTCACCGCGCCGACCACGGCGGCACACACGCGCTGGCCCCAGCGCTCGTCGGGCATCGCGAACACCGCCACGTCGGCGACCCCCTCGAGCTCGCCGAGGACGCGCTCGACCTCGGCGGGATAGACGTTGACCCCGCCGCTGATGATCAGGTCCTCGCGGCGACCGTCGAGGTAGACATAGCCGTCCTCGTCGATCCGACCGAGGTCGCCGACGGTGAACGCCCGGCCCTCAGGGGTGGCCCGCCACGCCTGCGCGGTCTTCTCCGGGTCGCGCAGGTAGGTGAACCGGGCGTGCGGTGGCACCACGCACCACAGCCGGCCGCCCGCGTCGACGCTCATGGACCGTCCGGGGCGGGCGCGCCCCAGGGTTCCCGGACGGGCCAGCCACTCCTCACTGCGGCAGGCGGTGAACTGGCCCTCGGTCGAGCCGTAGAACTCCCACGTCGAGCCCGCGGGGAACTCCTCGATCAGGCGGCGCTTGACCCACTCCGGGCAGGGTGCCCCGGCATGGGCCACCAGCCGGAACGAGGTGAGGTCCGGCGGGTGGCCCCCCGAAGCCGACAGCGTGTCCCAGTGTGCGAACAGCCGTTGGAGGTGCGCCGGCACGCAGAACATCGAGGTGGGCCGCTCGGTCGCGATCACCCGGGTCACGTGCGCAGGGTCCAGCCCCGGCCCGGGACGGTCGAGCCCGACGACCCGGCCGCCGGCGAGCAGGGTGCCCGCCGCGAAGCGCAGCGGTGCCGAATGGTGGATGGGGCTCAGCACGAGGTTCACGTCGTCGGGGCGGAAGCCCCAGAGGTCGCGCTCCTCGGCCACCAGGGCCTCGGCCTCCTCGGGAGAGAGCAGTCCCGAGTAGACGCCCTTCGGCCGCCCGGTCGTCCCGCTGGTGAGGTGGATCGGCCGGCCGAGCGGCAGTCGGTGGGGCAGGCGCGGCACGTGGGCATGGAGCTCGGTCAGCTCCTGCGGCGTGTCCACGACCAGAGCCGGGTCGACGTAGTCGAGCAGCTCGGCGCGCTCGGAGGCCGTCAGGCGCGGATCCATCGGCACCGGGAACACTCCCCGCTGGAGGAGGGCGATCACCACCTCGAGGTACTCCACCGAGCCCGGGACCAGCAGGGCCACCCGTGACTCCGGTTCGAGGTCAGGCTGCACGTGCCCGATCCTGTCACTGGTGAGGGCATGGGTGGCGGGAGAGGCGGGTAGGTTCGAACACATGAGCGAACGACGCACTGACCGGACCGAGACCCTGGGCAGCTCCGTCCCCGAGGAGGGCACCGCCCGCGACCCGGAGGAGTGGGTGACCGGCGAGGAGCCGATGACCGGACCCCAGCGCAGCTACCTCGACACGCTGGCGCGCCAGGCAGGCGAGGAGCTGCCCGCGGACCTCAGCAAGGCCCAGGCCTCCGAGCACATCGAACGCCTGCAGGAGGTCGTCCGCGGCCGAGGATAGGAGCCGGGAAGGCAGCGGGGAAGAGGCGCGCGACCTTGCCGGACCGACTGCCATACTCCTCGCCATGCCGGACCCGGGAAGCCCGCACCAGACCGTCCGCGTCGGGCTGACCGGGGGCATCGCCTCGGGCAAGAGCACGGTGTCCGCCATGCTGGCGGAGCTGGGCGCGGTGATCATCGACGCCGATGCGCTGGCCCGCGAGGTGGTCGCCAGGGGAACGCCGGGCCTGGAGGCCGTGGTCGGAGAGTTCGGGCTCGAGCTCCTGGGCCCCGATGGGGAGCTGGACCGCCCGGCCATGGGGCGGCTGGTCTTCGCCGACGAGGACGCCCGGCGCCGGCTGGAGGCGATCGTGCACCCGCTGGTCTTCGAGCGCATCGTCGCCCTGGAGGAGCAGGCACCGCCCGGGTCGGTGGTGGTCCACGACATCCCCCTGCTGGCGGAGAGCGGCCGCGCGGACACCTTCGACGCGGTGATCGTGGTGGACGCTCCGGAGCAGGTCCAGGTCGAGCGGATGATGCGCGACCGGGGCTGGAGCCGGGAGGAGGCCGAGTCCCGCATCCACGCTCAGGCGTCCCGGGAGGCCCGGCGTGGCCTGGCGACCTACGTCATCGACAACACCGGGACACGCGAAGACCTCCGCAAGCGTGTTGCGGAGGTCTTCGCGGAGCTGCGAGAGCGTTAGCTCTACGCGGCGAGATCCGGGTCGGCGAGGCGGCGCAGCTTGGCGATCGCCTCACGCTCGAGCTGCCGGACCCGCTCGGCCGAGATGCCGTGCTTGGCGCCGATGTCGGCGAGCTTGTGCTGCCGGCCGTCGACCAGTCCGTAGCGGGAGCGCACGATGTCGGCCGACCTGTCGTCGAGCAGGTCGACGAGGGTGTTCAGCCGGTCGCGGGACTCGGTGTCCAGGACGGTGAGGTCGGGGCCGGGCGCGCTCTCCTGGGCGATCAGGTCGCCCAGCGAGGTGTCGCCGTTCTCGTCGACCGGGGTGTCCAGGCTGACGTGGTCGCGACCCCAGCTCATCAGGTCCAGCACGCGGTCGACGTCCATGCCGAGCTCGACCGCGATCTCCTCAGGCTCCGGGTCCCGGCCGAGCTGGCGCTCGAGGGTGCGGCGCGCGGACCCGACCTGGTTGAGCTCCTCGACCACGTGCACGGGCAGGCGCACGACCCGGGCCTGCTGGGCGATGCCGCGGGTGATCGCCTGACGCACCCACCAGGTGGCGTAGGTGGAGAACTTGTAGCCCTTGGCGTAGTCGAACTTCTCCACCGCCCGGATCAGGCCGGTGTTGCCCTCCTGGATCAGGTCGAGCATCGGCATCTGGCTGCGGCCGTACTTGCGGGCGATCGAGACCACGAGGCGCAGGTTGGCGTTGATGAAGCGACGCATGGCGCGCTCGCCCTCCTCGACCAGCCAGAGCAGCTCCTCCTCGGTGGCCTGCTTGGGGGCGCCGCCCTTCTTGCGGCCCACCCGGCCCTCGTCGAGGAGCCTTTGGGCGAAAAGTCCGGCTTCGATGGCCTTGGAGAGCTCGACCTCGGTGGCGGCGTCGAGCAGGGGAGTGCGAGCGATCTCGTCGAGGTAGAGGCCGACGCTGTCGCGACCCTCGATTTCGCGGTCGGTGCCGATGGTCGTCATCCGGCGTGGCTCCCTTCGTGCTGTGGACCGGCGGTGGGGGAATCCGGTCTTCTGGTCCAACGCCCCGCGGGCTCGGGGGATTCCCGCGGGGCGTCGGTCGGCGGTTGCTCCGCCTCACCCGTACTGACGCCCCGGTGCCCGGGGAAGTTGCACGCGACCCGAACTCTCAGCCACTTCTCAGTCACCGCCTCGGGCTCGTGGTTGTGCTCTGTGCCCCGGCACACTGGGCTCATGCGCATCGACCTCAACGCCGATCTCGGGGAAGGCGTGACCGACGACGAGGGCCTGCTCGCCGTCGTCACCAGCGCCAACGTGGCCTGCGGTTACCACGCCGGAGACCGGGAGGTGATGCGCCTGGTCTGTGAGTGGGCCGCGGAGTACGGCGTTGCGGTGGGCGCCCAGGTCTCCTACCTGGACCGGGACAATTTCGGACGACGGCACATGGATGTCGACACTGACGTGCTGAGCACCTGGGTGGGGGAGCAGGTGGAGCTGCTCGGCGAGATCGCCCGCCGTGCCGGCACCGGCGTCGGCTACGTCAAGCCGCACGGCGCCCTCTACAACCGGGTCGTCGAGGACGAGGAGCAGGCCGCGGCGGTGCTGGCCGGCAGCGCGGGCCTGCCCGTGCTCGGTCTGCCGGGGTCGGCAAGCCTGCGCCTGGCCCGCGCGGACGGCCGGCGGGTGGTTCACGAGGGCTTCCCCGACCGCGGCTACACCGACGACGGCCGTCTGGTGCCGCGGGACCAACCGGGGGCGCTGGTCGAGGGCGCCGAGGCCATCGCCGAGAACGCGGTGCGGATGGCCCGCTCCGGGGAGGTGGAGTCGCTGTGCGTGCACGGCGACTCACCCGGTGCCGTCGCTGCTGCTCGAGCCGTGCGGGCGGCGCTGGAGTCGGCCGGGTTCGAGGTCGCACCAGTGGAGCTGTAAGGGGTAGGTGCGGAGCATGAGGGTCGAGGTCGTCGCGCAGGACGCACTGATGATCGAGTGCGGCGACGACGCGGGGGTGCGCGCGGCGTACGCCGAGGCACTGCGGCGCCGCGAGGCCGGCGAGCTCGACTGCGTGGATGTCGTCCCCGGTGCGGCGACCGTGCTGCTCGACGGGGTGCGCGACCGCGACCGGGTCGCCGCCGCCCTGGCGGACTGGTCGCCCCGGCAGCCGGAGGAGAACGAGGCCCGGCTGGTCGAGGTGCCGGTGCGCTACGACGGCCCTGACCTGGAGACGGTCGCGAAGCTGTGGGAGGTCGGTGTCGAGGAGGTGGTGGCGCGCCACCGCGGCACCGAGTACGTCGTCGCGTTCTGCGGCTTTGCGCCGGGCTTCGCCTATCTGTCCGGCTTGGCCGAAGCGCTGGCCGTCCCACGGCTCGAGGAACCGCGCACCAAGGTGCCGGCCGGCTCGGTCGGTCTCGCCGCCAGCTACACCGGCGTCTACCCGCGCAGCTCCCCGGGCGGCTGGCAGCTGATCGGCCGGACCGAGATGGAGCTCTGGGACCCCCGCCGGGACCCACCGGCGCTCCTGGCTCCCGGCACCCGGGTGAGGTTTGTCGATGGCTGAGCGCCGGATCGTCGTGCTGGAGCCCGGCCCGCAGACCACGGTGCAGGACCTCGGTCGGCCCGGGTGGGCGCATCTGGGCGTGCCCCGTTCCGGGGCCCTGGACGAGCCGGCCCACCGGCTGGCCAACCGGCTGGTCGGCAATGCCGAGAGCGCCGCCACCTTGGAGTGCCTCGGCGGCGGCCTGCGGGTCCGGCTGGAGGTCGCCACCACCATCGCGGTCACCGGCGCTCGCGTCCGGGTGAGTGTCGACGGACGTCCACGCGACTGGTCCGCGCCGGTCAGCGTCCCGGCGGGCAGCGAGCTCGCCCTGGGCTCGGCCGAGGAGGGACTGCGCTGCTATGTCGCCTTCTCCGGGGGCCTGGCCAGCGAGGAGGAGCTCGGGTCGCGATCGACCGACCTGCTCTCGGGCCTCGGCCCCGAGCCGGTGGACGGCGGCCACTGCCTGCCGCTCGGGGAGGCCCGGGGGGAGCCCGTGGCGCTGGACGTGCCACCACGGCCGGCCCGGGGAAGCCGGTTGCGCCTGGTGCTCGGGCCCCGGCACGACTGGTTCGAGGAGGCCGGCGTCGCGTCGCTGAGCGAGGCGACGTACGTCGTCAGCAGCTCCTCCAACCGGATCGGGCTGCGGCTGGAAGGTCCCCGGATCGGCCGTCGCAGCGCCGAGGAGCTGCCCAGCGAGCCGATGGTGCTCGGCGCGGTCCAGGTGCCGCCCAACGGGCAGCCCGTGGTGTTCTTGCACGACCACCCGACCACGGGCGGCTACCCGGTGGTGGGGGTCGTCGTGCGCGACGACCTCGCCCGGTGCGCCCAGCTGCGGCCCGGCGACGAGGTCAGGTTCGAGGTCGTGCCGGCGGAGTGAGCGGTGCTGCGGCCGCAGGCTCGGCGGGCTCCTGCGGTGGCCGCCACGCCACCAGCGCGGGGTCGTCCGCCCGCAGGGTGACCACGGGGCCGGGGCCGGTCCCGGCGGTCTCGAACCGCACCGTGACCACCCCACGGCCCGACCCCCAGACCCAGCCGCGCCCGTGGACGGCGTGCTCGACGTCCAACCCCGGCACCCAGCGTTGCGGTGCCGCGGGCGGGGCCGGCAGCTCCTCCGAGGCATCCTCCTCGGTGTCCTCGTCTCCGAAGAGGTCCTCCTGCACCCAGTCGGCCAAGCCCGAGACCCCCACCCCGAGCAGCCGGACACCGCCGGAGGTGTCCAGCTCGGCGAGCAGTCTGCGCGCCACCCGGGAGATCAGCCGGCCGTCGTCGGTGGGTTGGGTCAACGTCGTGGCCCGGGTGTGGGTGGAGAAGTCGTGCAGCCGCACCTTGATCGAGACCGTGCGTCCGGACAGCTTCGTGCGGTGCAGTCGCTCGGCCACCTTGGTGGCCTGCCGGTCGAGCAGGCCCTCCAGGAGGCGTCGGTCGACGTGGTCGGTGTCGTAGGTGTCCTCGATCGAGACCGACTTGGCCTCGCGCTCCGGCTCGACCGCGCGGTCGTCGTGTCCCCGGGCGAGCGCGTGCAGTCCGGTCCCGTGGGCGCGTCCGAGCAGCCGGACCAGCTCCTCGACGGTCAGCCGTTCGAGGTCCTCGACGGTGTGCACGCCCACCCGGCGCAGCCGTTCGGCCGTCGCCGGGCCGACACCGGGGATCACGGTCACCTGCAGGGGGCGCAACAGGTCCTGCTCGAGTCCGGGGGCGACCACGACCAGCCCGTCCGGCTTGTCCAGGTCGCTGGCGATCTTGGCGACCAGCTTGGAGGTGCCGATCCCGACCGAGCCGGTGACCCCGCCGGTCACGTCGCGGACCCGGTCCTTCAGGTCGCGGGCGAAGGCGCTCATGGTGGCGACCGAGGTGTCCGGCAGTTCGGCGGCCGCGAGGTCGACGTACGCCTCGTCCAGCGACAGGGGCTCCACCAGGGGAGTGATCGAACGAAGCAGCGCCATCACGTGGGCACTGGTGCTGCGGTAGGCGTGGAAGCGACCGGCGAGGAACGCAGCGTTCGGGCAGCGTCGCCGGGCCTCGGCGGTCGGCATCGCGGAGTGGACCCCGAAGGCACGCGCCTCGTACGACGCGGTCGCGACCACGCCTCGGCCGCCGACACCCCCGACGACGACCGGCTTGCCCCGCAGCGAGGGCTTGTCGCGCTGCTCGACCGAGGCGTAGAAGGCGTCGAGGTCGACATGCAGGATCGTCGGCTCGGCGCGCACGCGGCGATCGTGTCACGTCTCGAGGCATCCACAGGCCGGCGCGACGGCGGCTTTTCCACCGGCGGCCCGGAGGACCCTGCGAAGCGGCACGGGGAGCGACCAGCCTGCCGCCATGACCAGCTCCTCCAGCTCCCAGTCCCTTCCCGGCGCCCACCCCAGCACCTTCGTGGCGCGCAGCCCCACCGACCTCGTGGCGATGGTGCCGCTCGTGCTCGGCTTCAACCCGCGGGACTCGGTCGTGCTGCTCACCTTCGGCGGCCCGCAGAGCTTCCACGCCCGGGTGGACCTGCCGCTCACCCTCGAGGAGCAGGAGCAGGTCGCCGAGACCCTGGTCGGTTCAGCCGTGTGCAACGAGGTGAGGTCGGTGGCGCTGCTGCTGCACACCGACGACGTGGCGGCAGCCGAGACACAGGCGCAGCTGTTGGTCGCCGGCCTGCTGGCGCAGGGCCTCGTCGTCGTCGACGTGCTGCGGGTGGAGGAGGACCGGTGGTTCCCGGTCCCGGAGGAGGGTGACGCCGGGACGCGGTACGACCTGCGGGCGCATCCGTTCACCGCGCAGCGGGTCTTCGAGGGACACGTCGTCCACCGCGACCGTGCGGCGCTGGCCGACACCCTCGAAGACGGCGACGCCGAAGACCGGCGGGCGGTGATGGTGGCCGCACGTGCCTTCGCCGACCGGCTGGTGGTGCGGGTGCAGCGGTGCGCCGGCAAGCAGCAGCGCGACGAGCTGCTCGTCGGGGAAGCGCGGTGGTTGCAGGCGCTGGTCCGTCGGCACGTCGACCGCGGGGCGCCGCTGGACCCCGCGGACGCGGGCCGGACGTTGGTGCTGCTCTCGCAGGTCGAGCTGCGCGACGTGGCCTGGTCCGAGCTCAGCCGCCACAACGCCGAGCAGCACGTCGAGCTGTGGCGCGACCTCGTGCGCCGTGCCCCGAAGGACCTGCTTCCCGCGCCCGCGGCGCTGCTGGCCTTCAGCGCCTGGCAGCAGGGCCACGGCGCCCTGGCATGGTGTGCGGTGGACCGCTGCCTCGCGCAGGACCCGGACTACTCCCTGGCCGGCATCGTGGGGGAGCTGCTCGCCCAGGCGGTGCCCCCGCACGCCTGGGAGCCGATCCCGCCCGCGCAGCTGCCGGTGTTCCGGGGCACCGCACGCCTGAGGCGGCTGCGCGCGGGCTGACCATCCCCCTCGGCGGCGTGGCCGCCTATCGTTCCTCACATGGGCGCCCAGGTGGACCAGCAGGAGTTCAGCCGCGCGGACCGCACCCGTCACCGGGAGAAGGTCCGACGCTGCCTCGACGTCTTCGCCCGGATGTTGCGGGAGTCCAGGTTCGACGTCGAGAACCCGATGACCGGGATGGAGATCGAGTTCAACCTCGTCGACGACGAAGGGCGGCCGGCGCTGAAGAACGCCCAGGCGCTGGAGCGGATCGCCGATCCGGCGTTCCAGACCGAGCTCGCCCAGTTCAACCTCGAGATCAACGTGCCCCCGCAGCGACTCGACATCCGGGGCGTCGCGGGCTTCGAGGCCGACCTGCGCGCCAGCCTCAACCATGCGGAGGCGAAGGCCGGCGAGGTCGACGCCCACATGGTGATGATCGGCATCCTGCCCACCCTGGAGGAGGGCCACCTGGGGCCGGCGCAGATCAGCCCGAACCCGCGCTACAAGCTCCTCAGCGACCAGATCCTCGCCGCCCGCGGAGAGGACCTGGTCATCGACATCCAGGGAGCCGAACGGCTGCGCACCACCTCGGAGTCGATCATGCCCGAGGCCGCCTGCACGAGCACCCAGCTGCACATCCAGGTCAGCCCCGAGAATTTCGCGGCCTACTGGAACGCCTCCCAGGCGGTCAGCGGCATCCAGCTGGCGGTGGGGGCCAACTCGCCGTACCTCCTCGGCCGGCATCTCTGGGCCGAGACCCGGATCCCGCTGTTCGAGCAGGCGACCGACACCCGCAGCGAGGAGCTCAGGGAGCAGGGCGTCCGGCCGCGGGTGTGGTTCGGCGAGCGCTGGATCACCTCGATCTTCGACCTCTTCGAGGAGAACGTGCGCTACTTCCCGGCGTTGCTGCCGGTCACCGACGAGGAAGACCCCCTCGAGGTGCTGGAGGGCGGCGGTACGCCGACCCTCTCCGAGCTCAAGCTGCACAACGGCACGATCTACCGCTGGAACCGACCGGTCTACGACGTCGTCGACGGTCTGCCGCACCTGCGCGTGGAGAACCGCGTGCTCGCGGCGGGCCCGAGCGTGATCGACACGATCGCCAACGCCGCGTTCTACTTCGGCCTGGTGCGTGCCCTGGCCGAGGACGACCGGCCGCTGTGGTCGCAGATGTCCTTCTCGGCCGCGGAGGAGAACTTCCACACCGCGGCACAGCACGGCATCGACGCGCGGGTCTACTGGCCGCGGGTGGGCGAGGTCGACGCCGCCGAGCTGGTGGTCCGCAAGCTGCTGCCGCTCGCTGACGAGGGCCTGTCCCGTTGGGGGGTCGAGGCCGCGGAGCGCGACCGCCTCCTCACGGTCATCGAACGGCGCTGCATCGACCGTTGCAACGGCGCCGCGTGGTACGTGCGCCGCGTGCAGGCCGCGGAGGACCGGGGGCTGGACCGCGCCGAGGCACTGCGCACCACGCTGCTGGAGTACCGCGAGAACATGCACGCCAACGCGCCCGTGCACTCCTGGCCCTGCTGAGCGGCTGCCGTCCCCGACCTCCGCGGCCTCAGTCGCAGGTCAGCTCGACGTAGCCGGTGCGGTGCACCACCCAGAAGGACCGCAGTCGGAGGCCGTGCCGGTCGAAGCCGCCCGCTGCCGCGGCGTGCCAGAACCGGTCACCGTCGTCGGGCGTCCTCGGGCCGAAGCGCGTCAGCCACGCGTACGCCGTCGCCGGGTCGCTCAGACCGTCCAGCGCGCGGGTGACGAGGTCCTGGGCCAGGGCGGCGTCAGGTCCGGGCAGCGCGGGCAGCTCGGGAAGGGTGAGCCGTTTGCCACCGGGGGTGCCGACGTGGCACCGCCGCGACACGCTGCGACGGGTCCCGGCCCCGGTGACGAGGCGGCGCACCTCGGCGCCGAGGTCGGGCGGCTCGGGCTGCGGCAACCGGGCGGAGGGCATGGGAGACTCTGCCGGGCGCGGGCGACAACGCCGCGCGGTCGTCCACAGGCTTCAGCGCGGCATCGGGCTCTGGCGTCGACCCGCGGAGTGGACCCCGGGTCTCCGACAACGGGCCCCGCACGTGCGGGCGCCGGCAGCCGGGGAGAATGGCCCCAGCGGCCGAAGACCAAGGTCAACTGGCTCCTGACGGTGATGCTGGTCATCGTCACCGGTGGCGTGGTGGCCCTGCTCTACATCGCCGGCTGGGCGGTCTGGGGAGTGCACAAGACCTATCGGGTCACGATCGCGCTGGACCCGCAGGGCGAGGTCGAGGAGATCGGCGACGATCGACAGATCTTCGACCGGGACCGTCTGCAGGCGCATCGGCGGCGCTGCGTGGGCTACGAGATGGTGCTCGCCGCCCTCGCGCTCCTCATGCTGGTGGGCGTCGTGGGCAGCGTGGCGTCCGGCGATGCGACCGATCCTCTCTCGACGGTGCTCGGTGGTGGTTTCGTCCTCGTGGTGCTGGCCGGCCTCGGCTTCGTCCCCTATTACCAGGCGCGCAAGGCCGCTCGGCAGCTCGGCAAGCCGGCCGAGTGGTGGCGGTTCGGGATGTGACTCCTGGGCTGGGCGCTGCAGACGCGGGCGCCCGCGCCCACGAGGATGGGGTCATGGCCATCCGCATCACCGGTGACGAGACCGCCGACCGTGTGCTGACCGAGGACCCGTTCGCGCTGCTGGTCGGCATGCTTCTCGACCAACAGTTCCCGATGGAGCGTGCGTTCGCCGGGCCGGCGACGGTGCTCGAGCGCTTCGGCACCCTCGACCCGCACGAGGTTGCGCTCGCCGACGAGGAGGAGTTCGCGGCCCTGTGCGCCACGCCGCCGGCCGTGCACCGCTATCCCGGCTCGATGGCCGGGCGCATCCAGGCGCTCGCGCGGGTCGTCGACGACCAGTACGCCGGCCGCGCCGACCGGATCTGGACCGAGGCGCTGGACGGCAAGGACCTGTTCGGGCGCCTGCGGGCACTGCCGGGCTTCGGTGAGCAGAAGACCCGGATCTTCATGGCGCTGCTGGCCAAGCAGCTCGGCGTACGTCCCGACGGCTGGGAGAAGGCCGCGGGTGACTATGCGGGGGAGGGGTATCGATCAGTCGCCGATGTCGTGGATGCCCAGTCCCTGCAGCGCGTTCGGGACCACAAGAAGCAGCAGAAGGCGCGAGCCGGGCGCTGAGGCGGCTTGGCACTCGTGTCAGAATGTCCCCTGCGGCTGTTGACAACCTCGGGCTCTGCCGCGCCCACAAGACATTTCGCTCCTCAGATCCGTAACTGAGAGGTAGTTCGTGTCCTCGAGCTCGTCCACCACCGCCCGCAAGTCCACGGGAAGCAAGACGACCCAGAAGTCAGCGGCCACATCGACGAGCGCGAAGGCCAAGGCGCCCGCCAAGAAGGCCGCGGCGAAGACGACCAAGAAGGCCGCCGCGACCAAGACCGCCGAGCAGATCCAGGCCGAGACCGAGATCATCGGCCCCGACGGCAAGAAGGTCCTCGCCGACGTCCCCGACGAGCAGTTCGAGAAGGACGTCGCGAACGACCCGACGATCAAGGAGGACGAGAAGGAAGCCGCCTTCATCGTCTCCGCCGCCGACGAGACCGACGAGCCCGAGCAGCAGGTCATGGTGGCCGGTGCCACCGCCGACCCGGTCAAGGACTACCTCAAGCAGATCGGCAAGGTGCCGCTGCTCAACGCCGAGATGGAGGTCGAGCTCGCCAAGCGGATCGAGGCCGGCCTCTTCGCCGAGGAGAAGCTCGCCAAGGGCGGCAAGATCACGCCCAAGGCGCTCGAGGAGCTCGAGTGGATCGCCGAGGACGGTCGACGGGCGAAGAACCACCTGCTCGAGGCCAACCTGCGCCTGGTCGTCTCGCTGGCCAAGCGCTACACCGGCCGCGGCATGCTCTTCCTCGACCTGATCCAGGAGGGCAACCTGGGTCTGATCCGTGCGGTCGAGAAGTTCGACTACACCAAGGGCTACAAGTTCTCCACCTACGCCACCTGGTGGATCCGCCAGGCGATCACCCGGGCGATGGCCGACCAGGCGCGCACCATCCGCATCCCGGTGCACATGGTCGAGGTGATCAACAAGCTCGCCCGCGTCCAGCGCCAGATGCTGCAGGACCTGGGCCGTGAGCCGACCCCCGAGGAGCTCGCCAAGGAGCTCGACATGACCCCGGAGAAGGTCATCGAGGTCCAGAAGTACGGTCGCGAGCCGATCTCACTGCACACCCCCCTCGGTGAGGACGGCGACTCCGAGTTCGGCGACCTGATCGAGGACTCCGAGGCGATCGTCCCCGCCGACGCCGTCTCGTTCACCCTGCTGCAGGAGCAGCTGCACGCCGTCCTGGACACCCTGTCCGAGCGCGAGGCCGGCGTGGTCTCGATGCGGTTCGGGCTCACCGACGGCCAGCCCAAGACGCTCGACGAGATCGGCAAGGTCTACGGCGTGACCCGGGAGCGGATCCGCCAGATCGAGTCCAAGACGATGTCGAAGCTGCGGCACCCCAGCCGCTCCCAGGTCCTGCGCGACTACCTGGACTGAGCGCATCGGGCAGCGAGCTCCGGCTTGGCCGAGAGCCGCCCCACCCGCCTACCCAGAGCAAGGGGTGGGGCCGGCTCTCTCAGGCGGGCTGACCACTTCGCTCAGTGTCGGGCCCTCCCTGCCCCGCACCCTATAGTCGCAAATCGGGCGTTGTCTGCCCCCAGGTCTGAGCGCTTCGCGACCGGGTAGAGCCGAGGTGAGTCTTGGGGCCACCGTGGCTCTAGAGGACCGGCGGTGGCCTGCCGGCAAGACGCCGAGGGCCGCCTTCGGTGCTTACGCAGGACCGCGGGCGGCCCTCACGGTTCGTCGGGAGCGACCGGCGCAGGGGGCTGCGGGTCGGGCTCGCTGTCCTGGTGGGCGGCCGCGGCCCGCTGGGTGGGGATGTCGACCTGGACGCGGGTGCCCTCGGGTGCCGCGTCGTCGACCGCCCGTCGCACCAGGTCGACGTCGTCGACGGTGAGCTCGATCACCCGGTCGGCGCCGACCGTGGTCAGCCGCACGTTGCCGTGGATGTGCCGCCCGGCGCGGGCGCGCAGCTCGTGGACCAGCATCCCGGCCTTCTCCGGGCACCGGATGATCACGTGGTGCAGCAGCGCGTCGTCCATGGTCGACCTCCGCGGGAATGGTGTGACGCAAGTGTTCTGGAGTGAAAATAGGTGCAATCGGTGCGGAACGAGTGCACAGAGAACAACCGATTCGTCCCGGTCAGGTCACGTCAGTCACCAAACTCCTCCCGACTGGGCCGCCCAGTTGGTCCTTTCGGCGCCGCGCACGGCGGGGCGCGGCCACGTGCCGACGTGATCCGTTGCCGGTCTGTGACAATCCGTCGGAAGTCGGCCTCTCCACGCTGCAGGCGATGAGGACTAGGCCAGGCAATGCCGCAAATCGGAAATGTCTAGCCGAGTCGCCCGGAGAGCAGGTAAATGGGTCGGGCCCGGCTCAACCCAGGGCGACGCACACCACGGTGACGCCGCACAGCCCGAGACCGACCAGCTGGGTCCGGTGGACGTGCTCGCGCAGCACCAGCGCGGCCAGCAGCACGGTGCCTGCGGGGTAGAGCGAGGTCAGCACGGCACTGACGGTGAGCAGGCCGTGCTGGGTGGCGACCAGGAAGCCCAGGGTGGCGGTGCCGGCGAGCACGCCCGAGACCGACCCGCCCCAGGCGGCGCGGGCGCGGGGCAGCCACGACTCCCGCAGCGCCGTGGCCACCAGGGCCACGGTGGCGACCCCGACGAGCTGGTTGACCGCCAGCGGCCAGAAGCCCGCGCCGGCGGGGACCTGGGCCAGGGTCGCGAACAGGGCGCCGAACCCGAGCCCCGCGAGAACGCCGTCCGTCACGCCGGAGGCGGTTGCCGGGGCCTCCGCCGGCTCGCGCGCCACCAACCAGATCGCCGGTAGCGCCAGCGCCACGCCCACCCAGACCAGGAGAGCCGGACGCTCCCCGGAGAGCACACCCACCGCCACCGGGAGCACGGCCGCCGTCACGCCGCTCACCGGCGCGACCACGCCCATGCGGCCGGCCGCCAGGCCGCGGTAGAGGAACGCCGTGCCGAACCCGTTGCCGAGTCCGGCGACCGCTCCCCAGGCGAGAGCCGGGCCGTTGGCGGGGGTGCCCTCGACGGCGGCGACGACCGACATAGCGGCCGCCCCGGCCGCCCCCGCCACGGCCGCCACGCTCCACGGCGTGGCCCGCTTGCCGAAGATGCCGCCGAGGAAGTCCGAGAGGCCGTAGCTGAGGGCCGACCCCAGCGCGAGGAGTACGGCGATCACGTGACCGCCACGCCGACGGCCCACGTGGCGCCGGCCAGCAGTGCGGCGGACAGCTCGATCAGCATGGAGAGGCCGACCGCCTTGAGCGCGTGCTTGGTGGCCGGCCAGGCGTCCCGTGCTCCCAGGCGGGCGAGCTCGGCGAGGTAGATGCCGAGCACGAACCCGAGGATCAGGCCGACCACCGGCACCACGAAGAAACCGACCGCGCCCAGCAGCCCACCGGCGAGGAGGGTGCTGGTCGGCACCCCGCGGGTGCTCAGGCGCCGCCCCGGGACGACGTACTTCACCACGGTGCCCGTGGCCAGGAACGTGGTGGCCACCGCGAACACCAGCCACCCCGTGCCGCTGGAGACCTCCAGGGCCCAGACCAGGACCGCGGCCAGGATCAGCAGCGTCCCCGGGAGCACGGGCAGCACGATGCCGACCAGGCCGACGACGATCGCGAGGCCCACCAGCGCGTCGGTGAGGGTCATCTCCGTCCTCGGCCAGGTGCTGGAGAAGCGACGAGGCCCCGGTCTCGACGACCGGGGCCTCGTGACGCGTGTGTGGAGTGAATCAGTGCTCGTCGGGCGCCGGAGCAGGGCTGTCGACCAGCTTGCTGGTCTCGTCCTGCACGTGTGAGGCAACCTCGCGGAGCTTCTCGCCGTGCTCACGGGCGTGGTGGGCGCAGAACAACAGCTCGCCGCCGCTTTGAAGGTGCACTCGAAGGTAGGCCTGGGCACCGCAGCGGTCACACCGGTCAACCGCGGTCAGCGGCGCGGCGCTGGGGGCTGTCGCTGTGGTCACGATCCCTCGCTCTCCTCGTCGTCCATTCGTGCTCCGGGTGTTTGGGATGGTTCCCCCCCGGCGAGGACTTGAACATCCTGACACGGGGAAACCTTCCCCCGCCGGGGTTTCCCAGCCCTTGGTGCGGACGTGGTGCCGCTCACACGGACCGGTGGCCTCGGCAGGACCCCAGTTGAGCACACCGGACAAGCCCTGCCCGACCGGCGCGCTCTGGCGAGTCGCCTGCGCGGCTGTGGGTGCCGCTTTGTAGATTCGTCAGCGCACGGCCCGCGGACGGCCCGCACCGGATCTTCCCCAGCAGAGGTCACCAGCCATCGACAACACCTACAACGCCCAGCACCTCCTGGTCCTCGAGGGCCTGGAGGCGGTGCGCAAGCGCCCGGGGATGTACATCGGCTCCACCGACACCCGGGGGCTGATGCACTGCCTGTGGGAGATCATCGACAACGCCGTCGACGAGGCCCTGGCCGGCCACTGCGCCCGCGTCGAGGTCACGCTGCACCCCGACGGCTCCGCCGAGGTGCACGACGACGGCCGCGGCATCCCGGTCGACAAGGAGCCCAAGACCGGCCTGTCCGGGGTCGAGGTGGTCTTCACCAAGCTGCACGCCGGGGGCAAGTTCGGCGGCGGCTCCTACACCGCCACCGGTGGTCTGCACGGCGTCGGTTCCTCGGTGGTCAACGCGCTCTCGGCGCGCCTGGACGTCGAGGTGGACCGCTCGCCGGCCACCCAGGCGATGTCGTTTCAGCGCGGGGTGCCCGGGGTCTTCGCCGCGCCCGGACCGGACGCGCCGTTCGAGCCGCAGTCGGGACTGCACAAGGGCAAGCGCGTCAAGAAGGGCGTCACCGGCACCCGCGTCCGCTTCTGGCCGGACCGCAAGATCTTCACCCGGGACGCGAAGTTCACCTGGGACGAGCTGGTCACCCGCGCCCGGCAGACGTCCTTCATCGTCCCCGGCCTGGAGCTCGCGCTGACCGACCTGCGGGGTGCGGAGCCGGTCACCGAGTCCTTCCGCCACGACGGGGGCATCGGCGAGTTCTGCGAGTTCCTCAGCACCGATGAGCCGGTCACCGCCGTGCTCCGGCTCCAGGGCGCAGACACCTTCGTGGAGACCGTGCCGATGCTGGACGACAAGGGGCACATGACGCCCCAGGACGTCGAGCGTGAGCTCGTGGTGGACGTCGCGGTGCGGTGGGGGACCGGGTACGAGACCGAGATCCGCTCCTTCGTCAACGTCATCGCCACGCCCAAGGGCGGCACGCACGTCGTCGGCTTCGAGGCGGCGCTGACCAAGACCTTCAACGACGCGATGCGCGGGTCGCGGGTGCTCAGGGCCAGTGACGCCGACGTGGTCAAGGACGACATCCTCGAGGGCCTCACCGCCGTGGTGACCGTGCGGCTGCCGGAGCCGCAGTTCGAGGGGCAGACCAAGGAGATCCTCGGCACGCCCGCCGCGCGCTCCGTCGTACGCAAGGTCGTGGCCGCCGAGCTCAAGGGTTTCCTCACCTCGACCAAGCGCGTCGAGAAGGCGCAGGCCAAGCAGGTCATGGAGAAGGTCTACGGCGCCTCCAAGACCCGCATCGCCGCCCGGCAGCACCGCGAGACCCAGCGCCGCAAGAACGCGCTGGAGTCCTCGGCGCTGCCGGCCAAGCTCGCCGACTGCCGCTCCAACGACGTGGACCGCTCCGAGCTGTTCATCGTCGAGGGCGACTCTGCGCTCGGCACCGCCAAGCTGGCCCGCAACTCCGAGTTCCAGGCGCTGCTGCCGATCCGCGGCAAGATCCTCAACGTGCAGAAGGCCAACGTGGCCGACGTGCTGAAGAACGCCGAGTGCGCCTCGATCATCCAGGTCGTCGGAGCGGGCTCAGGGCGCACCTTCGACCTCGAGCAGGCCCGCTACGGGCGCATCATCTTCATGGCTGACGCAGACTCCGACGGCGCCCACATTCGCTGCCTGCTGGCGACGTTGTTCTTCAAGTACATGCCCGAGCTGGTGACCGCGGGCCGCGTCTTCACCGCCGTGCCACCGCTGCACCGCATCGAGCTGACCAACCCCAAGAAGGGGATGGAGAAGTACATCTACACCTACTCCGACCCGGAGCTGCAGCGAAAGCTCGCCGAGCTGGCCAAGCGGAACATCCGCTGGAAGGAGCCGGTGCAACGCTACAAGGGTCTGGGCGAGATGGATGCCGACCAGCTGGCCGAGACCACCATGGACCCGCGCCACCGCACCCTGCGCAAGCTCACCGTCGACGATGCCGCCGAGGCCGCCGAGGTCTTCGAGCTGCTGATGGGCTCCGAGGTCGCGCCGCGCAAGGACTTCATCGTCGCCGGCGCCTACGAGGTCGACGCCGACGCCATCGACGCCTGAGCCGCGGGCGCCGGGGAGACCGGCTCACGCCGGGTCTGCTGCTCGCCCGGCCTCGGCCGTCACGTCCCGCCCAGGACGTGATGCATCTCCCAGTGACCTGGTCGGGGGCCTCCGCGTTGTCCTGACCAAGCCTTTCGAGGCGAGAAGGCGCCGCTCCCGCCCAGGGGCGGTCGGGGGAGGGGAGCCCATGGGGGAAGTGGAACGCTTTCGCGTGATCATCGAGTGCGAGCCGCACGAGGAGGACTTCTTCGGCGACCTGCGACGGGGGGCACGCACGCACATCTTCGGTGAGATGCAGCTGAGGCTCTGCCACGGGGCGCGCGTCGTGGCGCTCGTGACCGACGACGTCGCGGCGGTCCAGGCCGTGGTCACCGAATGCGCCCCGCGTGGGGCGACGATGACGATCACCGGCGATCACCCGGGGTGAACGCTGCCGGCCGAGGGATCTGCGGTCCGCAGCAGCGGACCACCGGACAGCTCGCGGTCTCGGTCTCAGCCCTGGCGGTCGGGCCCCGCCTTGGCCGGGGTGACCCGGATCAGCACCCGTCGCTCGCGCTCCATGGCGGCGCGGTAGTCGTCCCAGTCGTCGGCCTCGCCGCTGATGCCGCGGTAGTAGTCCATCAGCGGCTCCATCGCCTCGGGCAGCGAGACGACCTCGGCCTGGCCCTCGACGTAGATCCACCTGCCGAAGAAGCCGTCGGGGATCACGCAGAGCTGGGTCCACGGGTCGGCGCGCAGATGCTTCACCTTGTACGCCGTCTCCCGGCTGCTGACGATCAGCCGGCCCAGGTCGTCGACCCCGACCAGCACGGGGCTCTGCTGGATGCCGCCGCTGGACCGGGTGGCCAGCACGGCCCGGTGATGGGTGCGGACGAATTCCCGCGCGTCGTCGAGGTCCATGCCGACAGTCTGGCGCGCCGGGGGTGCCGGCCCGATCGCGGGCCGGCACCCCCGGGTGGACAGTCAGGCCAGGGCCGGCTGGGCCGCGGTGACGGACCGGGGACCGAAGGTCAGCGCACCGCCGGTGACCACCAGCCACAGGCCGAAGACCATCAGCGGGGCCACGAAGGCCGAGACCAGGATCAGCGCCGCGAGCACCAGACCGGTGATCCCCAGCCAGCGCGGCATCGTGCCGAGGCGCAGGCCGAGCAGGGAGGCGCTCGCGGCCAGCGTGGCCGCCGGCAGCGAGAGGAAGATGACGAAGACGCTGGCGGAGGCCGCCATCAGGTAGCGGTACACCGACGGGTCGGGGTCGGGCGCGCCCTCGAAGAGGCGTCCGATCGGCACCGCGCCGAACAGGCCCGCTCCGACGAGCACCATGGTGCCGATCGTGGTGCCGAGCGCTGCGACGGCCCGGGCCAGACCGCGCGCCGTCTCGTCCTGCTGAGCGCCGCCGCCCGTCAGCCGGACACGCAGCACCTGCGCGAAGGCGATGAGCAGGACTCCTGCGACGGCCAAGGCGGTCGTGTGTGCCAGCCAGGTGCCGTTGCCGGTGCTCACGAGCCAGTCGTGGATCGCGGCGTCGGGCTTCGAGGTCTCGATGTTGTTCTCGAACAGGCCGCCCAGCAGCACGACTGCTGCCAGCGGACCGATCAGGGTCGACTTCTTCATGGGGTCCTCCTCGTGTGGGACTCCAACCTCGCCGCGCCGGATGCCGCGGGACAGCCAACCTGGGGTTGATCCACTGTCGGGGAGTACAACCTGAGATCGATGCGCGACCCCCTCCGCAGGTCTAGCGTGCGGGCTGTGCACCCACGCCTGGCCAGCCGGCTCTCCCCGGGAACCGTCGTCGACGTCGTGCTCGGCGCGCTGGTTCTCGGCCAGCTGGTCGAGCTCGGAGCTGCTCGTCCGGACGAGGTCGGGGTGGCGGTCGTCGTACTGATGGTGCTGGCTCCGACGGCGCTGCTGCTCCGTCGGCGGGTGCCCCTGCCCGCGGTCGTCGTTTCCTTCCTGTCCTTCGCGGCGCTGATCCAGCTCGTGCCGGCCTCGCTGTCCACCACCTTCCTCGCCCTCCTCTTCGCTGTCGGCGTGTCCGGCTCGCTGCCCCGACCCGCAGCTGTCACCGGGCTGCTCGGCGCGCTCGCGGTGGGGGTCGAGGGTGCGTGGCTGGACCGGTACGGCGGCGGTGCCGGTGACTTCGCGATGTCGGCCGCGATCATGGGTGGGGTCTGGGTCTGCGGTGCGCTCATCGCCCGGTCGGCCCGGACGGCCGCCCGGAATGCTGATCGGCTGCAGCACGCCGAACGCGCCCGGGCCGAGGCGGCGCAGGCCGCCGTGCAGGAGGAACGCGCGCGGATGACCCGCGAGCTGCACGACGCCGTGGCGCACGGGCTGACCGTGCTCGTGGTCCAGGCGGTCGCCGCTCAGCAGGATCTCGAGCACGGCGAGCACGGGGAGCGGCTCGCGGCTCGGCTCCGTGCGAGCGAGGAGGTGGCCCGGGAGGCGCTGCTGGAGCTGCGGACCCTGCTGGGGATCCTCGGCTCCGAGGGGCAGGGGCCGACCTCGACCGGCCTGGCCGGCGTCGCGGCGCTGGTCGACCGGCTGTCGACTCCCGAGTTCCCGGTGGAGCTGAGCGCGGAAGAGATGTCCGGCGACTGGGGCCACGGCGCCGACCTCGCGGTCTACCGGATCGTCCAGGAGGGACTCACCAACGCCCTCAAGCACGGCGATGGTCGCGGGGCCCGCGTCGCCCTGGCCCGGAGGGACGGCAACCTCTCCGTCGCGGTCTGCAACGGGGTCGCCGGGCGTTCACACCCGCAGGCGCAGCCTGGACGCGGGCTTCGGGGCCTGGGGGAGCGGCTGACGCAGCTCGGCGGGACCATCGAGGCCGGTGAGCGTGCCGGCGTGTACCGGCTGTCCTGCACCGTGCCGCTGCCTGCGCGGGTGGCGGTCGGTTCGTGATCCGAGTCCTGATCGCCGACGACCAGAGCCTGTTGCGCGACGGCTTCCGCTCGATCCTCGACCGTGAGGACGACATCGAGGTGGTGGCGGAGGCCGGAGACGGTGCCGAAGCCGCCGTGGCAGCGCGGCGTACGCGTCCCGACGTGGCCCTGATGGACATCCGGATGCCGCACCTGGACGGACTCGCCGGCACCCGGCGGATGCTCCAGGAGCCGGATCCGCCGCGGGTACTGGTGCTGACGACCTACGACACCGACGAGAACCTCTACGCCGCCCTGCGTGCCGGTGCCTCCGGGTTCCTGCTGAAGGACGTCCGCGCGGCCCAGTTGTGCGAGGCGGTGCGGGTCGCGGCACGGGGCGAGGAGCTCTACGCGCCTGCGGTGCTGCGCCGCATCGTGGCGGGGTACGTCGAGCGGCACTCGTCCGCCCGTCCGGTGCAGCCGGAGGCGATGGTCGCACTCTCGGCGCGGGAGCGCGACGTCGCGATGTTGATCGCCCGGGGGCTCTCCAACGCGGAGATCGCCGAGGAGCTCGTCCTCAGCGAGGCCACGGTGAAGACCCACGTGAACCGGATCCTCGGCAAGCTCGGGCTGCGCGACCGGGTGCAGGTCGTCGTGCTGGCCTACGAGTCCGGCCTGGTCGCACCCGGGCGCTGACGCCTTGGAGACGAATCTGCTCAGGTGAGCTGTTCGAGCAGGCCGGTGTCCACGTCGTAGCGGAAGCCGCCCACGGCGACCGAGTCCGGGATGAGGGGGTGCGCCCTGACCTTGTGCACGTCGTCGCGTAGGGCCGCCTGCTGGTCCTCGACCATCCCGAAGGTCTGCCAGGACACGTCCTGGCCGGCCGACTCACCGACCTTGCGGCGTACGTCCTCCAGCGTCGAGGAGGCCATCGCGCACCGCGTGTGCGGGATGACGAGGATCCGGTTGACCTGGAGCAGGTGCACGCCGAGCACCAGGGCCTCGAGAGCCTGAGGCGTCACCCGGCCGCCGGGATTGCGAAAGATCTTGGCGTCCCCGGGCTTGAGCCCCAGCATGCCCAGCGGATCGATCCGCGAGTCCATGCAGGTCACCAGGGCGACGCCGGCATGGGCGACGCCGTCGAAACCGGCCAGGTCGAAATGGCGGGCGAACTCGCGGTTCGCCTCCAGCAGGTCGTCGAACTCGTGGCTCACGGGAACGAACCTAGCGAACACCGACTGTCGCCCCGCCCCCGGTCCGGGAAGTGGTGGGTGCGCCGACGAAGAGGACGAACGCGAGGACCCCGGCGATCAGGGCGCAGACCGCGGCGCCCAGGAAGATCGTCTGCAGCTGCTCGAGGCCGGCCTGCTCGATCAGCCGGGTGTACTCCGCGCACCGGGTCGTGGTCCCGCCGCACACGGCGTTGGGCGAGGGGATGCCGGCCTCGACCGTGTAGTAGCGGCGGAGCCCGATCGTGGTCAGGGCCGAGATGCCGACGAGCATCCCGACCATCCGGGCCACCACCAGCAGGGCGCTGGCCACGCCGTGCACCGCTTCCGGTGTCGTGGCCAGCAGCGCGGCGTTGACCGGAGCGAGCGCCAGGCCGAAGCCGAAGCCGGTCATCGCCAGGACGACGGAGGCCGACAGGTGCTCCAGCGAGTGCGCTCCCCAGTGCCCCATCGTCCAGAAGCCCACCGTGGCGAGCAGCATCCCGCCGGCCGCCACGATGCCCGCGGGCAGGTGCCGACTCAGCACCCCGCCGGCAAGGGCCCCGACCGGGAGCGCGACCAGCAGCTCGACGAGCACCAGCGCCGCCTGGAGCTGGTCGCCGTCGGCGACAGTGAGCCGGGCGAAGATCGGGATGTCGACCAGCGCGGCGATCAGCGCCGAGCCCACGAAGAAGCTGACCAGCAGCGCCCCCCAGGCGGGCCGCCGGCTCAGCGCGGCAGGTGGCACCAGAGGCGCGGCGGCGCGACGGTTGTGCAGGACGAACAGCACGGCTGCGACGGCTGCGGCGGTGAGGTACCAGGGCCCGGCGGGGGAGAAGACCTGGACCTCGGGGTCGGCGGTCGCGAACGCCAGGATGATCCCGCCCAGGGCGACCGCGAGCAGCCCCGCCCCCACCAGGTCGGCGGCCCGCCCCGCCGCCACCCAGGACCGCAGGTCCACCAGCGGCCGCGGTGTCCACCACGTCCAGGCGAGGAACGCGCCCCAGAGCACCGCGGTCGCGACCCCCAGCGGGGAGAACCACACCGAGCCGCCCGCCGCGAAGGGCACGAACGGGCCGCCCAGCGACACCGACGTCACCAGGAAGTCTGGCTGTCGCATCACCAGCAGGAGCCCCCCGACGGCCAGGGCGAGGAGCAGCAGGCCGACGGCGTCCACCCGGGGGATGTGCCGGAAGCGACGCGGCAGCCCGGTCATCGCAGCGGCGAGCACCAGCCCGACCGCCAGGTTGATCCAGAAGATGTCGCGCCAGGAGCCGAAGGCGAGCACCGCGGCGCCGTACAGCGGGCCGAGGACGCTGCCGAGCTCCTGCACGGCCCCCACGACGCCGAGGGGCACACCGCGTCGCTCGGCGGGGTAGAGGTCGGCGACGAGCGCGAGTGTGACCGGCACCAGGCCGCCGCCCCCGACCCCCTGCAGGAATCGGCCGGCCACCAGGCTGCCCAGGTCGTACGCCGCGGCGGTGACCAGCGAGCCGAAGGCGAAGACCACGAGGGCGCCGACCAGCACCGGCAGCCGGCCGCGCAGGTCCGCGATCCGCCCGATCAGCGGCAGCATCGCCACGTACCCGAGGAGGAAGCCGCTGACGATGGGGGCTGCCCGCTGCAGCTCGTCGACGCTGAGGCCGACCGCGCCCATCATCTCCGGCAGGGACAGCACCACCACATAGGTGTCGGCGGCGGCGAACATCACCGCCACCGCGGCAAGCCCGAGCAGCAGTCGCGGGGCCCGGGCGGCACGGTCCTCCATCGGCAGCGGCTCAGCCCTTGGGTGGCACGACGGTGACGTCACCGTCGTACTTGCTGAAGGTCACGTCGTAGGTGACGTCGTCGTTGCCGCTGAAGAAGGTGCCGGTGACGCTGACCGTGCGGGCGTAGCCCTTGCCGTCGACGCCGATGGTGGTGCGGTAGCTGCCCGCCTCGTCGGCGCTGGGGATGATCGCCTTGACCGCGCGGCCCGGCAGGGTGCCGGTGTAGCTGGTGAGGATCTGGTCGCCGTTGCGGGTCTTCTTGCCCTTCTTCAGTCCCTGGAGCTTGCCGATCAGCGCGGACAGCCCGCGGTCGGGGTCGGCGAAGTCGGAGGGGTCGGGTGCGCCGTACTCGGCGGGGTCGATGACCGAGAACTTCGTCTGCATGGGCAGCTTGGCGTAGACCTTGTCATCGACCGCCGTGATCGGGACGGTCGCGGTCAGTCCGCTGAGCACGACTTTGACGTCGCCCTCGAAGGCGGGGGCGTGGGTGACGGTGCCGTTGGCTCCGAGGACGCCGTTGCCGGAGTTGGGGGTGGCGGCGGTGACCAGGTCGATGTGCACGCTGCTGGCGTCGTCGAAGCGCTTCTTCGCCTCCTGCATCACCTGTGCCGGCGACTTCTCCTTCGCCTGGGAGTCAGACCCGCCGCAGCCGGTGAGGAACAGGGCGGTGCACAGCAGCGCGGCCAGTGCCACGAGGCGACGGGGAAGCAGGGGGGAAGTCGAGCAGAGCATGGCGTCAGCCTGCCATGTCGGACACACCGCACGAGCGAGCCGGGCACGGTCAGACCGCGCCGGTGCCCCAGCCGGTGCGCACCTGACGGGTGTGGGCGTGTCGGAAGACCACCAGCGCGCACAGACCGGCGAGCACGCAGCACACCGCGGCCCCCAGGAAGATCGTGTGCAGCTGCACCAGGCCGGTCTCCCGAAGCATCGTGGTGAACTCCGGGCAACGCGTGCGTCCGCCGGAGCACACCTGTGTCGGCGAGGGGAGCGCACGCTCGGCGGCGTAGTAGCGCCGGAGTCCCAACGTGGTGAGCACGCTGATCCCCACCAGCTTCCCGGTGGTCCGGGCCACGATCAGCAGTCCGCTGGCCACCCCGTGCACGCCTGCTTCCGTGGCGGAGAGGAGGGCCGCGTTGACCGGTGCCATCGCCAGGCCGATCCCCGAGCCGCCCAGCAGCAGGGCGACGGTCGCCAGCGGGCCGCGCAGCGCCTCCAGACCCCAGCGCGACATCAGCACGAAGCCGGCACCGGCGACGACCATGCCGACGGCGGTCACCACGCCCGGGGGCAGGTGCTTGGTCAGCCAGCCGCCGACGAAGGCACCGGTCGGCAAGCCGACCAGGAAGCGGACCAGCACGAAGGCGGCGGAGACCTGGGAGTCGCCGTAGATGGTGATCCGGGCGAAGATCGGGATGTCGACCAGGGCGGCGATGAGCGCGGCACCCACGAAGAAGCTCACCAGCATGGCTCCCCAGGCCGGGGTCTGCGCGACCGCGCCGGCCGGCACCAGCGGGGTGGACACCGACCGGTTGCGCCACCAGAACCCCGCTCCGGCGACGGCGCTGCCGGCGAGCAGCCACGGCCCCTCCGGCGCGAAGACCTGCACCTGGGGGTCGGCGGTCGAGAAGGCCAGGATCACCCCGGCCAGCGCCGCGGTCAGCAGCAGGGCGCCGAGCGCGTCCACGGCGCGCCCCACTTCCGCCCACGCCCGCAGGTCTAGGAGAGGACGTGCCGCGGCCAGGCAGCGCCACACCAGCAGGAGCAGCAGCACCAGCCCGGCTGCGGCGAGCGGGGACAGCCAGCGTGAGTCCCCGGCCACCGGCACGAACGGGGCGCCGAGCACCACGTCCTCCACCAGGGCCTCGGGCCGCCGCAGGAGCAGGACCAGCACGGCCAGCGCACCCGCCGCCAGGACGGCGCCGACGACGTCGGAGCGCAGGCGCGCCGGCTCCCGTCCCCGCCCGGCCACCCGGATCACGGCGGCCAGCACGAGCGCAGCGGCGAGGTTGATCCAGAAGATGTCCCGCCAAGAACCGAAGGACAAGACGATCGCGCCGTACAACGGCCCGACGACGTTGCCGAGCTCCTGCACCGCGCCGACGATCCCGAGCGGGATGCCGCGCTGCTGTGGTGGGTACATCGCGCCGACGAGCGCGAGCGTCGCGGGCAGGAGGCCACCGCCACCGATCCCCTGCAGGACGCGCCCGGTCACCATCGAGCTCAGGTCGTACGCCGAGGCGGTGACCAGCGACCCGAGGGAGAAGACGACCAGCGAGCCGACCAGCACCGGGATCCGGCCGCGGACGTCGACGATGCGACCCACCAGGGGCAGGGCGGCGACGTAGCCCAGCATGAACCCCGACAGGATCGGCGCCGCCCGCTGCAGCTGCTCCACCGAGAGGCCGGCGCCGGCCATCATGTCCGGCAGCGCCAGCACCACGACGTAGGTGTCGGCGGCCGAGAACGCGACCGCGAGGGCCGCCAGGCCCAGCAGCACCCGACCGACGGGATCCGCGCGCCGGGCGCTCCCGTCGGCCGCGGTGGTCATGACCGTCTCGTGCGGGGACTCATGCGGGGGCGGGCAGTGTCGCCGAGACCGGCCCGGCGCAGGCGGCGATCGGCTGGCTGCCCGGCACGCCGGAGCCGTCCCGGCGGCCCACCGGGTCCGGCAGGTCGACCGGCGCCCCGCTCGCCGCCGCCGCAAAGGCGGGGGCGGCGCCGGCCCAGGCGAAGACCAGCGCGTCCTCGCCCTTGAGGAACCGGTGGCAGCGCACGCCGCTGGTCGCGCGGCCCTTGGCGGGATACTCGCCGAACGGCGTCACCTTGACCGTCCCGGCCTCGGTGCCCGGCAGGGCAGCGGCCGAGCCGGCCACGGAGACCAGCACCGAGGAGGCGGGGTCGAGGGTGGTGAAGGACACCACCCGTGCCTGGCGCCCGAGCTTGATGCCGGCCACGCCGCCGCCCGAGCGGCCCTGCGCGCGCACCTGCGCGGCGGAGAAGTGCAGGAGCTGGGCGTCGCTGGTGACGAAGCACAACGCCTCCTCGCCGGTCTGGAGCTCGGTGGCGCCGACGACCTCGTCACCGTCCTGCAGGGTGATCACCGCCCACTCCTCCCGGCTGGTGAGGTGTTCGGGACGCACCCGCTTGACCACGCCCTGCCTGGTCCCGAGGGCGAGGCCGGGGGAGTCGGCCTCCAGGGTGGTCAGGCACAACGCGCGCTCGCCCTCGAGGGTGACGAACTCGCCCACCGGGGCGCCGCCCTGCAGGTTGGGGTGCTGGGCGGTGCTGGGCAGCGTGGGCAGGTCCAGGACACCCAGCTTGAGCACGCGGCCGGCCGAGGTCACCACCCCGACCTCGCCACGGGCGGAGGCCCGGACCGCGCTGACCACGACGTCGTGCCGACTGCGACCTCCCTGGTCGCCCGGCGGGTCGAGGGAGGTGGTGCGCGCGAGCAGGCCGGAGGAGGAGAGGAACACCAAGCACGGGTCGTCGGCGACCTCCAAGGGGGTCGCGGTGACCTTGGTGGTCTGGCCCGAGGACTCCAGCAGCACGGTGCGGCGCGGGGTGCCGTAGGTCTTGGCGACCTCGGCCAGCTCCTCGGAGACCACGCCCCGCAGCCGGTTGTCGTCGGCGAGGATCTCGTCGAGCTCCTCGATGGTGCGGCGGAGCTCCTCGCCCTCCTTCTCCAGCTCCAGCTTGCTGAACCTGGTCAGCCGGCGCAGCGGCATGTCCAGGATGTAGTTGGCCTGGGTCTCGGTGAGGTCGAAGACCGTCATCAGCCGCTCCCGCGCCATCTCGGCGTTGTCACTGGAGCGGATCAGCTGGATCACCTCGTCGATGTCCAGGATGGCGATCAGCAGGCCCTCGACGAGGTGCAGGCGGTCGGCGGCCTTGCCGCGGCGGTACGCCGACCGCCGCCGGACGACGTCGTACCTGTGAGCCAGGAAGACCTCGAGCATGTCCTTCAGCCCCAGGGTGCGGGGTTGTCCGTCGACGAGGGCCACCGCGTTGATCGCGAACGACTCCTCCATCGGGGTGCTCTTGAAGAGCTGCTCGAGGATGGCCTCGGGGTGGAAGCCGTTCTTGACCTCGATGACCAGCCGCAGGCCCTTCTGCCGGTCGGTGAGGTCCTTGACGTCGCTGATGCCCTGCAGCTTCTTGGACTGCACCAGCTGCTTGATCTTCTCGATCACCCGTTCGGTGCCCACGCCGTAGGGCAGCTCGGTGACCACGATGCCCTTGCGCCGGGCGGTGACCGACTCGATCCGCGCGGTCGCCCGCATCCGGAAGCTGCCGCGGCCGCCCTCGTAGGCGTCGCGGATGCCGTCCAGGCCGATGATCTTGCCGCCGGTGGGCAGGTCCGGGCCGGGCACGAACCGCATCAGCGTGTCCAGGTCGGCCCCCGGGTGCTTGACCAGGTGCCGCAGCGCCTGCACCACCTCGACCAGGTTGTGCGGCGCGATGTTGGTCGCCATCCCGACCGCGATGCCGGAGGCGCCGTTGACCACCAGGTGCGGGATCGCTGCCGGCAGCACCCCGGGCTCCATCTCGCGGCTGTCGTAGTTGGCCCGGAAGTCGACGGTGTCCTCGTCGATGCTGCCGGTCATCGCCGTCGCCGCGGGCGCCATCCGGCACTCGGTGTTGTGGTTGACGAACCCGCCGGCCAGGAACGAGTGGTCGTCGCTGTCCACGCGGATGGAGTACACCGGCTCGGCCGGCTGGTCCTCGACTGTCTCGACCTCGACGAAGCGGTAGCCGGAGTCCATGATCGGCGCGATCACGGCCAGCACCTCGGGGTCCTTGAACTTCGTCACCAGCAGGCTGCGGTCGTTCTGCCAGCGCTCGATCCGGTCGAAGTTGTGCTGCAGCAACCAGCTCTTGCCCGTGCCGCGTCCTGGTCCGCAGGAGGACCGGACGTAGTCCGCGACGTAGGGGACGTGGTCGCGGGACAGCCTGTGGGTGTACGCCGGCATCGTCCGCAGCCACGTCTCGAGCTTGCGCCGCTTCGCGGTGAGGAACCCGACGCGGTCGTGGAAGGCCCGGACGTTGTGCAGCCCGGAGATGACGAGCTTGAGCTCCCCCTTCCGGTAGGTGACCAGCTTGCTGTGCACCCCGAACTCCACGAGCAGCTCCTGGACGGCGGTGGCCAGCTCCTCGCTGCGGGTGGAGTACTGGATGCCGACCGAGCGGTCGTTGGCCATGCACACCGACCCGTCTCCCTCGAACAGCGCCATCAGGAAGGCGCGCTTGAGACCCGGCGTGCCGCGCCAGACCTGCTCCGGGAGCGGCTTGTCGGCGGCCTTGCGGCCGATCATCTCGGCGAGCGGACTCGCGCGGAAGGCGGAGAGATCCTGCACGTCGAGCTCACGGATCTGCTTGCCCGACCGTCGCAGGGTGCGGCTGGAGACGTAGCGACGCCCGCCGACCAGGTCGTCGTAGGCCTTCAGGACGTGGTCGAAGTAATCGGAGTCGGTGTTGTTGAAACCGGCGCGGTTCTCCGACGCGAACCCCTCGGAGACCCAGGCCCCCAGGAGGGTCCCGAGCATCATCTCGTGGGCCATCGGGATCGCGGTCGTCCACGCGTTCCGGGCCAGGCAGACGACTGTCCCCGTGGTGATCTCGTCGAGGCGGAGCCACTGGAACATCGGCACGCCGGCGACCGGGACCAGGCACAGCACCGGGTGGTTGTGGCTGCCGCGGAGGGAGTGCCCGCTCCGGGTGGTCAGCTTCTTGACCGGATGGCGGCCGGAGTGGAAGAACTTCGTGGCGCGGACGGGCTTGCCGTCCTTGTCCATGACCTCGATGTCGATGTCGCACTCGGAGTCGGGCTCGAGGGCAGCCAGCGAGTCGATGCGCACCGAGCCGCCGTCGACCAGGCGCACCCGGGTGTCGCCGGTGAGGCAGTACCTCATGGCCGCCGGGGGGTCGTCCGGAGAACCGAAGTTGCCATGGCCGTCGACGGTCGGGAGCCGCATCGACCAGGGCTGGGCCATCCGGACCAGTGCGTCGTAGATCGCGCTGTCGCCGTGGGGATGGAAGCGGCCCATCACCTCGCCGACCACGCGGGAGGACTTCACGTGGCCGCGCTCGGGGCGCAGCCCCATGTCGTGCATCGCGTAGAGGATGCGCCGTTGCACCGGCTTCAGGCCGTCGCGGGCGTCGGGGAGGGCCCGGGAGTAGATGACCGAGTAGGCGTACTCGAGGAAGCTGGTGCGCATCTCGTCGCCGACGTTGGTGTCGACGATGTTCTCCTCGAAGTCCTCGGGAGTTGGGGTGGTGCTGCGGCGGGCCATGCCCGGATTCTCGCAACCTGCGCCGACAACCCTTCGTCGGCCCGGACGCGTGTCGTGGGGCGACAGGTAGATTTCGGCCGTGAGCACGCCCGCCGAGGCCCGACCCGGCTATCCCGCCCACTGGGAGGCCGACGTGCTCCTGCGCGACGGCCGCACGGCGCACCTGCGTCCGATCAGCCCCGAGGACGCCGAGGGACTCGTCGACTTTTACGCCGGGGTCTCGGCGGAGTCGAAGTACTTCCGGTTCTTCGCGCCGATGCCGACGCTGTCCGAGCGTGACGTCGAGCGGTTCACCCACGTCGACCACCACGACCGGGTCGCCTTCGTGATGACCGTCGCGGGGAAGATCATCGCGGTCGGCCGCTACGACGTCATCGAGCACGAGCCGGAGACCCGTGCCGAGGTGGCCTTCCTCGTCCAGGACCGCCACCAGGGCCGTGGCATCGGCCAGCTGCTCCTGGAGCACCTCGCCCAGGCGGGGCGCGAGTGCGGGGTGCACCGGTTCGTCGCCGAGGTGCTCCCGCAGAACCGGGCGATGCTGCAGGTCTTCCGCGAGCAGGGCTACGCGGTCACCGGTGGCTGGGACGAGGGCGTGATGCACCTCGAGTTCGACATCGACCCGACCGAGACCTCCCTCGGTGTGCTCGCTGCCCGCGAGCACCGCTCCGAGGCAGCGTCCATCTCGGCGTTCCTCAACGCCCGCAGCGTCGCGGTGATCGGCGCCTCCCGCCGCAGCGACACCGTCGGTGCCACGCTGGTGCGCAACCTGGTGCTCGGCGACTACGCCGGGAAGATCTACGTGGTCAACCCGGCGGCCGACGCCGTGGCCGGGATGCCGGCGTACCCGACGGTCAGCGACATCCCCGACGAGGTCGAGGTGGCGATGGTGGCGGTGCCCGCCGACAAGGTGCAGGACGTCGTCCTCGACTGCGCGGCCAAGGGCGTGCACGGCCTGATCGTGGTCTCCAGCGGGTTCGCCGAGACCGGCGACGAGGGTCGGTCCCGGCAACGCAAGCTGGTCGGTCTAGCCCGGTCCTACGGGCTCCGGCTGATCGGCCCGAACTGCCTGGGCGTGATCAACACCGCCTCCGCGGTCTCCATGAACGCCTCGCTGGCCCGGGTGATGCCGCCGCGTGGCCGGGCCGGGTTCTTCTGCCAGTCCGGCGCGCTGGGGTCGGCGATCCTGGAGAAGGTGCGGGGACGTGGCCTGGGCCTGTCGACGTTCGTCAGCGCCGGCAACCGCGCCGACGTCTCCGGCAACGACCTCCTGCAGTACTGGGAGGAGGACGACTCCACCGAGGTGATCCTGCTCTACCTGGAGTCGATCGGTAACCCGCGCAAGTTCTCGCGGATCGCGCGGCGGGTCTCGCGGACCAAGCCGATCATCGCGGTCCGCTCCGGACGTACGACACAGGGCGTGCCGATGGGTCACGCCGTACGTCAGATCGCGGCGCCGCCGGCTGCGGTGGACGCGATGTTCCGGCAGGCCGGGGTGATCCAGGTCGACGCGCTCGACGAGATGTTCGACGTGGCGCAGCTGCTCGCCCACCAGCCGACGCCGCGCGGCGACCGCGTCGCCATCGTGGGCAACTCCGACGCGCTCGGTCTGCTGGCGGTGGACGCCGCCGCGGCGAGCGGGCTCACCGTGACCTCCGCCACCTCCCTCGGCGCGGACGCCACCGCCGAGGACTTCGAGGAGGCGCTGGACGCCGCCATCGACCACGACGACGTCGACGCGGTGGTCGCGGTCTACATCCCGCCCCTCGACCAGGGCGGCGAGGAGGTCGCCGACGTCCTCGCGAGCGTGGGGGAGCAGTCCGACAAGCCGCTGGTCTCCACCTTCTTGGGGCGTGAGGGCGTCCCCGAGCTGCTGCGGGTGCCCGACCTCGCCGGTCACACCGCAGGACGCGGTTCGGTGCCGTCGTACCCCGCGGTCGAGGCGGCGGTGCGCGCCCTGGCCCGGGTCGCGGAGTACGCCGCCTGGCTCAAGCGGCACGACGAGAGCATCGGCGTGCTCGGCGGCATCGACATGGACGCCGCGATCCGTCAGGTCAACGAGATCCTGCTCGACTCCGGGGAGGGCCGCGACCTCACCGCCGAGGAGCTGCGCACCCTGCTCGGCCACTACGGCATCGACCTGTGGGAACGGATCCCCGTCCAGAGTGTCGAGGAGGCCGTCGCCGCAGGTGAGCAGCTGGGCTGGGACGTGGTGCTCAAGGCGACCGCCGAGCGGCTGCGGCAGCGGCCGGACATGGCCCACGTGTGGCGCAACATCGACAAGGCCGAGGAGATGCGCGACGCCTGGACCTCGCTGGCCGGGATCATCAGCGAGATCGACGACCCGGAGTACGTCGTCCAGCGCACCGCGTCCCCGGGGGTCCCGGTGGCGATCGGCGGGCTGGAGGACCCCCTGTTCGGACCGGCGGTCTCCTTCAGCGTCTCCGGTGCCCTCACCGACCTGGTGGGAGACCGGGCCTACCGGATCCCACCGATCTCCCCGCTGGACGCGGCCGAGATGGTCCGGTCGATCAAGGCCGCTCCACTGCTCTTCGGCTACCGCGGCAGCGACGCGGTCGACGTGCCCGCCGTGGAGGCGCTGATCCGCCGGGTGGCCCAGCTCAAGATCGACCTGCCACAGCTGTGTCGGATCGACCTCCAGCTGGTGCACGCGACGGTCCAGGGCGCGCTGGTGCTGCACGCCGTCGGTCGCGTCGAGCCGGTCGCCGACCCGCGGTCGGACTGGTTCGTGCGCCGGCTCACCGTGCCGGTCGGGGACACCCTGCCCGGCTGAGCACGCTGTCCCGGCTGCCTCCGGGGCGTGACAGACTGGCCGCATGCGTCCGCTCGGCTCCAGGGACCGTCTCGACGACCTCGTCGTGGCGATCGAGAAGACCGGCTACTACCCCCAGGTGGTGGCCGCCGGCGTGCGTGCCGCTGTCGCCGGTGAGGACGTCTCGGCGTTCCTGGTGCACCACGAGCCGACCATCGACCGCGACGAGGTGCGCCGGCACATCACCGTCGTGATGCTCACCGAGAGCCGGTTGATCCTCTGCCACACCGACGAGCACGCCCCTGACGACCTGCTCCCCGAGCCCTACACCTCCACCTCCACCGAGGCGATCCGGCTCTCCGAGGTGCGCTCGGTGGTGGTCAACCGGATGGTCGCCAACCCCGCGAGCGTCTCCGGTGCCGAGGTGCCGAAGCCGACCGAGGCGGTGCTCACCATCGGGTGGGGCGGGGTCAACCGCATCGATCTCGAGCCGGCCGGTTGCTCCGACCCCGAGTGCGAGGCCGACCACGGCTACACCGGGGTGCTGGCCTCCGACGACTTCTCGCTGCGGATGAGTTCGGCGGCGGACGGCCAGGACGCGGTGGACGCGTTGCTGGAGTTCGCCGAGAACCTCTCCGCGCGCACCCGGTGACCGTCCTCCGTCCGCTGCCGGACGAGCTCGTCGAACCGAGCTACACCTCGCCGGCCGGTCCGGGGACCACGCTCGCGGACGTGCTTCCGTCGGTGGCCTCGGCCCTCGGGGTCGAGGTGGGCGAGCCGGCTCTTCCGCTCGAGCCCGCTCCGGCGTACGTCGTGCTGCTGGTCGACGGGCTCGGCCACCACCTGCTGCGCGAGCACCCGCGGGAGGCGCCGTACCTCCACTCGATGCTCAGCGCCGACCCGGCGATGACCTGCGGGGTCCCCTCCACCACCGCCACGTCCTTGACCTCGCTCGGGACCGGTCTCCCGCCCGGCGGGCACGGGATCGTCGGCTTCACCTCGCGCAACCCCGACACCGGCCGGCTGCTGAACGCCCTGTTCTGGGACAAGCGGGTCGATCCGCTGGCCTGGCAGCCCGAGCCCACGATGTTCACGCTGCTGGAGCAGGCGGGCGTCCACACCACGGTGGTGAGCAAGCGTGACTTCGAGCAGTCCGGGCTGACCCGCGCGGGCCAGCGCGGCGCCCGGTTCGTCGGCGCAGACGACATCGAGGAGCGGGTGACCGGGGCGGTGGCCGCCGCCCGGGAGCGCCCCTCGATGACCTACGTCTACGACGGGGCGCTGGACTGGCACGGCCACCGGGCAGGGGTCGACTCCGAGCAGTGGCGCGCCCAGCTGCGAGACATCGACGAGGACGTGCAGGAGCTGCGGGAGGCGCTGCCTCCCGAGGTCCGGCTGGTCATCACCGCCGACCACGGGATGGTCGATTCCGCCCCGGACAGGCGGGTCGACGTCGACGAGCACCCCGCCCTGCGCGAGGGGGTCGAGCTGCTGGGCGGCGAGGCCCGGTTCCGCCACGTCTACTGCCGCAGCGGGGCGGTGACTGCCGTGCGCGACACCTGGGCGGAGCTGCTGGGCGAGCGGGCCCTGGTCCTGACCCGCGACGAGGCGATCGAGCGCGGATGGTTCGGCCCGGTCGGTCCCCGGGTGCGGCTGCGGCTGGGGGACGTCGTCGTCGCCGCGCGGGGTTCGTGGGCGCTGATGAGCTCGCGCGACTTCGCCTACGAGATGACCCTGGTGGGCCTCCACGGCTCGCTGACCGCCCCGGAGATGCACATCCCCCTGCTGGTCTGCTGAAGATCGCCGACCGGGCAGTTCTGCACGCTTGAAATGCGCTGACCGGGCAGTTCTGCACGCACGTACGACGGTGACCGGGCGGTCGTGCGCGCTGCGAGTACGCCGACCGGGCATCTGTGCGCGGCGGGAGGCCGAGAAAGTCGCCCACCCGCGGGCCTGCAACGCCCGGTCGGCGCGCCAAAGGCGTACCGGACTGCCCGGTCGGCGAGTCAGGCGAAGGGGAGCGGCTCGGCGACCAGCGAGATCGCCCGGGCGCGGGCCGAGGTCATCCGGCGCCGGTGATGGGCCCGGCAGAGCACCTCGTAGGTCACCTCCGGGGCGGCGTCGTCGGCCTCGACGTCCCCGACCACGATCACCTCGCCCTCGGTGACCATCTCGCCGTCGATGCACCGCGCCTGGTGGGTCGCCCGGCGACCGCACCAGCACAACGCCTCCACCTGCAGCACGTGCATCCGGTCGGCCAGCTCGACCAGTCGTCTGGAGCCCTCGAACAGCGAGGTGCGGAAGTCGGTGAGGATGCCGAACGCGAACACGTCGATCTGCAGCTCGTCGACGATCTTGGCGAGCTGGTCGACCTGCGCCGGCGAGTAGAACTGCGCCTCGTCGCAGATCAGGTAGTCGATCCGGGAACCGTGGGTGAGCTCGTCGACGACGTAGCGCCAGAAGTCGAAGTGCTCGTCCACCTCCTGCGCCTGGTGCACCAGCCCGAGC
This sequence comes from uncultured Actinomycetota bacterium, assembly GCA_963827025.1. Taxonomy (GTDB): domain Bacteria; phylum Actinomycetota; class Actinomycetes; order Propionibacteriales; family Nocardioidaceae; genus Marmoricola. The sequence continues at coordinate 308,222 of CAWGZB010000005.1, read as the reverse complement.
CGCGAGGAGATGGTGGCGGAGCCGGCGCGGTCGTGGGTGGTGAAGATCCGTCCGACCCGTCCGCGTGCCGCGTGGTTGTGGTTGGTCTGCAGCGCGAGGGTGCTCTTGCCGGAATCCATCGTCCCGGTGAAGAACTGCAGCTCAGCCATCGCAGAGGATCATGCCATGCAGCCCAACCGTGACCGGAGCCCGCTGATCGGCGTCGCCGAGCTGGCCGACCGGCTCCCCGGGCGTTCGGCCAGTGCGTCCCGGCCGGTCGTGGTCCTCGACGTGCGCTGGCGGCTCGGCGGCCCACCTGGCGAGGAGGAGTTCAGGAAGGGGCACGTGCCGGGAGCGGCGTACGTCGACCTGCCGAGCGCTCTGGCCGGGCCTCCGGGACCCCGTGGCCGCCACCCCCTGCCGGACCTGGGGGTCTTCGAGGAGGCGATGCGCGCAGCCGGGGTACGCGACGACCTACCGGTCGTGGTGTACGACGACTGGGCCGGTCGCGCAGCCGCCCGGGCCTGGTGGCTGCTCCGCTGGACGGGGCACCGAGACGTCCGCGTGCTCGACGGCGGCTGGTCGGCCTGGCGGGCGGCGGCCCTTCGGGTCGAGGAGGGGCGACCCGAGCCGGCGGGCGGCGACTTCACCGCACGGCCGGGGCAGCTGCCGGTCATCGAGGCCGACGAGGTGCTGATCCAGGACGTGCTCGTGGACGCCCGCGACCCGGAGCGGTTCCGCGGCGAGCAGGAGCCGGTCGATCCGGTCGCGGGGCACATCCCCGGCGCGGTGAACGTCCCCACCGGCGCCAACCTCGCCCCTGACGGCACCTTCCTCGATGCGGCGAGCCTCCGCAGGGTCTATGCCGACGCCCGTGGCCAGCGGGTCGCGGCGTACTGCGGCTCCGGGGTCACCGCCGCACACGACGTCCTTGCCATGGAGGTGGCCGGGATCCGGGCGGCGCTCTACCCCGGGTCGTGGAGCGAGTGGGTCACCGACGCCTCACGGCCGGTCGCGACCGGGCGCTGAGGCGCACATCTGCGACGCCTCGGCGGCTCCGTGACGCACATCTGGGACGCCTCGGCGACCCCGGGACGCACATCTGCGACGCCTCGGCGACCCCGGGACGCACATCTGCGACGCCTCGGCGACCCCGGGACGCACATCTGCGACGCCTCGGCGGGAATTACCAGTGGACGCCCTTGAGCACGCGGGCCAGCATCATCTGCTCGCTCTCACCGCGGCCGGGGGAGACCGACGCAGCGGTGTCGGTGCCGCCGGAGCCGCTGCCCTTCGCGGCCGCTGAGTCGGGGAAGACCTGGTAGGCCAGGTGCAGCACCCGGAACGCCGACTTCGGGGCCAGGGTGTGGGCGAGGGCGCCGAGCTGGCCGGTGACGGTGTTGATCTCGTGAGGTCGGTCGACCATCGCGGTGATCACCTTGTGCGCCGCCTGGGCCGGGCTGATCGTCGGGAACCGGTCGTAGATCTTGGTCGGCGCGATCATCGGAGTGCGCACCAGCGGCATGTGGATGCTGGTGAAGGAGACCCCGTCGCCGACCAGCTCGCTGGAGACCACGTTGCTCCAGGCGTCGAGCGCGGCCTTGGAGGCGACGTACGCCGAGAACCGCGGCGGGTTGGTGAGCACGCCGATGGAGGAGATGTTCACCACGTGGCCGGACTTCTGCTGGCGCATCTTCGGCAGCAGGCCGATCACCAGCCGGATCGCGCCGAAGTAGTTCAGCTGCATGGTGCGCTCGAAGTCGTGGAACCGGTCCTCGCTGAGCTTCAGTGAGCGTCGGATCGAGCGCCCGGCGTTGTTGACCACGAAGTCGATGTGGTCGAAGTCCTCGCCCAGCTGCTTGGTCAGGGCATCGATGGCCTGCAGGTCGGAGAGGTCGCAGGGGTAGGCGTACGCAGTGCCGCCCAGGCCCTCGATGAGCTGCCTGGTCTGCTCGAGCTTGTCCTTGCCCCGCGCGACGAGGATCGGGACCGCGCCCGCCTTCGCGGCCTGCACGGCGGTCACCTGCCCGATGCCCGAGGAGGCGCCGGTGATCACCACGGTCTTGTTCGTCAGCGCCCGGACGGTCTCCTCGTCACGGGTGATGGAGTCGTCGAGGAAGTCCTCCCAGAAGCCCCACAGGGTGGAGGCGTAGGACTCCAGGTCCGGCACCGAGATGCCGGAGCCGGCGAGCGCCTTCTCGGTGGCGCGCGAGGCGTAGATGGACGGGAACGAGACGTGCTCGAGCACCTCCGGCGGGATGCCGACCCGCCCGAGAGTCTGCTGCAGCACCGTCTGCACGCCGGGCAGGTGCAGCGCGGTGCTGAGCAGCCGCGCCGGCTTGAAGGCGGGGGGCAGGAAGGCGGTGGGCAGCCGCGAGGTCACCGAGCGGTCCACGGGTACGGCGAACTGCGGGGCCTTCGCCGCCGCGGCGAAGGTGTTGACCAGGTCCACGGTGCTGATCGGCTCGGGGTTGACCAGGTGGAAGCCCTGGCCGTCCAGGCCCGGCTGGTGGGCGATGTGCTCCATCGCCTTGGTGACGTAGTCGACCGGCACCACGTTGGTGTCGCCGAGGTCGACCCCGACCAGGGGCATCCAGCTGGGGATGGTGTCCCGCATCAGCTTGAAGAGCGGGAAGAAGTAGTAGGGACCGTCGATCTTGTCCATCGCGCCGGTCTCGGAGTGACCGACCACGATGGCCGGGCGGTAGACCCGCCAGGGGACCGGGCACTCCTCGCGCACGATCTTCTCGGACTCGAACTTGGTCCGGTGGTACGACGACGGCAGGCGCTGCCCCTCGTCGAACATGCTCTCGTCGAAGACGCCCTGGTAGTCACCGGAGGCGGCCACGGAGGAGACCTGGTGGAAGTGCCCGGCCTCCAGCTTGCCGGCGAGCGCGATGGCGTTGCGGGTGCCCCCGACGTTCATCTGCTCGTTCATCTCATCCGAGGCGGTCATGTCGTAGATCGCCGCGAGGTGGAAGAAGTGGTCGATGTCCCCGCGGTGCTCCTCGATCCACGCGGGGTCCACGCCGAGGTCGGGCTCGCCCAGGTCGCCCACGACGGGGGTCACCCGCGGTGAGCCCCACTGCCGGACGAGGGACTCCATCCGGGGCAGCGAGCCCTCGCGGCAGAGCACGAAGATCTCGCCCTCGCGGTTGTCGACGAGCTCCTGGACGAGGTAGCGGCCGATGAACCCGGTCGCCCCGGTCACGAAGTAGGCCATGGAAGCACCGCTCTCGCAGGTCGAGGATGACAGCAGTGCTCATTCAACCGGTCGACCCGTCCGCTGGCTACGGGTTGCCGGTCACACCGCGAGACAGTCCGGTGCGCGGCGATCAGTCGTTCTGGCCGCCGCCGAACATGATCTCGTCCCAGGTAGGGACCGACGAGCGGCCCTTCTTGCGGCTCGCGGACCGTCCCGGCTTCGCCGGCGGCTCCTCGGGACGCTGCGCCGGCGCCTCGTCGTCCGCGCGCGCCGGGTCCGGCTCGGGCGCCTCCGCGGGCTCCTCGAAGAGCGGCTCGTCCGCCGGCGGCCCGACGGCCGCGGTGTCCTCGCTGTCCGGGCTCGTCGGAGCCTCGCGTGCGGCCGGCTCGGCGGCGAGGGGCTCGGGGGTGGCTTCGAAGGCCGGCCCCTGCTCGCGGCGCTGCTCGGCCTCGCGCTCGCGGACCAGCTCCAGTGCGTCGTCGCCCAGCGGCAGCTCGTCCTTGGCCGGCACCGCGGAGAGACGGCGCGGCGTCGCCGGGGCCGCGGCCGGCGGGCCGGCCTCGGGCAGCTGGCCGGTCAGCCGGCGGGCGTCTTCGTTCTCGGCCAGCACGTACCGGCCGGGGACGTCATGGGTGAACTCGGCGCGCCGCGGCGCACCGCCCACGGCGTACTCCGCGACCAGCGCCCACCGTCCGTCGGGTCGTCGCCAGGCGTCCCACTCGACGTCCTCGTCGTGCAGGCCGTGCTCGGCGAAGTAGGTCTCGGCGGCCAGGCCCAGGGTCCGGGCGCCGGCCGTGGAGTCGCCGGAGCGACGGACGGAGGACTTCAGCGCGGTCTGTGCGACGTGCGCGCGCTCGGCCAGCACCGGGGTGGCGAAGCCCATGATCGCGTCCACGCTGGTGCCGGCGGCCGCGGCCACGTCCTCGGGTGACTCTCCGGCGCGGATGCGTGCCTGGATGTCGCGGGGTCGCAGGGCGCTTTCCATCTGTCTCTCCAACGGGCGGGCCGACGGGGCTCGTGCCCCGTGCTCGGTGGGGTTTCCGCGCAGGGCGGCACGCAGTCTGGCATCGGCGACGACGCTGAACTCCTCGCCCGAGGCACTGAGGAGGATCAGCCGGGAGCCGTCCTCGCTCAGCCCCACCGGAGTGAGGTCCTGCATCGACGCTCCTTCGCTCACACCTGCGATTTCCCGAGCCTACTTCAGCCGAGCACCCGCTCGAGGTAGGCGTTGGTGAAGATCCGGTCCGGGTCGAGGCGATCGCGCAGCATCTGGAGCTCGCCCCAGCGTGGGTACGCCGGGGCGAGGTCGGCGGCGGTGCGGGTGTGCAGCTTGCCCCAGTGCGGTCGTCCGTCGTGGGCGCGGAGCACCTCCTCGACCCCGGCGAAGTACGCCGTGTGGTCGGTCCGGGCGTTGGTGTGGAAGGCCAGGTACGTCGTGTCGCGACCGGAGGCGGCCGACAGCGGAATGTCGTCGGCCGGGGCCACCCGGACCTCGACGGGGAAGCTGATCCTCCACCTGCTGCGCTCGACGAGCTCCCGGACCTCGCGGAGCGCCTGGAGACCGGCCTCCCGCGGGACGGCGTACTCCATCTCGCGGAAGCGCACCGAGCGCGGGGAGGTGAAGACCCGGTGCGGCACGTCGGAGTAGCGCCGCTCGCTGAGCCCGGACGCGGAGATCGAGTTGATCCGCGGGATCAGCCCGGGCGCCCGGTTGCCGACCCGGTTCAGCCAGCCGAAGGCGGTGTTGGACAAGAACTCGTCGTCGAGCCAGTGCCGGAGCCGGGAGAGCGGCTCGGGGTCGTCCAGGGTGCGGTTGTTGGCCTTGGTGAGCAGCTTGTCGGTGTGCGGGAACCAGTACATCTCGTAGTGGTGGTTCTCGGCGACGTTGCGGTCGAACTCCGCCAGCGCCTCGTCCCAGCGAGCCGGTCGCTCGTGCGCCTCGAGGGTGAACATCGGCTCCACCCGGAACGTGAGGGTGGTGAGCACCCCCAGGGCGCCCAGACCGACCCGGGCGACCGCGAGCACGTCGGGGTTGTCCTCCGCGGTCGCGGTCAGCAGCGTTCCGTCGCCGGTGACCAGCTCGAGGCCGGCGAGCTGGGCGCTGAGCGAGGCCGCCACGCCACCGGTGCCGTGGGTGCCGGTCGACGTCGCGCCCGCGATGGTCTGCTCGGCGATGTCGCCCATGTTGTGCAGCGAGAGCCCGAGCCGTTCGAGGCCGGCGTTGAGCTCGTGCAGCGGGGTGCCGGCCAGGGCGGTGACCGTCATCGCCTCCCGGTCGACGCCGACGATCCCGCGTAGCCCGTCGGGTCGCAGCAGCACCCCGTCGGTCAGCGCGACGTCGGTGAAGGAATGGCCGGTGCCGGGCATCTTGACGCGGAGGCCGCGTTCGCGCGCCGAGCGCACGGCGGCGGCCACGTCGTCGGGGTCGTGGGGGGAGACCACCTCCGCCGGCTCCGCGGAGTACAGCCCCGCCCAGTTGGTCCACGTGGTCATTGGGCGAGGCTAGACGGCGCTCGGTGGTGCGGAGGGCATTCCGGTGGAACCGCGGTGACCGGAGCTGACCTCCGGCACCGCGAGGCCGGCCAGGGCGGCCAGGAGGGCCGCGACGGCGCCCACCCAGTACGACGCGGAGCCGCTCACCTCGTCGGCCAGGACCCCGGCCAGCCACGCACCGGGGGCGATGCCGGCTCCGATCCCGGTCTGCACGAAACCCATCGCCTCGTTCAGCCGCGAGCGCGGGGTGGCCGCCTCGATGGTCGCGAACAGGGCGATCAGCGTCGGGGCGAGCGCCAGCCCGGTGACGAACAGCGCCGTGGTCACCAGCGCCAGGCGGGCGCCGAGAAGCGGCGGGAGGAGGGCGCCCGCCGCCAGCAGCCACATCCCGATCCGTGCGCGTTGCACGGGGGTACGCCGCCAGGTGAACGCGCCCGCGGCCGCCCCGGCGATGCCGCTGCCCAGGGCGAACGCGGCGAGCATCACCCCGGAGAACGGCCGGTGACCGGCCTGCTCGGCCACCGCCACCGTGGAGACTTCCAGCCCGCCGAAGAGCGCGCCGAAGGCCACCGCCCCGCAGGCCAGCGGGACCAGCATGCGCCAGGGCATCGCGGGGCGAGTCCCGGTCGACGGCGGGTGCGCGGGCGGTTCGGTCGCCCGCTGCCCGGCCAGCACGACCGCACCGCCGCTGCCGAGCAGCAACGCCGCCACCAGCCCCGCCTCCGGGGCGACGAGCGTGGAGAGGAAGGTGACCAGCGCGGGCCCGGTCACGAACACGACCTCGTCGAGCACACCCTCGAGGGCGAAGGCGGTGTGCCGCTCGGCGTCGAGCTCGAGCAGGTGCGCCCAGCGCGCACGGACCAGCGTGCCGATCTGCGAGATGGTGGCGCCGGACAGCGCCGCCCACAGGTGCGGCCACGGGAACGCCCAGTCGTCGCGGATCGCCACGATCATCAGCGCGGTGGTCAGCCCGAACGCCACCGCGTCGGCGTACAGGACGCGGCCCTGGCCGAACCGGTCGGCGAGCCGTCCGTGCGGGATCGCGAACACCGCGTTGCCCACGACGTAGGCCGCCGAGACCTGCCCGGCCACGGCGTAGGAGCCGGTCAGCGTGCTGACCAGCAGCACGATGCCCAGGGTCATCATCGCGATGGGCAGCCGCGCCACCAGTCCGGTGGCGGAGAAGGCGAGGGCGCCGGGGCGGGAGAGCACCCGACGATAGGTGGCGAGCATCGGCCGCCACCCTAGGCTGTGGGACATGGCTCTCGATCCGGCCCGGGCGCACCCCCGCTCCGAGCGGTATCCCTCCGAGGAGGCCGACGCCCGCCCGTACGACGCGTTCCTGCTCGTCTCCTTCGGGGGACCGGAGAAGCCGGAGGACGTCCTCCCGTTCCTGCGCAACGTCACCCGTGGCAAGAACATCCCCGACGCCCGGCTGGTGGAGGTCGGCGAGCACTACCAGCTCTTCGGCGGGCGCAGCCCGATCAACGACCAGAACCGCGAGCTGGTCGCCGCGATCAGCAGCGACTTCAAGGCCGCGGGTCTCGACCTGCCGGTCTACTGGGGCAACCGGAACTGGGACCCGTTCCTCGCCGACGCCCTGGAGCGGATGCGCGACGACGGGGTGCAGCGGGCCGCGGTCCTGCTCACCAGCGCCTACTCCTCCTACAGCGGGTGCCGCCAGTACCGCGAGAACCTCGCCGATGCCGCCGCACAGGTGATCGGTGCCCCGCGGCTGGACCGGCTGCGCCAGTACTTCAACCACCCCGGCTTCGTGGAGCCGATGGTGGACGCCACCCTGGCCGCGCTCGCGGAGCTCCCCGACCAGGCGCGGCACGGCGGGCACCTGGTGTTCGTCACCCACTCGATCCCGCTCTCGATGAACGCCTCCAGCGGGCCGCGCGGCCGGGCCTACGTGGCCCAGCACCGCGTGGTCGTGGCGGAGGTCGTCGAACGGGTGCGGGAGGAGACCGGCCACCGCTACCCGGCCGAGCTGGTCTACTGCTCGCGTTCCGGGCCTCCGCAGGTGCCGTGGCTCGAGCCCGACGTCAACGACCACCTGCGCACCCTCCACGAACGGGACGTGCCCGGGGCGGTCGTGGTGCCGATCGGCTTCGTCTCCGACCACATGGAGGTCATCTACGACCTCGACACCGAGGCGGCGGCGACGGCGGCGGAGCTGGGGATGCCGATGGTCCGCGCCGCGACGGCGGGCGTCGACCCCCGCTTCGTGGCCATGGTCCGCGACCTGCTGCTGGAGCGCGCAGCGGTGGAGCGCGGCGAGGCGCCGGCGCGGGCGGCCCTGGCCTCGGAGGCCGCCTGGGACGTCTGCCCGGCGGGGTGCTGCCCCAACCCGCGAGGTCAGCGACCAGCGTTGTGCGGTGCGGCCGAGTGACGGTCCCGGACCCCGACGAGCTGCTCCTCCTGGCCCGCGACGTCGCGCGCGAGGCCGCCGAGCTCGCCCGGCGGCTGCACGACGAGGGAGTCGAGGTGGCGCGCACCAAGTCCAGCCCCGTGGACGTGGTCACCGAGGCCGACCACCGGGTCGAGGCGCTGATCCGCGATCGGCTGCGCCGCGCCAGGCCGGATGACGCCCTGGTGGGCGAGGAGGGCGAGGACGCTCCGGGCAGCTCCGGGCTGCGCTGGATCGTGGACCCGATCGACGGGACGGTGAACTTCCTCTACGGACTGCCGCACTGGGCGGTCTCGATCGCCGTGGCGAGCACGGCCGACGCGGAGGAGGTGCTCGCCGGCGTCGTGAGCAGTCCCGGCCTCGGTGCCGAGTACGCCGCTGCGCGTGGTGCCGGCGCGTGGTGCAACCGCACTCGACTGCACTGCGGGGAGCCCCACGACCTGGCGACCGCCCTGGTCGCGACCGGGTTCGGCTACGACGCCCGACTGCGCGCGCACCAGGGCGAGGCGGTGGCGCGGATGCTGCCGCAGGTGCGCGACGCCCGTCGGCTGGGCTCGTGCGCGCTGGACATCTGCGCGGTCGCCGCCGGGGCGGCCGACGCGTACGTCGAGGAGGGCGCGCACATCTGGGACCACGCTGCGGCCTCGCTGGTCGCCCGCGAGGCCGGCGCCCGCTTCGAGCTGTGGCCCACCGAGCGCGGCAACGACCTCATCGTGTGCGCCCCGCCGTCGCTGTGGCCGGCCTTCGCGACCCTGGTGGAGGAGTGCGGCTTCGCCGGCCCGGCCCTGGCCTGACCGCTCTCGACCCGCCCCTGGGGCAGTCCTCGACACCTCGTCGGGGACTGCCGGGAACAACGGCGGCCCCTCCTACGTTCAGCATGCGCACCGACCGTCCGGGCGCCGCGGCCCGGGATCGACAACCCGTGCCCCGGGTGTGCGAAAACTTGCCCGGTGGTGCACACTTTGCGCCGACGCGGCGGGGGCACAGGACCAGTGTTGGGAGCAGGAGAGCAGGGGAATGGCGACCGACTACGACGCACCACGCAAGACCGAGGAAGAGCAGAGCGAGGACAGCCTCGAAGAGCTCAAGGCCCGCCGGCACGACAAGAACTCCGGGAAGGTCGACGAGGACGAGGCCGAAGCAGCCGAGTCCTTCGAGCTGCCCGGCGCCGACCTGTCGCACGAGGAGCTGGCCGTCGAGGTCAAGCCCAAGCAGACCGACGAGTTCACCTGCATGAGCTGTTTCCTGGTGCACCACCGCAGCCAGCTGGCCGACGAGGCGAAGCTGATCTGCCGCGACTGCGCCTGAGACCTGCGCGCCGCCGCGCTCAGACCCCCTGGCTCCCGCTGTCGTCGTCGTCCTTCTGGAGTCCGGGCGGAAGGTGACCGGTGGACTTCTGGTAGTAGGCGGCGGCCTTGCGCCCGGCGAGCATCCTGGCCACGCCGATCGCGGTGCCGCTGACCGTCGCCCAGAGGACCGCCTCGCGGAAGTCGACGTCCGGGTCGGCCGGGTTGGCCGGCGGGTTCTTGCCCGTGGCGGCCTTCCAGGAGGTGCTCAGCGCCTTGCGGGCGGCGGTGGCCGCAAGCACGGCCGAGACCAGTGAGAAGACCGTCCAGACCTTGGAGCTGTCCTTGGACTTGTCCTTCTTCTTCGCCATGGGGTCCCTCTCGTGCTGGTGGGCGTGTGGTGCGACGTGGCTCGGGGTCCCGCCCGGTCGCGGCAGACCCACGGACGTCGTACCCCCCGACCCTAGCGGGAACCCTCCGTGCGGCTGACGCCGAGCGCGTGGGCCAGCTCGCCGGGGTGCCGCGTCGCCACCAGCCAGTACGGCGTGGGATCGGCCGGGTCCAGCACGGGCACCTGGACCGCCCGTTTGAGCCAGGGACGGGTGAGCAGGAAGGCGCGCGCGTCCGCCTCGACCCCCAGCACCCGCCGGGTCTGTTGCACGTCGAGGATCCGCGGGTCGCCGAGCAGCTCCACCGAGATCCTGGCCCGTCCGGCCTGCAGCTCACCGGCGTGCACCGTCACCCGCGCGCTGCCCCACCAGGCCAGCAGCCCGTAGGTCAGGGCGAGCAGGGCGCCGCTCGCCGCCCACGCGACCCAGGCCGGGGTCGCGACCACGAAGGCCAGCCACAGGGTGGCCAGCAGCATCGTGGACTGCACCCACCACCGCAGCGGTGCGTGCAGCCGCTCGGAGTAGGTCGGCGTGGGCACGGGCAAATCCTCACACCTCCCGCCTCCCGACCGCGCCAGGGGACCGGTTGCGGGCGCCCGGGCCGCCGGGCCCTGGCTGCGGGGACCGTGGGTAGGGTCCGCGTCATGGTGGAGATCCAGGTGCAGCGGCTCGACCCGGACCTTCCGCTGCCGTCCTACGCCCACACCGGCGACGCCGGCGCCGACCTGCACTCGGCGACCGACGTCGAGCTGGGTCCCGGCGAGCGCGCGCTGGTGCCGACCGGGGTCGCCCTGGCGCTGCCGGAGGGGTACGTCGGCCTGGTGCACCCCCGCTCCGGCTTGGCCGCCCGGCACGGGATCTCGATCGTGAACGCACCCGGCACCATCGATGCCGGCTACCGCGGCGAGATCAAGGTGTGCCTGGTCAACACCGACCCGCACACCGCTTTCACCGTCCACCGGGGGGACCGGATCGCCCAGCTGGTGGTGCAGCGCTTCGAGACCGCGCGGTTCGTGGTGACCGACGCCCTGCCGGGCACCGTGCGTGGAGACGGCGGCTACGGTTCCACGGGCGGCTTCGGGAGCACCGACGAGCACGGCAGCGGCTCCCGGTCCGGCGGCCAGACGACTGAAGGGGCGAGACAGTGAGGTTCGGCAAGAAGTCCCGCGGACCCGGGCGTCGGGAGGTCGCGGAAGACCTCGAGGAGCCGGGCGTCGAGGAGCCGGTCGGTCCCGAGCAGGACGACCCGGACCCCGACGACGGCGACGAGGCGGCCGCGCCGGCCGAGGGCCCGTGGGACGAGAGCGAGGCCGACGTCGAGGAGGGCGACTACGTCGACCTCGGCAGCCTGCTGGTGGCCCCGGCCGAGGACATGGAGATCCGCCTCCAGGTCGACGAGCAGAGCGGCACCGTGATGGCGGCCGTCCTGGTCACCGAGCAGGGGGCGCTGGAGCTGCGCGCGTTCGCCGCCGCGCGCGGGGAGGACGCCTGGGCCGAGCTGCTTCCGCAGATCGCGGCCGAGACCGCGCGGCTGGGCGGCACCGCCACCGAGGCCGAGGGGTCGTTCGGGCCGGAGCTGCGCTGCATGGTCCCGGTGCCGTTGCCCGAAGGCGGGACCGCGACGCAGTCGAGCCGGGTGATGGCGCACCAGGGGCCGCGCTGGCTGCTCCGGGCGACGCTGATGGGGGAGCCGGCTCTGGACGACGCGGTGGCACACGGGTGGGAGGACACCGTCCGGCGCACCGTCGTACGACGGGGTCGGGAGGCGATGCCACCGGGTGCCCCGCTGCCACTGCGGCTGCCACCCGAGGCGACCAGGGTCGACTAGCAGCCCACACGTGCACCTCTCGCCGCCTACGCTGTCCGCTGTGCCGCACCACAAGAGCCGTCCCGACCGCGCCTCGCCGCGCGGCGGTGAGGGCGGTCTGCGCGCCCTGCTGAGCCGCTGGGCCAGCCAGGAGGGCGACGAGGCGCGCGAGCTGCGCCTCGACATCCGTCGCGCCGGCCTGGTGCACATCGAGGACGCCGCCGACCGCGAGCGGGTGCAGGTGCAGGGCACGCTGCGCACGGTGACGCTACGCCCCCGAGGTGGTGTGCCCGCGCTCGAGGCGGAGCTCTACGACGGCACCGGATCGATCTTCCTGATCTGGTTGGGGCGGCGCCGGATCGGCGGCATCGCTCCGGGGCGCAAGCTCCGGGTGGAGGGGCGCATCGGCGTGCACGACACCAGCCGGGTGATGTACAACCCCCGCTACGAGATCCGGCCCCAGTGATGACGACCACCCACACGGTCGAGCAGATCGTCCGCAAGCAGCTCGCCGCCGCGCTCGGTGGCGTCCGCGGGATGCTCGAGGCGGCGGTGCCGACGATCGCCTTCACCGTGCTCTTCCTCACCCTGCACGACCTCCGGCTGGCGATCGGGGTCAGCCTCGGCTGCGCCGGGCTGCTGCTGGTGGCCCGGCTGGTGCAGCGCTCCACGCCGCAGTTCGTCCTCAACTCGCTGGTCGGGATCGGCATCGGCGCCCTCTTCGCCTGGCGTGCCGCCCGGGGAGGCGGCGACGAGAACGACGCGGCCCTGGCCTACTTCCTGCCCGGCATCCTCTACAACCTCGGCTACGCCGTGGTGATGGTCTTCACCGTCCTGATCCGGTGGCCGATCGTCGGCTTCCTGGTCGGCAGCGTCGCCGGTGACCCGACCGCCTGGCACGAGGACCGCAACGTGGTCCGGTTGTGCAGCCGGCTGACCTGGCTGCTGGCGCTGCCCTGCCTGGTGCGGGTGGCGGTGCAGGGCCCGGTCTACCTGGCCGGGCGCAACGACTGGTGGTCGCCGGAGTCGGCCGTCGCGGTGCTGGGGGCGGCCAAGCTGACCATGGGCTGGCCTCTCCAGATCGCGGCGCTCGCCGCGATGGTCTGGCTGCTCAGCCGCAACGCGACTCCGCTGAGCGCAGGTGAGCCCGAGCCCGACCTGGCCCACCACCACGAGGGGGAGTAGCGGCTCAGGCGTGCTCGCTGGGAGCGAGCAGGTGCTGCAGCTCCTCCTCGACGTCGGCCGGCACCACGAAGAGCAGCTCGTCGCCGGACTCGATCGGCTGATCGGGGTCGGGGACGTAGACCTGGCCGTCGCGCAGGATCGTCACCAGCGCGCAGTTCTCCGGGAACGGCACCAGGCCCGACGGCTTGCCGACGAAGGGGGAGTCCGTCGGCAGCGTCATCTCGACCAGGTTGGCGTTGCCCTTGCGGAAGGTGAAGAGACGGACGAGGTCGCCGACGGTGACCGCCTCCTCGACCAGGGCCGACATGATCCGCGGCGTGGAGACGTTGACGTCCACGCCCCAGGCCTCGGTGAACAGCCACTCGTTGTTGGGGTGGTTCACCCGGGCGACCGTGCGCGGGACGCCGAACTCGGTCTTGGCCAACAGCGAGGTGACCAGGTTGGCCTTGTCGTCGCCGGTGGCGGCGATGACGACGTCGCAGTCCTGCAGCCGCGCCTCTTCCAGGGAGGAGAGCTCGCAGGAGTCGGCGAGCAGCCACTCCGCGTCCGGGACCCGGTCGGGCTTGATGGAGGCCGGCTCCTTGTCGATGAGCAGGACCTGGTGGCCGTTGGTGATCAGCTCGCGGGCGATCGAGCGGCCGACCGCTCCGGCTCCGGCGATGGCGACGCGCATCAGTCCTCCTCCGGACCCTTCTCCAGCACGGCGTAGACGTCGGCTGCCTTCTCCTCGCGCATCACCAGGTGCATGATGTCGCCCTCCTGCAGCACCGACTGCCGGTTGGGCAGCATGCCCTCGCCCAGGCGGTCGATCCAGGCGATCCGGCTGGCCGACTGCTCCTGGAACAGGACGGTGCGCTGACCGATCCACGAGTCCGGCACCCGGACCTGGTCGACCCGGATCGTGCCCGACGGGTCGCGGAAGTCGGGCTCGGTGCCGGCCGGCAGGATCCGGCGCAGCACCTGGTCGGCGGTCCACTTCACGGTCGCGACGGTGGTGATGCCGAGGCGCTGGTAGACCTCGGCGCGACCGGGGTCGTAGATCCGGGCCACGACCTGCTGGATGCCGAAGCTCTCCCGAGCGACCCGGGCGGCGATGATGTTGGAGTTGTCGCCGCTGCTCACCGCCGCGAACGCGTCCGCTCGCTCGATGCCGGCCTCGGCCAGCACCGCCTGGTCGAACCCGTAGCCGGTCACCTTGGTGCCGTTGAAGGCCGGCCCCAGGCGCCGGAAGGCGTCGGGATTGCTGTCGATGATGCTGACGGTGTGGTTGCGGTCCTCGAGGCTGCGGGCGAGCGTCGACCCGACCCGGCCACACCCCATGATCACGACGTGCACATCCCGAACACTAGTCGGTCCGACGTCCGGCTCGGCCCCCCGTGCTCTAGCCTCGCTCCGTGGGTTTGGGGAATGTCTCGAAGCGCATCCTGCTCGGGCGCAAGCTGCGCAGCTCCCAGCTGGGGGAGACGCTGCTGCCCAAGCGGATCGCGCTGCCGGTCTTCGCCAGCGATGCGTTGTCCTCGGTCGCCTACGCCCCGGACGAGGTCTTCATCATGCTGTCGGTGGCCGGTGCGTCGGCGTACGTCTGGTCCTGGAAGATCGCCGTTGCGGTGGGGGTGGTGATGGCGGCGGTCATCGCGTCGTACCGACAGACCGTGCACGCCTATCCCAGCGGTGGCGGGGACTACGAGGTCGCCTCGGTGAACCTGGGCCGCACGGCCGGGGTGACCGTGGCCAGCGCGCTCCTGGTCGACTACGTGCTCACGGTGGCGGTCTCGATCTCCTCGGGGGCGCAGTACGCCGCGTCGGCACTGCCCGTGCTCTCCGGCCACGAGGCGTTCTTCGCGGCGTTCCTCGTCCTGGTGCTGGCCGCCATGAACCTGCGGGGCGTGCGTGAGTCCGGCAGCTTCTTCGCGGTCCCGACCTACCTGTTCATCCTCGCGATCGGGGGGATGTGCGCCGTTGCGGCCGTCCGGTGGATCGCCGGCGACCTGCCCGACGTGGAGAGTGCCACGCTGCACATCCGGCCGGCTCCGGGATACGACGACGCGTTGACCACCCTGGGCCTGCTGGTGCTGCTGGCCCGGGCCTTCTCCTCCGGATGCGCGGCGCTCACCGGGGTGGAGGCCATCTCCAACGGCGTCCCCGCCTTCCGCAAGCCGAAGAGCCGGAACGCGGCCACCACGCTGCTGATGCTGGCGATGATCGCGATCACCATGATGGTGAGCGTCATCGTGCTCGCCGACCAGATGCACCTGCGCTACGTGGACCCCCATGAGCTGGAGCGGCTCCGGCGGCCCGACGGCAGCCCCGTGCCGGCGACCTACGACCAGCACACGGTGATCGCGCAGATCGCGCGGGCCGTCTTCAGCGACTTCTCGCCGGGCTTCTACTTCGTGGTCACGGTCACCGGGATCATCCTGGTGCTGGCGGCCAACACGGCCTTCAACGGCTTCCCGGTGCTGGGATCGATCCTCGCCCGCGACGGCTTCGCGCCCCGTCAGCTCGGGTCCCGCGGCGACCGCCTCGCCTACTCCAACGGGATCGTGATCCTCGCCGCGTTCGCGATGGTGCTGATCCTCGCGTTCAACGCCGAGACCACGCGCCTGATCCAGCTCTACATCGTCGGGGTGTTCGTCTCGTTCAACCTCAGCCAGCTGGGGATGATCCGGCACTGGACCCGCGAGCTGAAGACCGAGCGTGACCACGCGGTCCGGCGCCGGATGTTCCGGTCCCGGGTGATCAACACCTTCGGTCTGGTGATGACCTCGGCGGTGTTCGTGGTGGTGCTGCTCACCAAGTTCCTGGCCGGTGCGTGGATCGCGATCCTGGCCATGGTGGTCTTCTTCGCGATCCTGGGAGGCATCCGTCGGCACTACGACCGCGTCGAGGAGGAGCTGGTCGTCGGGGACAGTGACCCGGTCCTGCCGACCCGGGTGCACGCGATCGTGTTGGTCTCCAAGCTCCACAAGCCGACGATGCGGGCGCTGGCCTACGCCAAGGCCAGCCGGCCCAACGTGCTCGAGGCCGTGTACGTCGACGTCCAGGGTGGAGGTGGGTCCCGGCTCGTCGACGAGTGGGACGCCCAGCGCATCGACGTACCCCTGAAGATGCTGTACTCGCCCTACCGCGAGATCATCCGGCCGATCGTCGAGTACGCCAAGGAGCTGCGCGAGGCCAACCCGCGTGGGGTGGTGGCGGTCTACATCCCCGAGTACGTCGTGGGCCACTGGTGGGAGCAGTTCCTGCACAACCAGACCGCCCTGCGGCTCAAGACCCGGCTGTTGTTCACGCCGGGGGTGATGGTCACCTCCGTTCCCTACCAGCTCCGCGGCGCCGAGGCGGCCCGGGAACGGGAGGAGCGCGAGTTCGACCGGGTCCGTCCGGGCGACGAGCGCCGGGGACGGATCCGCACCAGACGATGAGCGAGTCCGGGCGGCCCGCTGTCGGTGACCGGCTGGAGCTGACGGCCGGCCCGGTCGCGCACGGCGGTCACGTCGTCGCCCGCCAGGAGGGCCTGGTGGTCTTCGTGCGGCACGCCCTGCCGGGCGAGCAGCTCGTCGCCCGGGTGACCGAGGACGACGGCCGGTTCCTCCGTGCTGACGCGGTGGAGGTGCTCGTTCCCTCGCCGGACCGGGTCCGCCCGCCCTGCCCGTACGCCGGGCCCGGCCGCTGCGGTGGCTGCGACTTCCAGCACGCGGCCCTCGCTGCCCAGCGGCGGATGAAGGCGGCAGTGGTCGAGGAACAGCTGCGCCGCCTCGCCGGCCTGGAGCAGGAGGTGGATGTCGAGGCGGTGCCCGGGCCCGGGACCGACGGCCTGGCCTGGCGGTCACGGATGCAGTTCATCGACCTGGGGGAGGGCCGCAAGGGGCTGCGCCGGCACCGCTCCCACGACGTGGTGGAGATCGACCGCTGCCTGATCGAGGCACCGGGCGCGGTCCGCACCTGGGCCGGGAGCCGGTCGAAGGGGACGGTCACCGAGGTCGTCGGGACGCGTCCGGGGCACCGCGAGTTCGCCGTCGCCGCTGACGGCTTCTGGCAGCCGCATCGGGACGCTCCGCGCGTGCTCGTCGAGGCGGTGCTGGAGCTGGCCGCCGTCCGGCCGGGGGAGCGGGTCCTCGACCTGTACGCCGGCGTGGGGTTGTTCTCCGCCTTCCTCGCCGAGGCGGTCGGCGGCGAGGGTGGGGTGGTGTCCGTCGAGGGCGACCGCACCGCCAGCCGCCTGGCCGGGCGGAACCTGGCGGACCTGCCGCAGGTGGAGGTGCTGCACGGCCCGGTGGACCGGGTGCTGCGGCGAGATGCCGGACCCGCGCACGTGGTGGTGCTCGACCCGCCGCGGGTCGGTGCGCGCCGCAAGATCGTCGGGCAGATCGCCGGTCTTCGCCCACGCGCGGTCGTCTATGTCGCCTGCGACCCGGCCGCGCTGGCCCGTGACGTCGGCTACTTCGCGACCGCCGGCTACCGGCTGCAGCGCCTGCGCGCCTTCGACCTGTTCCCGATGACCCACCACGTCGAGTGCGTTGCGCTGCTGGAGAAAACCGGCTCTGACCTGCGGTGATGCGATTCGCGCTGCGCGCGCTGGCGTTCAAGGAGCCGCCTTGGGGCGCACTTCGCGCGCCGAGCGCCCGATTCCGCGCTCGGGAGCCGCGCACAGGCCGTGGCGAGGCCGCGTCCGCGCCGGTATCCGGCCCACGTGTCCGCCCCTGCCGTGGCAGTCGAGCCAAGCTCGACATCGTCGACTTCGAGCTCACCGACGAGCAGATGAAGGAGATCGCGACGCTGGACACCGGTTCCTCGCTGTTCGTGGACCACCGCGACCCCGGGCTCGGCCGCACGGGGCTGAGTCACGGCCACGCTCGGCCGTCGACGAACCGGATGGCGTCGCGCTGATCGGCACTGCAGTCGTTCAGGCGCCCGTGATCGTGGGAAACGTCCATGCGCCGCTGAGGATCTCGGGGTGGGGCTGGTAGAGGCGAACGATGCAGTTCCATCCCTCCATGATCGAGAGGCGGTTCGGTCGGGCGTCCCTACCGTTGCCGAAGCTCACCGTGATCGACCCATCGGCATTCGGGATGGCGGTGACGCTGTTGACGCTCGTCGCACCGTGCCCGTTCTGGTCGAAGAATCCCTCCGCGTTGTAGAGCGAGATCGACCAGAACGCATCGACCGGGACATCGCGCACGGTGACTTCATACTCCCCGACGGGCAGGCCGGGGGTGATGTTGGCGTAGTACGCCTCATGCTCGGGAAGACCACCCCAACCCGAAGCAGTTCCGATCAGGTGACGCACCTGGTCGACGTCTTGCTTGCGCCCGAAGGACTTGTCGTAGCCGTCGAGTCCCTCGGACAGCTTGAGCAGCGCAGAGCGGGTTGCATCGAGACTCGCTCGGTCATAGTCCGAGGGGGCGAACGGTCGGGACGATGCAGAGCCGGCGCCGAACTGGTCCTGCAAAGCATTGACCGCTGCGACGTCATCGGGGTCGTTGGCGTCGACAAGAATTCGCGCCGCGACCATGACGTACGGGGTGTCGTGCTCCTCCATCGTGAGCCGATGTTCCCCGGGCTCGTGAATGATGCTGTTGATGTAGTGATCCTGGTTCACCACCATGACCGAGAGGTACCGGTCGCCTCCGTCGGGGATCGTGATGCTCGCCCCTTCGGAGATGTCCAGGATGGCGTAGCTGTAGAGCGTGTCGCGGTTCATCCTGATGATCGTCTGGTTGTCGAGCGGTGTCGGTGCTCGAAAGTGGGTCCACTCGGTCCGAGAACCTGCGGCACTCGAGAGCGCAGCGAACATCCGGTCCGTTTCAGCGCGTACGAAGTTGTCGACGTTCACACCGATCATGGCGGGACGTTATGCGGCGGCTCTGGGAGCTACCTCACCCCAGGTGGATGAGAGCCGCAGAATCGAACGGGCAGGGCGGCACCTGGTCTGACACGGGGGCTTGTCGGTGCCGGCAGGCATGGGGAGTTCAGCAGTTGCGCGTGCCCGGGCCAGTAGCCGGTCGTGCGGTCGTCTCACCCTCGCAGGATGAACCGGGAGGATCCTGCCGAGGAGAACATTGATGCGGACATTGATGCGGACAGTGAGTCCGACCAGAGGAGTGGATCAACATGTCCGAGACCCCTCGACCGGGAGGTCCCGCGACCGGGCCTCCCCTTCGGCAGGACGTGCAGCCAACCGGCATGACCGCCTGGGTGGGCTGGGTCGCCTTCGCCGGCTTCATGATGGTGATGCTGGGCATCTTTCACGTCATCCAGGGCCTCATCGCGCTCTTCAACGACGAGTACTTCCTCGTCTCCAAGTCCGGTCTCGCCGTGTCGATGGACTTCACCGCGTGGGGCTGGGTCCACCTGATCGGGGCGATCCTGGTGTTCGCTGCCGGCTTCGGTGTCTTCTCCGGCAAGGTCTGGGCTCGCACCCTCGGTGTGGCGGTGGCGATGGGCAGCGCGGTCGTCAACGTCGCGTTCTTGTCGGCGTACCCCGTCTGGTCGTCGATCATGATCCTGATCGACATCCTCGTCATCTGGGCCTTGACGGTCCATGGCAGCGAGCTGCGCGAGGACTGATGAGGAGGGCCCCGCGCGTCGTGGTGGTGCTCCGGGGTTGGCTGGCACTGGTGGACGGAATCCTGACGATGGGCGCTGGAAACCTGCGGTGGATGCTCATGCTGACCGGCGTCCCCTTCCTGGCGAACCCCGGCTCCGCTCCTGACGGCGCACTCGGCCGAGGGGAGGAGCGGTGAGCGACGTCGGGACGCTGCTCGGTGCCGGCGCCCTGATCGTCGTCATCGACCTGGCCATCAGGCTGGTGGCACTGGTCGTCATCCCGCGCGACCGACTCCCCACGGCGGCGATGGCTTGGCTGCTGGCCGTGTTCTTCATCCCCGTCATCGGCGTCGTGCTCTTCCTGGCGATCGGCAACCCGAAGCTCCCGGACAAGCGGAGGGCCAAGCAACGCGAGATGGACGCGGTGACCGTACGTGAGTCGGCGGGCCTGCCTGCCCCGAGTCCCGCGGAGCACTGGCCGGTGTGGCTGAAGCCCGTGGTGACGCTTGGCCACAGCCTCACAGGGATGCCCCTGGTCGGAGGGAACAGCGCCAACCTGATCGACGGCTACGAGGAATCGCTGGCGGCGATGGCCGCAGAGATCGACGCGGCCACGACGTACGTGCACGTCGAGTTCTACATCTTCTCGCTCGACGAGACGACGGCGCCGCTCTTCGACGCCCTGGAGTCAGCAGCCCGCCGGGGCGTCACCGTGCGGGTCCTGCTCGACCACTGGGCGTCGTCCCACTGCGCCGGCTACCAGGAGACCCTGGCGCGGCTGGAGATCATGGGCGTCGAGTGGCAGCTGATGCTCCCGGTGCAGCCGCTGAAGGGGAGGTACCAGCGGCTCGACCTGCGCAACCACCGAAAGCTGCTGGTGGTCGACGGGAGGTTGGCATACGTCGGTTCGCAGAACCTGATCGATCGCAGCTACAACAAGAAGAAGAACCTCAAGCTCGGTCTGAAGTGGCAGGAGCTGATGTGCCGACTGGAGGGCCCGATCGCGTGCTCGGTCGACCTGGTCTTCGCCACGGACTGGCTGACCGAGTCCGGGGAGGACTTCGACTCGGCACCGAAGGACCTGCGGTGCGACCCGCCGGCGGCAGCCGTGGGCGACGTCGACTGCCAGGTGGTGCCGAGCGGTCCGGGCTTCCCCGTGGAGAACAACCTGCAGATCTTCCTCGCCCTCCTCTACAGCGCGCGCGAGCGGGTGATCATCACCAGTCCGTACTTCGTTCCGGACGACTCGATGATGCGGGGCCTGATGGCCGCCACGGCGCGAGGAGTTCACGTCGAGCTCTTCGTCTCCGAGGTCGGCGACCAGGGCCTGGTCTGGCACGCTCAACGCTCCTACTACGGGGCATTGCTGCGTGCCGGCGTGCGGATCTACTGCTATCCTGCCCCTTTCATCCTGCACGCGAAGCACTTCAGCGTCGACGACGAGGTTGCGCTGATCGGCTCGAGCAACATGGACATGCGGTCCTTCGGGCTCAACAGTGAGATATCGGTGATGGCCCACTCCCGGTCATTCGTGGCGCAGATGCGCGCCGTCGAGTCCGACTACCGCTCACTGAGCCGCGAGCTGACCCTGGAGCAGTGGGAGCAGGAGCCCCTCGTGAGGACCACATTGGACGGACTGGCGAGGCTCTCGTCGTCGCTGCAGTAGCGGTGCAGAGCCGACTGCGGCTCACCCACCTGGTCGCCCCCGGGGCTCGGCTCGCCGTGCGGCCCTCGCGTCGGCCCTCGTTCGGGGTGCGTCCGGGACCATCTGATGACCGCAGTTGCCCGCACCCGCTCACGCTCACGACCATCACAACTTCGCGATGACGCACCACGTCGAGTGCGTCGCCCTGCTGGAGAACGAGAAACTGTTGCACTGAAGCCCCCACACGCGTTCGCGGTCGTCATTCGACCTCGCGGTCCGCGGAGGTGAGGAAGAGGCGTCCGCCGGTGCGGACCGCGATGGCGATCGCGGTCAGCGCGGTGGTCGTTGCGGCGGCCCAGATCATCGTGTGCTCGGACCCGACCACGCCGAAGTAGGAGTAGCTGGCATCGAAGGAGGCGTGGAAGAGCGCGGCGACGACCACGCTTCCGTTCGCGGCATTGACCAGGGCGGAGATCAGCACGCTGGTGCCGACCACCAGCAATAGGAACGGCGCCACCGGCAGCCCTTGGTCGCCGGCGCCCGGGGTGGCCAGCAGCGGCAGGTGCCACCCGGCCCAGATCGCGCCCAGGACCAGGGCCGCTTGCCAGGGCTGCATCCGGCGCTGCAGCCGCGGCAGCACGGCGCCGCGCCAGCCGGCCTCCTCGGTGAGCAGGAACAGTCCGGTGCCGTAGGCGAGGTACATCAGCGCGCCGGGCAGGTTCAGCAGCTCGCCGACCGGGACGTCGCGCCCCAGGACCGTCGTCACCGCGGCGGCGAGCCCGGCCACGAGCAGGGGTGCCAGCAGTGCCGCGGCCCACGTCCAGCCGGAGACTCGGACACGAGTGATCCGCCGGACCACGTCGGCCACGGCGCGACGCCCCCCGGTGACGGCGAGGGCGGCCGCCAGCAAGGGCGGCATGGTCCAGAGCGCGAGGCCCTGGGGGAGGTGCCAGCTGATCACGCCATGGTCCTGAGCGATCCGGCTGAGCCACCAGGTCCACGGCCCGGCGAACAACGCCAGGGACACCAGGACGACCGCGCCCGTGCTGCCGTGGTCTCGGCGGCCCGTCGTACGCATGGTGCCCCGGTCGGCGGCGAGCAGGACCGCATCGAGCAACTGGTCGGCGACCTCGGCCTTGTCGAGGTAGCACGCACCGGCGCCCTGCGCGACGTCGGCGGTGCGCCGGTCGTTGCCCAGCACGACGGTCCGGAGACCGGCGGGCAGTTCGCGGAGCTTCTCGAGGAGGCTCTCGGACGTGGTCGGGTCGAGGTTCAGGACGACCACGTCGGCGTCCGTGCTCACCACGGAGGAGGTGGTTGCCGGACGCGGGCCTGCGGCGTACGACTCCACCGCCACGGTGCCGCCACCGGACGTCAGCAGGTGCCGCAGGCTTCTCCGCACGCGTTCGTCGGCGGCGACGATGGCGACCCTGATCGGGCGGGTGGAGGTCTCCAGCGACGTCACGCTGCACCTGCCTCAGCCAGCGCGGCGGACGCGGATCGGTGCGCCGAGGCCTGGACAGCGGTCACGGCGAGCCGGACGGCCACCATGGTCAGCGCCATCAGGACGAAGGCGGCGGTCCACGCCTCGGCGCCCGTGATCTGGTGGCGCATCGAGAACTCGCCGATCGTGCGTGCGCCGGAGTGCGTGGCCCACTGGGCGAACAGCATGCGGCCGCCGATGGTGGCGATCCAGACGGCGGCGAACGCCGTTCCAGCGCTGACAAGGAGGTGGCCCTGTCGGCGGTGCATCCGGGTCAGCAAGGCGGCCAGCGTGCCGAGCACCAGACCGGCCGTGATGCCGATCAGCTCGAGACCGACGTCGTGGCCGGCCGTTGGCAGGTCCCGGAGGAACCAGGCGCCGGCGATGGCCACGACCGCGAGCGGGACGAGGAACGTGGCAGGCGTGACGCGGTGCGTGCCGAGGTTGCGGGTGAGCACCCAGCCGAGCAGGGCCAGGTTGAGGATCCATTGGGCGGTGGACATGGCAGCTCCCTTGGTTCTGGTGCTCCTGGTCGGGGCACACCAGGAGCGTCACATCACCGAGGTGGCCGCCGCGTCGGCACAGTGGCCGGGTTCGCCTCGGCGCTGTGGCCGGGTGCGGCCTCGGCGCAATGACGTAGCTGGGTCAGTGGGGGAGCGGAACGATGACGCTGACGGTGCTGCCGCGCCCGGGGGCCGAGTCGATGTCCAACGTGGCGCCGATGGCGTCGGCGCGCTCGCGCATGGTCCGTAGGCCGAGATGGCCGGGCCGGTCCTGTCGCGGGTCGAACCCAGCGCCGTCGTCGCTGACCCGCAACTCGATGCCGGTGTCGCGTTGCTCGAGGTGTACGTCGACGCGTTGGGCGCCTGCGTGCTTGACGGTGTTGTGCACCGCCTCCAGGGCGATGCGGTACAGCTGCTCCTCGACCGTCGGATCGAGTCGGATCGAGCCGTCCGGTCCGTGCACGTCGACGGCGAGCTGCTCGCGGGCTGTGACCGCAGCGGCCTGTTTGGTGAGGGCCGCGACCAGACCCTCCGTCTCGAGTGCGCCCGGACGGAGCTCGAAGATCAGCGCACGCATCTCGGCAAGTGCGGCCTGGGTGAGCCCGTGCAGCTGTTCGAGCTCGACGCCGACGGGATCGTCTGCGGCCAGGCCGGCGGTCTGGAGGTGCCGCTGGGCGGTGCGGGTGTGCAGGGTCATCGAGAACAGCGCCTGGCTCACCGAGTCGTGCAGCTCGCGTGCAAGCCGGTGCCGCTCCTCGAGCGCGGCCGTCTGCTCGACGGCCCGGTAGAGCGTGCTGTTGCGTACGGCCACAGCGGCCTGGTCGGCGAGAGCGGACAGGTAGCCGCGGTCGTCGTCGTCGAGGTCCTGGCCGGCCGCGAGGTAGACGGCGACCTCCCCGACCACGACGCCGGAGGCCACCAGCGGGAACAGCAGCATGTCCTCCCAGGGCCCTTCTTGGACGAGGAACCGATGGACCGGTGCGAGCGACTGGTTCGCGAGGGCGTGGGTGCGGAAGGCCCTCTTGACGGTGCCGTCGTACCCAGCGAGGTCGACCGGGCGCATCCCGCGGATGCGCCACACCTCTTCGAGCGCCTCGGCGAACCCGGTGCCGAGCAAGTCGTCGGCGTAGGCGGTGGCCGGGCGGCTCCGGTCCTCCTCCCAGCACACGATGCTGCACGCGACAGCGTCGCTGGTGGTGTGCACGGCGTCGACGACTTGCGAGAGCGTGGTCGACAGCGGTTGGTCCACGCTCATTCCGGTGGCGACCCGGGAGAACATCGCGATCCGCGCCTCGAGGCGCTGGAACGACCGCACCCGGTCGGTGGCGTCGGTGACGATGTCGACGACCCCGACAACCCGGCCGTCACCGAACAGCGGCGCGAACACCACGTCCCAGTACGTCTCGGTGCCGGGGATCTCGATCCGGTGGGCGGCTTGACGGATCACCCTGCCCGAGAGCGCGGTGTCGGCCAGCAGCTGGACTGCCTCCTCGTTTCCGGGGATCAGGTCGTTGAGATGACGGCCGGGCGCCGTGTACTCCGCCGGAACGCCCAGGTAGTGCTCGTAGAAAGCCGTCCAGGTCTTGTTGCAGCGCTGGAGGCGCATGTCGGTGTCGAAGACGGCGATGCCCATCGGGACCCGGTCGAAGAACAGCTCGAGGAGCTGGGTGTCGACCGGCGAGCTACTCGGCGCCACTTCATCGATCAGCGGCTGAGTCGGCATCGAGGTGCTCCGCAGGAAGTCGCGGGCCGGGTCGGAGCTCATCGCGCTGGTCGCTCGGTTTCGTCGACGAGTCCCTCGCGGACCGCCCACATCGCGGCCTGGGTGCGGCTGGTCAGGCCCAGCTTGGCGAGGATGTTGGACACGTGGGTGCGCGCCGTCCGCTCGCTGACACCCAGGTCTCGGGCGATCTGGCGGTTCGTCGCCCCGGAGGCGATCGCCGCGATGACCTCGCGCTCGCGCGGAGTGAGCGGCACCTGGTCCTGCTTGGGGGCGCGCAGCGACGCGGTGAGCGCGCGCGCCGCGGCCGGGTCGAGGTGCACCTCCCCGGCGATCGCGGCCCGGATCGCCGCGGCCACGTCATGGGCGTCGGCATCCTTCAGCAGGTAGCCCGCCGCGCCCGCCTCCAGGGCAGCGCGAATCTGCTCCTCCTCGACGAAGCTTGTCACCGCGACCACCTCGGTCTCCGGCCACCGCCGCTTCACCTCGGCAGTGGCCGCGATCCCGTCCATCCGCGGCATCTTCAGATCCATCAAGATGACGTCGGGCAACTCGCCGGCACGGTCTAGGATGGCGATCTCGTCCAGTGCTGCCCGGCCGTCCGAGGCCTGGCCGATGACGCGCATGCCAGGCTCGACACCCAGGTAAGCCGCAAGCCCGGTCCGCACCACGCGGTGATCATCGACCAGGAACACGCGGATCTCCTCCACTGCCAGCCCTCCCGGCTCTCCGTGTGCTGGCTCATCCTCCTAGCCCGCTCCTCGGCAGCGCAAGAACTCCAGCACCGGTCCGGACCTGCGGCCACGGCAGCCCGGCTGGTTCCGGGCTAGCGAGTCACCGGCGGTCGGCCCACCCCCAGGTCAGGAGGCCGGCGACGGTTGTCTGGGTGGGTGCGCGATGCAGCGGCTTGCGCGCCGATGCAGGAGTGGTGGTGTCCGAGGTCACACTCCGAGGATACCGACACACGCGCTGGTCAGCAGGCGTTCGCGGCGGGGACGATGACCTCCATGAGGCTCGGTGTGGTGGTGCAGGTGACCCGGCCGTGGGCGGAGCTCGCGCAGGAGTTCCGGTGGGCCGAGGACGTCGGGTACGACGTCGCCTACGTCTACGACCACCTGACCCACCCGACGGCGCGGGGTGGCTGGTTGGCCGAGGCGTTCAGCACGTTGGCAGCCGCGGCCGGGGTCACCGGTCAGATGGAGCTCGGCACGCTGGTGGCCTCGGCGACCCTGCACTCACCGGTCTCGCTGGAGCGGCGGGCGGCCACCGTTCAGGACGTCTCCGGCGGACGTCTCGTGCTCGGCCTCGGTGCCGGGTCACCGCGCTGCACGGCCGCGGATCGGGGCGTGACGACGACGCCCAGGGAGATGTACGAGCGCCTCGAGGACGTGGTGGTCGGCATGCGGGAGGTCTGGGACGGCGCCACTGAGTGGCAGGGGAGGACCCGCAGCTTCTCCGGGCTGGAGACCACGCCGTTCCCCGCCGGCGGCCGGCCGCCGTTCCTGCTGCTGGCTGCGCACGGTCGCCGGTCGATGCGACTCGCCGCACGGCACGGCGACGGCTGGAACACCTACGGCGGTCCTGACTCGGTGGCGCTCCCGGAGGCGGCGTACTGGCGCCTGCTGACCGACCAGGTGCAGCGCGTCCGTGAGCTGTGCGAGGAGCAGGGTCGCGACGTCGCCCGGTTCCGTCGGTCCCTGCTCCTCGGCTACGGCCAGGTCCAGCCGACCGCCAGCTCGGCGGCCTACCTCGACGCGGTCGCGCGTGCCGAGGCTCTCGGCTTCGACGAGCTGGTGGTCTACGCACCGGGGACACCGGGTCAGTACCTGGGCTCGGACCCTGCGGTGCACGAGGAGGCACTCGGCTCGCTCGGCCGCTGACCCCGGCCGCCCGCGGTGGCGCGCAGGCTCGCCACCACGGCGACCGTGATGCACAGCCCGATCACGGTGAGCGAGAGCCAGATCGGCACCTTCCACACCTCCAGCAGCAGCATCTTGACGCCGACGAAGACCAGCACCGCCGACAGTCCCGCCTTCAGGTAGACGAACCGGTGGACCAGGTCGGCGAGCAGGAAGTACATCGCCCGCAGCCCGAGGATCGCGAAGGCGTTGCTGGTGAACACCAGGAACGGCTCCTGGGTGACCGCGAAGATCGCCGGGATCGAGTCCACCGCGAACACGATGTCGGTCACCTCGACGAGGACCAGCACCACGAACAGCGGCGTCGCCACCCACCGTCGGCCCTGCCGGACCCAGAAGCGTGCTCCGTGGTAGTCGGTCGTGGCCGGGACCAGTCGACGGGTCAGCCGGAGGACGGGACTGCGCGCGGGGTCGGACTCCTCGTTGCGGTGGCGGAACATCCGCCAGCCGGTGAAGACCAGGAAGGCGCCGAAGAGGTAGAGCACCCAGTGGAACTGCTCCAGCAGCACCGCTCCGGCCCCGATGAACACGGCTCGGAAGACCAGAGCTCCGAGGACGCCGTAGAACAGCACCCGGTGCTGCAGCTCGCGCGGCACCGCCAGCGCGCTGAAGATCAGCGCGAAGACGAAGACGTTGTCGACGGCGAGGCTCTTCTCGATCAGGTAGCCGGCGAAGTACTCGCCGCCGGCCTCGGCGCCGTACCAGGCCCACACCACCCCGCCGAAGCCCAGGCCCAGAGTGACCCACACGCCGCTCCACAGCGCTGCCTCCCGCACGGCGACGACATGTGCGCGCCGGTGCGCGAACAGGTCGACGGCCAGCATCGCGAGGATGCCGCCGATCACGGCCGCCCAGGCCCACAGGGGTACGTCCATCACAAACCTCCGGTCTCGTGCTCCGGAGGTCTGGCCCGGTCGGTGGGACCGACCCGCCTCGCCGGACCGGCAGCGACCGGTCGGAATGACGACGAGACGTGGGGGGCTACTCCCCTCGCTGCCTCCAGTGTCCCGGGTCCTGGGACGCCGTTCAAGGCGGCGAGCGAACTTCGCCCGGATGGGTACTCGCAGGCCGACGGGCTCGACCTGATATCTTGACATCAAGATATTTCGCCCTGTGGCACCTCCGCCTTCCCAGCGTCGGCGGGAGGTGGGCAAGATGGAGCCGCAGGCAACCGACCTCGAGGAGAACCATGGCGAATCCAGCAAGCCGTCCGGACAGCTTCGGTGCGAAGGGCACGCTGGAGGTGGGCGGTCAGTCCTACGAGATCTACCGCCTCGACGCCGTGACGGGCGACGGCCTGGACGTCGAGAGCCTGCCGTTCAGTCTGAAGGTGCTGCTGGAGAACCTGCTGCGCACGGAGGACGGCGAGAACACCACCGAGGACGACATCAAGGCCCTGGCCGGTTGGGATCCCGAGGCCCAGCCCGACAAGGAGATCCAGTACACGCCGGCGCGCGTGATCATGCAGGACTTCACCGGCGTGCCCTGCATCGTCGACCTCGCCACGATGCGCGAGGCGATGGGCGAGCTCGGCGGCGACGCGACCAGGATCAACCCGTTGGCCCCGGCCGAGATGGTCATCGACCACTCGGTGATCGCGGACGTGTTCGGCACCCCGGAGGCCTTCGAGCGCAACGTCGAGATCGAGTACGAGCGCAACAAGGAGCGCTACCAGTTCCTGCGCTGGGGGCAGGGTGCCTTCGCCGACTTCAAGGTGGTCCCGCCCGGCACCGGCATCGTCCACCAGGTCAACATCGAGCACCTCGCCCGCGTGGTGTTCACCCGTCCGGGGGAGGGGCCCGACGACGACGTGGTCCAGGCCTACCCCGACACCTTGGTCGGCACCGATTCCCACACCACGATGGTCAACGGCCTCGGCGTCGTCGGCTGGGGCGTGGGCGGCATCGAGGCCGAGGCGGCCATGCTCGGCCAGCCGGTGTCGATGCTGATCCCCCGGGTGGTGGGCTTCAAGCTCTCCGGCGAGCTGCCCGAGGGGTCGACCGCGACCGACCTGGTGCTCACCATCACCGAGATGCTGCGTGAGCACGGCGTGGTCGGCAAGTTCGTGGAGTTCCACGGCGAGGGGCTCTCCTCGCTGCCGCTGGCCAACCGCGCCACGATCGGCAACATGAGCCCGGAGTTCGGGTCGACGGTCGCGATCTTTCCGATCGACGAGGAGACCGTGACCTACCTGAAGTTCACCGGCCGCTCCGAGGAGCAGGTGGGCCTGGTGGAGGCCTATGCCAAGGAGCAGGGCCTCTGGCACGACCCCACCGCCGAGGGGTACGTCGAGCCGCGCTACTCCGAGAGCCTCGAGCTCGACCTCTCCACGGTGGAGCCGTCGATCGCCGGCCCCAAGCGCCCGCAGGACCGGATCGCGGTCACGGAGGCCAAGGCAGCCTTCCGCAGCGCCCTGGTCGACTACGTGCAGGAGGGCGAGGAGGAGCCGGAGGGCGGCGGCCGCAAGCCCGGCGTGCCCTCGCAGGAGCAGCCCGACGAGGCCCAGCTCTCCGGGGTCGACGAGTCCTCCGACGAGTCGTTCCCCTCCAGTGACGCGCCGGCGTTCTCGGCCGACGCCAACGGCGGCAGTGGGAAGCCCACCGACTGGCACCTGAACCGCAAGGCGACCGAGGGGCGGGCCTCGGACCCGGCGCGGGTCGAGCTCAGTGACGGGACGAGCTGCGAGATCGACCACGGCGCGGTCGCGATCGCGGCGATCACCTCGTGCACCAACACCTCCAACCCCTCGGTGATGATCGGTGCGGCCCTGCTGGCCAAGAAGGCGGTGGAGAAGGGCCTGGAGCGCAAGCCGTGGGTGAAGACGTCGCTGGCGCCGGGGTCGAAGGTCGTCTCGGACTACTTCGAGCGGGCGGAGCTGACCCCCTACCTCGACAAGCTCGGCTTCAACCTCGTCGGTTACGGCTGCACCACGTGCATCGGCAACTCCGGGCCGCTGATCCCCGAGGTCAGCGAGGCGGTCAACGACCACGACCTCGCGGTGGTCTCGGTGCTCTCGGGGAACCGCAACTTCGAGGGCCGGATCAACCCGGACGTGAAGATGAACTACCTGGCCTCGCCGCCGCTGGTGGTCGCCTACGCCCTGGCCGGCTCGATGGACGTCGACCTGTTCAACGAGCCGCTCGGCACCGACACCGACGGCGAGGAGGTCTACCTCAAGGACCTCTGGCCCTCGCCGAAGGAGATCGAGGAGGTCATCACCTCCGCGATCACCGCGGAGATGTTCAGCAACGACTACTCCGACGTCTTCGCCGGCGACGAGAGGTGGCGGGAGCTGTCCACGCCCGAGGGCGACACCTTCGAGTGGGACGAGGAGTCGACCTACGTCCGCAGGCCGCCGTACTTCGACGGGATGCCCGAGGAGCCGGAGCCGGTGGAGGACATCGAGGGTGCTCGGGTGCTCCTCAAGCTCGGCGACTCGGTGACCACCGACCACATCAGCCCGGCCGGTGCGATCAAGAAGGACAGTCCCGCGGGCACCTACCTCGCCGAGCACGGCGTGGAGCAGCGCGACTTCAACTCCTACGGCTCTCGTCGCGGCAACCACGAGGTGATGATCCGCGGCACCTTCGCCAACATCCGGCTGCGCAACCAGCTGGCTCCGGGCACCGAGGGCGGCGTCACCAAGGACTTCACCGCCGACGGCGAGGTGACCTCGGTCTTCGAGGCCAGCGAGCACTACCTCGAGCAGGGCGTCCCCCTCGTGGTGCTGGCCGGCAAGGAGTACGGCTCGGGCTCCTCGCGCGACTGGGCCGCCAAGGGCACCGCACTGCTGGGCGTGAAGGCCGTGATCGCGGAGTCCTACGAACGCATCCACCGGTCGAACCTGATCGGGATGGGCGTTCTGCCCCTGCAGTTCCCCGAGGGGGAGAGCACCGAGTCCCTGGACCTCAGCGGCGAGGAGGAGTTCTCGATCACCGGGATCACCGAGTTCAACGACGGCAAGATCCCGAAGACCGTCAAGGTCGCCGCAGGTGACACGGAGTTCGACGCGACGGTGCGGATCGACACTCCCGGCGAGGCGAACTACTTCCGCAACGGCGGGATCATGCAGTACGTGCTCCGGAGCCTGCTGAAGCGCTGACTCCGTCGCCCACGTCTGCGTCCGCCGCGGCCCGCACCGCCGGCAGCACCACGGTCACCGTGGTCCCCGTGCCCGGCTGGGACCTGATCGCGACGGTGCCGTCGTGCTGGGTGACCAACGCGTGCACGATGCTCAGGCCCAGACCGGTGCCCTGGATGGCCCGGTCGGTCGCGTCCTGGGACCGGAAGAACCGCTGGAAGAGGCGCTCCTGGTCCTCCTCGCGGATGCCCAGCCCGGTGTCGGAGACGATCAGCTCGGCCTCGGAGCCGCTGGTCGAGACCGTCAGCGACACCTCGCCGTGGTCGGGGGTGAACTTGACCGCGTTGCTGAGCAGGTTGACCACCACCCGCTCGAGGGCGTGGCGGTCACCGTGGACCGGGACCGGGCGCTCGGGAACGACGAGCCGCACCTCGAGCTCTCGGTCGTGCAGCGCCTCCTCGAGGAGCTCGAAGCCCTCGCGGGCCACCGCGCGCAGGTCGAGGTCCGTGGGGTTCAGCTCCAGACGGCCGGACTCGGCACGGGACATGGTGAGCAGGTCGTCCACGAGCATCTCGAGCCTGCTGGTGTTGCGGCGGATCCGGTCGATCGCCTGGGCCTGGTCCTCGGCGAGGTCGCCCATGGCGCCCTCGGCCAGCAGCTCGGCGTACCCGGCGATGCTGGTGATCGGGGTGCGCAGCTCGTGGCTGACGTTGGAGACCAGCTCCTGCTTGACGTGATCGACCTCCTGAAGGCGCAGCAGCGAGGAGTGCTCGCGCGCCAGGGCCGCTCGCATCGCCTCCTGGGCACGGGTGCGCTCGGTGATGTCCTCGCCGGCGATGATGTAGCCGATCCCCCGTCCCTCGCCGTCGCTGACCTCGCTCACGCTCAACGAGGCGACCCGGTCGGTGCCGTCGGCGCGACGCAGCATCCAGTCCCGGCGCACGCCGCGGTGCGCCTGGGTCAACGAGACCACCGCCAGGTCCGGCTCGACCTCGAAGTACCCCGCGTGCCGCTCGATCTCGCCGGGGGAGGCGAACATGGCCGGATGTCGGCCGAGCACCTCGCTGGGCTCGAACCCGAGGAGCTGCTGGGCGCCGGTGTTGAAGTGCGTGATCGCCCCGCGCCGGTCGGTCGCGATGATCATCGTGTTCTCGGCCGAGTCGATCAGTCGCTCCATGGTCGTGGCTGCCTGGTGAGCACGCTGGGTCATGTGCGAGAGGTGCTCGACGTTCAGCGTGGCGGGGATGATCGTGAAACAGGCCGTGGCCACGAAGAGGTACATGATCAGCGGGGCGACGAAGCGTGGCAGGTCCGCTGGCAGAACGGTGAGTGGACCGTGGCCGAGGAACGTGAGTGCGTACCCGACGGCGCAGACCAGCACCAGCTGGACGTTGGCCTCCCGCCGACTGGCGCGGATCGCCGCCCAGGCAAGCGGGCCGAGCACCAAGAACAGCAGCGGTAGGCCGGTGTCCAGCCCGAAGACCACGGTCGTCTCGACCACCAGCACGAGGCGCTGGACCCACAGCTCGAGGGGGTGGCCTGCCGCCCTGCCCCGGGAGTCCAGGAACAGCGGGAGGATCATCAGCTGCGCGGTGAGCGAGGAGCAGAACGTCATCGCCAGGGTCAGGGGGACGTCGCGCACGCCGAAGACGAACAGCACCATCAGGCCGCCGATGCCGGCACAGACGGCGGCGGAGACGGTCACGGCGAGGTGGTAGCGGTTGTTGTCGACCTGCTCGATGCGCAGACGTCCGTCCGGTGGTCTGCCGAGCAGGCGCCAGGTGATGACCGCCGGCAACGTCAGGGACCCGGACGCGACGAGGGCCACCCACAGGGGCTGGTCGTAGCCGAGCGTGATGGCGCCGCCGGCAACGGCGGTGATCGCGACCAGCGCCGTACGATGCCACTGCCGGCCGGCCAGCAGCAGCACGGCGACCACCAGGCCGGGGGCCGGCCACCCGCCGTACGCGGTGGGGCGCAGGCCGTTGACGGAGAGCGACGCCACCAGGAGCCCGAGAAAGAGCAGCGACCAGAGGGCACGGCGGGTCACGTCGGCCTCCTTCCCACCCTGACCGGAGGTGTCGATTATGTATCGCCAAGCAGGGTGAATGAGGGCGAATGGTGCATAGAGAGGAGGGTGTTTCGTGATTGTGGCGATCAGCATCAGCCCCACGCCGTCGGACGCGACCGGGAGTGTCAGCGCTGCCGTTGCCGAGGCGGTGCGGGTGATCCGGGCGTCCGGCCTGCCCTACGAGACCAACGCGATGTTCACCAACATCGAGGGCGAGTGGGACCAGGTGATGGAGGTGGTCAAGCAGGCCGTCGAGGCTGCCGGACGGCACTCACCCCGCGTCGGTCTGGTGCTCAAGGCCGACATCCGTCCGGGGTACGACGACCAGCTCGGCGCGAAGGTGCGGCGCGTGGAGGAACACCTGCGTGACGGCTGAGGTGCTCGTCCGCCCGGCGCGGTCCGGTCGCCCCGTCGAAGCCACCATCAGGGCCGCATTCGGGAGCGAGGCCGAGAAGGCTGCGGCGCTGTGGGCAGATCTGTCCTCCGGCTTCACCGCCCCGAGCGACCGGACCCCCGGCTCGGCGTTCCAGGTGGTGCGGTTGGCTGGGTACGAGGACTGGATGACCGGGCGCGTCGTCTACCACGACGTCTGGTGGCGGCATGCCGCCGTCGGCCTGCGGGACCCGGTCCTGGCCGCCGTGGAGCAACGACTCGAGGAGCAGGGATGAGGAGCGAGACCAGGAACATCCGCACCGGCGATCGGGAGCGGGTGCTGGACATCACCGCCGAGTGCAACGACTTCGTCGCCGACGAGGGCGACGGGCTGCTGCATGTCTTCGTCCCGCATGCCACGGCGGGGGTCGCCATCATCGAGACCGGCGCCGGCTCCGACGACGACCTGCTCGCAGCCCTCGGCGACCTGCTGCCCGCCGACGACCGGTGGAAGCACCAGCACGGCTCGCCCGGCCACGGCCGCTCGCACGTGATGCCGGCCTTCGTCGCGCCGTACGCCACCGTGCCGGTGCTCGGCGGCCGCCTCGCCCTGGGCACCTGGCAGAGCATCTGCCTGGTGGACGTCAACGTCGACAACCCCGACCGGAAGGTGCGGCTCTCGTTTCTGGCGGGTTGAGCTCGGCGGGGGCCAGGCGCGCCACGTCTTGCCCATCAGTGGGCCGGGCGACTACTTCCTCTGCAGCCAGGCGTCGACGACTGCGCCCAGCACAAGCCCGGTGGCGGCCCCGAAAGCGGCTCCCAGCGCGATCCCGGTGCCGCCGGCCACGAGCAGACCAATGGTCGCTCCCGCACCGGCCAGCACAGCCAGTCCTGCGCCTGCCCACGAGGCTCGAACCTTTGGGTCACCCTTGCCGCTGGTCGAGGGCATCACTGACCATCCCCTTCGGCCACGAGCCTTCCGCACCGGTGAGGGCACGGCTAGGGCCGATGGACCCGTCGACATCCCGTCCTCGATCCGACCTCCACTCGTCACGGGGATCTCATCGAATCGCAGACTTCCCGCGCGCGAGAAGATCCGAATTCCCTGTCCAGATAGTGGATTCGAGCTCTCTGAGCCAGCGGTTCTGTCGGTGGTCGCTGCTTGAATCGAACACATGAGCAGCACTGCCACCGCCGCCTCGATGCCCGAGCTGGACGACGCGCGCGAGGTGTTGGTGTTCGCGCGGGAGCGGAAGGCAGCGTCGTTGCGCGCGGAGGCGGAGCTGTTGCAGGCGGCGGTGGTGTGGGCCGACCAGCACCCGGCGGCCTCGATCCAGGCCGCGGCCTGGCTGCCGGGGGCAGAGGTGGCGATCCCGATCGCGGGTCCGGGGGCGCCGCTGGTCGCGGAGTTCTGCATCGCCGAGTTCGCCACCGCTGTGGGGATGTCCACCGACGCGGGTCGGCACTACCTGGGGCAGGCGGTCGAGCTGCGGTTCCGGCTGCCGCGGTTGTGGGCGCGGGTGGTGGCCGGGCAGGTGCCGGCGTGGCGGGCGCGGCGGATCG
Source organism: uncultured Actinomycetota bacterium (assembly GCA_963827025.1). Lineage (GTDB taxonomy): Bacteria > Actinomycetota > Actinomycetes > Propionibacteriales > Nocardioidaceae > Marmoricola. The sequence continues at coordinate 273,562 of CAWGZB010000005.1, read as the reverse complement.
CGGAGACCACGCTGTGCCTGAGCGCCGAGGCGGCGGCGTTCGTGGACGCCCAGATCGCCCCGTTCGCGCACAAGGTGGGCGCGCCGACCGCGGAGCGGCTGGTGCAGGAGGCGATCGGGCGGTTCATGCCCGAGGTGGCGCGCGAGCAGGCCCGGGCCCGCGCCGAGGGCCGGCACCTGGACATCGACCACCACCAGGTCTCCTTCGAGGGCACCTCCAAGCTGGCCGGGGAGCTGGACCTGGCCGACGCGCTCGACCTGGAAGCGGCGATCGCCGCGGGTGCCGAGGCGCTCAAGGCCGCGGGATGCACCGAGTCCCTGGCGGTGCGCCGGGCCAAGGCCGCCGGGGACCTGGCCAGAGCCCAGCTCGGTCTGGCTCTGAACACCGAGCCTGGCGACGACGGGGTTTCGACAAGCTCAACCACCTCTGGCACGCACCGCGCCAAGACGCGGGTGAAGCCGCGCCGGGTGGTCATCTACGCGCACCTGGCTGCCGAGGCGCTCACCGGATGCCGCTGCGGCGCCACCGGCGCCGACTCAGGCGTTGACCCGCTGCAGGTCGCGCGGGTCGAGAACCACCGCCGGGTCCTCACTGCCGACCAGGTCCGCGCCTGGTGCGGCAACCCGGGCACCGAGGTCATCGTCAAGCCGGTCATCGACCTGGCCGAGCACCTCCACGTCGGCTCCTACGAGATCCCCGACCGGCTCCACGAACAGGTGCAGCTGCGCGACCTCACCTGCGTCTTCCCGCTCTGCGAACGCCCGGCCCGGCGCTGCGACACCGACCACGTCAGACCGCACCCCGACGGCCAGACCGCGACCGACAACCTCGCCCCGCTCTGCCGACGACACCACCGTCTGAAGACCCACGGCGGATGGCGCTACCTGATGCTCGAACCCGGGTCCTACCTGTGGACCAGCCCGCACGGCTACCGCTACCTGCGCGACCACACCGGCACCCACGACGTGACGCCGGGTCGACACAGCCGGGGCCGTGGCTCTCCACCAATCGAGTAGCTCAACCGCTCCGCGCCTCACCGGACCGCCGCTCGGCGGTGCTACCGGCGCGTCCAGAGCCGCCACCCAGGCGGCCTGGCCGCCTTTCCGGGGTCGTCAGCCCATGACCGGGAAGGCCCGCCGGGAGGCGAGTCGGTCCATGCCTGCCTGGATGTCGGCCTCCACCTGCTTGTAGATGCTCTCCACGTACGCGTCGTCGTCGACCCGCTCCGGGTCGTCGTCGACCTCGATGGGATCCAGGATCTCCGTGCGGATCTTCGCCGGCAGCGGCAGGTGTGCGGGCAGGATCTCCACGGCCAGCGGGAAGGGGAAGCCGGAGATGATCGGCAGGTTGGCTCCCCGCAGCTTTGTCTTCAGGCCGCCGAGGTACTCACCCAGGTTCGCCAGCCACTTGCCTTCGGAGAGCACGAAGACCGTGTCGTGTCCGCCGACGGTTGCCACCGGGACGATGGGGACTCCTGACCGGATGGCCTGACGGACAAATCCCTTGCGGCCGCCAAGGACGGCGGTGTCGCGCTTGCGCCAGCTCCTCATGGAGTCCACCTCACCGCCCGGCCACACCACCACGTCCTCGCCCTGGGCCAGCGCCTTGCCGACGCTCGTGCGGTTGGCAGCGATGACCCCCACGGCCCGGAAGTAGTCGCCGAGCCCCGGAGTGGCCATGAGTACGTCGTGTGCGGTTCCGTGCAGCGGACGGCGGCCCCCGAAGTGCTTGTGCCAGGCGTAGACGAGCGTCCAGGCGTCCATTGTGAGGGCCCCTCCGGAGTGCACTCCGATCACGAGGCTGGAGCGGTCCGGAACCCGTTCCCAGCCGTCTACCTCGAGCCGGAAGTAGTACTTGTTGAGCAGCTCGTAGAACGGCTGCTGGAGCTTGAGCACGCCCGAGTGCGGCGGCTTCGGCTCCATCGCCGCCGCGACGCGCTTGGCGAGCAGACGCTCCAGGAAGCCCCCGGACTTCTCTTCAGCCACGGTGGCCTCCCGAGTGAGTGGGTGCGAGGCGACGGCCGTCGTCCCGCACTGGTGCCCTGCCCTCGTCGGGTCGACCTAAACCGGCGCGCTCACCCGGCTCGCGGGTCGGTGGAGTGCGCCGCGGCTCAGGACAGGAGTCGTGCGACCAGGCTGTCGAGCGGGAGGTGCTTGCCCTCCTGGCCGGTCGGGACGGCGAGGAAGGTGTCGGTCAGGAACCGGTCGATCGCCCGGGTGGGCGCCTGCAGCATCGCGTGCCCCTCCGGCGCGTGCAGCTCGATGATCGTCACGGCGGCCGCGGTGATGCTGAGGCAGGGCCAGACCTGCACGTCGCCGTCGCCGCACGGGTCGTAGCGGCCCTCCGCGAGGAGCTCACGCGCGAAGGTCCAGGTGACCGGACCGGAGTCCGCCTGCACCTCGAGGGTGACCGCGAACGGGTCGTCGGTGTCGTAGCGCAGCTCGCCGTCGAGCACCTCGGTCTCCTCGTCGCCCGCGACGAGCGAGACCGGGGTCCGGATGGTGGTCGGGCTGGGATGCAACTGCGGTTCCATGTCCAGAGGACGGCGGTGGTCCACTCTCATGACGCCGGGGTCGCGACTGGGCCAGAAGTGGTCTACGTCGGACGGGGCAGCCGGCAAGGGCGGAGCCGGAGAGATCGAACACCTGTTCGATGACCCACTATGATGCTCGGCATGTCCACGGCACGCTCCCGCCCCGTCGCTCCTCCCGGCTGGCCCGCGGGCGTGCGGCCACCGGGAGCGCCGGACTGGGAGGCCACCGCGGTCGCCTGGCTGCTCGACCAGTGCCCCCCGGAGTACCGCACCTATCCCGCGCTGCGCCGGCACCCGGTCGTGCTGGCCAGGTTCGCCGTCCTGCACGTGGAGGCCTGCCAGGCCGCCGTACGCCAGGGCCTGAGCCAGGCGCGCGGCGAGCTGCGCGACGTCGCCGAGCCGCAGGCGATCGCAGGGGCGGTGGAGTGCTGGCAGCGGGAGGAGGCCCGGCTGCTCGGCGTACGACGGGCCGCCGGTCTGGTCGAGGAGGCCATCCGCGGTCGCCGGTTCGTGGAGCGCCTCTGAGAGGGTGGTCCCATGCCCCGGATCGCCGTCTGCTTCCTCGTCGACGCGCGCGGACACGTGCTACTGCAGCACCGCGACGCCGGTGCGCCGCGGGCGGCCAACCTGTGGGGGATGGTCGGCGGCCACGTCGAGGAGGGGGAGGACTTCGACACCGGGATGCTGCGCGAGCTCCACGAGGAGACCGGCATCGCGGCCGCACTGGAGGAGCTCGTGCTCTGGCAGGACACCGAGTTCCACTACTCCGACGGCCACGGCGGCCACTACCGCGTCTACGCGGGTCGGTTCGATCTCACCGACGACGACATCGTGATCGGGGAGGGGCAGGCGATCACATTCGTCGCGCCGGATCGGGCACTGGACCTGCCGATGGCGGAGTCGTGCGCGCACTTCCTACCGCTCTTCCTGGAGTCCGATCTCTACCGCGACCTGACCACGAGGTGAACCGAATGCCCCCAGCCGTGAACAAGGCACCCCTGCGGCGCATCGAGCTGCCCTCCCGCGGCCCGGAGGACGTCGTCGTGGACCATGAGGGCGCCATCTGGACCGGCACGGAGGACGGCTGTGTCTACCGCATCTCCGCGGCAGGTGAGGTCCGTTGGGTCGCCAACACCGGCGGCCGTCCTCTCGGCCTGGAGCTTCTCGGTGACGACCGGTTGCTGATCGCCGACGCGCACGCCGGACTGCTCGCGATGGACCTCGCCACCGGCGGCATCGAGCCGTTGGTCACCGAGGTCGACGGCCGGCGGATGATCTTCTGCAACAACGCCGCGGTGGCAAGCAACGGCGACATCTGGTTCTCCGACTCCAGCCGCGTCTACCCCATCGAGCGCTGGAAGTCCGACTTCGTCGAGGACACCCGCACCGGCCGGCTGCTGTGCCGCCGCGCCGACGGCACCGTCGAGGTCCACCTGGACGGGCTGCGGTTCGCCAACGGCGTCGCCCTGGCGCCCGACGAGTCGTTCGTCTGTGTCGCCGAGAGCGTGGCCCGGACCGTCGTACGCCTGTGGCTGACCGGACCCCGGGCCGGCACCCGCGACCTGCTGGTCGGCGACCTGCCCGGCTACCCCGACAACATCGCCCTGGGCAGTGACGGGCTCGTCTGGGTCACGATCGCCTCGCCGCTCGATCCCGTGGTCGAGCTGATCCGCGACAAGGGCCCGATGCTCGTCCGCAAGGCCGTCACCCGCCTTCCCGAGCCTCTGCAGCCCAAGCCCAAGCGCACCGCGCGCGTGCAGGCCTACGACGTCGAGGGTCGCCTGGTGCACGACGTCGAGGCAGACCCGACGAACTTCCACATGGTGGTGGGCGTCCGGGAGCACGAGGGGCGGATCTTCATGGGCAGCCTGGAGGAGGACGCGGTCGGCGTCGTGGATCTGGCCGCCGCCGGATGACCGGGCGACGTCTAAAATCGTCCGGACAGTCCGTCCACCGGTGGGAGTGAGCACCTCGATGGGTCACCTCGAGCACATCTCGGGACCGCAGGACCTGCGGGAGCTCGACGACCGCCAGCTCGACGAGCTCGCCGCGGAGATCAGGGACGAGCTAATCCGGACCTGCGCTCCGCGCGGCGGCCACCTGGGTCCCAACCTCGGGGTCGTCGAGCTGACCATGGCGATCCACCGGGTCTTCGAGTCCCCGCGCGACCGGATCGTGTTCGACACCGGGCACCAGGCCTACGTGCACAAGATGCTGACCGGCCGCGCCGGGCAGTTCGACACCCTGCGCAGCGAGGGCGGCCTCTCCGGCTACCCGAGTCGGACGGAGTCCGATCACGACGTGGTGGAGAACTCCCATGCCTCCACCTCCCTGTCCTACGCCGACGGCCTGGTCAAGGCCTACGCGCTGCGCGGCGAGGACCGCCACGTCGTGGCCGTCATCGGCGACGGTGCCCTCACCGGCGGGATGGCGTGGGAGGCGCTGAACAACATCGCCGAGAGCCCGCCCAGCGGGCGGCCGGGCGGGCCGGTCGTGGTCGTCAACGACAACGGCCGCTCCTACATGCCCACCGTCGGCGGGCTGGCCAACCACCTCACCTCGCTGCGCACCAACCCGCGCTACGAGCAGGTCCTCGACCTGGTCAAGAAGAAGCTCAACGGTGTGCGCGGGGTCGGTCCCGCGGTGTACGACGCCCTGCACGCCATGAAGAAGGGGATGAAGGACGCCCTCGCCCCGCAGGGCCTCTTCGAGGACCTCGGCCTGAAGTACATCGGCCCCGTCGACGGCCACGACCGGCACGCCGTCGAGCACGCGTTGCAGCAGGCCAAGCGCTTCGGCGGCCCGGTGATCGTGCACGTCATCACCCGCAAGGGTTTCGGCTACGACCCGGCCGAGCGGCACGAGGCCGACCAGTTCCACCAGATCGGTCCGTTCGACGTGGCGACCGGCGTCGGCTCGCCCAAGGGTCGGATCTGGACCGACTTCTTCGCCGAGGAGATGGTCGCCCTCGGTGCCGAGCGGCAGGACGTCGTCGCCATCACCGCGGCGATGCTCTACCCGGTGGGGCTGGACCGGTTCGCCGCGGCGTACCCCGAGCGCACCTACGACGTCGGCATCGCCGAGCAGCACGCGGCGACCAGCGCGGCCGGACTCGCCATGGGCGGCATGCACCCGGTGGTCGCGATCTACTCGACGTTCCTCAACCGGGCCTTCGACCAGGTCCTCATGGACGTCGCCCTGCACCGCTGCGGCGTCACCTTCGTGCTCGACCGGGCCGGCGTGACCGGCGACGACGGTGCCAGCCACAACGGCATGTGGGACATGTCGATCCTCCAGGTGATGCCGGGCCTGCGGCTGGCGGCGCCACGCGACGGCGAGCGGGTCCGCGAGCTGCTGCGCGAGGCCGTCGCCGTCGACGACGCGCCCACCGTGCTGCGTCTGCCCAAGGGCGCCCCGCCGGCCGACATCGAGGCGGTCGACCGGGTGGGTTCCATGGACGTGCTCGTGCGTGACGGCGCCCGCGACGTGCTGATCCTCGGCGTCGGATCGATGGCCTCGGTGTCGGTCGACGTGGCCGCACGGCTGGCCGACCAGGGCATCGGCGTCACCGTGGTCGACCCGCGCTGGGTCAAGCCCTGGGACCCCGCCGTGGTCGGCGTGGCCCGTGACCACCGGCTCGTGGTGTGCGTGGAGGACAGCGGCCGCGTCGGCGGTTGCGGCTCCACGCTGCTGCAGCTCCTCAACGACGAGCGCGTCGAGACACCGGTCCGTCTCCACGGCATCCCCCAGCAGTTCCTCGACCACGCCAAGCGCGACGCGATCCTGGAGCGGATCGGGCTGACCGCCCAGGCGCTGGCCCGTGGGATCGTCGAGGACGTCACCGCCCTCGACCGCGGCGAGTCTCCCTTCGCCGGGAATGGTGCGGAGGCCCCCACGGCTGGATCCGTTGATGCGCCGGCCGAACGTCGTACCACCGACTGAGCGGCGGCGCGTTCTCGCGCTGGTCCTCTTCCTGCTTCTCGGGCCGCTCCTCGTCGCCTGCAGTGACGACGACCCCTACGCCGACTCGTCCCGGCCCGCCACCGCCGACTTCCGCTCCATGGAGCAGAAGGTGCTCGACCAGCGCGCCCGGGCGGTGCGGCAGGACAAGCTGCGGCTGTTCCTGCGCTCGGTGGACAGGGGCGACAAGGCGCTCGTGGCGCGGCAGAAGCGCTGGTTCCACAACGTCACCCAGCTGCCGTTGCAACGGTTCCGCTATCGCGTGCAGAGCTCCTCGTGGCCGATCGCCCAGGTGAAGCCACGATGGGGCAAGGAAGTCCGCATTCCGCAGGTCACCCTCGTCATGCAGCTGCGCGGGTACGACGACGTGCCGGTCCGGCGCACCGTCGGCTTCGCCTTCTCCTTCGACCGGACGCGGCCCCGGATCGTCTCTGACACCACGGCGGCCGGGACGCCGCTGACCAGCAGCGACCCGGCCCCGTGGGACCTCACCGCCATCACCGTGCGCGAGTCCGGCGGCGTGCTGGGGATCTTCGACAGCACCACGGCGCCCTCGGCAGGACTGGTGACCGGGGTCGTCCAGGAGAGCATGGGCGCGCTGGACCGGGCGCTGCCGTTCCCCTGGGACGACCGGGTGGTCGTCTACGACCTCGCCGACAAGGCCGCGCTCTCCTCGTTCCGCGACGTGCCCGGCGGCAACATCAACCAGCTCGGGGCGCTGTCGTTCCCGGTGCGGGCTCGGGAGGACGGGGGGCCACTCGCCGGCACCCGGATGCTGCTGCTGCCGAGCTCGGTGCGTGCCGGCGAACCGTTCCTGGGCCGGATCACCCGGCACGAGCTGAGCCATGTGGCCATCGGCCCCCGCGACGACGGCGCGCCGGTGTGGGTCTCCGAGGGCATCGCGGAGTACCTCGGGGCGCACGACCTGCCGCAGTCCGAGCGGATCATCCCGACGGCCGCGGTCTCCCGCGCCCAGCTCCAGCCGCGCGGCATGCCGCGTTCGGCGGACTTCAACGGCAGCGACCAGGAGTGGCACTACGCGCTGTCGTGGATGGCCTGCGACTACCTCGCCGCCACCCAGGGCGAGGGCGTCCTGTGGCGGTTGATGGAGGCGATGCACGCCGGAGGCCAGGGCACTGCGGATCGTCGCCAGGACGAGGTCCTGCTCGCCGTGACCGGGATGGACAGCCGTGAGCTGGCCCGGAAGGCGGTGGCCCGGATCCGGAGCATCTACGGCTGACCCGGGCACTAGGGTGGAGGCGATGCCCGACGATGCCCGACGACGCCGAGGAGGACACGTGAGCGAGGCCCGGTTGGTGCACATCGTCGACGACGTGCCCGAGCTCGCCCGCCCGGAGGGATCCAGCGCCCGTGGGCCGGCGATGGTCGTCGCCCTGGAAGGGTTCCTGGACGCCGGGAACGCCGCCGCGTTGGCCGTGCGGCACCTGCTCGCCTCGGGCGAGGGTCGGGTGGTGGCCAGCTTCGACGTCGACGAGCTCTACGACTATCGCGCCCGGCGGCCGCCGTTGAGCTTCGTGGAGGACCACTACGCCGACTATGCGGCGCCACGACTGGTGGTGCGGCTGCTCGAGGACGTCAACGGGTCGACGTACCTCCTGCTCACCGGACCCGAGCCCGACATCCGGTGGGAGGCGTTCGCCCGAGCGGTCCGCGCCGTGGTGGAGCACTTCGAGGTGCGCTTGGTGATCTCGCTCGGGTCGGTGCCGATGGCCGTGCCGCACACCCGACCGGTGCAGCTGACCAACCACGCCACCAGCCAGGGTCTGCTGGTGCAGGAGAATGTCTGGAAGGGCGAGATGCGGGTGCCCGCCAGTGCTCAGGCACTGCTCGAGCTGCGGCTGGGGGAGTGGGAGCACGACGCGCTGGGCTTCGTCGCCCACATCCCGCACTACGTCGCACAGTTCGACTACCCGCAGGCCTCGGTGACCCTGGTCGAGGGCGTGGAGGACGTCAGCGGGCTGGAGTGGGACCTCGCGGCACTGAAGGAGGCCGGCGAGGCACGCCAGGTCGAGATCGCCACCCAGATCGCGGACTCCGACGACGTGCGCGACATCGTCGCCGGCCTGGAGCAGCAGTACGACGCCTTCCACAGCAAGGCTGCCAACCTCCTGGCCGAGGACGAGCCGCTGCCCAGCGGCGAGGAGCTCGGCGCCCAGTTCGAGCAGTTCCTGGCCAGGCTCGAAGAGCCGGAGGACTGACCCGGTGCCACGCTCGGTGGAGGAGCTGGTGGCGCTCCTCGACCTCGAGGTGATCGAGGCCAACCTGTTTCGCGGGCGCCAGCCCGACACCCAGATGCAGCGTGTCTTCGGTGGCCAGGTCGCCGCGCACGCCCTGGTGGCAGCGACCCGCACCGTCGACGAGCGCTACCAGGTCCACTCGCTGCACTCCTACTTCCTGCGACCCGGCGACACCGCGGTGCCGATCGTCTACGACGTGGACAGCGTGCGCGACGGCCGCAGCTTCGCGACCCGCCGCGTGCTCGCCCGCCAGCACGGTCGCCCGATCTTCGGGATGACGCTGAACTTCCAGGTGCCCGAGGAGGGACTGGAGCACCAGGACCGGATGCCGGTCGTGCCGCCGCCGCAGGAGTGCCCGACGCTGGGCGAGGTCACGCCGGGCTCGGGCCGGGACACCGAGGAGTGGCAGCGGGAGTGGGCGGCGCTGGAGATCCGGCACGCCGCCGACTCACGCCCCGGTGGGGGCATCGAGGACCCCGAGGCCTCGGCTCGGGTGCGGGTGTGGATGCGGGTGGCCGGCCGGCTCCCCGACGACCCGCTGGTGCACACGGCCGCGTTCACCTACGCCAGCGACATGACGCTGCTGGGCGCCACCTTGGTGCCGCACGGGCTCTACATCATGTCCGGGGACGTCCAGGCCGCCTCGCTGGACCACACGATCTGGTTCCACCGACCGTTCCGGGCCGACGAGTGGTGGCTCTTCGACCAGACCACGCCGTCGGCCTCCGGAGGACGCGGCCTCGCGCTGGCGAAGATCTTCGCCGCCGACGGCCGCCTGGTCGCCAGCGTGGCCCAGGAGGGTCTCATCCGCATGCTTCGACCCTCGCGCTAGCACCTGATCCGGACGTAGGCGTGACGACACGCCGTTACTGCAGTTACCTTTGTCGACTGTTGTGACTCCTGTGCTCGGTGAGGTGACTTTCAGATGCCCGTCCCAGCCCCTGTGAAGCTGAGGTACGGCGGCGTCCTCGCCGCGACGGTGCTTGCTCTCACCGGCCTGACCGTCTCGGACCTGGCCACCCCTGCCTCGGCCGCGGACCACGGGGAGGGACGCATGGGCGCCCGCCGGGCGCCGCGCACCACCGTGGACCCGTCTGCGGGCCCCGACTTCGAGATGCCCTTCGGGTGCGGCCAGTCCTGGACCGGGACCACCCGCAGCGGCCACTCGCCGAGCTACTACACCATCGACTGGAACGCGCCGAACGACCTCGGGAAGCCGGCGCTGGCCAGTGCGCCGGGGGTGGTGACCAGGGCAGTCACGCTCACCGGCAGCTACGGCCGCTACGTCGTGGTCGACCACGGCGGCGGCTACTCCACCCTCTACGCGCACCTGAACCAGATCACGGTCAGCGTCGGCCAGGTCCTCGACCAGGGTGACCTGGTGGGCTTCGTCGGCGGCAGCGGAAACGTCACCGGTCCGCACCTGCACTTCGAGGAGCGCCGGAGCGGCGCCTACTTCGCGCCGTACCTGCACCGGACGCGGTACTCCTTCGGCACGACCCAGCGCTCACGGTCCTGCAACGACCGCCCGGTGACGGGGGACTGGGACGGTGACGGCACGACCGACGTCGGGGTCTTCCGCAACCGGCGACGGACCGGCAAGTTCAAGCTGCGTCAGGACGGCAGGACGGTGACGGTCCGCTGGGGCAAGCCCGGTGACCTCCCGCTCGCGGCCGACTTCGACGGCGACGGGCGCAGCCAGCCCGGGGTCCGCAAGCTGGGGTCGTCCACGTGGTGGCTGCGCAGCGCGAGCGGCGCCCGGGCCACCGTCACCGGAGTGGGCGCTGCCACCGACCTGCCGATCACCGGGGACTGGGACGGCAACGGGCTCGCCGAGCTCGGTTGGTACCGCCCGGCCACCCACACCTTCTATCTGCGCTCGGCCTCCTACGCGGTCACCGCCATCGCGTGGGGAGGGTCGGGCCAGCAGCCGGTCACCGGCGACTGGGACGGCGACGGGAAGACCGACCTGGGCAGCTTCGAGCCGGCCACCGGGACGTGGCGGCTGCGGGTGCCGACCGAGGGCGGCGTGACCACCGAGACCGTGCGCTACGGCGGCTGGGGCGACCAACCGGTCACCGGCGACTGGGACGGCGACGGCACCACCGACCTCGGCGTGTGGCGGCCGGGGTCCGGGCAGTTCCGGCTGCGCACGCTGCAGGGCAGCACCGCGCACTCCACGACCGTGGCGTTCGGCTGGCGCCGCCACTGACCGCCGAGGCGTCACGGATGTGCGGCTGCACTGCGCTGAGGCGTCACGGATGTGCGGTGACAGTGCGCTGAGGCGTCACGGATGTGCAGCCTTCGGTGCTGTTTGCTGATCCCTGCGCAGATCCCGAGCGCACATCTGCGACGCCTCGGCGGGCGGAATCTAGGTAGTCACGCAACACCGTGGTTGGTGCTGGCTTCGGAGAGTAGGTCTTCGAGGACTTCGGCGGGAGTGCGGAAGCCGTGGCGTTTGCGGGGTCGGGAGTTGAGCTCTGCTGCGATGTTGTCGAGCATCCCGGGTCCGTAGAAGGACAGATCGCTGCCCTTGGGTAGGTACTGACGCAGCAGTCCGTTGGTGTTCTCGTTGCTGCCCCGCTGCCAGGGCGAGTGGGGGTCACAGAAGTAGATCTCCAGGCCGGTGGCCTCGGCGATGGCCTGGTGGTGGGCCATCTCGCACCCCTGGTCCCAGGTCAGGCTGCGCCGCAGCTGCTCGTCGAGGGTGAGCATCTTGGCCACCAGCGCCTCTTGGACGGCCAGGGCGCCGTGTCCGTGGGGCAGGTGGACCAGCAGTAGGAACCCACTGGCGCGTTCGACCAAGGTGCCGACCGCGGTGTTCGAGGCGGTCGAGCCCATCACCAGGTCGCCCTCCCAGTGCCCGGGGACGGCGCGGTCCTCGACCTCGGGCGGCCGTTCGCTGATGTTCACCGCCCCCGGGATCCGGCTGCGCCGTTCGCCGTCTCGACGGCGGGGCTTGCGCACTGCCCGACCGGTGCGCAGGTGGGCAGTGAGTTCGCGCTTGAGCCCGCCGCGGGCTTGGACATACAGCGACTGGTAGATCGTCTCGGCCGACACCCACATCTCCGGATCGTCGGGGAAGTCGATCTTGAGTCTGCCAGCGATCTGTGCGGGGCTGTCTTTGCGTTCCAGCCGGGCCTGGACCTCGCGACGCAGCCGCAGGTTAGTGGCCAGCTTCGCTACCCGGGGCTGGCGCCGGCCCTGGTCGACCTTGGCCTGCCCCACCGAGGGTTGGTACCCCCGGGCGCCGGTGCCCCGCTTCAGCTCACGGCTGATCGTCGCCGGATCTCGACCGATCTCCCGGGCGATCGCACGCACCCCGAGGCCGGCGCTCTTGAGCCGCAAGACGTCCTCGCGCTCATCCAAGGACAAGTAGCGACCAACTGGCTCGGCAACCGGCACCGGATTCACCCCGCCAGCCTCGCGAAACACCCCCTGGGCCCAGCGCGGCGACGCGCCCGCCACCGCAGCGGCCTCCTTCACCGTGCAGCCCGACCGGATCGCCTGCCAGAAACGGCGCCGCGTCCTCGACGGCAACGGCGGCTTGCGCATCGCAACTCCTCACTCGAGGTGTTGCGTCACTCCCTAGAACCCGCCGCGGGTCGGGGACGCACATCTGCGACGCCTCGGCGGGTCGGGGACGCACATCTGCGACGCCTCGGCGAAAAGGGTGGAGTCAGGCGGGGCGGGCGCGTCCCAGCACGTGCGGCTTGCCGCTGCCGGGGCTGGTCAGCGAGAAGTCCAGCCCGGTGAAGCCGTCGCCGCCGAGCAGCCGGGAGCCGAACTCCACCTTGCCGGGCAGCAGGATCGGCTTCTTGAACTCCACCGCCACGGTCGCGCTCTCCGGCAGCCGGGTGGCGAAGGCCGCGACGCACCGGGCCTTGCTCCACATGCCGTGCGCGATCTGGCGCGGGAAGCCGAAGGCCTTCGCGGTCAGCGGGTAGAGGTGGATCGGGTTGTGATCCCCGGAGACCCCCGCGTAGCGCCGGCCGAGGTCGCCCGGCAGCTTCCAGACCACGCCATTGCCCGGCACCACCTCGAACGGCTCGCCTTCGGGCTTCACCGACTCGTCCCGCTTGCCCACGCGCAGGTAGTTCGACGTCGACTCCCAGACCGTCTCCCCGTCCGCGCTGACCGTGGTGACGAAGTCGAAGACCTTGCCGCGCGGGTGCGGGCGCAGGTTGCTCGCCGTCGCGGTGACCTCAAGCTTCTCGTTCGGGGCGATCGACCGGTGCTGGGTGATCGTGTTGCCCACGTGCACGGTGCCGATCGCCGGGAACGGGAACGACCGGTCGGTCATGATCGCCATGTGCAGCGGGAAGGCGAGCATGTGCGGGTAGGTGAAGGGCAGGCTCTGGCTGGGCTCGAACCCGCAGACGTCGGCGTACGCCGCGACGTGGTCGCGGTCGATCGCCACGCCCTCACGGTGCAGCACCAGGTCGGGCAGGTCGCCGCCCTTCTTGGCCACCCCGGGGATCAGGTTGACGCCCGGGATGACGGGCAGGGCGGCCTTGAGCATGGTCGGCAGCGCGCTGGGCTGCCCCTCGACGGTGCGCTCCATCTCAGGCCCCGAGCATCATCTGGCCGCAGACGCGGACCACGTTGCCGTTGACAGCCGTGGAGCCGGGGGCGAGGTACCAGGCGATCGCCTCGGCCACGTCGACGGGCAGGCCGCCCTGGCTCATCGCGTTCATCCGCTGGCCGACCTCACGGGTCGCGAACGGCACCGCCCCCGTCATCTGGGTGATGATGAAGCCGGGGGCGACGGCGTTGATGGTGATGCCGTTCTTCAGCTCCCCGGCCAGCGAGTCCACCAGGCCGATCACGCCGGCCTTGGAGGCGGCGTAGTTGGTCTGGCCCACGTTGCCGGCGATGCCGGCGATCGAGGAGACGCCGACGATGCGCCCGTTGTCCTCGATGAGGTCCTGGTCGAGCAGCTCGCGGGAGATCCGCTCCGGTGCAGTGAGGTTGACCGCGATCACCGAGCTCCAGCGGTCCTCGGCCATGTTCGCGAGCTTCTTGTCGCGGGTGATGCCGGCGTTGTGGACGACGGCGTGCACCTTGCCGAACTTGTCCTTGACGTGCTGGGCGATCCGCTGGGGTGCGTCCTTGCCGGTGATGTCGAGGGTCAGGTGGTCGCCGTCGATCTCCTTCATCACCGCCTGCAGCTCGCTGGCCGCCTGCGGCACGTCGATGCCGAGCACCGTCGCGCCGTCGCGATGCAGCACCCGGGCGATCTGCTCGCCGATCCCGCGCGAGGCACCGGTGACGATCGCGACCCTGCCGGACAGCGGCTTGTCCTTGTCCGCGGGAGCACCGGTGACCTCGGGAGCCTGGGTGGTGCCGGTCGCGCCGATGCGGACGACCTGACCGGAGACGTAGGCGCTCTTGGGGGAGAGGAAGAAGGCCAGGGTGGAGGCGATCGTGTCCTCGGCGCCCTGGGCGACGTAGAGCAGGTTGACCGTGCTGCCGTTGCCGATCTCCTTGCCCAGGGAACGGGTGAAGCCCTCGAGCGCCCGCTGAGCGATGCGCTCCTCACCGGAGAGCTGCTCCGGGATGGTGCCGAGCACCAGCACGCGGGCGTTCTTGGTCAGGCTGCGCATCAGCGGGGTGAAGAAGCGCTCGAGCTCGACCAGGTCGGCTGAGCTGGTCAGGCCGCTGGCGTCGAAGACCAGGCCCTTGTACTTCTCGCCCTCCGCGGACTCCCGCACGCTGGCGATGCCCAGGTCGTCGAGCGTCGTGGTGATCGCCTTGTCCAGGCGGCCGGACCCGCCCAGGACGATGGTGCCGTCGACCAGGGGGGCGCCCTCGTGCCAGCGCTCGAGCTTCGTGGGGTCGGGCAGCCCGAGGTTCTTCACCAGCAGCTTGCCGATCGGGGTGCTGGTGAAGGACTGGTAGCGGTCGGTCATCTGTAGGTCCTCGCTCGTGGCTCTCGTCGACTCTGTGACTGTCGGGTGACTGTCGGGGGTGAACTGTGCCCCGGTTATTACTCACGGGTATGCCGCGAATGTAACGAGGGGTGTAACTCAGTGTCCAGACAAGGTGATCTGACACTCACCCGGTTTATTTTCTCTACCCGTCCGGTCAGGATGGAACCCGACGAGGGTGGATTTCCCGGTCCTCGGGATCCCGCCGCGTCGCGCAGCTCCACACCCGCACGCCGGCCACCGGCCGGACCATCAGAGAGGCCCCCACGTTGTCCAACACCCGTCGCGTCGCCGTACTCGGCGGCAACCGGATCCCGTTCGCCCGTTCCAACGGTGCCTACTCCTCGGTGTCCAACCAGGAGATGCTGACCGCCGCGATCGACGGACTCGTCTCCCGCTACGGCCTGGAGGGGGAGCGTCTCGGTGAGGTCGTCGCCGGTGCGGTGCTCAAGCACGCCCGCGACTTCAACCTGACCCGCGAGTCCGTCCTCGGCTCCAAGCTCGCTCCGGAGACACCGGCCTGCGACCTGCAGCAGGCCTGCGGCACCGGCCTGCAGGCTGCCCTGTACGTGGCCAACAAGATCGCGCTCGGGCAGGCCGACTCCGGCATCGCCGGTGGCACCGACACCACCTCCGACGCCCCGATCGCCATCTCCGAGAAGCTGCGCAAGAAGCTCATGAAGGTCAACGCGGCCAAGGACACCAAGGGCCGGGTCGCCGCGCTGGGCAACATCCGGCCTGGCGACATCGGCCTGGAGATCCCGCAGAACGGCGAGCCCCGCACCGGCATGTCCATGGGCGAGCACGCCGCACTGACCGCCCTGGAGTGGCAGATCTCCCGCGAGGCGCAGGACGAGCTCGCGGTGTCCTCGCACCACAACCTGGCCGCGTCGTACGACGACGGCTTCCAGGACGACCTGGTCACGCCGTTCCACGGCCTCGAGCGCGACTCCAACCTGCGCCCGGACTCCTCGGCGGAGAAGCTCGCCAAGCTCAAGCCGGTCTTCGGCAAGGGTGAGGCCGCCACGATGACGGCCGCCAACTCCACGCCGCTCACCGACGGTGCCTCCGCGGTGCTGCTCGGCACCGAGGAGTGGGCCAAGGCGCACGGCCTCCAGGTCCAGGCCTGGTTCGTCGACGCCGAGACCGCCGCGGTCGACTTCGTGCACGGCGGGGAGGGCCTGCTGATGGCCCCGGCGTACGCCGTGCCGCGGATGCTCGAGCGCAATGGGATGTCGCTGCAGGACTTCGACTTCTACGAGATCCACGAGGCGTTCGCCTCGCAGGTGCTTTCCACGCTGAAGGCCTGGGAGGACCCGGTGTTCTGCAAGGAGCGCCTCGGCCTCGACGGACCGCTGGGTGCCATCGACCGCGACAAGCTCAACGTGAACGGCTCCTCGCTGGCGGCCGGGCACCCGTTCGCGGCGACCGGTGCCCGGATCCTGGCCAACCTGGCCAAGCTGCTGCACAAGAAGGGTTCGGGCCGCGGCCTGATCTCCATCTGTGCGGCCGGCGGCCAGGGCGTCACCGCGATCCTGGAGGCCTGATCTCGCGGGTCACCGCTTGACCGAACGCTGCGGCGCCGCGCCCATCCCGAGAAGAGGCGCGGCGCCGTAGCGGTTTTTCGGACCTGCGGGGTCCGGGTGACGCTCAGCCGGTGGCGAGCGCCAAGGCGGTGGCGGTCAGGTAGGCCCGCACGTCGTCGGGGGAGACCGGCGAGATCGCCGGGATGCCGGGCGCCGACTCCTTGACCAGCATCCCGACGCGGGCGAGCTGGAGAGCGCCGAGGGCGCTGGCGTACATGTGGTTGGCCAGCAGCGTGGAGTCGGCGACCGCGAAGTCGCCCGAGGCGACGCCTGCGTCCAGGACCTCGGTGAGCCGGGTCAGGCACGCCGAGATGCCGCGGCCCAGCCGGAACAGCGAGCTCTCGCTGATCTCCTCCAGCAGCTCCGGCCCGGGACGGCGCATCAGCGTCTGCGCGCAGTCGACGAAGGCGGGGTACTCCAGGCCGAAGTCGACGAACGCCTCGGTCACCGCCTGGAGCCGCTCGCGCGGTTCGGTCGCGCTCTGCGACGCCGCGGCCAACCGGGTCTCGAGCTCGTCGAGGTAGCTGACCAGGGTGAGTGCGAACAGCTCCTCCTTGCCGCTGAAGTGGCGGTAGATGATCGCCCGGTTGACCCCGACAGCCCGGGCGATGTCCTCGATCTGCGCGTCCCGGACGCCGGTCTCGTCGAACAGACGCCGGGTGGCGGCGAGGATCTCCCGCTCCCGGGCACGCCGTCGCGCCGCGGCCGGCTGCCTGCCGTGCGCGCGCTCGGTCTGGGGGGCGGTCACGCGTCCGATACTAGTGCAACTCGCGGTTACACACGCGTGCGGTGTGGATCACCTGCCCAGCCGGCCAGCTCCCGGACGGTCGCGACCGTGTCGGCCTCGGCGGCGGTCTTGTCGTCGCGGTAGCGCACCACCCGGGCGAACCGCAGCGCCAGCCCGCCGGGGTAGCGGGTGGAGCGCTGCACGCCGTCGAAGGCGATCTCGACGACCTGCTCGGGGCGCAGGTGCACGACGTGGCCGGTGCGGCCGGCCTCGAGCTCGAGGAAGCGCTCGGTCTGCCAGGCGAGCATCTGGTCGGTCATCCCCTTGAAGGTCTTGCCGAGCATCACGAAGTCATCTGTCTGCGGATCGCGGGCGCCGAGGTGGATGTTGGAGAGGAACCCGCGGCGGCGGCCGCTGCCCCACTCCACGGCCAGGACCACGAGGTCGAGTGTGTGCCGCGGCTTGACCTTGACCCACGCCGAGCCGCGGCGCCCGGCGTCGTAGGACGCGTCGAGGCGCTTGACCACGACTCCCTCGTGGCCGAGCGCCAGCACGTCCTCGAAGAAGCGGCCGGCCTCCGCGGCTGAGCCGGTGACCAGGCGGCGGACCCGGTGCTCCTCCGGCACGAGCCCGTCCAGCGCGTCGAGCCGCTCCACGGCCGGCGCCTCGATCAGCGACCGGTCGTCGTGCAGGAGCAGGTCGAAGAAGAAGGGCCGGATGCCGCTCCCACCCTCGCGCGTGGCCGTCGTCGAGGCGGTCTCCTGGAACGGGCGCGGCCGACCCTGCTCGTCGAGCACCAGTGCCTCGCCGTCCAGCACCACGTCGCGGACCGGTAGCGCTGCAGCCACGGCCACCACGTCCGGGAGCCGGCCGGAGATCTCCTCCAGGCTGCGGGTGAACACCTGCACGTCGTCGCCGCGCTTGTGCACCTGGATCCGGATGCCGTCGAGCTTGGTGTCCACGGCGAACCGTGCCTCGGCCGCTTTCTCCAGAGCCGCTTTCTCCAGGGCCGCGCCCACGTCGGGCGCGGAGGCGGCCAGCATCGGCCGGACCGGCCGGCCCGCCTCCAGGCGGAAGTGCTCGAGGGCCTCGGCACCGCCGGTGAGCGCCGCCCGGGCGATCGGCCCGGTCGGCGCGCTGAACATGGCGGCCCGGCGGACGACCTTCACCGCGACCTCCGCGGCTGCGGCGACGGCCTCGAGCATCACCGAGTCCAGCGCGCCCTGGCGGATGTTGCCGGTCATCAGGGCCACCAGGAACCGCTGCTCCGGCGCGGTGAGCCGCCCGAACAGCGCCTGGGTGAGCTCGCGGCGGGCGGTGACCGACCCGGGCCCCGAGAGTCCCGCGAGCCGGTCCAGCGTCCGGTCGACCTCGGCGACCGTCACCGCGGCCTGGGTCGCCGGCTCCGGCAGGTCGCTGAGGCCGCGCCAGCCGACCCCGGTGCGGCGCTGGCGCAGCGTGCCGGAGAGGTACGCCGCGACCAGGTCGATCTCGTCGCCGGGCGAGTCGGAATCCTCCTCGGCAGCGGTCTCGCGGAGCAGCGCAGCGATCAGGTCGCGCTTGGCCAGCCGCGACCGGGTGGCGGCGACCTGGCCGGAGACCTCGACGAGCCGGGCGAACAGCATGGCGCCATTGTGTCGGCCCACTCCGACAACCGGTTGGTCCCGCCGCCGCTGCACCGTCGCTGCGCCGACGTAGGGTTCCGGCCATGGTGTCGGTTGGGTCCGGGGTCGGCCGTTCCCGGACCTGGCGACCTGACTGGCCCTGTCCGGTGGAGGCGACGCTGGCGCCGCTGCGACGCGGGCGCGGCGACCCGACGTACCGCACCACCGCCGACGGAGCGCTCTGGAAGGGCGTGCGGACCCCTGACGGTCCGGCCACGCTCCGGCTGACCACGCGGCCGGTGGAGGGCGCTGTCCACGGCGAGGCCTGGGGGAGCGGTGCGACGTGGATGCTCGACCGGTTCCCGCGCTGGCTCGGCGCCGACGACGACGCCTGGGGCTTCGTGCCCCGGCACCCCGGTCTCGAGGCGGCCTGGCGGCGCTATGGGCACATCCGGCTCGGCGCCACGAACCTGGTGATGGAGGCGCTGGTGCCGGCGATCATCGAGCAGAAGGTGACCGGCCAGGAGGCCTTCGCGGCGTTCCGTCGACTCGTGCGGCGCTACGGCGACCCGGCGCCCGGCCCGGGGACCGAGGTCGACCTGTGGATCCAGCCGACGCCGGAGGAGCTGCGCCGGATCGCGTCGTGGGAGTGGCTGCGGCTGCCGGTGGACGGCGCCCGGTCCCGGCCGGTGCAGCGCGCGTGTCGGGTGGCCGGCTCCCTGGAGCGCGCGGGGCGCGAGGCGCCCGAGGAGTTCGACCGGCGGGTGCGCACCCTGCCCGGGATCGGCGTCTGGACCAGCATGGAGGTCCGCGCCCGCGCGCTGGGCGACCCGGACGCCGTCAGCTTCGGCGACTACCACGTGCCCGACCAGATCGGGCGGGCCCTGGTCGGCAGACCGGTGGACGACGCCGAGCTCGCCGAGCTGCTGGTGCCGTGGGCGGGCCACCGGCAGCGCGTGCAGCGGCTGGTCGGGCTGGCCGGGCTCGGCCGCGCCGAGCGACACGGCCCCCGGATGGCCCCACGCGCCCACCTTCCGCGCTGAGCACCCTAGGGTGGGAAGCGCCCACGCTCTGGAGGTGCCATGTCCGCTTCGGCGACGTCCCTGGGGGACCGGTTCGCCGCGATGACGCCGGAGGAGGTCCACCGCTTCTTCGCCGACACCGACGTCCTCGAGATCACCGACACGATCCGCAGCGCGGACGACGACGACCTGCGCCGGGTGATCGCGATCGAGGCCTTCCGCGAGGAGGGCGTGGTGGTGATCCTCGACCGGTTCCCCGAGTTCGCCGATGCCGAACGACTGCAGTCGATCGAGGGCGTGGTGCGCTTCGAGCTGTTCCGCGGCGGCAAGGAGATCGAGCGGCACACCGCGCGGTTCTCCGGTGGAGACGTCGAGCTCGACGACGCGGCCGAGCCGGCCGTGACGATCAGCGCGGACATGGTCGACTTCATCCGGCTGGTCACCGGCGAGCGCAACGCCGCCCTGCTCTACCTGGGCGACCGCCTGCACCTCGAGGGCGACGAGATGCTGGCGCTGGACGTCGGCTCGGTGTTCACCGTGCCGGGCACCCACGCGGTCGCCGTGGACCCGACGACGCTCGACCCGGTCGACGTGGCCACCGCGGTCGCGCAGAGCAGCGGCCGGCACATGCGCGAGGTGATGCGCGGCAGCTTCCGGCCGATCGTGCTCTCGGAGGTCTTCCGAAGGTTCCCTGACTTCATCGACCCGACCAAGGCGGAGAAGCTCAGCCTGTCGGTCGGCTTCCGCATCGGTGGCCGCGCCGACGACGAGGTGGACCGCTACACCGTGCACGTGCGCGACGGGGTCTGCACCGTCGAGACCGATCCGCCCCGGGGACAACGCCGGGACGCCACGATCTCCCTCGACGGCGCCGACTTCCTCCGGCTCGCGACCGGTCAGCTGCACCCGGTCAAGGGCGTGCTCACGGGGTCGCTCAAGGTCCGCGGCGACAAGGGCACGGCGCTGGCCCTCAACGGGGCGATGTGTCCGCCCCAGCCGCGTGCCTGAGCCTCAGCGGCCGACCGCGTAGTTCTGCATCCCCCGCGGGTTCGCCGCGGCGCTGAGCATCCCGGTGCCCGGATCCCGTGCCACCGCGCACATCCGGCCCAGCGCCCACGGACCGGCGGGCACGAGCGTGTGGCCACGGCGGGCCAGCCCCTGCAGCACCCCGGCATCGAGCCGGTCCTCGACGGCCAGCTCCCCGGGCGCCATGCCGCGCGGCCAGAACGACGCCGGGAACGACTCGGTGTGGAAGGCCGGGGCGTCGATCGCCTCCTGCAACGAGGCGCCCGCTGCCCAGCGCAGCAGGAACAGTGACTGCCACTCGTCCTGCTGGTCGCCGCCCGGCGTGCCGCAGGCGAGCACCGGTGCGCCGTCGCGCAGGACCATCGTCGGGCTCAGCGTCGTGCGCGGCCGCGCGCCGGGGACCAGGGAGGTGGGCAAGCCCTCGTCCAGCCAGAACATCTGCGCGCGGGTGCCCAGACAGAAGCCGAGGCCCGGGATGGCCGGCGAGCTCTGCAGCCAGCCGCCGCTGGGCGTCGCGCTGATCGCGTTGCCCCACCGGTCGATCACGTCGACGTGACAGGTGTCGCCGGCCACGGTCCCGTCGCGGCGTACCGTCGGCTCGCCGGTGGTCGGGTCGTGCGCCACCTGCGGCGGCGCCGACTGCTCCAGCAGACGCTGCACGTGCCGGGACAGCCGTGGCGCTTTTCCGCCCGGGGAGCCGGGGCGGAGCTCCTCGCTGGCCGTCTCGGCGACCAGGTCGACCCGCGCGGCGAGGTAGTCGTCGGCGAGCAGGTCGGTGAGGGTGACCGGGCTGCGGTCGCCGTACCAGGCCTCGCGGTCGGCCATCACCAGCTTCCACAGCTCCGCGACGGTGTGCACGCCCTCCTCGGTGTCGAGGTCGAGCGCGTCCGGGCCGCCGAGCCGGTCGGTCAGGGCCAGGAACTGCAGCAGGGTCGGGCCCTGACCCCACAGGTCGGTCTTCGCGACCTGGTGGCCCTGCCAGTCCAGCAGGGCGGGCTCCTCCCAGGTCGCGGAGTACGACGCCAGGTCGTCCCCGGTGACGAGCGGCCGCGCCAGCACGTCGCCCGGGTGCCACCACTCGGTCTGCGCGAAGGCGTCGACCGCCTCGGCCACGAAGCCCTCGCGCCACTCGCGGCGAGCTGCCTCGGCCTGCTCGCCGACGTCGGCGAAGTGCGCTCCGGCCGCGACGAGCCGCTGGAGGCCGTTCGCCCAGACCTCGTTGCGGACCAGCTCACCGGGGCGGGGGAGGCCGCCGGAGAGCCACAGCTGCGCCGAGGACTGCCAGTGATCCCCGAACAGGTCCTCCATGCGCTCGAGCAGGTTGACCACCCGATCGAGCACCGGGTGCCCGTGTCGGGCGTAGCCGATTGCCGGCTCGAGGACCGTCTCCAGCCGCAGGGTGCCGTGGTCGCGGAGCAGCAGCAGCCAGGCGTCCACGGCACCCGGCACGGCGGCCGCGAGCGGGCCCGAGCCGGGGATGAGGTCGAGGCCCAGGTTCGTGAAGCGCTCCGGAGTCGCAGCCGCCGGAGCAGGTCCCTGGCCGCACAGGACCCGCGGAGCCGGGTCGGCGGCGGCCGAGACGATCGCCGGCAGGTCGCCGCCCGGGCCGTTGAGGTGGGGCTCGACCACGTGCAGCACGAACCCGGCCGCTGCGGCGGCGTCGAAGGCGTTCCCGCCCAGCTCGAGCATCCGCATCGCCGACTGCGAGGCCAGCCAGTGCGTGGTGGAAACCATGCCGAAGGTGCCCTGCAGGGTCGGTCGGGTCGTGAAGGTCATCGAGTTCCTTTCTGCGACGTCGCGCACACCAGTGCCCAGAATGCGGGAGTTGCAGCGGTTCTCCGCTAGGCTGGGGCCACAGTTCGTCGAGGTCTTGCTGCGAATTGTCCGCACGTCGTAGCCCGGGGCAGATGCCCCGAGACAGTTGCTCCGTGTGTAGCCGCCCCGAAAACCGTCGGGCTCCCGGCTGTCGGCGAGACACCCGCACAGATAGCGATCCTTCTTGTCTTCCTTGTCTTCCTTCTCCTCCCTGGGCGTGCCGGCGCACCTCACCGAGGTGCTGACCGGTCTCGGTATCGAGCAGCCCACCCCGATCCAGGCCGCCACCGTTCCCGACGCCCTCGCCGGACGCGACGTGCTCGGGCGCGGCCGCACCGGTTCGGGCAAGACCTACGCCTTCCTGCTGCCCCTGGTCGCCCGCCTCTCCCGTGGCGGCCGCGCACGCTCCCGGGCCCCCCGGGCGCTCGTGCTCGCGCCCACGCGTGAGCTGGCCACCCAGATCGACCGGGCTCTCGCCCCGCTGGCGAAGGCCGCCGGCCTGAGCACCGTGACCGTGTTCGGCGGGGTGGGTCAGAACCCGCAGGTCGTCGCCCTGCGCCGCGGCGCCGACATCGTCGTGGCCTGCCCGGGGCGGCTCGAGGACCTCATCGCGCAGCGGCACTGCAGCCTTGCTGACATCGAGGTCACGGTGCTGGACGAGGCCGACCACATGTCCGACATGGGTTTCGTGCCCGCCGTACGTCGGTTGCTCTCCCAGACACCCAAGGACAGCCAGCGGCTGCTCTTCTCCGCCACGCTCGACCGGGCTGTCGACGGCGTGGTGCGCCAGTTCCTCAACGACCCCGTCACCCACGAGGCCGACTCGGTGCAGGCACCGGTGGCCACGATGGCGCACCACGTGCTGCACGTGGAGCGTGAGCACCGCCTCGGCATCCTCGTGGACCTGGCCAGCGCCCCCGGTCGCACGGTGGTGTTCACCCGCACCAAGCACGGCGCCAAGGCGTTGGCCGGGCGCCTCAACCGCAGCGGGGTACCGGCCGTCGAGCTGCACGGCAACCTCGGCCAGAACGCGCGTACCCGCAACCTCGCGGCGTTCCATGCCGGCCGGGCGACGACCCTGGTCGCCACCGACATCGCGGCACGCGGCATCCACGTCGACGACGTGAGCCTGGTCGTCCACGCCGATCCGCCCAGCGAGCACAAGGCCTACCTGCACCGCTCCGGCCGTACGGCGCGCGCCGGCAGCTCCGGCACCGTGGTCACCCTGGCGACCCACGACCAGCTCCGCGACGTCCGCGGACTCGCCAAGGCTGCCGGCATCGCGCCCACGACCACACGGATCGACGGCGGCAGCCACCCCGTCCTGCTCGAGCTCGCGCCGGGCGAGCGCGTCTTGTCCGGGCCGCTGCAGGGCGCGCCTGCACCCGGGTCCTCCGCCCGACCGGCGAAGTCCGGGGGTGGGCGCAACCGTGCGCGCGGCAAGAGCGGACAGCGGGGTCGCGCGGAGGGGGCACGGACCGGTGGTCCGGCCCAGGCGGCGCCGTCGCGGCGGTCCTCGGGGAAGGGCCGTTCCTCGCGGCGCGGCAGCGGTGGGCAACCGGCCTCGGCTTCTGGTGGGAGCCACAGCGCGGCCGGGTTCAGCTCGGGCCGCCGCTGACGCGCTGGCGGCACCGGCCGGCTACCAGTTGAAGAGGTCCCGGTGCATCCGCAGCTCCGAGCGAAGCGCGGAAGGCACCGGCAGTCGCTGCTTCTCCAGGGCGACGGTGTAGGCCTCCAGTGCGGTGATCAGTGCGCGCCGCGCGTCGGTCAGCTGTTGCGGGGCCACCGTTCCGTGCCGACGGCGGTGCACCTCTGCGCGCGCATCTCGCACGGTTCGGCCGAGGGCGGTCAGTGACGGCTGTCGCGAAGGCGGGTCTCCCCCGAAGCCAGGCATCACCGGCACGACCTGCCTTGCCCTCGGTCCGACACGTTGACCACCTTGCGCTCTGCTCGCTCTCGGACGGCCCGGCGCGGGTCCCTCCCGAGGGATTGAGGCGATCCTACGCACCAACCGCATCGCGCGGCCCGGTTTCGTTCCGGTGCTGCCCCGCGATCGGCCCGATGCCGGATGTGGCATCGTCCGGGCACAATCAGTGTGGTCGAGTTCGGGACGGGGAGCTTGCGTGGTCACCTTCGGTCGGTCCGACGACCTGCAGGAAGCCAGATTCCTCGACGCAGACCTGCGCGGGGCGCGGTTCGTGGGGGCCGATGTGTCGGGCGTGGTGATGCGCGGCGTCGAGGCACGGGGGGTCGAGATCGACTCGCCCTGGATCTTCGACGGCGACAACGTCCTGCGCGTCAACGGCGTCGACGTGCTGCCGTACGTCCGGGCCGAGCTGAACCGACGCTTCCCCGGACGTGCCCTGGGCCAGGCCACGGACCCGGAGGGGTTGCGCGAGGCGTGGGCCGCGCTGGAGCACGCCTGGGGCGCGACCGTCGAGCGGGTGGCGGCGATGCCGCCCGGGACGGAGGCGACGTCCGTGGACGGGGAGTGGTCGTTCGCCCAGACCCTGCGGCACCTGGTCCTGGCCACGGACCTGTGGCTGGGGCGGGCCGTCCTGGAGCTCGAGCAGCCGTTCCATCCGCTCGGGCTGCTTGATTCCGGCGGCGGGAAGGACCGCTGGGACATGTCGGTCTTCGAGCGGGGCACGCCGTCGTACGCCGAGGTGCTGCAGGCGCGCGCCGACCGGGTCGCGATGGTCCGTGACTTCATCGCCGACGTGACCCCGGACGAGCTCGCCGAGGCGCGTCGGAATCCGCACGACCCGGAGCACGGCGAGACCGTGCTCTCGTGCCTGCACGTGATCCTCGAGGAGGAGTGGGAGCACCTCCGCTACGCCCTGCGCGACCTCGACGAGATCCACTCAGCGCCCCGACGGTAGCGGTACCTCAGCCGTCCACCGGGACCGTCGCCGCTCCTCGGAGCGTTCCCCGGTGATCCGTGCCTCGACGCCGATGTGCTGGGTGGCGTTGCAGACAATGGGCGACGCCCGCACTCACAGGTGGGATGCTGGGGACAAGGGATGGGTGAGCGTCCCGTCCCGTCGGAGCGCACATGGACCTCGCCGACGTTTCCCCGCACGGGCATCCATCCAGGAAGCCGGCCAGACGGATGGGGGTGCGGTGGGCAGCACCTGCGATTGCGGGTGCCGCCGCGTTCTGGCTGGTCAACCTGGCCATCTCTGCGACACCGGTGGCAGCCGGCTATCGGCACGCCCTGTCGATCCGCTACCTGCCGATGTTGGCCGAAGCGGCCGTTGGTGGGCTCGTCCTTGGCGGCGTCTTGACCTATGTGCTCGCCCGGCACCCGTCGAAGATTCCCGGAGCCGGCCTGCTGAGCAAGTCCCTGTTGCTGGCTGCGGTGGCGCTCGTGGTCCTGACGATCGGCGTCGAGGCACCCTCGAAGCTCACTTCTGACCTGGACGACCCGGTGCACTGACTGTGGGTCGCCAGCCTCATCAACCTGCTCCGGATCCTTGCCCTTGCTGCCGCCGTCGGGCTGGTCGCGGAGGCCGGTGCCCGCCGTCGTGCCCGTCAATCGCGCCGCGGAGAGAGGCGGGTCGAGGAATGACAACCATCAGTCAGCCCCGGTGGGGGCGGCACCACGACGTGGCCCGATGGGCAGGCGGGCTCTACTTGGTCTACATCGGGCTGAACATCATCGCCAGCCTGGTGGGCCACATCGGACTGAGCGACACGAAGACGCTGCGAGCGGCGATCACCGACGATGAGACCATGTTCCGGTTCGGCCTGGTCGCAGCAATGGGATCCGGGCTGCTCTTCGCGCTCACGGCCTGGGCCCTGTACGTGCTCCTCCGCCCGATCGACGAGGCATTGGCCCTGCTGTTCCTCGTGCTCAATGCCGTGGGTGTGGCGGTGCAGTGCGCCAGCTACCTGCCGCTCCTCGCCGCCCTGGCGCAAGGACGAGGTTCGACGGCGTCACCGGGCCCGGACGGGTTGGCTGCCCTCTCAGTGGCGACGTACCAGACCGGGTTCGTCACCGCCCAACTGTTCTTCTCTGCGTGGCTCTTTCCCCTCGGATGGCTGGTCCTGAGGTCCGGCTTCCTGCCACGTCTCCTCGGCTGGCTCCTCGTTGTGGACGGCGTCGGGGTTCTCGTCTGGTTCCTCCAGGCGCTGCTCGCCCCGGACCACACCGCGATCAGCTATCCGTCGTGGGCCCTAGGATTCGTTGCCGAAATGGGCCTTGCGCTCTGGCTCGTCATCCGTGGCGGCAGCCCGGTCAGGGAAGCACCCACGACATCGATCGGGTGAGCGAGGGTTTCCCTCGCCGCTTCGCTGGTCGCCTGCCGCCATGGACTCATTCTGGCAGTGAATCCGCCTGTGCACGGGGCCCTCGTGGACCCGAAAGTCTCAGACCTCGGTGCTTGGATCGGTGTCATGACCATCGCTGCGCTGCCCTTCTCCCGGCACCCGTTGACCGGTGTGGTGGCGCGGGCGGGGGTGGCGCTGCGGGAGGCGCTGGAGGTGCCGGTCTACGGGGTCGGGGCGGGTGAGCTGCGGGGGCTGGTGCGGGAGCTGTCCCGGCTGACCGCGACGGTGAGTGCGGTGGAGGCCGCGGTGTTGGCCCAGGCCGGCCGTGAGCAGGTCGGGCCCGAGCAGGGGGCGACCTCGACGGCGAACTGGGTGGCGCACCGCACCCGGCAGACCCACACCGAGGCCCATCGGCGGATGCGGCTGGCCAAGGACCTGGACACCCATCAGGCCACCGCCGCCGCCCTGGCGCGCGGTGACGTGCTGGCCGAGCTGGGGCAGGCGTTTTGTGAGTACGTCGAGCGCTACCCGGTCGACCGCACCCCTGATGCGGGCGGTGCCGCCGCGAGCGTGGTGGTCACCATGGACCTGGAGAAGCTGCGGGCCGGGCTCGGCGCCGGGGTGCTCGACGACGGCGGCCGGATCTCGGCCACCCAGGTCCGCCGGCTGGCGTGCGAGGCCGGGATCATCCCCGCCGTGCTCGGCGGCCAGGGCCAGCCCCTGGACGTCGGGCGCAAGCGCCGCTTCCACACCGAACCCCAACGCATCGCCCTCGCGATCCGCGACCGGGGCTGCACCGCCGAGGGCTGCGACTACCCACCAGGGCTCTGCCACGCCCACCACCACATCCCCTGGTCCACCGGCGGCGACACCTCGGTGACCAACGGACGCCTGCTCTGCCCCAGACACCACGCCATGGCCCACGACCCACGCCTGCAGACCACCCGCCTGGGCACCGGCAAGCTCAGATTCACCCGACGGACATAGACCGATCCAGGCAGGAGAGCATGGCGAGCGCCGGATGGAACACTCCGACGCCGAGAGCGGTCGAGGAGGCGTCCGGACGTGCCAACCGACGACTCAGCGGTGCTCCGGAGGCACGCGCAGCACCTGCAGCGTGGTCGCGAGCATGTCGTAGTGGCCGACGAGCATCACCAGCTCGATGCAGGTCGGCTCGTCCTCGACCGCGCGGAGCTCGCGCCAGAGGCCGTCGTCGAGATCGTGCTGCTCGAGCAGCGCCTCGGCCACCCGCAGGAGCAGGGACTGGCGCGGGCTCCAGCCCGGTGCCGAGGAGCCTCGCCGCACCCGCTCGATCTCCTCGTCCGAGAGGCCGGCCCGGCGCCCCAGCAGGCGGTGATGGTTGAGCTCGTAGTCGCTGCCCCGCGCTGCGGCCACCCGCAGGATCACCAGCTCGGTGTCGATCCGCGGCAGCCGGCCGCCGGGCATCAGCCGGCCGGCGAAGTGCAGCCAGCCCCAGAACAGCCCGTGGTTGCGTCCCAGGGTCGTGAAGATGTGCGGCGGACCCGTGCGCAGCACCCGGCCCGCGAGGCGGGTGAAGACCCAGATCGGCAGCCCCAGCTGACGGAGCCCACCGGGCCCGATCCGCGGCTCGCTCACCGGACCACCTCCTGTGAGGCGACCGCCTCCAGCGAGGGCGACCGCCGCGCCGCGTCGACCTCCGGGAGCACCCGGTTCGCCGCGGCGTTCAGCCCGTGCATCAGCAGCGCGTAGACCGGCGGGGCCACCCGCTGCAGCAGGTGCGCCATCCGGATGTCGGCGGAGGTGTAGACCCAGTAGCGGTTGCGGCGTACGCCGTCCAGGATCGCCGCGGCCGCCTTCTCCGGACTGACCGCGCGACGGCGGAACGCGGCCTGCGCCTTGCGGAACCGCGGGGTGTCCGGATCGACGCCCGCCACCTGCACGGTGCCGGTCAGCGGCGTCCGTACCGCCCCGGGACAGACCAGCGAGACGCCGATCCGGTGCCGGGCCAGGTCGAAGCGGAGCACCTCCGAGACGCCCCGGAGGCCGAACTTGCCGGCGCTGTAAGCGGCATGCCAGGGCATCCCGATGATGCCCGCGGCGGAGCTGACGTTGACCAGGTGACCCCCGCGACCGGCCTCGATCATCGGCGGGACGAGCTCCTCGATCACGTGGATCGGGCCCATCAGGTTCACCTCGACCTGGCGCCGCCAGGTCGCCGGCTCCAGCGACCGGACCGTGCCCCAGGCCGAGACCCCGGCGATGTTCATCACCACATCCATCGGCCCGAACTCCTCGGTCAGGCGTCGCGCGAAGTGGCGTACGGCGTCGTGGTCGCAGACGTCCAGCGCTTCGGCGGCCTCGACGTCCCAGCCCTCCTGCTCGATCATCGCGCGGGTGTCCGCGAGACCCTCGGCGTCGACGTCGGTGAGGAACAGCCGCGCTCCTTCTCGGGCGGCGAGCTGGGCGGTGGCCCGGCCGATGCCGCTGGCCGCACCGGTGAGGAACACCTTCAGGCCGTGGAGGTCGCGTAGGCGCCGGGGTCTCATGGAAGTCGAGGGTAGGGCCCTCTGGCGCAACGTCTCACTGTGCGCAAGGCTCGTGTCCACGGTCGTGGACCGGTCGCCCAGCGTTCCCCGGGAGGACTCCGATGCGCAGCACCATGCAGGACGCCGAGCTCACCATCGGCTCGCTCATGCGGCACGGCACGACCGTGCACCGTGACTCCGAGGTGGTCACCGCCACCGCTGGAGGTTCGCGTCGGCAGGGGTACGACGAGCTCGGACGTCGGGTCGCACAGCTGGCCAACGGACTGCGCTCGCTGGGCATCGACGGGGACCAGCGGGTCGCGACCTTCCAGTGGAA
The DNA here is from genome assembly GCA_963827025.1 of uncultured Actinomycetota bacterium. Lineage (GTDB taxonomy): Bacteria > Actinomycetota > Actinomycetes > Propionibacteriales > Nocardioidaceae > Marmoricola. The sequence goes on along the minus strand of CAWGZB010000005.1, from coordinate 243,985 downwards.
CAACGCCGAGCACCTCGAGGCCTACCTTGCCGTCCCCTCCATGGACGCGGTGCTGCACACGCTGAACATCCGGCTCTTCCCCGAGCAGCTGGTCTACGTCGCCAACCACGCCGAGGACCAGGTGGTCATCGTCGACGACTCGCTGGTCGGGCTGCTGGCGCAGCATCTGGGTGAGATGGAGACCGTGCGGCACGTGCTGGTGGCGGGACCGGAGGCGGCCTCGGCGGACCTCGACGCCCTCCGGGCGTCCGGCAAGGAGGTCCTGCTCTACGACGAGCTGCTGGACGGGCAGGCCGAGGAGCTCGACTGGCCCGCGGTGGACGAGCGGGACGCCGCGGCGATGTGCTACACGAGCGGGACCACCGGCAACCCCAAGGGCGTCGTCTACAGCCACCGGTCGGCGTGGCTGCACTCCCAGGCGGTGTGCACCGGCGCGGTGGCCGGCCTGGACTTCCACGACCGGGTGCTGCCGATCGTGCCGATGTTCCACGCCAACGCCTGGGGCCTGGCCTATGCGGCGCTGATGAGCGGGGCCTCGCTGTGCATGCCGGACCGCTGGTTGCAGGCCGAGCCGCTGGTGCGCTTCGTCACCGAGAGCCGGCCGACGATCTCCGGTGCGGTTCCCACCGTCTGGAACGACGTGCTGGCGTACCTGGACGACCATCCCGACGTACGCCTGGACAGCCTGCGGCTGATCCTGTGCGGCGGCTCCGCCGTACCCGTCGCGTTGCAGAAGGCGCTCGGTGAGCGCCACGGCCTGGAGGTCCGGCAGGCGTGGGGGATGACCGAGACCTCCCCGGTCGCCACGGCCGCGGGCGTGCCGCTCGGCGTGAGCGGCGAGGAGCAGTGGAAGTACCGCGGCGGCCAGGGCCGGCTGCTCTGCGGTGTCGAGGGGCGCATCGTCGGCGACGACGGGGAGCCGAAACCCCGGGACGGGGAGGCGGTCGGCGAGGTGGAGGTGCGCGGCCCGTGGGTGACCGCGGCGTACTACAACGTCGACGACGCCGAGTCCGAAGGGGTCGAGCAGAAGTTCCACGACGGCTGGCTGCGCACCGGTGACGTCGGCACGCTGGACGAGCTGGGCTACATCACGCTCACCGACCGGGCCAAGGACGTGATCAAGTCCGGCGGCGAGTGGATCTCCTCGGTCGACCTCGAGAACGCGCTGATGGCGCACGACGACGTGGTGGAGGCCGCGGTCGTCGGCATTCCCGACGAGAAGTGGCAGGAGCGGCCGCTGGCCACGGTCGTGCTCCGCGAAGGAGCCACCGTCACGCCCGAGGAGCTGCGGCAGTTCCTCGCCCGGGACTTCGCCAAGTGGCAGCTCCCCGACGCGTGGGCCTTCATCGACCAGGTCCCGCGCACCAGTGTCGGCAAGTTCGACAAGAAGGTGCTGCGCAAGCAGTACGCCGAGGGCGGGCTCGAGGTCCGGCAGCCCCACTGATCAGTCGCTGACGCCCCAGGCGTAGGACTGCTTCTCCAGCTCCAGGTAGAGGAACGTGTGGATCCCGGTCACGCCCGGGATCGGGCGGATCCGCGAGGTCACGAGCTCGAGGAGGTGTGCGTCGCTCCTGCCGACCAGCTCGGCCAGGATGTCGAAGCTGCCGGCGCTGATGACCACGTAGTCGACCTCGTCGATGCGGGCCAGCGCCTGGGCGACCGGCTTGGCCGGGCCCTCCACGGTGAGGCCGACCATCGCCTGGCGGGCGAAGCCCAGCCGCAGCGGGTCGGTGACCGCCACGACGTGGATGAGGCCCTGCTCGGTGAGCTCCTCGATCCGGCGGTCCACCTCCTCGGCGGTGATGCCGAGGGAGGAGGCGATCTCCGCGGAGGGGCGGCGCCCGTCCTGCTGCAGCTGGACGATGATCGCCTTGTTGGTCCGGTCGATGCGGGCGCGGCGGGTGAAGGCGCGGGAAGAAGCCGGCACGGAGTCGTGGGCGCCTCGGATCATCGCTCTCCTCCACGCCGGTCGGGTCGGCCCTCAGTGTCCACCGGTCAGCGGGCCCATCAGGTGCGCCACGCGGCTGCCCCGTCCGGTCCACCGCTCCTCGGCGTCGGCCAGCTGCATCGCCCGCAGGCCGGCGTTCACGCCGAGCCAGCGCAGCGGTTCCGGCTCCCAGCGCCGGCTGCGGTGCTGCACCCACGGCAGCGTGACCAGATCGCTGTCCCGGCCGGTGACCAGGTCGGCCAGCGTCCGGCCGGCGAGGTTGGTCGTGGCGACCCCGTCGCCGACGTACCCCCCGGCCCAGCCCAGGCCCGTGCTCTGGTCGAAGCCGACGGAGGCGGCCCAGTCCCGGGCGATCCCCAGCGGTCCACCCCACGCATGGGTCAGGCGCAGCGGTCGCACGTCCTGCAGCTGCGGCAGCAGCTCGAGCAGCGCGTGCCGCAGCCCGGCGAAGACCCGTGGCGCCCGGTCGAAGCCGGGACGGATGCGGGAGCCGAAGTGGTACGGCGCCCCGCGCCCGCCGAACGCCAGCCGACCGTCGGCGGTGCGCTGGCCGTAGACGATCAGGTGGCGTCCGTCGGAGAACGTGGGCCGGTCCGCGAGGCCGACGGAGGCCCAGGTCGCGTCGTCGAGCGGCTCGGTGGCGACCATCAGGGAGTAGACCGGTGCGACCTCGCGCCGGTGTCCGTGGAGAGCGGCGGTGTATCCCTCGGTCGCGCGGATCACCGCCTCGGCGCGGACCGTGCCGTGGTCGGTCTCCACGCGGCGAGGTCCCAGGGCGCGCACCCGGGTGCCCTCGTGGATCGGCACCCCGGAGGACTCCACCACCCGGGCGAGCCCGCGGGCCAGGCGGGCCGGATGGACGGCCGCGCAGTGGGGCGTGTACGCCGCACCCAGGACGTCGGTGGCCGCGAGGTGCGTGATCGCCTCGTCGGGACCGAGCAGCCGCAGGTCCTCCTCGTCGAAGCCGCGGCGCCGGGCCTCCTCCACCTCCGCGCGCAGCCGGTGCAGCTGGGGGCGGCTGCGGGCCAAGGTGACGGTGCCGCCGCGGTGGTAGTGGGCGTCGATGCCCTCGGCATCGGCCACCCGGCCGACCTCGACGACGGTGTCCCGCATCGCCCGGTGCAGCCGTAGTGCCGCTGCGGGCGAGGACTGCCCGACCAGCCGGTCCCACGCGGTGGGGAAGAGGGCACTGCACCAACCGCCGTTGCGTCCGGAAGCGCCGAACCCGGCGATCTCCTGCTCCAGGACGGCGACCCGCAGCGACGGGTCCGCGCGGTGGAGGTAGTAGGCGGCCCAGAGGCCGGTGAACCCGGCGCCGACGATCGCGACGTCGAGATCGGTGTCACCCGGCAGGGGTGCACGCCGGACCAGGTCCTCCCCACAGCTGTCGTGCCACAGCGAGAGACCCTGGTAGGCGCCCCGGCCGGGCCTCAGCGAACGCCCCAGGAGTAGGTCTGCTTGGCGAGCTTGAGATACATGAAGGTCTCGGTGCTTCGCACACCCTTCACGGCGCGCACGCGCTGGGAGAGCACGTCGAGCAGGTGCTGGTCGCTCTCGCAGACGACCTCGCAGAGGAGGTCGAAGCCGCCCGCGGTCATCACGACGTAGTCGACCTCGTCCATCGCGGCCAGCTCCTCGGCCACCTGCTCGAGACCGCCGTCGACCTTGATGCCGATCATGGCCTGCCGGGCGAATCCCAGCTGCAGCGGATCGGTGACCGCCACGATCTGCATCACCCCGCTCTCGATGAGCCGCTGCACGCGCTGGCGCACGGCGGCCTCCGAGAGCCCGACCGCCTTGCCGATCGCGGCGTAGGACCGGCGCCCGTCCTGCTGGAGCTGCTCGATGATCGCCTTGGACGTCTCGTCGATGCCCCGAAAGTGCTCCGTCGTCATGGCGTCATGGTGGTGCACCGGACGTCTCGCGGCAAGGCGCCGGCCTCGAAATCCGCACTTGCAGCAGGCCTCCACGCGCAATAGCGTCGCCTTGTCCGGCGTAGGCCACGGATTCGCTTGCCGGTTGCTCGGTCTGCGTGCAAGGCTCGGAGCATGCCCGCCCGGCTCGCCCACCGTTCCGCCTACGCGGCGGCGCAGCGGTCGCCGTACTGGTTTGACGACCCGGCCCGCCCGGAGCGACTGCCCGCTCTGAGAGCTCCCGCGGCCGCCGACCTGGTCGTCGTGGGGGGAGGCTACCTCGGGCTCTGGACGGCGTTGCTGGCACGCCGCCGCGACCCCGCGTGCGAGGTGCTCGTCGTCGAGGCGGCCGAGTGCGGGCACGCCGCCAGCGGACGCAACGGCGGCTTCTGCGAGGCCAGCCTGACCCACGGGTTCGGCAACGGCGTGGCCCGGTGGCCCGAGGAGATGCCCACGCTGCTGCGGCTGGGGCGCGAGAACCTGCAGGCGATCGCCGGCACCGTCGAGGAGCTGGACATCGACTGCGACTGGACGCCGTCGGGGTCGCTCGCGGTCGCGACGACAGAGCACCAGGTCGACGAGCTGCGCGGGGAGCACGCGCAGCTGCGCCGGCACGGGGTGCAGGCGTCCTGGCTGGAGGGCGCCGATCTCACCCAGCGGATCAGGTCGCCGCGCTTCCTGGGCGCGGTGCACGACCCCGACTCGGCGATGGTGGAGCCCGCGCGGCTCGCCTGGGGCCTGCGGGACGCCTGCCGGCGGGTCGGCGTACGGATCGTGGAGGGGACCGAGGCCACCGGGCTGGAGCGGTCCGGGGCGGGGGTCCGGGTGCACACCTCCGGCGGTCCCGGCGCCACGGTCACCGCCGGCCGGGCGGTGCTCGCCACCAACGCGTTCCCGTCGCTGCTGCGCCGCCTCCGGCTGATGACCGTGCCGGTCTACGACTACGCGCTGATGACCGAGCCCCTCACCGCCGAGCAGCGCACCGACATCGGGTGGCACGGTCGCGAGGGGCTCTCGGACGCCGGCAACCAGTTCGTCTACAGCCGCACCACCCGCGACGGACGGATCCTGTGGGGCGGGTACGACGCCGTCTACCACTACGGCAGCCGGATCCGCCCCGACCTCGAGGACCGGGAGCGCACCTTCGACGTCCTCGCCGACGGCTTCTTCCGGACCTTCCCGCAGCTGGAGGGACTCCGGTTCACCCACGCGTGGGGCGGGGTGATCGACACCTGCACGCGCTTCACCGCCTTCTACGGCACCGCGATGGACCGCCGCGTCGGCTACGCACTGGGCTTCACCGGGCTCGGCGTCGCCGCCACCAGGTTCGCCGCCGAGGTGGTGCTGGACCTGCTGGACCGTGCGGACACCGAACGCACCCGGCTGCAGATGGTGCGGCGTAAGCCGGTGCCGTTCCCGCCGGAGCCGCTGCGCTGGGCCGGGATCCAGGCCACCCGGTGGTCGCTCGCCCGGGCCGACGACCACGGCGGCCGCCCCAACCTCTGGCTGCGCACCATGGACCGTCTCGGCCTCGGTTTCGACTCCTAGGAGAAGAGTGATGACCCTGCTCAACCACTGGATCGACGGCCGGCCCTGGGCCGGAGACCCGGGGCGGGTCGGCGACGTCTACGACCCGGCCACCGGGGAGGTCGCCCGCCAGGTGGCCTTCGCCTCGTCGGCGACCGTCGACGCAGCGGTCCGAGCAGCCGACAAGGCTGCGGGCGACTGGGGCGCCACCTCGCTGTCGCGGCGTACCCAGGTGCTGTTCGCTCTCCGCGAGATCCTCAACGCCCGCAAGGACGAGCTCGCGGCCGTGATCACCGCCGAGCACGGCAAGGTGCGCAGTGACGCGCTCGGCGAGGTGGTCCGGGGACTCGAGGTGGTGGAGTTCGCCTGCGGCATGCCGCACCTGCTCAAGGGTGGCTTCAGCAACCAGGTCTCCACGGGCGTCGACGTCCACTCGATCCGCCAGCCGCTCGGAGTGGTGGCGGTGATCTCGCCGTTCAACTTCCCGGCGATGGTGCCGCTGTGGTTCGTGCCGGTCGCGATCGCGGCCGGCAACGCGGTGGTGCTCAAGCCGAGCGAGAAGGATCCGTCGGCGGCGCAGCTCCTCGCCGAGTGCTGGCGCGACGCCGGGCTCCCCGACGGCGTGTTCTCGGTGGTGCACGGCGACAAGGAGGCAGTGGATGCGCTGCTGACCCATGACCGCGTCCGCGCGGTCTCCTTCGTCGGGTCGACGCCGATCGCACGCTACGTCTACGAGACCGGCACCTCGCACGGCAAGCGGGTGCAGGCCCTCGGCGGTGCCAAGAACCACATGGTCGTGCTGCCCGACGCCGACCTCGACCTGGCGGCCGACTCGGCGGTCAGCGCCGGCTTCGGGTCCGCGGGGGAGCGGTGCATGGCCATCTCCGCCGTCGTGGCCGTCGACCCGGTCGGCGACGAGCTGGTGTCCCGGATCGCCTCGCGGATGGCCGCGCTGCGCACCGGTGACGGGGCCGCCGCCGAGGAGCCGGACATGGGTCCGCTGGTCACGGCCGCACACCGCGACAAGGTGGCGGGCTACCTGGAGGCGGGTGTCGCCGAGGGCGCGTCCCTGGTGGTCGACGGTCGCGGAGTGACCGCCTCCGGTCCCGAGGGCGGATTCTGGCTCGGTCCCACGCTCTTCGACCACGTCGGCACCGACATGTCGGTCTACCGCGACGAGATCTTCGGGCCGGTGCTCTCGGTGCTGCGCGTGTCGTCGTACGACGAGGCGCTGGCGCTGGTCAACGCGAACCCCTACGGCAACGGCACCGCGATCTTCACCAACGACGGGGGCGCGGCCCGCCGGTTCGAGACCGAGGTGGAGGTCGGCATGATCGGGATCAACGTGCCGATCCCGGTGCCGATGGCCTACTACTCCTTCGGCGGCTGGAAGTCCTCGCTGTTCGGCGACACCCATGCCCACGGCACCGAGGGCGTGCACTTCTTCACCCGCGGCAAGGTGGTCACCAGCCGCTGGCTCGACCCCTCGCACGCGGGCGTGGACCTCGGCTTCCCCACCCACCAGTGAGGGTCACGCCGAGCGGGCGGGCTCCCGCCCGCTCGGCGGAGTCTCTACAGGTGGTTCTCGGCCTCGGTGAGGACCGAGCGGAGGATGCGTTCCATCTCGTCGAAGTGCGACTGGTCGGCGATCAGCGGGGGAGCGAGCTGGACGACCGGGTCGCCGCGGTCGTCGGCGCGGCAGTAGAGACCGGCCTCGAACAGTGCCCCGGAGAGGAAGCCACGCAGCAGCCGCTCGGACTCGGCGTCGTCGAAGGTCTCCTTGGTCGCCTTGTCCTTGACCAGCTCGATCCCGTAGAAGTAGCCGTCACCGCGGACGTCGCCCACCAGCGGCAGGTCCAGGAGCTTCTCCAAGGTGGCGCGGAAGTCGCCCTCGGTGTCGAGCACGTGCTGGTTGAGCTGCTCGCGCTCGAAGATGTCGAGGTTGGCCATCGCCACTGCGGTCGAGACCGGGTGTCCGCCGAAGGTGTAGCCGTGGGCGAAGGAGGTGTCCCCCTTGCCGAACGGCTCGAAGAGGCGGTCGGTCGCGATCATCGCGCCCAGCGGGGAGTAGCCCGAGGTGAGGCCCTTGGCGCAGGTGATGATGTCGGGCTGGTAGCCATAGCGCTCCGCGCCGAACATGTGGCCGAGTCGGCCGAAGGCGCAGATCACCTCGTCGGAGACCAGCAGGACGTCGAACTCGTCGCAGATCTCCCGGACCCGCTGGAAGTAGCCGGGAGGAGGGGGGAAGCAGCCGCCGGAGTTCTGCACCGGCTCCAGGAAGACCGCGGCGACGGTGTCGGGCCCCTCGAACTCGATCGCCTCGGCGATCCGGTCCGCGGCCCACTGCCCGAAGGCGTGGTAGTCGTCCGGGGCACCGGTCGCGACGTCGTCGTGGGGCACGGCGTACTGAAGCTGGTGCCGCCACTTGCTGCCGTGCCGGTAGTAGTTCGTGTTGGGCACGCGGAACGTGGAGGGCACCAGCGGCTCGAAGGGCGCCTTCATCCCGGGCAGCCCGGTGATGGAGAGCGCGCCCTGGGGCGTGCCGTGGTAGGCGATCGCGCGACTGATGACCTTGTGCTTGGTCGGCTTGCCGGTGAGCTTGAAGTACTGCTTGGCGAGCTTCCACGCGGTCTCCACGGCTTCGCCGCCTCCGGTGGTGAAGAACACGCGGTTGAGCTCCCCCGGTGCGTACGACGCGACTCGCTCGGCCAGGTCGATGGCGCCGGGGTGGGCGTAGGACCAGATCGGGAAGAACGCGAGCTCGGCGGCCTGCTTGGCCGCCGCCTCGGCCAGCTCGGTGCGGCCATGCCCCGCCTGGACGACGAACAGCCCGGCCAGGCCGTCGAGATACCGCTTGCCGTGGGAGTCGTAGACGTGGACGCCGTCGCCCCGCACGATCGTCGGGACCTCGTGGGTGTCGTAGGTCGAGTGGCGGGTGAAGTGCATCCACAGGTGGTCGCGGGCGGCGCGCTGGCGGGGGTCCGGATTCGACCCTGGGTCCGGGGCGCCCGTGGTGACGGGGTCGATGTGCTCGGTCATGATCGCCCCATCGTGCCCGCGCTGGCGACGCTTCGCAAGGGATTCCGTGGCCAAAACCCGCTCTGTGCGCGGAATCGTTTGTCCAGTGGCCTGCGACCTGCGCAACTGGTAGGAACACTCCATGAGCACTCCCGGCCGGTACGGCGCCCAGTTCGGCCCGGACCTCACCTTCCTGGGCGTGGACCCGGTGGCCCTCGACGACGTGGAGACGCTCCAGGCCGCCGATGTCGTCGTGGTCGGCGCTCCCTTCGACGGCGGCACCTCGCACCGCCCCGGTGCCCGCTTCGGCCCGGGGGCGATCCGGCAGGCCTGCTACCTCACCCACGACGGGTCCCGCCCGCACCTCGCCCTGCGCGTGGACGCCCTGCAGGACCTGCGGGTGCTCGACGCCGGTGACGTGGAGATGCCGCCCGGGGAGATCGAGCGGGCGCTCGGCGCCCTGGAGGAGGCAGTGCACGCCGTCGCGGCCGCGGGCGCGGTGCCCCTCGTGCTCGGTGGCGACCACTCGATCGCGCTCCCGGATGCCACCGGGGTCGCCCGCCACCTCGGCTTCGGTCGGGTCTCGATGATCCACTTCGACGCCCACGCCGACACCGGCGACATCGAGTTCGGCTCGCTCTACGGGCACGGTCAGCCGATGCGCCGGCTGATCGAGTCGGGTGCTCTCCGGGGCGACCGGTTCCTGCAGATCGGACTGCGCGGGTACTGGCCGGGCCCCGAGACGCTGGACTGGATGGCCGACCAGCGGATGCGCTCCTTCGAGATGACCGAGATCGGGGCCCGCGGCCTGGAGGCGTGCCTCGAGGAGTCCTTCGAGATCGCCATGGACGACTGCGACGCGGTCTTCCTCTCCGTCGACATCGACGTCTGCGACCCCGGGCACGCCCCCGGGACGGGCACGCCGGAGCCCGGCGGCCTGTCGGCGCGACAGCTGCTGGACTCGGTGCGCCGGATCTGCCTGGAGCTGCCGGTCGCGGGCATCGACGTCGTGGAGGTCTCGCCGCCGTACGACCATGCGGACATCACCGCGTTCCTGGCCAACCGGGTCTGCCTGGAGGCGCTGTCGGCGCTGGCCGCGCGCCGCCACGGTCTGGCCCACGACCCGGCAGGACCGTTGCTCGAGGGGCGCGGCGCCGGTGCCTAGGTCGGAATTCGGGGCGGCGCGGCGTCCGAGCCGTCGAATCCATCGCAATCAGCGCGCGGCTCTACCGATTCCGTTGTGCTCTGACTAGAGTTCCGCGCACAGTGATGCTCGACGTCCGTCCCGGGCGTCGCCGACAGGGAGGTGGCGGCCTTGACCCACCCAGGGACAGGACCAGGGACCGGCACGTCGTTTCGCAACGTCGTCGACGGGGCCGCGGTCGGCGCGGTCTCGGGGGAGACCTACGAGGTCGTCGACCCGACCACCGGGGAGACCTACGGCACCGCCCCGATGTCGGGGCCGGAGGACGTCGACCGTGCCCTGCGTGCCGCCCAGCGGGCCTTCGAGTCCTGGGGCCGCACCACCCCGGGCGAGCGTCAGGCGGCCCTGCTGAAGATCGCCGACGCCCTGGAGTCCCGCGCCGAGGAGTTCGTGCAGGTCGAGTGTCGCGACACCGGCAAGCCGCTCCACCTGACCCGGGAGGAGGAGCTGCCCCCGTCGGTCGACGAGCTGCGGTTCTTCGCCGGCGCGGCGCGCATCCTCGAGGGCAAGTCCGCTGGGGAGTACCTGCGCGGCTACACCTCGATGGTCCGGCGCGAGCCCGTCGGGGTCGTCGGCCAGGTCACGCCGTGGAACTACCCGCTGATGATGATGATCTGGAAGATCGCCCCGGCCCTCGCCGCCGGGAACTGCGTGGTGCTCAAGCCGTCCGACACCACCCCGGCCTCGACCACGCTGTTCGCCGAGCTGGCCCAGGAGTTCCTGCCCCCGGGCGTGTTCAACGTGGTCTGCGGGGATCGCGACACCGGCCGGGCCATCGTCGACCACCCCATCCCGGAGATGGTCTCGATCACCGGCTCGGTCCGCGCCGGCAGCGAGGTCGCGCAGTCCGCCGGCACCAAGCTCAAGCGCACCCACCTCGAGCTCGGCGGCAAGGCGCCCGTGGTGATCTTCGACGACGCCGATCTCGAGGCCGCGGCGGAGGCGATCGCGACGGCCGGCTACTTCAACGGCGGCCAGGACTGCACCGCCGCCACCCGGGTGCTCGCTGCCCCCGGCATCCACGACGACGCGGTCGCCGCGTTGACCGACCAGGCCCGCAACACCCGCACCGGGATGCCCGACGACGAGGACGTGCTCTACGGCCCGCTGAACAACGAGAACCAGCTCGCCCGGGTCAGCGGCATGGTCGACCGCCTCCCCGACCACGCCCGGCTCCAGATCGGTGGGGCGCGGCAGGGCGACCGCGGCTACTTCTACGCCCCGACGGTGGTCAGCGGACTGGCCCAGGACGACGAGGCCGTCCAGGAGGAGATCTTCGGCCCGGTGATCACCGTGCAGCGGTTCTCCGACGAAGCCGAGGCCCTGCGTTGGGCGAACGGCGTGAAGTACGGCCTGTCCTCCTCGGTGTGGACCAGGGACCACGCCCGCGCGCTGCGGATGGCCCGCGGCCTGGACTTCGGGGTGGTGTGGATCAACACGCACATCCCGTTCGTCTCCGAGATGCCGCACGGCGGGTTCAAGTACTCCGGCCACGGCAAGGACCTCTCCCACTACAGTCTCGAGGACTACACCAGGATCAAGCACGTCATGTCCTACATCGGTGAGGACGAATGACGATCCCGACGAGCGGCTCCCCATGAGCGATCGCCCTGCCGACGTCGCGGCCATCGAGCTGGTCGGGGTCGCCAAGCACTTCACCACCGACGACGGGTTGGTCCACGCGGTCGAGCGGGTGGATCTGGCGATCCGCTCCGGCGAGTTCTTCTCGCTGCTCGGACCCTCCGGCTGCGGCAAGACCACGACCCTGCGGATGATCGCCGGCTTCGAGGAGCCGTCGGAGGGCCAGGTCCTGCTCTACGGCGAGAACCAGGTCGGGGTGCCGCCGAACAAGCGGGACATGAACATGGTCTTCCAGAGCTATGCGCTCTTCCCGCACATGTCGGTCTTCGACAACGTGGCTTTCGGGCTACGCCGCAAGGGCGTGCCGAGCCAGGAGATCCAGGAGCGCGTGCGGGAGATGCTCGAGCTGGTCGACCTCGCGGGACGGGACCGGCGCCGTCCCCGCGAGATGTCCGGCGGCCAGCAGCAGCGCGTCGCGCTGGCGCGGGCGCTGGTCAACCACCCGCGCGCCCTGCTTCTCGACGAGCCCCTGGGCGCCCTCGACCTCAAGCTCCGTCAGGCGATGCAGTCCGAGCTCAAGCGGATCCAGCGCGAGGTGGGCATCACCTTCGTCTACGTCACCCACGACCAGGGTGAGGCCCTGACGATGTCGGACCGGATCGCGGTGATGAGCGCCGGCCGGGTCGAGCAGCTCGGCACTCCCCGTGAGGTCTACGAGCAGCCCCGCACCCGTTTCGTGGCCGACTTCATCGGCACCTCCAACCTCCTGCTCGCCCGAGCCGACCGGGTGATCGACGACTGCGCCGTCACCGATCTCGGGGCCGACGAACGTCTCGTCGTACCTCTGCGGGGCACCGTCGTGGAGCCCGGGCGGAAGCTCGAGCTGACCGTCCGGCCCGAGAAGATCCGGATCGGCCTGGCGGAGCCCACCGACGCCCAGTGCCGGTTGCGCGGCAAGCTCGAGGAGGTCGTCTACCAGGGCACCTTCACGGCCTACGCCGTGCGCACCTCTGCCAGCCCGGACCCGGTGCTCGTCCACTGGCAGAACTCCGCCGACTCCCGGGACCTCGCCGCCGAGGGCGACGAGGTGTGGCTCTCCTGGCCCCAGGACCACTGCTACCTGATCGAGGAACCCGAAAGGACCGCTCATGAGTGATGGAACCGATCCCCTTCTGGACCCTGTCCTGCGCCGCGGGCTGACCGGCAGCCGCGTCGGCCGGCGGGACGTGCTCCGGCTGATGGGTGGGCTCGGCGGCGCGGCGTTCCTGGCCGCCTGCGGCGGGATCGAGGCCCAGGGCAAGAAGGGCGACACCAGCACCGGAGCGGTCAAGGCCTTCTGGGACAAGCAGAAGCCGACCGAGGAGCTGGTGTGGGCGAACTGGCCGCTCTACCTCGACACCGAGGGCAAGGCCAAGCACCCGACCCTGGAGGCGTTCCAGAAGAAGACCGGCATCAACGTCAAGTACGTCGAGGCCGTCCAGGACAACGGTCCCTTCTTCGCCAAGGTGCAGCCGAGCCTGTCCAGCGGCCAGTACTGCGGCTTCGACCTCACCGTGATCAGCAGCGGCATCTACTTCAACAAGTTCCGCGACCTCGGCTTCCTGGTGCCGCTGGACCAGTCCCGGCTGACCAACTTCGACAAGTACGCCGGGGACAAGTTCAAGGACCCGACGTTCGACCCCGGGAACAAGCACTCGATCGCCTACCAGGCCGGCTTCACCGGCATCGGCTACAACCCGACGAAGACGGGCCGGGAGATCACCAGCTGGGATGACCTGACCGACCCGAAGTTCAAGGGCCACATCGGGATGTTCGCCAACAACGAGGACCTGCCCAACGCAGCACTCACCGCGATCGGCGTCGAGCCCACGAAGTCCACCGAGGACGACTGGAAGAAGGCCGCGGAGTGGTTGAAGAAGATGAAGCCGCTGGTGCGCAACTTCTACTCCCAGGACTACATCAGCAAGCTCGCCACCGGTGACGTGTGGATCACGATGGCCTGGTCCGGCGACGTCTTCCAGCAGAACCTGTCGGGCAAGAAGTCCGGCGAGCAGCTGAAGTTCGTGATGCCCGAGGAGGGCGGCCTGCTCTGGACCGACAACTTCCTGATCCTCAAGGGCGCGAAGAACCCGGTCAGCGCCATGCAGCTGATGGACTACTACTACGACCCGCAGGTCGCGGCCGAGGTGACCGAGTGGGTCAACTACATCTCCCCGGTCCCTGCTGCGCAGGACATCGTGAAGAAGGACGCTGCGGCGGCGAAGGGTGAGGACAAGGCCTACCTCGACGCGGTGGCGACCAGCTACGCGACCTTCCCCACGGAGGACACCTATGCCAAGGCCAAGCCGCAGCTGAGCCCGAAGGCCGGTGAGGAGCTGGACGCGTGGAACCGCATCTTCGAGCCGATCTACCAGTCATGACCACCCCAGGGATGAGCCCACGATGAGGTCGCGGCTGGCGCCCTACCTGCTCATCCTCCCCGGAGGCCTGTGGCTGGCCATCTTCTTCGTCATCCCGATGCTGGCGATGGTGAGCGTCTCCCTGCAGACCGGCTCCCTCGAGACCGGGTTCCAGCAGACCTTCGCCTGGCGGCACTACCCGGAGATGATCAGCGCCTACCACGTCCAGCTGCTGCGCTCGCTGAAGTACGGCCTGGCCACCACGGTGATCACGATCGTGCTCGCCTACCCGATGGCCTGGTGGATCGCCTTCCGCGGCGGTCGCCACAAGTCGACGTACCTCTTCTTGATCCTGCTGCCGTTCTTCGTGACCTTCGTGATCCGCACGATCTCCTGGCAGTTCGTCCTCGCCGACGACGGCATCGTCCTGGGCAACCTCAAGGACTGGCACCTGCTGCCGGCGGACTTCCACGTGCTGGCCACGCCGTACGCCGTCGTGGGCGGCCTGGTCTACAACTGGCTGCCGTTCATGGTGCTGCCGATCTACGTGGCCCTGGAGCGGATCGACCGCGCGCTGCTCGAGGCAGCCTCCGACCTCTACGCCAGCCGCACCGAGGTCTTCCGCCGGGTCGTGCTGCCGCTGTCCCTGCCCGGTGTCTTCGCCGGCGTGATCCTCACCTTCGTGCCGGCGGCGGCCGACTACGTGAACGCCCAGATCCTCGGCGGCTCGGGGCAGGTGATGATCGGCAACGTCATCGAGACGCTCTACATCACCAACTCGCAGTACCCGCAGGCGGCCGCGCTGAGCTCGGTCCTGCTCGCGGCGCTTCTGCTGGGAGTGTTCCTCTACGCCCGGGTGCTCGGGACCCGGGACGTCCTGGAGGCGAGCGCGGGATGAGCACTCCGTACTCCGTCGGGGGCCGACGTCGGCTCTCCCTGCTCCAGCTCTACACCTGGCTGATCATCGTCTGGCTGTCGTTGCCGATCCTGATCATGATCCTGTTCGGCTTCAACGACACCACCGGGAGGTTCAACTTCGTCTGGCAGGGCTGGACGCTGCGGTGGTACCGCGACCTGTTCCAGATCCCCGACCTGACCGCGGCGCTGCGCAACTCGGTGACGATCGCGGTCATCGTGACCGGCGTCGCCACGGTGATGGGCACCCTGATCGGCTATGCGATGGGCAGGTTCGGCTTCCGCGGGCGCGGCGTGCTCAACCTGGTGCTCTTCGCCAACGTGGCGGCGCCGGAGATCGCCATGGGCACGGGCCTGCTGTCGCTCTTCCTCACCCTCGGGATCCCGCGTGGCTACTGGACGGTGGTGATCGCGCACATCATGTTCGACATCGTCTACGTCGCGATCACGGTGCAGGCGCGGATGGCGGCCTACGACCGGTCCCTGGAGGAGGCGGCCGCCGACCTGGGTGCCGGCCCGCTGACCACCTTCCGGCTGGTCACGCTGCCGATGCTGATGCCGGGCGTGATCGCGGGGGCCCTCCTGGCGTTCGCGCTCTCGATCGACGACTTCATCATCACCCAGTTCAACGCCGGGGCGATGCAGACGTTCCCGCTCTGGGTCTACGGCAGCAGCAGGGTCGGCACCCCTCCCCAGGTCAACGTGATGGGCACCCTGGTCTTCGCGTTCGGCATCCTGCTGGTGCTGGTGAACACCTGGTGGCTGCGGCGCAGTCGCAGCAGCGCAGGCGGCGCCGGTGCGGGAGCGCCGCCCGACGACTTCGCCGGCCTGGCCGGCGGGAGGCCGCTGGAAGGGACGCGCGGGTGAGGATCCTTCTGGTCGGCGCCGGGGGAGTGGGATCGGCGTTCTGCGCGATCGCCGCCCGGCGCAACTTCTTCGAGACGGTCGTGGTGGCCGACCACGACGGGGCCAGGGCGGAGCGGGCCGCCGGGACCGACGGCCGGTACGTCGCCGCCCAGGTGGACGCCTCGGACGCAGAGTCGGTGGCGGCGCTGTGCCGAAAGCACGGCGTCACCCACGTGCTGAACGCGGTCGACCCGGTCTTCGACATGCCGATCTTCCACGGCGCGTTCGCCGCGGGGGCCGACTACCTGGACATGGCGATGTCGTTGTCCCGGCCGCACCCCACGGAGCCGTACGCGCGGACCGGGGTCAAGCTCGGCGACGAGCAGTTCGCCGAGGCAACCAGGTGGCGGGACGCCGGTCGCCTCGCGCTGGTCGGAATCGGTGTGGAGCCCGGGCTCTCCGACGTCTTCGCCCGGTACGCCGCCGACCACCTGTTCTCGCAGATCGACGAGCTCAACGTGCGCGACGGCGCAAATCTGGTAGTGACCGACGAGGACGGCAACGAGGTCTTCGCGCCCTCCTTCTCGATGTGGACCACGATCGAGGAGTGCCTGAACCCGCCGGTGGTCTGGCAGGAGGGCGAGTGGCACACGACCCCGCCGTTCAGCGAGCCGGAGGTGTTCGACTTCCCCGAGGGCATCGGGCCGGTGGAGTGCGTCAACGTCGAGCACGAGGAAGTGCTGCTGATGCCGCGCTGGATCGACTGCGGGCGCGCGACGTTCAAGTACGGCCTGGGCGAGGACTTCATCAACATCCTGCGGGTGCTGCACACCCTGGGCCTCGACCGCACCGAGAGGGTCCGGGTCAAGGCCGCTCCCGATGGGCACTGTGAGGTCAGTCCCCGCGACGTGGTGGCGGCCGTCCTCCCGGACCCGGCCACGATCGGCCCGAGGATGAGCGGCAAGACCTGCGCCGGCCTGCACGTCACCGGGACCGACAAGGACGGCCGGCCGCGCTCGACCTACCTCTACCACGTGGTGGACAACGCGTGGTCGATGAAGGAGTACGGCCACCAGTGCGTGGTGTGGCAGACCGCGATCAACCCGGTGATCGCGCTGGAGCTGCTGGCGAGCGGCACCTGGTCCGGCAGCGGCGTCCTGGGACCGGAGGCCTTCGACGCGGTGCCGTTCCTCGACCTCCTCCACGCCCACGGCAGCCCCTGGGGGATCAAGGAGATGGGATGAGCACCCCGTGAACGTGCCGAGCGGTGGCCCGGAGCTGCCCCAGGAGCGCCGGATCCTCACCGAGATCCCCGGACCGCGCTCGCGCGAGCTCCATGCCCGGCGACAGGCCGCCGTCGCGCAGGGCGTGGGCAGCGTGCTGCCCGTCTACGTCACCGCCGCGGGCGGTGGCGTGGTCGTCGACGTCGACGGGAACTCGCTGATCGACCTCGCCAGCGGGATCGCGGTCACCAGCGTCGGCAACAGCGCCCCGGAGGTGGTCAGGCGGGTGCGGGACCAGGCGGCGGCCTTCACGCACACCTGTTTCATGGTGGCCCCGTACGACGGCTACGTGGAGGTGTGTGAAGAGCTCGCCCGGGTCACCCCCGGTGACCACCCGAAGAAGGCCGCGCTGTTCAACTCCGGCGCCGAGGCGGTGGAGAACGCGGTCAAGATCGCCCGGCACCACACCGGGCGGGACGCCGTCGGCGTGTTCGACCACGCCTACCACGGCCGCACCAACCTCACGATGGCCATGACCGCCAAGAGCATGCCCTACAAGCACCGGTTCGGCCCGTTCGCCGGCGAGGTCTACCGGGCGCCGATCTCCTACCCGTTCCGCGAGCCCGTCGGCGTCTCCGGTGCGGCGGCCGCTGCCCGGGCCATCGACGTGCTCGACAAGCAGGTCGGGGCGACGAACCTCGCCTGCGTGGTCGTCGAGCCGATTCTCGGCGAGGGCGGGTTCGTCGTACCGGCCCCCGGGTTCCTGCCCACGATCGCCGAGTGGTGCGCGCGCAACGAGATCGTGCTGGTGGCCGACGAGATCCAGTCGGGCATGTGCCGGACCGGTCGCTGGTTCGCCTGCGAGCACGAGGACGTCGTTCCCGACCTGGTCACCGTCGCGAAGGGGCTGGCGGGCGGCCTGCCGCTCGCGGGCGTGGTCGGGCGGGCAGAGATCATGGACGCCCCCCACGTGGGCGGGCTCGGGGGCACCTACGGCGGCAATCCGGTGGCCTGTGCGGCCGCCCTCGGCGCGATCGCCACCATGGAGGAGCTGGGTCTCGCCGCGGCGGCCCGGCGCATCGAGGAGGTCGCGTTGGAGCGGCTGCGGGCGCTGGCGGAGGCCTTCCCGGCCGTCGGAGACGTCCGGGGCCGCGGCGCCATGCTCGCGATCGAGCTGGTGCACCCCGGGACGGCCGACCCGGACCCGGTGCTCACCGGCCAGATCAGCGCGGCGTGCCACCAGGCCGGCGTGCTCACCCTGACCTGCGGCACCTACGGCAACGTGCTGCGGTTCCTCCCGCCCCTGGTGATGCCCGAGCACCTGCTCACCGAGGCGCTGGAGGTCCTCGCCGAGGCGTTCGCTACAGCAGCGGGCGGAGCGGCTTGAGGACCGACTCGGTGAACCGGCTGTAGACGTCCCGGCTCTCCCACTCCGCCCGGGTGAGGGGGTGGGTGTTGGACAGGTCGGTGCGGAAGATCCGCTCCATCTCCTCGGCGAGGCCGGGATGGATGATCTCGACGTTGATCTCGTAGTTGCCGGACATGCTCAGCCGGTCGATGTTGGCGGTGCCGATCGTGGTCCACTCGCCGTCGATGGTGGCGGTCTTGGCGTGCACCATCGCGTCGCGGTAGCGGTAGATCCGGATCCCCGCGTCCAGCAGCTGCCGGAAGTAGCCGCGGGAGAGCCAGTCGGCGACGATGTGGTTGGACTTCCCAGGAAGCAGGATCCGCACGTCGACCCCCCGGCGCGCCGCCTGCACGAGCGTGCGCACGAGCTCCTCGTCGGGCAGGAAGTAGGCCACCGTGAGCCAGACGTTGCGCTGGGCCCGGTTGACGGCCTCGATGTACATCGCCCGGATGGGGAACATCCACAACCGCGGGACGTTGCGGTGCACCCGGATCCGCGGCTCCCACTCCGGTGCGGCCGGGAGCAGCATCGGGCGCTCGCTGCGGCGGAAGCGCTTCTCGCGGTGCAGGTTCCAGAAGTCGGCGAAGGCCCGCTTCAGGTCGAAGACTCCCGGGCCGGTGATCCGGCAGTGGGTGTCACGCCACTCCGTGGCGTACGCCGAGCCGATGTTGTAGCCGCCGACGAAGGCCTCCTGGTCGTCGACGACCAGGATCTTGCGGTGGTCGCGCCCGTAGCGACGCAGGTCGAAGAACCGCCAGCCGGCGCCGTACATGGGGTAGGCGAGCACCTTCACGCCCGGCGGGAAGTGCTTGAACGTCGGCCGGACCACGAGGTTGGCGAACTTGTCGTAGATGACGTGCACGCTCACGCCGCGCTCGGCCGCGGCGACGAGCGCCTGCTTGAAGCGCTGCCCGACCGCGTCGCCCTTCCAGATGTAGGTCTCGAGCAGGACCTCCTTCTCGGCGCGATCGATCGCGGCGAGCATGTCCTCGAACAGGTCCTGGCCGAAGGTGTACGTCGTCACGCTGCCGTCCCCGACCGGCACCTCGGTCGCCGCCCGGGTCGGGAACGGTCTGGGTCTCTTGCCCCGGCGGCGGTAGGCGTCGACCAGGGTGAGCGCGATCGCGACGACCAGCGGCACCCCGAAGATCAGCAGCACCAGCCGCTTGGCCACCCGGGCGACCGGGTGGTCGGTGTTGATCAGCGGGGACCGGGTGGGCACGGAGCCAATCCAACCAGAGCCGCCCGCGAGGACGGCCGACGCGCGGGAGCGGTGTTGTCGGTGGTCCCCCGTAGGCTCGCCCCATGCGTCCTGTGACGGATCTCGAGCGCCGCGTGGCGCCCTTCAAGGTCGTCTCGGAGTTCCAGCCCTCCGGCGACCAGCCGGCTGCCATCGCCGAGATCAGCCGGCGGATCAATGCCGGGGAGAAGGACGTCGTCCTCCTCGGAGCCACCGGCACCGGCAAGACCGCGACCGTGGCGTGGGTGGCCGAGCAGGTGCAGCGACCGATCCTGGTGATGCAGCCCAACAAGACGCTCGCCGCCCAGTTCGCCAACGAGCTGCGCCAGTTGTTCCCCGACAACGCCGTGGAGTACTTCGTCTCCTACTACGACTACTACCAGCCCGAGGCCTACGTCCCCCAGACCGACACCTACATCGAGAAGGACTCCTCGATCAACGAGGAGGTCGAGCGGCTGCGCCACTCGGCGACCAACTCGTTGCTGACCCGGCGCGACGTGATCGTGGTCTCCACGGTCTCCTGCATCTACGGCCTGGGCACCCCGCAGGAGTACGTCGACCGGATGCTGCGCCTGCGGGTCGGGGACGAGCGGGACCGCGACGACGTCCTGCGGCGGCTGGTGGAGATCCAGTACACCCGCAACGACCTCTCCTTCACCCGCGGCACCTTCCGGGTGCGCGGGGACACCCTGGAGATCTTCCCGGTCTACGAGGAGCTCGCGGTGCGGGTGGAGTTCTTCGGCGACGAGATCGAGCGGCTGATGACGCTGCACCCGATCACCGGCGAGGTGATCACCGAGGACGAGGAGCTCTACGTCTTCCCGGCCACCCACTACGTCGCGGGGCCGGCCCGGATGGAGCGCGCCGTCGCCGGCATCGAGGCCGAGCTGGAGGAGCAGGTCGGGCTCTTCGAGAAGCAGGGCAAGCTGCTGGAGGCGCAGCGACTGCGGATGCGCACCTCCTACGACGTGGAGATGATGCGCCAGGTCGGCTCCTGCTCCGGCATCGAGAACTACTCGATGCACATCGACGGCCGCAGCCGCGGCAGCGCCCCGAACTGCCTGCTCGACTACTTCCCCGAGGACTTCGTGCTCGTCGTCGACGAGTCCCACGTCGCGGTCCCGCAGATCGGCGGCATGTACGAGGGCGACATGTCCCGCAAGCGCAACCTCGTCGACCACGGCTTCCGGCTGCCCAGCGCGATGGACAACCGGCCGCTGCGCTGGGAGGAGTTCCTCGACCGGATCGGGCAGACCGTCTACCTCTCCGCCACCCCCGGCGACTACGAGCTGGCCAAGGTCGGTGGCCGCGAGCACGTGGTGGAGCAGATCATCCGTCCGACCGGCCTGGTGGATCCCGAGGTGCTGGTGCGAGCGACCAAGGGACAGATCGACGACCTGATGGGCGAGATCCACGGACGCGTGGAGCGCAACGAGCGGGTGCTGGTCACCACGCTGACCAAGAAGATGTCGGAGGATCTGACCGACTACCTGCTCGAGAACGGCATTCGGACCCGCTACCTCCACTCCGAGGTCGACACCTTGAAGCGGATCGAGCTGCTGCGCGACCTGCGCCTGGGGGAGTACGACGTGCTGGTCGGCATCAACCTGCTCCGCGAGGGCCTCGACCTCCCCGAGGTGTCGCTGGTGGCCATCCTGGACGCCGACAAGGAGGGGTTCCTCCGTTCGGACAAGTCGCTGATCCAGACGATCGGGCGAGCGGCCCGCAACGTCTCGGGCCAGGTGATCATGTACGCGGACAAGGTCACGCCCTCCATGGACTCAGCCATCGACGAGACCAACCGGCGCCGGGCCAAGCAGGTCGCGTACAACACCGAGCGGGGGCTCGACCCCCAGCCGCTGCGCAAGAAGATCGCCGACATCACCGAGATGCTGGCTCGTGAGGACGAGAACACCAAGGCCCTGCTCGAGACCTGGCAGGGCACCGGGGCCCGGGGTGACCGGGCGCACGGGAAGGCCCCGGTGCCGGGCCTGACGAAGCTCTCGGGGAAGGCGGCCGAAGAGCTCCACGCGCGGGTCCCCGACACCGCCGGGGTGCCCTCCAGCGACCTCGCCGAGCTGGTCCAGCAGCTCACCGAGCAGATGCACACCGCCGCCGCGGAGCTGCAGTTCGAGCTCGCTGCCCGGCTGCGAGACGAGATCAGCGACCTGAAGAAGGAGCTGCGCCAGATGCTGGAAGCGACTCGCTGACCCCGAGCCCAGGGAGGGCAGAGACATGAGCAGAGACGTGCAGGTCACCTTCGACTGCGGCGATCCGGGGGCGCTGTGTGCGTTCTGGTGCGAGGTGCTCGACTACGAGCTCCAGCCGCCCCCGGCCGGGTTCGTCGACTGGGACGCCTTCCTCGACAGCGTCGGTGTCCCCGAGGAGCAGCGCAACGACCGGTCGGCGGCGGTGCCGCGTGGTGGAGACGGTCCGCGGCTGTTCTTCCAGAAGGTTCCCGAGGGCAAGTCCGCGAAGAACCGGGTCCACCTCGACGTCCGGGCCGCACCCGGCCTGGAGGCGCAGGAGCGGATGGAGAGGCTGCAGGCCGAGGCCGAGCGCCTCGTCGGCCTCGGCGCCCGCCAGGTCCAGCGCTTCGAGCCCGACCCGGACCGGTTCGAGGCCGGCTTCGTGGTGATGCAGGACCCCGAGGGCAACGAGTTCTGCCTGGACTGAGACGTCCGGTGACGTGGGGCCTGCGCACGGGCCGTCGCTTCATCCGCAGGTGGGGGATTCCGCCGCGCCAGCGCCGGGGGTGCCGGTGCGCCGCGAACGGCGGCACGGTGTCCGTGTCTTCCCGCGGCTGGCGGACCCCGGAGCCCTACCGTGGGTGCACGGGTGCTCGCCGAACGCGTGACCTTACCCCGAGATCGTCGTTGCACTCGGGTGTAGCCGCGTGTTCTCGGGGTTGCGCCAAAACGAGAACACGTTCTAGATTCGTAGGCGGCCTCGGGGAGTCGCCTGGGGGATTCGCTGGGAGGTGACCCAATGGCCGTCAGTGCTGCCTCGATCGTCCGCGGACCGGGCGAGATCGCAGCGATGGTCGCCGACGTCACCCGCGGTGTGTTCACCAGCCGCTTCCAGGGCCGCGAGTTCATCGAGCAGGCCTGGTTCATCACCAGCGTGACGCTGATGCCCACGATCCTGGTCTCGATCCCGTTCGGCGCGGTGATCTCGCTGCAGGTGGGCAACCTGACCGGCCAGCTCGGTGCGCAGTCGTTCGCCGGTGCCACCGCCGTCCTGGCGGTGGTGCGAGAGGCCGCGCCGATCGCCGCCGCCCTGATCATCGCGGGCGCCGCCGGCTCGGCGATCTGCTCCGACATGGGCGCGCGGAAGATCCGCGAGGAGATCGACGCGATGGAGGTGCTCGGGATCGACCCGATCGAGCGCCTGGTGGTGCCGCGGGTGCTGGCGACCGTCTTCGTCGCGGTGATGATCAACGGCATCGTGATCGCCACCGGCATCGGGGGCGGCTACTTCTTCACCGTCATCGTCCAGCACGGCTCGGCCGGCGCGTTCCTCTCCAGCTTCACGGCGCTCGCCAGCCTGCCCGACCTCTACATCTCGATGATCAAGGCGCTGATCTTCGGCTACCTCGCCGCCATCGTCGGCGCCTACAAGGGCCTCAAGGCCGGTGGCGGTCCGAGCGGTGTCGGCCAGGCGGTCAACGAGGCCGTGATCATCGCCTTCATGGTCCTGTTCGCCCTCAACTCGATCATCACGGCGATCTACTTCCAGGTCGTCCCGCAGAACGGGTTGTAGCCCATGTCCGTGATCACCGACATCGGCCGGGAGCTGGTCCGCGAGCGGCGGGCCAGCATCGAGGAGCGCGGCGACCAGCTGCTGTTCTACGTCAAGGCCCTGGCCTGGACGCCGCGAGCGATCACCCACTACAAGCGGGAGATCCTCAACATCCTGGCCGAGGTGGCCTTCGGCGTCGGCGGGCTCTCGATGATCGCCGGCACGGTCGGGGTGATCGCGTTCATGGCGTTCTTCGCCGGCACCGAGGTGGGTATCCAGGGCTACGCCTCGCTGAGCCAGATCGGCGTCGCGAAGTTCACCGCGTTCATCTCGGCGTACTTCAACACCCGCGAGGTGGCCCCGCTGGTGTCCTCGATCGCGCTGGCCGCCACGGTCGGCTGCGGCTACACCGCGCGCCTGGGCGCCATGCGGATCTCGGAGGAGATCGACGCGCTCGAGGTGATGGCGGTGCCCTCGCTGCCGTTCCTGGTGACCACCCGGATGATCGCCGGGTTCGTCGCGGTCATCCCGCTCTACATCGTGGCCCTGTCGGCGTCGTACCTCTCGCCCCGGCTGATCACCACGATGATCTACGGGCAGTCGGCCGGCACCTACGACCACTACTTCCTGCAGTTCCTGCCACCGATCGACATGCTGTGGTCGTTCTTCAAGCTGATCTTCCTCGCCGTGGCGATCATCCTGATCCACTGCTACTACGGCTACACCGCCTCCGGCGGTCCGGCGGGCGTCGGGATGGCGGTCGGCAAGGCCATCCGGAGCTCGATCGTGACCGTGGTGGTCGCCGACTTCTTCCTGAGCTTCGCGATCTGGGGCTCGACCACGACCGTGCGGATCACGGGGTAGTCGCGTGCTGGTCAACATCACCCACGACACCAGGGCCGAGCACCGCCGGCTCCTGCTGGCCGGCGTCGCCTTCCTCACCGCGGTCGCGATGCTCATCTGGCTGTCCATCGCCATCTACAACAAGGCCTTCACCCACGTCACCTGGGTGACGGTCAAGGCCGAGCGCGCCGGCCTGCAGCTGGCCCAGTTCGGCGACGTACGCCGCCACGGGGTGCTCGTCGGGCAGGTCCGGTCCATCCGCCAGGACGGGAAGGAGGCCTCGATCAAGGTCGCCTTCTACCCCTCGGCCGCCAAGCAGATCCCCGAGAACGTCCGCGTCGACATCGTGCCGACCACACTGTTCGGCCAGAAGTACCTGGCGATGATGGATCCGACCGACCCCTCGGACCGCAAGCTGGGCAACGGCGACGTGATCCCGTCCTCCCGGGTGCACACCAACGTCGAGCTGCAGAACATCCTGGCCAACCTCTTCCCGTTGCTGCGCTCCATCAGGCCGGCCGACCTGAGCTCCACGCTCTACGCCATCGCGACCGCGCTGCGTGGTCGCGGCGACAAGATCGGCGACACCATGGTCCGGCTCGACGCCTACCTGAGTCGGCTCAACCTCAAGCTGCCGACCCTCAAGCAGGACCTCACGCTGCTGGCGAAGGTCGCGCACACCTACGCGATCGCCGCCCCGGACCTGGTGCGTCTCATGCGCAACGCCACCACCACCGCGCACACGGTGACCGAGAAGGAGGGCCAGCTCCGCGCCTTCTTCGGCGACGTGACCGGCCTGGGCGCCACCTCGACCCGGGTGCTCGAGCGCAACGGGGAGATGATCGTCCGGCAGGGGCAGCTCGGCCGTCCGCTGCTGAACCTGCTCGACACCTACTCGCCGGAGTTCCCGTGCCTGCTCAAGGGCGCTGACCGCTACGCCGACCGGCTCAACGGCATCTTCTACACCGGCCGCGTTTCCCAGTCGATGCACCTCAACGCCGAGCAGAAGCGGGCCTACGACCAGCGCGACCGTCCGGTCTACGGCGAGGTCGGGCACGGGCCCTGGTGCCTGGGCCTGCCCAACCCGCCGCAGCCGGCCCCGCCGGTCGACCTGAAGAACGGCACCGACCTCGACCACTACGGCGGGGGGCGCTGATGGCCGCCTCGCGCAACACCGTCACCACCGTCGCGGCGGTCAAGCTCGGTATCTTCGTGCTGGTCTCCCTGCTCGTGACCGGCGTGCTGACCGCGATCATGGGGTCCTTCGGGTTCGGCAGCCAGAAGGAGTACCAGGCGCTGTTCACCTCCGCCAGCCTGCTGGTGAAGGGCGACGACGTGCGCGTGGCCGGCGTCTCGGTCGGCGAGGTCAAGGACGTCGAGATCGTGCACCGCAACGAGGCCGAGGTGACCTTCAAGGTCAAGGACGACGTCCCGGTCAGCACCACGACCCGGGCCGAGATCCGGTTCCTCAACCTGGTGGGTGACCGCTACCTGGCGCTGGAGGGCGACGACCGCGGCTCCCGGCTCCCGGAGGGCGCGACGATCCCGAAGCAGCGGACCCAGCCGGCCCTGAACCTCAGCGAGCTGTTCAACGGCTTCCAGCCGCTGTTCCAGGCCCTGCAGCCCGCCGAGGTCAACGACTTGTCGATGAACCTGATCCGGGTGCTGCAGGGCGAGGGCGGGACCGTCGGCAGCTTCATGAGCCACACGGCCTCGCTCACCAACGCGCTCGCCGACCGGGACCAGCTGATCGGACGGGTGATCGACAACCTGTCGGCGATGCTCCAGACCGTCGACGAGCGGCACGACCAGCTCAACCAGCTGATCGTCCAGCTGCGGGACTGGCTGGGCAAGGTCTCGGCGGACAGACACGCGATCGGTGCCTCGCTGCAGAACATGTCGGGGCTCAGCGAGCAGCTCGCCAGCCTGCTCACCCAGAGCCGGCCCTACCTCAAGGCCGACGTCGCCCAGCTGCGCAAGCTGCTGGCCATCTTGAACAAGAAGAAGAACCAGGCGGTCCTCGACGAGGTGCTCAACCGTCTGCCGCTGATGCTTGCCCGCCAGACCCGGACCGGCACCTACGGCAGCTGGTACAACTACTACCTCTGCGACTTCGACGGGTCGATCATCCTGCCCGACCTCGGGGACCCGGCGCTGAACAAGCTGATGGCGCCGATCCAGGAGAAGCTGAAGAACATGGCGTTCCACAGCACCGCGAAGAGGTGCGTGGGCTGATGGCCAGACGTTCGGACTCCGCCGTGCTGCGCCTGGGTGCGATCAGCCTGGTCGTGCTGGTGCTAACCATGGCCGCCGCGTTCAACCTGCAGAAGTTCCCCGGCTTCAAGGGCACCGACTTCCACGCCGAGCTGCGCGACGCCAGCGGCCTGCACCGCGGCAACATGGTGCAGGTCGCGGGCGTCCGGGTCGGCCGGGTGAGCAACATCCGGATCACCGGTGACCACGTGACCGTCGACTTCGACGCCAAGGGTGTCGAGCTGGGCACCAAGACCCGGGCCTCGGTGGAGGTCCTCAACCTGCTCGGTGAGAAGTACCTCCAGCTCACCCCCGACGGCTCCGGGCAGCTCGACGGCGGGGCAACCATCCCGGTGAGCCGCACGGACGCGGGGTACGACATCGTCGGGACGCTGAGCGAGCTGACCACGCGGACAGAGGACATCGACACCGCCAAGCTCTCCCGGGCCCTCACCACCCTCGGGGACACTCTCAACGCGGCGAGCCCCCACGTGCAGTCGACGTTCACCGGTCTGTCCCGCATCTCCCGGGCGATCGCCTCGCGCGACCAGTCCATCGAGCAGCTGCTCCAGCGCGCCGACCGGGTGACCAAGCTGCTGGCCCAGCGCAAGGGCGACCTGGTCAAGCTGATGAAGGAGGGCGAGCTGGTCTTCCGGGAGCTGCTCGACCGCCGCAAGGCCATCCACGCCCTGCTGGTCAACGCCAGGCGGCTGGCCGATGCCCTGCACGGTGTGGCCGCCGACAACCAGGACCAGATCAAGGGTGCCCTCCGGGAGCTGGACACGACCATGAAGTTCCTCCGGGCGCGCAAGCAGCAGCTGGACACCACCTTGAAGAACGTCGGCCCCTACGCCTCGATCCTGATCAACGTCGTCGGCACCGGTCCGTGGTTCGACGCCTACGTCCCGAACTTCAGCGGCATGGCCTCCGGCGAGTTCGAGCCCGGAAAGCGGAAGAGGTGAGTCGCCCGTGCTGAGCAGGCTCCCAGGTCGGCCACTGGCCATCGCCTCCGTCCTCGCGCTGCTGGCTGCCGCGTTCTTCCTGTTCACCGACGGTGGGGGCGGCACCCGCCGGGTGACGGCGTACTTCGACCGCACCGTGAGCATCTACCAGGGCTCGGAGCTGCGGGTGATGGGCGTGCGGATCGGCACGGTCACCGCAGTGGTCCCCGAGGGCGACCGGGTCCGGGTGGCGATGGAGTACGACGAGAAGTACAAGCTCCCGGCCGATGCCAAGGCCGCGATCATCACTCCCACGCTGACCGCCGACCGGTTCGTGCAGATCGCGCCCGCCTACACCGGAGGAGCGGCCCTGCCGGACGGCGCCCGCATCGAGCTGCCCGACACCGGGACGCCGGTGGAGCTGGACCGGATCTACCAGAGCCTCTCCGACCTCACCCAGGCGCTGGGCCCGAACGGCGCCAACAAGGACGGCTCGGTCAACCGCCTGCTCAGCGCCGGAGCCAAGGCGCTGCAGGGCAACGGGAAGCTGGGCAACCGGACGCTGCTGAACCTGTCCCAGGCCGTGTCCGCGTTCGGGGACAACAGCGGGCCGCTGTTCGACTCGGTGCAGAACATGTCCCGGCTGACCCACACCCTCGCGGTGAACGACGCGTTCGTGAGCCGGTTCATGGGCGACCTCGCGTCGGTCTCCTCCGAGCTCTCCGGCGAGCGGGGCAACCTGCGCCGGGCGCTGGCGGCGCTGGCCCGGGCGATCGGGATCGTGCGCACGTTCGTGCACGACAACAAGGACATGGTCGAGAAGGACGTCAAGCAGCTCACCGAGATCCTCGGGGTGCTGGCCAAGCGCAAGGACCAGCTCGACACCGCCGCTCACCTCAGCGCCCTCGGCCTGGGCAACCTGGCCATCGGCTGGGACCACAAGTCCCAGACCGAGGGTGCCCGCGTGCAGTTCGGTCAGCAGTTCGCCCAGCTCGACGACGTCTTGTGCAACGTGCTGGAGAACTCCGGCCGGTTCAACAAGCAGCAGGCCGGGACTGCCTGCGACCTGCTCAGCGTGCTCCTGCGGCCGTTCAACGAGAAGATGGGCAACAACCCCACCGACCCCAACGCCAGCCAGCTGAAGCTCGGTGGCTCGGCCCCACCGACCTCGCTGTCAGGTCTGCTGGACTCGTTGCGGAAGGGGAACCGGTGATGGTGGGCTCCCGCGTCTTCCGACTGCTCCTCGGCCTCGCCGCCCTGCTGCTCGTGGTCAGCGGCTGCAAGTTCGACGGTGCCTACGACCTCCCGCTTCCCGGCTCCGCCGTGGACCGCGAGGACGCCATCGAGCTGACCGCGGACTTCACCGACGCGCTCAACGTCGTGCCCCGGACCGCGGTCATGGTCGACGACGTCGTGGTGGGTCAGGTCACCCAGGTCGACCGCGTCGGCTGGCGCGCGCGGGTGCGGTTCCTGGTCCGCAAGGACATCGAGCTGCCCCGCAACACCGAGATCGACGTACGCCAGACCAGCCTGCTGGGGGAGAAGTACCTCGCGCTGATCGAACCACCCAAGGGTCGAGCCAGCGCCGAGCGGCTGCAGGACGGCGACCGGATCCCGCTCTCGCAGACCGCCAAGAACCCCGAGGTGGAGGAGGTCCTCGGCGCGCTCTCGATGCTGCTCAGCGGTGGCGGGATCGGCCAGCTGAAGACGATCTCGGTGGAGATGAACAAGATGCTCAACGGGCGCCAGGACCAGGCGCGGCACCTGCTGGGCAACCTCGACCGGATGGTGGCCGGACTGGACGACCAGAAGGACAACATCATCGCGGCGATGGACTCCATCGACCGCCTCTCGGTGACCCTGGTCAAGGAGAAGGACACCATCGGCGCCGCGCTGGACGCGATGGGACCGGCGCTGAAGGTCCTCAACCGCCAGCACAAGGCGCTGATGACGATGCTGCGCCAGCTCGACAAGCTCGGTGCGGTCGGCACCCGGGTGCTGAATCGCAGCACGGACAACATCGTCGCCGAGCTGCGTCACCTCAAGCCGGTGCTGACCAAGCTGGCCTCCGCCGGGGACTCGATGCCGGCGGGTCTGTCGATGTTGGCCAGCTTCCCGTTCCCCAAGGAGGCCGGGGACATCGCCCGCGGCGACTACGCCAACGCGCTGTTCCACATGGACATCGACCTGAACAAGGTCATCAAGGGCCCGGGCGAGCAGCTCCCCGACCCGGTCAACGTGTGCATCGGTGCGGCGCCCGACCAGATCGGGCAGCTGTGCAGCAAGCTCGACCCCGCGGAGAAGAAGCTCGTGTGCGGCCTCGACCCGCGGATCGCGGAGAAGCTCTGCCCCACGGGGGCCTCCGGCTACCGCCAGAACAACGACACGTCCCCCCAGGGCAACTCCTCGGGCCGCAAGGGCCTCGGCGGCCTGCTGGGAGGTGGGTGAGACATGACTCGCGGCGTCAAGGTCCGGCTGGTCGCCTTCCTCGTGCTCAGTGCGATGGGCGTGGTCTACGTCGCCGGCAGCTTCCTCGGGTTCACCGACCGGCTGCTCGGTCGCGGTTTCACGATGCATGCGACGCTGCCGACCTCGGGTGGCATCTTCGAGGGCAGCGAGGTGACCATCCGCGGGGTCAAGGTCGGCGAGGTCAAGAACATGGACGTCACGCCCGACGGCGTCCGCCTCGACCTCGCCATGGAGGACGGCACCAAGCTCCCGATGGCCTCGAGTGTCCACGTGCACAATCTCTCCGCGGTCGGTGAGCAGTACCTCGACTTCGAGCCGCCCTCGCAGCAGGGCCCCTACGCCGGCCCGGGCGACACCATCCGCGGTGACGCGGAGAGCCTGCCGATCAGCGAGGAGAAGCTGCTCACCCAGATGGACTCGCTCGTCGGCTCCCTCGACGGCGCCGATCTGTCCACGGTGGTCACCGAGCTGGGCACCATGTTCCGCGGCACCGCCAACCCGCTGCAACGGATGGTCGACTCCGGCAGCCGCCTGGTCGACGCGGCCTCCGCGCACGCAGACGAGACCATCGAGCTCTTCGACACCGGCAGGACGGTCCTGCGCACCCAGGCCGACCACGAGAAGGACATCCGCACCTTCGCCCGCGACCTGGCGGACCTGACCGGCTCCCTGTCCGCCTCCGACAAGGACGTCCGCGCCCTGTTGCAGGGCGGTCCGGCCACGGTCCGCGAGGTCAACGCCCTGCTCAAGGGGCTGGAGCCGACGCTGCCGGTCTTCTTGTCCAACCTGGTCACGGTCAGCCAGGTGCTGACCAGCAACCTGCCCGGCCTCGAGCAGACGCTGGTGACCTTCCCCCGGGTGATCTCCTCGGGATTCTCCGGCACCCCGGGGGACGGCTACGGCTACATCAACCTGCAGTTCAACAACAACGTGCCGGCCTGCAGCAAGGGCTACAAGCCCAACGAGGACTGGCGTCGTCCTACCGACACCTCCGATGGGCCGGTCTACCCGGCGAAGTGCCTCTCCGGCCCGCCGTACAACATGCGCGGCACGAAGTACGCGCCGCCCAAGCGCAACGCGGGGTCGACCGGGCGCAGCTATCGTGTGGCCACGTACGACGCGAAGACCGGAGCCGCGGACCTGGGCAACGGCCGGAGCGTCACCATGGGGAGCCAGGGAGGGCTGCACAGCGTGTTCGGAACCGATGACTGGAAGTGGCTGCTGATCGGTCCGGTGTCGGCGAGTGAGTGACGCCGCACCTGCGGCCGGCCCCGAGACGACGTCCTGGCGGCTGGCCAACATCGTGCTGATCGTGGTCGCCCTGGCCCTGGTCGCGACCTCGACCCTGCTGTTCGTCCAGGGGGCGGGGGCGTCCCCGGGTGACTCCCGCGCCGAGACACTGTCGCGCCAGTACCGCGCCGTCACCAAGTCCGCTCGCGCGGAGACGCTGGCCTTCCTCACCGTCGACTACAAGAACATGGACCCCCTCATCAAGAAGGTCCTCGCCGGTGCGACCGGGACCTTCAAGGAGCAGTACGACCGCACCAAGGTGACGCTCAAGGCCTCCGCTCAGCAGTCCCAGGCGCGGTCCACCGGCAAGGTGCTGTCGGTGGGGATCAGCGACATCGACGACACCAACGCGGTGGTCTTCGTGGCGGCCGACTCCAAGGTGACCAACAAGGCGACCAAGGGCAAGCCGCAGCCGCGCTACTACCGCCTGAAGCTGACCATGGTGCGCAAGGACGGCCGCTGGCTGACCTCCAACCTGCAGTTCGTCGGCTGAGCGGGGTGATGACGCCATGACTGCCCTGGGCCCGGACGAGAAGGTCTGTCCCTACTGCGCCGAGACGATCAAGGCGGCCGCGGTCAGGTGCCGCTACTGCCACAGCGACCTGACCGACGCGCCGCCGGCGCCGCCGAGCGAGGGCGCGCCACCCACCGAGGGTGCGAAGTCCAGCGCCGGGGGAGTCCGCCCGACCGAGGCGGACCGGGGGCGAAGCACTGCGGACGACACCGCGCGGTCCGCTCCGGAGACCGGAGGTGACCACCCCGCCGACGAACCCGCCCTGCTCGGCAGCTTCCGGTTGCTGCGCATCCTGGTGGCGGTCTGCCTGGTGCTGGCCCTGGTCACCGCGGTGGCCTGGTGGTACAGCCGGCACCAGTCCGACACCGTCGCCCAGGGGCCGATCACCTCGGTCCAGGCGCGCGACGCGGGCATCGCGGCGGCGAGCAAGCTCACCGAGACGGTCCTCTCCTACGACTGGAAGACCCTGGCCAAGGACACCAAGGCGGCCGAGGCCGTGATGGGTCCGAGCTTCCGCTCCGAGTACGCCAAGGCGATGGCCGGAGTGAAGAAGCAGACGCTCAAGAACAAGGTGCAGCTGGAGGCCAAGGCGGTGGCGACCAGCGTCGTCTCGGCCAGCGACCACAAGGTCGTCGCGCTGGTCTTCGTCAACCAGGTCACCACCGCCAAGGGCGCCCAGAACCAGCGGCTCGACCAGAACCGGGTGCTGGTCACGCTGACCCGGGGTGAGGGAGAGTGGCGCGTGTCGAAGATGGACGCGTTCTGACCCGGTGACCGGCCAGGTCGAACGCGCCGTCTGCTAAATTAGAACGTGTTCTACCTGGTCGGGGCGGCAGAAGGGATGTGTCGGTGAGCGACGGCGACCGCGTGCAGGCGGACCTGCTCATCATCGGCGCCGGCCCGGCGGGGCTGTTCGGCGCCTACTACGCGGGCTTCCGCGGGCTGAGCGTCGCGGTGGTCGACTCCTTGCCCGAGCTCGGCGGCCAGGTATCCGCCCTCTACCCGGAGAAGGCCATCCTCGACGTGGCCGGCTTCCCCACCGTGAAGGGCCGCCAGCTCGTCGAGCACCTGGTGGAGCAGGCGGCGAGCGCCAACCCGACCTACCTGCTGGGCCGCACCGCCACCGGGCTCTCCCTCCAGGACGACCGCGCCGTCGTGGAGCTCGAGGACGGCACCGTGGTCGAGGCCAAGGTCGTCATCATCACCGCGGGCATCGGCAAGTTCAGCCCGCGCGCGCTGCCCGCGGGTGACGGCTGGGAGGACCGCGGGCTGGTCTTCTTCGTGCCCTCCTTCGAGGAGTACGCCGGCAAGGACGTCGTCATCGTCGGCGGAGGCGACAGCGCCTTCGACTGGGCCCACGCGCTGCAGGGGATCGCCGGCTCGGTGACGCTGGTCCACCGCCGGGACAAGTTCCGGGCCCACCAGGCGACCGTCGACGCGGTCCTGGCCGGGCCGACGGAGGTGGTCACCAACGCCGAGGTAACCGCGCTGCGTGGCAACGGCCGGGTCGAGGAGGTCGAGATCACCACCAAGTCGGGCGAGGTGCACACGCGGCCGGCGTACGCCGTGGTCGCGGCCCTGGGGTTCGTGGCCGACCTCAGCGCTCTGCAGGGCTGGGGCATCGAGCTGGAGAAGCGGCACATCAAGGTCGACCCCGCCATGCGCACCAACCTGCCCCGCGTCTTCGCCGCCGGTGACATCACCGAGTACGACGGCAAGGTGCGGCTGATTGCCGTGGGATTCGGCGAGGTGGCCACCGCGGTCAACAACGCGGCGGTCGTGATCGATCCCGAGGCCCACGTGTTCCCCGGTCACTCCAGTGAGGGTTCCTGAGATGGCGAAGGCACCGGGCCGCACGGCCGTGCAGATGAGCGAGCAGGAGGTCCGCGACTTCCTCGAGGACCACAACAAGGTGCAGGTCGCCACCAACGGCCCCGACGGCACCCCCCACCTGACCACGCTCTTCTACGTGGTGCAGGACGGGCACCTCGCGTTCTGGACCTACGGGTCCAGCCAGAAGATCCGCAACCTGCGCCGGGACCCGCGGATCGCCTGCCTGGTGGAGGGCGGCGAGGACTACTTCGAGCTGCGCGGGGTCTCCATCCGGGGAAGGGCGCGGCTGGTCGAGGACTACGACGAGATCCACGCACTCGGAGCTCGGGTGGCGCGGCGGATGGCCGGTGACCGGACCGGCGAGATGGACCTGGGCGAGCTCGGCAACCAGATCGTGGACCAGCAGGCCCGCAAGCGCGTCGGCGTCGTGGTCGAGGCGGAGCGGACCGCCAGCTGGGACCACTCCAAGATGAAGGGGCAGTGATGCAGAAGATCAAGATCGACTTCGACGCCTGCGAGTCCAACGCCATGTGTGAGGCGCTGGCTCCGGACATCTTCCAGCTCGACGACGACGACTTCCTGCAGGTGCTCGACGACCGGGTGACCGAGGAGAACCGCGAACGGGTCCAGCAGGCCGTCTCGTCCTGCCCCAAGTCCGCGATCAGCATCGTCGAGGAGTGACCCCAGTGTCGGACCAGTCCCTGGAGGGACGCGTCGCGATCGTGACCGGAGCCGGCGCCGGCCTGGGCCGCGCGGAGGCGGTCGCGCTCGCGAAGGCCGGGGCCCACGTGGTGCTCAACGACCTGCCCGGCGCTGCCGAGGAGGCGGCCGAGGAGGTGCGCGGACACGGGGTGGAGGCCCTGGTCGTGGCCGGTGACGTCGGCGAGTCCACCACCGCCGAGGCGATGCTGCAGGCAGCCACCGAGAAGCTCGGCCGGCTCGACGCCGTGGTGAACAACGCCGGCATCACCCGCGACAAGATGCTGTTCAACATGAGCGACGAGGACTTCGACGTCGTACTCAAGGTGCACCTGCGCGGCCACTTCCTGCTCTCGCGCAACGCCGCGGCGTACTGGCGCAAGGTCTTCAAGGAGACCGGCGAGCCGGTCGATGCCGCGATCGTGAACACCGCCTCCGAGGCGTTCCTCTCCGGCTCGCCCGGACAGGCCAACTACTCCGCGGCCAAGGGCGGCATCGCCGCGCTGACCCTCTCCAGCGCTCGAGGCCTGTCGAAGATGGGCGTGCGGGCGAATGCGATCTGCCCGCGTGCCCGCACGGCCATGACGGCCGCGGTCTTCGGCCCGGAACCGACAGCGGTCGACTCGGGCCCGACCGTCGACCCGTACTCGCCCGAGCACGTCGCACCGCTCGTGGCCTACCTGGCCTCGCCGGCGGCTGCACGGATCACCGGCCAGGTCTTCGTCGTGTACGGCGGCATGGTGGCGCTGCTGGCCGCCCCGACGGTGGAGCAGCGCTTCGACGCGAGCGGGGACACCTGGCAGTCCGCCGATCTCGAGACCCAGCTCGGCGGCTACTTCGCCGATCGTGACCCCTCGGTCTGCTTCGCCGCGGACTCCGTGATGCAGCTCAGCGCCGGACGCTGAGCGCCGACCTCTCACCGATCAGGAGATTCGACATGTCGACTACCGGAGGCCGGCTCGCCGGCAAGCGCGCCATCGTCACCGGGGGCGCCCAGGGCCAGGGGGAGGGCATCGTCCGTGCCTTCGTCGAGGAGGGCGCCCACGTGGTGATCGCCGACATCGCCGAGGAGCAGGGGACCGCCCTGGCCGCGGAGCTGGAGGAGAAGTTCCCCGGCGCGGCGTACTTCCGGCGCCACGACGTCACCGACGAGGCCTCCTGGAAAGCCCTGGTCGAGGAGGCCAACGAGCGACTCGGCGGCCCGGTCAATGTCCTGGTCAACAACGCCGGCATCCTGCGGTTCGGCGAGGTCGAGCGGATGGAGGTCGAGGAGTACGACCTGCTCTACCGGGTCAACCAGCTCGGCTGCTTCCTGGGGATGAAGTCGGTGGCCCGCACCATGCGCAAGCACGGCGGCGGCTCGATCGTCAACGCCTCCTCGGTCGAGGGCCTGGCCGGGATGCCGATGTGCACGGCTTACGCCGCGACCAAGTTCGCGATCCGCGGCATGACCAAGGCAGCGGCGCTCGAGCTCGGCCCCCGGGGCATCCGGGTGAACTCGGTGCACCCCGGGATGATCGACACCGCGATGACCAGGGTCCACGGCGGCGACGCCGCGATGGAGTACGGCGCCAGCAAGGTGGCCCTCAAGCGGGTCGGCTACCCCTCCGACGTCGCCCCGGCCTACGTCTACCTCGCCAGCGACGAGTCCGCCTTCGTCACCGGCGCCGAGCTCGCCATCGACGGCGGCGCGACGGCCACGCACGCCTTCGGGGGTTAGCGCAGGATCAGCCGGACCGCGGTGTCGAGGTGGTCGCTGACCTCGTGCGCCGTCAGCCTTCCGGTCACCCAGGAGACCAGGGCAGCCAGCCAGACGTCGCTGATCACCCGGGCCACGGCGATCTCCTCGTCGGTGGGCTCGGCACCCTCGACGTACGCCTCGCCCTTGAGGGCGCGGTTGAGCATCGTGGTCAGCAGCAGCCCGACGACGTGGATCTCCCCGGCGACCGAGGAGTCGGCGAACATGAACGCCCGGGTGAGCGCCTCGGTGAGGTGGGGCTCCTTCTGCAGGCCGCGCGTCACCCGGGAGAGCACGTGGGCGACGCGGTCGGCCGGCGTGTCCCCGGGGATGGGTTTGCGGCCGAGGACCTGCTGGGTCTCCTCGAACTGGCGGGCCAGCGCGGAGACGAGCAGGTGGATCTTGGAGGGGAAGTAGCGGTAGAGGGTGCCCAGGGCGACGTCGGCCTGTTCGGCGACCGCACGCATCTGGACGGCGTCGAAGCCACCCTTGGAGGCCAGCTCGATGGTGGCGTCCAGGATCCGGCGGCGCCGGTCACGCTGGGCGGCGGATCCGAGCTCCTCGTAGGTCAGCGAGCTCACCGTGGCCAAGGCGTACCTCCCGCTGCCGAACTCGTCGTCTGCCGTGCCACACTTGCCGCGACCCGCGATTCAGGCTAGCAGTCGCATCGGGCATAATGAAACATGTTGCAGTTCTGGTTCGAGGTGTCCCGCACCGAGGAGCCTGACGCCCCATCGGCCCCGAGGAATCGTCAGGGAGGCCCCGCTTGACCACGTCGCGTCCCCTGCGCATCGCGCTGCTGTCCTACCGCAGCAAGCCGCACTGCGGGGGCCAGGGGGTCTACCTCCGGCACCTGAGCAGGGAGCTGGCCGCCCTCGGGCACGAGGTCGAGGTGTTCTCCGGACAGCCCTACCCCGAGCTGGACGAGGGCGTCGGCCTGACCAGGCTGCCCAGCCTGGATCTCTACCGCGAGCCGGACCCGTTCCGGACGCCGCACCCGCGGGAGATCCGCGACCTGGTCGACGTCGAGGAGCTGCTGACGATGTGGACGGCCGGGTTCCCCGAGCCGAAGACGTTCAGCACCCGCGCCGCCCGGGCGCTGCGCGGGCGGGTCGGCGACTTCGACGTCGTCCACGACAACCAGGTGCTCGGCTACGGGATGCTCGACATCGCCCGGGACTTCCCGATGGTGACCAGCATCCACCACCCGATCACCTTCGACCGGCGCATCGACATCGCGGCCGCCCCGACCCTGCGCAAGAAGCTCACCCTGCGCCGCTGGTACGGCTTCTTGCGGATGCAGGGCAAGGTCGCCCGGCAGGCCCGCCGGATCATCACCGTCTCGGAGTCCAGCCGGCGTGACATCGTCAACGACTTCGGCGTCGACCCGAGCCGCCTGCAGGTGATCCCGCTCGGCGTCGACGACGTGTTCGGGCCGCCTTCGGCCCCGCGGGTGCCCGGGCGGATCGTCGCGATGGCCTCGGCGGATGCGCCGATGAAGGGCATCGCGACCCTGCTCGAGGCGTTCGCCAAGCTGCGCACCGAGCGCGACGTCGAGCTGCTGCTGGTCACCCGGCCCACGCCCGGGGGACGCACCGAGCGGCTGATCGACGAGCTCGGCATCGCCGAGCACGTGCGCTTCGTCAACGGCATCAGCGACGCCGAGCTGGTCGAGGTGATGGGGTCCGCGGAGGTGGCGTGCGTGCCGTCCCTCTACGAGGGCTTCTCGCTGCCGACGGCCGAGCTGATGGCCTGCGAGACGCCGCTCGTGGTCAGCCGCGCGGGGGCGATCCCCGAGGTGGTGGGACCCGCCGGCGAGTGTGCCGACCTGGTGACGCCGGGCGACGTCAACGAGCTGGAGAGCGCGATCGGGGCCCTGCTCGACGACCCCGCGCGGCGCGAACGGATGGGGAAGGCGGGACGCGCCCGCGTCCTGGCCGAGTTCAGCTGGCACGCGGTGGCCGTGGCGACCGCCGCCGTCTATCACGAGGCGATCGCCGCCCACGAAGGAGGAACCCGTGCTCACCGTTGACTTCGAACGCCTGGGCCTGCGCCCGGGAGACCGGGTCATCGACATGGGCTGCGGCGCCGGCCGCCACGCCTTCGAGATGTACCGGCGTGGTGCCGACGTGATCGCCTTCGACCAGGACGCCGACGAGCTGTCCGGCGTCTCCGAGCTGTTCGCGGCGATGCGCGAGGCGGGGGAGGTGCCCGAGGGCGCCGACGCCGACGTCAAGCAGGGCGACGCGCTCTCGCTGCCGTTCGCCGACGGTGAGTTCGACCGGGTGGTGGCCTCCGAGGTGCTCGAGCACATCCCCGACGACGAGGGCGCCATCGCCGAGCTGGTCCGGGTGCTGCGCCCCGGAGGCACGATGGCGGTCACGGTCCCGCGCTGGCTGCCCGAGAAGATCTGCTGGGCGCTCTCCGACGCCTACCACGAGGTGGAGGGCGGCCACGTCCGCATCTACACCGGTCACGAGCTGGTCGCCAAGCTCGAGGGTGCGGGCCTCGTCCACGACGGCAGGGACCACGCCCACGGGCTGCACTCGCCCTACTGGTGGCTCAAGTGCGCCGTCGGCGTCGACAACGACAAGCACCCGCTGGTGAAGGCCTACCACCAGCTGCTGGTCTGGGACATCATGCGCACCCGCGGCTGGAGCCTGCTGACCCGCGGCGCGGAGAAGGTGCTCGATCCGTTGGTCGGAAAGAGCATGGTGCTCTACCTGCACAAGCCTCTGGCTACCCCTGGGCTCGCCGCCGGGGAGGACGCGGCTGCATGACCCGGCGGCAGAATCCGACCCCCTTCGTGCAGGGCATCCTCTCCGCCGAGGAGGTCGCGCAGACCGCTGCCTCCATCGCCCGGATGCAGGAGCCGGACGGTGCGATCCCGTGGACCGTCGGCGAGCACGTCGACGTCTGGAACCACGTCGAGGCGGCGATGGCACTCCTGGTCGCCGGCGAGGTGGAGGCGGCCGAGGCGGCGTACGAGTGGTGTCGCCGCAGCCAGCGGGCCGACGGTTCCTGGGCGATGAAGACCGTCGCGGGCGTGGTCGAGGACCACAGCGGCGAGACCAACATGTCGGCCTACCTCGCCGTGGGCGTGTGGCACCACTGGATGCTGCGCCGCGACCTGGACTTCGTGGAGCGGATGTGGCCCGTCGTCCGTGCCGGCCTGGACTTCGTCACCGCCCGTCAGCTGGGGTTCGGCGGCATCGCCTGGTCCCAGGAGTGGTCGGACGGCGCGCCTGCGAAGGTCAACGGCGAGGCGCTGCTGGCCGGCTCCTCGAGCATCTACCAGTCCCTGCGGGCAGGCGCTGCGCTGGCCGACCTGATGGACGATCCCCAGCCGGAGTGGGAGCTGGCGGGCGGACGGCTCGGCCACGCGGTGCGCGAGCACCGGGACCTGTTCGAGGACAAGTCGACGTTCTCGATGGACTGGTACTACCCCGTCCTGGGCGGCGCGGTCCGCGGCGGAGCGGGCCAGGAGCTGATCGGGTCGCGCTGGGAGGAGTTCGTGGTGCCGGGCCTCGGCATCAGGTGCGTGGACACCAACCCGTGGGTGACCGGTGCGGAGACCTGCGAGCTGGCGATGGCGCTGGACTGCCTCGACGACCACGCCCGTGCGCTGCAGCTGTTCGCCGACATGCAGCACCTGCGCCACGAGGACGGCAGCTACTGGACCGGCTATGTCTGGACCGACGACGTCAAGTGGCCGGTGGAGCAGACGACCTACACCGCCGCCGCGGTGATCCTCGCTGCCGACGAGCTGTCCCGCACCTCACTCGCCTCGGGGATCATGCGCGGGGAGACCCTGGCCCCGCACTTCGAGGAGATCGCCCTGGAGTGCGGCTGCGCACCACTGCGCCGAGCGGGCGCTTCTGTGCGCAGTTAGCACGCCGACCGGGCAGTTCTGTGCGTCCCGGTTGCGCCGAGCGGGCAGCTCTGCTTGCTCAGAGCGTGGCGAGCGGGCAGTTCTGTGCGTCGGGCACGGCGACCGGCCCGGGCGCCGCCGCATAGGCTCCGCCGGGTGACCGACCAGACCATGCCCGCCGAGCTCCTCGAGCACGCCCGCGCGGCCAAGGGGTTCATGCCCGAGGACGAGGGCTGGTTCCTGCACCGCACGGCACTGGAGCACCTGGGGGACGGGCCCGCCCTGGAGATCGGCAGCTACTGCGGCAAGTCGGCGATCTGGCTCGGGGCGGCGGCTCGGGCCACCGACAGCCACGTCTTCACTCTCGACCACCATCGGGGGTCCGAGGAGAACCAGGCGGGCTGGGAGCACCACGACCCCGAGGTGGTCGATCCCGAGCTCGGGCTGATGGACACGCTGCCGTTCTTCCGCAAGGCGGTGGCTCGGGCCGGCCTCGAGGACCGGGTGGTCGCCGTCGTCGGACGGTCGACCACCGTGGCGGCGTACTGGCGGACGCCGGTGGCGCTGCTGTTCATCGACGGCGGCCACGCCGAGAAGCACGCGCAGAACGACTACACCGGCTTCGCCCGCTGGGTGCAGCCGGGCGGCGTGCTGGTCATCCACGACGTGTTCGAGCGGCCCGAGGACGGAGGGCAGGCGCCCTTCCGCGTCTGGCAGCGTGCGGTCCAGGGCGGTGCCTTCGCGCCCGAGGAGACGGTGGGGTCGATGCGGGTGCTGCGGCGTACGGCGGGACGCCCCGGCGACGACGCGGGCTGACCGGCCCGGCGCGTGCGGACTGCCCGCTCGGCGCCTTCCGTGCGCGCAGTACTGCCCGCTCAGCGGGCTGGGAGCGCGCAGAACTGCCCGGTCGGCGTACTGTTGGAACACGTTCTAGTTTTTGCGGCATGCTGTCGAGGTGGCTGCGGCCGCGAGGAGGAGCCGGTGCCGATCGGGATCAGCGACGACCACGCCGAGCTGGGGGCCGCGCTGCGCGCCTGGGCCCGGGACCAGCGGACCACCGAGGTGGTGCGGACGGCGGAGGGCGACCCCGCCCGGCTCGCCGAGTGGTCGCGGCGCGCAGCCGAGATGGGGTTGCCGTCGGTCGCCCTGCCCGCGCCGACGGGCGGCGGCGGGTCGTTGCTCGACCAAGGGGTGGCGCTGGAGGCTGCGGCGTACGGACTGGTCCCCGGCGGCCTGCTGAGCACCACCGCAGCCGGGCTCGTGGTCGACGACGCTGACCTCCGCGCCGGGATCGCCTCCGGCAAGGTCAGCGTCGGGGTCGGTCTCCGCCCGAGCCTGATGGTCGAGGAGGGCCGGCTGCACGGCAGCGTCGCCGTGGTCGCCGACGCCGGCACCGCCACGCACCTGTTGCTCGGCGCAGCGGAGCGCTGGTTCGTGGTGCCGGCCGACCGGGTCGCGCTCGAGGCCGGATGCACGCCCGACCTCTCCCGCACGGTGGCGACCGTGCAGGTGGACGACGTCTGCGTGACCGACGTGCTCGAGGTCGAGCTGGACGCCGCACTGCTGCGCCGCACGCTGCTCGTCCTGGGCGCGGCAGAGGCGGCCGGGGTGGCGCAGTGGTGCCT
This sequence comes from uncultured Actinomycetota bacterium, assembly GCA_963827025.1. GTDB lineage: Bacteria > Actinomycetota > Actinomycetes > Propionibacteriales > Nocardioidaceae > Marmoricola. The sequence continues at coordinate 202,946 of CAWGZB010000005.1, read as the reverse complement.
GGACACTGCGGTGGCGTACGCAGGGGTCCGCGAGCAGTTCGGGCGCAAGATCGGCGGCTTCCAGGCGATCAAGCACCTGTGCGCGGAGATGCTCGAGACCACCGAGTCGGTCACCGCGGCCGCCTGGGACGCCGCCGCGTCCGCCGGGGCCGACCCCGACCAGCACCGCCTGGCCGTCCTGGTCGCGGGGGTCACCTGTCTGGAGGGAGCCGTCGCGGTCGCCAAGTCCTGCATCCAGGTGCTCGGCGGCATCGGCTTCACCTTCGAGCACGACGCGCACCTCTACCTGCGCCGGGCGCTCGCCCTGCGCAGTCTGCTCGGGCCGGTCGACGAGCACGCGGCCGGGCTGGCCGCCCTCGCGTGCGCAGGAGTACGCCGACAGCCGAGCGTGGACGTCGAGGGCAGGGAGGAGCTCCGTTCCCGGGTCGGCACGCAGGCGCGCCGGATCGCCGGACTGCCTGCGGGCGAGCAGCGGGCGGAGCTGGCCCGCACCGGCTACCTGGTCCCGCACTGGCCGAGACCCTGGGGTCTGGGGGCCGACCCCGCGGAGCAGCTGGTCATCGACGAGGAGCTGGCCGTGGCCGGCGTGCAACGCCCGGACCTCAAGATCGGCGCCTGGGCGGCGCCCACGATCATCGCGCACGGGCGACCGGAGCAGCAGGAGCGGTTCGTCGGCCCCACCCTCACCGGCGACCTGGTGTGGTGCCAGCTGTTCAGCGAGCCCGGCGCCGGCTCCGACCTGGCGTCCCTGCGCACCAAGGCGGTGCGCGAGGAGGGTGGCTGGCGACTGACGGGTCAGAAGGTGTGGACCTCGCTTGCCCACGAGGCCGACTGGGGGATCTGTCTGGCCCGCACCAGCCCGTTGACGGAGGCGGGGGACAAGCCGCACGCCGGCATCACCTACTTCCTGGTCGACATGCGCAGCGACGGCATCGAGGTCCGACCGCTGCGGGAGATGACCGGCGAGGCGATGTTCAACGAGGTCTTTCTCGACGCGGTGTTCGTGCCCGACGAGTGCGTGGTCGGTGCGGAGGGCGGCGGGTGGAAGCTGGCCCGCACGACGCTGGCGAACGAGCGCGTCGCCATGGCCGGCGCCCGGTTGGGCGACTCCGTGGAGCGCGCGATCACCCTGGCCGAGGAGGGCGACGTGGCAGTGGGGCGAGCGGTCGCCCTGGCGACGGTGGTGAAGCTGCTCGGTGCCCGCGCGACGCTGCGCTCGATCGCCGGGCGGGCGCCGGGGGCGGAGTCCAGCGTGGCCAAGCTGCTCGGCGTGCGCAGCCGACAGGAGTCCGCCGACCTGGTGGTCACCCTGCTCGGAGATCGGCTCTTCACCGGCGACGGGCTCGCCGGCGAGGCGATGCACGAGCTGTTGCTCACCCGTTGCCTGTCGATCGCGGGCGGCACCACGCAGGTGCTGCGCAACGTGGTGGGGGAGCGGATCCTCGGGCTACCCCGCGGCTGAGGCGTCGCCCTCGGCCGCCGAGCCGGCTTGTCCGCGCTCGCTGAGCCAGCGGGTGCGGTGGTGCCGCAGCCAGCGCTCCACCGCCTTGATGACGTGGTGGGAGCGGATCGAGCCGAAGACCTCGAAGGCATGCTGGGCGCCGGGGAACTCCGCATAGGTGACGCTGGCCTTCGACTCCGCCTCCAGAGCGTGCACGAAGGCCCGGGCCTGGCCGACGTCGACGAGCGAGTCGTTGGTCCCGTGCAGCACGAAGAAGTCGGGTGCGTCCGGGGAGACGTGCGCCAGCGGGGAGGCCTGGACGAACTCATCGAGGTGCTTGCTCGGGTCCTTGAGGAAGACGCGGGGGCCGAGGAAGTAGTCCCGCATGCCGAGGGCGTGCTTCTCCCCGGTCAGGCCGGCCAGGTCGTAGACGCCGTAGAAGGGCACGCACCCGGCGACGCTGGTGTCGGCGTCCTCGAAGCCCGGCTGGTAGGCGGGCTCCCCGGGCGTCAGGGCGGCCAGCGCGGCGAGGTGGCCACCTGCGGACCCGCCGGTGATCACCAGGTAGTTCGGGTCGCCGCCGTAGGACGCGATGTGCTCGCGCGTCCAGGCGATCGCCTTCTTCACGTCGACGATCTGGGCGGGGAACGGGTGCTTGGGCGCCAGCCGGTAGTTCGTCGCCACACAGATCCAGCCTCGCTGCGCCATCCGGTTCATCAGCAGCAGGCCCTGCTGCTCCTTGGCGCCCATCGTCCAGCCACCGCCGTGCACCTGCACCAGAACGGGGGCGTTCTCCAGCTGTGCGCCCTTGTGGCGGTAGATGTCCAACCGGGCCCGGCTGCCCCCTTCGGTGTAGTTGACGTCCCGGATGACCTCGACGTCGTCCTTGACCATGGAGAAGGGCCGGACCAGGTCCCGCAGCGAGGTCCGCAGCTCCTCGGCGCTGGGGGGCTCCTCCAGGTCCTCGAGGTAGTTCTCGCCGAGGGTGTTGCGCAGCGTCGACTCCACGTGCGTCGCGCTCTGGCCCGCCTTGAGGATGAGGTAGGCCAGGCCGGCGACGGAGCTCGAGGCCAGCAACAGGCCGAGCCGGCGCTCCCGGCTCTCCAGCGCCGGGCTGGGGGAGCGGCGCGCCTTGACCAGCTCCCGACCCGCGTCGAGCGTCTCGCCGAGGAGCAGCTGCGGGGCGAGCTCGCTGGCCAGCCACCCCGGGAAGAACGACACCATCGAGCCGTAGCGGCTGCCCAGGGGACGGATGGCGTTGGCGGTGAGGGCGGCAACGAGGAGCTGACGACGCAGGAAGGCCATGTCCGCAAGGTTAGTTGCCGGCGGCCACCACTGGTTGTGACGATCGCGACGAGGACAGAACTAGAACGTGTTCTCGAACGCGACGTACAATCCGCGCCATGCAACGGCTCAGCGGACTGGATGCCAGCTTCCTCTACCTGGAGACGTCCGCGCAGCTGCTGCACGTGTGCGGGCTCATCCTCCTGGACCCGCAGACGGTGCCCGGTGGCTACTCCTTCGAGGAGTTCAAGGCCGAGGTGGACCGTCGGGTCGCCGACGTGCCGATGTTCCACCGCAAGCTCAAGCAGGTCCCGCTCGCCATCGACCACCCGGTGTGGGTCGATGACGAGGACTTCGACATCGACCGGCACGTGCACCGGATGGCCCTTCCCGCGCCGGGCGGGGACAAGGAGCTGGCCGACCTGTGCGGGCACATCGCCGGCATCCCGCTGGACCGCTCCCGCCCGCTGTGGGAGTTCTTCGTCATCGAGGGGCTCTCCTCGGGACGGATCGCGGTGTTCACCAAGATGCACCACGCCACCGTCGACGGCGTCTCCGGCGCCAATGCGATCTCCTACCTGTGCAGCCTCGAACCTGACGCGCCGCCGCTCGAGACCGCCCCCACGGGCGGCTCGCCGCGCCGGCCGAGCGACGTCGAGCTGGTCGCCCGGGGCGTGCTGAGCAACGTCACCAAGCCGGTGCAGGTGGTCAAGCTGCTCGCTCCGACCGTCGGGGCGCTCGGCCGGACCATCGGCCGAGCCCGCGAGGGCACCGCGATGGCCGCGCCGCTGACCGCGCCGCGCACCTCGTTCAACGGCACCATCACCGGCCACCGCACCGTCGCCTTCGCCGACCTGTCACTGGAGAAGGTCAAGGAGATCAAGCACGCCGTGGAGGGGGCCACGGTCAACGACGTGGTGATCGCGGTCAGCGGCGGTGCGCTGCGTCGCTACCTGGACAAGCGCGGCGAGCTGCCGAGGAGCTCCCTGTTGGCCACCGTCCCGGTCTCGGTGCGCGAGGAGAGCAAGGTCGCCGGGGGCAGCAACAAGGTCTCGGCGATCTTCACCCGGCTGGGGACCGACATCGAGGACCCGCTCGAGCGGCTCTGTCAGGTCTCCCGACGCAATCGCTACGCCAAGGAGCACAGCAGGGCCATCCCGGCCGACGCGCTGCAGGACTGGGCTCGATTCGCCGCACCGCGCACCTTCGGTACGGCGGTCCGGATGGTCTCCTCGCTCCGCTTGGCGGAGAAGGGCCCGGTCATCCACAACCTGGTGATCTCCAACGTGCCCGGCCCGCCGGTGCCGCTGTACTTCATGGGCGCGAAGATCCTCGGGCTCTACCCGCTCGGCCCGGTCTTCCACGGCGCCGGGCTGAACATCACCGTGATGTCGAACAACGGGCGCATCCACGTGGGCGCGATCGCCTGCCGCGAGCTCGTGCCCGCGCCGGCGGACCTGGTCGACCAGTTCCCGGTCGAGCTGGACGCGCTGCTGGAGAAGGTGCGCTAGGCCTCCAGGCGCTGCAGGTCGCCGACCCGGGCGGCGGTCACGTTGACCGCCTCGAGGAACACCGGCGCGAACCGGTCCGCCTCCAGCACGCACCCGGCGTGCCCACACTCGGCCTCGTGCACGGTGGCCCCCGGGATCCGACTCGCCAGCCGACGCTGCCGGTCCGGCGGGATGACCTTGTCGTGCCGCGGGATCACCACCGCGGTCGGCACGTCGATGCGCGACAACCACGGCGTGGAGTGGTGCCGGCCGAGCGCCGCGAGGGACTGGGCGACCGCCCACGGGCTGGTGCTGCGCCACTCTTCCAGCGCCCACTGGCCGGTGTCGGTCGGCTCGAGGTTGAGCGCCTCCGCGGTGGCCAGGCTGGCCCGGCGCACGGCGCGTGACTTGGACAGGGCCCGCATCGCGCCCATCCCGATCTCCATGCCGGAGTGGAAGAAGCGCTCGCGGCCGTTCTGCCGGAAGTGGTCGGTGGAGGCGGCGAGGACCAGGCCGCCCAGGGAGTCGGGGTGCTGTCGCCAGACCCGCTGAGCGATGATCGAGCCCATCGAGAAGCCGGCCACGATCGGTTGCTCCAGGCCGAGCTCGTGGATGACCGTGGCGACGTCGTCGGCGCAGTCGTGGAGCGAGAAGTGCTCGGAGATGATGCCGCGGCCGTGCCAGCGCTGGTCGAAGACCACCACCCGGTAGCGCTCGGCGAGCCGGTGGATCACCGGGAACCAGGTGAGCATCCCGGTGCACCCGACGGCGTGCAGCAGCACGATCGCCTGGCTCGGGCGCTGGCCGGTTCCGGGCCCGGGCAGCTCGGTCAGCCAGGTCCGGCCCCGGCGCGGCAGGTCCAGCCAGCGTCCCGGGGGGATCTCGACGTCCGGCACGGCGAAGCGATCGCGGACCGCGTCGGTGAGCAGGCTGCCGATCTCGGGCATGGAGTGTCCTCCGGTTGCGGTTGTCGGGCCATTCCCTAGACTAGAACAGGTTTCAGTTTCCGAGGAGAGGGGCGCGCATGGGCGGGTCGCCCGCGCAGGGTGTGGCCGAGGAGGTCCGCTCCGTGGTCACCGACGTGCTGGACAAGGGCCCCGAGGCGCCGGCAGAGAGCTGGCGGGCCTGTGCCGACGCGGGACTCCTGGGCCTCGCCGCGCCCGAGCAGCACGACGGCGAGGGACTGGGCCTTCCCGAGCTCACCGTGCTCGTCCACGAGGCTGCCGCCCGCGGCCGCGACCTGCCCTTCGTGGAGACCCTCGTCGCCGGACTGCTGCCGGTCGTGCGCTGCGGCACCGCGGAGCAGCAAGCCGCCCTGGTCCCGAGCGTGGTCGCGGGCCGGCTGCTCATCGCCCCGGCCGTCAACGAGCCCGGCGCGGCCCTGCCTCTCGCCCCCCGGGCCCGGCTGGTCGAGGGCCACCTGAGTGGTCGCAAGGTCGGGGTGCCGGTCTTCGGAGATCTCGGCGGTGCCGACACGCTGCTCCTGGTCACCGCCAGCGGCCCGGACGGACCTGTCGCCGTGCTGGTGGACCCGGGCGTCGAGGGCGTCACCGCCACCAGGACCGAGGGTTCGAGCGGACTGGTCGAGGCGACCTACGACTTCGACGCGGCGCCGGTGCGGCACGTGCTCGGCACGTCGTCGGGGGAGACGGCGCTCGCGTGCCTGGCCGCCGGGCTGCTCACCCGCGGTGCCGGCCTGCTCGCCGGCGCCCGTGACCTCACCGCCGACCACGTCCGCGAGCGGGTGCAGTTCGGTCGGCGGCTCGCTGAGTTCCAGGGCGTGGCGATGCAGGCGGCCGACGTCTACATCGCCTCCCGGGCGGTCGCCCTGGTGGCGGAGGAGGTCACTCGCCGGGTGGCGGCCCGGCAGCCGGCCATGGCCGACGCTGCCGTCGGCGTCCACTGGTTCGGCGATCGTGGGCTCGCCGCGCTGCAGACGTGCCATCACCTCCACGGTGGCGTGGGGGTGGATGAGACCTACCCGCTGCACCGCTACTTCGCCCGAGCCAAGGACACCGCGCGCCTGCTCGGTGGGGCCGAGCAGGCGCTCTCCCTGGTGCCCGTCGAGGAGCCGTCCGGCTCGCGCAACCTCGAGCTCACCGAGCAGCAGCGGGCCTTCAAGGACGAGGTCCGCGCGTACTTCTCCACGCTGGTGCCCCGCGCGGACCGGCTGGAGATGCGGCACGACCGGCACGGCGAGGCCTACCACCGCACCATCAAGCAGATGGGCGAGGACGGCTGGATGGGCGTCGGTTGGCCCGAGGAGTACGGCGGCAAGGGGCTGGGCGGCATCGAGCAGCAGATCTTCGCCAACGAAGCCGCGCGGGCCGACGTGCACCTGCCGGCGGTCACCCTGCAGACGGTCGGCCCGACGCTGCAGGCCTACGGCACGCCGAAGCAGAAGGACATGTTCCTGGGCCGGATCCTCACCGGCGACGTGCATTTCGCGATCGGCTACTCCGAGCCCGACGCCGGCACCGACCTCGCCTCGCTGCGTACGACCGCGCGCAAGGTCCAGGACGGCGAGGGTGCCGAATTCTTCCTGGTCAACGGCCAGAAGCTGTGGACCACCGGCGGCCACGCGGCCGACTACGTCTGGCTGGCGGTGCGCACCGACCCGGACGCGCCCAAGCACCAGGGCATCTCGGTGCTGATCGTGGACACCAGGGACCCGGGATACTCCTGGACCCCGATCATCACCTCCGACGGTTCCCACCACGTCAACGCGACCTACTACAACGACGTGCGGGTCCCGGTCGACATGCTGGTCGGCGAGGAGAACCAGGGCTGGCGGCTGATCACCACCCAGCTCAACCACGAGCGGGTGATGCTCGGTCCGGCCGGTCGGTTGGAAGGACTGCGGGACATGGTCGTGGCCTGGGCTCGGGACCGGACCGATGCCCACGGGACCCCGTTGCTGGAGGTGCCGTGGGTGCGTGACGCCCTCGCCCGCACCACCGCGGCCTTCCGGGTCAACGAGCTGCTCAACTGGCAGGTCGCGGGAGCCGGTGCCTCGGGCCGGGCGGCGGTCGCGGACGCGTCCGCCTCCAAGGTGTTCGCCTCCGACGAGGTGCAGCACCTCGGACTGGCGCTGGAGCGTGTCGTCACCGCGTACGGCGACCCGGCGGATCCGGAGACGGCATACCTCATGCACTACCTGGACGCGACCTCCAAGCGGAACCTCGTGCTGACCTTCGGCGGCGGGGTCAACGAGGTGCAGCGGGAGCTGATCGCGATGTTCGGGCTCGACCTGCCGAAGGTCCCCAGATGACTGAGCAGAGCGACCCGGTGGCTTCGACAAGCTCGACCACCCCTCGCGACCACGAGTGGATCATGGCTCGGGTCGAGGAGATGAAGGCGCTCGGGGAGACCGAGCCGCGACCCGCCCGGGACGCGGTCAACCAGCCGATGATCAACAACTGGCTGGAGGCGATGGGGGAGCGCGACCCGCGGTTCACCGAGGGCGTGGCGCCACCGGCGATGGCGCAGGTGTGGACGATGTACGGCCTGGACCCGCGTCGTCCGGCGGACGATCCCCTGCACGGCACCATGCAGATCCTCGACGAGGCGGGGTTCGCCTCGGTCCTCGGCACCAACTGCGACCAGACCTACCAGCGCTACCTGGAGGTCGGCGAGGAGGTCACGATCACCACGCGGCTGGAGTCGGTCGTCGGGCCCAAGCAGACCGGCGTGGGCGAGGGCTACTTCGTGACCACGCTCAGCACCTGGCGGGTGGGTGAGGAGGAGGTCGCCTCGATGCTCTTCCGGGTGCTCAAGTTCAGGCCGCGGGAGGTCTCGACAAGCTCGACCGCCGGCGAGGCGGACCGGTCGAAGGTGATGCGGCCGGTGCGCAACCGCGACACCGAGTTCTTCTGGGAGGGCACCGCGGCCGGAGAGCTGCGCATCCAGAAGTGCGACGCGTGCGGGGAGCTGCGGCACCCGCCGGGGCCGATGTGCCCGTCCTGCCACGCAGCCGACCGCGGCTACGTGACCGTCTCGGGTCACGGCAGCGTCTACTCCTTCCTGGTGCACCACGCGCCCCGGTTGCCCGGCTGGGACCTGCCGCTGACGCTGGCGGTGGTCGAGCTCGACGAGGGCTTCCGGATGGTCGGGCAGGTGCGTGGAGCCCCCGAGGAGATCACCATCGGCGACCCGGTCACCGTCGCCTACGACCGCATCGACGAGGACTTCGTGCTGCCGTACTGGGAGGTCGCCCGATGACCGATCCCGCGAGCGCCCGCACCGGCACCGAGCTGCCGGTCTGGGAGCTGCCGATCACCCCGACGCTCGTGGTGTCCACCGCGCTGGCCACCCGCGACTTCCAAGACGTGCACCACGACCGCGACCTGGCGCGGAGCCACGGGTCGAAGGACATCTTCCTCAACATCCTCACCACCACCGGACTGGTGCAGAAGTACGTCGGGGACTGGGCGCGTGCGGCCGTCTCGCCGCAGTTCGTGATCCGGTCCTGCGCGCTGCGCCTCGGCGCTCCGGCGTACCCCTACGACAAGGTGACCTTCTCCGGGACGGTGCGTGCGGAGTCGGACGGTGAGCTGACCGTCGACGTGGTCGGCACGGTGGTGACCGACGGGCCCACCCACGGGATGCACCACGTCGACGCCCAGGTGGTGCTGGGATGAGCTCGTTGAGCCGCAGGGCGGCGATCGTCGGCATCGGCGCGACCGACTTCTCCAAGGACTCCGGGCGCTCGGAGCTCCAGCTCTCCTGCGAGGCGACGCTGGCCGCGCTGGCCGACGCGGGCCTCGCGGCGGCGGACGTGGACGGACTGACCACCTTCACCATGGACTCCACCGCCGAGGTCGCGCTGGCCCGGGAGCTCGGCATGGGCGAGCTGCGTTTCTTCAGCCGGATCAGCTACGGCGGTGGCGCCTCCTGCGCGGTGGTGCAGCAGGCGGCGATGGCCGTGGCCACCGCCGTCGCCGACGTCGTGGTGGTCTACCGCGGCTTCAACGAGCGCTCCGGACAGCGCTTCGGGCAGGTGCAGAACTGGGCCGGCGCCCAGGTCAACACCAACGGCCTGGACAACTCCTGGACCTACCCGCACGGGCTGTCCACGCCGGCGGCCACGGTCGCGATGCAGGCCCGGCGCTACATGCACGAGTACGGCGCGACGTCGGAGGACTTCGGCCGGGTGGCCGTCGCGGACCGGCGGCACGCGGCCACCAACCCGAACGCCTTCTTCTACCAGCGGCCGATCACGCTGGCGGACCACCAGGCCTCGCGGATGATCGCCGACCCGCTGCGGCTCCTGGACTGCTGCCAGGAGAGCGACGGCGCCGTCGCCCTCGTCGTCACCACGGCGGAGCGGGCGGCGGACCTCGCCCAGCGGCCGGCGTACCTCAGTGCGGCGGCCCAGGGCAGTGCCCGCGAGCAGTTCGTGATGACCTCCTACTACCGCGACGACCTGGGCGTGCCGGAGATGGGCGTGGTCGCCCGCGAGCTGTGGCGGCAGTCCGGCCTGACGACCGAGGACATCGACACCGCGGTGCTCTACGACCACTTCACGCCCTATGTGCTCATGCAGCTGGAGGAGCTCGGATTCTGCGGGCGCGGCGAGGCGCGCGGCTTCATCGCCGACGGCGCCATCGAGCTCGGCGGCCGACTGCCGCTGAACCCCCACGGGGGTCAGCTCGGGGAGGCCTACATCCACGGCATGAACGGCATCGCCGAGGCGGTCCGGCAGGTGCGGGGATCGTCGGTCAACCAGGTGCCCGACGCCGAGCACGTGCTGGTGACCGCGGGCACCGGGGTGCCGACCTCCGGTCTGATCCTGTCCCGCTGAGGACCCACCGGCCCGCAGCCATGCGGTTCCCGGGCGGTCCCGGCCGTTAGACTCTGCCGCTGGCCCGCGGGCCCCCGCCGATCCCCTGACACCTCAGACCCCCTGAAGACAAGCGAGCTCGAGAGCATGGCGACGACCAACGACCTGAAGAACGGCATGGTGCTCAACCTCGACGGCCAGCTCTGGCAGGTCATCTGGTTCCAGCACCACAAGCCCGGCAAGGGTGGCGCGGTCGTGCGCTCGAAGCTGAAGAACATCGAGTCCGGCAAGACGGTCGACAAGACGTTCAATGCCGACGTCAAGGTCGACGTGGCCAACGTCGACAAGCGCACGATGCAGTACCTCTACAACGACGGCACCTCCTACGTCTTCATGGACACCACGACCTACGACCAGCTCGAGGTGGCCCCGGAGATCGTCGGCGAGGCCAAGAACTTCCTGCTGGAGAATCAGGAGGCGATCGTCGCGACCAACGAGGGCCGCGTCCTCTACATCGAGCTGCCGGCCTCGGTCGAGCTCGAGGTCACCTACACCGAGCCGGGTCTCCAGGGCGACCGGTCCACCGGCGGGACCAAGCCCGCGACCCTGCAGACCGGTCACACCATCGCGGTGCCGCTGTTCATCACCACCGGGGAGCGGATCAAGGTCGACACCCGCGACTCCTCCTACCTCGGCCGCGTCAGCAGCTGAGCGCCCCGACATGCGCGCCTCGGCAGACACTCCCTCATGAGCGCCCGGTCCAAGGCCCGCAAGCGGGCGCTCGACCTGCTCTACGCCTCCGACATGCGGCGCCGTTCGGCCGTCGAGGCACTCGCCGAGCAGCGCGAGGGCGGCCCGGTCAACGACTACACCGTCGAGCTCGTCGAGGGTGTCACCGAGCACCGGGACCGCCTCGACGAGGTGATCTCCGGCTACGCCCACGGATGGACCCTTGCGCGGATGCCTGCCGTGGACCGCAACGTGCTGCGCCTCGCGACCTACGAGCTCCTCCACGTCGCGGACGTGCCGCCCGCCGTCGCGGTCTCCGAGGCGCTGAAGCTGGTGCGCGACCTCTCCACCGACGAGTCGCCGGCCTTCGTCAACGGCGTGCTGGGCAACATCGTCCGCGACCGCGAGAAGCTGGCCGGGTGAGTCGCGGGGCAACGGCTCGTGAGGGCCGTCACGGCGGTCCGAGAGTGGCGTGGGGCAGGATGAGCCGGTGAGCTCCCACGGCGACGACCAAGAAGCGATCCTCGAGGCGGCCGCACCGGCCGAGAGCCTGCCGGAAGGCTGGACCTCGCGTCCACCCGAGCTGGCCGACCTCGACGTGCTCGCCCGACTCCGCTCGCAGGACCGGGAGCCGTGGACGGGGTCGGGTTCGGTGGACCGGCGAGCCATCGAGCTCGAGGTGGCCGGCCCGGCGTCGTGGACGCGTCGCCAGCTCGTCGCCGTCGATGCCGCGGGCGACGTGCGCGCGTGGGTGACGGTGCACGACCGGGCCGCGGGCCGCACCATGGTCGCGGTGTACGCCGACCGTTCGGTCGCCGAGGTCGACCAGGTCGCGGCCTCGCTCTACGAGTGGGCCGAGCGTCAGGCGCGAGAGATCTGTGTGCTGCGTGAGATCGACCAGACCCGGCTGGACGCCAGCCCCTTCCAGAAGGACACCGTCCAGCACACGTGGCTCGCCGCGGCCGGCTACGCCAAGCGACGGGTCTGGCCGCAGATGACGCGCACGGTGGCTCCCGAGGAGGCGGAGTCGGTGCCGCCCCCGCGTGAGGGCGTCACCGTCCGTCGTGTGGCCACCCACGACAACGGTCTCCCGGTCGCCCGGGACCTGCAGCTGGTCCACGAGATGCTGGAGATGTCCTTCGAGGACCACTTCAACTCCTACCGGGAGAGCTTCCCGGAGTTCGTCCAGCGGCTGCGCGAGGACCTCGGTCACCGCTGGGACCACTGGTGGCTGGCCTTCGTCGAGGGCGAGGACGGCGAGTCACTCGCCGCGGGCGCGGTGGTGAGCTCGGTGCTCCCGCCCGACGCCGCGGGCAAGGAAGGCAGCTACATCGACTACATCGGGGTGCACCGGCTGGCCCGGGGTCGGGGAGTGGCCAAGTCGCTGCTCTACACCGTGATCGCCGACGCCGCCTCCCGTGGCCGCAACCGGGTGGGGCTCGAGGTGGACGCCGACTCGCCGACCGGTGCCGACGGGCTCTACCGTTCCATGGGCTGGGAGACCGACTACGTCATCGAGTCCTGGTTCAAGGAGCTGACGCTGTCCCACGACAGCTCGATGGAGGGGACGGGTGATGGGGGACATCGAGCAGGCGGGTCGTGAAGCCGAGGACAGCACCGCTGTCGACCGGGTCGCCCAGATCGGACTCGTCGCCTACGGGCTGACCCACCTGCTGATCGCGTGGATGACGATCTCGCTGGCCGTCGGTGACCACTCCGAGAACGCCAGCGCCGGGGGCGCCTTCCACGCGCTGGCCAGGAAGCCCGGCGGGAACCTGTTGGTCTCCGGGGTGGCCATCGGGCTGTTCCTCCTCGTGCTCTGGCGGGCACTGGAGACGGCTTTCGGACACCAGGGACACGAGGGCTGGGAGCTTCTCCGCAGACGGGTGAGCTCGGCGGGCCAGGGCGTGGTGTACGCCGCCCTCGGGTTCCTCGCGGCCAAGACCGCACTCGGGGCGGGCGGCTCGGGCGGGAAGAAGAGCCTCACCGCCAAGGTGCTTGCCCTGCCGGCCGGTGCGGTGCTCGTGGTCGCCGTCGGTCTGGGCATCCTCGCCGTCGCGATCGGCTTCTTCTGGCTGGGCACCACCGGGCGCTTCGCGGTCCACCTCGACACCGAGGGGAAGACCGGCGTCAACGGCGCGATCTACCTCCTGCTCGGTCGGATCGGCTACCTGGCCAAGGGTGTCGCCTTCGCGATCGTCGGGGGACTGGTGAGCTATTCCGGCCTGACCCACAAGCCGTCGGAATCCGGAGGCCTGGACGAGGCGCTGCAGAAGGTGCTCGGCCAGCCCTACGGGCCTGCGCTCGCCCTCGCCATCGGCGTCGGCGTCGCTTGCTTCGGCCTTTTCTGCATCGCCCGCTCCCGGCACATCGACCGCTGAGACCTGCGGCGAGCCCTGCACCGGCCAGTCGGGTGGTCACCACCGTCGAGGTTCCGGTACTTCAGAAGGCCAACCCGAATACGGGCTCAGTCCGGGGAAAGAAGTCGGCGCCAGGCGCCGGAGGATTTCCCCGAGCTGGTTGGAGCCACCCTCGACCGGCCTGGCGACCGCCCTGCGGGGTTGACCCGGCCGCTTGACTGGCCGCATGACGACGTGCGATGTGGTGGTGGTCGGACTGGGGCCCGGCGGGGAGGCGGTCGCCACGCGGCTGGCCAAGGCAGGCCTCGACGTGGTGGCGGTCGACGAGCGCCTGGTCGGCGGTGAGTGTCCCTACTTCGGGTGCGTGCCGACCAAGATGATCATCCGCGCGGCGGACGCCCTCGGCGAGGCCCGCCGGGTCAACGGCCTGGCCGGCGCCGCGCAGGTGAGTCCCGACTGGAGCCCGGTGGCCACCCGCATCCGGCAGCAGGCCACCGACGACTGGGACGACGCCGTGGCCGTGGAGCGCCTCGAGGAGGCCGGCGCCCGCTTCGTCCGCGGGCACGGGGCGCTCGACGGCGAGCGGGTCGTGGTGGTGGGGCAGGAGCGGTTCGAAGCACGCACAGGCGTGGTGCTCAACCCGGGGACGGCCCCGGCGGTGCCGCCGATCCCCGGACTCGCGGACACGCCGTACTGGACCAACCGCGACGCGGTCCGGGTGGAGGACCTGCCCTCGAGCCTGGCCGTCCTGGGCGGTGGCGCGATCGGCGCGGAGCTCGCGCAGGCGTTCGCTCGTTTCGGCGTGCGGGTGACGGTGCTCGAGGCAGCCGGCCGCATCCTGGCGCCCGAGGAGCCCGAGGCAAGTGCGGTGGTCGCGGACGCCTTCGCCGAGGAGGGCATCCAGGTCCTGACCGGTGCGAGCCTGCGGGCGGTGGAGTACGGCGACGGGCACTTCCACCTCAGCACGGAGGAACAGGTGCTCGAGGTCGAGAAGCTGCTGGTGGCCACCGGCCGCCGCCCGAACCTCGGCGACCTCGGGCTGGAGACCGTCGGTCTCGACCCGCAGGAACGCTCCGTCGAGGTCGATGACCGGATGCGCGCCGGCGAGGGCCTCTGGGCGATCGGCGACGTCACCGGGAAGGGGGCGTTCACCCACGTGTCGATGTACCAGGCGGACGTGTGCGTCGCCGACCTGCTGGGGGAGGACGCGCCCTCGGCGGACTACCGGGCGGTGCCGCGGGTCACCTTCACCGACCCCGAGGTGGGCTCGGTCGGGATGACCGAGCGGGCGGCCCGCGACGCGGGGCTCGAGGTGCGCGTCGGCACCACGGACCTGGCCACGTCCTCCCGGGGCTGGATCGCCGAGGCACGGGGACTCGTCAAGCTGGTCGAGGACGCCTCTCGAGGGCTCCTCGTCGGCGCGACGGTCGTCGGTCCGGCCGGGGGCGAGATGCTCTCGATGCTCACCACCGCCGTGCACGCCGAGGTGCCGACGAGCTCCTTGCGGTCGATGATCTACGCATACCCGACGTTCCACCGAGCGGTGCAGGACGCCCTCGCCGACCTCGGGTGAGCCCGGTCACCCGCGCCGGGATCGAAGGTTTGTCGGCGCCCACGGCGGGCACGTGATCTGTACGGGCCCGAAGGCCTGGCTCTGCACGGAGAAACCGACGAAGAGAGGACCTTCCATGAGCACCGACGACAAGCTGAAGAACACCGCCGAGGAGAAGATGGGCGGTGCCAAGGAGGCCATGGGTGAGGCCACCAACGACGAAGAGATGAAGAACGAGGGCAAGGCCGACCAGACCAAGGGCAACCTGAAGCAGGCCGGCGAGAAGGTCAAGGACGCCTTCAAGTGAGGCACCGGGTCAGGCTCCGCTAGCCAGAGCCTGACCACCACGGCGTTGCGGCGCCGGTCCCCGACGGGACCGGCGCCGTCGTCGTCCCCGAGGCTTCAGACCACCCCGATCGGCTCGCGCACCGGGACACCGACCGAGGGCTGCCCGCGCAGCGCGACCGCGACCCAGGTGAGGGCGACCAGCAGGAGGGCGTGCGAGGCGATCGTCCCCACGTGCCCGGGCAGCGCCAGGTCGAGGACCGGGAAGGCGCCCATCAGCACGACCGCCGGGCGTGGCAGGCCGCGCTTCCAGAGGGCGATCGCCAGGGCGACCATCCCGACGACCGAGCCGCCCAGGAAGACCACCAGCATCATCAGCCCGGCGGCGTTCCCGGTGATCCCGTCGACAGCGGCGACGGCGCCGTGGTGGGGCCCCCCGTCCCTGACCAGCTGCAGTTCCACCCCCTGGACCATCCGGACCCCCTCGAAGCAGATCATCGAGCCGACCGCCACGAACCCGCCGATCCGTGCCGCCACGGGCGCGGCGCCCAGGCACCTCGCGGCCAGGCCGAGGAATGCCGGCACATAGAGGGCGGTCGCGACCACGCCGATCGAGACCGAGGCGACGAACCCGCTCTGCTGCGTCGAGATCGAGGCCAGGTCGGCGCTCGTCGTGGTCCCGGCGAGCGGCGAGAGCAGCTGCTCCACCACCTCGAGGGCCGGGGCGGCGACGAGTAGGCCGACCAGCATGCGCTCACCCAGCAGTCGCTGCGGGGGAAGCACCTCGTCGTCCAGGGCGGCGCCGAGCACGCCGAGCGAGGCGGCCAGCAGCAGGTGTGTGGCCAGGTTCCCCCAGTGGTTGTCGTCGGCGACCGCGGCCACGAAGGGGAACGCGACGAACCATCCGGCCGCGACCTTCGGCAGCCCGGCCCGCCATGCCGAGGCGGCCAGCAGGGGGTAGCCCAGCACCGTGCCGAGCACCATCGCGACGACCGCGGCCACTGCGATCGGGTTGGTGTAGAGGTGGTCGAAGAGCCGGGTGGCAGCCGAGAGGTCGAGGGTCTGCACCGCGGAGATCTGCACCGCCCCGATCATCCGGGCCCCGCCGAAGCCGAGCATCGTGACCACGGAGAAGACCAGGCCGACGAGGGCCAGCCTTCGGCTCCGGGCCGCGGTCCGGGAGGCGAGTCCGAGGAAGGCCGGGACGTAGAGCAGCGTGCCGACCAGCCCTACGACCACGGACGCGGTCATCGCGCCGGGGTGGGCGGCCACGCCGGCCAGGTCGGCGCGGTTGCTGGTGCCCTTCAGCGGCGACAACGCGCCTTCGACCACTTCGAACAGCGGCGCCAGCACCAGGCACGCGACGGTGACTCGTCTGCTGACCATGGGAACAGTGGGTGACATCGGAAGACCTCCTCGGACGGGTTGCCCCGACGCTAGGGACGACCGGGGGACCGGCACATCGGCCCGGAGGATCCGGTACGACGGCACCGGGAGGAGTTCCGGCTCGTCCGCCCGGCGCGACGGCTCATCCGCGAGAACGAGGCGCGGTGCACCCGGTCGGCTCTACCGTGGTCCGGTGCGGGTCCAGGCGCTCCTACGACGTCCCCGGTGGTCCGTCGGCGGGCTGCCGGTCGCCGACGTCGTCGTCGGCCTCGCCCTGGGGGCGGCGGGGGCCGTGGACAGTGCGCGCAACGACGCCTTCCTGCACCCCTGGACCGAGGTGTTCGCCCTGCTCTCGATGGCGCCGCTCGTGGTGCGGACCCGCGCTCCGCTCACGATGGTGCTCACCTGTGCCGCCTTCTTCACCGCCTACGGCGCCATGCCGGGAACCGAGACGCCCCTGTGGACGTTTCTCGGTGTCCTGCTGATCGGCTTCTCCGCCGGCGCGCACCTGTCGGGGAGCCGGCGGGTGGTGGGACTGGCAGTACTGGTCGCGGCGACGTACGCCGTGCAGATCATCGACTCGGTCCGGGGCAGCGCCGGTGAGCTCACCTGGGGGGAGATCTACCTGACCCCACCGGTGATCATCCTGGCCCCGGCGCTCGCGGGCATGCTGCTGCAGCGCTCCCGGCGCCAGACCGCCGAGGTACGGCGGCTGGCCGAGGAGCTGACCGTCGAGCGCGAGCGACACGCCGAGGCAGCCGCGGCGGCCGAGCGCAACCGGATCGCACGCGAGCTGCACGACGTGATCTCCCACTCGGTCAGCGTCATGGTGGTGCAGGCCGGCGCGGCGGAGAAGCTCCTGCCGGGAGGGTCGCCCGCGCGAGAGCAGGTGCATGCCGTCCGCGAGACGGGCAAGGGGGCGCTCGCCGAGCTGCGCCGACAGCTCGGGCTGCTCCGCGAGGGCGGCTCCGCGTCGGGAGTGGCGCCGATGCCGGGCCTGGGCGACCTGGCCCGACTCACCGAGAGCATGCAGGCCGAGCTGGAGGTGAGCGGTGACCTCGAGGCGGTCGACTCGCCCGGGCTGGAGCTGGCCGCGTACCGCGTCGTGCAGGAGGCGCTGACCAACGCCCGCCGGCACGCCAACGGTGGACCGGTGCACGTCCGGGTGGAGCGCGCGCCCACGGCGCTGGCGATCACCGTCGTGGACTCCGGTGGCGCGCCGGTGGAACCGGACCTGCGCGGTGCGGGCCAGGGGCTGCGTGGCGTGCGCGAGCGCGTCGCCCTGTACGGCGGCCGGCTCGAGGCCGGTCCGCGCACCGACGCCCCGGGATGGCGCCTGCACGCCGAGCTGCCGGTGGGGCCGGCGTGAGCGCCGCAAAGGACGGAGCCGTCCCCGCCGGCCGGGCCGTCCGCGTCCTGCTCGCCGACGACCAGACGCTGGTGCGCAGCGGGTTCCGGCTGATGCTGGACCAGGTGCCGGACATCGAGGTGGTGGCCGAGGCCGCCGACGGGGAGCAGGCGGTGGACGCAGCGGCCCGGCACGCTCCCGACGTGGTGCTGATGGACATCCGGATGCCGGTCGTGGACGGCATCGCGGCGACCGAGCGGATCATGCGGGCCGCGCGGCCGCCCCGGGTGCTGGTGCTGACCACCTTCGACGTGGACGACTACGTCGTGGACGCCCTGCGCGTCGGCGCGAGCGGCTACCTCCTCAAGGACGTCGAGCCCGACGACCTCGTCCGCGCGGTGCGCGACGTCGCGGTGGGACAGATGCCGTTGGCCCCGCAGGTGCTGCACCGGCTGGTCTCCTCCTACGTCGACCGGGGCAGCGCGGTGCGGGACCCCCGGCTGAAGGGGCTCAGCGCGCGGGAGACCGAGGTGCTCTCGCTGCTGGGGCAGGGGCTGAGCAACGCCGAGATCGCCGAGCGGCTGTTCCTGGGCCTGCCCACGGTCAAGACCCACGTGGCCGCCCTGCTCGCCAAGCTCGGCCTGCGCGACCGCGTGCAGGCGGCGATCCTGGCGCAGCGCAACGGCCTGTGACTGATAGGGTCGGGCCCGAACCGACATCCTTTAACGAGCCGTCCCGCGAGGCGGAGAAGGAGGTCAGGCGCCCTTGCCGCCTACCCAGCCGCAGGCCCGAGCACACGCCGGGGCCGAGCCGCAGGTCGAAGGACGCTCCGTCCTCGACGCCCATGACATCTCCCGGGCACTGACCCGGATCTCCCACGAGATCCTCGAGCACAACAAGGGCACCGAGCGGCTGCTGCTGCTCGGCATCCCCACGCGCGGTGTCCACCTCGCTCGCCGCATCGCCGACCGGATCGCCCGCACCGAGGGCGTCGAGGTCCCGGTCGGCACGCTGGACACCACCATGTACCGCGACGACCTGCGCAGCCAGCCCACCCGCGGCCTGCACCACACCGACGTGCCGGCCGGAGGGGTCGACGGCAAGGTCGTGGTGCTGGTCGACGACGTCTTGTACTCCGGGCGCACCGTGCGGGCCGCGCTGGACGCCCTGAGCGACCTGGGCCGCCCGGCCGTCGTACGGCTCGCGGTCCTGGTCGACCGCGGTCACCGCGAGCTGCCGATCCGGGCCGACCACGTGGGCAAGAACCTCCCCAGCGCCCACGACGAGCGGGTGATGGTGCGCCTGGAGGAGTCCGACGGCTACGACGAGGTGCGGATCGCAGGAGGGGCACAGTGAACAAGCATCTACTCTCCATCGAGGACCTCACCGCCGACGACGTGCAGGCGCTGTTCACCACCGCCGCGGAGATGCACGACGTCCAGCGCCGCTCGGTGAAGAAGCTCCCGGCCCTGCGCGGGCGGACCGTGGTCAACCTCTTCTTCGAGGACTCCACCCGGACCCGTTCCTCCTTCGAGATCGCCGGCAAGTGGCTCTCCGCCGATGTCATCAACGTCTCGGCGAAGGGCTCGAGCGTGAGCAAGGGCGAGAGCCTGCGCGACACCGTGCTCACCGTCGCGGCCATGGGCGTGGACGGCCTGGTGATCCGGCACGGCGCCAGCGGCGCCGCCCGTCAGGTCAGCCAGTGGACCGACGCGGTCGTGGTCAACGCCGGCGACGGCACCCACGAGCATCCCACCCAGGCCCTGCTCGACGCCTACACGCTCCAGCACCGGATGGGCACCCTGGAGGACAAGCACGTGGCCATCGTGGGCGACCTCACCCACAGCCGGGTCTTCCGCAGCAACGTCCTGCTGCTGGCCAAGCTCGGCGCCCGCGTCACGGTGGTCGCCCCGCCCACCCTGATGCCGGCAGGGGTGACCGCCTGGTCCAAGGACGCGGGGTTCGGCACCTCCTGGGACCTCGACGAGGTGCTGCCCGAGGTGGACGCGGTGATGATGCTGCGGGTCCAGCGCGAGCGGATGAGCGGCGGCTACTTCCCCAGTCCGCGGGAGTACACCGTCGGCTACGGACTGACCCGGGAGCGGCTCGCGCTGCTGCGGCCCGACGTACCCATCTGCCACCCCGGCCCGATGAACCGCGGCCTGGAGATCGCGCCGGAAGCAGCAGACGCGGCGGTCAGCCTGGTGCTCGAGCAGGTCTCCGCCGGGGTCGCGATCCGGATGTCGGTCCTCTACCACCTGCTCGCCGGAGAAGGGAGCGACCAGTGAGTCCCCACCGTTCGACAGGCCCAGGACAGGCAGAGGCCGACCACCGCCCCCTGGTGATCAAGGGTGCCTCGATCCTCGGTGACCGGGCCCGCGACCTGTACGTCGACCGGGGCGTCCTGGTCGAGGAGGAGCCCACCGGCGCCACGGTCGTCGACGCCGACGGACTGGTCGCGCTGCCCGGCCTGGTCGACCTGCACACCCACCTGCGCGAGCCGGGCCGGGAGGACGCCGAGACCGTCCGCACCGGTTCCCGGGCCGCAGCCGCCGGTGGGTTCACCGCGGTGCTCGCGATGGCCAACACCGACCCGGTCACCGACACCGCCGAGGCTGCCGAGCACGTCCACGACCTCGGCCGGGCGGCCGGGCTGGTCGACGTGCAGCCGGTCGGTGCGGTCACTCGCGGGCTGGCCGGGGCAGAGCTCGCCGAGCTGGGCCTGATGGCCCGATCGCGTGCCCGGGTCCGGGTCTTCTCCGACGACGGGAAGTGCGTGGCGGACCCGCGGGTGATGCGCCGGGCGCTGGAGTACGTCCGCGCCTTCGGCGGGGTCGTCTCCCAGCACGCGCAGGACCCGGACCTGGCCGGTCCCGCCGCCTGCTGCCACGAGGGCGAGCTCTCCGGGCGCCTGGGGCTGCCGGGCTGGCCCGGTGTCGCCGAGGAGGTCGTGGTGGCGCGCGACGTGATGCTGGCCCGGCACACCGGCAGCCGCGTGCACGTGGCGCACGTGTCCACCGCCGGCTCGGTGGAGGTGATCCGGTGGGCGAAGGCACAGGGCATCGACGTGACCGCCGAGGTCACCCCGCACCACCTGATGCTGACCACCGAGCTGCTCGCGGGCTACGACCCGACGTACAAGGTCAATCCGCCGCTGCGCCCCGACGAGGACGTCGCGGCGCTGCGCGACGCGCTCGCCGACGGCACCATCGACGCCGTCGCCACCGACCACGCCCCGCACGCCCGCCACGACAAGGAGCACGCCTTCGTCGACGCCGCCTTCGGGATGCTCGGCCTGGAGACGGCGCTGTCGGTGGTCAGCGAGGTGATGGTCAGCTCCGGTGCCATGGACTGGGCCGACGTCGCCCGGGTGATGTCTCAGAATCCCGCCCGCATCGCCGGGCTCGAGGGCCACGGTGGCACCCTCGCCGTGGGCCAGCCGGCCAACCTGACCCTGGTCGACCCCGACAAGGTCGTCGTGGTCGACCGCGACCGCTCCGCCTCGCTGTCGCGCAACAACCCCTGGCACGAGCGCAAGCTCACCGGCGCGGTCGTGCACACGGTGCTGCGCGGGGTACCCACCGTCATCGACGCCGAGATCGAGGAGAGCTGAGTGGTTTCGACAAGCTCAACCACCGGGGGAAGCTCGACCACCGGGGCCGTCCTCGTCCTCGAGGACGGTCGCATCTTCCGCGGTGAGGCCTACGGCGCGGTCGGGGAGACCTTCGGCGAGGCGGTCTTCTCCACCGGGATGACCGGCTACCAGGAGACGCTGACCGACCCCTCCTACCACCGTCAGGTGGTGGTGATGACCGCACCGCACGTCGGCAACACCGGCATGAACGACGAGGACCCGGAGTCCCGGCGGATCTGGGTCAGCGGGTACGTCGTGCGTGACCCGGCCCGCATCCCGTCCAGCTGGCGCTCGGTGCGCTCCCTCGACCAGGCGCTCGCCGACCAGGGGGTGGTCGGCATCCAGGGTGTCGACACCCGGGCGCTGACCCGGCACCTGCGCGAGCGCGGCGCGATGCGGGTCGGCATCTCCTCGGTGGACACCGACGCCGACGCGCTGCTGGACAAGGTCCGCCACCAGGCCGGCATGGAGGGCGCGGAGCTCTCCACCGAGGTCACCACGACCGCGCCCTACGTCGTGCCCGCGGCCGCGACCGGCTCGACCACCGGGAAACCGCGGTTCACCGTCGCGGTGGTCGACCTCGGTCTCAAGGCCAACACCCCGCGGATGATGGCCGAGCGCGGCATCGAGGTGCACGTGCTGCCCGCGACCGCGAGCATCGATGACGTCCTCTCCGTCCGGCCCGACGGGCTGTTCTTCTCCAACGGTCCCGGGGACCCGGCGGCGACCAAGCAGCAGATCGAGCTGCTGCAGCAGGCGCTGGAGCGCGGGCTGCCCTACTTCGGGATCTGCTTCGGCAACCAGCTCTTCGGCCGCGCGCTCGGCTTCGGCACCTACAAGCTCAAGTACGGCCACCGCGGGATCAACCAGCCGGTGATGGACCGCACCACCGGCAAGGTCGAGGTGACCGCGCACAACCACGGGTTCGCGGTCGACGCACCCCTGGACGAGCCGACCCGGACGGCGTACGGCGTGGCCACGGTGAGCCACGTCTGCCTCAACGACGACGTGGTCGAGGGACTGGAGCTGCGCGACGACGAGGGCCGGCTGAAGGCATTCTCGGTGCAGTACCACCCCGAGGCGGCGGCCGGGCCGCACGACGCTGCCTATCTCTTCGACAGATTCTGCGAGCTGATGGAAGGGCGGGCCTGATGCCCAAGCGCACCGACATCGAGTCCGTCCTGGTCATCGGCAGCGGGCCGATCATCATCGGGCAGGCCTGCGAGTTCGACTACTCCGGCACCCAGGCGTGCCGGGTGCTCAAGGCCGAGGGGCTGCGGGTCATCCTCGTCAACTCCAACCCGGCCACGATCATGACCGACCCCGAGTTCGCCGACGCGACCTACGTCGAGCCGATCACCGCGGAGTTCGTGGAGAAGGTCATCGAGAAGGAGCGGCCGGACGCGCTGCTGGCGACCCTCGGTGGCCAGACCGCGCTGAACACCGCGATGGCGCTGGACCGCAACGGCGTGCTGGAGAAGTACGGCGTGGAGCTGATCGGCGCCTCGATCGAGGCGATCGACCGGGGCGAGAACCGCGAGTCGTTCAAGAAGATCGTCGAGGAGCTCGGCGGCCAGTGCGCGGCGTCCCGGATCTGCCACTCGATGGACGACTGCCTCCAGGCTGCGCAGGAGCTCGGCTACCCGATGGTGGTCCGCCCCAGCTTCACCATGGGCGGCACCGGCTCGGGGATGGCCTTCGACGAGGAGGACCTGTACCGGATCGCCGGCGCCGGACTCGACGCCAGCCCGACCACCGAGGTGCTCCTGGAGGAGTCGATCCTCGGCTGGAAGGAGTACGAGCTCGAGGTCATGCGCGACACCAAGGACAACGTGGTGATCGTGTGCTCGATCGAGAACCTCGACCCGATGGGCGTGCACACCGGTGACTCGATCACCGTGGCGCCGGCGATGACGCTGACCGACCGGGAGTACCAGCACCTGCGCGACCTCTCCCTCGGCATCATCCGCTCGGTCGGGGTGGACACCGGCGGCTGCAACATCCAGTTCGCGGTCAACCCCGAGGACGGTCGCGTCGTCGTCATCGAGATGAACCCCCGCGTCTCCCGATCCAGTGCCCTGGCCTCGAAGGCGACCGGCTTCCCGATCGCGAAGATCGCGGCGAAGGTGGCGATCGGCTACACGCTGGACGAGATCCGCAACGACATCACCGCTCGAGAAGACGGTGGAGCGACGCCGGCGGCCTTCGAGCCGACACTGGACTACGTCGTGGTGAAGACGCCGCGGTTCGCCTTCGAGAAGTTCCCGGCGGCCGACCCGACGCTGACCACGCACATGAAGTCGGTGGGCGAGGCGATGGCGATCGGCCGCAACTTCACCGAGGCGCTGCAGAAGTCCCTGCGCAGCCTGGAGAAGAAGGACGCCGTCTTCGACTGGAGCCACCGGCGCATCGACCTGGACAAGGCGGCGCTGCTGGAGGAGATCCGGGTCCCGCACGACGGCCGGCTGAAGAAGGTCATGGACGCCATCCGCGCCGAGGCCACGCCGCAGGAGATCCACGAGGCCACCGGGATCGACCCGTGGTTCGTCGACCAGCTCGCGCTGATCAACGAGATCGCCCAGGAGATCATCGACGCCCCCGAGCTCACCCCGCCGCTGCTGCGGAGGGCGAAGCGGCACGGCTTCTCCGACGGTCAGCTCGGCAAGCTGCGCGACATGAAGGAGGACGTCGTCCGCGGCGTCCGGCACGCCCTCGGGGTGCGCCCGGTCTACAAGACCGTGGACACCTGCGCGGCCGAGTTCGCCGCGCGGACGCCGTACCACTACTCCTCCTACGACGAGGAGACGGAGGTCCAACCCAGGGCCGCGGGAAGAGAAGCCGTGATCATCCTCGGCTCGGGGCCCAACCGGATCGGGCAGGGCATCGAGTTCGACTACTCCTGCGTGCACGCGAGCCTGGCGCTGCACGACGCGGGCTACGAGACCGTGATGGTCAACTGCAACCCCGAGACCGTCTCCACCGACTACGACACCAGCGACCGGCTCTACTTCGAGCCGTTGACGTTGGAGGACGTGCTGGAGGTCGTGCACGCCGAGCAGGCCGTCGGTCCGGTCGCGGGCGTCATCTGCCAGCTCGGCGGCCAGACCCCGCTGGGCCTGGCCCAGGGACTGGAGGACGCCGGCGTGCCGATCGTCGGCACCTCCCCCTCCGCGATCCACCTCGCCGAGGAGCGCGGTGCGTTCGGGCGGGTGCTGCACGAGGCCGGGCTGACCGCGCCGATGCACGGCACCGCCGTCTCGTTCGACGAGGCCCGCGAGATCGCCGCAGGGATCGGCTATCCCGTGCTGGTGCGGCCGTCGTACGTCCTGGGCGGCCGCGGCATGGAGATCGTGTACGACGAGACCTCGCTGCGCGGCTACATCACCCGAGCCACCGAGATCAGCCCCGAGCACCCGGTGCTGGTGGACCGGTTCATCGACGACGCGGTGGAGATCGACGTCGACGCGATCTACGACGGCACCGAGCTCTACCTCGGCGGCGTGATGGAGCACATCGAGGAGGCCGGCATCCACTCCGGCGACTCCTCGTGCGCGCTGCCGCCGATCACCCTGGGCAAGGAGGAGGTGGACCGGATCCGTCGGGCCACCGAGGCGATCGCGCGAGGCGTGGGCGTGCGTGGGCTGCTCAACATCCAGTTCGCGCTCGGCTCGGACGTGCTCTACGTGCTCGAGGCCAACCCGCGGGCCAGCCGGACGGTGCCGTTCGTGTCCAAGGCGACCGCCACCCAGCTGGCCAAGGCGGCGGCCCGGATCATGCTGGGGGAGACCATCGCGACGCTGCGCGCCGAGGGCGTGCTCGCGCGGCTCGGCGACGGCGGGGACCTGCCCGGTGACGCGCCGATCGCGGTCAAGGAGGCGGTGATGCCGTTCAACCGCTTCAAGACCCCGGACGGCAAGACCGTCGACGCCGTGCTCGGGCCGGAGATGCGCTCGACCGGCGAGGTGATGGGCTTCGACCGCAACTTCGGCAAGGCCTTCGCCAAGGCGCAGACCGCGGCGTACGGTTCGCTGCCGACCAGTGGCCGGATCTTCGTCTCGATGGCCAACCGTGACAAGCGCACGATGGTCTTCCCGGTCAAGCGGCTGGCCGACCTCGGTTACGAGATCCTGGCGACCGCCGGCACCGCCGAGGTGCTGCGCCGCAACGGCGTGGCCGCCACCGAGGTGCGCAAGCACAGCGCCGGCCCGGGGGAGCACGGGGAGAAGACGATCGTGCAGATGATCCTCGACGGCGAGGTCCAGCTGGTGGTGAACACCCCGCACGGCACCACCAGCGGAGGATCGCCACGCCTGGACGGCTACGAGATCCGCACCGCGGCGATCCGCACCAACATCCCGTGCATCACCACGGTGCAGGGGCTCGGTGCGGCCGTGCAGGGGATCGAGGCGGTCCGCGCCGGTGACATCGGGGTCCGGTCGCTGCAGGACTGGGAGCCGGTCGTCGTACGCCGGGTCCGCGACGCGGGCGGCGAACGGGTGCACGGGTGAACCCCTACCGCCTCATCTTCGACCGGGTCCTGACCCACACCGACCCCGAGCGCGCCCACGAGCTGGCCTTCGGTGCGATCCGGGCGGCGCGGCCGGTGCTGGCCCCACTGCGGTCACGGCGGGAGGCGGTGCGGCGGATGGGCATCGACTTCCCCGAGGTCCTCGGGCTTGCGGCGGGCTTCGACAAGAACGCCGTCGGCGTCGACGCGCTGGCCGGTCTGGGGTTCGGCTTCGTCGAGATCGGGACGGTCACGGGGGAGCCGCAGCCCGGCAACCCTCGGCCCCGGCTGGCGCGGCTGCCGCGCGACCGGGCGATCGTGAACCGGATGGGCTTCAACAACGACGGGGCCGAGGTCGTCGCCCGGCGTCTCGCGGCCCGGGCCCGGCGGGGTCTCGGCCCTTCGACAGGCCCAGGACAGGCCGAGCGTGACCACCGGACGGGCGTGCCGCTGGGCGTGAACATCGGCAAGACCAAGGTGGTGCCCGAAGACGCCGCCGTGGCCGACTACGAGAAGAGCACCGGGCTGCTGGCGCCCTTCGCCGACTACCTCGTGGTCAACGTCTCCTCCCCGAACACCCCCGGCCTGCGCGACCTGCAGGCGGTGGAGAAGCTCGAGCCGCTGCTGCGAGCGGTACGCCGTCGGGCCGACGAGGCGGCGGACCGGCACGTGCCGCTGCTGGTGAAGATCGCGCCGGACCTCGACGAGGAGGACGTTCTCGCGGTCGCCGACCTGGTCTCGGCCCTGGACCTGGACGGTGTCGTCGCCACGAACACCACGATCGCGCGTGCTGGGCTGTCCTCGTCGCCCGGGCAGGTCGAGGCTGCGGGGGCCGGCGGTCTCTCCGGTCCACCGCTGCGCCGGCGCGCCACCGAGGTGGTCCGGTTGCTGCGTGGGCGGTTGGGACCGGCGCCGACGATCATCGGTGTGGGCGGGATCGACTCCGCCGAGGCGGCTCGGGAGCGGCTCGAGGCCGGTGCGGACCTGCTCCAGGCCTACACCGCGTTCGTCTACGACGGTCCGCTGTGGCCGCGGCTGGTGAACAGGGCGGTGCGGCGGTGACGACCTTCGGTGCGCGGCTGCGCGCAGCCATGGACCGGCGCGGACCCGTGTGCGCGGGCATCGACCCGCACCCGGGTCTGCTCGCGGACTGGGGGCTGGAGGACTCCGCCGCAGGGCTGGAGAAGTTCGCCCTGCACGCCACCGAGACGCTCGCGCCGCTGGTCGCGGCGGTCAAGCCCCAGTCGGCGTTCTTCGAGCGGTTCGGCTCTGCGGGGGTGGCGGTGCTGGAGCGGGTCGTGGCGGTGGCCGCCGAGGCCGGCGCCCAGGTCGTCCTCGACGTCAAGCGCGGGGACATCGGGTCCACCGCCCAGGCCTATGCCGATGCCTACCTCGACCCGTCCTCGCCCCTGGCCGTCGATGCGATCACGGCCTCGCCGTACCTCGGCTTCGGGAGCCTGGTCCCGATGATCGAGACCGCGCGCCGCCACCAGAAGGGTCTGTTCGTGCTGGCCCTCACCTCCAACCCCGAGGCACCGGAGGTGCAGCACGCCCGCACCGCCTCCGGCCCGACCGTGGCCGGCAGCGTCCTGCGCCGGCTCGCCGACCTCAACGCCGGCGGGGCGCCGATGGGCTCCTTCGGTGCCGTGGTGGGCGCGACGATCGGGGAGACCACGGAGGACCTGGCCGTCAACGGGCCGCTGCTCGTGCCCGGTATCGGTGCCCAGGGCGGCACCGCCGACGACGTACGCCGGATCTTCGGCCCGGCGCTCCCGCTCGTGCTCGCGTCCAGCTCGCGCGAGATCCTCCGGGGCGGGCCGGAGGCGCGCGGGCTGCGAGAGGCGGTCGCCCGGACCCGGGCGGCCTTCGCCTTCCTCGACGAGGACCGGGTGGGCGGCCGCTGATGTCCCGCTCGGTCCCTGTGCTGGTCCCGGTGGTGCTGGCGCTGCTGCTCGGGGCCGGTGGCTGCGGTGACGCCCGGGAACGCTACTGCGGCGCGGTGGCCGAGCATCGCAAGGAGCTCGCCGACATGACCTCCGCCGAGGCCGGGGGCGCGACCCTGCTCCGGAACCTGCCGATGCTGCGGGACCTGGCCGGTGCCGCCCCGCCGGACCTGAGGGACGAGTGGCAGACGTTCCTGACCGCCGTCGAGGGGCTGGACAAGGCGTTGCGCGCAGCCGACGTGCGCCCAGAGCAGTTCGACGCGGGCAAGCCCCCGTCCGGGCTGAGCAAGTCCCGGCTGCAGCGTATCCGGGCGGCCGCGAGCCGGCTCGCCGCTCCCGAGGTGGTCCAGGCGGTCTCCGGGATCGAGCAGCAGGCCCGCGACGTCTGCAAGATCAACATCGGTCTGTGAGACGCCCGACGTCGCCGGTGGACGGCCCGCGTTGCACGCCGTCGACAGCGCTGACTAGATTGCTCCCGGTCCCGAATTCCCCAGCAGGGAGGCCGAAATCCCCGTGGCTCTGCCGCCCCTCACGCCCGAACAGCGCCAGGCCGCGCTGGAGAAGGCAGCAGCATCCCGTCGGGAACGAGCCGAGGTGAAGAACCGCCTCAAGCACTCCGGGGCCTCCCTCGCCGAGGTCGTCGAGGAGGGCCAGCACAACGAGGTCATCGGCAAGATGCGTGTGCTCGACCTGCTCCAGTCGATGCCGGGGATCGGCAAGGTCCGCGCCCGGCAGACGATGGAGCGCCTGAAGATCTCCGAGACCCGCCGGGTCCGCGGTCTCGGCGCCAAGCAGGTCGCGGCGCTGATGGACGAGTTCGCCGCGGAGTGAGCGCGGGCAGCCCCCGGAGACCCTCGCGCCTGGTCGTGCTCGCCGGACCGACCGCGGTGGGAAAGGGGACGCTCACGGCGTGGGTACGCGAGCACCACCCCGACGTGTGGATCTCGGTCTCCGCCACCACCCGGCCCCGGCGGCCGGATGAGGTCGAGGGTGTGCACTACCACTTCGTGACCGACGAGGAGTTCGACCGGCTCGTCGCCGAGGAGGCGTTGCTGGAGTGGGCGGTGGTGCACGGCGGCGCGCGCTACGGCACCCTCCGGCAGCCCGTGGAGCACGCACTGGCCGACGGCCGCCCGGCGTTGCTGGAGATCGATCTCCAGGGCGCCCGCCAGGTGCGTCGGCACATGCCTGAGGCACTGCTGGTCTTCCTCGCGCCCCCCTCGTGGGAGGAGCTGGTGCGGCGCCTGGTCGGGCGCGGCACCGAGACGGCGCAGGAGCGCGAGCGCCGGCTGGAGACCGCACGTGCGGAGCTGGCCGCGGAGCCGGAGTTCGACGTCACCATCGTCAACCGGCGGATTCCCGATGCGGCCGCCGAATTGGTAGAGTTGCTCAGATCCGGGTCGGGCCCGTAGGCGCTCCACCCCGTCCGGCGCCGTCCAGCTTCCGTCCGGTCGGGACAGCACCGCCCCGACCTTGACCCGCCCGGGTCCCGATCCCACCGCCAACTCGAGCTTGAGAGGCACCATGCACTCGTCCGGTCCCGTCGCAGAGGGCATCACCAACCCGCCCATCGACGACCTGCTCACCAAGACCGACTCCAAGTACAAGCTGGTTCTGTACGCCGCCAAGCGCGCGCGGCAGATCAACGCCTACTACTCCCAGCTCGGCGAGGGCCTGCTGGAGTACGTCGGTCCGCTGGTCGAGACCCATGTGCAGGAGAAGCCCCTGTCGATCGCGCTGCGCGAGATCAACGACGACCTGCTGACCTGCGAGGACGTCGACCCGGAGGAGGCCCAGGCCGAGGCGATCGCCGCCGCGGTCGCCGAGGAGTCCCCGCTCCCGCCGGCCCAGTCCTCGATCGACCCGGCCTCGATCGAGCAGCCCCCGGCCGACCAGCCTCCGGCCGACCAGCCTCCGGCCGAGTAGGACCAGGCACCGCCCGATGGGCAGGGTCGTCCTCGGCGTGACCGGCGGGATCGCGGCCTACAAGGCCGCCGAGCTGCTGCGCCGGTTCACCGAGTCCGGACACGACGTCACCGTGGTGCCGACTGCTGCCGCGCTGGAGTTCGTGGGGGCTCCGACCTGGGCTGCGCTCTCCGGCAAGCCGGTGCACACGCAGGTGTGGGCGGAGGTCCACGAGGTGCCGCACGTGCGCATCGGCCAGGAGACCGACCTGGTCGTCGTCGCGCCGGCCACCGCCGACCTGCTGGCGAAGGCGGCGCACGGCCTGGCCGACGACCTGCTCACCAACACCCTGCTCACCGCCCGCTGTCCGGTGGTCTTCGCGCCGGCGATGCACACCGAGATGTGGGAGCACCCGGCGACCCGGGCCAACGTGGCCACCCTGCGCAGCCGTGGCGCCGTGGTGATCGAGCCCGCGGAGGGACGACTCACCGGCGCCGACACCGGCAAGGGACGGCTCCCCGACCCTGCGGAGATCTTCGCCGTCGCCACCGACGTCCTCGCTCGGGGCGCCGCGCACACCCTCGACCTGGTCGGCCGCAGGGTCGTGGTCTCCGCGGGCGGGACCCGGGAACACCTCGACCCGGTCCGGTTCCTGGGCAACCGGTCCTCGGGACGCCAGGGCTACGCCCTGGCCCGGACCGCCGCCGCCCGGGGCGCCGAGGTCACCTTGGTCGCCGCGAACACCGACCTGCCCGACCCGGCGGGGGTCAAGGTGGTCCGCGTCGAGACCACTGCGGAGATGCAGGACCGGGTGCGCGAGGCGTGCGCCGCCGCCGACGCTGTCGTGATGGCCGCCGCCCCCGCGGACTTCCGGCCGGCGGAGGTCTCCGGGGCGAAGATCAAGAAGTCCTCCGACGGCACCGCGCCGCAGGTCCGGCTCGTGCAGAACCCGGACATCCTCGCCGGCCTGGCCGCCGAACGACCGCACGAGGACCTCGTCGTGGTCGGCTTCGCTGCCGAGACCGGCGACGAGACCGGGTCGGTGATGGAGCACGCGCGGGCCAAGCTCGCGCGCAAGGGCTGCGACCTGCTCGTGGTCAACGACGTGGGCGGCGGCGCCGTGTTCGGCGCCGAGGACAACGAGGCCGTCGTACTCCGTCGCGACGGTGAGTCCGCGCCCGTGCCGCGGGGCACCAAGGCGGCGCTCGCGCACGTCATCTGGGACGAGGTCCTTCGGCTGCTCACCGTCGGTTAGGCTCGCGTCCCGACGCGCTGCGGCCTGCCCGGGCCTCCTCGGCGCACGTGCCGCCTGGCGGCTCCTGGTTCTCGATCGTGGGAGAAATGAAGTGACCGGACGACTGTTCACCTCCGAGTCGGTGACCGAGGGTCACCCGGACAAGATCGCCGACGCCATCAGCGACACGATCCTGGACCAGCTGATGGCCCACGACGACGACCCGCAGAACCTCCGCGTCGCCGTGGAGACGCTGCTGACCACCGGACTGGTGGTCGTGGCGGGCGAGGTCCGCACCAGCGCCTACGCGCCCGTGGCCGAGCTGGTCCGCGCCAAGATCCTCGACATCGGGTACGACTCCTCGCTCAAGGGCTTCGACGGCAAGTCGTGCGGGGTGCAGGTGGCCATCGGCGGTCAGTCGGTGGACATCGCCGCCGGCGTCGACGACGGTCACGAGGCCCGGGTCGGGGCCTCGGTCGACGAGCTCGACAAGCAGGGTGCCGGCGACCAGGGCCTGATGTTCGGCTACGCCTGCGACGACACCCCTGAGCTGATGCCGCTGCCGATCAGCATCGCCCACCGGCTCTCCGAGCGCCTGACCGAGGTGCGCAAGGACGGCACGCTGGACTACCTGCGCCCGGACGGCAAGACCCAGGTCACCATCGAGTACGACGCCGAGGACCGACCGGTCCGGGTCGACACCGTGGTGCTCTCCACCCAGCACGCCGGGGACATCAGCCTGGACGACCTCGAGGCCGACATCAAGCAGCACGTGATCGACCCGGTGCTCGCCCGCTTCGACATCCCCGCCGAGGACTACCGGATGCTGGTCAACCCGACCGGCATCTTCACCGTCGGCGGTCCGATGGGCGACGCGGGCCTGACCGGGCGCAAGATCATCGTCGACACCTATGGCGGCATGGCCCGGCACGGCGGTGGCGCGTTCTCCGGCAAGGACCCCTCGAAGGTCGACCGCTCGGCGGCCTACGCGATGCGCTGGGTGGCCAAGAACATCGTGGCCGCGGGGCTGGCGAAGCGGGCGGAGGTCCAGGTCGCCTACGCGATCGGCAAGGCCCAGCCGGTCGGCGTCTTCGTGGAGACCTTCGGCACCGGCGTCGTCTCCGACGAGGTCATCCAGAAGGCCGCGCTGGAGGTCTTCGACCTGCGTCCGGCCGCGATCATCCGCGACCTCGACCTGCTGCGCCCGATCTACGCCCAGACCTCGGCCTACGGCCACTTCGGTCGCGAGCTGCCGGACTTCACCTGGGAGCGCACCGACCGTGCCGACCAGCTCAAGAAGGTCGCCGGGGTCTGAGCTGCTCCCTGTCGGAGCAGCCTGACACCATGCGGGCGTGAGCGAGGGAGCCGGCGACCAGCCGGCGCTGATGGACGCGCCCGCGCAGGTGCGTGCGGCCGCCCGGTCGGCGCGTCCGCCGGCGGAGCGCAAGCCGCTCACCTTCGCGGACACCGATCCGGTGGCCCGCGTGCTGGTCGACGTCCCCCTCGCGCACCTCGACCGGCCCTTCGACTACGCCGTGCCCCAGGCGATGGCCGAGGCCGCGCAGCCGGGCGTCCGCGTCAAGGTGCGGTTCGCCGGTCAGGACGTGGACGGCTTCGTGGTCGCGCGCGCGGCGACCACCGAGCACACCGGTCGCCTGCAGCCGCTGCGCCGAGTGGTGAGCCCGGAGCCGGTGCTCGCTCCCGACATCGCCGCGCTGACCGGGGCGGTCGCGGCGCGCTACGCCGGCACCCGGTCCGACGTCCTGCGGCTGGCCGTGCCCGCCCGGCACGCCGCCAGCGAGAAGGAGCCCTCGGAGCCCGCGCCGCCGCTGACCGCGATCGCGGAACCGAACCGGGCCGAGGACTACTCCGCAGGACCGGACGTCCTCGGCGCCCTGGCATCCGGCCACTCGCCCCGCTCGGTGTGGTCGGTGCTGCCGGGCGACGACTGGACGACGCTGATGGCCGAGGCGGTGCTGGCCACAGCCCACTCCGGTCGGGGCGCCTTGGTCTGCGTGCCCGACCACCGTGACCTCGCCCGGCTCGACCGGGCGCTGACCGAGCGGCTGGGCCCGGGCCAGCACGTCGCGCTCACCGCAGAGCTGGGGCCCGCCCGCCGCTACGCCGCGTTCCTCGCGGCCCGCCGGGGGGCCGTACGCGTGGTGATCGGGACGCGGGCGGCAGCCTTCACCCCCGTGCAGGATCTCGGCCTGGTCGCGCTGTGGGACGACGGGGACGACCTGCACGACGAGCCGCGGGCGCCGTACCCGCACGCCCGCGAGGTCCTGCTGCTGCGCGCCGAGGAGGCCGGCAGCGCGGCGCTGCTGCTGGCGCACGCGCGCAGCGTGGAGGCGGAGTACCTGCTGCGCACCGGCTGGGCCCGCGAGGTGGCCGGCCCACGTGAGGTGGTGCGCAGCCGGGTCGCGGTCTCGGTGGCCGGGGAGTGGGACCAAGCCCTGGCCCGCGATCCGGCCGCGCGCACGGCCCGGCTTCCCAGCGAGGCGTTGGCAGCGGTGCGCTCGGGCCTGCGCACTGGGCCCGTGCTGGTGCAGACCCCCAGGGTCGGCTACGCGACCCGGCTGGCCTGCGCGTCGTGCCGGACGCCGGCGCTCTGCGAGCGGTGCCGCGGCCCGCTGCGTGTGCCCGGCCACGGTCAGCCACCGCAGTGCAGCTGGTGTGCTGCTCCCCACCCCGGCTGGACCTGCCCCGAGTGCGGTCACCACGGCCTCCGCGCCCCGGTGCTCGGTGACGCGCGGACGGCGGAGGAGATCGGCCGGGCCGTGCCCGGGATCCCGGTGCGAACCTCGTCCTCGGGTGAGCGCGTGCTCGAGCGTGTGGGCCGCGAGCCTGCGATCGTGGTGGCCACGCCTGGCGCCGAACCACTGGCCGAGGGTGGCTACACCACGGTGCTCCTCCTGGACACCTGGTTGCTCCTGGCCCGCTCGGACCTGCGGGCGACCGAGGAGGCCCTCCGTCGCTGGGCCAACGCAGCGGCCTTGGTCCGGCCGGTGGCCGCCGGAGGGCGCGTCGTCGCGGTCGGTGACCCCGGCGAGCCCGGACTGCAGGCCCTGGTCAGGTGGGACCCGGGCGGGCTCGCCCGCCGCGAGATCGAGGAACGGGCCTGCGCACACCTGCCGCCGGCGTCCCGCGTCGCTACGGTCACCGGTCCGGCCGAGGAGCTGGCCACGGCCCTCGCCGACGTGCCGCTGCCCCGAGGCACCGAGGTGCTCGGACCGGTCCCCGTCGAAGGCGTCCCCGACGCCGGGAAGGAGCTGCTGCGACTGGTGGTCCGCTCACCCCGGACGGCCGGACCGGAGCTCTCCGAGACCCTGCGCAGGATGCAGGCCCGCCGGTCGGCCCACAAGCGCCCGCACCTGCGGGTGGAGGTGGACCCGGCCACGCTCGGCTGACCGGCGGCTGCGGGCTGGCCGGTTCAGCCAGGCCGTGGAACGGTCGAGGAATTGGGGCGAACATGGAAGGGTGCGCATGGAGAAGGTCGCCGGGCTGCGCCGGCCGTTGACCGGGCTCGGCCTGGTCGCCATGGCCCAAGTCGTGGGTTTCGCCGTCGTCTACGAGCTCACCGTCCAGACCCTGCCGGGGCGCAGGTTCGCAGACACCTCGCTGCGCGGGGCGCTTCGTCTCGGTTCCATCGCTGCGGACACCGTCGACGCCGTGCTGGACTGGGTCTCGGCGGCCTCCTTGTTCGGCGCGATGGCGGCCGTCGCCACCGTTGCGCTGGTTCGACTGGCCCGGGTGCAGGGGCTCGCGGCCATCGGTCTGATGGTGACGGCCAACGCCACCACCTGGATGCTCAAGGAGATCCTGTTGCTGCGACCCGACGTCGGGCTCGACGAGGTGGCCCCCTCGACCCTCAACAGTCTGCCCAGCGGGCACAGCACGGCCGTGTTCTCGGCGGCGGCGGCGCTGGGATTCGTGGCGCCCCCACGCGCCCGGCCGGTCGTGGTCCTGGTCGGGACCGGCGCAGCCGCGGTGACCGGGCTGGCGACGATGGTCGCCGGCTGGCACCGCGCCGGTGACTCGATGGCGGCGTTCCTGGTGGTCGGCTTCTGGACGACCGTGGCGGCGGGGGTGGTCGTGGTGCTGGGCGGCCCGCGCGGATCGGCTCGGTCCGCCCCGGGCTGGGCAGCGCTGCGGCTTCCGGCGGTGTTCTCGCTGGGCGCGGTGGCCCTGGGGGGCCTCATCGCCCTCGCTCTGGACGCCGTACCGCCGGTGCGGGACAGCACCCCGGGATCCCTGCTTGCCCTGCTCGCAGCCGTCCTGCTGGTCGCGGGCGCAGCCGGCGCCGTCGCTGTCGGGATCCTCGGCTCGCTGTTCCTGATGGACTCAGCGCCCCGGCGACCTGGCGCATCGATGCGCCGAGGTCGACATCCCGGTGACGGAAGTGGCCTACCGGGCTGACGTCGCTACCCTGACCGGCATGTCTGTCCGGCCCATCCGCCTCCTCGGCGACCCCGTGCTCCGCACTCCTGCCGCTGCCGTCGTGGACTTCGACAAGGAGCTGCGCACGCTGGTCCAGGACCTGACCGACACGATGCTGGACGCGCCCGGTGCCGGTCTGGCCGCACCGCAGCTGGGCGTGGGGCTGCGGGTCTTCACCTGGCACGTGGACGGCGAGCTCGGACACCTGGTCAATCCTGCGCTGGTCCTCTCCGAGGACGTCCAGGAGGGCCCCGAGGGGTGCCTGTCGATCCCGGGACTCACCATCGACTGCCGTCGCGCGATGTCGGTGGTCGCGCACGGCTTCGACATGTACGGCGAGCCGCTCGCCGTCGAGGGCTCGGAGATGCTGGCCCGCGCCATCCAGCACGAGACCGACCACCTCGACGGGATCCTGTTCATCGACCGGCTCGACCGCGAGGCACGCAGGGAGGCGATGCGGGTGATCCGAGAAGCCGAGTGGTTCGGCCAGCAGCCTCCGCAGGTCCGGATCTCCCCGCACGCCACGCGGGGACTGGGGATCTGAGCCGGTGCGCGTCGTCTTCGCCGGCACCCCCGAGGTCGCCGTACCGTCCCTGGACGCCGTCGCGGCCAGCCGGCACGAGCTGGTCGGCGTGGTCACCAGGCCCGATGCCCCTGCCGGACGCGGCCGCAAGCTGGTCGCCTCGCCGGTGGCCCAGCGGGCCGCGGAGCTGGGCGTCCCGGTGCTCAAGCCGCAGCACCCGCGGGAGGAGCACTTCCAGCAGGAGCTTCGCGACCTCGCGGCGGAGTGCTGTCCGGTGGTCGCCTACGGAGCGCTGCTGCCCCAGTCGGCCCTCGACATCCCGCCGCACGGCTGGGTCAACCTGCACTTCTCCCTGCTGCCGGCCTGGCGCGGCGCCGCCCCGGTGCAGCACGCGCTGTGGGCCGGCGACGAGGTCACCGGCGCGACCACCTTCCGGATCGTCAAGGAGATGGACGCCGGACCGACGTACGGCCTGATGACCGAGACCGTCCGGCCTCGCGACACGGCCGGAGACCTGCTCGGCAGGCTCGCCGAGGGCGGCGCCCACCTGCTCGTGCAGACCCTGGACGGCATCGCGGACGGCAGCCTCGAGGCCCGCCCGCAGCCCGCCGACGGCGTCAGCCTCGCCTCGAAGGTCACGGTCGAGGACGCGCACGTCGACTGGGCGGAGCCGGCGCTCGCCGTGGACCGTCGTGTCCGCGCCTGCACCCCTGCGCCCGGCGCCTGGACGACCTTCGCGGGGGAGCGGGTCAAGCTCGGCCCGGTGCTTCCGGTGGACCGGGAGCACCTCGAGCCCGGCGTCCTCGAGGTCACCCGCAACGCGCTCTTCGTGGGCACCGCGACCGATCCGGTCCAGCTCGGTGAGGTCAAGCCCTTCGGCAAGCGAGAGATGGGTGCGCCCGACTGGGCCCGTGGCGCGCGGCTGGAGAGCGGCCAGCGGCTGGGCGAATGAGCCGGCCCCGCACCCACGCCCGCACTTCGGTCCGCGTCGACCCCGCGCGGCTGGTCGCCTACGACGTGCTGGCCGCCGTGCGCGAGCAGGACGCCTACGCCAACCTGGTGCTGCCGCGGCTGTTGCGCGAGCGCGGGCTGAGCGGACGGGACGCCGCCTTCGCCACCGAGCTGGTCGGCGGCACGCTGCGCGGGCTGGGCAGCTACGACGCGGTCCTCGACCACCTCGCCACCCGGACCCCCGACCCCGCGGTGCGTGACGCCCTGCGGCTCGGCGTCCACCAGCTGCTCGGCATGCGGGTGCCCGACCATGCCGCCGTGGGGAGCACGGTGGAGCTGGTGCGTGCCCGGGTCGGCCACCGCCCGGCCGGGTTCGTCAACGCGCTGCTACGCCGGGTGGCCGAGCACTCCTTGCAGGAGTGGATGGAGGTCCTGGAGGCGCCGCGCCACGTCCGGTGGTCACACCCGGCGTGGGTGGTCGAGGAGCTCGAGCGGGCTCTGGGTCGGCCGGAGGAGCTGGAGCGCCTCCTCGCGGCGGACAACGCACGTCCTGTGGTGACCCTGGTCGCGAGGCCCGGGCTGCTGACGGTCGACGAGCTGCTCGCGCAGACCGGCTCCGCCGGGAAGGCGGACACGCTGTCGCCCTGGGGCGTCTCCTTCAGCGGTGATCCCGGCTCGTTGCCGGCGGTGCAGGAGGGCCGGGCCGGAGTGCAGGACGCCGGCTCGCAGCTCGTCGCGCTCGCCCTGGCCCGAGCCGTGGTGGCCGGTCCGGACGCGCGCTGGCTCGACGTGTGCGCGGGGCCGGGCGGCAAGGCGGCCCTGCTCGCGGCCCTCGCCGAGGACTCCGGGGCGCTGTTGCTCGCCAACGAGCTGCAGCAGCACCGCGCCCGCCTGGTGGCACAGAACCTACGGGCCACCGGCGGGCACGTCGTCGTCGGCGACGGCACCCGCCCTCCCTGGCGGCCCGGGACCTTCGACCGGGTGCTGCTGGACGCACCCTGCTCGGGGCTGGGCGCGCTCCGCCGGCGGCCGGAGAGCCGCTGGCGCCGCCGCCCGGACAACCTGCGCGGCCTGGTCGACCTGCAGGAGCGGCTGCTCGACCAGGCGCTCACCTCGGTCCGGCCGGGCGGTGCGGTGCTCTACGCGACCTGCTCGCCGGTG
Organism: uncultured Actinomycetota bacterium; assembly: GCA_963827025.1. Taxonomy (GTDB): domain Bacteria; phylum Actinomycetota; class Actinomycetes; order Propionibacteriales; family Nocardioidaceae; genus Marmoricola. The sequence goes on along the minus strand of CAWGZB010000005.1, from coordinate 164,991 downwards.
GTCGCGGAGACCGTCGGGGTGGTCCGGGCGGTGCTGGACCGGCGGGCCGACGTACGCCTCGAGGACGCGGTGCCGTTGGTCCCGGAGGCGACGGACGCGGACGTCCCTGCGCTGCCCGGTGCGGTGCAGCTGTGGCCGCACCGGCACGGCACCGACGCGATGTTCCTGGCTCTGCTCCGCCGCCGGGACACGGTTCCCTAGGCTGAGCCCACCATGGGCATCCAGATCACCCCGAGCATCCTGAACGCCGACCTGTCCCGCCTGGCCGACGAGGTCGCCCGGATCCCGAGCGCGGACTGGGTGCACGTCGACGTGATGGACAACCACTTCGTGCCCAACCTGACGATCGGCCTGCCCGTCGTGGAGTCGCTCCGGCAGCACACCGAGCTGCCGCTGGACGCGCACCTGATGATCGAGGACCCCGACCGCTGGGCGCCGGCGTACGCCGAGGCCGGCTGCGGCTCGGTGACCTTCCACGCCGAGGCGGCCACGGCGCCGGTGCGGCTGGCGCGCGAGCTGCGGGCCAAGGGTGCGCGCGCTGCGATGGCCCTGAAGCCGGCGACGCCCGTCGAGCCGTGGGCAGACATGCTCGGTGAGCTCGACATGCTGCTGGTGATGACGGTCGAGCCCGGCTTCGGCGGCCAGAAGTTCCTCGACCTCTGCCTGCCCAAGATCCGTCGCGCCCGGGAGCTGATCTCCGCCTCGGGCCTCGAGCTGTGGCTGCAGGTCGACGGCGGCGTCTCCCCGGAGACCGTCGAGCGCTGCGCCGAGGCAGGCGCGGACGTGTTCGTCGCCGGGTCGGCGGTCTACCGCGCCGACGACCCGGACGCGATGGTCAAGCAGCTGCGGGAGCTCGCCGCCCACGCAGCAGGTGGAGCAACTCCGCACGGCTGACCGCCTTGGGGGACTGCCGAAGCAGGTGACGCGCGTGCGCCTCGACGAGAGCCTCGGCCGTGCGCGGGGACATCGGGCGCTGCGGGGCACTCAGCGCGACCAGCAGGCCGTCCGCCAGCGCGTAGAGCGACTCCAGCGCAGGTCGGGTGAGCTGATGGTCCAGCGCCCTCGCGAGGGCGGCGAGCTCATCGTCGCGCGCACGACCGATGACGTACTCGATGCGCGGCGCCGTCCGCCAGATCTCGAGCCACCCGGCCCAGGCCCGGGCACCGAGCATTCCCCACGTCACCGTCGCGAGCCGCGCCTTGGCGGTGACGATGCCCGCGACGGGGAGGATGCGCTCGCGGTTGCGGAAGTGGTGCATCATCGTCGACGGGCTCATCCCGGCGTACTTCCCGATCCGGCGCAGCGAAAGACCGGCCACCCCGTGGTCGATGAGCACCTCATTGACGGCGAAGGCGACCGTTCCCTGCATCGAGTCCCGATCGATCTCCTGCAGCACCCGCACAGCCCACCAGGGACCCCACCGAGTCGACTCCCCGTCGAGGGTGGGCACCACGGGGGTCTCCCCGTTGAGACTGCGCAGCTCGACGCCAAGCTCCTGGTCCCGCCGCTTCCCGATCCCGCCGAACAGCCAGCGGGCCAGCATCGCCATCGAGACCTGGTCAGCCGGCTCCGCGGCGCGGGCGCGGGCCGTCGGTCATGATGGCCTCCTGGTCGGTTCGGGAGCTCATCCGAGGAGGACACCGGCGGCGGTCCAGGTGTGAGACCCGCAGACCGGAGGAGGTGGTGAGGCACCTCACGGAAGCCGACCGCCCGAATGTGGCAGACTCGGAGCACGAGCAGCCCTTGCTCGCGTGCTCTGGGGGCGGTGAAACTCCGCACCGGCGGTGACTGGGCAGATGCGTGCATCTACCAGAAGTCCGCGACCCGGCCGGACCTCGGTGACGAGGGACGGGCGGTTGACCAGGTGCAACTCCTGGACCGACGGTCAAAGTCCGGATGGAAAGAAGCACGCGGCGCATCGGTGGCCCCGGCGACGCAGCCCGCGTGCGGCCGGGACACCCGGTGCGTGCCCCGGAGTCCGTGAGCCGGACTCGGAGAGGCGAGATGGAGTTCACCGACGCGGAGCAGCGCGCGATGCGGCGCGCCCTCGAGCTCGCGCGCACTCCAGGTGTCCCACCCGGGCCGAACCCGCGAGTCGGCTGCGTGCTGCTGGCCGCCGACGGGGCCGAGATCGCGGAGGGCTACCACCGGGGGGCGGGTACGCCGCACGCCGAGGTGGCGGCGCTCACCGAGGCCGGGGCCGACGCCCGTGGCGCCACCGCCGTGGTGACGCTGGAGCCCTGCAACCACACCGGACGCACCGGGCCGTGCACGCAGGCGCTGGTCCAGGCAGGCATCGCCCGGGTCGTCTTCGCGCAGCCCGATCCGAACCCCACCGCCCGGGGCGGTGCGGCGGCGCTCCGCCACGCGGGCCTGGACGTCGCCTTCGGCCTTTTCGAGCGCGAGGCTCGGCAGCTGAACCTGGCGTGGACCTTCTCGGTGGAGCATGGGCGCCCGTTCGTCACCTGGAAGCTCGCCACCACGCTGGACGGGCGCAGTGCCGCCGCGGACGGCACCAGTCGCTGGATCACCTCCGCCGCGGCCCGTCGGGACGCGCACCGGCTGCGTGCGGAGTGCGACGTCATCCTGGTCGGGACCGGCACCGTGGAGACTGACGACCCCCAGCTCACCGCGCGCGACGAGTACGACGAACCGCGGTCACACCAACCGCTGCGGGCGGTGATGGGGCTGCGTGATCTCGCTCCGAACAGCCGGATCCTCGACGATGCCGCGGAGACGACCGTGCTGCGGACCCACGACCCCGCCGAGGCGCTGGCGATGCTGCACGACCTCGAGCGCCACCACGTCTTCCTCGAGGGTGGACCGACCGTGGCCGCGGCCTTCCTCGCCGCCGGGCTCGTCGACGAGGTCGTCGCCTACGTCGCGCCGGTGCTGCTCGGCGCAGGGACGGGCGCGGTCGGCGACCTCGGCGTCACCACGATCGCCGAGGCAGTGCGGCTCCGCCTGGTCGGGGTGACCACGGTGGGGACCGGCGCGGAGGCGAACGTCCGGCTCACCATGAGCACGCACCCGGAGAGGCACTGAGATGTTCACCGGCATCGTCGAGGAGCTCGGCGCGGTCGCGGCCCTGGAGGACCGCGGCGACGCGGTCCGGCTCACCGTGCACGGGCCCCTGGTCACGCAGGACGCCCGGCCCGGCGACTCGATCGCGGTCAACGGCGTCTGCCTGACCGTGGTGACCAACGAGGCGGAGGCCTTCACCGCCGACGTGATGCGCGAGACGCTGGTCCGCTCCTCCCTCGGGTCGTTGGCGCCCGGGGCGCCGGTCAACCTGGAACGGGCGGTGACGGCGACCACCCGGCTCGGTGGGCACATCGTCCAGGGACACGTGGACGGGACCGGGACCCTGGTTCGCCGTACCCCGAGCGAGCACTGGGAGGTCGTCGAGGTGGCGCTGCCCCCGGACCTCGAGCGCTACGTGGTGGAGAAGGGGTCGATCACCGTCGACGGTGTGTCCCTGACCGTCGTGGACGTCGGCCCCGGCTCCGACGGCGGGCCCACCTTCACAGTCAGCCTGATCCCCGAGACCCTGGCCCGCACCACGCTGGGCCGCAAGCAGCCCGGCGACCCGGTCAACCTCGAGGTCGACGTGGTCGCGAAGTACGTCGAGAAGCTGGTGAGTGCGAGATGACCGAGCCCCGACAGCAGGGTCCCCTCTCCCTGGACCGCGTCGAGGACGCGATCGCCGACATCGCCGCCGGCAGGGCCGTGGTGGTGGTCGACGACGAGGACCGCGAGAACGAGGGCGACCTCGTCTTCGCCGCGAGCAAGGCCACACCGGAGCTGCTGGCGTTCACGATCCGCCACTCCAGCGGCGTGATCTGCGCGCCGATGCCGGGGGAGATGCTCGACCGGCTGGAGATCCCGCTGATGACGCCGCACAACAAGGACCGGCTGCGGACGGCGTACACCATCTCCGTCGACGCCCGCGACGGCGTCACCACCGGCATCAGTGCCGCCGACCGGGCACACACGGTGCGCACCCTTGCCGACTCGGCGACCGAGCCGTGGGAGATCACCCGGCCCGGGCACGTCTTCCCACTGCGCTACCGCGAGGGCGGCGTGCTGGTCCGGCGCGGGCACACCGAGGCGGCCGTCGACCTCGCGCGGCTGGCCGGTCTCACCCCGGCGGGCGTGCTGGTCGAGGTGGTCAACGACGACGGCACCATGAAGCGGGGGCACGACCTGCGCCGGTTCGCCGACGAGCACGGCCTGCGGCTGATCTCCATCGAGCAGCTGGTGCACTACCGCCGCCGGGTGGAGTCGCACGTGCAGCGTGTCGCCGAGACGCGGCTGCCCACCCGGCACGGCGACTTCACCGCGATCGGCTACCGGATCACCGTGGACGGCAGCGAGCACGTGGCCCTGGTGTACGGCGACCCGGCGGGGCTGCGAGACGGCGAACCGGTGCTCACCCGCGTGCACAGCGAGTGCCTGACCGGTGACGTGTTCGCCTCGGTGCGGTGCGACTGTGGCCCCCAGCTGAACGAGGCGATGGACCTCATCGTCAAGGAGGGTCGGGGAGTGGTGATCTACCTGCGCGGCCACGAGGGGCGCGGGATCGGGCTGCTCGCCAAGCTGCAGGCCTATCAGCTCCAGGACGGCGGCCGGGACACCGTCGACGCCAACCTCGACCTCGGCCTGCCGGCCGACGCCCGGCACTACGGAGCCGCCACCCAGATCCTCAAGGACCTCGGCGTCGGCAGTGTCCGGCTGCTCACCAACAACCCGGCCAAGACCTCGAGCCTGGAGTCCTACGGCGTCGCGGTCGCCGAACGGGTGCCGATGACGCCGCGGCCCAACGACCACAACCTGGCCTACCTGATCACCAAGCGGGACCGGATGGGGCACGTGCTCCCGGACGTGCTCACCGCCGACGACATCGAGGGAAACGCATGAATCACCCCACGAGACTGCTCGCTTCGCTCCCACTCCCGCGGGGGCCCCGATGAGTGGAGCCGGAAGTCCGAGCGACGAGCCCGTCGACTGCGGCGACCTCCGGGTCGCCGTGGTGGCGGCGAGCTGGCACGAGCAGGTGATGGACGGTCTCCTGGCCGGGGCCCGCGACGCGCTGACGGCGTACTCGGTCACCGACCGCAGTGAGGTGCGAGTCCCCGGCTCCTTCGAGCTTCCCGTGGTCGCGAAGGCACTCGCCGAGCGCCACGACGCGGTCGTGGCGCTCGGCGTGGTCATCCGGGGCGGCACGCCGCACTTCGACTACGTCTGCTCGGCGGCGACCGACGGACTCAACCGGGTGGCGCTGGACACCGGCGTCCCGATCGGCTTCGGGCTGCTCACCTGCGACACCGAGCAGCAGGCGCTCGACCGCGCCGGCCTGGAGGGGAGCAGCGAGTCCAAGGGCTACGAGGCCACCGCCGCGGCGCTGCTCACCGCACGCACGCTGCGTCAGCTGCGCGGCGCCGACGGCCTACCCTTGACGCCGTGAAGACGTTCGAGCAGCTCTGGGCCGAGCTCAGCGACAAGGCCGAGACCCGGCCCGAGGGCTCGGGCACCGTCGCGGCCCTGGACGCCGGCGTGCACGCCATCGGCAAGAAGCTGGTCGAGGAGGCCGCCGAGTCCTGGATGGCCGCCGAGCACGAGGGCCCGGACCGGGCGGCGGAGGAGATCAGCCAGCTGCTCTACCACGCCCAGGTGCTGATGCTCGCCACCGGCATCTCGCTCGACGACGTCTACGCCCATCTGTAGGGCCCACCACTAGGACAGGCATGGTTTCGACAGGCCCCACCCCCGAGCCACAGCGCGCGGGCAGCGACTCGCTGCTGCGGATCGCGCTGCCCAACAAGGGCTCGCTCTCCCAGGCCGCCTCGGAGATGCTGCGCGAGGCCGGCTACCGCCAGCGCGCGGACTCCAAGGAGCTCCGGCTCCTCGACACCGAGAACGGCGTGGAGTTCTTCTACCTTCGCCCCAGGGACATCGCGCTCTACGTCGGCGAGGGCACCCTCGACGTCGGCATCACCGGCCGGGACCTGCTGCTCGACTCCGGGGCCAAGGCCGAGGAGGTGCGTCCGCTCGGCTTCGGTCGCTCGCGCTTCCGGTACGCCGCCCCGCCCGGCACCCTGCGGTCGCTGGAGGACCTGCGTGGGCGCCGGATCGCCACGTCGTACGTCGGCCTGGTCCGCCGGCACCTCGAGCAGCTCGGCATCGACGGAGGCGTCGACTCGGGGGAGGCTGAGGTGATCCGTCTCGACGGTGCCGTCGAGACCAGCATCCAGCTGGGTGTGGCCGACGTGATCGCCGACGTCGTGGAGACCGGCAGCACCTTGAAGGCCGCCGGCCTGGAGATCGTCGGCGAGACGGTGCTGGAGTCCGAGGCGGTGCTGATCACCCGTGCCGGGGCCGAGGCGCCGCACGGTTTCGAGGTGTTCAAGCGACGTCTGGACGGGGTCCTGGTGGCGCGGAGCTACGTGATGATGGACTACGACATGCCCGAGGACCGGGTCGAGCAGGCGGTTGCCCTGACCCCCGGGCTGGAGGGGCCGACGGTCTCACCCCTGCACCGGGAGGGCTGGGTCGCGGTGCGCGCGATGGTCCCACGCAATGGGGCCCAGAAGCTGATGGACGACCTCTACGAGATCGGCGCCCGCGCCATCCTGCTCACCGACATCCATGCCTGCCGGCTCTGAGCCGCCCGTGCCGCCGGCGCTTCCGCACAGCTGGAGACCGCACGGCGTGCGCATCGCGGTCTGGCTGTTCGGCGGTCTCCTCGTGCTGCTGCTCGCAGCGGTGTGGATCGGCCTGGGCGAGGACCTCCGCAGCCAGTTCACGCTCTTCCAGCGGATCACCCTGGTGCTGATGGGCGTCCTGCTGTTCGGCTCCTGGCACGCGCTGGTGCGGTCTCGGGTCACCGCGACCGAGGACGGCCTGACCGTCGTCAACGGCTACCGCTCGCGTCACTTCGAGTGGTCGCAGGTCATCTCCGCGTCGCTGCGCCGGGGCGCACCGTGGGCGACGATCGACCTCTCCGACGGCACCACCGTGGCGGCCATGGGGGTGCAGGGCTCCGACGGCGAGCGTGCGCGTCGCGCGATGCGCGAGATCCGGGCGACCATCGCCGCCCACACGCACACGCCTCCCGCGAGCTAACCGGCCCGCAGGCCCCAGCTGGTCCGGATCGCCTGACCTGCGGCGAGGCGGCGAAGGCCCTCGCCGCTTCGGAACGCGTTGGCCGGCGCGGTCATCGGCTCCACCGCGAGCGACCGGCGCGCCGTCGCGCCGGCATCGTCGGCGCTGTAGACCTGCAACCAGCCGTGCGCCTCGTCGGCCCAGAGCTCGACCGCCCACTCGGCCTCCACACGCGCGGTCACCCGCCCGTCCGGGTCCCGGTCCAGGTCGGTGAAGGCGTCGTCCAGGACGAGGTCACCGATCGGGCGACCACCCCTGAAGTCGTGGGAGGTGCCGGCCACCGGCTCGGTCCCGGTGGGCAGCTTGCGCTCGGGGTCGCTGAGCACCCGAGTGTGTGCGGGCAGGGTCAGCTGCCAATCGTCGACCGGAGCCGGACCTGCGACGAGGTAGGGGTGCTGACCGGAGGCGTACGGCGCGGGCTCGTCGCTCCGGTTGGTCGCCCACTGGATGACGGTGAGTCCGTCGGCGTCCAGGCCGTAGCGCACCCCGCAGTCCAGCAGCCACGGGTAGCCGGTCTGGGGAAGCAGCCGGTAGGCCAGGGTCACCTCGTGCGGCTGTCGGTCGACCAGCTGCCACGGGACCCAACGAACGAGCCCGTGGGAGGCGTTGTGCCTCGGGGGCTCGCTCAGCGCGAGCTGGAGGTCCCGGCCGTCGAAGGAGTAGTGCCCGTCCTCGAGCCGGTTCGGCCAGGGCACCAGCTGCTGGCCCCGGCCGCCGAACGGCATCGCGTCCGCAGCGAAGCCGTCGACCAGCGGCCGGCCGGCGTACTCCAGGAGCCGCAGGGTGCCCCCGGACTCCGTCACCACGGCGCGGTAGCCGTGGGCGCTGATCTCGTGCTGCTCTCCCGAAGGTGGTGTCACCTGACCGAGCGTAGGACCAGAGCGGTCGGAGCCGTGCTCGGCTCAGCTCCGCACGCCCAGCACGAGCGGCAGCACCTCGGTGGCACCGGCCCGAAGGAGCTCACGAGCAGCGAGCGTGAGGGTCCAGCCGGTCACGGTGAGGTCGTCGACCAGCAGGACCGGTCCAGCCGGGACTTCCGCCTCCAGGCGATACCGGCGGGCCACCGCGGCGATCCGCTGCGCTGAGTTGGCCGCGCCCCGGTCCGGACCGACCGAGGGTTCGACGATGGCGAACCGACCGACGACCGGGACCCGCAGATAGCGGGAGAGGCCGTCGGCGAGGTCGGTGCTCAGCACGGGGCGCCGGGCCGACTCGACGTGGACGATGGCCTGCACCCGCGGGCGCCAGTCGTCGAGGACGTCGATGACCGCGCGCACCAGCGGGTCCGGCACCGGCCCGTCCGGATGGTCGGGCCGGAAGAGGTCGCGCAGGGCCTGCCCGTGGCCGAGGTCGGTGAGTCGGGCGACCGCGCGGCCCTCGGCGGCCTGTTCGCCAATCTTTCCGCGCAGGTCGAGCCCCAGGTTGGCCAGGGCGGTCGGCCACATCCGTCGCGGTGCGACCACCACGCCGGGACGCGACAGCTGGGCGCCGGCTGCACCCACAGCCTCCGCAGAGACCTCCATCGGGAGCTCGAGCCCGCCGCAGTTGTCGCAGCGCCCGCAGTCCTCTGCTCCGGGGTCGTCGAGCTGCTCGCGCAGGAACCGCATCCGGCAGCCATCGGTGTCGAGGTAGTCGAGCATCGCCCGCTGCTCGACGCTGCGCGCCTCGGCGACGCGGCGGTAGCGCTCGGCGTCGTACTCCCACGGCGCGCCGGTCGCTTGCCAACCACCGCGCACGCGCCGGACGGCGCCGTCGACGTCGAGGACCTTGAGCATGGTCTCCATCCGGGTCCGGTTGAGCTCGACGTGGGCCTCGAGAGCGGCGGTGCTCAGCGGTCCGTCCGCGGCGTCCAGCACCTCCAGCGTGCGGCGTACGACGTCCTCGCGCGGGAAGGCGAGCGAGCCGAAGTAGGCCCAGATGTCCCGGTCTTCGACGGCGGGCAGCAGCACGACGGTCGCACCCTCGGCCGGCACGTCCTTGCCGCGCCCGGCCCGCCCCACCTGCTGGTAGTAGGCGACCGGGCTGGAGGGGGCGCCCATGTTCACCACGAAGCCCAGGGAAGCGTCGAACCCCATGCCGAGCGCGCTGGTGGCGACCAGCGCCTTGACGCGGCCGGCAGCCAGGTCCTGCTCGAGGGCGAGCCGCTCGGTGGCCTCGGTCTGCCCTGAGTACGCCGCCACCTCGTGGCCCCGGGAGCGCAGGTACGCCGCGACCTCCTGGGTGGCCGCCACGGTCAGGCAGTAGACGATCCCGGAGCCGGGCTGCTCGGTCAGGTGGTCGGCGAGCCAGGCCAGCCGTTGCTCCGCGGTGCTCAGCCGGACCACGCCCAGGCGTAGCGACTCGCGGTCCAGGGAGCCGCGCAGCACCAGGACGTCGTGACCCAGCTGCTCGGCGACGTCCGCGGTGACCCGGGCGTTCGCGGTGGCCGTGGTGGCGAGGACCGGGATGCCCGCGGGCAGCCCCTGACCCTGCCCGGTCGTGCCGTCGCCGAGGAGTGTGCGGATCCGGCGGTAGTCGGGCCGGAAGTCATGGCCCCAGTCGGAGATGCAGTGCGCCTCGTCGACCACCAGCAGGCCGCAGGTCGCCGCAAGGCGGGGGAGCACGTCGTCGCGGAAGCCCGGGTTGTTCAGCCGCTCGGGACTCACGAGCAGCACGTCGACCTCTCCGGCCGCGACGGCAGCCTGGATCGGCTCCCAGTCCTCGAGGTTGGTGGAGTTGATCGTCACGGCCCGGATGCCGGCGCGCTCGGCGGCCTCGATCTGGTTGCGCATCAGGGCCAGCAGAGGGGAGACGATGACGGTCGGTCCGGAGCCCTGCTCGCGGAGGAGCAGCGCGGCGACGAAGTAGACCGCCGACTTGCCCCAGCCGGTGCGCTGCACGACCAGGGCACGCCGCCGCTCGACGGCCAGCGCCTCGATCGCCCGCCACTGGTCCTCCCGCAGCCGGGCGTCGGCGTCTCCCACGAGGGCGCGGAGGTGCAACTCGGCTCGCTCGCGGACGTCCGCGGCGGCCACGGCAGGAGTGGGAGTGGCTGCGGACGCGGCACCGGTGGGCATGGGCATCTGTCTACCAGCGGGCGCCGACGAGTCCGCATCGCTCTCCACAGGACCGCGTGAGTCCCGGCCTTTCGGCTTCGGCGACCTCACCCGGGGCCGATAATGCACGCGTGGGACGGCTCTCCTTCTTCCTGGTGCCCCTTCTGGTCGCTGCGGGCTTCCTCGTCTGCGCGGCCTACCGGCATGTGCTCGATGCCGAGAGGGCGTTGGCGCTGATGGCGTTCCTCGTCGTCGCGGTTCCCATCGGCTCCTGGGGACGCTCCTCAGCAGAGGCGAGTGAGCGCGAACTGTCCGCGCCGGTCGGCAAGCGTGAGGATGACCAACCGACAGGCATTTTCCGAACAGTGTTCGAATTATGAGATCCCACGCCTCTTCTGGGGCGTCAGTGTCGGTGGTCGGTGGTTGGGTTGACCCATGCAGGCAGTCCGGGGGCTCGACGACTTGGTCGGGGGTGCGCTCCTGGACGAGGTGGGTCGTCTGCATGCGGTGCGTGAGGATGCCGATCGACGGATCTTCTGTGCGGCGATCGAGTGGGCCTACCAGTGTGGTGAGGAGCGGTGGGAGGCCTCGTTGTCGAACGACGGCTGCGAGCGGCTGCTCCGCCTGGGTGGTGAGGGGACCCCGCTGGTGGCGGAGTTCGCCCCGGCGGCGTTCGCGGCGCGGTTGCAGCTCTCGCCGTACGCCGGCCGGCAGTTGATCGCCGATGCGCTGGACTTGCGGCACCGGTTGCCGCGGTTGCATGCGCGGTTGCTGGCGGGGGAGGTGCGGATCTCCTATGCGCGGTTCGTGGCGCGCAAGACCCGGGAGCTGACCCGCGAGCAGGCCGGGCGGGTGGACACCGCGGTGGCGGAGTCCGCGGACGGGCGGGTGCCGTGGTCGAGGTTCGAGCTGCTGGTGGAGGCCGCGATCATCAAGGCCGATCCGGAGGCGGCGCGGGCGCGCGAGGAGGCCGCCGCCATGGAGCAGTTCGCCAAGCCGACCCGTTCCACCCAGCACGGCATGCGCGGGTTCTACATTCGGGCGCACTTCGCGCTGATCGCCCGGCTCGATGCCGTGGTGGCCTTCGTCGCCGACGCCCTCGCCCGCGCCGGGCACCCCGGGAGCGTGGACGAGCGCCGGGTGCTCGCGGTGGGGCTGCTCTCCGATCCGGAGAAGGCGGTGGCGTTCCTGCGCTGGGCCAAGGCCGGGTTCCCGCGCAGCGACGACCACGACCCAGACCAGGACACAGGGGCACCGACGGCCGCCGAGACGGGCGGCCCGGCCGAGGGCTCCACCGACGCCCTCCTGGGCGACCTGCTGCCCGCGATCGTGCTCTACGTCCACCTCGGCGGCAGCGGAGCCGCTCGCGTCGAGGGCCTGGGTCCGGTCACCGAGGCCTGGGTGCGCGCGACTCTGGGGCAGCGGTGCCGGTTCACGATCCGTCCGGTGGTCGATCCGCTGGGCCAGGCGCCGGTCGATGCCTACGAGATCCCGGCACGACATAGACAGGCCGTGCGCCTGATGACGCCGGCCGACGTGTTCCCCTTCGCCGCCAACACCACCGCGAGCATGCAGATCGACCACACCGATCCCTACCTGCACCGCGGCCCGGACGGGAAACGTCCCAAGGGGCAGTCACGCATCGGCAACTACGGACCGATGGCGACCTTCCACCACCGGATCAAGACCCACGGTCACTGGGTCTGCAAGCAACCGTTCCCCGGCATCTACCTCTGGCGCGACCCCTACGGCGCATACTTCCTCGTCGACCACACCGGCAGCCGACGGGTGGGCGACGCTCTCGATCAGGTGAGCTGAGCACCAGGCCAACGTGGGGCCGGGAGTGCGCAACGCACTCTCATGCCGAAAGTCGGACGTTCGTGTCTGTACTACAGCGTGCTACGGTGCACTACACTCGACTGATGGCTGAGGAGCTCTCCTGGGACGAGGATTCGGCTGCCTACATCCGTTCACGAGGCGAGCGCTACCCGAACGGCATGGACATAGATGCGGAGTGGACCAAAGAGGTGATGGCCGATGTGGACCTGCTCGCACTCGAACCGGATCCAAAGTCACGCATGGGAGCCGCCCGGTTCATCGGCCACTCACCATCGGCAGGGCGGGTGCTGGTCGTGATCGCACACCGCGATCGCGACGGCGACCTGCACGGGATCAATGCCTGGCCTGCGACCGGGATGGACCTGAAGTTGTACACGGAAGGAAGCGACGATGGCCAAGACGATTGACCCGGGCCTGGCCGCCCGGCTCCGAAAGGAGTCCGAGCAGACCAAGGACGAGCCCTACCCGAAGGACGTGAAGCTCGCCCGCCCCAACCGCTCCAAGGTCTACTCGGTGCGACTCAGTGCCGAGGAACAGCAAGCAGTTGAACGCGTCGCCCACGCCCAGCACCTACCTGCCTCCACACTGGTGCGCGCCTGGATCCTCGAGCGCCTCGATCGTGAGCGCTCCGCGTAAGCATCATCTGATCTCTCGCGCATGCGTCCGCTCATGCCGCGAGTAGTGCGGTCAGTGCCATCGGGCAAGGGTTGAAGCGATCTCGTCGATGGACGGCTCTCGCCGCGCTACGGACATCACCAGCTCGTAGGCCGGGTCATCCGGCGCGTCGAGGTCGACCCCGTTGAGACCGTAGAAGATGACGACAGCGAGCCAGGCCAGGCGCTTGTTGCCGTCGATCAGCGCATGGTTGCCGACGAGGGAGTCGAGCAGAGCCGCTGCCTTACGGTCCAGGTCTGGGTATGCCTCTTCTCCGTAGAGCACCGCACCAGGGCGATGAGCCGAGGAGTCGAGCAGTCCGACGTCGCGCACCGGTCCGACGTCGAGGTCTCTCACGAGGGTGAGCAGATCCTCGACGGTGAGCAGGACCGTCAACGGCCGAGGCGTTCGAGCACGTCTGCATATCGCTCACGCGCGCGGGCCGACAGCTCGGCCACCTGGGCCCCATGCGCATGGCGTGCTGCCGCTTCGCGGATCGCACGGAGTGTCGCCTCGTGCCGGCTTACCCCTTCTGCGTCCGCCAAGGCGGCGAGGAGCTGCTCATCCTCTGGAGTCAGTCGCAAGGTCATGGCCATGCCGCGATGATACCGCAGTGGTATCACGCGCGCATGCCGCGATCAGGGCGCTGCCGAGGGCAGGTGGGTCACCTCTCACCTAGCCCGTCTGGACCACCACGTCCGCCCGCTCCCGGGTCCGCCCACGGGCGAACAGCTCCCGCTCCTGGGCCGCCCAGCGCTCCCAGTGCGGCGCGAACGCCTCGCCGTCGCGGTCGAGGCCGCGTTGCCTCCGCAGCTCGTACGGCGCGTCCGCCCAGACCAGGGTCGTGATCCACGGGGACCATGCGCGCCCGCCCGATCCGACGCCCTCGAGAACCAGCAGCGGCGCGGGGGTCACGACGTGCTCCTCGGCATACTCGCCGGCCAGCCAGTCGTAGCGTCGATAGCGTCCCGGCTCGTTCCGGGAGAGCGGCTCAAGCAGCGCGAGCACGTGCGGTTCCACGGCGGCCAGCCCGTCCCAGCCCGGGTAGAGGTCGTCCATGTGCACCACCGGGGCACCGAGCCGGCCCGCCAGGCTGGTCTTGCCGGAGCCCGCCGGCCCGTCGAGGCAGATCAGTCGTCCGGACCCGAGGGTCGCCGGCCGGGAGGCCGTCAGGGCGAGGATCTGCTCCAGGGTCACCAGGCGTGCCCGAGGCCCCGGTAGGTGGGCACCGTGTCCACGATCTTGTCGCCGGCGAGCAGATGCACCACTCTGGCGTGCTCGGCCAGCTCACCGGACTTCGCGTGCCGGAACCACACCCAGTCCCCGATCCGGAGGCGGGCGGCGCCCGGTCCCACCAGCGGAGTCTGCACCTCACCGGCCCCCTCCAGCCCGGTCAGGGAGAGCCCGGACGGAGCCCAGGGGAGTGGCAGCCGGTCCTTCCCGGCCGCGCCACTGGCCACGTATCCGCCACCGGCGACCGTCGCCACCTCTCTGGAGGGACGGCGCACGACCGGCACCCCGAAGAAGGCCGCCGGGCGCGGTTCGAAGCTGCGGTAGTGGTCGAAGAGGCCGGGCACCAGCAGTCCCGACCCGGCTGCGACCTCGGTGACCACCGGGTCGTCGGCGGTCTCCTCCACGCTGCCCGAACCGCCGCCGTTCCAGAACTCCAGCTCGAAGCCTTCCGCAGCCAGGGCCGACGCCACGGCCCGGCGCCGCTCCTCGAGCTGGGTCAGCGACGCGGACTTCAGTCGTCGCACCACCATCGAGCGGGCCCGCTGACCGGGCACGTCGTCCTGCACGCCGGCGACCTGGCCCTCGTAGGTCATCACGCCCACCACCGCGAACCCACGCTCGCGGGCGTCCCGGGCCAGGCGCACCACGGCCTCCACCGACTGCAGCGGGGACCGCTTCGGTCCGACGTGCGCCCGACCGAGGTGCAGTCCCGCGTCGACGTCCAGCGCGACCCGGACCCCGACCGCAGACCCGAGCGACTGCACCAGCGCGAGCTGCCCGGGGTCGTCCACCATCAAGGTCACCGCGCGACGGGCGTCCTCGTCCGCGAGCAGCCGCGTCAGAGCGCCGCGGTCGACCGTGGGGTAGCCCATCACGACGTCGTCGGCGGTCCCCTGCGCGGCCAGCCAGAGCGCCTCGCGCAGCGAGTACGCCAGCACGCCTCGGAAGCCGGGTGTGGCCAGGGCACGGCGAAGCAGGTCCGGCACCCGCAACGACTTGGACGCGACCCGGACCGGCGTCCCCTGCGCGCGGCGGAGGAGATCGGTCGCGTTCGCGGTGAAGGCGTCCAGGTCGACGACCACCAAGGGGGTCGCCGGGTCGTCGAGCTTGGCCACAGCCGCGTCGAGTCGTACGGCGAGCGCCTCTCGCGCCGCGTCGGAGAGGTACGGCGAGCGGTAGGCCATCAGATGCCGTGCCGCTTGAGGATCGCCTCGATCTCGGCCATCTCCGGATCGACCTCCTGGCCGCGTGCCGGCTTGCTGACTTCCTTGCGCGGGGGCGGTCCAGACCGACGCCGGCGCAGGCGGCCGGAGACCACGAACAGCACCGCGGCGGCGACGGCGACCGCGACGCCGAGCCACACGATCGGCGAGAAGACCAGGTGCGCCGCCCACCAGGCGACGTCCTCGGCGATGCGGACCACCAGCCGCAGCGTCCCGGTCAGCCAGAGCGCGAGTGGCACCAGCGTCCAGGCGGCGCCACGCAGGCCGGCGGCCACGCCACGTCGCCGCCAGACCAAGAACGTGAGGACGGCGCCGACCAGGGTCAGCGCCAGGGCGAGTGCTGCCCAGGCGGCGGCGTCGAGACCGGGGGCGGTGGGCACAGGTCCAGCCTACGGAGTTTCCGCTCGATGCGGCTGCGAGCATGGACCAGTGCGTGCCATTCCCGATCCCGGCTTCGCTGGTGACGACGGCTCGGTGCCCCCTGCGGTCACGGAGGCGCTGGCGGCCTACGACCTCGATCCCGACAGGCGGTTCTGGGACGCGCTCGGCCTGCTCCAGGACGCCCGGGTGCTGGTTCCGGTCGTCGCCGTGCTCACCGAGCCCGAGGGGGGAGAGGCCGAGGAGGACGAGCACGGCCTGCGACGGGACAAGACCAGCGACATGGCGGCGGTGCTGATGCAGGGACGCGACGGCCGCACCGCGCTGCTGGCGTTCACCGGCACCGAGTCGCTCCAGCGCTGGCGGCCGGACGCCCGACCCGTGCCGGTGACGATGCGGCAGGCGGCGCAGGCTGCGCTGGACGACGGGGCGGCCGCGCTCGTGGTCGACGTGGCCGGACCGGTGCTGTTCGTGGTGGAGGACGACACGCTGCGCTCCCTGGCCGCCGGGGAGCGGCTGGTCGAGCTCGACGGCGCCCCGGCCTGGGTGCGGGACCAGCACTGATTGGTCGTCCTGCGGCCTCGTCTTGTACCCTTGTGCGTGACCGACCGTCCCTCGCGGGGCGGTCCGACAAGCGGAGGCTCCCTCCCACCCGCACCGACCGGCACAGGTCGTCGGGTCCGGTCCAGGACTGGTGGCGTACGCCGCCACCGGTTCGCAGCCGTCTGGGGCTTCCGTGCGTCGCACGGAGGCCCCGTCGCCTTTTCAGGACAGATCCTCCGTAGGTCGCCAGCACGAACCCCACAGGAGGACTTATCAGCACCGAGCTGCGAATCAACGACCGGATCCGGGTTCCCGAGGTCCGGCTCGTTGGCCCCAACGGCGAGACCGTCGGCATCGTCGCGACCGGCGATGCCCTGCGGCTGGCCCAGGAGGCCGACCTCGACCTCGTCGAGGTGGCGCCGATGGCCCGCCCGCCGGTCTGCAAGCTCATGGACTACGGGAAGTTCAAGTACGAGAACGCCCAGAAGGCCCGTGAGGCGCGCCGCAACCAGACCAACACCGTCATCAAGGAGATGAAGCTCCGCCCGAAGATCGACCAGCACGACTACGAGACCAAGAAGGGTCACGTCGTGCGGTTCCTCAACCAGGGCGACAAGGTGAAGATCACGATCATGTTCCGCGGTCGCGAGCAGCATCGCCCCGAGCTCGGGTTCCGGCTGCTCCAGCGCCTGGCGGAGGACGTGAGCGAGCTGGGCTTCGTGGAGTCGTCTCCCAAGCAGGACGGGCGCAACATGACCATGGTCCTGGGGCCGCACAAGAAGAAGGCCGAGGCGAAGGCCGACGCCAAGGCCGCCAAGGAGCAGCGGGCGGCCGAGCGGCAGGCCGAGGCGGACGAGGAACGGGCCGAGCGTACGGCGCACCGTGAGGCCGCGGTGGCCTCGGCGGGCCCGAAGAAGGAGCGCCGCCGCTCCGAGAACCTCGACCCCGACATCGACGCGTAGACCCAAGGAAGAGAGACCGCGCATGCCCAAGAACAAGACCCACTCCGGTGCCTCCAAGCGGTTCCGGGTGACCGGCTCGGGCAAGATCCGACGCCAGAAGACCGGACTGCGGCACAACCTGGAGAAGAAGCCCTCCACGATGACCCGCCGGATGGCCGGCACCACCGAGGTCGCCAAGGCCGATGTGAAGAAGGCCCGCAAGCTGCTCGGTCTCTGAACCAGCCGGCACCCGCACGACGACAGCACCTAGGAGCACCACATGGCACGCGTGAAGCGGGCGGTCAACGCCCAGAAGAAGCGCCGCGTCACCCTCGAGCGCGCCTCCGGCTACCGGGGCCAGCGCTCGCGTCTGTACCGCAAGGCCAAGGAGCAGGTCACCCATTCCCTGGCCTACAGCTACAACGACCGCCGCAAGCGCAAGGGCGACTTCCGTCGCCTCTGGATCCAGCGCATCAACGCCGGCGCTCGCGCGCACGGACTGACCTACAACCGGTTCATCCAGGGCCTCAAGGCCGCCGGTGTCGAGGTCGACCGCAAGGTCCTGGCCGACCTCGCCGTCAACGACGGCACCGCCTTCGCGGCCCTGGTCGAGACGGCCAAGGCCAACCTGCCCGAGGACGTCAACGCCCCGGCCTGACGGCACTGGACTCCGGGCGGACCGACACCCCTGTGCTGCGATGACCGCTCCGCTGCCGACACCCCTGTCGGCGCGGAGCGGTCGGGTGAAGGCGGCGCGCCGGCTCCAGCGCCGCGTCCACCGCAGCGAGGAGGGCCTGTTCCTGGCCGAGGGAGCCAAGGCACTCACCGAGGCGCTGTTGGTCCCCGGTGGGGTGGTGGAGGTCTTCGCCACCGTCGACGGAGCGGAGGAGTACGCCGCGCTGCGCAAGGCCGTCGACGACGCCGGTGTGCCGTGGACGCCGGTCGCCCAGGACGCGATCGCTGCGCTGAGCAAGGCTGTCACGCCGCAGGGGATCGTCGCGATCTGCCGCCGCGTCGACGTCGACCTCGGCGCGCTTCTCGACGCCGCGCTGCCCGCGGGCACCGAGCCGCTGCTGGCCGTCGGGGCGAACGTCCGTGACCCCGGCAACGCCGGCACGATGATCCGCACGGCCGACGCCGCCGGCGCGGCCGGCGTGGTGCTGGCCGGCCAGAGCGTCGACCTCTACAACGACAAGACCGTGCGCGCCACGGTCGGCAGCCTGTGGCACCTGCCCCTGGCGCTGCAGCGGGACCCCGCGGACGCCGTACGCGCTCTGCAGGCACGGGGCTGCGTGGTGCTCGCCGCGGACGCCGCGGGCGAGACCGATCTCTTCGCCGCCGACACGCTGCTCACCGGTCCGGTGGCCTGGCTGTTCGGCAACGAGGCGTGGGGTCTCCCCGAGGAGCTCGCCGCGCTCGCCGACCACCGGGTGTCCATCCCGATCTACGGCCGTGCGGAGAGCCTCAACCTCGCCACCGCCGCCGCGGTGTGCCTCTACGCCACCGCGCGCGCCCGCCGCTGAGCCGTCCTCGCGTCCCGCACCTGCACACGACCTTCACGTCTTCTGCGCCACTCCCGGCGCCGCGCGCTCCTACGCTCGGCCCATGGACCGGGCGACCCGCATCCTCGTCGTGGAGGACGAGCAGCTGATCAACCAGGCCGTCACCGATCGGTTGCGGTCCGAGGGCCACGACGTCGAGCAGGCGTACGACGGCCCGGGGGCGGTGGCAGCCTTCGAGCGGCACACCCCCGACCTCGCGGTCCTCGACGTGATGCTGCCCGGCTTCGACGGGCTGGAGGTGTGCCGCCGGATCCAGCAGCAGCGGCCGGTGCCGGTGCTGATGCTGACCGCGCGCGACGACGAGGCGGACGTGCTCGTCGGCTTCGGAGTGGGCGCGGACGACTACCTGACCAAACCGTTCCGGATGCGTGAGCTGGTGGCCCGGGTGTCCGCGCTGCTGCGGCGGGTCGAACGCGCCGCCGAGCTGGTGCGCGAGTCCGCGGAGGTGCGCGGGCTGGGCGTCGGAGCCCTGCGGATAGACCCGCGCAGCCGGCGTACCTGGGTGCAGGGCGAGGAGGTCCACCTGACCCCGACCGAGTTCGACCTGCTGCACGCGCTCGCGCGTGACTGCGGCGCGGTGCTCACCCGGGAACGCCTGCTGGCGGAGGTGTGGGGATGGTCCGGCGGCGCGGGCGCGACGCGCACCGTCGACAGCCACGTCAAGGCGCTGCGCGCCAAGGTCGGGCCCGAGCGGGTCCGGACCGTGCACGGGGTCGGCTACGCCCTCGAGGACGCCGCCGACGAGGACCAGGGCCTCCCATGAGCCAGCA
The DNA here is from genome assembly GCA_963827025.1 of uncultured Actinomycetota bacterium. Classification (GTDB taxonomy): domain Bacteria; phylum Actinomycetota; class Actinomycetes; order Propionibacteriales; family Nocardioidaceae; genus Marmoricola. Next base: position 145,649 of record CAWGZB010000005.1, on the reverse strand, counting down.
CCCGCAGCACCACGGGGGGCCGCTGGAGCAGGTCACCTCCCTGAAGCTCAAGCTCGGAGTCCTGGTGGCGATCAGTGTCACCGTCGCCGCCGTGCTCGCCACGCTCGGAGCCGGGTCCGTCCCGGCGCTGCTCAGCGTCCCGGTGACGGTCGCGCTCGCGCTCGGCGTCACCCAGCTCCTCGCCACCGGGATGACCGCGCCGTTGCGGCAGATGACCCTGGCAGCCCGCCGGATGGCCGGCGGCGACTACGACGTCCGCGTCGAGGCCACGACGACCGACGAGGTCGGTGAGCTGGCCCGCGCGTTCAACCGGATGGCCGCGGAGCTGGCCACCGTCGACCGGCAGCGCCGGGACCTCGTGGCCACCGTGTCCCACGAGCTGCGTACGCCGTTGGCCGCGCTGGTCGCCGTGCTGGAGAACCTCGTCGACGGCGTCGGGACCACCGACCCCGCCACCCTGCGGGTGGCGCTGGGCCAGGCGGAGCGGCTCAGCGACCTCGTCGAGGACCTCCTGGACCTATCCCGGGTGGACGCCGGCGTCGTCCCGCTCGAACGGGAGGACCTCGACCTAGGCGCCCTGGTCGCGCAGGTGATCGCCGAGGCCTCCGCCGTCCCCCGTGGAGTGGAGATCGAGGCGACCGTCCGAGACGGATTGGTCGTCGCCGCCGACCCCCGCCGCCTGCACCAGCTGGTCGCCAACCTGCTCGACAACGCGCTGCGGCACAGTCCCGCGGGAGGCACCGTCACCGTCGCCGCGGGCGCCGGCGTCGCGGACACCTGGCTCGAGGTCAGTGACCAGGGCCCGGGTGTCGCGCCCGCCGACCGGGAGCACGTCTTCGAGCGGTACGGCACCGCCTCCACCGGCGGCGGCACCGGCCTCGGCCTCGCCATCGCCCGCTGGGTCGCCGACCTGCACGGCGGCCGGATCGCCCTGCTCGACCCGGCGGACGGCACCGGAGCCCGCTGCCGGGTCGAGCTGCCCACCAGCCCACCTCCAGAAGGGACTCCACCCATGTCCACGAGCACCCCGACCGCCCAGCATCCGCCGGTCGCCCCGACGGTGCCGCCCCTCACCGACGGGCTGTTCGGATCCTTCTGGCGCGAGCGGGCCCCCCAGGGGCGGCCGTGGGTGGTTGCCGCCAGCCTCGCCGTGGGCCTGCTGGCAGCAGCGACCCTCCCGTTCGAGCCGACCGGGCTGGCCACCACCGTGGTGCTTCTCGCAGCCGGCGCCCTGGCCGCGGCGCTCAGCCCGTGGCGACGCGACCCGTTCAGCTGGGCCTGCGGGCTGCTGGCCGCGGGGTTCGCGCTGCTGCTCACCCTGCGCGCCGCGGAGTGGATCGGTGCCCTCGGTTTCCTGGCCGCCCTCGTCCTCGTCGTCGCCGGGCTGACCCGGGTCCGGACGCTGCTGGGGCTGGTGCTGGGCGGGATCGCCTGGCCGCTGTGCGCCCTGCGTGGGCTGCCGTGGCTCGGGCGCAGCCTGCGCAGCCTCGGCGGCGCCCGGGGCCACGGCCTGGCCGTCGCCCGCACCGCCGTCCTGGTGGCGTTGGGCCTGCTCGTCTTCGGGGCGCTGTTCGCCAGCGCCGACGCGATCGTCGGTCAGTGGGTGCAGGCCGTGGTGCCGGACATCGGCCCGCGGCTGGTCTTCCGCTCCTTCGTCACCGTCGCGGTGACCGGCCTCCTCCTGGCCACGGCGTACCTCGCGCTGAACCCGCCGGACGTCGAGCCCGCCGTCGTGCGCCGACCGCTGCAGCGGCGCTTCGAGTGGCTCGCCCCCGTCCTGGCGGTGGACGCCGTGTTCGTGGTGTTCCTGCTCGCCCAGGCCGCGGCGTACTTCGGCGGGCACGACTACGTGCTGCGCACCACCGGCCTCACCTACGCCGACTACGTGCACCAGGGGTTCGCCCAGCTCACGATCGCCACCGCGCTGACCCTGCTCGTCGTGCGTGCCGCGGCCGCCAAGGCACGCCTCGACCGACCTGGTGACCGGCTCTGGCTGCGACTCGCCCTGGGGGCGCTGTGCCTGCTCACCCTCGTCGTGGTGGCCTCGGCACTGCACCGGATGGCGCTCTACCAGGACGCCTACGGCTACACCGCGCTGCGACTGGTCGTGGACGCCTTCGAGCTGTGGCTCGGGGTCGTGGTGGTGGGCGTGATCGTCGCCGGCGTGGGGCTCCGGGGCTGGTGGCTGCCGCGGATGGCACTGCTCACCGGGGCCGGCATGCTGCTGGCGTTGGGGCTGGCCAACCCGGACGCGTGGATCGCCGAGCACAACATCGAGCGCTACCGGGCCACCGGCAAGGTCGACTGGGCCTACCTGCGCGGACTGAGCGCCGACGCGGTCCCGACGCTTGCCGAGCTGCCACGGGAGGAGCTGCGCTGCGTTCTCGCCGAGCACCAGCTCACCACCGGGACGTGGACCTCGTGGAACCTGGGTCGCGAGCGCGCCCAGGAGGCTGTGGCCCCGCTGCACCTGCCGAAAAGCACTGTCTGTCCCTAAGGTGTCCTTCGTGGGGACTGGGGAGGACCGGACGCTCGACCGATTGCCCGACGGGGTCGTGGTGTCCGACGGCGACGGCATGGTCACGACGGTCAACGCCGCGGCGCGCCGGCTGCTCGGGCCGACGGCAGAGGTGGGCAAGCCGCTGGCCGACGTGGTGGCGCTGCAGGACCGGGACGCCTGCGCCTGGTACGCGACCAACAACCCCTACGGCGGGCTCCCCACGCGCGTGGCCATCCCCGAGCAGGCCTGGCTCACCACCGACGGCGAGGAGGTGCTGGTCACCGCGAGCATCAACCATGGCCACCGGGCGGGACCGATCGAGAGCGTGGCGCTGGTGATCCGGTCCGGACGCGGCCGGACGCGCCTGGACCGAGAGCGCTCCGACCTCGTCGCCACCGTCGCCCACGAGCTGCGCTCCCCGTTGACCGGGGTGAAGGGCTTCGTCTCCACGCTGCTGCGCAAGTGGGAGAAGCTCAACGACGAGCAGAAGAAGTTGATGCTCACCACCGTCCACTCCGACTCCGAGCGGCTCTCCCGCCTGATCACCGAGCTGCTCGACGTCGCGCGCATCGACACCGGCCGGCTGCCGCTCTACCCGCGCGAGGTCGAGGCGGTGTCGGTGGTCGAGAAGTGCGTGGAGTTCGTCCGGGCCGGCACCAGCCGCACCATCGAGTCCTCCTACGACGAGCGGACGCCGGCTGCGTTCGCCGACCCCGACAAGTTCAGCCAGGTCGTCCTCAACCTCGTCGACAACGCCGTGCGGCACGGCGAGGGCGTGGTGCGGGTGAGCACCGAACCGCTCTCCGAGCCGTTCCCCGGCGTGCTGATCCGGGTCGACGACCAGGGCGAGGGCATTCCCGAGGTCATGCGCGCCCGGGTCTTCACCAAGTTCTGGAAGCACGGGGTCCGCGGCGGCACCGGCCTGGGCATGTACATCGTGGGCGGACTGGTGCGCGCGCACGGCGGTGAGGTCCGCATCGACGACGCGCCCGGCGGCGGCGCGCGCCTCGAGGTGCGCTGGCCCAGCGACGACCTCCGCTGACGCGCTCCTAGACTGACCGCCATGTCCGGCCCCAACTCCGACTACGACCCCGTCGAGGTGACGCCGCTCGGCGAGGAGCAGGTCGCCGCGATGCGGGAGCTGGCCCTGGCCGCGATCGCCACCGCGTCGGATCTCGAGGAGCTGCGCAAGGCCCGCACCGAGCACGCCGGCGACCGGTCGCCGCTGGCCCTGGCCAACCGGGAGATCGGTGCGTTGCCGCCACAGGCCCGCAAGGACGCAGGCCGCCGCGTCGGGCAGGCCAGGGGAGCGGTCAACCAGGCGCTCTCCGCTCGCCAGGCCGAGCTCGAGGTCGAGGCCGAGCAGCGGATGCTCGTCGAGGAGACCGTGGACGTCACCCTGCCCTGGGACCGTCGCCCACGCGGCGCCCGGCACCCGATCACCATGCTCTCCGAGCGGGTCGCCGACGTCTTCGTCGCGATGGGCTGGGAGGTGGCGGAGGGGCCGCTGGTGGAGGCGGAGTGGCTGAACTTCGACGCCCTCAACCTCGGCGCCGACCACCCGGCCCGCACCATGCAGGACACCTTCTGGACCGAGCCGGCCGAGGACCACCTGGTGCTGCGCACCCACACTTCGCCGGTGCAGGCGCGCACGATGCTGACCCGTGAGCCGCCGATCTACGTCGTGTGCCCGGGGCGGGTGTTCCGCACCGACGAGTACGACGCCACGCACAGCCCGATGTTCCACCAGGTCGAGGGCCTGGTCGTCGACCAGGGCATCACCATGGCCCACCTGAAAGGGTCGCTCGACCACTTCGCCGAGGCGATGTTCGGCGAGGGGATCGCGACCCGGTTCCGGCCGTCGTACTTCCCCTTCACCGAGCCCAGCGCCGAGGTCGACCTACGCTGCTTCGTCTGTCGTGGGGCGGCGCCGCTGGTGACCGAGTGCCGCACCTGCAAGGGAGAGGGCTGGATCGAGTGGGGTGGCTGCGGCGTGGTCAACCCGCGCGTGCTCACCGCGTGCGGCATGGACAGCGAGCGCTACACCGGCTTCGCCTTCGGCATGGGCATCGACCGGACCCTGATGTTCCGCTACGGCGTGGAGGACATGCGCGACATGTTCGAAGGCGACGTCCGCTTCTCGACCGCGTTCGGAGTCGAACTGTGAGGGTCCCCGTCTCCTGGGTCCGCGACTACGCCGACCTGCCTGCCGAGGTCCACGCCGAGGATCTTGCACACCGGCTGACCGCGCTCGGGCTCAAGCTCGAGGCGCTGGAGCGTCCCGGCCACGACATGGTCGGGCCGCTGGTCGTGGGTCGCGTGCTGACCATGGAGGCCGAGCCGCAGAAGAACGGGAAGACCATCAACTGGTGCACCGTCGACGTGGGGCAGGCCAATGGCAGTGGTGACCCCCAGGGCATCGTGTGCGGCGCCCACAACTTCTCCGTCGGCGACCTGGTCCTCGTGGTGCTGCCCGGGGGAGTGCTGCCGGGAGCCCAAGGTTCCGGCACAGTGGAGATCTCCGCGCGCAAGACCTACGGGCACGTCTCGGCCGGGATGATCTGCTCGGCCAAGGAGCTCGGCCTCGGCGAGGACCACGCTGGGATCATCGTGCTGCCGGAGGATGCGGGAGATCCGGGAGACGACGCCTTCGACGTCCTGCCCCTCCGCGACGAGGTCCTGGAGTTCGAGATCAACCCCGACCGGGCCTATGCACTCTCGTTGCGTGGTGTCGCCCGCGAGGCCGCGCTCGCCTACGACGTGCCGTTCCGGGACCCGGCCGACCGCGACGTGCCGGGCGGCAACGGCGACGGCTACCCGGTGCAGGTCGACGACCCCTCCGGCTGCCCGGTCTTCGTCACCCGCACGGTCACCGGCTTCGACCCCTCGGCGCCGACGCCGGCCTGGCTGGCCCGGCGGGTGCAGCTGGCCGGGATGCGCCCGATCTCGCTGGCGGTCGACGTCACCAACTACGTGATGCTCGAGCTCGGCCAGCCGATCCACGGCTACGACAAGGACAGGCTCGTCGGCCCGATCGGCGTACGCCGCGCCCGGGAGGGCGAGGAGCTCACCACCCTGGACGGCGTACGCCGCACCCTGTCGGCCGAAGACCTGCTGATCACCGACGACTCCGGCCCGATCGGCCTGGCCGGAGTGATGGGTGGCGAGCACACCGAGCTGTCGGAGACCACCACCGACATCGTCATCGAGGCCGCGCACTTCGACCCGGTCTCGATCTTCCGCACCCAGCGCCGGCACAAGCTGCCCAGCGAGGCCAGCAAGCGCTTCGAGCGCGGTGTCGACCCGGCCGTCCCACAGGCGGCCGCCGACCGGGTGGCCGAGCTGCTCGTCGAGCTCGGCGGCGGCACCGTCGCACCGGGCGTCACGGTCGTCGGTTCGACGCCCGAGCCCGCCACGGTCACCATCGCTCCGGACCTGCCCGCCCGGGTGACGGGCATGGACATCTCCTCGGAGACGACCGTCACCAACCTGCGCGCAGTCGGGTGCGAGGTGCAGAGCAACGGCGACACCCTGACCGCCACGGTGCCGTCGTGGCGCCCGGACGTCCGTGACCCCTACGACCTGGTGGAGGAGGTGGCGCGGCTCGTCGGCTACGAGGACGTCCCCAGCGTGCTCCCGCCCGCGCCCCCGGGCCGCGGGTTGACCCCGGCCCAGTCGCTGCGCCGCCGGGTCGGCCGCGCCATGGCCGGCGAGGGTTTCGTGGAGGTGCTCGACTTCCCGTTCGTGGGCACCGCCGACCTCGACCGGCTGGGCCTGGAGCCCGACGACGCACGGCGCCGGATGCTGCGGCTGGCCAACCCGCTCAGCACTGAAGAGCCGTTCATGACCACCACCCTGGTGCCCGGGCTGCTGCGCACGGTTGCACGCAACGTCAGCCGTGGCGCCGCGGACCTGGCGCTCTTCGAGACCTCGCCGGTCACGCGGCCCCGGGCCGGGCAGGGCGCGCCGATCCTCCCGGTCGACCGCCGTCCCGACGACGCGGAGTGGAAGGCCCTCAACGAGGCGCTCCCGGACCAGCCGCTGCACCTCGGGTTCGCGCTGTGCGGCGAGCGCGACCGCGGCGGCTGGTGGGGACAGGGCCGACCGGCTGCCTGGAGCGACGCGGTGGAGACCGCCCGCGCCGTGGCCGACGTGCTCGGACTGGACCTGACGGTGCGTCCGGCCGCGCTCGCACCCTGGCATCCGGGCCGGTGTGCCGAGCTCGTCGTCGCCGGTACGCCGGTCGGCCACGCCGGCGAGCTCCACCCGCGGGTGTGCCGGGCGTTCGGCGTCCCCGCCCGCACGGTGGTCGGGGAGCTCGACCTCGACGCGCTGGTCGAGCGGGCGCAGCCACCGCGGGCGCCCCGCTTCTCCAGCTTGCCCGTGGCCAAGGAGGACCTCGCGCTGGTCGTGGCCGCGGACTTGCCTGCCGCGGACCTCGCCGCCACCTTGCGCGAGGGCGCCGGCCCGCTGTGTGAGTCGGTGCGTTTGTTCGACCTCTACACGGGGGAGCAGATCGGGGCCGGCCGGAAGTCGCTCGCGTTCGCGCTGCGGTTCCGGGCGCCGGACCGGACCCTGACCGAGCGGGAGACCGGCGAGGCGCGCGACGCCGCCGTACGCCTGGCGGCGGAGCGGCACGGCGCCGTGCAGCGCAGCTGAGCGTGATCCAGCCGACACCCGACCGCAGTGTCGGGGACATGCAGAAACCTGTATGGTCATGCATATGTCCGTCACCGTCGCCGTCGCCGGTGCCAGCGGGTACGCCGGGGGAGAGGTCCTCCGCATCCTGCTCGCCCATCCCGAGGTCCAGATCGGCGCCCTGACCGGCGCCTCCAACGCCGGCCAGCAGCTCGGGGCACTGCAACCGCACCTGCCACCGCTGGCCGACCGGGTCCTGGAGGAGACCTCGGTGGACACCGTCGGCGGCCACGACGTGGTCTTCCTCGCCCTGCCGCACGGCCAGTCCGGCCGGCTGGCCCAGCAGCTCTCCGAAGTGAGTGCCGAGACCGTGGTGATCGACTGCGGCGCGGACTTCCGGCTCACCGACGCCGAGGACTGGGAGAAGTTCTACGGCTCCCAGCACGCCGGATCGTGGCCCTACGGGCTGCCGGAGCTCCCCGGCCAGCGCGCGCGGCTCGAGGGTGCCACGCGGATCGCGGTGCCCGGCTGCTACCCGACGGTCTCCACGCTGACCGCCGCCCCCGCGGTCGCCGGAGGCCTCGTGCACGCCGACGACGTGACCGTCGTCGCGGTCTCGGGCACCAGTGGCGCCGGCAAGGCCGCCAAGTCGCACCTGCTCGGCAGCGAGGTGATGGGCTCGGCCTCGGCCTACGGCGTGGGTGGCGTGCACCGGCACACCCCCGAGATCACCCAGAACCTCCGGGCGCTGACCGACGAGGAGGTGCGGGTCAGCTTCACCCCGGTGCTCGCGCCGATGCCACGCGGGATCCTGGCCACCGTCACCGCGAAGGTGCGCGACGGCGTCACGGCCGCGGACCTGCGGGCGGCGTACGAGAAGGCGTACGCCGAGGAGCCGTTCGTGCACCTCCTGCCCGAAGGCCAGTGGCCCGCGACCAAGTCCGTGCTCGGCTCCAACGCGGTGCACCTGCAGGTCACCCTGGACGAGAGCGCCGGCAAGCTCGTCGCCGTCGGCGCGGTCGACAACCTGGCCAAGGGCACCGGCGGCGCGGCCGTGCAGTGCATGAACCTCGCGCTCGGCCTCCCCGAGGCCACCGGCCTCACCACGATCGGGCTGGCTCCGTGAACACCCCAGGAAACCACTCACTCCGTTCGCGCTTCCCCGGGGACCCCGTATGAGCGTCACCCACCCCGCCGGCTTCACCGCGTGCGGCGTCCCGGCCGGCCTGAAGTCCACCGGCGCCAAGGACATGGCGCTCGTCGTCAACGAGGGCCCCCGCTTCGACTCCGCCTCGGTGTTCACCAGCAACCGCTGCAAGGCCAACCCGGTGCTGTGGAGCGAGGAGGCCGTCAAGGACGGCACCGTGCGGGCGGTCGTCCTCAACTCCGGTGGAGCCAACTGCTACACCGGTGCGGAGGGCTTCCAGACCACGCACGCCGTCGCGGAGAAGGTCGCCGAGGGCCTGGGCATCGGTGCTGTCGACGTGGTGGTGTGCTCCACCGGGCTCATCGGGTTGACGAACCCGCGCGAGAACCTCCTGCACGGTGTCGAGGAGTGCGTCGCGGCCCTGCACGAAGACGGGGGACCCGAGGCCGCCGAGGCGATCATGACCACCGACTCGGTGAGCAAGCAGGTCGTCGTGCAGCGCGACGGCTGGTCGGTCGGGGGCATGGCCAAGGGCGCCGGGATGCTGGCCCCGCAGCTGGCCACGATGCTCGTGGTGCTCACCACGGATGCAGAGGCCGACGCCGACGCGCTCGACACCGCGCTGCGCGCTGCGACCCGGGTGAGCTTCGACCGGCTCGACTCCGACGGGTGCATGTCCACCAACGACACCGTCACGGTGCTGGCCAGCGGCGCCAGTGAGGTGGCGCCGACGCCGGCGGAGCTGACCGAGGCCCTGACCGAGGCCTGCACCGACCTGGCGATGCAGCTGCTCCGCGACGCGGAGGGTGCCGACCACGAGGTCGCGATCACCGTGCGCCACGCGGCGAGCGAGGACGAGGCCGTCGAGGTCGCCCGCAGCGTGGCCCGCAGCAACCTGTTCAAGGCCGCGATCTTCGGCAAGGACCCCAACTGGGGGCGGGTGCTGGCCAGCATCGGCACGACCCGGGCCGCCTTCGACCCCGCGGACCTCGACGTGGCCATCAACGACGTGTGGGTCTGTCGGCAGTCCACGCCGGACGAGGACCCTGCCGGCGTCGATCTCCGACCGCGCGAGGTGACCGTGACCATCGACCTGAAGTCCGGCGACGCCCAGGCGACCGTCTGGACCAACGACCTGACCCACGCCTACGTCCACGAGAACAGCGCGTACTCCTCATGAAGAACATTCCTGTGAACCAGAGCCCCTCCGCCACCACGCTCGCCGGCGCCCTGCCCTGGCTGATGCGCTACCACGGCAAGGTCGTGGTGGTGAAGTACGGCGGCAACGCCATGGTCGACGACCAGCTCAAGCAGGCCTTCGCCGAGGACATCGCGTTCCTGCGCTTCGCCGGCTTCAAGCCGGTGGTCGTGCACGGCGGCGGGCCGCAGATCTCCAGCATGCTGGACAAGCTCGGCATCGAGACCGAGTTCCGCGGCGGCCTGCGGGTGACGACTCCGGAGGCCATGGACGTGGTCCGGATGGTGCTGGTGGGCCAGGTCCAGCGCGAGCTGGTCGGGCTGATCAACCAGCACGGGCACATCGCGGTCGGACTCTCCGGTGAGGACGCCGGGCTGTTCACCGCCAAGCCGGCCAACACCGTGGTCGACGGCGAGGAGGTCGACCTCGGACTCGTGGGCGAGGTGTCCCGGGTGCGCCCGGAGGCGGTGGAGGACCTGGTCGAGGCGGGTCGCATCCCGGTGATCTCCAGCGTGGCCCCGGACGAGGCGGGCCTGGTCCACAACGTCAACGCCGACACCGCGGCCGCGGCGCTGGCGGTGGCCCTGAAGGCCGAGAAGCTCCTGGTGCTCACCGACGTGGAGGGCCTCTACCGCGACTGGCCGGACAGCGACGACGTGATCCAGGAGATCAGCCCCGAGTCCCTCGCCGAGCTGATGCCGAGCCTGGCCAGCGGCATGGTGCCGAAGATGCAGGCCTGCTACGACGCCATCACCGGCGGCGTGCCCCGCGCCACCGTCGTCGACGGTCGGGAGCCGCACGCCGTCCTGCTCGAGCTGTTCACCGACGAGGGCGTCGGCACCCAGGTGCTGCCCGGGGTCGAGACCAGGCTGCGCAAGGCCTACGGCCGGGCCGGGAAGGGTTCGACGTGACCGACCAAACCGGCCGCACCGATCTGCGGACGCGCTACGCCGACGCGCTGATGAACACCTTCGGCCCGCCGAAGCTGGTCCTCGTCTCCGGCGAGGGCGCCGTCGTCCGCGACGAGGACGGCAAGGAGTACCTCGACCTGCTCGGCGGCATCGCGGTCAACTGCCTGGGCCACGCGCACCCCGCGCTGGTCGGGGCGATCACGCACCAGCTGCAGACGCTGGGCCACGTCTCGAACTTCTTCGCCACCGAGCCGCAGGTCCGGCTCGCCGAACGGCTGCTGGAGCTGCTCGGGAGCCGCGGCAAGGTCTTCTTCGCCAACTCCGGCGCCGAGGCCAACGAGGCGGCGCTGAAGCTCACCCGCCGCACCGGCCGCACCCAGGTCGTCGCCACCGAGGGCGCCTTCCACGGACGCACGATGGGTTCGCTGGCGTTGACCTCCAAGGCGGCCTACCGCGAGCCGTTCGAGCCGCTGCCCGGCGGCGTCACCTTCGTGCCGTACGGCGACGCCGACGCGCTCGCCGCCGCGGTCACCGAGGAGACCGCAGCCGTGGTGCTGGAGCCGGTGCAGGGCGAGGCGGGCGTGGTCCTCCCGCCGCGCGACTACCTCGCCCGAGCGCGCGAGATCACCGCTGCCCGGGGCGCGCTGCTCTGGCTCGACGAGGTGCAGACCGGCATCGGCCGGACCGGCGCCTGGTTCGCCCACCAGAACCCCGCCCTGGCCGACGAGCTGCCGGGCGCCGCGGACATCGTGACGCTCGCCAAGGGCCTGGCCGGCGGCTACCCGATCGGTGCCTGCCTGGCCACCGGCGCAGCCGCCGACCTCCTCGAGCCGGGCAACCACGGCACCACCTTCGGCGGCAACCCCGTCGCCGCGGCGGCGGCGCTCGCGGTGATCGACACGATCGAGAAGGAGGGCCTGCTCCAGAACGCCACGGCGCGCGGCGAGCAGCTGCGTGAGGGACTCGGAGCCGACGACCGTGTCCGCGAGGTGCGCGACGCGGGCCTGCTGGTCGGCGTCGACCTGACCGAGCCGGTCGCGGCCCAGGTCTTCACCGCGGCGCTGGCGGCGGGCTTCATCGTCAACAACCCGACTCCCGAGCGGGTCCGTCTCGCGCCGCCGTTGGTGCTCACCGCCGCGCAGGCGGAGTCGTTCGTCGCGGCCTGGCCGGGCATCCTCGACACGGCGTACCGGACGTCGCCATGAGCACGACCCGTCACTACCTCCGCGACGACGACCTCACCCCGGAGGAGCTCGTCGAGGTGCTGGACCTCGCAGCGGCGTTGAAGAAGGACCCGTACGCCGCTCAGCCGCTCGCCGGGCCCCGGTCGGTGGCGGTGCTGTTCGACAAGCCGACGTTGCGCACCCAGTCCTCCTTCGCCGCCGGCATCACCGAGCTGGGCGGCTTCCCGATGATCCTCGACGTCGCGCTGGCGAAGATCGGGGAGCGTGAGTCGATCGCCGACACGGCCCGGGTGCTGGGCCGCCAGTCCGCGATGGTCGTGTGGCGCACGTTCGAGCAGTCCCGCGTGGTGGAGATGGCCGCCCACGCCGGCGTCCCGGTGGTCAACGCCCTCACCGACGAGTTCCACCCCTGCCAGGCGCTCGCGGACCTGCTCACCATCTCCGAGCACGTCGGCGACCTCCCCGGCCGCACCCTGACCTTCCTGGGGGATGCGGCCTGCAACGTGGCCCACAGCCTGCTGCTCTCCGGCGCTCTGGCCGGCATGCACGTGCGGGTCAGCGGTCCCGACGGCTACCAACCCGCCGCCGACGTGCTCGCCCGGGCGCAGGAGCTCGCGACCCGCAGTGGCGGCTCCGCGGAGTTCGTGGCCGACCCCGAGGACGCCGTGGCCGGCGCCGACGCCGTGGCCACCGACACCTGGGTCTCGATGGGCCGCGAGGGCGAGGCGACCGCGCGGACCGAGGCGCTGTTCGGGCGCTGGCAGCTCAATGCGCGGCTGCTGGGGCTGGCGGCTCCCGAGGCGATCGCCCTGCACTGTCTCCCGGCGTACCGGGGCAAGGAGATCACCGCGGAGGTGATCGACGGTCCGCGCAGCGTGGTGTGGGACGAGGCGGAGAACCGCCGACATGCCCAGAAGGCACTCATGACCGTCCTGCTGGAGGGGCGATGACCAACATCCCGGTGACCAAGAGCGCACGCCAGCAGCGCATCATCGAGGTGCTGGGCAGCGGCGAGGTCCGCTCCCAGACCGAGCTGGCCGAGCGGCTGCACGCCGACGGCGTGCACGTCACCCAGGCCACGCTCTCGCGGGACCTGGTCGAGCTGGACGCGGTCAAGGTGCGGGCCCCCAGCGGCGCCCTGGTCTACGCCGTGCCGGGGGAGGGGGGCGACCGCACGCCGCTCGTGGCCCGGCAGTCCGCCGCCAGCGAGGCCCGCCTCGCGCGCCTGTGCGGCGAGCTGCTGGTCGCCGCGGAGTCCTCGGCCAACATGGTCGTGCTGCGCACTCCTCCGGGGGCGGCGAACTTCCTCGCCTCGTCCTTGGACAAGGCCGAGATCGAGGATGTGCTCGGCTGCCTGGCCGGCGACGACACCGTGCTGGTGATCGCCCGCGACCCGGCCGGGGGCGCCGTGCTGGAGCGACGATTCCTCGACCTGGCGAATCGCTACGACCCGCACCGCAACGGCTCTCGCCCCGACGCGGTCACCACACCCACCGACCCTGAGACAGCGAAGGAAGCCTAAGTGAGCAAGGTCCTCACCGCACTGCCCACCGGTGAGCGCGTCGGCATCGCGTTCTCCGGGGGCCTCGACACCTCCGTCGCGGTCGCCTGGATGCGCGACAAGGGCGCCGTACCGTGCACCTACACCGCCGACATCGGCCAGTACGACGAGCCCCACATCGCCCGCGTCCCGGATCGCGCCTCGGACTACGGCGCCGAGCTGTCCCGGCTCGTCGACTGCAAGACCCAGCTGGTCGAGGAGGGGTTCGCCGCGATCGCGTGCGGCGCGTTCCACATCCGCTCCGGCGGGCGCGTCTACTTCAACACCACCCCGCTCGGCCGCGCGGTGACCGGGACGATGCTGGTCCGGGCGATGCACGCCGACGGCGTCGACATCTGGGGCGACGGCTCGACGTTCAAGGGCAACGACATCGAGCGCTTCTACCGCTACGGCCTGCTGGCCAACCCCGAGCTGCGCATCTACAAGCCCTGGCTGGACGCCGAGTTCGTCGCCGAGCTCGGGGGCCGTGCCGAGATGAGCCAGTGGCTGACGGCGCACGACCTGCCCTACCGGGACAGCGAGGAGAAGGCATACTCCACCGACGCGAACATCTGGGGCGCCACCCACGAGGCGAAGACGTTGGAGCACCTCGACGTCTCGCTGGAGACCGTCGAGCCGATCATGGGTGTGAAGTTCTGGGACCCGGCCGTGGAGATCGAGCCGGAGGAGGTCACGGTCGGGTTCGACCAGGGGCGGCCGGTCTCGATCAACGGCAAGCCGTTCGACGACCCGGTCGCGCTGGTGCACGAGGCCAACGCCATCGGTGGCCGGCACGGCCTGGGCATGTCCGACCAGATCGAGAACCGCATCATCGAGGCCAAGTCGCGCGGCATCTACGAGGCTCCGGGGATGGCGTTGCTGTGGATCGCCTACGAGCGGCTGCTCAATGCGGTGCACAACGAGGACACCATCGCCAGCTACCACCTCGAGGGCCGTCGGCTCGGCCGCCTGCTCTACGAGGGCCGGTGGCTTGACCCCCAGGCGCTGATGATGCGCGAGTCGATCCAGCGCTGGATCGCCTCGGTGGTCTCCGGTGAGGTGACGCTGCGCCTGCGCCGTGGCGAGGACTACTCGATCCTGCGTACCGAGGGGTCGGCGTTCTCCTACCACCCCGACAAGCTGTCGATGGAGCGCACCGAGCACGCCGCGTTCGGCCCCACCGACCGGATCGGCCAGCTCACCATGCGCAACCTCGACATCGCCGACTCGCGCGCCAAGCTCGAGCTCTACGCCGCGCAGCCGCTGGACCAGGGTCAGGTCCTGGTCGAGCACGGCACCTTGTACGGCGAGCTCGAGCCCGGTGGCGCCGACCGGATCGCCAGCAACCCTGCGGCCGAGGGCGACGCCGGCGACGCAGCCCTCGACCACGTCGCGATGGAGATGGGCACCGACTGACCACGCTCGATGTAACGCGGGGTTGTTGATGCTGAGTGCCTCCCCGGGGAAGCACTCAGCATCCATAACCCCGCGTTACATGGGGAAAGGAGAGGACCACATGAGCGAGACGAGTGGCGGCACGACCGGGGCCGGGAGGCTCTGGGGCGGGCGGTTCGCGGGTGGTCCGAGCCCGGAGCTCGAGGCGCTCTCGCGCAGCACCCACTTCGACTGGCGGCTGGCGCCCTACGACATCGCCGGCTCGCGGGCCCATGCACGGGTGCTGCACCGGGCCGGGCTGCTCGACGAGGACGAGCTGCGCCGGCTGCTGCAGGGCCTCGAGGAGCTCGACCGTCGGATCGAGACCGGCGAGCTGCGGCCGCAACCGCACGACGAGGACGTGCACGGCGCCCTCGAGGCGGCCCTGGTCGACGTCGTGGGCCCCGACCTGGGCGGCAAGCTCCGTGCGGGCCGGAGCCGCAACGACCAGATCGCCACCCTGTTCAAGCTCTTCCTGCGCGACCACGCTCGCACCGTGGCCGCGATGCTGCTCGACCTGGTCGAGGTGCTGGCCGACCACGCGGCGGCGCACCCGGACGCGATCGTGCCGGGCCGCACCCACCTCCAGCACGCCCAGCCGGTCCTGCTCGGCCACCACCTGATGGCGCATGCCTGGCCGCTGGTCCGCGACGTCGGCCGGCTGCGGGACTGGGACGTCCGCGTCGCGGCGGACTCGCCGTACGGTGCCGGTGCACTCGCCGGGTCCAGCCTCGGCCTGGACCCGGAGGCGGTCGCGCGGGACCTGGGCTTCACCGGCTCCAGCGCCAACTCGATCGACGGCACCGCGGCGCGTGACTTCGTCGCCGAGCTGGCGTTCGTGCTGGCCATGGTGGGCGTCGACGTCAGCCGGCAGGCGGAGGAGATCATCCTCTGGGCAACGCGGGAGTTCGGCTTCGTCCGCCTCGACGACGCCTGGTCAACCGGCTCGAGCATCATGCCGCAGAAGAAGAACCCCGACATCTCCGAGCTGGCCCGTGGCAAGGCGGGCCGCCTGATCGGCAACCTGACCGGCCTGCTCGCCACGCTCAAGGCGCTGCCGCTCGCCTACAACCGCGACCTGCAGGAGGACAAGGAGCCGGTCTTCGACTCGGTCGACACCCTCGAGGTGCTCCTTCCCGCCTTCACCGGTCAGGTGGCGACGCTGCGGTTCGACACCCGCAGGATGGCCGAGCTCGCACCGCAGGGCTTCTCCCTGGCCACCGACGTGGCGGAGTGGCTGGTCCGTCAGGGGGTGCCGTTCCGCGAGGCCCACGAGCTCGCCGGCGCCTGCGTGCGCACCTGCGAGGAGCGTGGCCTGGAGCTGGAGGAGCTGGAGGACGACGACCTCGCCGCGATCGACCCGCGGCTGACCCCGGAGGTGCGCAGCGTGCTCACCGCCGAGGGGTCGGTGGCCTCTCGCGACGCCCGCGGCGGCACCGCGCCGGCCCGGGTGGCCGAGCAGCTCGCGGAGCTGCGCGACACCGTGGCGGAGCTGCGCGTCTGGGTGGACGGTGGCTGACCTCGCCGGGGTCCTCGCCGGGCCCGTGCTCGAGGCGGCACCACGCTTGCTGGGCGCACGCTTGACCCATGCGGGCGTGACCGTGCGGATCACCGAGGTGGAGGCGTACGACGGGGCGGACGATCCCGGCTCCCACGCCTTCCGGGGGATGACCGCCCGCAACGAGGTGATGTTCGGCCCGCCGGGCCGGCTCTACGTCTACTTCACCTACGGGATGCACCACTGCTGCAACGTCTCCTGCGGCCCCGAGGGACGGGCCGGCGCGGTGCTGCTGCGCGCGGGGGAGGTCATCGACGGCCTCGACCTCGCCCGGCAGCGCCGAGGTGGGTCCAGTGACCGCGACCTCGCCCGGGGCCCGGGGCGGCTCTGCCGGGCCCTGGCCCTGGACCGCTCGCACAACGGCCTGGACCTCTCCGACCACCTGGAGCTGGGGACCCCCTCGGCCGAGTTCGGCTGCGGGCCGCGCGTCGGCCTCCGCCATGCGGCCGAGCGCCCCTGGCGGTTCTGGTTGCGCGACGAGCCCACCGTCAGCCGCTACGTGGCGGCCAAGCCCCACCCCTCGGCGGTTCAGCGCCGTGCGCCGTAGAGGGACCGCGCCTCGGCCGGGAGGTCGGTGACCGCCGCATCGGCGTGCAGGCTCCAGGTCTCCTGGAGCGCCGCCAGGTCGCGGGAGGTCCAGAGCCACACCTCCAGACCGGCCTGCTGCCACGCCGCGACCTGCGCTGCGTCGACCGTCCCCAGCTTTGCGCCCACGACCTGTGCGCCCGCGGCCTCGACGGTCTCGGTGCCGGGCACGGTGGTGCCGCCCGTCAGGTAGACCAGGCGCAGGGCCGGGTCGAGTCCCGTCAGGGTCGAGAAGTACTCCGGCAGGAACGACTGCACGAACGCGCGTGCGTCCATGTCCCGGGAGTGCAGCACCGCCACGAAGTCGGCGAGCTCGGTCGAGCCCAGGTCCGAGGTCTTGATCTCGGGTGCGATGGACATGCCCTGGTCCCGGGCGAAGCCGACGGCGTCGGCGAAGGTGGGCACCGGGCTGCCGTCGCCCAACCGGCAGGAGTCGGCGATGGCCTGGGCGGTCCACGTGGCCACCTCGCCCGAACAGTTCGTCGTCCGGTCCAGTCTCGCGTCGTGGATGACCAGCATCTGACGGTCGGCGGTCCACCTGACGTCGACATCCAGCACGTCTGCGGTGGAGGCTGCCAGGGACCACGCGGCCACCGAGTTCTCCGGCGGCGAGCCGATGCCGGTGCCACGGTGCCCCACCACCCTGGGCGCCGCCCAGGCAGGCGCGGTCCAGAGGACAGGTGGGGGCGGTGCCGGAGCCGGTGGCTGCACCGCGGCGGCGATGGCGTCCCAGTCCGGGTTGCGGACCCGGCCGGTGACCAGCAGCTCGTGGCTGCGCTGGAACGCGCGGACCGCACGGGTGGTCCGCGTGGTGAAGCGCCGGTTCACGGCGCGGCGCGGCAGTAGGCGCAGGGTGTGCAACCGCTTCTCCAGGGTCTTCACCACGGCGCCGCGGGACCCGCGGTGCAGGTCGAGCCGGGAGGCCTGCGCAGGCGCCGGCGGTCCGATCAGGGCCGCGACGACCAGCGCTGCCGCGGCCACCAGGGGGATGGCCCGGCGACGCACGACCGGGACCTCGACCGCCACAAGCACGAACCGACGCTAACCGCATCCCACCGCCGCCGTGGGGAAAGGATCATCTCGCTAGGGTGAGCCTCGAAACCGGCCCGGGAGGTCTAGATGTCCACACGCGAGCACCTGTACAGCGTCGTCGCCAGCCTGCAGCCGGTGATCCAGGGGGTGCGCCAGGACGGGCTCGACGAGCCGACTCCCTGTGGTGACTGGAGCGTGCGGCGCCTGGTCAACCACCTGCTCGGCACGGTCGACGCCATGCGCCGGGTGGGGGCCGGGGAGTCGCTCGACCCCGACGACCCGTGGGGCACCGGCGGCGAGCACATGAGCGAGGAGTGGCGGCACGACCTCAGCGACCTCCTCACCAGCTTTGCCGCGGCGTGGTATCCGGCCGAGGCCTGGGAGGGCGAGGCGATGGACGGCGCGATGCCGCGCGCCCTGGTCGGGGACATGGGGCTGGTCGAGGTGATGCTGCACGGCTGGGACCTCGCCCGCGGGAGCGGTCAGGACGTGCAGTACGACGACGACGCGGCGGCGCGGGCCCGGGAGATCATGGAGGCGATCGGCGCCAACGGCCGTCAGCACGGCGCCTTCGGTGCCGAGGTCGAGGTCCCGGAGGACGCGCCCGACTTCGCGCGCGCCCTCGGCATGGCGGGGCGAGATCCGCAGTGGCCGGCGTGACCACTGATCCCGGGCTGCTCGCCGACCTCGAGTGGCGTGGCCTGGTCGCTCACTCGACCGATCTCGATGCCCTGCGGGCAGCGCTGCTCGAGGGCAGCGTGCGCTTCTACGTGGGGTTCGACCCGACGGCACCGAGCCTGCACATGGGCAACCTCGTCCAGATCCTGACCGCCAAACGGCTCCAGCTGGCCGGGCACACGCCGTACGCGTTGGTCGGCGGGGCGACCGGGATGATCGGCGACCCGCGCGAGTCCGGCGAGCGCACCCTCAACTCGCTGGACACCGTCAAGGGGTGGGTGCACAAGGTCCAGAAGCAGATCGAGCCGTTCCTGGACTTCACCGGGCCCACGGCGGCGACGATGGTCAACAACTACGACTGGACCGCGAGCCTCTCCACGATCGACTTCCTGCGCGACATCGGCAAGCACTTCCCGGTCAACCGGATGCTCGGCCGCGAGGTGGTGCGCCAGCGGCTCGAGGAGGGGATCAGCTACACCGAGTTCAGCTACGTCCTGCTCCAGTCCATGGACTTCCTCAACCTCTTCCGCGACCACGGGGTGCGCCTGCAGTTCGGCGGCAGCGACCAGTGGGGCAACCTCACCGCTGGGGTCGATCTGATCCGCCGCGTGACGGGGGACAAGGCGCACGCGTTCGCGACCCCGCTGGTCACCAGGGCCGACGGCACCAAGTACGGCAAGACCGAAGGCGGGGCACTGTGGCTCGACGCGGAGATGCTCTCGCCCTACGCCTTCCACCAGTTCTGGCTCAACGTCGAGGACGAGAAGGTCGGTGAGCTGCTGCGCATCTTCACCTTCCTCTCCCGCGAGGAGATCGAGGCGCTGGAGCAGCAGACCCGGGAGAAGCCCTTCCTGCGCGCCGGGCAGAAGGCCCTCGCCGACGCGGTGACGACCGAGGTGCACGGCGCCGCCGAGACGGTGGCGGCCAAGGCCGCGGCGGCCGCGTTGTTCGGCGCCGGCGAGCTCGGAGAGCTCCGGGAGGAGACCCTCACCGCCGCGCTGCAGGAGGCGGGCTCGGCACATGCACCGCCGGGGACAGCCGTGGTCGACCTGCTGGTCGCCTGCGGCCTGGTGCGGAGCAAGGGCGAGGCGAGGCGGACGATCGCCGAGGGCGGCGCCTACCTGAACAACCAACGGATCACCGACACCGACCTGGTGCCCGGCCCGGAGGACGTCCTTCCCGGCGGCTGGCTGGTGCTCCGTCGGGGGAAGAAGCACCTCGCCGGCGTGCGCGTGGACTGACCGTGCTGCCGGACCTGCGCAGGCGCTGGCTCGACGAGGTCGAGCACCTGGCCGAGCAGGCCCTGCCCCCGGCGGTCTTCCGCTACGTCCAGGAGGGCGCCCGCGACGAGGTCTCGCTGCACGAGGCGGTGGCGGCCTGGCGCTCGCTGCGGGTGCTGCCGCGGGTGCTGCGCGACGTGCGCGAGGTCCAGCTCTCCGGCGACGTGCTGGGCCGGCGCGCGCAGGTCCCGATCGGGATCGCGCCGATGACCTTGCAGCGCGCCGCGCACCCGGAGGGCGAGGTCGCCATGGCCCGCGCCGCGGCACGGTCAGGCGTCGTCCTGGTGGTCTCCAGCAACGCCGGGCGCACCTTCGCCGACATCGCCGCGAGCGGCGCGACGTGGTGGCTGCAGGTGTACCTCACCCCCGAGCGGGGGGAGGCCGGACCCCTGCTGGACGCCGCGGTGGCCTCGGGCGCCTCCGCGGTGGTGCTGACGGTGGACACTCCGGTGGTGGCCGCCCGGTACCCGCTGCTCGAAGGGCCCGGCGTCTGGGAGCTGGTCGAACGCGAATGGCTCGGGGCCAACCTCGGTGCTTCCGGCACCGGGCCGCACCCGGAGGCACGGGCGAAGGCCATGGACCTGGGACCCGAGGACATCGCCTGGCTGGGGCAGGTGACCGGACTCCCGGTGGTCGTGAAGGGCGTGCTGCGGCCAGACGACGCGCGCACCTGCGTCGACGCGGGCGCCGCCGGAGTGTGGGTGTCCAACCACGGCGGCCGCCAGCTGGACCAGGCCGTGGCCACCGCATGGTGCGTGCAGGAGGTGCGTGGTGCGGTCGGAGAGCGCGCCGAGGTGTACGTCGACGGCGGGCTCCGTTCGGGGCTGCACGCGATGCTCGCCCTGGGGCTCGGAGCGGACGGGGTGTTCGTGGGCCGGCCGCTGTTCCACGCCCTGGCTGCCGGCGGGGAGGAGGGAGTGCACCGGGCGCTGGGCGAGCTGCGTGCCGAGCTGGTGGAGGCGTT
>CAWGZB010000005.1:0-122500 GCA_963827025.1 uncultured Actinomycetota bacterium | reverse complement strand
CGATAAGCCCCGGGAAGTTGGCAACCGAGCGTTGATCCGGGGATTTCCGAATGGGGAAACCCAGCTGGAGTCATGTCCAGTTACCTCTGCCTGAACACATAGGGCAGTTGGAGGGAACACCGGGAAGTGAAACATCTCAGTACCGGTAGGAAGAGAAAACAACAGTGATTCCGAGAGTAGTGGCGAGCGAAATCGGAACAGGCTAAACCTATTGCGTGTGAGAGCCGGCAGGCGTTGCGCAGTAGGGGTTGTGGGGCCGTTCAGCTGGTTCTGCCGAACCAGCACAGAGTAAGAAACCATCGTTGAAGTCGAAGCGGACTGGAAAGTCCCGGCGTAGAGGGTGATACCCCCGTACACGTAAGACGATGGCTCTGGAGCGTCACCCCAAGTAACACGGAACCCCTGAAATTCCGTGTGAATCTGGCGGGACCACCCGTTAAGCCTAAATACTCCTTGGTGACCGATAGCGGACAAGTACCGTGAGGGAAAGGTGAAAAGTACCCCTGGCGGGGAGTGAAATAGTACCTGAAACCGTGTGCCTACAATCCGTCGGAGCCGGCCCTTGTGGCTGGTGACGGCGTGCCTTTTGAAGAATGAGCCTGCGAGTTTGCGTTGTGTCGCGAGGTTAACCCGTGTGGGGAAGCCGTAGCGAAAGCGAGTCCTAACAGGGCGATGCAGTGGCACGACCAAGACCCGAAGCGAAGTGATCTATCCATGGGCAGGTTGAAGCGCGGGTAAGACCGCGTGGAGGACCGAACCCACTTAGGTTGAAAACTGAGGGGATGACCTGTGGATAGGGGTGAAAGGCCAATCAAACTTCGTGATAGCTGGTTCTCCCCGAAATGCATTTAGGTGCAGCGTTGCGTGTTTCTTTCCGGAGGTAGAGCACTGGATGGTCTAGGGGGCCCACAAGCTTACCGAAATCAACCAAACTCCGAATGCCGGGAAGTGAGAGCGCAGCAGTGAGACTGCGGGGGATAAGCTCCGTAGTCGAAAGGGAAACAGCCCAGACCATCAGCTAAGGCCCCCAAGCGGTGACTAAGTGGAAAAGGATGTGAAGTCGCAGAGACAACCAGGAGGTTGGCTTAGAAGCAGCCACCCTTGAAAGAGTGCGTAATAGCTCACTGGTCAAGTGATTTCGCGCCGACAATGTAGCGGGGCTCAAGTCATCCGCCGAAGCTATGGCATTCATGCGTCAACCAGGCCAACAGGTTCGCCTGTGGGTCCAGGTGCATGGATGGGTAGGGGAGCGTCGTGTGGGCAGTGAAGCGGCGGAGTGATCCAGTCGTGGAGGCCACGCGAGTGAGAATGCAGGCATGAGTAGCGAAAGAAGAGTGAGAAACTCTTCCGCCGAATGATCAAGGGTTCCAGGGTCAAGCTAATCTGCCCTGGGTAAGTCGGGACCTAAGGCGAGGCCGACAGGCGTAGTCGATGGACAACGGGTTGATATTCCCGTACCGGCAAAACAGCGCCCCTGACGAACCCGGTGATGCTAAGTGCCCGAAACCCAGTGGACCCTTCGGGGCGATCTGGGTGGAGCGCACGACCCAAACCGGTAGTAGTCAAGCGATGGGGTGACACAGGAGGGCAGTCCAACCGTGGCGATGGTTGACCACGGCCAAGGGTGTAGGGCGCAACGTAGGCAAATCCGCGTTGCACATGCCTGAGACCTCAAGGGGAGTCCGTATGGACGAAGTGGATGATCCCATGCTGTCGAGAAAAACCTCTAGCGAGCTGTGCGCCGCCCGTACCCCAAACCGACTCAGGTGATCAGGTAGAGAATACCGAGGCGATCGAGTGAACCATGGTTAAGGAACTCGGCAAAATGCCCCCGTAACTTCGGGAGAAGGGGGGCCGGATCCGTGAGCACCCTTGCGGTGCAAAGCGGTGATGGCCGCAGAGACCAGGCCCAAGCGACTGTTTACTAAAAACACAGGTCCGTGCGAAGTCGTAAGACGAGGTATACGGACTGACTCCTGCCCGGTGCTGGAAGGTTAAGGGGACGTGTTAGCTCATCTGAGCGAAGCGCAGAACTTAAGCCCCAGTAAACGGCGGTGGTAACTATAACCATCCTAAGGTAGCGAAATTCCTTGTCGGGTAAGTTCCGACCTGCACGAATGGAGTAACGACTTGGGCGCTGTCTCAACCATGGACTCGGCGAAATTGCACTACGAGTAAAGATGCTCGTTACGCGCGGCAGGACGGAAAGACCCCGGGACCTTTACTACAACTTGGTATTGGTGTTTGGTTCGGCTTGTGTAGGATAGGTGGGAGGCTGTGAAACTCGGACGCCAGTTCGAGTGGAGCCAACGTTGAAATACCACTCTGGTCGTACTAGATGTCTAACCTAGGTCCGTTATCCGGATCAGGGACAGTGCCTGGTGGGTAGTTTAACTGGGGCGGTTGCCTCCTAAAGAGTAACGGAGGCGCTCAAAGGTTCCCTCAGCCTGGTTGGCAATCAGGTTTCGAGTGTAAGTGCACAAGGGAGCTTGACTGTGAGAGTGACACCTCGAGCAGGGACGAAAGTCGGAACTAGTGATCCGGCGCTGGCATGTGGAAGCGGCGTCGCTCAACGGATAAAAGGTACCCCGGGGATAACAGGCTGATCTTCCCCAAGAGTCCATATCGACGGGATGGTTTGGCACCTCGATGTCGGCTCGTCGCATCCTGGGGCTGGAGTAGGTCCCAAGGGTTGGGCTGTTCGCCCATTAAAGCGGCACGCGAGCTGGGTTTAGAACGTCGTGAGACAGTTCGGTCCCTATCCGCCGCGCGCGCAGGAAACTTGAGAAAGGCTGTCCCTAGTACGAGAGGACCGGGATGGACGAACCTCTGGTGTGCCAGTTGTTCTGCCAAGAGCACGGCTGGTTAGCTACGTTCGGAAGTGATAACCGCTGAAAGCATCTAAGCGGGAAGCACGTTTCAAGATGAGGTTTCCCACCGGGTAACCGGGTAAGGCCCCCAGTAGACGACTGGGTTGATAGGCCGGAGGTGTACAGCAGCAATGCCCAGCCGACCGGTACTAATAGGCCGAGGGCTTGTCCCTCAAAGATGTTGCGCGTCCACTGTGTGGTTCCCGAGTTACGGTCGGGAGCCTGTTGAGCTCGAAGGCTCACCACCCAACTCCATAGAGTTTCGGCGGCCATAGCGAAGGGGAAATACCCGGTCCCATTCCGAACCCGGAAGTCAAGCCCTTCAGCGCCGATGGTACTGCGACCGGGAGGTCGTGGGAGAGTAGGACGTCGCCGGACATACTTTCGCTGTGGGCCACCTTCGGGTGGCCCACAGTCATTTCCGCACCCATCTATCTCACCGGAGGTTGCCGTGGCCGAGAAGCGCCCACGCCGTCCCGGTCCCGCGGCCGGTGGCCACCACCGTGCCCGCGGTGCGCAGGCCGGCCGTGCGGGCGTCTCCGGGCCGGACCGGCGCGGCGGCGGTCCCCGCGCTCGCCGTCCCGACCGCCGCGAGGAGGAAGCCACCGAGCGCACCTCCGCCCAGCAGCGCTATGACGGTCCACCGATCCCCGAGGAGATCACCGGACGCGAGCTCGATCGCTGGGTGCTCGCCCAGCTCAAGGGCCTGCCGGACAAGCTGGCGCTGCGCGTGGCGCGGCACCTGGTGGCCGCCGGACTGGTCGTCGAGTCCGACCCCCGGACGGCCTACGAGCACACCTTGGCGGCCCGCGCCCGCGCGGGACGGCTCGCGGTGGTCCGGGAGGCCGTCGGCGAGGCGGCGTACGCCGCCGGGGAGTTCACCGAGGCGCTGGCGGAGCTGAAGGCGGCCCGCCGGATGAACGGTGCCCAGGACTACGCCGCGATGATCGCCGACTGCGAGCGCGCCCTGGGGCGGCCCGACCGGGCGCTCGCCGAGGCTCGGAACGCGCCGAGGGACAAGATGGCGCCTCCCCTCCAGGCCGAGCTGACCATCGTCGAGGCGGGCGCCCGCCGGGACCGAGGTGAGCTCGACGCGGCACTGCGGACCCTGGAGTCGGCGCCACTGCTCTCGAAGTCCCGCGACCCATGGGTGGCCCGGCTGCGTTACGCCTATGCCGATGCCCTGCTGCAGGCGGGGCGTCCCCAGGACGCGCTGACCTGGTTCCACCGCACCGAGGCCGTGGACAGCCACGAGGTCACCGACGCCGCTGCGCGCGCTGCGCAGCTGGAGAGGTCCCCGGGCGCTGATGCCTGAGGTGCTGGGCACCTGCGCGGATCCGCTCCAAGACGCCTACGACGTGCTCGTGCTCGACCTCGACGGGGTGGTCTACGTCGGCGAGGAGGCCGTATCCGGCGCGGCCGAGGCGCTGAACGCCGCGCAGGCGGGAGGCACCCACCTGGCCTTCATCACCAACAACGCCGCCCGCACCCCGGAGACCGTCGGTGGCCACCTGCGCAGCCTCGGGGTGGAGGCCCGCGACGAGGACGTCGTAACCAGTGCGCAGGCAGCGGCGCACCTGCTCGCCGACGATCTCGAGGCCGGCAGTCGGGTCTTCGTGATCGGCGGTCGGGGGCTGGAGGAGGCGCTTCGCGAGCGTGGTCTCGAGCCGGTGGCGACGCCGCAGGACGGCGTGGCCGCCGTTGCCCAGGGCTACGGCCCGGACCTGCCGTGGCGCCAGGTCGTCGACGGCGCGATCTACGTGCGCGAGGGACTGCCGTGGGTGGCCACGAACACCGACACCACCATCCCCACCGCGCGTGGACTCGGCCCGGGCAACGGCACCCTGGTCCGGCTGGTCGCCGAGTACGCGAGCCGCGAACCACGCGTCGCCGGGAAGCCCGAGACGCCCCTGCTGGAGGAGACGATGGAGCGGGTGGGCGGTCGCCGGCCCCTGATGGTGGGTGACCGGCTGGACACCGACATCGAGGGTGCCCGACGGATGGGGTGGGACAGCCTCCTGGTGCTCACCGGCGTCACCGGCCTGGCCGAGCTGGTGGCCGCCACGCCGGATCGTCGCCCGACGTACCTCGCCGGCGACCTGAGCGCCCTGGCCGACCCACAGCCTGCGGTGCAGGGCTGGCGGATCGAGGTGCGTGACTCCCGCCTGCTGGTCGACGGCGACGGTGCGGTGACCGACTGGTGGCGTGCCGTGGCCACAGCGGCCTGGGCGCACCTGGACGACACGGGCGAGCCCGTCCTCACCGAAGACGTCCATCCGCCTCGGTAGCCTGTGCGCCATGGCTCCCTTCGAGGCAGAGACGACGCCGGAGATGCCGCAGGTGCCCGGGGCCCCGGCCGGTCCCGAGGCGCCCGAGGCTGCGGCGACACACCTGACCGGCGTCCCCGACGTCGACGAGGTCCTGGCCACGCTCGAGCAGCTCGATGTCGTGCCCGTCGAGGAGCATGTCGCCGTCTTCGAGCAGGCCCACCAGGCGTTGCGCCACGCGCTCGACGGCGCGCGCACCGGTTAGCGGCGGGTGGCCGCCCGCCATCGGCACCGCCCGCAGCGGCTGCGGCTGGACGCCGAGCTGGTCCGGCGTGGACTGGCGCGGTCGCGCGAGCACGCCGCTGACCTGATCGCGGCCGGGCGGGTGACGGTGAACCGCGCCGTGGCCACCAAGCCCGCCACCGGCGTCACCACCGACGCCGACCTCGTCGTCCGGCCCGACCCGGGCGCGCCCGACTACGCCAGTCGGGGCGCCCACAAGCTCCTCGGCGCCCTGGAGGCCTTCGAGCCGGAGGGCCTGGTGGTGGGGGGCCGCCGCTGCCTGGACGCCGGCGCCTCGACCGGGGGTTTCACCGACGTGCTGCTGCGCCGCGGGGCGGACACGGTGCTGGCCGTGGACGTCGGCTACGGGCAGCTGGTCTGGCAGCTGCGCAACGACCCCCGCGTGCGCGTCCTGGACCGCACGAACGTGCGCGACCTCACCGTCGAGACGGTGGGCGGCCAGGTGGACCTGGTCGTCGCCGACCTGTCGTTCATCTCGCTGCGGCTGGTGCTGCCGGCACTCCTCGCGATCACCGTCGCCGACGGTGACCTGGTGCTGATGGTCAAGCCTCAGTTCGAGGTCGGCAAGGAGCGTCTGGGCAAGGGCGGCGTGGTGCGTGACCGCGCGCTCCGGGCCGAGGCGGTGGCCGCGGTGGCCGAGGCCGCTGCCGGGCTCGGCTGGGGGGCCCGCAGCGTCGCCCGGAGTCCGTTGCCCGGCCCCTCGGGCAACGTGGAGTTCTTCTTGTGGCTGCGGGCCGGTGAGCCGGCGATCGGACCCGCCGACATCGAGGCAGCCGCGGAGGTGTCCGTCCCGGGTGAGAGGCTGTGAGACGTGACCGACGCCGACCGCCGCATCCTGCTGCTCGCCCACACCGGGCGACAGGAGGCCCGCGACGTCGCCTGCCAGGTGGTGAACTCCCTGGTCGCACACGGGCTCGTCGTACGCCTGGTCGAGGAAGAGGCCCGCGACCTCGGGTTCGACCCCACGCAGGTCGGTCCTGGCACGGAGATCGTCCCGGTCGAGGAGGCCGGGCCCGCGGAGTGCGAGCTCGCCCTGGTCATCGGCGGTGACGGCACCCTCCTCCGCGCCGCCGAGATCACGCACGGGACCTCCATCCCGCTGCTCGGGGTCAACCTGGGCCACGTGGGCTTCCTCGCCGAGGCCGAGAGCGAGGACGTGGAGAAGATGATCGAGCTGATCGTCGACCGCCGCTACACCAGCGAGGAGCGACTGACGATCGACGTGCAGGTCTACCACGACAAGGAGCTCGTGCAGAGCACCTGGGCGCTCAACGAGGCGAGTGTGGAGAAGGCGGCACGCCAGCGCATGCTCGAGGTGATCGTCGAGGTCGATGGCCGCCCGCTGAGCCGGTTCGGCTGCGACGGGGTGGTCTGTGCGACCCCCACCGGGTCGACCGCCTACAACTTCAGCGCCGGTGGCCCGGTCGTGTGGCCGGGCGTCGAGGCCCTGCTGATGGTGCCGATCAGCGCGCATGCGCTGTTCGCCCGGCCCATGGTGGTCGCGCCCACGTCGGTGCTCGCGGTGGAGGTGCTCGCCCGCTCCCACAGCGGCGGCGTGCTGTGGTGCGACGGCCGGCGCACCGTCGAGCTCCCCCCGGGCGCGCGCATCGAGGTGCGACGGGGGCGGTTCCCGGTGCGGCTCGTGCGCCTGCACGCCGCCCCCTTCACCGACCGGCTGGTCGCCAAGTTCGGGCTGCCGGTGGACGGGTGGCGCGGCGCTGCCCGACGTCGCCGCAACGGCGGGACGAGCGGCGAGCAGGACTGACGGCCATGATCCAGGAGATCCGGATCGACTCCCTGGGCGTCATCGACCGGTCGGTGCTCGAGCTCGGCCCGGGGTTCACCGCGATCACCGGCGAGACCGGCGCGGGCAAGACGATGCTGGTCACAGCCCTCGGCCTGCTGCTCGGGGGCCGTGCCGACTCGGGCGCGGTCCGCACCGGAGCCCGGGCCGCGCGGGTCGAGGGCGTGGTGCTGGCCGACGACACCCTCGTCGCGATCGCCGACGAGCACGGCGGGGAAGTCGAGGACGGGGAGCTGCTGCTCGCCCGGCAGGTCTCGGCCGAAGGTCGCTCCCGCGCGTTCCTGGGCGGCGCCTCGGTGCCCGCGGCGGCCCTGGCCCGCGTCGCGGACCGCCTGGTGGCGGTGCACGGCCAGTCCGACCAGCACCGCCTGCTCCAGACCGACGCCCAGCGCGGCGCGCTGGACGCCTTCGCGGGATCACGGCTCGCCGCGACGCAGGAGGCCTACGCCCGGGGCTACGGCCGGCTGCGGGAGGTGGAGGCCAGGCTTCGCGAGGTGCTCGGGTCCGCCCGGGAGCGCGCCCGCGAGGCCGACGTGCTCCGCCTCGGGCTGGCGGAGGTCGAGGCCGTGCAGCCGCAGCCGGGCGAGGACGCGGCGCTGGCCACCGAGGAGTCGCGGCTGGGCTTCGCCGACACCCTCCGCGCGGCGGCGGAGACGGCACGCGAGGCGCTCTCGACCGAGAACGACTCCCCCGACGCCCTCGGCGCGGTGGCTGCGGCTCGCCGCGCCCTGGAGAGCGTCCGCGAGCACGACCCCGAGGCGGCCGCGCTGGCCGATCGGGTCGCCGAGGTGAGCTACCTGCTGGCCGACGTCGCCGCCGACGTCGCCTCCTACGCCGCCTCGGTCGAGACCGACCCGGCGCGGCTGGCGGCGGTCTCCGAGCGCCGGGCCGCGCTGACCGCGCTGACCCGCAAGTACGGCGAGACGGTGGACGAGGTCCTCGAGTGGTCCCGGCAGGCCGCCGAACGGCTGACCGGCCTGGACGGCTCCGAGGAGCTGGTCGAGGAGCTGCGCACCGAGCGGCTGCGTCTGCGTGCGGACCTGGCGGCCCGGGCCGGGGAGCTCTCCGGGATCCGCGAGGAGGCGGCGCAGCGGCTGGGCGCGGCCGTCACCGAGGAGCTGCACGCCCTGTCGATGCCGCACGCCCAGCTCACCGTGCGGGTGGACCGCACCGCGGACGAGCGGGGACTGGAGATCGACGGCAGCACCTGGCGGTTCGGCCCCTCCGGGGTCGACGACGTGGAGCTGCTGCTGGCCGCCAACACCGGTTCGGAGCCGCGGCCGCTGCACAAGGGTGCGTCCGGCGGCGAGCTCTCCCGGGTGATGCTGGCCCTCGAGGTCAGCCTCGCCGACACGCGCCCGGTGCCGACCTTCGTCTTCGACGAGGTCGACGCAGGGGTGGGTGGCAAGGCCGCCGTGGAGATCGGCCGCCGGCTGGCCGCGCTCGCGCGGTCAGCGCAGGTGCTCGTGGTCACGCACCTGCCGCAGGTGGCGGCGTTCGCCGACCAGCACGTCGTCGTACGCAAGTCCAGCGACGGCAGCGTGACGACGTCCGGCCTCGAGCAGCTCGACGACGCCGGGCGGGTGCAGGAGCTCTCCCGGATGCTCGCAGGGCTCGAGGAGTCCGACACCGCCATGGCCCATGCCCAGGAGCTCCTCGACGTGGCCCGCGCCGCGCGTGGTTGAGGCCGTGTTCGTCCAGTTGTGTTGCTAGGGTCGAATCCCGTGGATGATCGGACGATGAGGCCCGCGGGACACACCAAGCACGTCTTCGTCACCGGCGGCGTTGCCTCCTCGCTGGGCAAGGGGCTCACCGCCTCGAGCCTGGGCCGGCTCCTCCGCAGCCGCGGGCTCAGGGTCACGATGCAGAAGCTCGACCCCTACCTCAACGTCGACCCCGGGACGATGAACCCGTTCCAGCACGGCGAGGTCTTCGTCACCAACGACGGCGCCGAGACCGACCTGGACATCGGCCACTACGAGCGGTTCCTCGACACCGACCTGAGCCAGATCGCCAACGTGACCACCGGCCAGGTCTACTCGACCGTCATCGCCAAGGAGCGTCGCGGTGACTACCTCGGTGACACCGTCCAGGTGATCCCGCACATCACCAACGAGATCAAGGACCGGGTCCTGGCCATGGGCGGGGCGGGGACCGACCCTGTCGATGTGGTGATCACCGAGATCGGCGGCACGGTCGGTGACATCGAGTCGTTGCCGTTCCTCGAAGCGGCGCGCCAGGTGCGCCACGACGTCGGTCGCGACAACGTCTTCTTCCTGCACGTCTCGCTGGTGCCGTGGATCGGGCCGTCCGGCGAGCTGAAGACCAAGCCGACCCAGCACTCGGTAGCTGCGCTGCGCTCGATCGGCATCCAGCCCGACGCGATCGTGTGCCGGGCCGACCGGGAGATCCCCGACTCGGTCAAGCGCAAGATCTCGCTGATGTGTGACGTCGACCAGGAGGCGGTGGTCACCGCAGCCGACGCGCCGTCGATCTACGACATCCCCAAGGTGCTGCACCGCGAGGGCCTCGACGCCTACCTGGTGCGGCGGATGAACCTGCCCTTCCGCGACGTCGACTGGACCCTGTGGGACCAGCTCCTCGAGCGGGTGCACCACCCCAACGAGGAGGTCACGGTGGCGCTGGTCGGCAAGTACGTCGACCTCCCCGACGCGTACCTCTCGGTGGTCGAGGCGTTGCGCGCGGGCGGGTTCGCCCACGAGGCGAGGGTCCACATCACCTGGGTGCCCTCCGACGAGTGCGCCACCCCCGAGGGCGCCGCCCGCCGGCTCGGCGAGGTCGACGCGGTGTGTGTCCCCGGCGGGTTCGGGATCAGGGGCATCGAGGGCAAGCTGGGAGCGCTGACCTACGCCCGCACCCACAAGATCCCGACGCTGGGTCTCTGCCTGGGACTGCAGTGCATGGTCATCGAGTACGCCCGGGTGGTCGCGGGCCTGGAGCACGCCGGCTCCACCGAGTTCGATCCGGACAACCCCGAGCCGGTGATCGCGACCATGGCCGAGCAGGAGGCCTACGTCGAGGGCGCCGGTGACCTTGGCGGCACCATGCGGCTGGGGCTCTACCCCGCCGACCTGAAGGAGGGCAGCGTGGTGCGTGCGGCGTACGGCGAGGCGCGGGTCGAGGAGCGCCACCGGCACCGCTACGAGGTCAACAACGCCTACCGCGCGCGGCTGGAGGAGACGGGCCTGGTGTTCTCCGGCACCTCCCCGGACAACAACCTCGTGGAGTACGTCGAGCTGCCCGAGGACGTGCATCCCTACTACGTGGCCACTCAGGCCCACCCCGAGCTGCGTTCGCGTCCCACCCGGCCGCACCCGCTGTTCGCCGGGCTGATCGGGGCGGCGATCGACCGCCAGCGCGAGCTCCAGATCCCGATCGAGGAGAGCGCTCTGCGCCGGCGCTGGACCCACGACGCCGAGGACGGCTCCGCGCCGCAGGGCGACCGCGACGACGCCGAGCGCGAGTCGCGCCCGGTCGGCGTCGAGGCATGAGCACCCCCCACGAGGTGCGCGACGAGCCCCACGGGTGGCCCGTGCTCGGGAGTCGGGACATCCACCGTGACGAGTGGATCGTCGCGCTGCGCGAGGACACCGTGCAGCGGCCCGGCCACCCCGACGACACCTTCGGCCGGCTGGTGCTCGAGCACCCCGGTGCGGCGATCGTGTTGGCCGTGGACGACGAGGAGCGGGTGTGCTGCATCCGCCAGTACCGCCACGCCGGAGGGGCCTACTTCATCGAGTTCCCCGCGGGGCTGCTGGACACCGAGGGTGAGGACGCCTTCGACACCGCGGTCCGCGAGCTGCGGGAGGAGGCCGAGCTGCAGGCGGACCGCTGGCAGCACTTGCTCACCACCTTCGCCAGCGCCGGCATCTCCTCCGAGCAGCACCACCTCTTCTTGGCCCGCGGGCTGTCCCATGCCGATCGCGGCGACTTCGAGCTGCACGGTGAGGAGGCGGAGATCGAGGTGTTGTGGGTGCCCTTCGACGAGCTGCGCGAGGCGGTGCTCACCGGTGAGGTACGGGAGGGGCCGAGCGTGATCGCGGTCCTGGCCTACGACGCGTTGCGCCGCCGCGGGGAGGTCTGAGGGCCGGTGGCTGCTCCACCGACCGGTCACCGCGTGATCGACGGGCACAACGACCTCCTCTGGAAGGCCCGGGAGGTCGCCGGCTACGACTTCGACGTCGTCGACCTCCGGGACACCGAGGTGTGCCGGCGGCTGGGTACCCACACCGACCTGCCCAGGCTGCGCGCCGGGGGAGTGGGCGCCCAGTTCTGGTCGGTCTACGTCTCCACGAGCTTCGCCGGGGCGGAGGCCGTGACCGCGACTTTGGAGCAGGTGGACGCGGCCCACCGGATGCTCGCGCGCTACGGCGACCAGCTGGCCCTCGCCACCGGAGTCGCGGACGTCGAGCGCGCCTGGCAGCAGGACCGCGTCGCCAGTCTCCTCGGGGCCGAGGGTGGCCACCAGATCGACGGCTCCCTCGCGGTGCTGCGCATGCTCCACCGGCTGGGCGTGCGCTACCTGACCCTGACTCACAACGACAACGTCGCCTGGGCGGACTCCGCCACCGACGAACCCGTGCTGGGCGGGCTGTCGGACTTCGGGGTCGAGGTGGTCGCGGAGATGAACCGCATCGGCATGCTGGTGGATCTCAGCCACGTCAGTGCCGAGGTGATGCGGCAGACCCTCGAGGTCGCCACGGTGCCGGCCATCTTCTCCCACTCCAGCGCCCGTGCGGTGTGCGACCACCCGCGCAACGTGCCCGACGACGTGCTCGAGCGCCTGCCGGCCAACGGTGGGGTGTGCATGGTGACCTTCGTGCCGCGGTTCGTGAACCAGCGGGTCCGCGACTTCGAGCGTGACCACGGCCGGGACACCGGGCCGGACGCCCCGCGAGCCACGCTCGAGGACGTTGTCGGCCACCTCCAGCACGTCCGGGAGGTCGCGGGCATCGAGCACGTGGGACTGGGCGGCGACTACGACGGGGTCGAGCAGCTTCCCGAGGGCCTGGAGGACGTCGGCGCCTACCCGCGGTTGCTGGCTGCCCTCGCCGAGCGCGGCTGGTCGGCCGGGGACCTGGACCGGCTGACCCACCGCAACGTCCTGCGTGCCATGGGTGACGCAGGTCTCACATAGGGTGTTCGCCGACGCCGGCAACGAGGCCGGCGGGGTCGTGAGGGAGTGAGCAGCGTGCGGGTCGGCGTACCCCGGGAAGTCAAGAACAACGAGTACCGCGTCGCGATCACGCCCGTCGGTGTGCACGAGCTGGTGGCCCACGGCCACGAGGTGTTCATCGAGCGAGGTGCGGGCGAGGGCTCGTCGATCGGCGACGGCGAGTACGAGGCCAACGGCGCCACGCTGCTGGACGGTGCCGACGAGGTGTGGGGCGGCGCCGACCTCGTGCTCAAGGTCAAGGAGCCGGTCGCCGAGGAGTACCACCGCCTGCGCGAGGGGCTGGTGCTGTTCACCTACCTCCACCTCGCCGCGGACCGTCCGCTCACCGAGGAGCTGGTGCGGGCTGAGGTCACGGCGCTCGCCTACGAGACCGTGCAGCTGCCGTCCGGGTCGCTGCCGCTGCTCTACCCGATGTCCGAGGTGGCCGGCTGCCTGGCCCCTCAGGTCGGCGCCCACGCGCTGCTGAGGGCCGAGGGCGGACGGGGCGTGCTGATGGGCGGTGTCGGCGGGGTCGCCAACGCCAAGGTCGTGGTCATCGGGGCCGGCGTCGCGGGCCAGAACGCCGCGAACATCGCGCTCGGGATGGGTGCCGACGTGACCCTGCTCGACACCGACCTGGACAAGCTCCGCCTGTCGTTCTGGCGCTACAACAACAGGGTGCACGGATTGGCCTCCTCCAAGCTGGCGATCCGTCAGCAGGTGCTCGAGGCGGACCTGGTGATCGGGGCGGTGCTGATCCCCGGCGCCCGGGCGCCCAAGCTGGTCACCAACGACCTGGTCGCACAGATGAAGCCCGGCTCGGTGCTGGTCGACATCGCCGTGGACCAGGGCGGCTGCTTCGAGGACACCCGACCCACCACGCACGCCGACCCGACCTTCACGGTGCACAACTCGACGTTCTACTGCGTCGCCAACATGCCCGGTGCGGTCCCGAACACCTCCACCTACGCCCTGACCAACGCCACGCTGCCCTACCTGATCGCGGTGGCCGAGAAGGGTTGGGAGCAGGCCTGCCGCGACGACCGCTCGCTGGCGCTGGGGCTGAACACCCATGCCGGGAGGCTCACCAACCAGCCGGTCGGCGAGGCACACGGGATGGAGTCGGTCGCGATCGACGAGGTGTTGGCCTGAACGAGCTGGTGGTCGCCGTCCGGACCTACCTCGACCACCTGGTGGTGGAACGGGGGCTGGCGGAGAACTCGGTGAAGTCCTACCGGAGGGACCTGCGCCGCTACCTGGGCTACCTGGACTCGGTGCGCGTCACCGCGCTGGACCAGATCACCGAGCAGACGGTCGGCGGCTTCTTGATGGCGCTGCGCGAGGGCGACGCCGAGCACCGCCCGCTGAGCTCCAGCTCGGCGGGCCGCACGGTGGTCGCCGTCCGGGGCTTCCACAAGTTCGCCGTCCGAGAGGGGCTGACGGCACACGACCCCTCGGTCGGCGTCCGCCCGCCGACGGCGGCCAAGCGCCTGCCCAAGGCGATCTCGATCGCCGACGTGGAGCGGCTGCTCGAGGCGGCGTCGGCTCCGGGAACCCCGCTGGCGGTGCGCGACCGGGCACTGCTGGAGCTGCTCTACAGCACCGGAGCCAGGATCTCCGAGGCCGTGGGGCTCGACGTGGACGACCTCGACCTGACCGGCGACCCGGAGCGTGCGACGGTGCTGCTGCGCGGCAAGGGCGCCAAGGAGCGGATCGTGCCGATCGGCCGCTTCGCCCGCGAGGCCGTCGAGGCCTACGTGGTCAGGGCACGGCCGGGGCTGGCATCCTTCGGCAACGCAGCGGGGGAGCGGGCCGGCGCCCTGTTCCTGAACGCACGCGGGGGCCGCCTCTCCCGGCAGAGCGCCTGGGCGGTGATGGCCAAGGCCGCCGAGCGCGCCGGCCTCTCGGTCGAGGTCTCGCCGCACACGCTGCGCCATTCCTATGCCACCCACCTCCTCGAGGGCGGGGCCGACGTCCGCGTCGTGCAGGAGCTCCTGGGGCACGCCTCGGTGACCACCACGCAGGTCTACACGCTGGTCACCGTCGACAGCCTGCGCGAGGTGTACGCCGGGGCGCATCCGCGTGCGCTCGGGTAGCCGCCGCGAGCCCCACTGCTCCGGCGCCGGGTGGCGACTGGGCTAACCACGAACCCACAGGTTCGTCCACAGGCGGTGCGAAACTTGTGGGTTCCCGGCGAGGCGAACCCACATTCGGGCCGGGGGATCTGATGATGGAGAACGTGGATCGCGAACCGGCTTGTGACGGCGGAAGACCGCTGCATAGAGTCGCGCGGGCGACGGGGCGGTAAGTCGACAAAACGCAGGGGAGACGTGAGCTAGATGAGTGGTGCCGGCGGATACGAAGCAGGCGAGATCCCCCCGATGTTCCGGCCGGCTCCTTCCCCGCCGCCGACCGCCGCCCCCGCCACCACCATCGCGTTCCCCGAGGCACGCTCCCTCACCGAGCCGGCTGCCGAGCCGGAGCTCGGTCCCACCGGTCGGCCGTTGCCCGACCTCCCCGAGCCGCAGCCGCGCACCACGCACGGCAGCGCCCGGGTCATCTCGATGTGCAACCAGAAGGGCGGCGTCGGCAAGACGACGACCACGATCAACCTCGGCGCCTGCCTGGCGGCGTACGGCCGCAAGGTGCTGCTCGTCGACTTCGACCCGCAGGGCTCCCTGTCGGTGGGTCTGGGCCTGAACCCCCACCAGATGGACCTCACCGTCTACAACCTGCTGATGCAGCGCGACATCTCCCTCGACGAGGTCGTGGTGCCCAGCGGGGTGCCGGGGATGGACCTGCTGCCCTCCAACATCGACCTGTCCGCCGCCGAGGTGCAGCTGGTGCACGAGGTGGCCCGCGAGCAGACGCTGCAGCGCGTGCTGGCGCCCGCGATCGAGAACTACGACGTCATCCTCATCGACTGCCAGCCGTCCCTGGGCCTGCTCACCGTGAACGCCCTGACCGCCTCGGACGGTGTGATCGTGCCGTTGGAGTGCGAGTACTTCGCGCTACGCGGCGTCGCGCTGCTCAAGACCACCATCGACAAGGTCCAGGAACGGCTCAACCCGCGCTTGGAGGTCGACGGCGTGCTCGGCACCATGTTCGACGGCCGCACCCTGCACGGCCGCGAGGTGCTGCAGCGACTCGTCGAGGCCTGGGGCGAGAAGGTGTTCCACACCGTCATCCGCCGCACCGTGAAGTTCTCCGACTCCACGGTGGCCGGCGAGCCGATCACCAGCTACGCCGCGAGCTCCGCCGGGGCCGACGCCTACCGCCAGCTGGCCAAGGAGGTGCTCGTCCGGTGTCCCGACGCATGAGCATGCCGGCCGTCGACGACCTGTTCCGCCCGACGTTCGAGGGGCAGTCCCCGGCGCAGCGGCAGGCGCAGCGGGAGAACGAGCAGCAAGCGCCCGCCGAGGCTCCCCGGGGCCAGGCGCCGTCTCGCCGTTCCAGCGGGCGGGTGCGCCACGACGAGAAGATGACCGTCTACGTGACCGCCGACGAGCTGCTCGCCATCGAGCACGCCCGGCTCTCGCTGCGCCGCGACCAGGGGCTGGCCGTCGACCGCGGCCGGCTGGTCCGCGAGGCGCTGGCCATCGTGCTCGCCGACCTCGAGGAGCACGGCGACGACAGCGAGCTGGTCCGCCGCCTGATCGCCCGATGACCAGGCCTCACCGGGGGGACGCATGACCGACCTGGCCGTGGACCCGGTCGGCAGCCCCGCCCTGGAGGTCCAGGCCGGGGAGGCCACCGCGTTCGCCGTGCACCTCGACAACTTCGAGGGCCCGTTCGACCTGCTGCTGCAGCTGATCACCAAGCACAAGCTGGACGTCACCGAGGTCGCTCTCTCCCGGGTGACCGACGAGTTCATCGCCCATGTCAAAGGCCTGGGCGAGGAGTGGGACCTGGAGCAGACGACCTCCTTCCTGCTGGTGGCCGCGACCCTTCTCGACCTCAAGGCTGCTCGGCTGTTGCCGCAGGGAGACGTGGAGGACGAGGAGGACCTCGCCCTGCTGGAGGCACGGGACCTGCTGTTCGCGCGGCTGCTGCAGTACAAGGCGTTCAAGCAGGTCGCCGGGGTCCTCGAGGCGCGGATGGAGGCCGAGGCGCGTCGACACCCACGGTCGGTGGCGCTGGAGGAGCGCTTCGCCACGCTGCTGCCCGAGGTGCTCATCGGGCTGGGGCTGCAGGAGTTCGCCGCCCTCGCCGGCCGGGCGCTGGAGCCCAAGCCCGAGCCGCAGCTCATGCTGCACCACATCCATGCGCCCGCGGTGAGCGTGCGCGAGCAGGCCACCGTGGTCGTGGGGCGGCTGCGGGGCAGCGGCACCCTCACCTTCCGCACCCTGGCCGCGGACGCGCCGGACACGATGACCCGGGTGGCCAGGTTCCTCGCCCTGCTGGAGCTCTTCCGGGAGGGCGTGGTGGCCTTCGACCAGGTCACCCCTCTGGGTGAGCTGAGCATCCGGTGGACCGGCAACGAGGACACCGAGATCGAGATCGAGGACGAGTTCGACGGGACGCCGCCCCCCGCGGGCGGCGTCCCGGTCGAGCCGGAGGAGGCGACCCGATGACCGACACCGTGACCGAGACCCCGGACCAGGTCGTGGAGGACCAGGGCGCCGAGGACTCAGCGCCGGCGGAGACCCTCGAGGTGCCGCCGGCCGACCTCCGGCCCGCGCTCGAGGCAGTCCTGATGGTGGCCGACCAGCCCCTGGACGAGCCCACCCTGGCCACCGCCGTGGGTCACCCGGTGCCCGAGGTGGTCGAGGCGCTGGCGGATCTGGCGGCCGAGTACGACGAGGCGGGGCGCGGCTTCGAGCTGCGCAACGTCGCGGGCGGCTGGCGCTACTACACGCGCGAGGCGCTGGCCCCGGTTGTCGAGCGGTTCGTGCTCGACGGACAGCAGGCCAGGCTCACCCAGGCCGCCCTGGAGACCCTCGCCGTGGTGGCCTACAAGCAGCCCGTGAGCCGCAGCCGGGTCTCGGCGATCCGGGGGGTCAACGTGGACGGAGTGATGCGCACGCTGCTCACCCGCGGCCTGGTGGAGGAGGCCGGCGTGGAGCAGGAGAGCGGGGCGCACCTGTACCGCACCACGAGCTACTTCCTCGAGCGCATCGGGATCACCTCGCTCGACGAGCTGCCCGAGCTGGCGCCGTTCCTGCCCGAGATCGACGACCTGGAGGACTCCGAGAACCTGGCTCCGGCGGGACCCCCGGAGCCGTCCTCGTCGGTCGAGCCTGTCGAGCCCCCCACGGACGCGTGACCCCCACCGACGAGCACGCCGACGGGCTGGTCCGGTTGCAGAAGCTGCTCGCCCAGTCCGGGGTGGCCAGCCGTCGACGCTGCGAGGAGCTGATGCTCGCCGGGCTGGTGGAGGTCGACGGCGAGGTGGTGACCCGACTGGGCACCAAGGTGGACCCACGGACCGCGGTGATCCGGGTCGAGGGCCGGCGGTTGCCGCCGCCCAGCGAGCACGCCTACCTGGTCCTGAACAAGCCGCGCGGCGTCGTCTCGACGATGTCGGACCCGCAGCGGCGGCCCACCCTGGCCGACTTCGTGGCCGACCGCGAGGAGCGGCTCTTCCACGTCGGGCGGCTGGACACCGACACCGAAGGACTGATCCTGCTCACCAACGACGGCGACTTCGCCCACCGGATGGCGCACCCGTCCTTCGAGATCCCCAAGACCTACGTCGCGGAGGTCGAGGGCCGCGTCGACCGGGCCACGTTGCGGCGGCTGCGCACGGGCGTCACCCTCGAGGACGGACCCGTGCAGGTCAGCGACGTCCGTGCGGTCGCCTCCTCCGCCGACCGGACGATCGTGGAGCTGGTGATCCACGAGGGCCGTAACCGGATCGTCCGACGGCTGCTGGACCAGGTGGGCCACCCGGTGCGACAGCTCACCCGCACCCGGTTCGGACCGGTGGATCTCGGAGAGCTCAAACGCGGGCGGCTGCGGGACCTGACCGGCGAGGAGCGGGGCGCGTTGTTCGACCTGGCCGGCCTGTAGGACCACAGGCCTCGGCCGAGAGCCCGGCTTGTAGTGTCACCACGTGTCCGTGCGTGCTGTCAGGGGAGCCACCCAGCTGCAGGCCGACGCCCGTGACCACATGCTCGACCGGGTCGCGGAGATGGTCCGTGGGGTGATGGACGCCAACGGGCTGGGGGTCGAGGACTTCATCAGCATCGTGTTCACCGCCACCGACGACCTGCACGCGGAGTTCCCGGCGTACGCCGCCCGGTTGCTCGGCTTCCACGACGTCCCGCTGATCTGCGCCCGGGAGCTGGAGATCGACGGGTCGATGCCGCGGGTGGTGCGGATGCTCGCCCATGTCGACACCGACCTCCCGCGCGCCGACATCACCCACGTCTACCTGCACGGTGCGGCGGCCCTGCGGCGAGACCTCGACCGGGTGCGCGCCGTGCCGGACGAGGGCGGGGCCACCACCGATGACTGACTCCGCCGCGCCCACCGGCCCACTCTTCGGGCCCGTCCACGTGGTCGGCGCAGGGCTGCTCGGCACCTCGGTCGGGCTCGCGTTGCGCCGGGCGGGCGTCGAGGTGTGGCTCTCGGACCACAACCACGAGCACGTGCGCACCGCCAGCGGCCTGGGCGCCGGCACCCCGGCCCCGCCCGAGGGCGCGGCGCAGCTGACCGTGGTCGCCGTACCGCCCGACCACATCGCCGAGGTCGTCGTGGAGGCGCTGGAGCGCGGCGGCGTGGTCACCGACGTCGGCAGCGTGAAGAGCCTGCCGCTGGAGCAGGTGGCCGACCACGCCGGCATCGTCGCGTTGCGCCGCTACGTGGGCAGCCACCCGATGGCCGGGAGCGAGCGTTCCGGGCCGCTGGCCGCGAACGCCACCCTGTTCGACGGGCGCCCGTGGGCGATCACCCCGCACGTCCACTCCGCGCCGGAGGCCGTGGAGCTGGTGGAGGCGTTGGCCCGCGCCTGCGGTGCCGAGCCGATCCGGCTCTCGCCGGTGGAGCACGACCGCGCCGTCGCCCGCACCTCCCATCTCCCGCACCTGCTGGCGGTGCTCACCGCCGGCCAGCTCGCCGAGGCGATGCCGGAGCAGCTGACC
Organism: uncultured Actinomycetota bacterium; assembly: GCA_963827025.1. Taxonomy (GTDB): domain Bacteria; phylum Actinomycetota; class Actinomycetes; order Propionibacteriales; family Nocardioidaceae; genus Marmoricola. The sequence goes on along the minus strand of CAWGZB010000005.1, from coordinate 102,995 downwards.
CTGTCCGGGCAAGGGGTCCGGGACGTCACCCGGGTGGCCGCCGGGGACCCGGTGATGTGGGGACAGATCGTCCGCGCCAACCGGGCAGCGGTCTCGGAGATCCTCCGCGACGTGCGCGACGACCTCGCCCGGCTGCTCGAGGCGCTGCGCACCGGCGACGACGACGCCCTGGGGGAGATGCTCACCCGCGGGGTCACCGGCACCCAGGCGATCCCCGGCAAGCACGGCGGTCCGGCGATCGCGACCGCATCCGTCTTCGTCTCGGTGCCCGACCACCCCGGCGAGCTCGCCCGCCTGCTGGCCGACGTGGGCGAGATCGGCGTCAACATCGAGGACCTGCACATCGACCACGACCCCGGCCGACCGGTGGGCCTGGTGGAGCTGCTCGTGCAGGACCACTCCGCGGAGTCGCTGCGCGAGGCATTGCAGGGCAGGGAATGGGGGACCCACCGGTAGGGTGACCTGCCGTGAGCAACGGTGGGAGCAGCACGGTGGTGGCCATCGACGGCCCCTCCGGGTCGGGGAAGTCCAGCACCTCGCGCGAGGTGGCGCGTCGGCTGGGTCTGCGCTACCTCGACACCGGCGCCCAGTTCCGGGCGATGACGGTCTGGATGCTCGACCACGGCATCGATCTCACCGACTCCGAAGCCATCGCCCGGCACGCCGGGGACGCGGTCGTGGAGTCCGGCACCGACCCCGAGGAGCCCACCATCGCGGTGGACGGCGCGGACGTCTCGGTCCGGATCCGCTCCGCCGAGGTGACCTCCCACGTCAGCGCCGTCGCGGCGGTGCCCGAGGTCCGCACCCGGCTGCTGGAGCTGCAGCGCGCGATCATCGGCGAGGGCGGGATCGTGGTCGAGGGACGCGACATCGGCTCCGTGGTCGCCCCCGATGCCGAGATGAAGGTCTTCTTGTCCGCGGACCCGGCTGCGCGGGCCGAGCGCCGCACCGCCGAGAACGGCGGCGGCACCGTCGAGGCCACCCAGGCAGACCTGCTGCGCCGCGACCAGGTCGACTCCGGACGCACCGCTGCGCCGCTGCTGATGGCGGACGGCGCCGTGCACCTCGACACCACCCCGTACACCCTGGAGGAGGTCGTCGAGCAGGTCGTCGCGCTGGTGCAGGAGCGGGTGGGGGCCGGGGGCCGACCATGAGCGAGGCTCTCCGCATCGACGGTGGGGAGCTGCCTTCGACGCAGGGCGTCCGGTCCCCGCGCTGCGCGCTGCTCACCCGGGGCCGCTTCAGCGTGGACTGGCTGATCCGGCGATGGTGGGACCTCGAGATCCATGGCGCGCAGCACGTGCCTCCGGAGGGGCCGGTGGTGATGGCCGCCAACCACGTCGGCTGGCTGGACGGACCCCTGCTGGCCATCTGCGCGCCCCGGCCGGTGCACGCCCTGACCAAGATCGAGATGTTCGAGGGTGTGATGGGCCGCTTCCTGCTGGCGGTCGGCCAGATCCCGCTGGACCGCTCCCGGACCGACGTCACCGCGATCCGGACCGCGTTGCGCACCCTGCGGGACGGGGGCGTGGTGGGGGTGTTCCCGGAGGGGGCCCGCGGACCGGGGGAGATGACCTCGCCGCGCGCAGGTGCGGCGTACCTCGGCCTGGTGACCGGAGCTCCCGTCGTCCCGGTCTCGTTCCTGGGCACCCGGCTGCCCGGCGGACACGACGGTTCCCTCCCGCCGCGGGGCGCCCGGATGGCGATGACCTTCGGGGAGCCCGTCCGGCTCACCAGCCGGTCGTGGCCGCGCACGCAACAGCACGTCAAGGAAGCCGCCGCCGACGTGACCGCCGCGATCATCCGCACGATGCGGCACGCCGAGCACCTGACCGGTATGACCCTCCCGGGCCCCTTGGGCCCGAGACCGGAGCGCAGACGATGACCCTGTCCGATCCCGTGCCGCAGGCGTCGGGCCGCGTTCCGATCCTCGCTGTGGTGGGCCGCCCCAACGTCGGCAAGTCGACGCTGGTCAACCGGATCATCGGCCGCCGCGAGGCCGTGGTGGAGGACGTGCCCGGGGTGACCCGCGACCGGGTGTCCTACGACGCGGTGTGGAACGGGCGTGCGTTCACCGTCGTGGACACCGGCGGCTGGGACCCGGGGGCGCGCGGCCTGGCCGAGCGGATCGCCGCCCAGGCCGAGATGGCGGTCAGCGTCGCCGACGCGGTGCTGTTCGTCGTCGACGCGACCGTGGGCATCACCGACGCCGACGAGGCGGTGGTGCGGATCCTGCGCAAGGCCGGCAAGCCGGTGGTGCTCGCCGCCAACAAGGTCGACGACCAGCGCACCGAGGCGGAGGCCTACGGACTGTGGAACCTCGGGCTGGGGGAGCCCTGGCCGGTCTCGGCGCTGCACGGGCGTGGGTCGGGCGACCTGCTGGACGCCGTACTCGCTGCGCTGCCGGAGCCACCTCCGGAGTCCTTCGAGGAGGTCGGCGGCCCCCGTCGGGTCGCCATCATCGGACGGCCCAACGTCGGCAAGTCCTCGCTGTTGAACAAGCTGGCGGGGGAGGAGCGCTCGGTCGTCCACGACGCCTCCGGTACGACGGTGGACCCGGTGGACGAGCTGGTCGAGCTCGGGGGCCGCACCTGGCGGTTCGTGGACACCGCCGGCATCCGCAAGCGGGTGAAGACGGCCTCGGGACACGAGTACTACGCCTCCTTGCGCACCGGGACCGCCATCGAGCGGGCGGAGGTGGCGGTGCTGGTCATCGACGGCTCCCAGTCGATCTCCGAGCAGGACCTGCGCATCATCCAGACCGTGCGCGACGCCGGCCGGGCCCTGGTGATCGCCTTCAACAAGTGGGACCTGGTCGACGAGGACCGCCGCTACTACCTCGACCGGGAGATCGAGCGCGACCTGGTGCAGGTGCAGTGGGCCCCCCGGATCAACGTCACCGCCCGCACCGGCTGGCACGTCGACCGGCTCGTTCCTGCGCTGGACGCGGCTCTCGAGGGCTGGGAGACCCGGGTCCCGACCGGACAGCTCAACTCCTTCCTGGGTCGACTCGTGGCCGAGCACCCGCATCCGGTGCGCGGCGGCAAGCAGCCGAAGATCCTCTTCGGCACCCAGCCGTCGACCGCCCCGCCGACGTTCATCCTGTTCACCTCCGGCCTGCTCGACGCGGGCTACCTCCGTTTCGTGGAGCGGCGGCTGCGCGAGGAGTACGGCTTCCGCGGCACGCCGATACACCTGCAGCAGCGGCCTCGCGAGAAGCGCCGGCGCTGAGCATCGGGGCACTGCGGGCATCCGGCCTCGGGGTGATCTATGCGACATCGCACATGACCGCGGGTTTGTCGGGGTAGAGGGCTCCTCGGAACCGAGGAGGTGCATCATTCGGCGACTCGTCACGAGCGTGGTGCTGGTCGTGGCTGCGACGTTCGCGCTGTGGTTCACCGTGTGGCCGCCGCGCACGGAGAACGGGTACCGGGACCAGGCCCTGCAGACCCTCGACAAGCTCCATTCCCAGGTGGCGACCACCCGGCTGTGGGGCCGGGAGCTGGACCGGGACCACTCCTTCCTGCGCACCGTTCGGGTCGGTCTGGGGGAGATGGAGAGCGACGCGACCAGCACGGTCGACCAGTTCTCCGCCTACCAGCCACCGGCGCAGGAGCGCACGATGCGCAGCGACGTCACCGAGGTCGGTGACCAGGTGGTCAGCGCCCTGGGAGAGCTGCGCATCGCGGCACGGGAGAGCCGGGCAAGCGCTGTGGTGGCGAAGTCCCGGAAGCTGGAGAAGCTCCTTCGTCGCATCGAGCAGGTGAAGGGCGAGGTGCGCCGATGAACGCCTCGAAGCTCTTCTCCTTCACCCTGGGCACCCTGTCGGCCATCGGCGGCTTCATCGACATCGGCGACCTGGTGGCCGACGCCCTGGTGGGAGCACGGTTCGGGCTCCGGCTCGCGTGGGTCACCGTGCTCGCCGTCATCGGCATCATGTGCTACTCCGAGATGTCGGGGCGGATCGCCGCGGTCACCAAGCGACCTGCCTTCGACCTCGCCCGCTCCCGGCTGGGGCCGAAGTACGGCCTGGTGGCCCTGGTCGGCGCGTTCCTGGTGACCGGCCTGCTGGTGATGGCGGAGCTGAGCGGCATCGCGCTGTCCTTCCAGCTGGTGACCGACATCAACTACCTGTTCTGGATCCCGCTCGCCGGCCTGATCGTGGGGGTCTCGCTGTGGGTGCTCCCCTTCGAGATCCTCGAGCGGATCTACGGGGTCGTGGGCCTGGCCATGCTGGTCTTCGTGGTCGCGGTCTGGCAGCTGCACCCCGACTGGGGCCATCTGTGGCACTCGGCCGCCACCCTCACCCCCACGCCCGGAGAGACGTGGCCCATCTACGCCTTCCTCGGGATCACGCTGATCGGCGCCCAGATGACGCCGTACGAGATGTTCTTCTTCTCCTCCGGCGGAGTGGAGCACGGTTGGGGGCCGAAGAGCTTTGCGGAGATGCGGACCAACGTGCTGATCGGCTTCCCCCTCGGTGGCCTGCTGGCGATCGCGATCCAGGCCGTGGCCTACCTCGTCTTCTACCCCGCCGGCATCCAGGTCGAGCACATCTCCCAGACCGTCCTCCCCGTGGTCGTGGCGCTCGGCAAGGTCGGGCTCGCCTTCGCGGCGGTCGGCATCTTCGCCGCCACCTTCGGGGCGACCATGGAGACCCTGTTCGCGACCGGCTACGACATCGCGCAGTACTTCGGCTGGTCCTACGGCAAGCTGCAGCCTCCCGCGCAGGCTGCCCGCTTCACCACGGTGACCGCCTCGTTGCTGTTCTTGTCGGTCGCCCTCGCCCTGACCACGCTCAACCCGATCCGGGTCACCATCGTGGCGGTGGTGTTCAGTGCGATGCTGTTGCCGCTGGCCTTCCTGCCCGTGCTGCTCGTGGCGAACGACGAGTCGGTGATGGGCAAGTACCGCAACGGCAGACTCTCCAACGGCATCGGTCTGGTCACCCTGGGCGTCAGCTGTCTGGTCAGCCTCGCGGCGCCGGTGCTGTTGATCTACACCCGAGGAGGCAGCGGATGAGCAGGACCAGGAGCCTGAGGCTCGACCTCCTGGACCAGCAGGTGCTGGACAGCACCGGCCGTCCGATCGGTCGGGTGGACGAGGTCGAGATGGACGTGGCCGACGACGGCTCGCTGGGAGTGCTCGGCTTCCGCGTCGGTGGCGCGGCGCTCGGGCATCGGCTGGACGGTGCCGTGGGTCGGGCGATGATCGGCACCTGCCGGCAGGTCGCGGACCACGAGGCGTCCCCGGAGCTGCGCATCGGCGAGCTCAGCGAGTGGAGCCCTCGCCTGACGCTCACCCGGGCGCTGGCCGAGCTCCCCGGCGTTGCAGGGCTGGAGCGGTGGTTGGGCGTCCGCCTGGTCTCCCGAGTCCCAGGAGGTGGCGATGCGCGCGTCTGACCTGCTGGGCTCACTCGTCGTGGACGCGGACGGCGCCGAGGTCGGCGTGCTGCGCGACCTGCGGATCGATGCCGAGCTGCACGAGGACCGGTTGCGCGTGCACTGGCTGGTCGTGGGTGGGCACGAGCTGGCGCACCGGTTCGGCTACCTCGACGGGCGCACCAAGGGGCCCTGGCTGCTGGAAAGGATCCTGCGTCGCGGTCCGCGGGACACTGCTCTCGCCGTACGCGCCGACGCGGTGGCGGACTGGGGACCGGGCCGGGTCGTCCTCACCGGGACGGCAGACCGCGTCGCCGTCCCTGTCGAGGAGGCCGCGCGTGAGTGGTGAGCCGGAGATCGTCCGCGGAAGGGGGAGACCGTGATCACGACCGCCGAAGCCGTCGTCCTGGGCTGGGGCATCCTTGCCCTGCTGGTGGTGGCGTTCGTGGCCGCGACAGCGCGCGGCCGCGAGAGGGACTGAACCTCGACGACCTCTCTCCTCCTACCCTGGCGGCGGCCCACGACTCGGCCACCCGTGCTCGGCAGCGCCGCGGGGCCTCTGCCCCCGCGGATCAACGCCCCGGGTAGGACACCGACCCGCTGACCACGAGCGTCACCTCGAGATCGACGTCCCCGAGATTTGCATGGTCCAGATCGATACGAAGGGTCTCCGGGCCGGCCTCGGGGAGCGCCCCAAGGGCGACGGCATGGAGGGTTCCGGAGCTGACGAACACGTCGGTGACCCGCCACCCTTGGTCCTTCGCCCAGGCGTCGGCGACAGGCCGAGCGTCGGCGATCAGGGTTTGCTCGCGGACCGGGCTCACGGTGCCCAGACCGAGCGGAACGGCCACCAGCACCAGTGACGCCGCCACGGCCGCCAACGAGCGGCCCGCCAGCTGTCCGACCTCGTGTGCGGCGTCTCGGGCGACCCGCCGCACTCGCGCTGTCAGCATGACCGCTACGTCCGTCGCGATGATGGCAGCGACATTGGTGCCGAAGAGCAGCAGTGCACCCAGCGCCTGGTCGGTGGCGTCGCCAGCCGCGTGGGTCGCGACCACGGCAACCGCTATGGCCTCATGGCATTCAACGCTTCAGCTGTTGCAGGAAGGCCCGGATCTCGACGGCTATCGGGTCCGGGGCTTCGCTGTGGACGTAGTGGCCCACGTCGAGGACCTGATACTGCCCACCGGCCGCCTCGACATAGGAGCTCAGGATCTCGCCCCAGTTCTCTATAGGCAGACCCTCGCCATTGGAGATGAAGGCGAAGAAGGGCACGTCGGGAACTCCTTCGGCGGCGACGAGCCGGGCGTTGTCCTGCGTGGTCTCGATCTCTGCTCGCACATCGTCGGTCATGGTGCGCCGGTACATGAGCGAGCAGTAGGCGTCGGTGTCCTCGTCACTCAGACGGCTCACCGACGGCGACCCCTCGCAGACGGACGGGACCAGCCGCAGCAGACCGGTGCGGGCGATGAAGGTCGCCAGCGCCACCTGCACGCGCGGCGGCGGCGAGTCCTCGTACGCGGGAGGAGTGGCGGGGTCCAGACCGACGATAGCTGCCACCTCGTCGGGATACCGGTTGGCCCAGTGCAGTGCTTCCAGACCGCTCATCGAGTGGGGCAGCAAGACATAGGGTGGGCTTTCGCCGGCCTCCTGCAAAGCAAGCCGTGTCTCCTGCAGGACCGTGTCGATGTCACGGGACGCGCCGCCGCTGTCGTCGCTCCAGCCATAGCCGGCCCGCTCCACCACGACCGTGCGGTAGTCGTCCGAAAGCTGGCTGTAGAGGCCGCGGAAGTCCAGAGCCGGGGCGGTGGTACCACTGCCGGCCAGGAAGACGAGGGGCAACTCCCCGTCGCCCTCGGCGTACACGTGGAGCCGATGGCCGTTGACCTCCACCATCTGTCCCGGTGGCGGATAGGCGGCCTCTTCGCCCGGCGATCGCAGCCAGTGGTTGATCACGCTGCCGATGATCACCAGCGCCAGCAAGAGCAGCGCCCCCAGGGACAGCCACTTCGCCATGGCGAGAACTCTTCTGGTGTGAGTCCTCCGGTGATTGGTGCTGCTGCTCGCGACCTTCTGAGTCGATGTCGTGGCCATCTGTCATCTACCCCCGTGCTGTCTACCAACGGGCCCACTGAACGCCCAAAGACCTTGCCCGGCGCCTTCTGGGCCGCGCACCAAGGCGCCGAGCCCAAGCCGAACCTCGCTGCCGGGACCGTCCGCATGCCCAGACTTCGCCGCTCCGTACTCGGACGGCGTGGCGAGGCGAGCACTACTCCAGCGGTCATCGCTCACGGGTCTTCCTCGTTCCACAAGATCACGCCGCGGCACTGCGGTGCAGGGTGCACCGTCCCGAGTCGGAGAGCCATGAGTCCCGAACCGGGCAGCCGACGTCAAACAGCCCAAGACCGCCGGCGCCAGGATCAGTGCCATGATTCGAAGTTTGCTCGAGCCGACGAGCAGCCTGTCGCAACCCTTGGTGTCGTAGGGATCGGGGGACACGCGGATACGCGGACCGATCAGCGCCAGATGCTCCCTCGCATCCAATCGCCTGTGGGCATGGAGACGTGCCGTAGCAGCCCGGTCATGAGCGCCGCCGCAGCCACCGCAATGGTTGCCCACAGTACGGTTTCGGGGGTGTTGGGGTGGTTGTTGAAGACCAGGTTCATGGCGAGCATGGCCGGCCCGAGGGCGACCATCTTGCACGGCATCACGACCCGGAGCATCACGCCCACCGGTCGGCGCCGTACCAGCATGACGCCGCTGGCGATGACGAGCGGCAGGATCATCGACAGGTCCAGGGTGTGCACGGCGCTGGTGATGTCGTAGGTCACCCGGCCACCCGGCAGTTCTCCCGGGATGGCGGGGACCAGCAATGCCAGCCAGATGACGACAAACAGGCTTCCCACCGCGACCAGGAACACACGCCCGTGCCCCTCGACTGGCCGGGGTCAACCGAGGCTTCCATCGCACGGGTCGACGCGGAAGAGGCCGTCGAGGAGTCCGAACACCGACAGGCCGATGATCGCGACGTAGGCGAGGTAGACGTCGTTGTAGGGCGAGAAGGCGTAGCTGAGGTACGTGTAACCGCAGTAGAGCAGCAGCCCCAGGCGGAGGAAGTGCGCAGCCATTGAACCCCGCCGGGCACGGTGAGCGGCCCACAGCAACGCCGGACGCTGAGCAGGGTGACGACATCCTGGCCGCGCATGACGTCGGGGAAGTTGGCGCGCACCCCGGGCGACACGCGGTAGGGGTCTGCCACCAACAGTCCGAAGACCGTGACGCCGAGGAGCAGGGACGCAATGGCGGCGTCGTACCACGCCGGCAGTGGACTGGCGTGCCTCTGCGCCTGCGACGTTGCGCGGCGCTGGTGTGAGGCGAGCAGGGTCATCTTGTGCCTCCCAGGCGAGTTGTGCCGTCGGCGACGCCGTGGCTCCGTGCACTGGGAAGCTGTTGCTGGACAAGAACGGCCAGCAACATCAGCTGGACGAACTTCAGGGTCAGCCCCCACGGTTCGTATGCCGGCTCCGGCTCGGGCGCGATAGCGACGTAGGCCAGGACAACGAGAATGGTGCGTCATCCTGCTCGTCCAAGACCTCGGCGTCAGGGTCGTCAACGCCACCGCCGGAGAACTCCTCCGCGAGCTCACCCTCGACCCCCACCGCGACTGCCAGCCCACCGGAGCGCCCAAAGGACCCACCCACAGACCCCAGAAATGACAACACCCGGACCTGCAGTCGCAGGTCCGGGTGTCGCCGATGTCTTGAGACATCACAGCGTCGGGCTGACAGGATTTGAACCTGCGACCCCGCGACCCCCAGTCGCGTGCGCTACCAAACTGCGCCACAGCCCGATGCTTCGAACGCCAACCGCGCGAAGCGCTGTGAACACTACCGCAGGGCCTCTGCGTGGCTGATGGCCAGGGCGGAGTCCCGCCCCGGGTAACGGGGACCTTCGTCCCTGTGCGGTACGGCGCACCCGCGGGAGTGTGGGGGTGGCTCGTCGGACCGGTGGAGGCAGACCACCAGCCCTTCGAGCCGACAAGCCGTCGGCTCCCCGGCGGATGGTGAAGATTGTGTGGTGGTCTGCGGACCACGGACCCACCGTCATCAAGACGGATGTAGCCATCCCCCCGGGGAGCCGGTGCTGCTTCCCCCGCCGTGATCGTGCCCGTGCCGGAGTGACCGACCAGCCCCCCGGGTACCAGCTCGAGGTGGAAAACATCCTCGTGGTCGCGTTCGCCGTCCTCGCCTTCGCAGCGTTCGCCGGAAGACTGCGCGGCACCTCGCTGACCGCTCCCATGGTGTTCACCGCTGCCGGCATCCTGCTCGGGCAGGCGGTGCTCGGCATCTTCGACCTCAACGTCGACAGCGGCTTCGTCAGCGATCTGGCGGAGGCCACGCTCGTGGTGGTGCTGTTCACCGATGCCAGCCGCATGGACCTGCGCACCGTGGCCCGGCAACACAGCCTCGCGTTGCGCCTCCTCGTGCTCGGGCTGCCGCTTGCCATCGCGTTCGGTGCCCTCGCCGGCGCGCTGCTGCTCCCCGCGCTGTCTCTGGCAGCCGTCGCTCTGCTCGGGGTCACCCTCGCCCCCACCGATGCTGCCCTCGGACAGTCCTTCGTGAACAACCGATCGGTGCCGCAGCGGATTCGACAGACCCTCAATGTCGAGAGCGGCCTCAACGACGGGTTGGCCGTGCCCTTCCTCACCGTCCTGCTCGATGTGGCCCTCCACCGTGCCGACTCGCCGTGGAACTATGCGCTCCTGCTTGCCCAGCTGGTCGGCGTCGGTGCTCTCGGCGGCCTCGCCGTCGGATGGCTGGGCGGCCGGCTCCTGACCTGGAGCGCCTCGAAGGACTGGGCCACCGAGAGCACCCAACGGCTGGGAACGCTGGCCCTGCCCGCGATCGCGTACGCCGCCAGCGAGATGCTCGGTGGCAACGGCTTCGTCGCCTCCTTCGTCGCCGGCCTGGCCGTCGGCACCGCCGCGCGGTCCCTGCTGACGGGGACCACCGCCTTCGCCGAGGCGGAGGGGCAGCTGTTGACCTTGCTCACCTTCTTGTTGTTCGGCAGCGTGGTCGCCACGCAGGTCTTCTCGGCACTGTCGTGGCAGGTTCTGGCCTACGCCCTGGTCAGCCTGCTGCTGGTCCGGCCGGTCGCCGTGGCTCTGTCGCTGCTGGGCAGCGGTGTTGCACCCAGCACGACGGCCTTCGTCGGCTGGGCGGGGCCACGCGGCCTGGCCTCGATCGTGTACGCCGTCTTGATCGCCGAGGCCGACGTCCGCGGCGGGGAGACGGTGTTCAACGCCGCGGCCTGGACGATCCTGCTCAGCATCGCGCTCCATGGCCTCACCGCCGCGCCCCTCAGCAACCGCTACGGGGAGCGCATCCGGCGTAGCGGAGGCGACAAGGCGCCCGAGCGCCGGAAGGTGGGCCACCTGCCGGTGCGGCTCCCGCCCTTCGACCGCGGCGGGAAGCCACCGCACGAGGGGACCGGGGAACCGGCGACCCAGGCGGGCCGCACCTAGCCGGGGTTCGACTTTGCGCGCGCACCGACGGGACCGAAGTCGTGGACCACGTCTTCTTCGTCTGCGTCACCCGCACTGCTCAGCGAGCCCCCTCTGGGGACCGGCGGGCCGCACCGGTCCAGGCCGCTGGAGGACGCGAGGCCGCCCGGTTCGCGCGGGATGTCATCTTGACTCGTTCCAGAAATGCGCAATAGTGAGGACGTGCCCATCACCTCCGACCTCGAGCGCATGCTGCGGGCGGCGGACCTGCGGGTGACCCGGCCCCGCGTGGCCGTGCTGAGTGCGGTGCACGAGCATCCGCACGCCGACACCGACTCGATCATCGGGCATGTGCGTGCCGACCTGGGCGAGGTCTCCCACCAGGCGGTCTACGACGTGCTGCGAGCCCTCACCGGCGCGGGCCTGCTGCGCCGGATCCAGCCCTCGGGATCGGTGGCCCGCTACGAGTCGCGGGTGGGGGACAACCACCACCACGTCGTGTGCCGGTCCTGCGGGGCCATCGCCGACGTGGACTGTGCGGTCGGGCATGCTCCATGCCTGGAGGCCTCCGAGGACCACGGGTTCGCGATCGAGGAAGCCGAGGTCTTCTACTGGGGCACCTGCCCCGGGTGTCGTGCGGCACACGGCACCGAGAAAAGCCAACCCAAGGAAACACCGAGACAGGAGATGCAGCGACGTGTCTGAGCACGGTAGCGAGAGCGAGAACCCGGCAGTCGACTCCCCGACGCCGAAGACCGAGGGGCGGCCGCACACGAACCGCGACTGGTGGCCCAACCAGCTGGACCTCTCCGTCCTGCGCCAGCACTCGGAGAAGTCCACCCCCAACCCGGACTTCGCCTACTCCCAGGAGTTCGAGAAGCTCGACGTCGAGGCGCTGAAGAAGGACCTCGTCGAGCTCATGCGCGACTCCCAGGACTGGTGGCCGGCGGACTTCGGTCACTACGGGCCGCTGTTCATCCGGATGAGCTGGCACTCGGCCGGCACCTACCGGATCGAGGACGGCCGCGGTGGTGGCGGCGACGGCTCGCAGCGGTTCGCACCACTGAACAGCTGGCCTGACAACGTCAGCCTGGACAAGGCGCGCCGGCTGCTGTGGCCGGTGAAGAAGAAGTACGGCAACAAGATCTCCTGGGCCGACCTGATCGTCTTCGCAGGCGACGTCGCCCTGGACTCCATGGGATTCGAGACCTTCGGCTTCGGCTTCGGCCGCGAGGACATCTACCAGCCCGAGGAGATCTACTGGGGTCCGGAGGACACCTGGCTGGGCGACGAGCGCTACAGCGGCGAGCGTGATCTGGCGAACCCGCTGGGTGCGGTCCAGATGGGCCTGATCTACGTCAACCCCGAGGGCCCGGACGGCAACCCCGACCCGGTGGCCTCGGCCCACGACGTCCGCGAGACCTTCCGCCGGATGGCCATGAACGACGAGGAGACCGTGGCCCTGATCGCCGGGGGGCACACCTTCGGCAAGACCCACGGCGCCGGTCCGGCAGAGGCCCTCGGTCCGGAGCCGGAGGCGGCGCCGGTCGAGGAGATGGGCCTGGGGTGGAAGTCGAGCCACGGGACCGGCAAGGGGGACGACGCGATCACCTCGGGTCTCGAGGTCACGTGGACCTACCACCCGATCCAGTGGGACAACGAGTTCTTCGAAATCCTGTTCGGCTACGAGTGGGAGCTCATGGAGTCGCCGGCCGGGGCCAACCAATGGCGCCCCAAGGACGGCGGTGGCGCCGACACGGTACCGATGGCGCACGACTCGTCGAAGCACCGCGAGCCACGGATGCTCACCTCCGACCTCGCGCTGCGCTTCGACCCCGAGTACGAGAAGATCTCGCGGCGGTTCCTGGAGAACCCCGAGGAGTTCCGGCTCGCCTTCGCCAAGGCCTGGTACAAGCTGCTGCACCGCGACATGGGCCCGGTCTCGCGCTACCTGGGTCCCTGGGTGCCGGAGCCGCAGCTGTGGCAGGACCCGGTGCCCGAGGTCGACCACGAGCTGGTCGACGACGCCGACATCGCCGACCTGAAGGCGAAGCTGCTCGACTCGGGCCTCACCGTCCAGCAGCTTGTCACCACCGCGTGGGCGTCGGCGGCGAGCTTCCGCGTCACCGACAAGCGAGGCGGCGCCAACGGTGCCCGCATCCGCCTGGAACCGCAGAAGGACTGGGCGGTCAACGTCGGTGTCGGCGAGGCCATCGCGGTGCTGGAGCAGGTCAAGCAGGACTTCGACGGCGCGCAGTCGGGCGGCAAGCGGATCTCGCTCGCCGACCTGATCGTGCTGGGCGGCTGCGCCGGCGTGGAGAAGGCGGCAAAGGACGCCGGCCACGACCTCACGGTGCCGTTCACACCGGGCCGCACGGACGCCAGCCAGGAGGAGACCGACGTCGAGTCGTTCGCCGTGCTGGAGCCGCGCGCCGACGGGTTCCGCAACTACGTCCGGGAGGGCGAGAAGCTGCAGCCCGAGACGCTCCTGGTGGATCGTGCCTACATGCTGCAGCTCAGCCCGCCGGAGATGACCGTGCTCGTGGGGGGCCTCCGGGCCATCGGCGCCAACGTCGACGGCACCTCCCACGGAGTGCTGACCGACCGGCCCGGCATGCTCACCAACGACTTCTTCGCCAACCTCCTCGACATGGGCGTGGAGTGGAAGGGGTCCACGACCGAGCACGTCTACGAGGGGCAGGACCGCGAGACCGGGGAGCAGCGCTGGACCGCCACTGCGGTCGACCTGGTGTTCGGCGCCAACTCCGAGCTCCGCGCACTGGCCGAGGTGTACGGCGCTGACGACGCGCAGGGGAAGTTCGTGCAGGAGTTCGTCCGTGCCTGGGACAAGGTGATGAACCTGGACCGCTTCGACCTGCACAAGTGAGGCGTGCTGCGGACCGGCCCGCTGGAGGCGGGCCGGTCCGCAGCTGCACGGCCGTGTCCTACTTCGAACGCGTCGATGCCACGTCCTTCCGGGCCACCGCACATGTGGGGGGCGCCTGGAGCGGTGGGGAGCAGCACATCGCGCCTGCTCTCGGCCTGCTGGTGCATGCCGTCGAGCAGGATCGCGACCGGCGCCGCGAGGACCGCTTGGAGGTCGCGCGCCTCTCCTACGACATCCTCGGCACCGTCCCGGTCGACGTCGTCGAGGTCGGTGTGGAGGTAGTGCGTCCCGGACGCACGATCGAGCTGGTCGAGGCGACGCTGGCCCATGCCGGTCGGCCGGCGGTCCGGCTGCGCGCGTGGCTGATGGAGCCGCGGGACACGACCGCACTCGCGGGTACGCCGGTCCCGAGGCTCGACCCGCCCGAGGCGATGGCCCCATGGGACCCGACGTCAGTGTGGCCGGGCGGCTTCATCGGGTCCGCGGAGGTCCGGCGTGCCGAGCAGGAGCCCGGCCGGGCGTCGTACTGGGTGCGCAGCGAGGTGCCGCTCCTCGCCGGCGAGCAGGTGAGCCCGCTCGCCCACGCTGCCCGGCTCCTCGACATCGCCAACGGCATGACCGTCCGCGCCGACCCCCGACAGGTCGCCTTCCCCAACGTCGACCTGACCGCGCACCTGTTCGGGGAGCCGGAGGGGGAGTGGCTCGGTTTCGACACGACTGTCTCCTTCGGGCCCCACGGGGTCGGCCTGACCAGCAGCGTGCTGCACGACCACCGGGGACCCTTCGGCACGGTCGCGCAGATCCTCACCGTCCGACCCACGAGGGCGCCCGGGGACGAGCGGCGCGGCTAGGCTGCGGCCATGTCGCGGACCCGTTGCTACCGCTCGGGTGTTCTCACCGACGAGGACTTTCCCCTGGCAGACATCTCCGAGCACCTCGCGGACCCTTCCGCGATGGTCTGGGTGGACCTCCTCGACCCGGGGCAGGAGCAGCTGGGGCTGGTGGCCGACGAGCTCGGACTGCATGACCTTGCCGTGGAGGATGTGGCGGAGGGACTGCAGCGCCCGAAGTTCGACCGGTACGCCGGCCACGGGTTCCTCACGGTGTACGACGTGCGTCTGGACGTGTCGACCGGGCAGCTGGAGACCGGGGAGATCTCGGCGTTCGTCGCCTCGAACGCACTGGTCACGGTCCGCCGCGACGACCGGTTCCCAGTCGACGGCATGCTGCGCCAGTGGGACGAGAACGCCGACCTCGCCCGCTACGGAGTCGGCGCGCTGGTCCACGGGCTGCTGGACCAGGTCGTCGACGGCCAGTTCGCGACCGTGCAGCAGCTGGACACCGAGATCGACGAGCTGGAGGACCTCGTCTTCGACACAGCCGTTCACGACACCGACGTGCAGCGGCGGAGCTTCGAGCTGCGCAAGAGCCTGGTACGACTCCGGCGGGTGGTCCTGCCCATGCGCGAGGTCACCAACACCTTGATGCGGCGCGACATCGGCTTGGTGCACGAGGCGATGGCGCCGTACTACCTCGACCTCTACGACCACGTGCTGCGGGCCACGGAGTGGACTGAGAGTCTGCGTGACCTGGTCACGACGATCATGGAGACGCGGCTCACCATCCAGGGCAACCGACTCAACGTGATCACCAAGAAGGTCACCAGCTGGGCGGCCATCATCGCGGTCCCCACCGCTATCACCGGCTTCTACGGTCAGAACCTGCCCTATCCGGGCTTCGGCCGGCACTCCGGGTTCGTCACCTCGAGCTTCCTGATCGTGGCGATGTCGTTCGCGCTCTGGGTGACGTTCAAGAAGAAGGACTGGCTCTGAACGCGACCAGCAGGCCGACCCCGGCCAGGACCAGCCCGGCGGGGATGTCGAGCACCCAGTGGTTGCCGGTGGCGACGACGACGTAGGCCATCATCAGCGGGTGCAGCACGCACCAGGCCCGCACCCAGGGCGAGCGCACGGTGCGGAAGACCACGAAGGTCGCGACGAGCAGCCAGCCCACGTGCATGCTGGGCATCGCGCCCATGAGGTTCGCGACCACCGGGGGATGCGCCACGTCGCCCAGCGAGCCGGTGTGCACCGGGTCGGCGTAGCCCTGGCCGAGCATCCAGGGGGGCGCGCAGGGGAAGAAGGCATAGGCGAGGAACCCGACCACCATCGTGGACAGCAGCGCCGTGCGCAGGAACCGGTACGCCGGCCGGTGTCGCAGGTAGGTCCACACCACGATGGTGATCAGCACCGGGAAGTACGCCCAGACGTAGAACTGCACGCAGAAGGTGCTCCACCACGGGACCGACATCGCGGCGTCCTGGACCCTGTGCTCCCAGTCGATGCCGAGGGTCCGTTCCAGCGCGAGGACCTGGCGGGCGTTGGCCAGGGCCTGGTCCACCTGGTCGTGGGTGTACCAGTTGACGATCAGGTAGAGCACTCCGCCGGCTGCGACGATGGCGAGCTGGGACACCACCCCCCGGGCGGTCGGCCGGGTTGTCGCCTCCACGGATGCTTGTGCGGTCGACACCGTCCCGCCCCCGCGCTCAGACCGGTTGTGGCCAGCCCGCGAGGATCTCGTCCACGGTGATGCCCGGTTTCGCGAGCAGCTCGGGGTTGGCCACCAGACGTGCGAAGACCTCGACGGTCCGCGCGAAGTAGAAGCCCTCCGACACGCGCTCGTCGAGGCTGTAGACGACGTTCAGGCAGTGGCGGGCGACCACCTGTCCCTCCTCGTCGACCACAGGCTGCTTGGCGATCCGGCCGATCGAGACGAACACGCTCGCGGAGCCGAACTCGAACAGGTGGTGGAACGGCGGGTCGATCCCGATCGATCCCGCGTTGACCAGGTAGACGCTGGTGTACAGCGGGATGGCGTCGTGGAGTGCCCGCGGCAGGGCATTGTGGTAATCGAGGGACTGCACGGTGCGGGCCACCGCGTTGAGCAACGGCCGTGGCCACCGTGAGAAGAAGGCCACCAGCTTGTCGTCCGCCCCGCTCGCGCTCTGCCGCTTGCGCTCGACCTGCGCGTTCACGAGGTCGCGCACCTGCTCGACCGTCTCGTGCCCGGTGAAGACCAGTCGCACCTCGGTCTCGGGCGCAGCCTCGTTCATCGCGGTCTTCACGATGAAGGTGATGCTGATGTCGTCGTGTGCGTAGGTGCGCCGCCCCACCAGGAACCGGTTCATCTCCGGGCGCAGCATCATCGCCCTCGCCACCGCCGCCAGGAACACGTGGAAGAGGGCGATACGGTCCTCCTCGCGACGGCCGGCGTTCACATCCTCCAGCCACCCCAGCAGGTGCTGGACGTCGATGCGCTGCGGGTAGTAGACGAGCGACTCGGTCCGGGTCGGCATCAGGTAGGGCATGATCCGCCGCAGCGAGGGGACGTCGTCCACATAGGTGCCGTCGCGCCGCTTCTTGAACGCCATGACATCGCCTCCATGCCGAGCCGCTCGGGGCACCGCGCACCGCGAGCGTATCGACCGGTGCGGGTCCCGGATCAGGGCAAAAGGTCCCGTGGTTCGGCACCATGGTGGATGCTGAGTGCGTGCATCGCGCAACAGCCCGGCAGAGCCGGTACGCCTTGGCCGTCGTCGTCTCGTGCCTCCTCGTCCTGAGCGCCTGCGGACAGGCCGGCCCGGGGGAGCGCGCCGCGCGGCTCTCCTCGGCCCCGCAGGCCCAGAGCTCCACGGCCACGGTGAGTGCTCCCCGGGATGGCGCCCGAACCGCACCGGACGTCACCAAGCTCCTGGTGTTCGTGGTGGAGAACCATTCGCTGAGCCAGATGCGCTCCGGGATGCCCTTCCTCTACCGGCTTGCCGAGAGCTACGGCTACGCCACCCACTACCGCGGGCTCCGGCACCCGTCGCTGCCGAACTACCTCGCCATGACCGGTGGCAGCACCTACCGGGTCCGCGACGACAAGGCACCGAGCGCTCACCGGATCCGCAGGCCGTCGGTCTTCGGGCAGGCGCTGCGGCACGGCAAGACCGCCAAGGTCTACGCCGAGGGGATGCCGTCGAGCTGCGCGACCGGCAACACCGGCCGGTACGCCGTGCGGCACAACCCCTGGGCCTACCACGTGCGGGAGCGCCGCGCCTGCCGCAAGCACGACGTCCCCTTCGGCGCCTACGCCGGCGACGTGGCAGCGGGTCGGTTGCCCAACGCCGGCATGGTCGTCCCCGACCTCTGCTCCGACGCCCACAACTGCAGCCTCGGCACCGCCGACGCGTGGCTGCACAAGCAGATCGACCTGGCGATGAGCGGCCCCGACTGGAAGTCCGGGCACCTGCTCGTCGTGGTCACCGCGGACGAGGACGACCACAACGAAGGCAACCTGGTCCTCACGGTCCTCGCCCACCCCGCCCTCGGCGGCGCCGTGGTGGGCACGACGCTGAACCACTACTCACTCGCGCGGTCGTACAGCGAGACCGTCGGGGCGAGGCCGCTGGCCAACAGCAGAGGGGCGACCTCGCTGCTGGCTGCCTTCGGCCTGCACGCGGCCCCCTGACCGAGCCGGGCGCCGCAGGAGTGGCAGTGCTCAGCGGGCTCAGCGGGCTCAGCGGGCTCAGCGGGCTCAGCGGGCCAGGTAACCCCCGTCGATGTAGAGCTCACTGCCGGTGACGAAGGCCGCGTCGTCACTGGCCAGGTAGGCGACGCCGGCGGCGATGTCCTCGGGCTTGCCGATGTGCCCCATCGGCGTCAGCGCGGTCATGCCGTCCCACAGGTCCGTGCCACGCGCCTGCTCGAGGATCGGCGTCGCGATGAAGCCCGGATGGATGGAGTTCACCCGCACTCCCTCGGTGGCCCAGTGCAGGGCGACGTTCTTGGTCAGCGTGCGCACCGCGCCCTTGGCGGCGTGGTAGGCCGGGGAGACGCCGAAGCCTCCGCTGGCCCCGAAGATCGAGCTGATGTTGATCACCGAGCCGTGACCGGACTCCTTCAGGTACGGCGCGGCCACCCGCATGCCGAGGAAGACCCCGGTCTGGTCGATGGCGATCGTGTTCGCCCAGTCCTCCAGGGTGGTCTCCTCGATGGGCTTGATGTCGCCCATCCCCGCGTTGTTGACCAGGATGTCGAGGCCACCGAACTCCTCCACCGCCTTGGTGCAGGCGGCCTCCCAGTCGCCCTCGCTGACGACGTCGTGGCGGAGGAAGGCGGCCCTGCCGCCCGCCTCGGTGATCTCCTTGACGGTGACCTCACCGGCCTCGACCTGGATGTCGGTGACCAGCACCGCGGCGCCCTCCTGGGCCAACCGCTCTGCCGTGGCCTTGCCGATCCCGCTTGCAGCGCCGGTGACGATCGCGACGCGACCCTCGAGCCTCTTCATCGTCGTTCCCTCCAGGTGAGTACGTGGGTGGTCACCTTCAGCGTGGCGCTCCCGCGTCCCGTCCTGTAGGGCCCTGGGTCACGTCCGCGCGGGTTCGGCGGCCACCGTGCGCCGCGCGCCGTACCGGTGCAGGGAGATCCCGTCGACGAACCCGCCGAAACTCGGACCCCAGAGCACCCCCGGCAGCCGCGCCGGGGGTGTTCTTCGCGCGTCCGCCGAGCGCCCGTCACGTCCCAGCCACCTCGTGTTCACCTGTCCCGGAGACGCTGACGGCGTCCCGCGACCAGGACGGGAGGACGTCGGATGGGCCTGATGCGCGCTGCTGGGCTCCATGACGCGCTGGCCGGTGACCGGGCGGTCCCGCGTCCTTCGGCGCGGCCCCTCAACATCGCCCACCGGGGTGCCAGCCGCAAGGCCCCCGAGAACACCGTGGCCGCGGTACGCCGCGCCCTCGGGCACGGGGCCGACCGCGTCGAGGTGGACGTCCAGCGCACGCGCGACGGCGCCCTGGTGGTGATGCACGACACCGACGTGGTGCGCACCACGGACGCGCGTCGGGTGCTGCCGCACCGGGGGCCCTGGCGGGTCGGTGAACTGGCCCTGGAGGAGATCCGACGGCTGGACGCCGGCGCCTGGAAGGGCCGGCGGTGGGCAGGGGAGCCCGTGCCGACCCTCGACGAGGTGCTGGCGGTGCTCCACGGGACCGGCGTGGGCCTCCAGCTGGAGCTGAAGGCGCCGTGGCTCTACCCGGGGGTCGTGGCGGACCTGGCCGGCGCCCTGGAACGGGGGGTGGACGTGGACGTGGTCGTGCAGTCCTTCGACCTGCCCGCGATGAAGGAGCTGAAGACCCGCCTCCCCGGCCAGCGGGTCGGGTTGCTCGGCTGGGCTCCGGTCGCGCACCTGCGGGCGCTGGGCAGCTGGGCCGACCAGCTCAACCCGCACTACCGGGCAGCGGACGCACGCTACGTCGACGCCGTCCACGAGGCGGGCATGCAGTGCATGGTGTGGACTGTCGACCGTCCCAAGGCGATGCGTCGGGCCCTGCGTGCCGGCACCGATGGTGTGATCACCAACCGGCCGCGCCGCTTCGGCAGCGTCCTGGAGGAGCCGGCGAGCCGGCGCGAAGTGGCCGCGCGCTAGCCCGTCCGCCGGCTCAGGGGGTCACGCCGGTGCGGGCTGTGCCCCGCTCACTGGTGCCGTCCGGGCCGCCAGCCCGGCGATGTCTGTGAACCCCTCCTCCAGGCAGCGCACCATCAGGTCGGTGTCCGGCACCGCTGCGGTGTCGATGTTCACGCCGACGTCGCAGCGGCCCGCGTAGGAGACCAGCGTCAGGTTCAGCGAGGCCCCGATGGTCGGACCGAAGGCGAAGAACCCCGTGAGCCTGGCCCCGCCGAGGAAGAGCGGGACCGGCGTACCGGGGACGTCGCTGCACAGGAAGTCCACGTGCTTGAGGACACCGCCCACGTAGGCGGCCGGCAGCATGTTCAGGCCCGCGGCGATGGCGTCGGTCACCGGCAACGACCGTTCGTGCCGGGCGGCGCTGGTGACCGCGTGGATGGCCTGCATCCGTGCCATCGGGTCCGCCTCGTCGACCGGAAGGGTGATGCGCTGCAGGGTGATGCGGTTGCCCCAGTCCCGGTCACCAGGGGCCCGGATGCTGATCGGCATGGTGACCCGCAGGCGGTCGACGTCGCTGTCGTGGGCGTGGTGGTAGTGCCGCAGGCCACCGGTCACGGCCGCCAGGAACGCGTCGTTCACCGTCACTCCGGCTGCGTGTGCGGCGCCGCGGAGGACGTCGAGGTCGGTCTCGAGCGTGGCCAGCTGTCGTGTCGCCGCTCGGCCGCGCATCACGGGGGAGTACGTGCGGACCATCGGTCCGGCAGTTCGGTAGACCGACCCGGCGAGCTCGGTCGCCGCGCGGGCCGAGCCCAGCGGGTGCAGCAGCCCCTGCACCAGCGCGCTTGCGGAGGCTCGAGGGGCCCAGCGGGCCAGTGCGAGGGCCTGACCGGAGAGGGACCCGGCGGAGTCACGCAGCAACGACGCCCGGGCGACCCCGCTCGGTTCGGGCGCCGGGGGCATCTCCAGCACGGTCGGCGGCTGCGGCTCCAGGTCGAACAGCACCCCGAGCAGACGCATCCCGCCGACTCCGTCGGTCAGGGCGTGGTGGAGCTTGACCACGAAGGCCGTCTCACCGCCACGAAGCCCCTCGACCAGGGTGAAGACCCACAGCGGACGGTCCTTGTCGAAGGCATCCATCGCCGCCTCGCGGGCGAGCTCGAGCACGGTGGCCCTCGTCCGGGGCTTCGGGGCGGCGATCCGGCGCAGGTGCCAGTCCAGGTCGAAGCGAGGATCGGTTGCCCAGCGGGGTGGAACCAGCGGGACCCCGGAAGGGACCACGCGCTGGCGCAGGGAGGGCATCACCCGCGACATGCGGTCGACACGGTGCCGCAGGTCGTCCCAGTCGGGAGAGCCCTGCAGCCAGAGCACGGCCACGACGGTCGACCGCAGCGCTGGGTCCCGCTCCATGTGCCAGCTGAAGGTGTCGGTGGCCGCCATGGCCTGCGTGCGGGCGCTCATGTATCGACGCTAGGTCGCGGCGGCGTCGGGAGGAGGGGCCGATGGTCACTGTTCAGCAGTCCCATAGACCGCTGTCGAGGCGGATGCGCGGCAGCGAGGATGGGGTGCATGAGTGGCGGTGTGATGATCCTGGTGGGTCTTGTGCTCGCCTTCGCCGGAATCTGGTCGATCAGGCTTGCCGTCGTGGCGGCGGGAGCGGGGGCTTCGTGGCTGGTCGCGGACGCCTCCGGTGCACCGATGGCCACCGGCCTGCTCATCGCCGCCGGGGGCGGGGTGCTCGCCTTCCTGGTGGCCCTGCTCGCGGCGAGGGTGCTCTTCTTCGTCCTAGGGGCGCTCGTCGGAGCGGTCCTGGGCGGCAGACTGTTCGCGATCCTGGACACCGGAGGGTCCAGCGTGCTCCTGGCCGCGGTCTTCATCCCCTCGGTGGCCATCGTGGGGGGAGTGGCGATGGCGCGGTGGCGCGAGCGCCTGATCGGCTGGGCGACGGCGATCGCCGGCTCCGGGCTGGTGCTGAGCGGTCTGGGTCTCCTGGCGCCGGGTGCGCTCGGATTCCTGCGGGCACCGGAGGACTCCGGGGCCCAGATCGCGGCCACGGGGTTGTGGGTGGCTCTCGCCGTGGTGGCCCGGCTGGCGCAGCGCAGCGCCCAGCGCACCCCGGAGCCTGCCTAGGCCTCAGGGCTGTGACGACTGTCGGACGGGAAGAGACGGAGAGCCGATGACCGCAACGGGCAACGCTGCGCAGCCGCTCACGCTCGGCGTGATGGGGCGCTCGCGCAAGGAGAACGAGCGGCGCCTGGCGCTGCACCCGGCGCACCTGTCCCGGATACCGCCGGAGCTTCGATCGCGGATCTTCCTCGAGCGGGGGTACGGTGAGCCGCTCGCGATCGCCGACAGCGACCTGGAGTCCTGGGTCGGTGGCGTGCGCTCCGGTGACGAGCTGGTGGCCGAGTGCGACGTCGTGCTGCAGCCCAAGCCGGTGCTGGAGGACATCGCGCGGCTCCGTCCGGGCCAGGTCTTCTGGGGCTGGCCGCACTGTGTGCAGGACTCCGAGCTGACCCAGCTGGCGATCGACAGGCGCCTGACCCTGATCGCCTTCGAGGCGATGAACCACTGGAACCGCGACGGCTCGTTCAACCTGCACGTGTTCCACGCCAACAACGAGCTCGCCGGGTACTGCTCGGTGCTGCACGCGATGCAGCTCGCCGGTGTCACGGGTGACTACGGGCCCAGGTTGCACGCCGTGGTGATCGGGTTCGGTGCCACCGCCCGCGGTGCGGTGACGGCACTGACCGCCCTGGGCGTGCACGACGTCGACGTGCTCACCCACCGGGAGGTCTCCGCGGTGGCGGCGCCCATCCACGGCGTCCGGCTGGTGCACTTCGACAACGGCGCTGCGGCCACCTCGGAACGACGCGCGGTCACCGACGAAGGGGCGATCCCGGTCTCGCACTTCCTCGCGCAGCATGAGGTCATCGTGAACTGCGTCCTGCAGGACACCGAGGCCCCCGAGGTCTACCTCACCGAGGCGGACCTGCCGCGCCTGCGGCCGGGCACCATCGTCGTCGACGTCTCCTGCGACGAGGGGATGGGTTTCAGCTGGGCGCGCCCGACCTCCTTCGACGACCCGACCTTCGTGGTGGGCGACAGCGTGCTCCACTACGCCGTCGACCACAGTCCGTCGTACCTGTGGCGGTCGGCCACCTGGGTGAACAGCGAGGCGATGCTGCCGTTCCTCGGGGCCGTCATCGGCGGTCCCGAGGCGTGGGAGGGGAGCCCGACGATCCGGCGGGCCATCGAGATCAAGGAGGGTGTGGTGCAGAACCCGGCGATTCTCTCCTTCCAGGGTCGTTCGCCGCAGCACCCGCACTATCCGTTGGCGACCTGACCGGCGTCCGCACCTCGTCCGCTGGGTGGGAGGTCGACCGGGGCGTGCCTCCCTACGTTGGCCGCATGCGGACTGTCGAGGAGCGGGTGGCGAGCGGGAAGCTGGCCCGCAAGCAGGTGCCCCGGGAGAGCCACGCCGCGTGCACCGCGACGGACCGGGACGTGGTCTCCGTGCTGCGCGAGGAGGATGCCGACCGGGTCCAGGAGCTGGTGCCGATCCGCTACGGGCGGATGACCGTCTCGCCCTTCACCTTCTACCGCGGATCGGCCGCGGTGATGGCCGCCGACCTGGCGGAGCTGCCGTCGACGGGCCTGGAGACCCAGCTGTGCGGCGACGCCCACCTGTCCAACTTCGGCGTCTACCGGTCACCGGAGCGGCGCCTGGTCTTCGACGTGAACGACTTCGACGAGACGCTCCCGGGTCCTTTCGAGTGGGACGTCAAACGGCTCGCGGCCAGCCTGGCGCTCGCCGGGCGGGACAACGGCCATGGCGACGCCGCCCGGCAGCGCACCGTCGTGGCGTCCGTCGCTGCCTACCGCCGGGCGATGCGTGACTTCGCCGGCCAGGGCAACCTCGCGGTCTGGTACGCCCACGTCGACGTCGACAAGGTGATGGCAGACCTGCTGCCCCGGACCGGGCGCGACGAGCGGAAGCGCGCCGAGGCGAACCTTGCTCGTGCCCGAAGGCGCGACAGCACCCAGGCGCTGGGCAAGCTCACCACCGCCGTCGACGGGCGGCGCCGGTTCGTCAGCCGGCCGCCGGTGATGCAGCCTCTCGACGAGCTGCTGCCCGGTGACCAGCGGACGGAGCTGCAGTCCTGGCTTCGACACGTGCTGGCCGGATACCGGGAGACCCTGCCCGGCGACCGGCGGCACCTCTTCGACCAGTTCGAGCTCGTGGACGTGGCCCGCCGGGTGGTCGGAGTGGGCAGCGTCGGCACCCGGGCGTGGGTCCTCCTGCTGACGGGACGGGACCAGAAGGACCCGCTCGTCCTGCAGGCGAAGGAATCCGGCCCCAGCGCGCTGGAGCCCTTCCTCGGCCCCAGCAAGTTCGAGCACGCCGGTGAGCGCGTGGTGGTCGGCCAGCGCCTGATGCAGGCCTCGAGCGACATCTTCCTGGGCTGGCAGCGGATCCTCGGCCTCGACGGTGTCGACCACGACTACTACCTGCGTCAGCTCCGGGACGGGAAGGCCTCCGCGGAGGTCGCGCAGATGCGTCCACGGATCCTCCGCGTCTACGGCGAGCTCTGCGCCTGGACGCTGGCGCGCGCGCACGCCAGGGCGGGGGACCGGATCGCCATCGCGGCGTACCTGGGCCGGAAGGACACCTTCGAGCGAGCCGTCGCGGAGCTCGCGGAGGCGTACGCCGACCGCGTCCAGGTCCAGTTCGACCGGCTGGACGCGGCCGTGCACTCGGGAGAGGTCGCGGCCACCCCGGGCGTCTGAGTGGCGGGAGCGTGCCCTGCCGCAGCGGAGTAGCCGTCGCCCGTCTCGAGAGTCTCAGGTCAGCTTCGGGACTACCTCCCCCGCAATCAGGTGCAGGTGTGCGAGGTCGGTCAGGTCGAGGACCTGCAGGTAGACGCGCTGGCTGCCCGCCTCGGCATACCTGCCGAGGGTCTCCACCGCCTCTTCGACCGTGCCGGCGACGCCGTGCACCCGCACGTCGTCCGGCTCCCTGCCGATGGCCTCGGCCCGCCGCCGGAATTCCTGCTCGTCGGCGCCGACACAGAGCACCAGGGCGTTCGACCAGGTCACCGACTCCGGGTCGCGCTGCGCCGTCTCACAGGCGCGACGCCCCCGGGTGAACTGCTCCCGCGTCTCCTCGAGCGAGACGAACGGGAGGTTGAACTCGTCGGCGTAGCGGGCCGCCAGCTGCGGAGTGCGTCGCCGCCCGACACCGCCGATGATCACGGGAGGTCGCGGCCGCTGCACCGGCTTCGGGAGCCCCGGGGAGCCCGAGACCGGGTAGTGCGCACCGTCGAAGGAGAAGCGCTCGCCCTCCGGCGTCTCCCACAGCCCGGTGATGACGGCGAGCTGCTCCTCGAGCCGATCGAACCGCTCGCCGGTGCCGGGGAACGGGATGCCGTACGCCGTGTGCTCCGCCTCGTACCAACCGGCACCGAGTCCCAGCTCGATGCGGCCCCCGCTCATCTGGTCCACGCCGGCCACGGCGATCGCCAGCGGTCCGGGAAGGCGGAACGTCGCCGAGGTCATCAGCGTGCCGAGCCGGATGGTCGAGGTGTCGCGCGCCAGACCGGCCAGCGTCGTCCAGGCGTCGGTGGGTCCGGGCAGCCCGTCGGTTCCCATGCCGAGGTAGTGGTCGGACCGGAAGAAGGCCGAGAAGCCGAGCTCCTCGGCGGTCCGGACGACGCCCAGCAGGTCGTCGTACGTCGCGCCTTGCTGGGGCTCGGTGAAGATGCGCAGGTCCATGCCGGTCACCTTCCCCACCTGCCCGGACCAGTACGCCCCGGGTCCTTGGTCCCTTGAAGCCCGGGGTGGGGGACCACAGGCTCGAGGTGAGAGGCAGGCCATCCGAAGAGGAGCGACCATGGCGACGGAGCGGACGCTCGATCACGGCAACCGGCCCGATCCGGGCTCCGAGGACGTGACCGAGCGCTCGCGATGGGTGGACATCGACGGGCCGGTCCACTACCTCGACTACGGCGGGCCCGAGAACGGCACCGACCGTCCCGAGCTGGTGCTGGTGCACGGACTGGGAGGATCGGCGGTGAACTGGGCCGCCGTCGCGCCCGCACTCGCCGACCATGCCCGGGTGGTCGCCCTCGACCTCGCCGGGTTCGGGCGGACGCAGGGCGGCGGCCGCTCGCCGAGCGTCCGGCACAACCGCAAGCTCCTGCACCGCTTCATCTGCCAGGTGCTGGACTGCGGTCCGGTCGTGCTCGTCGGCAACTCCATGGGTGGCCTGATCTCCCTGATGGAGGCCGGCCGCCACCCCGAGGCGGTGGCGGGGCTGGTGCTGGTGGACCCCGCCATGCCGGTGGGCCTCCGGGCACGACCGCACCCGGGCATCGTGGCCATGTTCGCCGGCATGGCCATCCCGGCAGCAGGTCGCACCGTGATGGAGCGCCGGCGAAGCCAGCAGTCCGCTGAGGAGGCGGCGCTGGACGTGCTCCGCCTGTGCTGCCAGGACCCCTCCCGGGTGCCCGAGCACGTCGTCGAGATGCACGCCGCGCTCCTCCACGAGCGCAAGGAGTACCCCGACGTCGACGCGGAGCTGATCATGGCCGCGCGGTCGCTGTTGTGGGTGCTCGGCCGCCATCGTGAGTACTACCGGATGCTGCGCCGGATCACCGCACCGGTGCTGCTTCTCCACGGGGACAAGGACCGGCTGGTGCCGCTGGCGGCCGCGCAGCGGGCGGCCCGGACGTTTCCCGAGTGGCGCTTCGAGGTGGCCGAGGACGTCGGACACGTGCCGCAGCTCGAGGCTCCGGAGTGGACGATCGAGCAGATCCTCGACTGGCTGCGGGAGCAGCGCCTGCTCGCGTCCTGACGGGCCTACCAGCCGCGCTCGCGCCACTCCTCGAGATGGGCTCGCTCCTGGCCGAGGACGCCGTCGTCGCCGTGACCGGGGTAGAACCAGGTCTCGTCGGGCAGGCGGTCGAAGATCTTGGTCTCCACGTCGCGCAGGAGCGTGGCGAACGCCGCGTGGTCGCCGAAGGTGTTCCCGACGCCGCCGGGGAAGAGACTGTCGCCGGTCCACAGGTGCGGGGTGCCCTCGGGGTCGTCGTAGAGCAGCGCGATGGAGCCGGGCGTGTGGCCCACGAGGTGGATCACCTCCAGCCGGCATTCCCCGAACTCCACGGTGTCGCCGTCCTGCACCCGGTCGTCGACGGGCACGCCGGTCTGCTCGGTGATCGCGTCGGCGTCGTCGACGCCGGCGACGACCACCGCTCCGGTCCGGTCGACGACCTCCTTGAGAGCCCGGTGGTGGTCCCAGTGCTGGTGGGTGGTGACCACCTTGGTGACGCCGGCTCGGCCGACCACCGACAGCAGCGCCTCCGGCTCCGCGGCTGCGTCGATCAGCACCTGCTCGTCGGTGGCGCGGCAGCGCAGCAGGTAGGCGTTGTTGGACATCTCCGGGTCGACCGCGACCTTGGTGATGACCATGCCGGCCAGCTCGCGGACGTCGGGCCGTCCGCCGGCCTTCACTTCTCCGGTGTAGGGCGCCGTGCTGCCGTCGCTCGTCTCCATGGGCCCAGCGTAGGCAGTTCACCGTGCTGGCTGGTCACCACGTCGGGGACGCCGCGACCGGTGAGCCACCAGCCCAGCGCCCAGCCCGGTCCGAGAACCGTGGGGCCGCCTTCCCCGCCGACCTGCCAGGTCCGGCCCAGGTCGGTCGCACGCACGGCGAAAGGCCCCGAGGGCGCCTGGTCCACGCTCACCACGTCCAGCAGCTCGACGACGAAGTCCGTGGGCCAGTCCTCAGCGGTGTACGCCGCGTCCAGATCCGCGTGGTGCACCTCGACCTCCCGACGACGGGTCGCGACGACGTCCAGGACGGGGAGGGACGGGCCGTCCGGGGTCCGGTCGAACCAGGCGTCCCAGTGCTGGGGCTCCATGGCCCCGACCGCCTCGGCGAAGGCGGTGGTCGAGGCGTACAGCTCCTCGCGCAGCTCGTGGGGCGAGGCGGCCGTGAGCTCCTCGATGTCGGCGTCCCGCCGCTCGTTCGAGGAGTACATCGCGACCCGCTGGCGGTGCGCCACGCCGACCAGGACTCGGGCGAGGGCGTGTCCGTTGAGCGCCACGTGGGCCACCACGTGCGCGCGGCTCCACCCCGGCAGCAGCGACGGTGCGGCGAGCGCCTCGGCGGAGAGCGCGTCGACGGTGCGGTTCAGCTCCCGCGCCGACGTCTCCAACCCGCCCAGGTCGCCGGGGCCCCGTGCCTCGTGCGGCCGGTTCGACTCGCCCGAGGGGGCCGGCCCCGAGCCCGCGTCCTCGCCCATACCGCCATCCAACTCGCGGCGGGACGTGAAGTCGAGGCAGGGTTGCCAGGTCCGGTAAAGTGGCGAACAGGTGTTCGAACCGGTGGCGGGGAAGTTGCGGCGCCGGTGTGGCGTTGCACCATGGTCCGTCTCCCACCATTCCAGAGGACTGATCCGTGGCTGAAGAGCTCGTCATCCGGGGCGCGCGCGAGCACAACCTCAAGGACGTCTCCCTCGACCTCCCGCGAGATGCGCTGATCGTCTTCACCGGCCTGTCCGGCTCCGGGAAGTCCAGCCTGGCCTTCGACACGATCTTCGCCGAGGGGCAGCGCCGCTACGTCGAGTCCCTCTCGGCCTACGCCCGGCAGTTCCTCGGCCAGATGGACAAGCCCGACGTCGACTTCATCGAGGGGCTGAGCCCCGCGGTGTCCATCGACCAGAAGTCCACCTCGAAGAACCCGCGCTCGACCGTCGGCACCATCACCGAGGTCTACGACTACCTGCGTCTGCTCTACGCCCGTGCGGGCCGGCCGCACTGCCCGGTGTGCGGCGCGCCGATCGAGCGCCAGACCCCTCAGCAGATCGTCGACCGGGTGCTGCAGCTCGAGGAGGGCATCCGCTTCCAGGTGCTCGCTCCGGTGGTCCGCGGGCGCAAGGGGGAGTACGTCGAGCTGTTCCGCGCCCTGCAGTCCCAGGGCTTCAGCCGGGCGCGCGTCAACGGTGAGACCCATGCGCTCGCCGACATGATCGACGGGCCCAAGCTGGAGAAGCAGAAGAAGCACACCATCGAGGTGGTCGTCGACCGACTGGCCGCCAAGCCGACGGCGAAGCGTCGGCTGACCGACTCCGTGGAGACCGCGCTGGGTCTTGCGTCGGGGCTGGTGGTCTTCGACCTGGTCGACCGGCCGACGGACGACCCCCACAAGGAGCTGCGCTTCTCCGAGCGGATGTCGTGCCCCAACGAGCACGACATCGAGACCGACGACCTGGAGCCGCGCTCGTTCTCGTTCAACTCTCCCTTCGGGGCCTGCCCCGAGTGTCACGGCCTCGGCACCCGGATGGAGGTCGACCCCGAGCTCGTGGTCACCGACCCGAGCGGCACCCTGGGCGAGGGCGTCATCGCGCCGTGGTCCGGTGCCCATGTCAGCGACTACTTCATGCGTCTGCTGGGCGCCCTCGGCGACGAGCTCGGCTTCGACCTGAACACCGCCTGGGAAGACCTCCCGGCGCGGGCACGCAAGGCGATCCTCGACGGACACGCCACCAAGGTGCACGTGCAGCACACCAACCGCTACGGCCGCCGCCGCTCCTACTACACCGAGTTCGAGGGGGTGCGCCCCTACATCGAGCGGCGACACCGAGAGGCCGAGAGCGACACCAGCCGCGAGCGGTTCGAGGGCTACATGCGTGAGGTGCCCTGCCCGGTCTGCGAAGGCACCCGACTCAAGCCGGTGTCCCGGTCGGTGACCCTCGCCTCGGCGCGCGACGGCCGCAAGTGGTCTATCGCCGATCTGTGCGCGCTGCCGATCAACGAGACGGCCGAGCTCCTCGCCGACCTCGACCTCACCGTGCGGGAGCGCCAGATCGCCGAGCGGGTGCTCAAGGAGATCCAGGAGCGACTGCGTTTCCTCCTCGACGTGGGGCTGGACTACCTCTCCCTCGACCGGCCGTCGGGCACGCTCTCCGGCGGTGAGGCCCAACGCATCCGGCTGGCCACCCAGATCGGTGCCGGGCTGGTGGGGGTGCTCTACGTCCTCGACGAGCCGTCGATCGGGCTGCACCAGCGCGACAACCAGCGGCTGATCGAGACGCTGGTGCGCCTGAAGGACCTCGGCAACACGCTCATCGTGGTCGAGCACGACGAGGACACGATCCGCACCGCCGACTGGGTCGTCGACATCGGGCCGGGCGCCGGCGAGCACGGCGGCCAGGTGGTGCACTCCGGCAGCGTCGCCGACCTGCTCGCCCATCCGGACTCCGAGACCGGGCTCTACCTGTCCGGACGCAAGTCGATCCCGGTCCCCGACGTACGCCGTCCGCCGGCGCCGGGACGAGACCTGACCGTGCACGGCGCCCGCGAGAACAACCTCAAGAACGTCGACGTCAGCTTCCCGCTCGGCACCTTCATCGCGGTGACCGGGGTCTCGGGGTCCGGCAAGTCGACGCTGGTCAACGACATCCTCTACACCGCCCTGGCCAAGCAGATCTACAACGCCCGCACAGTGCCGGGGCGGCACCGCAAGATCTCCGGGGTGGAGCACGTCGACAAGGTGATCCACGTCGACCAGTCGCCGATCGGCCGCACCCCACGGTCCAACCCGGCGACCTACACCGGGGTCTTCGACCACGTCCGCAAGCTCTTCGCCTCGACGCCCGAGGCCAAGGTGCGCGGCTACCAGCAGGGACGCTTCTCCTTCAACGTCAAGGGCGGTCGCTGCGAGGCGTGCTCGGGCGACGGGACCATCAAGATCGAGATGAACTTCCTGCCCGACGTCTACGTCCCGTGCGAGGTCTGCCACGGAGCTCGTTACAACCGCGAGACGCTCGAGGTCCACTACAAGGGCAAGACCATCGCCGACGTCCTCGACATGCCGATCGAGGAGGCCGTGGAGTTCTTCGCCGCGATCCCGGCGATCTCGCGCCACCTGAAGACGCTGGTGGAGGTCGGCCTCGGCTACGTCCGGCTCGGCCAGCCGGCGACCACGCTCTCCGGAGGCGAGGCCCAGCGTGTGAAGCTCGCCAGCGAGCTGCAGAAGCGCTCGACCGGCCGCACCGTCTACGTCCTCGACGAGCCGACCACCGGACTGCACTTCGAGGACATCCGCAAGCTCCTCGGCGTGCTCTCCAGCCTGGTGGACAAGGGCAACACCGTGATCGTCATCGAGCACAACCTCGACGTGATCAAGACCGGCGACTGGATCATCGACATGGGTCCCGCCGGGGGCAACCGGGGCGGCACCGTGGTCGCGACCGGCACGCCCGAACAGGTCGCGGCACACCCGGAGAGCTACACCGGCGAGTTCCTGCGCCCGCTGGTGAAGCCTGCCGCGCCGGCACCCCGGCGTGCCGGTCGCCGCCGAGCCAAGGCAGCAACTGGGTAGATCTTCAGGATCTGCTCAGCCGGCCCGGAGCCTGCGGCGTTAGGTTCACCAGCACACTGACCCACGCACCCGGAGGATTCCATGTCCGAGCCCGGCTCCGCCCTAGTGGCGAGTCAGTCCACCCAGCAGGATGACGACGCCGCCTCCCGGCGGACCGTCCTACGAGGCCTCGGCATCGCCGGGGCGGCCCTGCCGCTGCTCGCGGCCTGCGGGTCGAGCGAGGGGTCGGGCGAGGCAGCAGGGTCCGGCGACGGGGGCACCTCGTCCGGCGGCAGCTCCCCGTCCGGGGGCGCAGCAGGCGGGTCGGTGCTTGCCCGCACCAGCGACATCCCCGTCGGAGGCGGCAAGATCTTCGCCCAGCAGGAGCTGGTGGTGACCCAGCCCACCCAGGGGCAGTTCAAGGCTTTCTCCGCCGTGTGCACGCACCAGGGCTGCCTGGTCAACAAGGTCGCCGGCGAGGAGATCGACTGTCCGTGCCACGGCAGCCGCTTCTCCATCAAGGACGGATCGGTGCTCGGTGGGCCCGCCTCGGCACCGCTTCCGAGCAAGAAGATCAAGGTGCAGGGCGGCAAGATCGTGCGCGGCTGAGCAGTCGGACCTCTCCGCCCGGACTCCGGTCGGCACGGAGATCGTTCGCCCGATGTCGTGTTCCAGAGCAAGTCTGCGGAGATTGTCCTGATGCACTGCTTTGGGACGGGGCGCGGCCGGGTAGGTGTGGGCTGGGAGACCGACTCACAGACATGGACAGGCCAGCCTCGGGCGCCGATCACGGCGACGCACTCTTGATGCGCCGCCTGGTCGACCTCGCCGAGAGCGTCCTGGCCGGTGAGGACCCGCCCCGCTTCCTGGGGCTCCTCGTGGCCGCGGTCGTCGACCTCACCGCCGCGACCGCCGCCGCCGTCCTGGTGCTGGAGCCCGGCGGACCAGCCAGGATCGTGGCCAGCTCCAGCCCGCAGGTGCATGCCCTGGAGGCCGCCCAGCTCACCCACCCGGCTGGGGGGCCGTGCCTGGAGTGCATGCGCCTCGCCCGGGCCCTCACCGTGCCGGACCTGCGCGCCGACCCACGGTGGCCCGCCCTGGCCCCCCTGGCCGAGGATGCGGGCATCCACGAGGTGCACGCACTTCCGCTGATCCGCCGCGGTGCGCTGATCGGAGCGTTGAACGTGTTCGGTGGTGGCAAGGAGCTGGTCCGCCGCGACCACCAGGTGGCGGACCTGCTCGGTGACCTGGCCACGGTGGCACTCACCCAGGAACGGATCAGGTCACGGGAACGCACCGAGGTCGAACAGCTCAGGCTCGCCCTTGAGTCGCGGGTGGTCATCGAGCAGGCGAAGGGCCTGCTGGCCCAGCACGCCGGACTCGACATGGCCGGGGCCTTCGAGGTGCTGCGGCGCTACAGTCGCCATCACCGACTCCCCCTCCACGAGGTGTCCCAGCGTCTCGCGAACCGCCTCCTGGCACCGGCAGAGGTCGTCGCAGTCGTGGCGGATCAAACCTCCCGACGTCGGGGCGGTGACCGACGAGGTCGCTGACCTGGTCGGGGGCGACGGCCTGTCTGCCCTCCCTCGTAGGGTTGGCGACGTGGCCGATCCGTCGACGTACCGCCCGCGGCCCGGCTCCGTCCCCACCCGCCCCGGGGTCTACCGCTTCCGCGACAAGGACGGCCGGGTCGTCTACGTCGGCAAGGCGAAGAACCTGCGCGCGCGGCTGTCCTCCTACTTCCAGGACGTCGCCCACCTGCACCCCCGGACCGCCACGATGGTCACCACCGCGGCGTCGGTGGAGTGGACGGTCGTCGCCACCGAGGTCGAGGCGCTCCAGCTGGAGTACTCCTGGATCAAGGAGTTCGACCCGCGGTTCAACGTCAAGTACCGCGACGACAAGTCCTACCCGTGGCTGGCGATCACGATGAACGAGGAGTTCCCGCGGGTGATGGTCGGGCGCGGTGCGAAGAAGAAGGGCGTGAAGTACTTCGGCCCCTACAGCCACGCGTGGGCCATCCGGGAGACCGTCGACCTGCTTCTCCGGGTGTTCCCGATGCGCTCGTGCAGCAACGGGGTGTTCAAGCGGTCGACGCAGATCGGACGGCCGTGCCTGCTCGGTTACATCGACAAGTGCGCCGCCCCGTGCGTGGGCCGCATCGACGCGGACGCGCACCGGCGCATCGCCGAGGACTTCGCCGACTTCCTCGGCGGCCGCACCGACCAGTTCCTCAAGCGCGTCGAGCGCGAGATGTACGCCGCTTCCCAGCGCCAGGACTACGAGCGGGCCGCGCGGCTGCGCGACGACCTCGGCGCGCTGAGGCGGGCCCTGGAGAAGCAGGCCGTGGTGTTCGGGGACGGCACCGACGCGGACGTGATCGCGCTCGCCGAGGATCCGCTGGAGGTCGCGGTGCAGATCTTCCACGTCCGCGCCGGCCGGATCCGCGGCCAGCGCGGCTGGGTGGCCGACCGGGTGGAGGATCTCGACACAGCCGGCCTGGTCTCCGAGTTCCTGCTCCAGCTCTACGCCGGGGAGGAGGGCGACGCGATCCCGCGCGAGGTGCTCGTGCCCGAGCTCCCGGAGGATGCCCAGACCTTCGAGCAGCTCCTCTCCGAGAGCCGGGGGAGCAGGGTCCGCGTCCGGGTGCCGCAGCGCGGGGACAAGCGCACCCTGCAGCAGACGGTGGCGCAGAACGCCGCCCAGTCCCTCGCCCTGCACAAGACCAAGCGGGCCAGTGACCTCACCGTGCGCAACCAGGCGCTCGAGGAGCTCCAGGAGGCGCTGGAGCTGCCCTCGGCGCCGCTGCGCATCGAGTGCTACGACGTCTCCAACCTCCAGGGCACCGAGGTGGTCGCCTCGATGGTGGTCTTCGAGGACGGACTGGCGCGCAAGAGCGAGTACCGCCGCTTCGTGATCCGCGGGGTGGAGGGTCAGAACGACACCGCGTCGATGCACGAGGTGATCGCCCGCCGCTTCCGCCGGCTGCTCGACGAGCGGATGGATGCGCCCGAGCTCACCAGCGGCGAGGTCGGCGAGGAGGATCCGGGCAGCGGCCCGATGCTGGTCGATCCCGACACCGGCCGTCCCCGCAAGTTCGCCTACGTCCCCGGACTGGTCGTCGTCGACGGCGGCCCGCCGCAGGTGGCCGCAGCACAGCGGGCGCTGGACGAGCTGGGCATCGACGACATCGCGTTGTGTGGCCTGGCCAAGCGTCTAGAAGAGGTCTGGCTGCCGGGTCGCCCCGACCCGGTGATCCTGCCGCGCACCAGCGAGGGGCTCTACCTCCTCCAGCGCATCCGGGACGAAGCCCATCGCTTCGCCATCGCCCACCACCGCTCGCGGCGGTCCCGGACGATGGTGGAGAGCGTGCTGGACGACGTGCCGGGCCTGGGCGAGGTGCGGCGCAAGACGCTGATCCGGCACTTCGGGTCGCTGAAGAGGCTCCGGGCTGCCACCATCGAACAGATCGCCGAGGTGCCCGGCATCGGGCCGCGCACCGCCGAGGCGATCCTCCGCGCCGTGGCGACAGCGCCGCGGCGTACCTCCGTGAACACCACCACCGGCGAGATCGAGGAGGGCTGATGTCAGAAGGACCCATGACCGGCGGGACCGCAGCGGGTTCGACGGCGCGCAAGGCCGAGGGACAGGGCGAGCTCCTGGTCGTCACCGGGATGACCGGGGCCGGGCGCAGCACGGCGGCCAAGGAGCTGGAGGACCTCGGCTACTACGTCGTCGACAACCTGCCCCCGGAGCTGGTCGGCGAGGTGGTCCGCCTGGTCGACGAGAAACAGGGGATGCAGCAACCGGTGGCGATGGTGGTCGACGTGCGCGCCGGGATCTTCTTCGAGTCGCTGCGCGCGCAGCTCAACACCGAGCTGCCGACGCGCCGCGTCACCCTTCTCTACCTGGAGGCCGCCGACGACATCCTGGTGCGCCGCCAGGAGGCCGCCCGACGCCCGCACCCCTTGCAGGGCAGTGGGCGGCTGGTCGAGGGGATCGCCCGCGAACGCCGGGTGATGGCCAGCCTGCGCGGGGACGCCGACCTGGTGATCGACACCACCAGCCTCAACGTCCACCAGCTCAAGGCCAAGGTCGCGGAGGCCTTCGGGACTCCCGAGGCGGTGAAGCTGCGCATCAACGTGGTCAGCTTCGGCTTCAAGTACGGCGTCCCGGTGGATGCGGACCTGCTCGCCGACATGCGGTTCCTGCCCAACCCGCACTGGGTGCCGGAGCTGCGTCCCCTGACTGGTCAGTCCGAGGAGGTGGCGGCCTACGTCAAGGACCGCCCCGACGCCAAGGAGTTCCTCGACCGCTACCTGGCGGTGATCCAGACCGTCGGGGACGGCTACCTGCGCGAGGGCAAGCGCTTCATGACCGTGGCGATCGGGTGCACCGGCGGCAAGCACCGCAGCGTGGCGATGTCGGAGGAGATCGCCGGCCGGTTGAACGCTCTGGGCTTCGAGGCCAAGACGACACACCGGGACCTGGGACGGGAGTGAGGACTCCATGAGTCCACTCGGCATGCGTCGGTCCGCCGAGCCCGCCGTGGTGGCGCTCGGGGGTGGGCACGGGCTCGCCGCGTCCCTGCGGGCGCTGCGGCAGGTCACCACGGACCTGACCGCGGTGGTCACCGTGGCCGACAACGGCGGCTCGTCGGGGCGGCTGCGGGAGGAGTTCGGTGTCCTTCCCCCCGGGGACCTGCGGATGGCGCTCGCCGCGCTCTGCGGCGACGACAGGTGGGGACAGACCTGGGCGCGGGTGCTCCAGCACCGCTTCGACTCCCAGGGACCCCTCGCCGGGCACAGCACCGGCAACCTGCTCATCGTCACCTTGTGGGAGCTGCTCGGCGACCATGTCGACGGCCTGGACTGGGTGGCCGGCCTGCTCGGGGCGCGCGGGCGGGTGCTCCCGATGGCCGTCCATCCGCTCGACATCACCGCCGAGGTGCGGGGGGTAGGGGAGCGGCCCGAGCAGGTGACCGCCGTACGGGGGCAGGTCGAGGTCGCGACCACTTCCGGCGAGGTGCTGTCGGTCAACCTCGTGCCCGAGGGGACGCGCGCGTGCCCGGACGCGTTGGCCGCGGTGGCCTCGGCCGACTGGGTGGTGCTCGGCCCGGGGTCCTGGTTCACCAGCGTGATACCGCACCTGCTGCTGCCGGAGCTGCGCGAGGCGTTGGGGAGCACCCGCGGGCGGGTGGTGGTCTCCCTCAACCTGGAGCCGCACACCGACGAGACCAAGGCCCTGTCCCTCGCCGACCACCTCGACGTGCTCGCCCGCCACGCTCCCGAGGTGCAGGTGCACGCCGTGGTGGCCGACTCCGGCGCCGTCCGTGCGAACCCGGAGGTGAAGGAGGCGGCCAACAGACTCGGGGCGCACCTGGAGATCGCCGACGTCGCATCCGCGGAGCCGGGGGTGCACGACCCCGGAAAACTCGCCGGTGCTTATGCGCGGTTGTTCGCCCGCGACTAAGGTTGCGTCCATGGCGATGACGGCTCAGGTCAAGGCAGAGCTCGCCAGCACCCAGGTGACCAAGACCTGCTGCCGCAAGGCCGAGGTCTCCTCGATGCTGCGCTTCGCAGATGCCCTTCATCTCGTCAACGGCGGGATCGTGGTGGAAGCGGAGCTCGACACCGGTGCCGCGGCCCGACGAATGCGCAAGGACATCGCCGAGGTCTTCGGGCACCACCCCGAGATGGTCCTGCTGAAGGCCAACGGCATCCGCAGGGGGGCGCGCTACATCGTGCGGGTCTCGCGCGAGGGAGAGTCGCTCGCGCGCCAGACCGGTCTGATCGACCAGCGCAACCGACCGGTGCGGGGGCTCCCCCCGGCCGTGGTCAACGGCTCAGGCTGCGACGCGGTGGCCGCCTGGAGGGGCGCATTCCTCGCCCACGGGTCGCTCACCGAGCCGGGTCGGTCCAGTTCCCTGGAGGTGACCTGCCCCGGTCCGGAGGCCGCGCTCGCCCTGGTCGGCTCCGCCCGGCGGCTCGGCATCCCGGCCAAGGCGCGCGAGGTCCGTGGGGTCGACCGCGTGGTCATCCGCGACGGTGACGCGATCGGTCAGCTGCTGACGCGCCTGGGTGCCCACGAGTCCCTGCTGGCGTGGGAGGAGCGACGGATGCGTCGCGAGGTCCGCGCGACTGCCAACCGCCTGGCCAACTTCGACGACGCCAACCTGCGCCGGTCCGCTCGCGCCGCGGTGGCCGCCGGCGCCCGGGTGGCCCGGGCGCTGGAGATCCTCGGCGAGGACATCCCCGACCACCTCCGGCAGGCCGGGCAGCTGCGCCTGGAGCACAAGCAGGCCTCGCTCGAGGAGCTCGGCCAGCTCAGCGACCCGGTGCTGACCAAGGACGCCATCGCCGGCCGGATCCGCCGACTGCTGGCGATGGCCGACAAGCGGGCCGAAGACCTCGGCGTCCCCGACACCGAGTCCTCGCTGACCGCGGAGATGCTCGCCGGCGAGGCCTGAGGCGGCGCCACCCGGCCGGTCAGCCGCACCGGTAAGTACCGGTCAGGACCGAGGAGCACCTCGGCTTTCGAGGCCCCGGTCCGGCCGATAGGGTCGAAGGCGTATCCCAGTCCACCACTCTCGAGGAGTCGCAACCGTGACCGTCCGAGTAGGCATCAACGGCTTCGGCCGCATCGGCCGTAACTTCTTCCGTGCCGTCCACTCCCTGGGTGCCGACATGGAGATCGTCGCTGCCAACGACCTGGGCGACGTCGAGACCATGGCGCACCTGCTGAAGTACGACTCCATCCTCGGCCGCTTCCCCGAGGACGTCTCGGCCGTGGACGGTGGCATCAGGGTGGGGGACAAGACCCTGAAGATCCTCGCCGAGAAGGACCCCGCGGACCTGCCCTGGGGCGAGCTCGGCGTCGACGTGGTCGTCGAGTCCACCGGCTTCTTCACCGACGCCACCAAGGCCAAGGCCCATGTCGACGCTGGCGCCAAGAAGGTGATCATCTCCGCGCCGGCGAAGAACGAGGATGTCACCGTCGTGATGGGCGTGAACCACGACGACTACGACCCGGGGTCACACACGATCATCTCCAACGCCTCCTGCACGACGAACTGCCTGGCTCCGATGGCCAAGGCCATCAACGACGAGTTCGGCATCGTCAAGGGTCTGATGACCACCATCCACGCCTACACCGGGGACCAGAATCTCCAGGACGGTCCCCACCGCGACCTGCGCCGCGCCCGGGCGGCGGCGATCAACATCGTCCCCACCTCGACCGGTGCGGCCAAGGCGATCGGCTTGGTGCTGCCCGACCTCAAGGGCAAGCTGGACGGTTTCGCGCTGCGGGTGCCGACCCCGACGGGGTCGGCGACCGACCTGACCGTCGAGGTGGGTCGGGAGACCAGCGTCGAGGAGGTCAACGCAGCCGTACGAGCCGCCGCGGAGGGTCAGCTCAAGGGCTACCTGAAGTACACCGAGGACGCGATCGTCTCCACCGACATCGTCACCGACCCGAGCTCGTGCATCTTCGACTCCGGACTGACGAAGGTGATCGGCAACCAGGTGAAGGTGGTGGGCTGGTACGACAACGAGTGGGGCTACTCCTGCCGGTTGGTGGACCTGGTCGAGCACGTCGCCGCCTCACTCTGAGATGGACTCGCTCGTCGACGCCCTCGGTGGCGTCCGGGGCAAGCGCGTCCTGGTGCGCTCGGACCTCAACGTGCCCCTGGAGGGTTCACAGGAGGGGCCGAGGCGGATCACCGACGACGGCCGGATCAAGGCCAGCGTGCCCACCCTCCGGGAGCTGGCTGAGGCCGGCGCCCGCGTCGTGGTGATGGCCCACCTCGGCCGGCCCAAGGGATCGCCCGACCCGGCGTACTCCCTGCGGCCGGTGGCCGAGCGGCTCGGCGAGCTGCTCGGCAGCGAGGTCGCCTTCGCCACCGACACCGTGGGTGAGTCCGCCCGGTCGACGGTCGACGGACTGGCCGACGGCGCGGTCGCGCTGCTGGAGAACGTGCGGTTCAACCCGGGGGAGACCAGCAAGGACGACGCGGAGCGGGCGGCCTTCGCCGACCAGCTGGCGGCGCTGGGCGATGCCTTCGTCAGCGACGGCTTCGGGGTCGTCCACCGCAAGCAGGCGAGTGTCTACGACGTCGCGGAGCGGTTGCCGCACGCGATGGGCGGACTCGTGCGCGCCGAGGTGGACGTGCTGCGCCGGCTCACCGAGCATCCCGAGAGCCCCTACGTGGTGGTCCTGGGTGGCTCGAAGGTCAGTGACAAGCTCGCGGTGATCGACAATCTGCTCGGCAAGGCCGACAAGCTGCTGGTCGGCGGCGGGATGGTGTTCACCTTCCTGGCGGCCGAGGGGCACGAGGTCGGTTCGAGCCTGCTCGAAGCCGATCAGGTCGACGCCTGCCGGGGTTACCTGCAACGCTCGCAGGACACCGGCGTGGAGATCGTGCTGCCCACCGACGTCGTGGTCGCACCGGAGTTCAAGGCCGACGCTCCGCCGACGGTGGTGCCGGTCGACCAGATCCCGGCCGACCAGATCGGTCTGGACATCGGCCCGGACTCCGCTCGTCGGTTCGCCGAGGAGGTCCGAGCCGGCCGGACGGTGTTCTGGAACGGTCCGATGGGCGTCTTCGAGTTCGATGCGTTCGCCGAGGGGACGCGCGCCGTCGCCCAGGCGCTCACCGAGGTCGACGGGCTCTCGGTCGTCGGCGGCGGCGACTCCGCGGCCGCCGTGCGCAAGCTCGGCTTCGCCGAGGACGCCTTCGGCCACATCTCGACCGGTGGCGGCGCCAGCCTGGAATACCTCGAGGGCAAGCAGCTGCCCGGTCTCGTCGTGCTGGAGGGGGACCAGTGAGCAAGCGCGTGCCGCTGATGGCGGGCAACTGGAAGATGAACCTCAACCACCAGGAGGCCGTCGTCCTGGTGCAGAAGCTGGCCTGGACGCTGTCGGACAAGAAGCACGACTACGGCAAGGTCGAGGTGGCGGTGGTGCCGCCGTTCACCGACATCCGCAGCGTGCAGACGCTCGTCGACGGCGACCGGCTGCAGATCCGGTACGGCGCCCAGGACGTCTCGGTCCACGACGCCGGCGCCTACACCGGGGAGATCAGTGCCGCGATGCTGGCCAAGCTGGGCTGCTCCTACGTGGTGGTCGGGCACAGCGAGCGTCGCGAGCACCACGGCGAGGACGACAGCCTGGTCAACGCCAAGGCGCACAAGGCGCTGGCTGCGGGCATGACACCGATCGTGTGCGTGGGCGAGGGGCTGGAGGTCCGCAAGGAGGGCCGCCACGTCGAACACACCCTCGCCCAGGTCGACGGCTCGCTGGCCGGCTTCAGCGCCGAGCAGCTCGCCGGTCTCGTGGTGGCCTACGAGCCGGTGTGGGCGATCGGCACCGGCGAGGTGGCGACGCCGGCGGACGCCCAGGAGGTGTGTGCGGCGATCCGCGGCAGGATCGCCGAGACCGCCGGGGACGCGGCCGCGGAGGGCATCCGGATCCTTTACGGCGGCTCGGTCAAGGCGGCCAACATCGCCGGGATCATGCAGCAGACCGACGTGGACGGGGCCCTGGTGGGCGGTGCGAGCCTGCAGGCCGACGAGTTCGGCGGGATCTGCCGGTTCTACGACATGCCCGTGCTGTGAAATCGGCGCGCCGCATCAAGTAGGCTCCCGGGCGTGGTTATCGTCTTCGAGGTCTTGCTCGTGATCACGAGCTTGCTGATGGTGCTGCTCGTGCTCCTCCACAAGGGACGCGGCGGCGGACTCTCCGACATGTTCGGAGGTGGGGTCTCGAGCGGACTGGGTGGATCCTCGGTGGCCGAGCGGAACCTCGACCGGATCACTGTGGGCATCGGCCTGGTGTGGTTCGCCTGCTGCGTCGGCCTGGGGCTCCTGCTCAAGGCCGGCTCCTGACCTAGAGCTTCGAAGGAGACCTGGTGGCTGGAGGAGGAAGCGCCATCCGCGGCAGCCGCGTGGGTGCCGGACCGATGGGCGAGGCCGAGCGCGGCGAGGCCGCGCCCCGGCAGAGCGTCACGTACTTCTGCGCCAACGAGCACCGCACCCTGATCGCCTTCGCGGTCGAGGCTCAGGCTCCCGAGGCGTGGGACTGCCCCCGCTGCGGCCTGCCGGCGTCCCTGGACTCCGACAACCCGCCGCCGGCGCCGAAGATCGAGCCCTACAAGACCCACCTGGCCTACGTGAAGGAGCGTCGCTCGGACGCCGAGGCCAAGGACATCCTCGAAGAGGCCGTGCAGCTTCTCCGCCAGCGCCGCAAGTCCGGCGAGGTCGTCTTCTAGCCTCCGCGAGCGGGCAGTTCTGCGCGCTGTAATTTCGCCGACCGGGCACTTCTGCACGCTCAGAGGGCGGTGAGCGGGCACTTCGGTACGCCGCACCTCGTTCGACCGGGCACGTCGGTACGCCGCGGGCACGGCGACCGGGTGGCCGCGACGTACCGCCTGTGGATTCCGCAGCGCACGCAAGTGCTCGACCCGGCCACAGTGCACGCATGAACGAGAACTGGCTCGACACCCGCGGCGTACTGCTCGGGTCTGGCTGCGCGCTACCCCTGGACCGGCCGTTCACCTCGGCCGGAGCCGACGCCCTGGCGGTGTCGCGGCGACAACTCAGGGAGCTGGTCCGGGCCGGGCTGGTGCGCCCGGTGCTACGCGGTGTGTACGCCGCAGCGCAGGCGCCGAACAACCTTGCGCTGAGAGCAGCCGCGCTGGCGCTGGTGCTTCCGGAGTCAGCGGTCGTGGTCGACCGCACCGCAGCTTGGCTGCACAACGTGGACATCCTCCCTCGCAGCGCCAGATATCGGGTGCCGCCGCTCGACGTCGCACACCTCTGCGACACCCGAATGCGGCGTCCCGAAGTCACCGGTCAGCGGCGCGGGCTCCTGCCGACCGACGTGACCGAGCTCGAGGGCATCAGGGTCACCACGGCGCTGCGAACAACGCTCGACCTGGGCCGTACTCTTTGGCGATTCGACGCGCTGGCCGGCATCGACGGCTTCCTCCGGCGCGGCGTTCCCCACGATCTGTTGTCCGCGGAGATTGCCCGTTTCAAGGGCTATCGCGGCGTCCGGCAACTTCGCAGCCTCGTGCCGCTCGGGGACGCCCGGGCCGAGTCGCCGGGCGAGTCCGCGCTGCGGCTGCACTGGTACGACGCGGGGCTCGGACGGCCGGAGCTCCAGTGGTGGGTCTACGCCGATGACGGGAGGCCGCTCTTCCGACTGGACATCGTCGACCCGGACCTCCGCCAGGCCGCCGAGTACGACGGTGAGGAGGACCACACCTCACCTGAAGACCGCAAGTACGACGGAGATCGGCGTCAGTGGCTTCGCGAGGAGAGGCTGTGGACTCTCAGCGCCTTCCGCAAGGAGCCGGTCTACGGCAGCGATCCGATCCCGCTGCACTCCCAGCTCCGCCAGGACCGTCGTGACGCGCTGGCACGGCTCGGTCTCTGGACTCCGAATCGACCGACGGCCTGAGCGGGTGCCTGACCTCGCCCGAAAGGCGCCCGGTCGGTGCGCTGTCCGCGTCCGGAATTGCCCGCTCACCGTGTTGCGCGCGTCCAGAACTGCCCGGTCAGCGCAACTTCAGCGCGTACAGATGCCCGGTCAGCGGGTTGCGCGCGTGCGAAAGTGCCCGGTCAGCGCAGCTGGGAGGCGGCGGGGCGGTCCAGCCACCAGGTGGTGTTGGGGCAGTGCATCCCGCGGGCGGGGGTGTCCTCGACCGTGCCCTCGGGGGCGAGGGCCCGCGCGACCGGGTCGGCCTTCTCCTCGCCGGAGACCAGGAACCAGACCTCCCGAGTGCGGTTCAGCGCCCCGTAGGTC
This sequence comes from uncultured Actinomycetota bacterium, assembly GCA_963827025.1. Classification (GTDB taxonomy): domain Bacteria; phylum Actinomycetota; class Actinomycetes; order Propionibacteriales; family Nocardioidaceae; genus Marmoricola. The sequence continues at coordinate 59,604 of CAWGZB010000005.1, read as the reverse complement.
AGCGAGATCCGCTCCGGCGGCGGGTTGGGGGAGCCGGTCACTCCGACGGCGATGGCGTCGGTGACGTCGAGCTGGGGCATCCCGGGCATCAACGACGCGACGTGGCCGTCCGGGCCGAGGCCCAGGAGCACCAGGTCGAACTCCCCGGAGCCGGAAGCCGCGGCACGCAGCGCCTCGCCGTACGCCGCGGCAGCCTCGTGCACGTCGGCGAAGGCCTCGTCGGAGGCCGGCATCGCGTGCACGCGCGCGGGATCGGCACCGACCTTGTCCAGTAGTGCCCGCTCGGCGGCCTTGTCGTTGCGCTGGTCGGAGTCGGCGGGGACGTAGCGCTCGTCGCCCCACCAGAAGTCGACCCGTGACCAGTCCAGGGACTCGGCGTCGATGGCCGCTGCCGCGGCGTAGATCTCGTTGGCGATCGAGCCGCCGGTGAGCGCGACGCACGGGACGGTCCCGGTCGCCTGGATCGAGCCGAGTCGCTCGACGAAGGCGGCAGCGACCTCCTGGACCAGGGCCGTGGCGTCGGTGGACGTGCGTAGCTGGGTCATTTCCTGCTCCTCTCCAGGGTGATCAGGCGGCGTGCTGCGGCCGCGTAGATGTCGTCCTCGTCGAGTCGGCGCAGCTCCTCGGCCAGCAGCTCGGGCACCTGCCGGCGCTTCAGCGCCACCGGACGGTCGGGCTGGCCGGGTAGGACGAACACGGCGAGCCGGCCGTCGGGCCGGTTGATGCAGATGTCCCCCGACCGGGTGGTCAGCACGACCTCGGTGATCCCCGGGCCGGGCGAGTTGTGCCGCTCCACCGGGACGCGCAGCCGATCGCTGAGCCAGGCCACCAGCAGGTCGGCGCTGGGGCTGACCCGCTCGGCACTCACCGAGGCCGACGACACCTTCTCCGGGTGCTGGTCCAGCGCCGCGGCCAGCAGCGCCCGCCACGGGGTGATGCGGGTCCACGCGAGGTCGGTGTTGCCCCGGGCGTAGTTGCTGCACTGCGTCTTCAGGGCCCTCGACCGGGCGCGGGTGGCCGCGGCCGCGTCGGTGATCCGACGCTGGGCGAGCGAGCCCAGCGCGTCGGCCGCCGGGTCCTCGGGGGCGTCGGTCGGCCACCACACCGCCACCGGCGAGTCGGGCAGCAGCAGCGGCAGGACGACCGACTCGGGGTGCCGGACCACCTCGCCCTTGAGTCGGATCAGCGCGGTCTCCCCGCTCCAGCCGTCGCCGGTGCCGACCTGGGCGTTGACCACCGACTTGCCGCGCGCATCGCCGAGGATGACCCCGAGCACTCGCGCCGGGTGCTCCTGGGAGGCCTGCCGCGCGGCCTCCATCGCGTCCGGTGCGTCGTCCTCGGGCACCACGACCACCAAGGTCATCACCATGCCCATCGCCGGGGATCCTGCGCGCTTGCGCGCCCGGATGAACTCCTCGGCGATCTCGCCGGCGTTGGTGCGGGTCAGCTCCTTCATGGTCAGCCTCTCCTCACGGCCGGCGCCAGGCGCGGCCGTCGCGGGCGAGCATCTCGTCGGCGGACTGCGGCCCCCAGCCTCCGGCGGAGTACTTCTCGGGCGGGTTTCTGCCCTCGGCGTCGCGCCTGGCCCAGTGCTCGAGGACGGGGTCGAGGATCTCCCAGGAGAGCTCCACCTCCTCGTGCCGCGGGAACAGCGGCGGGTCGCCGAGGAGTACGTCGAGGATGAGCCGCTCGTAGGCCTCGGGACTGGCCTCGGTGAACGATCCGCCGTAGGCGAAATCCATGTTGACGTCCCGGATCTCCATCTGGGTCCCGGGGACCTTGGAGCCGAACCGCATGGTGATGCCCTGGTCGGGCTGGATCCGGAAGACCACGGTGTTGTGGGTGAGCTCCTCGGTCGCGGTCTCGCTGAACGGCAGGTGCGGGGCCCGCTTGAACACCACGGCCACCTCGGTGACCCTCCGGGCGAGGCGCTTGCCGGTGCGCAGGTAGAACGGCACCCCGGCCCAGCGGCGGGTCTCCACGTCGAGGCGGAGCGCGGCGAAGGTCTCGGTGGTCGACGACTCCGGGATGTCCTCCTCCTCGCAGTAGCCCGGAACCTTCTCGCCGCCCTGCCAGCCCGGGGCGTACTGGCCGCGGGCGGTGTAGCGGTCCAGGTCCGTGGGCAGCACCGCCGAGGAGAGGACCTTCTGCTTCTCCAGGCGGAGGTTGTGCGCGTCGAAGGACAGCGGTTCCTCCATGGCGACCAGGGCGAGCAGCTGGAGCAGGTGGTTCTGGATCACGTCGCGGGCGGCCCCGATGCCGTCGTAGTAGCCCGCGCGTCCGCCGATGCCGATGTCCTCGGCCATGGTGATCTGCACGTGGTCGACGTAGTTGGCGTTCCAGATCGGCTCGAAGAGGTTGTTGGCGAACCGCATCGCCAGGATGTTCTGGACGGTCTCCTTGCCCAGGTAGTGGTCGATGCGGAAGACCGTCCCGGTGGGGAAGACCCGGTCGACGATCCGGTTGAGCTCCTGCGCGGACTCCAGGTCGTGGCCGAAGGGCTTCTCGATGACCACCCGCCGCCAGGAGTCCGGCGACGGCTCGGCCAGCTTGTGCTCCTCCAGCTGGTCGATCACCTCGCCGAAGAACCGCGGCGGGATGGAGAGGTAGAACGCGTGGTTGCCGCCGGTGCCGCGCGCCTGGTCCAGCTCCTCGATCGTGCGGCGCAGATGGTCGAAGGCGGCGTCGTCGGAGAAGTCACCCGGGACGAACCGGAATCCCTCGGCGAGCTGGCGCCACACCTCCTCCCGGAACTCGGTGCGGGAGTGCTCACGCACCGAGTCGTGCACGATCTGGGCGAAGTCCTGGTCGGCCCAGTCCCGGCGCGCGAACCCGACCAGGCTGAATCCGGGCGGCAGCAGGCCCCGGTTGGCCAGGTCGTAGATCGCCGGCATCACCTTCTTGCGGGACAGGTCGCCGGTGACTCCGAAGAGCACCATCCCGCAGGGGCCGGCGATGCGGGGCAGCCGCCGGTCCTCGGGGTCGCGCAGCGGGTTGGTCCAGTCGTGCGCCGCGCTCACCCGGGGTCGCCGCCCTCGCCGAGCACCTGGCGTACGACGGCCAGTCCGGCCTGATGACCGCCGGAGGGATCGGTGAGGTGCAGCCGGAGGACGGGTCGCCCGTGGCCGGCCAGCACGGCCGCGTCGCCGACGGCCTGGGCGCGGATGAACGTGCCGAAGGTGAAGTCGCGCCCGGGCACCCCGAGGTCGGCGACCGGCTCTCCGGTCACCTGCAGGTAGACGCCGGTCGCCGGGCCGCCCTTGTGGTACTGGCCGGTGGAGTGCAGGAACCGGGGACCCCACCCGAACGTGGTCGGTCGGCCGGTGCGCCGGGCGAGCGATTCGCGGCACTCGGCCAGCGCCGCGTCGCCGGCGCGGTCGAGGTAGGCCATCACCGCCAGGTAGCCGCGCTCGGGATCGAGGCCGTCGAGCAGCGCGGAGACCGCCCCGGCCACCGTGTCCTGGCCGGAGAGGAGACCGTCGGTGGCATAGACCTCGACCGGGCCGTCGACGAAGGCCGGCTCGGGAGCCGCCGAGCCGCCGGACAGCATGTCGCGGGCCGCCTGCTTGGCGCTCTCCACGTCCGGCTGGTCGAAGGGATTGATGTCGACCAGGCGCCCGGCCACCGCCACGGCGTACTCCCACAGCAGGAGCTGGGCGCCCAGCGGGGCGTCGACCGCGGCCGCCCAGCCGGAGGCGGGGGGTGCGTCGGTGGCGACCCGCGGGCCCAGGGTGACCAGCACCTCGTCGGGTGTGCTGGGGACGAAGTTGGGCGCCGAGGTCGAGGGCACCACCACCGGGAGGATGCCCCGGCCCTGCTTGCCGGTGGACTCGGCGAGGAGCTGCTCGGCCCAGTCGGCGAAGCCCGGGATGCCGGACTCGTGATCGGCGAGCACGACCTTGTCCGCGCCGTCCCGGTTCGCCGCGCCGAGCAGGGCCCCGAGGCGCAACCCTGGGTTGTCGGGGTCGTCGGACTCCAGTGCGGGCCGGATCGACTCGGCCTCGTCCAGCAGCCGGCCGATGTCCGCGCCGGCCAGCCCGCTGGGGACCAGCCCGAAGGCGGTGAGCGCGGAGTAGCGTCCGCCGACCTCGGGGTCGGCATGGAAGACCCGGTAGCCCGCCTCGGCCGACGCCTCGTCGAGCGGGGATCCGGGGTCGGTGACCACCACGATGTGCGCGGCCGGCTCGAGGTCGGCGTCGCGGAAGGCCTGCTCGAAGGCGCGCTTCTGGCTGTCGGTCTCCACGGTGCCGCCGCTCTTGCTGGAGACGACGGCGACGGTGTGCTCGAGGTCGTCGTCGAGGGCGCGGCGGACGTAGTCGGGGTCGGAGGAGTCCAGCACCACCAGGTCTACGCCGTGGGTGGCGCAGATGACCTCGGGTGCCAGCGAGGACCCGCCCATGCCGCAGAGCACCACCCGCTGCAGCCCGCGGTCGGCCAGCACGTCCCGGAACCCGGTGATCTCGTCACACAGTGCGCGCGAGTCCTTGCTCAGCCCCACCCAACCGAGCCGTCTGCCGGCCTCGTCCTCGGCCTCGGGACCCCACAGCGTCGCATCCCCGCGGGCGATACGGGAGGCCACCGCGTCCTCGACGAGGCCGGTGACCGCCCCGGCGTACTGCTGCTCGTCTGGGTAGCCGAGGAACAGCTCCCAGCCGGGGCCCGAGGTGGTCTTCCAGCCGGTCACCGGCCGGCCTCCGCGGCGCCCTCGAGGTTGGCGCGCACGGTGTCCTGCAGCTCACGCCAGGAGGTCACGAACTTCTGCACCCCCTCCTGCTCGAGGGTGGCGATCACGTCGTCGTAGTCGACGCCGGCCTCGGCGAGACGGTCCATCACCTGACGGGCGTCGTCGTAGTTCGGTCGAACCTGGTCGCCCCGGATCTCGCCGTGGTCCTTGACCGCCTGGAGGGTCTTCTCCGGCATGGTGTTCACGGTGTTGTCGACGACCAGCTCGGTGACGTACATCGTGTCCGGGTAGTCCGGGTTCTTCACCCCGGTCGAGGCCCACAGCGGGCGCTGCTTCCGGGCACCGGCGGCCTCGAGGGCGGCCCAGCGCTCACCGTCGAAGAAGCGCTCGTAGGCCTGGTAGGCCAGCCGGGCGTTGGCCACCCCGGCCTTGCCCTTGAGCTCCGCCGGCCCCGCGGTGCTCTCGAGGCGCTTGTCGATCTCGGTGTCGACGCGGGAGACGAAGAAGGAGGCCACCGAGTGGATCCGGGAGAGGTCCTTGCCGTTCTCCTGTGCCTTCTCCAGCCCCGCGACGAAGGCCTCCATCACCCCCTGGTAGCGGTCCAGCCCGAAGATCAGGGTGACGTTCACGCTGATCCCGTCGGCCAGTGCGTCGGTGATGGCCGGAGCGCCCTCGGTCGTGGCCGGGATCTTGATGAAGAGATTCTCCCGGTCCACCGCCTTCCACAGCTCACGGGCGGCGGCGAGCGTCTGGTCGGTGTCGTGGGCGAGGTCGGGGGAGACCTCGATCGAGACCCGGCCGTCCACGCCGTCGCTGGCCTCCCACACCGGGCGGAGGACGTCGCACGCGTCGCGGACGTCGGTGGTGGTCAGCTCGAAGACCGTGCGGTCGACGTCGGCGCCGTCCGCGGCGAGCCGGCGCACCTGCTCGTCGTACCGCTCGCCCTGGCTGAGCGCGGCGGCGAAGATCGTGGGGTTCGAGGTCACGCCCACCACCGAGTCGTTCTTGGTCAGGTCGGCGAGGTTGCCGGTCTCGAGCCGCTCACGCGAGAGGTCGTCGAGCCAGATGGACACCCCCGCCGCGGAGAGCTCCTGCAGGTTGTCGGACATGTATTTCCTCCTTGCGTTGCTCTGGTCGCTGTGGGGGCGGCGTGTGCGGCCCGGTCCGGGTCGCTCAGCCGGTCGCCACCCGGATGCTGTCCTCGGCGGCGTCCGCCACGGCCTCGGCGGTGATGCCGAACTCCCGGAAGATCCGGGCGTAGTCGGCCGAGGCCCCGAAGTGCTCGAGGGAGACGATCCGGCCGTGGTCGCCCACGACCTCGCGCCAGCCCTGGGCGACGCCGGCCTCCACGGCCACCCGGGCCTTGAGCGTCGGGGGAAGCACGGTCTCCCGGTAGGCCGGGTTCTGGGCGTCGAACCACTCCCGGCAGGGCATCGAGACGACCCGCGCGGCGATGCCCTTCTCCGCGAGGATCTCTCGGGCCCGGACCGCCAGCTGGACCTCCGAACCGGTGCCGATCAGCACCACGTCGGGGGTGCCGCTCTCGGCGTCGAGCAGGACGTAGGCACCCTTGGCGACGTTGCTGGTGTCGGCCCAGTGCTGTCCGGTGCCGGCCTCCTCGCCGCGGGGAAAGACCGGGACGTTCTGCCGGGTCAGGATGAGCCCGGCCGGCCGGTCGTTGTGCTCCATCACGGTGCGCCAGCACGCGGTGGTCTCGTTGGCGTCCGCCGGGCGCACCACGTCCAGGCCGGGGATCGCCCGCAGTGCCGCGAGGTGCTCGACCGGCTGGTGGGTCGGGCCGTCCTCGCCGAGCCCGATGGAGTCGTGGGTCCACACGTAGGTCACCGGCAGCTGCATCAGCGCGGCGAGGCGGACCGAGGGCCGCATGTAGTCGGAGAAGACCAGGAAGGTGCCGCCGAACACCCGGGTGCCGCCGTGTGCGGCGATGCCGTTCATGATCGCCCCCATGCCGTGCTCGCGGATGCCGAAGTGCAGCACCCGGCCGGTGTAGGGGTCGGCCTTCCACATCTTGGTGGCCCGGTCCTCCGGCGCGAAGGAGGCCGCCCCCTCGATGGTGGTGTTGTTGGACTCGGCGAGGTCGGCCGAGCCGCCCCAGAGCTCGGGCAGGGCCGCGGCGAGCTCCTGGATCACCGTCCCCGAGGCCTTGCGGGTGGCCATGCCCTTGGGGTCGGCGGGGAAGACCGGAAGGTCCGCGTCCCAGCCCTCGGGCAGCCCACGCGTGCGCAGGCGCTGCAGCAGCTCGAACCGCTTGGGGTAGCGCTTCGCCCAGGCGGCCAGCTGCTCGTCCCAGGTGGCACCGTCCTCGGCGCCGCGCTCGCGCAGCTTGCGGGTGTGGGCGAGCACCTCGTCGGGCACCTCGAAGGTCTTCTCGGGGTCGAAGCCGAGCACCTCCTTGGTGGCGGCGACCTCGTCCGCGCCCAGCGCGGACCCGTGGGCCTTGCCGGTGTTCTGCGCGTTCGGCGCGGGCCAGGCGATGATCGTGCGCAATCGGATGAAGCTGGGCCGGTCGGTCACCTGCTCGGCCTCGCGGAGGGCGTCGTAGAGCGCCTGCACGTCCTCGCGGTACTCGGTGCCGCCCTGGGTCCAGTCGACGGTCTGGACGTGCCAGCCGTAGGCCTGGTAGCGCTCGGCGACGTCCTCGCTCAGGGCGATGTTGGTGTCGTCCTCGATCGAGATCTGGTTGGCGTCGTAGATCAGGGTGAGGTTTCCCAGCTGCTGGGTCCCGGCGAGGGAGGAGACCTCGGCCGAGACGCCCTCCTCGATGTCGCCGTCGCTGGCCAGGGCGTAGATGTGGTGGTCGAAGGGCGAGTCACCGGCCGGTGCGTCGGCGTCGAGCAGGCCGCGCTGCTTGCGCGCCGCCATGGCCATGCCGACCGCGTTGCCGATGCCCTGCCCCAGGGGCCCGGTGGTGGTCTCCACCCCTGCGGTGTGGCCGTACTCGGGGTGTCCGGGCGTCTTGCTGCCCCAGGTGCGCAGGGACTTCAGGTCCTCCAGCTCCAGGCCCCAGCCCCCGAGGAAGAGCTGGATGTAGAGGGTCAGGCTGGAGTGGCCGCAGGAGAGCACGAACCGGTCGCGGGAGACCCAGTCGGGGTCGGCGGGGTCGTGCCGCATCACCTTCTGGAAGAGCAGGTACGCCGCCGGTGCGAGGCTCATCGCCGTGCCCGGGTGGCCGTTGCCCACCTTCTGGACCGCGTCCATGGCGAGCACGCGGACCGTGTCCACCGCCCGTTGGTCGATCTCGCTCCAGTCCAGGTCTGGCGGCAGCTGTCGGATGGCCACGTCGGTGAGGTCCTCTCGCTTGCTTTCGTCCCCGTCGAAATGTCGGCTCCAGCCTACGCAGCGGGGTGGGGGCGACGCAGGTCACGCCTCGTGCCGACCCCACCGCCTCGGCGTGCCGGTCCGGCCGACGAGGCAGCCGATAGACTCTTGCTGGGTACGTACCCACGATCCCCCGCTTCCCGACCCCCTGCGAGGCCCCCGTTGAGCGCGCTCGAGTCCGAGGCAGCGACCTCGGCCGGCGCGTCCGCCGACGAGGCCGGCCCCCGGCGACGCCGCGTGCCCAGAGTGCTTTCCCGGCCTGCCACCGTGCGCGACGTGGTGGGCGCCTACGTCGGGCTGATGAAGCCCCGGGTGATCGAGCTGCTGCTGCTCACCACCGTCCCGGTGATGTTCTTCGCACAACGGGGCATCCCGCCGGTCGGCCTGGTCGCGGCCACCGTGCTGGGCGGCACCTTGTCGGCGGGCAGCGCCAACGCGCTCAACTGCGTCTACGACCGGGACATCGACGAGCAGATGCGCCGGACCCGTCGGCGGGCCCTGCCCCGGCACATCGTGACTGCTCGGGCTGCCCTGGTCTTCGGCCTCGCGCTGGCCGTGGTCTCCACGCTGGTGCTGGGCCTGTGGGTCAACTGGCTCTCGGCCGGGCTCGCGCTGGGCGCCAGCGCGTTCTACCTCTTCGGCTACACGATGCTGCTCAAGCGGCGTACCACCCAGAACATCGTCTGGGGCGGCATCGCCGGCTGCTTCCCGACCCTGATCGGGTGGACGGCGGTGACCGGCCGGCTCGCCTGGGCGCCGTTCGTGCTGTTCCTGGTGGTGTTCTTCTGGACGCCGCCGCACACCTGGGCGCTGGCGCTGCGCTACCGCGAGGACTACGCCCGGGTCGACGTGCCGATGCTTCCGGTGGTCAAGGACGCGGCCGGCGTCGCCCGGCAGATCGTGGCCTACTCGTGGGTGATGGTGGCGACGTCGCTGGCGCTGTGGCCGGTAGCTGCCACCGGGGCGGTCTACCCGGCCGTCGCGGTGCTGCTAGGGGCAGCGTTCCTGCTCGAGGCACACCTGATGTGGCGCCGCGCACGGCGCAGTGACGAGCTCAGCACGGTGCGGCCGATGCGCCTGTTCCACTGGTCGAACATGTATCTCTCACTGCTGTTCGTCGCCGTGGCGCTCGACCCGCTGCTGTTCCGCTGAGAGCTCCGCTCAGGAGCTCGAGTCCTGGGGCAGCACCGACCGCGCCAGCTGGGTGGCCCTGGCCACGGCGTCCGGCTTGCCGGCGGGCTCCGCGCTGTAGCGCACGGTGATGACCTTGCGACCGGCCACGGCGGCGAGCGTCGCGGTGTCGGCGCGCTTGCCCTTGCCGGCGCAGGACTCGTCGGCACTCGGCAGGTGCACCTTGGTCTTGCGCAGCTCGGCCGGGTCCAGCGCCGCGCACTGGGTCCGGTACGTCGTGTCCGCGGAGTCCTCGTCGTTGAGCACCAGGACCGTCACCAGTCCGCGGACGTCGCCCTTCGCACCCGGCTTCGAACGCAGCGAGCACGCAGCCGTGGGGTCGCCGGTCTCGGTGGTGGTCGCGCTGGTCTCCAGGCCCTGGGTGACGTCCTTGGGCAGAAAGGCGCACAGGTCCGAGGGCACCACCGGGTCGAGCCGCTTCAGGGGCGCCGGCTCGGTCGATCCGCAGCCGGAAAGGACTAGACCGCTTACCGCCAGAACGACGGCCATTCGGGGGGACCTGCGCGTCATCGACTCTCCTGGGGTGCCGGAAATGCGGCGCCATTCCACCACACCCGCGCGCTGTGCTGCGGCTTTGCGGGTCCGCAAACACGGACGCACGCCTCCCGTCCTGGGCGTTTCGGGACGGGGCGGTCCGCAATAGTCATTTCGGACCATTCCCTGTGGCGCGGCCGGGAGGGAGAGTTGCGGCTCGCGCCTCCGGTCCGACGAAGCGTCGGCGGGTGCGCGTACTGGGAAGCAGGTAGGTAGCAGTTGCCTGACGGGCAGGGAGCAGGAGTGGGGGCCGCGGTGCGGCCCTCCCGTCCGCGCACCCGGGCACTCGTCGGGGTCACCTGCCTGGCCCTGGTCGCCGGTCTCGCCCTCACCTCGGGGATCGGCTCGGCGGTCGCCGCGCCGGCCCGGCCGACGCTCGGAACACCCGGCCCGTTCGCGACGACGCCGGGACAGACACCCGGCACGGTCGTCGTAGCGACGCTCCGGGCCGAGCGGGGCCTCGTCATGATGGTGCCGAAGGCTCGCGCGAAGGCGCGGCTGCGGGCATTGCTGGCTCGCGAGGCCCGCCGCAGCCCGGGACTGGTGCCGGCACCCGGCCAGACCACCACGCCGACCAGCACGACGACCACCGCGACGAACGGTGCCGTCCCCGGCCAGACCACCACCAGCACCACCGGGGTCACGCCTGCGCAGCAGGCCGCGCTGCAGCGCCAGCTCCAGGCCCAGCAGGCGGCCGCCCGCAAGGTGGCCCGGGCCAAGGCCGAGGCCAACCGCAAGCTGCAGGAGGCCCTCCAGGCGTTGGCCAGGGCGCTGTCCACCAGCCAGTGCCACACCGTGGGCGGCACCAACGGCCAGACCGCCTCGATCTCCTGCCCGGTCGACACCGCGGGCAGTGGCTCCGGCGCGGGGTCGGGCACCGACTCGGGCACCGGGAGCGGGACCGGTGCCGGAGCGCAGTCGCTGGTGGCCAGCGGCGCCCCGGAGACTCCGGTGACCGCCACCGTCTCAGCGGGCGCCTTGAGCGCGGCCCTGTCGCAGGCGCTCGGCGAGTGGAGCGCGGTGGGCGCCGACACCTCCGGGATCACAGCCGGCGTAGGCGACCTAGGTGGGCTGACGCTGGGCAGCACCTCGGGCCGCAGCATCACCATCGACGCCGACGCCGCCGGATGGGGCTGGGACGTCACCGGCGGCCCCGGCCCGCACATGGACCTGCTGACCGCCGTGCGGCACGAGGTGGGCCACGCCCTCGGCCTCGACCACGTCAGCAGCGGTCTGATGGCCGAGTCGCTGAGCCCGGGGGAGAGCCGCTCGGTGTCCTCGGCTCCCGAGCTGCCGTCGACGCAGACCGAGACCGAGACCGACCCGGCGACCGAGACCGACACCGGCGAAGAGCCGACGACCGAGTCCGGCACCGGTGCTGTCACCGGCACCAGCTCGGTCGAGGGCTCACCGGCTCCCGCCGCCCCTGCACCGCCGCCACCCCCGGCCGCACGCTGGACCGTCTCCGGCGGTACGGCGACCCTCTCGGCGCCCGACGGCGGTGCGCTGCACGGTCGGCTCACCTGGTCGGCGGGCAGCAACCAGCTCGTCTACCAGCCCCAGGACGGCGCCGCGATCAGCGTGGGTCTCGACGGCATCACCCGGCTCGCGGTCGACGGCGGCTCCGCCGATGACACCGTCGTGGTGGACCTCGACGGGGCGCCCACCGGCCTGCACCTCGACGTCCGGGGCGGCGAGGGTGTCGACACCCTGACCGTGGCCGGTGCCTCCACGAAGTCCACCTACACCGCCACCCCCACCTCGCTGCACCTCGACCGCGACGGACTGAGCTTCGACACCGCAGGGTTCGAGGAGCTGGTCGACCAGTCCTCCGGCCTGCTCAGCGTCATCGGCGACGGGCCGCTCTCCCTGACCGGTGCCGACTCCCAGCTGCGCGTCGACGGACTCCTCGGCCAGCTGGTGATGAAGCTGGGGGCCCCGCTCGTCTCTGCCCTGGTGGACGCCGGCCAGGGCAACGTGGTCATCGACGGCCGGTTGCAGTGGAGCGCGGACGGCACCCACCTCCAGCTCCGCGGCCGCAACGTCACGGTGACCGCCGGCACCGTGCTCGACACCGGGACCGGCGACCTCGACCTCACCGCGCACGACGAGGGCGGCCAAGGGGCCACCGGCGCCTCGGTCACCGTCACCGGCGCCAGTCTGCGGGGCGGCAACATCACCATGACCGCCACCGTCGACTCGGCGGCGACGGGGAGCGGCGCCAGGGTCCTGCTCAGCTCGACCGCCGACGCGCTGGTCGACGTCTCCGGCTCGAGCATCGCCGCCCTCGGGGGCCTCACGATGCTCTCCACGGTCAACGCCAGCTCCGACGCCTCGGCGTACGGCGAGGCCGACCACACCGATGCCGCCCACGACGCCGCGGTCGCCCAGGTCTCGCTGCGCACCAGTGCGGTCAGCCGGCTGACCGGCACGAGCACGGTCGAGGCCGGCGGTGTGGTCACCGTCCGGGCCGACAACCGCACCGACGCACGGGTGGTCGCCGATGCCCGGGGCTCCGCCTTCGGAGGAGCCGTGGCAAGTGCTGCGGTCCAGCGCGTCAGCACCGCCTCCCTCTCCGGAAGTCCGGTGGTGAACGCGTCCGGCATGACCGTCGGCGCCACCGGCGACGGAGTCGTGCTGGTGACGGCCTTCGGCAGCGCAGGGGGAGCGACCGCCAACGACCAGGCTCCGGCCGCCCTGACCAACGGCTCGCTTCGCACGACCGGCGGCGTCCTGCCGGCGGCATCGGCCCTGTCCTTCGGCCACCTGGTCGCCGCCAACTCCGCTCTCGTCGACGGCGTCGGGACCGGCGTCCGGGTCACCACCACCGGCGCGCAGGTCGTGGGAGCGTCCGGCACCGGCTCGCTGCTCACCTCGGCCAACGCCGGCGCCGGGCCGGCCGCCTCCCTCGCGGTCTCCGACGTCGCGACCCGGGCGCACCTCTCCGGGGAGCTGGCCCTCCTTGCGCCGACGGTCTCCGTGGTCGCAGCCAACGACGGCTCGACCCTGCGGTCCCAGGCCGACCACGCCGGTTCCGGCTCCGGAGCCGGTGCCGTGGCCCTGGGCGTCGCCCGGACCCTGACCAGCAGTGCTCTCGACCCCGGCGCCCGTCTCGGGACGGACGCCGGCGGCACCGATCTGGCCTTCACCAGCAGCTCGGACAGCGACGCCCGGGCGGGTGCCACCACCGTCTCGGCGCCGTCACTGGTGGTCCTGGTCACCGACCACACCACCGACAGCACGCTCGGCAACGCCGCGTCCCTCGGCGTGGTGCGCGACCTGACCTTCTCGGCACAGACCCAGGACACCTCCGCCTCCGACGCCGGCGACCACGCCGGAGACGCCGCGACCCTGTCCACGGTGGCCACCCGCGCGCTGCTGGCCGCCGGCCCCGCGGTGATCGGCACCGGGAACCTCCTCGTCGAGGCCGCCCAGGACGCCACGGCGACCTCCCGGGCCCCGGGGGTGGCGGTGACCTTCGCGCGGCACACCACCACCGCACGGAGCGACCGGGCGGTCACGATGGGCGGCGCGGCCACCTTCTCCGCTACCGGCCGCACCACCTCCACGGCCACCACCGTCCCGCAGGCCGGGGCCCCGCTGGTGCAGGGCACCGTGACGCTTCGTGACCTCCGCGCCCTCGCCGACGCGCTCGCCGGCTCGATCGGTGCGGGTGACAGCTCGTGGGCGCAGGTCCCGCAGCTGGAGCTGGGCGCGGTGCGTTCGGTCGCCCTCAACGTGGTCGACAGCACGACCGGAGCCGTCCTGCCCGACGGCATCCGGATCGTCGCCGGCGGTCCCCTCGACGTGCCGGTGAGCCACACCCTGACCGCCGCCGCGACCGCCGGAGCCGGCGGCTCCGGCGCCGGATCCGCCGACGCTCCCTCGTTCGCGATGGACCTGGTCCGTCGTACCGTCCTGGCCTACGCCTCCCGCGACGTCTCCTCGTCTGCTGACCTCACCGTCCGCGCCAGCCGTGGCCCACCCGCCGGCGGCTCCACGACCTCAGCAACAGAGCACTCCGCAACCGCCCCAGTCTCGGGAGGGTCGACCGCCCTCGATCTGGTCACCAGCACCATTGCCACCACCGTCGGTGACAGCACCACCACCGACACGCAGGCCCCGGCGTTCATCCCGCCGGCAGGAGCCGTCCTCGTCACCGCCGCCGGCGGGACCGTCCGCTCCGGCGCCGCCACCCTGACCTTCGCGCCCGGCTCGCTCACCGGCCCGGCGTGGGTCCTGATCACCAGCCGGCCGTACAGCGCCTCCGGTCTGATCGCCACCTCGGTCGTCTACGACCTCCTCGCCTACGACGCCAGGACCGGCGCCGGCATCCACACCTTCCCGGTCGCCCCCGTGCTCAGCGTGGAGGTCGGCGTGGCCGCCGGCTACTCCTCGGTGTGGTACCTCGACTCGGTCGCCGGTCCGCAGCGCATCGACTCCGACTCCGCGGACGGGACCGTCACCGCGGCGCTGCCGCACTTCAGCGAGTACGTCGTCGGCGCGAGCGGCGACGACCTGCTCGCCGTGCTCGTCCAGCTGCTCTCCGACATCGCCGACGGCACCATCACCGACGACCCGTACACGCTCACCTTCACCGAGGACCTGTCCCTCGGCGGGGTGCTCGTCCTCGCCGGCGTGAGCGTCACGGTCACGGGGATGGCCCACGAGGCGTCCGGCGACGACACTCTCTACACCGGCACCGTGACGATCAGCGCGACGTCGGTGACGATCACCGGAACCGGCGGCGACCTGCTCAGCACCGGTGCCGTCATGGCGAGCTACACCCTCGACCACAGCCTGGCCGACAGCGGGACCCTGGAGCTGACCGCCGCCGACCCGGTCCTGACCCTCGGCGACCTCGCCGCGGCCGCGGCCGCGTCGCTCAACGTGAGCGTGGGCACCGAGGGTGTGGGCGGCGCGACGAAGGTGGTCACCCTGACCGCGTCCGGGGTCACTCTGAGCATCGGCGACGAGACCGGTCCGCACGCGACCCTCGCCGACGGCTTGCTGGCCGTGCTGATCCGGACCACCGGCACCGAATCCAAGCTCGCCGTCCTGGTCAGCGGGGACGTCACCGTCGCCGACGGCACCACGACCCTGCTGAGCCAGTCCGGCTGGCGCTACGGCTACAACGAGATGGACGACCTGGACAGCGCGCCCGTGGTCGTGCACACCGGGGTCGGCGACCTGACCCTCGACCTCGCTGACGGCTCCGCTTCGCTGTCCGGCAGTGGCTCCCTCACGCTCGGGTCGCTCGGCACGGTCTCCGGACACTACTCCCTCGAGGCGACCACCGGCGGCCTCTCGGTGACGATCTCCGGCGGCAGCGTCACCCTCGGCCTCGGGGGCGCCGAGCTCCGGCTCACCGGGCTCGGCGGCAAGCTCACCATCGACGGCACCGGGGTGAGCTTCGAGGCCGCGGACACCGGCGCGGGGTACGCCGGAGTCGTCGCCGGCGGCACGCTCGACCTGGGCGAGGCCGGGTCCCTCACCGGGACGTTCACCGTCACCGGCGACGAAGACACCCTCACGGTGACCGCCTCCGGGGTCCAGGTCTCGCTTGCGGCTGGGCCGGCCGCCTTCAACCTCACCGGCGGAGCGACCACGAGCCCGCTCGTCATCACCGCCGCGGGTGTCACCGGATCGGTCTCCGGCACCGTCGGCATCACCGGGGTCCCGGGCCTCGACGCCTCCGGCGACCTCACCCTCAGCATCGACACGACCCTGGCGACCGCGGAGTTCGAGTTCAGCGGCACCGGTGACCTGCTGCTCGGTGGCGTCATCGGCCTGCACGGCACCCTGACCGTGGCGCGCGGTTCCGGCGGATGGAGCGTGAGCTTCGACGACGGCACCCACACCCACACCGGCGCGGTGACCGTGACGGCAACGGGAGCGTTCACCGGGACCGGCACCACGGAGCTGTCCCTGCCGCTGGCGGTACCCGGCGTCTCGCTGTCCGGCACGGCGACGCTGACCATCGACTCGGCCGCGGGCACGTTCTCCCTGGCGATCGTGGGCGGCACCCTCGAGACGCCGGCCGGAGCGATCAGCGGCGACTTCACCTTGGCGAAGAACGGATCCACCTGGGACGTCACCGCGACCGGGCTCGACCTGCTCCTGGGCACGGCGGGCGTCGGTGTCGCACTCGGTGGGGTCGACCTGGTGGCCCGGGTCACCCCGTCGGGCGCCGTCGTCGTGTGGGCCTCGGCCACCTCGGTGACGGTGAACGGCGTCACCGGCCTCGACTTCACCGGCAGCGCGCTGACCGCGTCGTACAACCCGACCGCCGGTGACGTCACGCTCGGCACCCACGTCGTCGCCGCGAACAGCGCCAGCCTGGCCGGCACCCTCTCCGTCGACGTGGCCGACGGCACCCTCAGCGGTGCCGTCACCGTGACCCGGCAGGGCTCGGGGCAGGACACCGTCCTGACCCTCGACGCGTCGGCGGTGGACGGGAGCTTCGGCTCCGGCACCGGCGAGGTGACGGTGCAGGACGGCACCCTGCACCTCGTGGTGGACAAGGACGGCTGGAGCCTTGCCGCGGACGGCTCCGTGGATGTCGGTGCCGGAGTCACCGGGCTGAGCCTCAGCGGGGCCCTCGCGGTCAGGGCCGGCACGTCGATCCCGACCACCGTGACCGGAACGGGCCTGCGCATCGTGCTCGGTCCGGTCACCGCCACCGGCACGGTGACACTCACGGTGGTCTCCGACAAGGTCTCCCTGGCCGTGGCGGGCGGGACCGTCTCGGTGGGCGACGTCGTCTCGGTGACCGGTATCACCGGGACGGTGGGCCTCGGGGGGACCACCGACCTGCACGGGACGGTCACGATCCAGCTCGGCCCGGTGACCCTCACCGGATCGCTGCAGGTCAGCGACAGCACCGGTCTCACCATCTCCGAGACCACCGTCGACACCACCACCACGCCGGCGTCCCTTTCGGTGGCTGGGGAGGTCCTGACCGGCACGTTCGGGATCACCCGCGACCAGTCGACCGGCGCCGTCAGCCTCACGGCTTCCGACATCGAGCTCACCTTCGGCTCCGTCGCGGCGATCAGCGGCGGTGAGCTGGACCTGACCATCTCCAGCGCCGGCGTCGTGGGAACCGTCCAGGCAGACACCATCACGGTGTCGGTCCCGGGCTGGTCACCCTTCACCGCGTCAGTGACCGTGTCGGTCGACACCACCGGCGTGACGCCCCACGTCAAGCTGACCGTGGCCGCGACCGGGATCAGCCTGCCGGGGGTCTCGGACACTGATATCTCCGGGACGTTCGCCATCGAGCACCAGGGCGGCGAGACGGTGGTGGCCCTGTCCGGCGTGACCGCCACGCTGCAGGACAGCGGCACTGACGCCGTCAGCCTCGAGAACGGTTCCGGAGTCCTCGTCGTCAGCGGCAGCGGGATCGCGGGCTATGTGTCCGGGTCGGTCACGATCGGCTTGGCCGGCGCTGTCAGCGGCACCGCTCGTCTGAACACCACCGACGGGGCCGTCGACAAGACCATCGACGTCAACGGGACGGCGATGCGGATCGTGTTCGGTGCCGGCGAGGGCCACACCTTCTCGGTCACCGTCAGCGGGAGCCTCGACTTCGGACCGGTCTCCATCGAGGGCACGATCTCCTGGAACGGGGACAAGTTCGGCGGGACCGGACTCACGGTGTTCTTCGGCGACGGTCCGCTGACCCTCGAGAATGGCGAGCGCAACCCGGTGGCCCGCGGCCTCGTCATCTCCGACGCCAGTGTCGCGCTGGTCCGCGTGAGCGGCACTCCGGACACGTACGCCCTCGACGTCTCCGGCACCGTGGCCCTGATCGGTATCTCGGGAGTCACTCTCGGCGGCACCGTGCGGGTGCGCTACAACGACACCGGCGCCCCCGTCGACGAGACGATCCCGGTGGGCAGCGACTCGCTCGTGGTGAAGTTCACCTCCGCCGCCGACGTGGCGGAGGTCGAGGGCACCGGACTCACCGTGGCCGCCTTCGGGCAGCAGCTCTCCGGCGACCTGACCATCACCCGGACCGCTGACGGGCTCCAGCTGGCGGTCAGCAACCTCGAGGCGACGCTCCGGGCGGGAGGGACGCCGTTCCTCAGCCTCACCAACGGATCCGGCACCCTCCTGCTGACCCAGACCGGGATCAAGCTCGCCGACCCGTCGACCCCGCTGAGCGCCGACATCGCCCTGCAGGTTCCGGGCACGACCATGGCGAAGACCTCCGGGCACTGGGACCTCTACCTCGACTCCTCCACGACTCCGTCGTCGTTCCGGCTCAGCGCCACCGGCGTCACCTTCACCCTCGGCGGCGCCACGATCTCCGGCGGCACCTTCGAGATCAGCCGGTCCGTCACCGGTGGGGTGGCCACCAGCTCCCTGAGCTTCACCGGCGTCACCATCGCCATCGGCTCCCTGCTCACGGCCACCGGCGGCGGCGCGGTCACCTTCGGCGCCGGGGGAGTGTCGGGCAGCTTCACCGCGACGATCGCGACGTCACCGTCCGGCCTGGCCCTCTCCGGGACCGTCGGCGTCGAGGTGGACAGCGCCGCCGGCAAGATCGCGGTCACGGTGACCGGCTTCGACCTCTCCGTGGCCGGCCTGACCATCCACGGTGACCTGAGCATCACCCGGTCGGTGGACGCCTCGGGGGCGGTGCAGCTGGGCGTCACGCTGGCGAACGCGTCCCTGGAGCTACCCGGCGTCTCCGTCGCCAACGGCTCGGGCAGCTTCACCGCCTCCGGAACGGACTACGCGGGCACCTTCAGCGGTCAGGTCAGCGTCAGCGTCCCGAACCTCGCGTTGACCGGCGCTCTCGAGGTCGCCTTCGACACGACCGCCAATTCGGGGGCCGGCAGCCTGACGCTCACCGGAACCGGGCTGACCCTCGACCTCGCCGGCCAGCACCTCTCCGGGGACCTCAGCGTCACCGCGGACTCCGCGACCACCACGATCGTCGTCACCCACGCCGCCTTCGACTTCGGCGACGGCCTGGTCACGCTCGACGACGCCTCGGCCACCGTGGTGCTGGAGCACGGTGCTCTCCACTCCCTGAGCCTCTCCGGCACGCCGGCGATCCACGTCCCGGGCCTGTCCCTCTCGGCGACCTCGGCCAGCGTCTCGATCGGGAGCGGCAGCAGCACGGTCACCCTCACCAGCGCCACCATCGAGGCCAGCGGCTTCGCGCTGCACGCCGACCTCGCGATCACCACCGGCTACGACGCCGCCGCCGCCCGCGTGCTCACGGTCGCGGTCTCCCCGGACAGCAACCCCGCCAACAAGTTCCTCGAGATCGCGCATGTCGTGACCGTGAGCAGCGTCGTCGGGAGCTTCACCTCGACCGCCGCCGGCACCAGCGGCAGCCTCACGCTGACCGGGGCAGTGTTCGACCCGACCACGTTCGGCACCGGGTTCACCGCGGGGACCGCGACCCTCGCCTTCGACGGCGCCACCACCCGGGTGGAGGTCGTCGGCTTCCACCTCGAGATCAGCGGCAACGAGCTCGACGGCAACGTGACCTTCGTCCGCACCGGTGGTGAGACCGCCGTGGCGTTCTCCGGCGTCACCGTGTCCGTGGGTGGGAGCGCGACGATCACGGACGTGGAGGGCGCGTTCGTGGTGGCGCCGGACGGTCACGCGGGGGTCGCCGGCTACCTCACCGGCACCCTCGAGGTGGCCGCGGGAGGGGTCGACGCAAACGGGACCGGGGTCGTGCGGGTCAACACCACCGGTCAGGTGGTCCACGAGACCATCGACGTGGCCGGCCGCACGCTCGCCATCGACTTCGCCGCCGACGAGCCCGCGTGGGCGGTCTCGGTCTCCGACCTCACCTTGAGGATCGGCGAGTTCGTGACCATCGAGGGCAGCGTCTTGATCACCGGCGGCACCTTCGCCGGGCAGGGTCTGCGGATCTTCATCGGACGCGGTCCGGCGTACCTGGCCACCGGCGGCGTGAACCCGCTCGCCACCGGGGTCCTGCTCACCGACGCCACCATCGGCGTGGTCGAGGGTCCGGCGCAAAAGTACGCGGTCTTCGCGACCGGCACCGTGCAGGTCGTGGGCGTGGACGGGCTGACTCTCGCGGGCACCGCCTCCGTCCGCTACAACGACACCGGCGTGGATGTCGACCAGACCATCCCCATCGAGGGGAGCGCGGCCGACCCGGTCCGGGTCGAGGTGAAGAACGGTGCCCGGTCCTTCGCGCTCACCGGGGCCACCATCGGCGTCCTCGGCCAGTCGCTCACCGCGGACCTGACCATCGACAAGACCGCGGCCGGTGACACGGTGCTGGCCTTCGCCAACGCCTCGGTCGACCTCGGGCCGGCGACGCTGCGCAACGGCTCGGGCATGTTCGTCCTCGGCGCCGCCGGCGCTGCCGGGCGTGTCTCGGGGGACCTGACCCTCGCCGTCCCGGGCGTCTCGTTCGGCGCCGGCATCGCCCTGGCGGTCAACACCCGGCCCACGGCGGTGAACGAGACCGTGACCGTGGGCTCGACGACCCTGCGCCTCGACCTGGCGGCCGGCCCCTACTTCCGCCTGGACGGCACCGCGGTCACCGTGACGATCCTCGGGCAGACCCTGACCGCGGACGTCTCGGTGACGCGCACGGCGACGAGCACCACGGTGGGCCTCCAGCGGGTGTCGCTGGAGCTGATGGCCAACGGCTACGGCGCGCGCCTCTCCAACGGCTCGGGCGTGCTGCTCATCGGCCCGTCGGGGACGGCGGGTCGCATCTCCGGCCAGATCGGCCTGGTCCTGCCTGCGGGTGTCTCGGCCAGCGGCCAGCTGAGCCTGGCCATCAACACCGGCACGGCACGGGCCACCGGCAGCGTCACGGTCGCCGGCGCGACCCAGACCCTCGACCTGCCCGGCGGGCCCTACCTCCGCTTCGACGCGGTCGGGCTGCGACTGACGGTCGCGGGCCAGGCGCTCACCGGCGACTTCTCGGTGGAGAAGGTGGCCACCTCACCGACCACCTCGGTGATCCGGATCGCGGGTGCTCATGTCGCGCTGGACATCGCCGGCGTGCTGCAGGTGCGCGAGGGCACCGCGCTGGTGCTGCTCACCGGTGACGGCCTGGGCGCCTCCATCGGCGGCACGCTCAGTCTCGACGTCCCCGGGGTCACCATCGCCGGAAACCTCGCGGTCGAGCTGAACACCACCGGTGCCGACGTGCACGAGACGTTCACCGTCGCCGGGGTACCCACGACACTCGACGTCCTGGCCGGTGACACGCTGCGGGTGCGCGGCACCGGCATCCAGCTCTCGGTCCTCGGGCAGACCCTGACCGGTGACCTGGTCGTCACCCGCGGCCAGAACGCTGCCGGACAGGCCGTCCTGCACGTCGAGGCCGAGCACCTCGTCCTGGTGATGGGCACTGGCACTGCCCGCGCCACGTTCACCCAGCGCGGGACCGGCTCGCTCACCATCGGACCGGACGGGGTCAAGGCGTCCATCGACATGAGCGTGGCGCTCAGCGTGCCGGGCGTCACGCTGACCGGCACCCCCCTGACGCTGGTCGTCGACACCTCGACCGGCTACCTCAAGGTCGCCGGTGAGGGTCTGCAGCTCAACGTGCTCGGCCAGAGCCTCGACGGCGACTTCACCCTCGAGCAGGCCGGCACGGGCACCGCTCGGGTGGTCCGCATCGGGGTCAGCGGCGGGACCTTGAGCCTCGGCGGGCTGCTCAGCGTGACCGAGGCGACCGGGCTGTTCGTGCTGGCCAACGGCGGAGTCGCGGGCGAGCTCTCCGCAAAGCTGACCCTGACGACGCCGGCCTCCCTGGACCTGCGCGGCACCTTCGGCCTGGCCCTGAACACCACGGCCGTCGCTGTCCAGCAGTCGCTGACCGTCGGCGGCGCCGAGGTGTCCATCGACCTGCCGGCGGGTCCGTACCTGCGGGTGTCGGGCGAGAACGTGGTGATCAAGGCCGCCGGCCAGGTGCTCACCGGCAACGTGGCGGTGGAGAAGAGCGGCGCGACGATCCACCTGACCGCGTCGAACGTCCGCATGCAGCTGGGCGACGGCAACCGGGCGCTGGTCCGGCTGAGCAACGGCAGTGCGGACCTCACCCTCGGCACGACCGTGACCGGCACGGTGAGCGGGACGGTGGAGCTGGTCAACGTGCCCAGCGTGGGCCTCTCCGGCACCTTCACCGCGGTGTTCTCCGCGACCGACCCGACCCTCGTGGTGACCGGTGACAACGTCGTGCTGACCATCGCCGGCCAGAGGCTCGCGGCCCGCCAGCTCAGCTTCGCCAAGGGCACCGCCGAGGTCACGCTCACCCTGGTCGACGGCGAGCTCACCTTCGCCGACGGCTCCGGGCGGCCGCTGGTCCGGGCCACGGACATCGACGGCGAGTTCCACCTGGTCAGCGGGACCGGGACCGGGAGCGGCATCTACGGCGCGATCGACGGCACCGTCGCGGTCGACGTGCCCGGGGTCAGCTTCGGAGCGGACCTCAGCGTGCAGGTCAACACCACGTCGGTGTCCCACGACGTCACCGTCGGAACCGGCGCTCCGCACGACACGAACCTGTGCTCGGGGTCCGCCGGGCCCGGCGACACGGTCTGCCTGAGCGCCGGCACCCTGCGCTTCCAGGCCTCCGGTGCCAAGCTGGTCATCGCCGGCCAGGAGCTCGGCGGCACCTTCACCGTCACCCGCACGGCGTTGACGGGCGGCGGCTACGCCGTGCTGATCGACGTCCAGGACGCGACCCTGAAGATCGGCGACCCGACAGAGCCCATCGTCAACTTCACGGCGCCGAACAACCTCGACGGCACCGTGCTGATCACCCCGGCTGGCGTGTCGGCGACGATCACCGTGGGCAACCTCACCGACGCCCTGAACCTCCCCTCCAGCATCGAGCTGGACGGCACGGTGTCCATCCAGATCAACACCGCATCTACCGCGGTCAGCCTGACCCCTACCGGTGGCAGCGCAGTTTCTCTGCCGGCCGGTCCCTATCTTCGGGTGGCCTTCGGCAACACCTCCAGCTATGTCCTGCGGGTCGGGGGTGCCGGCGGCGTAGAGTTCCGGGGCAACGTCACCATCGAGCGCAGCATCCGGCCCGGCTTCGAGGCCGACCCGGCGACGACCCTGACCGTCACCACCGGCGAGACCGCCCTGGCCACCGGCGACATCGACAAGGACGGTCGCGCAGACCTGCTCGTCGGGACCTCCGGCGGCTACCTGGTGCGGTTGGGCAGCGCAACGGCGACCGCCACTGCGGGCCAACCGGACACCGTCGACTTCACCGCTCCCGGAATGACGCTGCCGTCCTTCACCCAGGCCGTGGTGGCAGTGGCGCTGGCCGACGTCGACGGCGACGGCTGGCTCGACGCCGTTCTGGTCGGCGGCGACACGTCGGGGACGACGACCGTCCTGCGCAACCTCGGCATGGGCACCACCGGCTGCACCCCAGCTGGATCGTCTTGCTGGCAGGGCTTCACCGCCGCGGTCACGGGCCTCAACAGCAACAACGCCAAGGCGGTCGCCGTCGGAGACCTGACCGGTGACGGTTACGCAGAGATCGTCCTCACCGGCAGCGGGACGAAGTACTACACCGGCACCCACACGTCCGGCGCGTGGACCGGGTTCTCGACGGCGACAACGCTGACCAGCGACCCCGCCGACGACGTGGTGCTCGGGGACTTCGACAACAACGGCAGGCTGGACGTCTTCATCGCCTCGACCACGTCAACAGTGGGCGACAAGCTGTTCCTCAACTCCGCGCCCGGCACCACGTTCGCCCTGGCGGGGTACACCACGCTCACCTCGCCGGCCAAGAGCAAGATCCTGGTCGCGGCCGACGTCAACGGCGACAACCTCCTCGACCTGGTCGCCAGCGACGGGAGTGCGGCACCTGTCGTGTACTACAACAAGGGGACCGACGACGGCACCGCCACCCCGGCCACGAGCTGGCAGGGCTTCGCGACACCAGAAGCCCTTCCCGGCGGCGCACTCGCGGCCACCGACCTGACCGCCGGCGACGTCGACGGCGACGGTCGCCGCGACGTACTCGTCAGCACTGCCTCCAACACCTGGATGTTCCGCAACAACGGCTGCACCCTCCTGGGAGCCTGCTTCGCCACCCCGCGCAAGATCACCGACGCGGTCGGCATCGGCGTCGCTCTGGTGAACGTCGACACCGACACGGACGCCGACCTCGTCACCTACGGCGGCACCGGCAGTACGACGCCCCGAGTGCTGCAGCAGCAGCCCGTCGCGACCACCATCATCGGGCTCGCGGGAGTATCGGTCGCGCTGGGCACCAGCGACGGCGTCTCCATCTCCGACGGCCAGGGCGCCTTCATCGTCTACGTCGGCACCGGGGGTGCGGCCGGGGTCGCCGGGACCTTCTCCGGCACGATCTCCGCCGGCGACTCGACTGTCTCGGTGGACGCCAGTGGCGCCGTCCGCTTCAACAGCACCAACCACTCGGTCGACGAAGTCGTCGCCGTAGGCAGCACCGAGATTCCGGTGAAGTTCTCGGGCACCGAGATCTTCGGCAGCCAGACGGCCGGCAAGCCGTTCATCGAGGTCGCCGGCAAGGCCACGATCAAGATCGGCACGTTCGTCGAGATCACCGGCGCCGGAAGTGCCGGACAGCTCACCGGCGCCACCATCTTCGTCGGCATCGGGCCCTACCACTTCGACGACGGCTCGGTGAACCCCAACGCAAAGGGCCTCTTGATCACCGATCTCTCGGGCAGCCTGGGCGGATCGTCCCCCAACCGCACAATCAATACCACCGGCACGGTGAGCCTGATCGGCTTCGACGGTCTCACCTTCTCCGGCCAGGTCCAGGTGAACGGCTCCGAGGGCGGCACGGTCACAGTGGCCGGCGACCTGACGCTTGTCGTCAACGGATTCTCGCTCGTCGGCAGTTTCGGCATCGGCTACACCGCCGCCACGTCGACCAGCACCGCTCTGATCAACCTCACTCTTGGAACTTCGGTCACCGGCCTGCCGACCAGCGTGACGGCTCGAGCGGTCAAGCTCTCCCTGGGCGAGTCCGACGGCAGCCACAGTCCGGTCGAGGTCACCATCACGAATGGCAACCTGGCCATCGGCAACGGCGGGATCGTGGCAAGTGTGGGCGTGACCGTAGACCTGCGACTGCCAGGTGAGTCAGCCCCGGACGACCTCCAGAGCTTCGGTGGTTCGCTGAAGCTGAACACCACCGGCGCCCTCGACACCACCACGGGCATCCCCGCGCGGACCGTTCGGGTCGTCCTGTCGGTGTCGAGCGGGAGCCCGCTGAAGATCGCCGGGCAGTCCTTCACCGGCACCTTCGCCTTCGAGCAGGTCACCCTGCCGCCGCCGGCGAACGCGCAGGCGGGGACGCCGGCCACCCAGCAGATCCGAATCGCCGCCACCAACGTCAACCTCACCGTCGGCACCAGCACCGCCGGAGTGCAGATCAGCGGTGGCTCGGGTGCCTTCCTGATCAGCCCGACCGGTCTGGCTGCGCAGTTCGGCGGCCACGCCGCCCTCGTGGTACCCGGGATGACGGTAACCGGCGACCTCTCCCTCGCCCTGAACACGGGCACCACCGCGGCGAGCGCCCAGATCGACATGGGCGGCGGTCAGACGGTTTCGCTCAACCTGCCGCCCGGAGCATTCTTCCGGTTCACCGGCACCGGCATCGTCCTGGACCTCGGCGGGCAGCGCATCACCGGGGATGTCACGGTGACCCAGCAGACCGTCAGCAACGTCACCACGACGTACGTCGACCTCGCCAACGCGACCGCCTCCTTCGGCACCGGGACCACCCCGATCGTCACGCTCAGCCGGGGCACAGCGCACCTCGTCCTGGGCACCGGCTACGTCGCAGGCACGATCAGCGGCCGCGTAGACCTGAACCTGCCGGGCGTGGTGCTAGGCGGTGACCTCGCGCTGAAGCTGAACACCGACACGGTGGAACAGGAATCCATCGCGCCCGGGCTCGCCTTCACCGGCACGGACATCAGCCTGACCCTTTCCGGCCAGACGCTCACCATCGCGACCCTCAGCGTCACCCAGCGGACCGACACCACCGGTGCCAAGACCACGGTCCTGCACCTCGAGGGCGCCGAGCTGGCGCTGACCGGGGTGGGGGCGTTCAGCGTCGACGGCGATCTGGTCGCCGGACCGACCGGGGTCGCCGGTCGGCTGGAACTGACCACCGACCTGACCATCGGTCCCGCCACTCTGAGCGGCACCATCCGCCTGACCATGAACTCCGGCGCCCAGGCTGTCGACGTCGACGGCACCCGCGTCCCCGCCGGCCCCTACCTGCGCATCGACGGGGAGGACCTGGTCCTGGCCGTCGACTCGGCGTTCTCCATCGGCGGGTCCTTCGTCGTGGAGCAGGCCACCAGCAGCACCGGCCAGGCCCGCACGGTGCTGGCGGTCAGCGGAGCGTCTGTCTCCATCGCCGGCGACACCGTGCTCAGTGACGTCGAGGGCGTGCTGGTGCTGCTCTCCGACGACCCGGATACCACGGACATCGTCGAGCCGACCGGCCTGGCCGCCCGGATCAGCGGACGCCTCGACGCCGGCGCCTTCCTGCCGAGCAGTGTCCAGCTGTCCGGCAGCTTCGAGGTGGCCATCAACCAGACCACCAGCCAGGTCCAGGAGCTGGTCACGGTCGGGGACACCACGGTCGCGCTCGAGCTCCCCGCCGGCTCCTTCGTCAAGGTGGCCGCCACCGGGGTGACGCTGTCCATCGCGGGACAGACGCTCACCGGCGATGTCGCCTTCGAGCAGTCCGCGAGCACGACCGTCGTCACGGTCGCCAACCTCGCCCTGAGCCTGGGGGGCGGCGTGGTCACCCTGGAGGGCGGCCACGGCACGATCACCATCGGTGGCACCACCGGCAACCGGACCATGACCGCCACGCTCGAGGGCACCGTCCACGTCGGCCTGCCGGGCGTCGAGGTCGGCGGCACCTTCCACCTCGACATCAACACCGCCACCAGCACGGTGAGCGTCAGCGGCCTCGGCGTGTACGTCGAGGTGGCCGGCCAGCGGATCTCCGGAGACTTCACCTTCACCCAGGCCGGGGTGGGCACTGCACGGACCGTCACCCTGAGCATCGCCAACCTGGACGCCTTCTTCGGCCAGGCGGGGACCGGCACCATCACCGCCGCGAACGGCTACGTCGGTCTCCACCTCACCGGAGGTGGAGCGATGGTGATGACCTCCGCCGGCCTGGGTGCCGACTTCCAGGCCACCGTGGCCCTGATCGGCCTGCCCGACGGGATCACCTTCGGCGGCGCCGACAGCGGGATCACCGTCCGGGTGCAGATCAACACCGGCGCCACCCCGGTGACCCTGGGGACCGCGCCGGACCAGGTGACCCTGCCGGCCGGCATCCTGCGCATCCAGCTGGGCACCGTGGCGGCGCCGGTGGAGCTGGGCCTCGGCGGATTCCTGAGCCTCAAGGCCGTCGTGTCGATCGAGAAGGCGCCGACGCCGGGCGCGGACAACCTGATCGGCACCGCCGACGACGGCTCCGGGCTGCGCATCGCGGCGACGCACGTGGAGCTGTTCGTCGGCGACCCCGGCACCGACACCGCCACCACCGAGGCCGGCCGAGCCGACGACACCGGCCTCTGGCTGACCGACGGCACCGCACTGCTGCTGCTCGGCGGCGACGCCACGACCGGTGGCTTCGCCGGCCACATCTCCGCGGGTGCGGCGCTGTACCTCGGCAACGGCGTGGCGGCGTCGGTCGACCAGGTCACCCTCGACCTCAACCAGCGGACGGTCGCGGTGCACGAGGAGTTCCTCGTCGACGGAGAGGCTTACCTCCTCGACCTCCCTGCCGGCAGCTACCTCGACGTGTCCGTGACCGGCCTGCAGATCGCGTTCAACGGGTTCAACCTCACCACCGACTTCGGGATCCGCAAGACCGCCACCGCGACGCAGATCCGCTTCGCCAACCTCCGCATGGGCATCGGTCCGGAGACCCGTCCGGTGGTGCTGGTGAGCAACGGCCACGGTGAGTTCCTGACATCGAGGCCGGCGGCATCACCGGTGTACATGAGTGTCGCCGTCGCGCTCGACGTCCCCGGCGTGACGCTCTCCGGCACCTTCGGCCTCGCCCTGGACACCCGTCCTACCAGCCGGAAGGTCGAGGTGACGGGCACCGACATCGTCCTCGGCGTCGCGGGCCTGCGGCTCACCGGCGGGTTCCGGGTCTTCCAGAACGGCACCACCCGCGAGGTGCTGATCGCCCCCAACCCGGAGCTGAGCCTGGAGCTGGGGAGCGCCACGGAGACCTTCGTCAAGGTCACCGTCAGCGGCGGCGGTCTCCTGATCACCCCGCAGGGCGTCGTGATCGACGTCGAGGCCCAGCTCGAGCTCGGCGACGGCCTGGCGGCGCGCCTCGGTGACAAGCTGCAGCTGGGCACCCTGGCAGTCAAGGTCCAGGTCAACCCGACGCTCTCCCTCGTGCAGCGGACCACCTTGCACGACGGCTTCGACTACGGCGGCACCTCGGGGATCCAGGCCGGTGCCCTGGGAGCGCCGTACGTCCACATCGTCGCCGGCACCCACGAGGACCCGGTGTCGATCACGGTGCTCAACCAGAGCTTGAGCGGCATCTTCGAGTTCGAGCAGAGCACCGCCCGGACGCAGACCGGTGCGACGAGCAAGGTGGTGAAGATCTCCTTCTCCGAGGTGATCCTCTTCCTGGGCGACACCACCACGGACAACCCCGCCACCACCGACTTCGACGAGCGTGTCGGCCTGCTGCTCGATCAGGGCCAGGGCGCGGTGATTCTCACCTCCGGCGGCGTTGCCGGCACCTTCTCCGCGCACCTGGCGCTCACCGACGGACTGGCGGACATGCTCGGCGCCACCGCACAGACGACCGTGGACATCACCCTCAACACCACGGCGACCGCGGTGAAGCAGACGGTCGGATCCGCCACCATCGACGTGCCGCGGGGCCCCTACCTGCGCGCGGCGGTGAACGCCTTCGAGATCACCTTCGGCGAGGAGCAGTCCTTCACCGGAAACCCGCGGCTGTACCGGATCACCGGGAACTTCCTCTTCCAGCGCGCCCTGCCGTGCAGCAACGCCACGGGCACCGTCGTGTGCGCCGCCACGCCCGTGCTCACCGTCGCGATGGCCGGGGTCGAGTTCGCCAAGTGGAGCACCGACAACAACAGCTACGAGCCGCTCGGGCTCACCGGCGTCGAGGGGCTGCTGCTGGTCAACCCGAAGGGGTCCGCCGGCTACGCACTGACCCTCAGCGGCCGGCTCGACGCCGACTTCGGTGACTTCCACGCCGGTGGCCGCCTCGGCGTGGTGGTCAACTCCTCGACCGTCGACCTGTCCGGTGCCAACAGCGTGACCGTCGACGTCAACGGCACCCAGGTGAGCATCGACGCCCAGGCCGCCACCGGCGGCACGGCGTACGTCGCCATCACCGGCACCGACGTGGCGTTCGACTTCGGCGGCCTGCTGGAGATCAGCGGCAACTTCTCCATCGACGGCAACGGCAACTTCTCCGGCAGCGGCCTGCGCGTGTTCGTCGGCAAGGGCCCCTCCACCGACCCGGACGCCATCGGGCTGCTGATCACGAACGCCACCGTCGACTTCCACAAGTTCGACGCCACGACGTACGTCCTCCGGGTCGGTGGTGGAGTCGCCCTGGTGGGTCTCGACGGCCTGCAGATCAGCGGCCGCGTGGACTTCACCGTCAACACGAGCACCGTGGACTGCTCGGCGGCGACGTACACCGGCACGGGAGCCGACCCCTGCGCCGGCGTCCGCGGCGCCGGCCTCGGTCCCCAGAGCTTCAACCTGATGGTGAGCAACCTGCACCTCGGCGTCGCCGGCGTGCTGGACGTGAGTGGCACCCTCGTCGTGAACCGGCAGCCCAACGGCACGCTCGACCTTGCCGTCGCCAACGCCAAGGTGCTCGTCGGTGTCGGCGGGAAGACGGTGGTCCGGCTCGGTGGGTACGCCGGCTTCTCGATCTCCCCGCTGACCGGATTCCGGCTCTCCGGGTTCAAGGTGTCGTCCTTCGAGTTCTTCCCGACGCTGACGGCTCCCGAGCTGACCGCCTTCACCACCGGTGACTACAGCGCGCTGGCGAACGCCGACGGCAACGACAGCGGCACCGCACCGACCCGGTTCCCGACGGTCGACCTGGCCGGGCCGGTCAACGGCGGCATGGTCACGGCGGGCGAGCTGTTGGCGAGCCGCCCGGGCTGCGGCACCGGGATGTGCCTGCTGGTGCGGTTCAACGACCCGAACAACGTCGGCATCAACCCGACGAGCATCATCGACCCGGCCGCAGAGTTCGAGATCTGGGTGAACGGCGTCCGCAGCACCGCGACGATCGGCGCGCCTCAGCTGATGTCCGGCATGGTGAACACCTACGGCTACGCGATCTCCGGATTCGTCCTGCCCGATGCCGGCAGCGTCGTCGAGATCCGCTTCGTCCAGGGCGCGTTCAGCGACGCCAGCGGTGTCGGGAGCATGCCGGAGACCGAGCGCTTCTTCGTCGTCACCAAGGACGGAGCGGGCAACGTCACCAGCAAGCCCAAGCCCACGGCGGTCCTGGCCGGCCCGGGTGCCGGCGAGACGATCTCGGCGGCCGAGCTCAACAAGCGCCGCTACATCGACGTCACGTTCACCAGCCAGGACGGGAACCCGATCAACAAGGCTTCCATCGAGGACGCAGCGGCCGAGTTCACCCTGTCCGGCAGCGGACTGCGCGATGTGATGCTGGACTCCACCGGTGCGCCGGTCATCGTGGGGGTCCCACTGCTGATCAGCGGTCTCGGCGACGACGCCCTCTCGCGGACCTACCGCTACTACTTCAAGGACAAGAACACCGCGAACACCGTGGACCTCTTCGGCCCCGGCGACGTCATCGTCACCTTCCAGCAGGGCTACGGCACACCGGCGGCGCCCGCCTGGGCGACGGCGCCCGCGGGACAGTCCGTGGACACCAGCACGGCGCACACCGGGTGGAACATCCTGGGGCTCAAGCAGCAGTTCACGCTGAGTGCCACCGCTGACGGAGCGGCGACCGCCACCGGCTCGCGACCGCTGGGCCCGCTGACCCTCGACGGCCCGAGCATCGGCATCACCGACGTCGGCTTCAGTGACGGGATGCTCGTGCTCACCATCGCGGTCGGCGCCAACCACGCCGGGCTCAACTTCGGCGGTGGCCAGCAGGGGAGTGGCGTCAGTGTCGACCTACTCG
Source organism: uncultured Actinomycetota bacterium (assembly GCA_963827025.1). Lineage (GTDB taxonomy): Bacteria > Actinomycetota > Actinomycetes > Propionibacteriales > Nocardioidaceae > Marmoricola. The sequence goes on along the minus strand of CAWGZB010000005.1, from coordinate 28,651 downwards.
GCCTGCAGGGCACCTTCGACCTCGCGGTGGACGCGTTCGGGCTGTTGAGCGGCAACGTCCGCATCCAGCCCACCGGCAAGTGGAGCGTCCGGGTCGCCTCGCTCGAGGCGCAGGTCTCCACCATCGCGCGCCTCACCGCCGAGGGCGTCCAGTTCGGCTACGACCCCAACCACGACCCGGCGACCGGCCACCAGGAGCTGCTGCGGATCGCGTCCGCCAGCATCACCTTCCCGACGCTGGGAGTCACCGGCAGCCTGCGCCCGTACGACCCCAACGCACGCCGCAACATCAACGCCCCCACCGACGGCGCTCCGCTGGCGAGCGGAGTGATCCCCGGGTTGATCGTCTACGACGACGGCTTCAAGCTCGGCACCGCCGAGCTGGCCTACGGCCTGCCCCCGCTGCCGGCGGGCCAGACGACCCAGCCCGGGAACCAGCTGACCTCCACGCAGTCGGCCACGGACAAGGACATCAACCTGTTCGGGATCCTGAAGCTGGCCGACCTGCGCGTCGGGGTCCAGGGCCTCGGCGTGACCTTCGGAGGCGCCACCCCGGTCTTCGACGGCACGATCTACATCGCCACCGGAGGGGCCACCCTCTTCCCCGGCAAGGCGTTCAGCGCCTCGATCACCGACCGCACCACCGCGGACGACGTCAACCCCGACGGCAGCCAGAACACGGAGGCGTTCCGGGCACAGCTGACCTTTGCCGGCGGGGCCATCAACTCCTTCCAGCTCCAGGTCGACACCTTGTCGATCCAGCTGGGCCAGTTCGCCACCCTGAGCGCGCGCGACTTCAGCCTGAACACCGGCGCGACCGGCACCCAGGAGCTGGTGCACTTCGGCTCGGTCGGTGCCAAGGTGCGCGTCGGCTCGCTCGAGCTCTCCGGCGAGGGGCGCAACTTCGGCTTCCTGGCCGACGGCACCTTCAAGACCTACGCCGGGTTCGGCATCTTCCTCTCCGTCGGGTCGGCGACCGGCGACAGCTTCAAGTGGCCCTCGTTCCTGCCGGTGAAGATCGACTCGATCGGGGTCCAGTGGACCGACGTGGAGCACCACCCCGAGGACTTCGTGCTGGTGCTCTCGGCGAGCGTCACCGGCATCAAGGGGATCTCCGGCCTGGAGTTCTCCGGTTCGATCCAGGGCGTCTGGATCCAGCCCTCGCTGCTGGCCGAGGGCAAGTTCCCGATCACCCGGATCGACTCGCTGGGGGTCACCGTCAGCGGCAGGATGTTCGGCGGCGAGATCGACGCCGGACTGGTCGGCGGGATCATGCGCCTCGACTCCTCCTACCGCGAGATCGGGACCTTCGACAACACCACCCCGGTGTTCAAGTCGGTCTTCTACCTCGGCCTGCAAGGCGGCTTCAAGATGGCCGGCCTCGCCGGGTTCACCATCCGCATCGGGCTCTCCGAGCTCGGTCCGCTGCAGGTCTTCCTCAACGTCGAGGTCCCGGGCGGCATCCTGCTGGAGCCGAACACCGGTCTGACCATCAACGACTTCGCCGCTGGCGTGGAGTTCTTCAAGACGCTGCCGAGCGTCGACGACCCGTTCGCCCTGCGCAACGCCGCCTTCGCGCTGCCCACCGACCAGACGGCCGACACCTGGTTGACGTCGCTGAAGTCGCAGGTGGCGCTGCAGGCAGCCACGGTCGGCGCGAACCCGGGCATGAGCGGGTTCGAGGCGGCGTTCAACGCACCGATGACGTTCACCGGCTCCGCCCGGATCTACTCGATGTACACCTCGCAGGCTGTCTTCAACGGCCGGGTGACGATCATGATCTCCACCGACGGCAAGTTCATGATCCACGGCCAGCTGAACTTCGCGAACAACAACCTGTCCATCTCCGGACGCCTGTATGCCGACCTGTCCAAGGTGAGCAACGGCAACGTGGTGATCCTGTTCCTCGCCGACATCCCCGACCAGGTGCAGATCCTGACCCTCTACGGCAAGATCAAGATGGGCTTCAAGGACGCCTCCGGCCAGGATGTGGTCTTCACCGTCCCCGACGAGGGTGCCGGCTCCGGCGCCGTGACCGCTCCGCCCACCGTCGACGTGGTCACTCCTGCCGGCACGATCGACGCCGCGGTCCTCAACCAGATCCTCTCCAACCCCGGTACCCGGGACCGCTACATCGACGTGCTCTACGCCGCCGCACCCGGTGCCACCCTCGACTGGCTGCGGGTCTTCGCGGGCAGTCACAACCCCACCGTGAAGGTGGGCGGCAGCACCACCGGCGCCGGGACCAACCGCAACCCCGTCGGCACACCGATCGGTCTGGTGAGCCTCTCGAGCACACCCGACCTCACCGGCGTCACGATCCAGGTGGAGAACTGTCCGAGCGGTCCGTCGGGGTGTCGGCGCGCCTACTTCGAGCAGGACAGCGAGAAGATCGAGCTGGTCAACACCCAGCAGCTTCCCGCACTCAGCGGGACCTCTGTGGAGAAGGACGCCCAGCTGACCGCCGAGGGACTCCGGGTGCTGTCGGCGACGGTGGTGCCGCTCCGGATCGAGAACCGGCTGATCGAGGGCTCGACGTACCACCAGGTCTTCTACCGAAACGGCACCCAGAAGGTGTACGTCGTGAGCACCAAGGACCTCCCTGGAGCCAGCGACAACGAGCTGCTCGCGGCAGCAATGCGACTCACGGGCTCCTCGCGCGTCCGCTACCTGCTCGGCACGGCGGACCTGCCGCTCGGAGTGGCCACCGTCGACTTCGCCGCAGGATCGTTCAAGAACGCCGACTCGGCAGACGGGTCGGTCATCGGCGCGGACGGCGCCCACACGGTGCTCAGCTTCACCGCCTCCGGCGCGACAGCGGTGGTAGCCGACCCGGGCACCGGCGGCAGCATCGACATCAACGTGCTCAACAACCGCGACTGGATCGACGTCACCTACCAGCTGCCCAGCGGGTTCACGCTGGTGCGGTCCTCGATCACGGATCTCGGTGCGGAGTTCACCCTGAGCGGCCCCGGCCTCGGTTCGATGGTTCTCGATCCGGCGCGCGCCCCCGTGGACCTGTGCGCCACCGACGTGGTTGCCGCTGCTCCGAGCCAGTGCGGCACCAGCACGGTCGTCTACCGCTACTGGGTCTCCGGCCAATGGGGCACCGGCAACGTCACCATGACGTTCCTCCCGAACACGTGGACCTACCAGCTCAGCGCGACCCTGCCGACATCGGCCACGATGCAGAACCTCGCGGCGGGCAACGGGACCCTCAGCGTCGTGCTGACCCTGCCGAGTGGCACCAGCGGGTGGGTGCTCGAGCCGGGATCGCTGACGACCCTGATGGCGCTGTTCACCGACCAGTGGGCCGACGACCCCACCAACCACCCCAAGTCGGTCGGACTGCAGATCTACCACGACGGCGACTGGGTGATCACCCTGCTGACCGGGGGGACTCCCCAGTTCGACCCGGCGACCGGCACCCTCTACCTGCCGGTGAGCATCGTCGAGGGCGAGGCGTTCTGCGCCGCCGGCGACTCCACCTGCTCCCCAGTGAGCCCGACGAGCAAGACGATCACCTTGAACGTCTCCGCCTCCAGCGCGAACGTCGAGGCCACCGTCGGTCAGGGAACGGCCCCGAGCGGCACCAAGGCAGGGGACACCCAGACCATCTCGGTCCAGCCGGTCCGGGTGGGCCACGGAACGTTCTTCGACGTCCGCATCGGAAACCTCTCCGGCTTGAGCCTGTTCGGGATCAGCGCGACCGGCGTCAGCGTGGGCGGTTCCGGAGTGCAGGCCGGGACGACCCTCACGCCGGTCGTCCTCGGCGACGGGGTGATCCGCTACCTGACCGACAAGCTGTTCCTCCCCGGCACCGTGAACGTCATCTTCAACTTCGACGTCCTCAACGGCATCGCCCGGGCACCACCGGCATGGACCGACACCCAGAGCTTCAACGTCGTGGGTACGACGGCTGACCTGGTCCGCAGTGACAACGTCACCGCCACCGACGGCACCGTCAGCGTCGTGGTCACCGCGGTGGGCGGCCGCAACCTCGGCCGCGACTGGCTCAACGGCAAGCACTACCTCGAGGTCCGCTTCCACGCGACCAACGGCTACGCGGTCGACCCCGCCACCATCAACGGCGACGAGCTCCGGCTCGTCGGCCCCGGTGGCACGGTCATCACCCTCGGCAGTCCGGTGCGCGTCGGCACCTCTGACATCTGGCGCTACTCCTTCACCGGCGCGCTCGCGGCCGGGGAGTACAACCTCACCTTCCTCGCCGGTTCCTTCCGCGACACCGGCGCGAACGCGAACCAGGCCGAGACCGAGCGCTTCTGGCTCGTGTCCACCAGCGACGGCCTCACCGATCCGGTCAACGGTTCGAAGCAGACCAACGTCAGCTTCAACAGCCGCGCCTGGATCGACGTCAAGTTCCCCAACGCCAAGCCCGACACCGTCACCGACGCCCAGGGCGAGTTCACCCTCAGCTACGGCACCGACCACACGCCGATCACGATCGTGGGTGCTCCGATCCGGCTCGGGAACACGGACTGGTACCGCTACTTCATCGTCGGCTACACCTGCGACACCAGCGGCTCGACGACGGTGTGCCCCGCGATCGACGTCACCTGGATCGCCAGCGCCTGGGTGGACGCCGGCGACGTGACGCAGCACGTGCCGGACGCCACCACCCAGGTGATCACCCCCACTGCTTCGCTGGAGACCACGGCTCCGGCGCAGATCGCGGCCCGCACCTGGCTCGACGTCTTCTACAAGCCCGCGGGGACCAACAAGATCGATCTGAGCACCGTGACCGGCGACGAGCTCGCCGCGATCCCGGGCCTCACCGCCGACGGCACCTACCCGGTGTTCCGGATCGGTGAGACCAACACCTTCCGCTACCTGTTCACCGGCGATCTGCTGCCGGGCGCAGTGACGGTGACGGTGCTGCCGGGCAAGTGGAAGGACACCGAGGGGAACCTCGGCACCGGCAGCACCTCGACCTTCACGCTGATCAAGCCGGCCCAGTCGTTCTACATCGAGATCTCCGGCGGCCTGCAGCTCCGCGCACCGTTCGTCTCCGAGCCCCTCGTCGACCTCAAGGCCGAGGTCGTCCTGGAGATCAACCCCGACGACAAGCTGTTCATCCTGACCTTCGACGGACAGCTGGCGCTCTACAAGGTCGGCGTGGTGGGCTCCACCTCCGGCCGGTTCGTCCTCGACCTCGGTGACGGCACCAACAGCACACCCGGGTTCTGGGGTGTCGCCTCGCTGGAGACCAACTTCAGCTTCCTCGAGCCGTACGGCATCTTCCTCTTCGCCAAGGGCACCTTCCAGATCAACACCACCGGCGTCGACAAGCACGAGACGATCACGCTCAAGGGCATCGGCGACGGGGGCGTGGACGTCACCCGCGAGTTCGACCTCGCCGCCGGGAGCTTCGCCCTCGAGGTGGTCGGTCAGGCCGAGGATCCGGCCGCCGAACACGACCACCGACCTCCTGCGGCTGCAGGGCGGACTGTTCATCAGCATCCGGACGCCGAGCGCGACGTTCACCGGCTTCGAGGCCACGGTCTTCGCCACCGGCGAGCTGTCCTTCGGGGTCGGCGACGCCCAGCTCACCTATGGCCATGTCACCGCGCTGCTCGTCGCTCGCGTCGGTGCGAACGGCCTGCCGGGTGTCGCCGGCAGCATCGAGGTCGGCGCCGGTGGCAGCATCGGCCTGCCCGACATGGGCACGATGTTCAAGGCCACCGGCACGGTCAAGATCATGTTCAACACGATGCGCGAGGACGTCACCTTCGACCTGCCGGAGTCGTTCAAGCCCCTGCTGATCAACGGTGATCCCGGCTCCATCACCATCTACGGCTCCGCGCCCGGCCTGGACGGTGGCCGCAACCCGAGTGCCCCGGCGGGCGGCGAGATCTACGTCAAGGCGATCGTGGACGCCCACCTGGTCATCTCCGGCGTCATCGTGGCCGACGGGTTCATCTCGATCACCGCAGCGGTGGACCCGGGTGACGGAACCGTCGACCACCCGGCACGCGGCTACCTGAAGATCGACGGCGCCGTCGGAGTCCAGATCCCGGTGCTCGGCTCGATGTCCGGTGTGCTCAACCTCGCGGTGTACGTCGGCGCCACGCCGAGTACCACCGGAGTGGTCGGCCGCATCCAGCTGACGAGGGGCAGCAGCTCCATCCCCGGCATCTCCTTCAGCGGTCAGTTCCTGCTCTCGATCAACACGTTCACCGAGGCAGTGGACATCCAGACGTTCAAGGTCAAGACCGACGACCTTCACCTACCCCGACGCCGATCAGCGGCACGCCGACCTCCACGCAGGTCTTCGACGGCCTCGACCACGACGCCGCCGGCAACCTGGTCGTCGCCAACCAGACCATCGCCTCCGGCATCGTGGTGCTGTTCGCCGGCTCGCTGCACGTGGGCGACCGGATCGTCATCGATGCCAGCGCGTCGCTCCAGGTCAGCACCGACCCCTCTGATCCGTACCTTCAAGTCGTCCTCAACGGCTCCTTGGCCCTCGGCCCGCTCGGCACCGTGCAGGTGGTCAACTCCGGGTTCCGGATCGGCCCCTCCGGCCTGGTGGCGAACCTGACGATCCACCTGGCAGCAGGTTTCGGCGGCCTCCATGGGCCTCGGCTTCTCCGCCAACGTGGTCCTGGGTCTCAACACCACCGGTGTCGACCAGACCCTGTGTGTCACCGACGGCACCAGCTGCACCACGGCGAGCACGACCGTGCACCCAGGCTTCCTGCTGCACATCGACGGATCGATCACGATCGCGACCGTCAGCGGAACGGGCTTCGTGGACGTCCGAGTCGGTGCGAGCGGTTTCGAGCTCCAGTTCGGCGTGCACTTCGAGATCGGTGGCCTGGCCTTCGACGCGAGTGGCGCCGCAGGCGTCTACTCCAACGGGATCGTGCTGAAGCTGGCCGTCCACGCCACCGCCGATGCGCTGATCTTCAGCATCGACGCAAGCGGGACCATCCAGATCAACACCACCGGCCAGACCAAGCTGGGTGTGGCCCCCGGCTTCCTGCTCGACATCTCCGGGAAGCTGTCCCTGCTCAAGGTGCTCAACCTCGATGCCCACCTGATGGTCTACGTCAACGGCAGCGAGTGGCACCTGCACGCGGACGCGGGCGTCGACTTCTTCGGCCTCGCCACCCTTTCCGGCGTTGTGGACGTCTACTCCAACGGCGACTTCCGGGTTTCGCTGACCGGAAGGATGGTGCTCGGCAGCGACGACTACGGCCTGGTCGGCAACTTCAACTTCACCATCTACTCCGAGCACTACGTCTACGACGGCTCCGGGACGACCGGGATCACCGGCACCACCTACTACCGGTTCGGGGTGAGCGCCTCCGCGAGCGTCAAGGTGCGCGCCTTCGGGATCAGCCTCGCCGGAGTCAGCCTGGGCTTCTCGCTGACCGCTGACTCCCGCCTCGGCGGCGACGACGGCCGGGTCAAGCTCGTGGCGAGCGTGCACATCGAGGTCGACTTCGGGCTGTTCTCCATCGGCGGCACGGTGCACATCACCATCGGCTACATCCAGCTGCCGCCGCCGGTGTTCATGGGCAGTGACGGCAGCACCGGGAACCGCACCTGGGACCCGGGTGTGAGCACCGCCCGAACGCTCTACCTCAACGTCGGTACCCTCGCGACCTATCGCAACATCGGGGTCGAGGACGTCAACGAGACGATGACCATCGAGCAGATCGGTGGCACCGACGGCGACGCGACGATCAAGGTCTCGGCCTACGGCCGCAACAACGTCTACCAGCACGTCAACCGCATCGAGGGCAACTTCGGCACCGGCAACGACACCGTGTTCATCAAGCCCGGCGTCGCCGTCCCGGTCGTCCTGACGATGGGCTCCGACGCCGACACCGGCTCCGACAACGACGTGGTCAGCGACCAGTCCGGCCGCGTCAACGACAAGAACGGCCTGGCCTGCGACCCGTTCGGCACGCCCGTGACCTCCGCCCTCACCTGCAACAGCTTCAGCGGGGGCGCCGGTTCGGACTTCCTCAACACGTTGGGAAGCGCCATCCTCGACGGCGGCACCGGGAACGACATCCTGACCCACACCGGCGGCGGCAAGGTCAAGATGAGCGGCGGGCTCGGCGACGACAAGCTGTTCGGCAACGGCACGAGCGACCAGCTCTTCGGCAACGGAGGGAACGACGTCCTCACCGGGCCGGCCGCCGTGCTCAACGGCGGGACGGAGAACGACATCCTGTTCGTGTCGCTGGTCGGCCCGCAGCCGACCACTCTCACCGTCGACGGCGGCGGCGGCACCGACACCTTGGTGGTCACGTTCCCGGCCACCGGCGACGACGTGGTGCTCAGCGACCAGGACGCCGCCGCGACGAGCACCGCCACCGACGACCTGTGGATGAGCCACCGCCCCAACGGCAGCACCGGGCCTTACCAGGACCAGCAGATCCTTCGTGTGGAGAACCTGAGCATCGACCTCGGCGCCGGCAGTGACGCACTCCTGGTCCACGACCTCGACGCCACCCCGACCACCAGTCTCACCGTCGACTTCGGCCGGATCGCGACCGTCAACGGGACCCGCCAGGAGACCATCCCCGGCAGCACGTTCACCCACGAGGTCCCCGACGTCCGCTACACCGACGACCGCGCGGCCGACACCCTGACCGTCGAGGGCTCGAGCGGCGCCGACACGTTCACCTTGAAGACCGAAGCCCCGACGTCCGGACCGGCGAAGGGCATCCAGGCCACCCGGCTGAGCACGAACCTCGGGTACGGCGTCGACGTGATCCGCAGCGTCCGTGCCGAGGGCGACACCCTCGTCCTGGAGACCCTCGGCGGCAACGACACGCTCACCGCGTCCGCCACCGACTCCGGCGGGAATCCGGCCTACACCACTGACGCCCTGGCCCTGGTCCTCAACTCCGGTGCCGGCAACGACATCGTCAAGGGCAGCATCTTCGACGACCAGATCAACAGCGGGACCGGCAACGACACGGTCACCGGTGACGACGGCCTGGACCGGTTCACCGACACCGGGGGTGACGACACCCTCGTCGAGTCCTTCGACCGCGACTTCTTCCTCTCCGACAACCTGCTGGTCATCGGACGGGTGTCCGCGAAGACAGCCGGCACCGGGTTCGCCAGCGGCATCGTGGAGAACCTGAACGGGATCTTCGAGAACGCGATCCTCACCGGTGGCGCCTCGAGCAACACCTTCCTGGTCGGTGACGCCGACGGCGTGCTCGCCGTACCGGGCACGAGCCGTCCGGTGACGGGCTGGACCGGCGAGGTGACCATCGACGGGAAGGCCGGCGACGACCTCTTCGCGATCGCCACCCGGGCCTACTCGCCGGGTGCGGCAGGGGACACCGCTGGAGAACAGGTCCACCTGACTGGCGGCACCGGCAACGACCGGCTGATCGTGGACGGCACCGACCTCCGCGAGGACGTCGTCGTCGACAAGGCGAGCGGCAAGGGGACGATCACCTCCACGGAGTGGGCGCCGAACAAGCGCACCGAGTCCGTGGCGATCGACCACACCGGCATGGACGACGTGCTGATCCGCACCTACGGCGGCGGCGACCGGGTGCTGGTCCACAGGATCGACCAGCGGCACACCATCGACACCGGCACCGGTGACGACCAGCTCGCCGTCGGCGACAACGCCCAGTTCGCCTCCCTCCCGGACAGCAGGGGCCGCACGGTCACCAACCACGGCGGCACGCTGCACGAGATCGACGCCAAGCTGGTGCTCCTCGGTGGTGACGGCACCGATGTGCTCTGGTTCGACGACACCGGTGACGCCAGCCCCGACAGCGGGACCCTGACGAGCACCCACCTCTCCGGGCTGGGTATGTCCAGCGATGGCGCCGACTACCTCGCCTTCGAGGACTTCACGCTCGACGGCGGCACCGGCGGGGTCACGATCACCATCGAGAGCACCCAGAACGGTTCCCACCGGCCGATCCACGTCACCACCGGCACCGGCAACGACACCATCTACATCCACAGCCTCGACGGCCCGACCGACGTGTTCACCGACGGGGGCGACGACACGGTGCGCATCAGCACCAACGACTCGGGCGCGGGCAGCGTCGCCCAGATCGCGTCGTACCTGCACCTCGACGGTGGCGTCGGCACGGACACGCTCTACGTCGACGACGCGGCGACCCTGGCGGAGATCAACCGGATCGGCGTCCTGACCGATCACAGCCTGGCCGGTCTCGGGATGAGCGTTGCGGGCAGCCACGACCGGCCCAGCCTCGTGCAGGTGGTGCGGGTGGAGAACGCCTACGGCGGCCGGTTCACCCTCACCGTCGCCGGCTCCGGCACGACCATCCAGCTCGACTACAACACCACCGCCGCCAAGATGCAGGCCGCGCTGGAGTCGCTGGTGGGCGCGGGCAACGTGGTGGTCACCAAGGCCGGCGGCCGCTGGGCGGTCGCCTGGGCCGGCGACCTGGCCGGAGAGACCGGCTGGGCGAAGACGATCTCGCTGAACCTCGTGTCGAACCACCAGCTGGTCCCCTCGCCCGAGATAGGTGCCCCGCCCGTCGCGGCCGACGTGGAGAAGATGACCGGCGGCCTGGTGGAGTACTACGGCTTCGAGGCCTTCGACATGTCCCTCGGCGCCGGCAACGACGTACTGAACATGGACAGCACTCTGGTGGGCACCACGACGGTGCGCACGGGCGAGGGCAACGACGCGGTCTTCGTCGAGGCCATCGGAGGGACGACCGACGTCTACGGGCAGGCTGGGAACGACTGGCTCACCCTGAACGCCGTCCCGGACGACCCGAGTGCGGACAACCCGCTCGACGGCAAGGTCCTGGGCCTCGACGGAGGCACCGGCGCGGACAACTTCGTGGTCGGGCTCTTCGGCAAGGGCACTTCGCGAGTCGCGGTCACCGACACGTTGGCCGACGGCGCCACCAACAACCTGGTCGTCAACGGCTCCGCGCTCGGCGACACCCTGCTGCTGCGCCGCGGACTGGTCGCGCTGCTCACCGACCCGGGCAGCAACGGGTTCGCCACCGAGGCCGAGAAGGTCACCTACACCTCGGCGATCACCGGCAGCTTCATCGTCAACGCCGGCGCCGGCGACGACCACGTCGTCCTCGACGACAACTCGGCCAAGACGGTCGTCAACGGCGAGGCCGGCAACGACACCTTCAGCATCGGTCAGCTCTACAACGACTACCAGGGCGCGGACCCGGACTTCGGCATCCCGGCCAGCCAGCTGTTCTCCTCCAGCCGGGGCAAGCTGACCAACGGTGTGAGCTACGAGACCACCCTGAACGGCGGCACCGGTGACGACGTCTTCGACGTCTTCCACAACCTGGCCGTGCTCAACCTGAACGGGAACTTCGGCGACGACACCTTCATCATCCGCAGCTTCGCCTCGGAGTCCGAGACCAGCCGGGTCAACTCCGGAGCCGGGCGCGACTACATCGAGTACGCGATGAACGCCCCCGTCGCGATCGACGGCGGCCAGGGCTTCGACACCGTCGTGGTGATCGGTACCGAGTTCGACGACAAGTACGTCGTCACCCGCGACGCCATCTACGGCGCCGGCCGCTACGTCACGTTCGTCAACATCGAGCGGCTGAAGCTCTACGGCATGGAGGGCAACGACACCTTCTACGTCCTGTCCACCAACCCGGCCGTGGAGACCGCGATCTACGGCGGACTCGGCAGCGACCGCGTGGAGGTGGCCGGCGCAGCCCCGGCGGTGCAGAGCAACGACCTCAACGGACACACCGGCCTGATCCGGCACTCCGTGACCACCGGAGCGCTCACCAACGCCTGGACCAACGTCCCGGTCAACGGCGTCGCCGCCGAGATCGTGGACAACGACGCACCGGCCCTGGTCGTCACCCCGGTGGGCGGCCCCTTGGCGGTCACCGAGTGGGACGGGTCCGGCTACGGCAAGCAGCAGGTCACCGTCCGGCCGACGTACGCCCCGGACACCTACCTCTACGTGACCCTGTCGGTGCCGGTGCTGGCCACCGACCCGACTGTGACGACCGGCCTGCAGCTCTCGCTGAACGGCACGTCCGGCTGGGCGACCAGCGTGACGCTGACCTTCGCCCCCGGCGAGATGACCCAGTACACGCTGTGGGTGCGCGCCGCCTTCGACCTGCTGTCCGAGGGCACCCTGGTCGAGCCCGTCTCCACCAGTGCCACCGGCGCGATTCGCGGCGGCGTGGGCTCGGCGAGCAACACCGGTGCCGCCACCAGCACGCTGACCGCGACCGGCGCGTTCGCCGGACGGGGTGACCTGGCCGGGCTCGCCGTCCGGATCACCGGCGGTGCCGGCGCGGACCAGGAGCTGACCATCGTGTCGAACACCGACGACACGCTCACGCTCAAGGGCGTCTGGACGACCCTTCCGGACGCGACCAGCACCTGGGAGATCGTCGGCGTCGGCAACTACGACCGGCTCGCGGTGAACAACACCCTGGCCCGCGTCGTCGACGACGAGGCCGTGGACGTCGTGGTGACCCCGCCGGCCGGCGGCGTCAGCGTCACCGAGGGGACCGACACAGCGAACACCGGCGGCACCGAGGCTCACTACTCGATCCTGCTGCCGCGCGCCCCGCGCGCCGGCAGCCAGGTGACGGTCGCGCTGTCGGGCGGCAGTGTCCTGGAGCTGCGGCTGGGCACCACCGGTGCGTGGATGTCCTCGCTGGACCTGCTCTTCACCTCGACCGACTGGTCGGTCGCCCAGGACGTCTACGTCCGCGCAGCGCACGACGGCGTCGTCACCGGTGACCGGTTCACCCAGATCACCGCCACCGTCTCCAGCGCACTGACGGCCGGCGGGGACAGCCGGATCGTCGGACAGGTCCTCGGTGGCACGGGCAGGGACGACGAGTTCACCTTCTTCGACGGCACCACCTACGCGGCCAACGAGCTGCGGGGCTTCCGTGTCCTGATCACCAGCGGCAAGGGCGCGGGCCAGGTCGCCTGGATCGAGGGCAACGTCTTCGAGGACGGCGTGAACGTGCTCGACGTCCAGGGCGACTGGGACATCGTGCCGGACAACAGCAGCACCTTCGTGATCTACGGCTACGACGCCCCGGCGATCACGACGCAGGTCGGCGGTGCGGTGACCGGCGTCACCGGCGACGGCTACACCATCACCGTCGGCGGCGCCGCGCTGCCGGTGACCAACGGTGTCGGTGACCTCGCCGGCGCGCTGGTCCGGGTGGTCGGCAGGACCGGTTCGGCGTACTACCGGATCGTGGCCTCCAACGACGAGCACACGATCACCGTGCTCGACCCGTGGGGCGTGGACCCGGACACCGGCGACGCGGTGATGGTCGCCGGGGTGAGCAGTGTGGTCGTCATCGACGTGCCGGGCCAGCGCATCGACGCGGTGCCGGTCTACGTCCACGACTCCGACACCCCCGGCGTGGTGATCACCGAGAGCGACGGCACCACCCGACTCGTGGAGGGCGCGACCTCCGGACAGTTCGGCTACCAGGACACCTACGCCGTCCGGCTGACCCAGAACCCGGGCTCGACAGTCGTGACGATCACCCTCCTGCCGCTGCGCACGCCGAGCCTCGACATCGGTGGCCCGGACTGCGGACTCGACAACGACCCGCAGGGCTGCAACGAGATCCAGGTGAAGTTCGTGGCCACGCCGGGCACCAGTCAGGTGGTCAACGCCGACCAGAGCCTGACCCTGACCTTCGACTCCAGCAACTGGTCCACCGAGCAGGTCGTCACCGTCCAGGCGATCAACGACACCTTCGTCGACGGCAGCGACCTGCAGGAGTTCGCCGACGCGGCGCGGCGCACCCAGCTGATCCAGGGGCCGCTCACGGTCAGCGGTGGCGACGACCCGAACCCGCCGGTCGCCCTCACCCTGGACGAGTACCTGCCGGTGCTCCTGCCCGGAGAGACCTCCGACAACCCGGTGCCGATCGGCTCCACGCAGCGCCGACCAGATCGAGTACGCCCAGGTGGACGTCCTCGTGGTGCACAACGAGGACAGCCCGGCCGCGCGACCACCGGCACGCTGAGCTTCGACCAGATCACCGGGCTCGGGATGGCCGGCGACACGGTCCTCTCCGGCGTCCCGATGCGCGGCGGGATCGTCTACGCCGACTTCGAGGACCTGACCATCCAGCTGGGCTACGGCAACGACACCTTCACCGTGGACTCTTCACGCGACACCACGCCGGCACCACCACCATCGACGCCGGGGCCGGGAACGACACGGTCTACTTCCGGACGATCGACGGCCACACCCGGGTGCTCGGTCAGGCCGGTAACGACACCTTCCGCGCCGGGTCCACGACCAAGCTGCTCGACATGCTCTCCGCCCTGCTGGTCCTCGACGGCGGTGCGGGGAACGACACGGCCTGGATGGACGACTCCGGTGACTCGACGGACAACCTCGGCTGGCTGACCCAGACCTCCCTGACCGGGCTGGACATGGTCGCCCGCGTCCTCAACGACAGCTGGGCCGGCCGCTGGACCGGATGTTCAGCGTGGTGCCCAACGCCACGTCCGGCACCTTCACGATCATGCTGACCGCCACGCAGGGCGGCTCGACCACCGGACTGGGCGCGGTCACCCTGCCGTCGGGGCCAGCGCCGAGGACGTCCGGGTGGCGCTGCAGCAGCTGCTGTTCCCGCTCGGCGGCAACGCGACGGTGCCCGGCACCACGGTGTCGATGCGCTGCGGCACGCGACAACCTGTCCCTGTGCTCGGACAGCGTCTACGTCTGGCAGGTCGGCGGTGCCGGCACCGGCGTGCCGCTGGGCTACCTGATCGGCTTCCGCGGCGAGGTGAACGAGGACCCGGCCCACCCGGTGACGGTCGGCCTGTCGGCCCTCGGCTCGGACGCCACGGCGTACGACGCCCTGCGCACCGACGGACTCAACTACTACGGTCTGGAGACGCTGAACCTGCTCCTCGGCAGCGGAGACGACGTCCTGAACGTCCGCGGGACCCTTCCGGTCACCAACGTCTCGACCGCCGTCGGCAACGACCGCGTCTACGTGTCCTCCGAGGCGAACGTCGGCATCGACGAGACGCCCCAGTTCCTCGCCGGTCACCTCGACGACATCGACGGCACGCTGAACCTGGACTTCGGGGCCGGTCGCAACAACCTGCTGGTCAGCGACGAGGGCACCGACGTCGGCGACCCGAACGTCTTGATGACCGACCGGCTCGGCGAGGCGACCGGGCGCGACGCTGACGTGGCCGCCAACGCCGAGATCTTCCTGGTCGGCCTGGCCACCGGCTCCATCACCTGGCGCACCGCCGGTGACGGCAACCTCGCCGACGGTGTCCGGATCTGGGCCGGCTCGGGCAACGACACCTTCACCATCGACGGCACCCACCGCCGGGCCGGCCTCCGCACCACCACCTGGCTGAACACCGGCCTCGGCGACGACTCACTCTCCGTGGCGCTGACCAACGGCCAGGACGGGTTCTTCGTCCTGAACACCCAAGGTCCGAACGACAACCTGCTCGACCTCACCCTCGACCTGCAGGACGGCGAGGAACCGTTCAGCCCGGACAGCCTGTCGGTGACCGTCAACGGTGTGCTCCTCGACCCGAGCCGGTACGTCGTGAACAACGGCCTCGACACCGTGGGTCTCTTCGACTCCTTCAGCCCTGGTGACCACGTCACCGTCACGGCCAAGCAGGTGCGCAGCACCCTCCTCGACCGCGGCGCCGACAGCTTCGACCTCGGCACCGCACTCGGCGCGGGCGAGTCCGTGCGGGTGCTCGTCAACGGCGTCTGGATCATCCCGACGGTCACCGGCACCCTCGCCACCTGGGACGCCGGCACGCAGCAGGCGCTGGCCGACCTGCCCGCCGGCAACGGCGACTCCTTCGTGGTCGTCGAGATCACCCGGGTCCTGACCGAGCAGTTCACGCTGGCGCAGGTCGCCGCGAGCGACGACGACACCGTCCACGCGGAGTCGTCCACGCTCCCGCTGGTGATCTTCGGTGGCCAGGGCACCGACCAGCTGCACGGCGGCACCGGCGGCGACATCATCCTCGGTGACCGTGGCCGGGTCCTCTGGTTCACGCCGGGCAGCGTCCCGGTGGCCGACCTCGGCGACCAGCTGCTCGACCCCGAGCAGCTCGCAGCGCTCGAGGCTGCCGCCGTCTCGGTCTCCGGCAACGGCGGGTTCGGCGACAAGACCAGCGGCGTCGCCGGCGAGCTCGTCGGTCTGGTGATCACCACCGACCCGACCATCGGCACCCGCGACCTGATCAGCACCGGCGGCGGCATGGACACCGTCGCTCGGTGGCGCCGGCGGCGACGACGATCAACACCAGCCGCGACTCCACCACCGACGTGGCCGACATCGTCCTCGCCGACCACGGGTTCGTCGACTACGTCCTGCTGGACGGCGACCCCGTCGACCTCGACCGGATCTGGAGCACCGACCCGGCGCTCGGCGGCGACGACACCGTCGACCACCGGCGCGGGCGACGACGTGGTCTTCGGCGGCACCGGCGCCGACACCATCCGCGCAGGCAACGGCCGCAACATCGTCCTGGGCGACAACGGCCAGTTCACCGCGGTCGCGGACGAGACCAGCCACTGGGGCAACCTGCCGATGGCCTCGGGAACCCTCACCACGACCGATCCGACCATCGGCGGCGCGGACGACATCACCACGGGCACCGGCATCGACGTGGTGGTCGGCGGCGCCGACGGCGACACCGCGCACCTCGGTGCCGGCGCCGACACCTTCGTCGGCGACCACGGCACCATCACCTGGGCCGTCAAGGCCGGCGCCCTGCAGGTCGTCACCATCGACGTGATCGACAACGGCGTGGGCGGCAACGACAAGGCCTACGGCGAGGCCGGTGAGGACGTCCTGATCGGCGGCACTCGCAACGACCGCCTCGACGGCGGCTCCGGCCGCGACCTGGTCTTCGGCGACAACGTGCGACTCGACCGGACCTCGACGTACGGCGACTACACCAACCCGCGGTTCCGCAAGGTGACCGGCAGCCAGATCTACAGCACCGGGGACGCCACCACGGCGAACGTCGCCACCGGCTGGAACAACGACCCGCTGGGTCACCCGGCCTGGGGCGACTTCCGGATCACCTTCGAGGACCACGACCTCGACACCCAGACCGCCGGCCTGCCCGTGGACTCCACCGACGTCCGGTTCGGCAACGACTACCTCGCCGGCGGCGCGGGCGACGACACGATCTTCGGCCAGCTGGGCGACGACACCATCCAGGGTGACGGCCACATCGACAACGGCGCCTACGGCTACCGAGACCCCGCGGGTGTCCTGACGCTTCACGTCGGCGCCGACACCAACCTGGCGACCGACGGCGAGGACTACGTCGAGGGCGGCGGCGGCAACGACACCATCTTCGGCGATGGTGGTCGCGACGACCTGATCGGCGGCAGCTCCGACCAGTTCAGCCTCACCGACGCGGCCCACCGCCCGGACGGCAACGACCTGGTCTACGGCGGCAGCGGCGCACGCAGAGCGGCCGCAACAACAGTCGTGGCCGGCCACGGCACCGACTCCGACACGATCGTGGGCGACAACGGCCAGATCTTCCGCCTGGTGCGCACCGACCTGACAAAGGCGACCGGGACGGCGTACCTCGGCTTCACCTACGACAGCTACACCGACGCCGTGCGGCTGCTCCCGCGCGCCGTGGTGCTGCTCGACTACACCCCGGGCGGCCCAGACCGTGTCCCGGGCCACTTCCCGACCGGCGTCGACTCCTCGAACCCGGGCAACACCGTGGTCGGCGACTGGACCGAGATCTGGGGCACCGACGAGGTCCACGGCGAGGGCGGCGACGACACCGTCTACCTCGGCGGCGGCAACGACGTGGCCTTCGGCGACGCGGGCGACGACGACATCATCGGCGGCTGGGGCCACGACTGGATCTCCGGCGGCACCGGCCAGGACGGCGTCCTCGGCGACGACGGTCGGATCTTCACCTTCCGCAACGGCAGCGCCGAGCTGCTCAACGGCGTGACGAACCCGACCGGCCCGAGCCAGATCACCACCCCGGGCAACATTCAGGTGGCCGACATCTACGTCACCGGCAGGCTGAACAAGTACGTCGACCTGACGCCGTTCGCGTTGAACCCGGCCAGCGACGGGTACGACGAGCCGCTGGCCACCCCGCGCTACGCCAACGACGTGATCTTCGGCGGGCTGGGCGACGACTTCCTGCACGGCGGGGCCGGCGAGGACGCGATCTCCGGCGCCGAGGCGCTGCCCGTCTCCTACGCGCCGACGTACTCCGGCGGCCTGGTCGAGACCGACTTCACCCGGCCCTTCAACAACGGCAACCTGCTCGGGTTCGACACCGCCGCGGGCCAGTTCCTCCTCTACGACGAGTACGACCCGCGCCGGAAGATCACCCTCAACCCCGACGGGTCGCTGAACAAGGCCAACGGCGGCGTGGAGTGGTTCCTGAACAACGACGCCACCGAGGGCCCGCAGATCGTGGCCGGCACCGCCACGACCCCGCGGGTCGGCAACGACGGCGCCGACGTGCTCTTCGGCGACCACGGCAACGACTGGCTCGTGGGCGGCACCGGACGCGACGCGCTGTGGGGCGGCTGGGGCAACGACCTGTTGCAGGCCGACGACATCCTCACCACCAACGCGAACCTGAACGACGTGCCGGAGACCAACTACGAGTACGAGGACCGGGCCGTGGGCGGCGCCGGGCTCGACGTCCTCATCGGCAACACCGGCGGGGACCGGCTGATCGACTGGGTCGGCGAGTTCAACAGCTTCATCGTCCCGTTCTCACCGTTCGGCATCGCGACCGTGAGCCGTCAGGTGCCGCCGCGGCTGATGGAGTTCCTGTACGCGTTGTGAGCAGGGCACAGGGGGCCGACCCGACCATCGGCAGCCCCGGCGACCCGCGCAACGGCGAGCCGTTCGGCGAGGCCGGCCTCGTCACCCAGAAGGACGACGCCTGGCAGGACCAGACCGGCGGTCCGCGTGACCCACAGCCCGGCAACGTGCCCGGCGGCCGGCGGGACGTCCTGCGCGGTGCGGACTTCAACAGCAGCACCACCCTTGACGGGTTCTTCGTCGACAGCGGCAGCTGGACGGTCAGCGGGGGAGCGCTCGCCGTCGCGGCGCAGAGCCTCGGCCAGGACGCCGCCGCGGTCTTCTACGTCGACGACTACCTGCCGATCTACTACGAGATCAGCGCGAGTGTGAAGACCCAGAAGCCGACCGCGGGCTGGAAGGCGAACGCCTACATCATCTTCGACTACTTCAGCCCGACCGACTTCAAGTTCACCGGCATCGACATCTCCACCAACAAGCTGGTCATGGGTCAGCGGGACGCGAGCGGCTGGCACGTCCTCGCCCAGGGCAACAAGCAGATGAAGGGCAACACCTACTACAACCTGCTGGTCACCGTGAACGGCACCACGGCGACCCTGCTGGTCGACAACCAGTCGGTGTTCACCTACACCTACGCGCCGCGCTACCTCGACGGCGTCGCGTACGGGCTCAACAAGGGCATGGTGGGCATGGGGTCGGACAACGCCCGCGGCAGCTACGACAACGTGCGGGTCCAGGTGCTGCCGCCCCAGGTGACGTACGACGGCTCCACGGACTTCACCACCGGCAGCACCGACCAGCTGGACACCCCGACGAGTGGGACGTGGACCTCGGTCAGCGCCGGCTACACCGGCTCGGGTGCCGGCACGCCGGCGGTGGTCGCGGCGAAGCTCGGTGACGTCTCCCGTCTCTCCAGCACCTCCTGGGTCGAGATCACCGCGAAGCTGGCCACCAGCGGCCTGGCCGGCGTGGCGTTCGACTCCTACGGCGCCGGAGACTTCAAGTTCGCCGCGCTGGACGTGCCGAACCAGCGGGTCGTGCTCGGCCACGTCAACCCCCGCACCGGTTGGGTGACCGACGCCTCGGTGGCCAAGGCGCTGACCGCCGGCACGGCGTACTCGATGATGGTCACCCTCAAGGGCGCTTCGGTGAGCGTCATGCTCGACGGCTTCTTCATGGTCAGCTACGGATATAACGCCGGCGTCGGCGACGGCCGGTTCGGCCTGATGACGCGTGACCAGGGCACCTTCCGGTCGCTCCGCGTCCGCACCGACGACCAGGGCATGGTCGGCGTCTCGCCGCCCACCACCACCACCACCACCACCACGCCGGCACCTGCCGTCGTCCCCACGGTTTCGGTGTCGGACGCGAGCATCACCGAGGGCAACAGCGGGACCACGTCGGTGGCGGTCACGGTCACCCTGTCCGAAGCCACCACCGCGACGGTCAGCGTGCCGTGGTCCACTGTGGCCGGGAGCGCCGTGGCCGGCTCGGACTTCGCCGCCGCGTCCGGGACGCTCGTCTTCGCGCCGGGAATGACCCAGCAGGTCATCGTGCTCTCCGTGCTGGGCGACACCGCGGTCGAGCCCGACGAGACCTTCCAGGTGGTGCTCGGAAGCGTCTCCGGGGGCACCCTCGGCGACGGCACCGGCATGGTGACCATCCGCAACGACGACACCAGCACCACACCCACGACACCCACCACGGGCACCGCGGCGCCCGCGCCGACGGTCTCGCTGGCCAGCGGGTCGGTCTACGAGGGCAAGAACGGACGCAGCAACGTGACCCTGCGGCTCACGTTGAGCTCGGCCTCCACCTCGACGGTCACCGTGACCGTCCGGCTGGCCGGCGGTACGGCGACCTCCGGCAGCGACTTCTCCTTCTCCACCACCACGGTGAGCTTCGCACCGGGCAGCACCTCGGCGACCGTGACCGTGCAGGTCTTCGGCGACCGGAGCGCCGAACCGGACGAGACAGTGGTCCTCGAGCTGGTGTCTCCGTCCGGCGCCACGATCGGCACCGCCCGGGGCACGCTGACCATCCTCGACGACGACTCACGTCTGGTGGCGGCCGCCGTGGGACCGGGGAGTGTCGCGTCGGTGAGCGAGGCGGAGATCGCCACTGCGCTGGCTGCCGCGACAGCCTACTGGCGTACCCGCGGGTTCGACGTGAGCGCGCTCGACGGCGTGCGGGTCGTGCTGACGGACATGGCCGGCACCGACCTCGGCCAGGCCGTCGGCGACACGATCCTGCTGGACCGCGACGCCGCTGGATGGGGCTGGAGCCGTGCCGACCTGGTCGCCGTGCTGACCCACGAGCTGGGCCACGTGCTAGGGCTGTCGCACACCGCCCGCGGGGTGATGGCGCCGGTGCTGAACCTGGCTGGGGCACCAGCACCGGCACCGCAGGGCATCGAGGACCGCGGGGGAGTCGTCGACGTCCGTGTCGCAGCGGCGGCGATCGCAGCGGCCGGTGTGGCCACGGCACCGGCCGTCCCCGCCGTGGCGACGGTCGTGCTCCTGCGCCCGGTCGCCCTCGCCGTCGCGGCAACGTCGGCGACAACGCCGATGCTCCGGCTGCTGCCGGCCCTCGCGCCAACCGCCCCGTCGGTGGCCACGCCCCAGCTGCCGCCCTCGGGACTGCCGTGGTGGTCCCTCACACTGCTGCTGGTGCTCGCCACGCTGGTCAGCGCGCGCCACCGGAGCCGCAGGCTCCCTATCCTTACCCGGTGACCCGACCGCCCCTCGCGACGTACGTCCTGGTCGCGCTCCTCGTCCTGCTCGCCGGCTGCGGCGGAGATGACGGGAAGAAGGCCGGCCCGAGCCCGTCGGCCAGCGCCTCGACGGCCACGGCTGCGCGGTGCGCGGAGATCTCCGCCTCGCTGCTGGACTCGGTGCAGGCGTACGTCGACTCCTACGCGCCCGCACTCGCGAAGGGGAAGAAGAAGGGCCGCAAGAAGGCGTCGTCGCCCTCAGCCTCGGCCGCGCCGGGGGGCATCGACCTCAAGGCCGCACTGCAGAACGCCCAGAGCGACCTGAAGAAGGGACAGTGCAGCGCCAAACGGTTCCGCACGCAGTTCACCCGGGGGCTGGACAAGGTCAAGGCCCGCGGACCGCTCGCCGAGGCGATCCTGCTGCGGTTGAGCGCCTCGCTCACCGGGACGCTGGGCACCGCCCCGCAGCAGGTCCGGATCGGCCCGAAGGACGACCTTCCCCAGGCGCTGGCAAGACTGGCCTCCGGGTCGACGGTGCGCCTGAAGCGGGGGGACCACCGGTTGGCCAAGCCGCTGGTGGTGCTTGCCGGGGTGACCGTCCAGGGCGCCGGCGGCGGACGGACCACGATCAGCTCGCCCGCGGCCGGCAGCGCCCTGCTCCTGCTCACCGACGAAGTCGTGGAGCTGCGACGGCTGACCCTGCGTCACGTCGGCAAGGCTCCGGCGTCAGTGCTCGTGACCAGCCCCGGCACCGCACTGGCGCTCACCGACGTCACCATTTCCGGCGGCACGGGTGCCCCCAACACCCCCTCGGCGGGCAGCGGGGTCTCGATGACCTCCGGTCGCGCGGTCGGCGACCAGGTCAGGACCAGCCTGGAGGTCACCGGCGGTGCGTTCAGCGACAACGCCGCTGCCGGCCTGCTGCTCACCGGCGACCACCGGGCGAGCATCCGGCGCGCGAAGTTCACCGGCAACGGCCAGTGCGGCATCTGCTTCGGCGGCTCCAGCAGCGGCGCGGTCCGGGACAGCACCTTCGCGGACAACACCGTCGGCGTCGCCGTCTTCGGCAAGGCGAGGCCGATCCTCCAGGGCGACCGGTTCACCGGGGGACAGGTCGGCGTCCAGGTCTCCGAGCACGGAGCGCCCGCGGTGCGGAAGGCGAGGATCGAGGGCGCCACCCGGGCGGCGATGATCTTCACCGGCTCCGCACGCGGCCGGGTGGACGGCTCGACCTGCACCGCCGCGCCGTACGGCATCGTCGTGGGCAAGAAGGCGCTGCCCTACCTGGGCGACAACGACTGCCAGGTGGTCGCGGGCGGCTGAGCGGCGGTGCCCGAACGCCGACCACCGATGCGTCGACGAAGGGGCGTCCTACCGGGTGAGCACCGCCGGTTCGTCCTCGACCGACACGGACCCCGCAACCCGGGCGGCCGCGCGGACGTCGAGCAGCGCCCAGGTGACCACGGCGGTGAGCACGGCGGCCCCGAGCAGGTGGAAGCCGACCAGCACGACCGGCAGGTCGGTGAAGTACTGCACGAAGCCGATCGCGCCCTGCGCCAGCTCGACGACGACGAGGCGTCACGACCGCTCGGGACGGGTGCATGATCGCCAGCGCCACCGAGAGCCCCAGCAGCAGGAAGACCACGTCGGCGTGCAGCTGGGAGAGCTGCAGCGGGTCCAGCCCGTTGCGCGGCGCGTCGACGTCGCCGGCGTGCGGGCCGGAGCCGGTGACCACGGTGCCGACGTAGAGCACCACCCACGCCACCGCGTAGGTCGCCCAGCCGAGGGTGAGCAGCCGCGGGCGCCCGGCGACCAGCGGCGGCAGGGGCCGGTCGAGCCGGCGCAGGAACAGCACGGCGAGGCTGATGATCGCCAGCGAGAGCAGCAGGTGGAGGGAGACCACCCACGGGTTGAGGTCGGTGAGCACGGTGATGCCGCCGATCACCGCCTGCGCCGGGATGCCCAGGGCCAGCAGCAGCGCGAGCCGCGCGCAGGTCGCGCCGCCCGGACTGCCAGGCCGCGACGAAGGTCCCCACCGCGATCGCGGCGAGCACGAAGGTCAGCGTCCGGTTGCCGAACTCGATGGCGGAGTGGACGTCCATCGCGCCGTGCGGGGTGAACGACGCCTCGGTGCAGCGCGGCCAGGTGGGGCAGCCGAGGCCCGGAGCCGGTGAGCCGCACGGCCCCGCCGGTCACCACCAGCACGCAGTTGGCCACCAGCGTCGCCCAGCCCCAGCGCCGCAGCCAGCGGTCCGAGTCCCATGCTCACTCCCACTTGAACGTCCTCGCGGTGAGCAGGGTGCCCAGCGGCGGCCCACCCGAGCAGCACGAGCACGGCTCGCAGCTCCAGGGAGCCCGACCAGAAGGCTGCGCGCATGGCGTCGCCGAGCGCGCCGGAGGGCAGCCAGGTGGCGAGGCCGCCGAAGCGCGCCGTACGCCGAGGACGGGCAGCACGACGGCGCCGCCGGCCATCAGCAGCAGGTAGACCAGGTTCGCCGCGGCGAGGGTGGCCTCGGCGCGCAGGACGCCGGCCACGAACAGCCCGAGCGAGGCGAACGCGGCGGTGCCGAGCACCACGTCAGCAGCGGCCGCCGAGCAGCCGACGGGATGCGGCTGCCAGCCCAGCAGCGAGGGCGACCACGCGAGATCACCACCACCTGCAGCAGCTCGACCAGCAGCAGGGCGCGCACCTTGCCGAGCAGCAGGCCCGAGCGGGGCAGCGGAGAGGAGCCGAGCCGCTTGATCACGCCGTAGCGGCGCTCGAACCCGGTGGCGATCGCCAGGGAGGTGAACGCCGTGGACATCACCGCCAGGGCCAGCACCCCGGGAGCGAAGCGCGTCGACCGGCCGGTCGTGAAGTCCAGACGCCGAGGTGCTCGGCGCCCGTGACGCCGCCGACGAGCACGATCACCGGGATCACCACGGCGAGCAGCAGCTGCTCGCCGTTGCGCAGCATCAGCCGCGCCTCCATCGACGCCTGCGCGAGCACCTGCCGCGCACAGCGGCGCCGCGCCCGGGCGCGGGGGTGAAGGTCCCGGTGCTGCGGCTCAGGCTCACGGCAGCCCCCTTCCGGTGAGCTCGAGGAAGACGTCCTCGAGGTTGCGCTGACCCAGGTTGAGCGACTCCGGGCAGCACGCCCTGCTCGCTCGCACCAGCGCCGACACCGTGGCCAGGGTGGTGCTGTCGGCCGGACCGGCGATCAGCAGGCTGACCTCGTTGATCGTGGTGCACCTCGAGCCGCCCGCCCAGCGCCTGCCGGAGCGACGCGGGCGCCCCGGGAGGGAACGGCTTGGTCACCACCAGCCGGATCGTGTCGCGTGCCGCCGCGGGTCAGCTCCAGGGGCGTGCCCGAGGCGATCAGCCGGCCGCGGTCGATGATGTGGATGCTGGTCGGCCAGCCGCTCGGCCTCGTCCATGTGGTGGGTGGTCAGCACGACCGTCACGCCGTCGCCGCGCAGCTCCTCGAGCAGCTCCCAGGTGGTGCGCCGGGCCGGCGGGTCCATCCCGGCGGTGGGCTCGTCGACGAACACCAGCTCGGGCGGCCGACCAGGGCCATCGCCAGGCTCGAGCCGCTGCTGCTGGCCGCCGGAGAGCCGGCGGTACGGCGTCCGCCCGCAGTCGCCCAGCCCGAGCCGCTCGCCGAGCATGTCGACGTCGAGCGGGTGTGCGTGCAGCCGGGCGACGTGCCGCAGCATCTCCATGGCGCGCACGCCCGACCAGGCCCCGCCGCCCTGCAGCATCACGCCGATCCGGGGCAGCAGCGGTGCCGGTCGCGCTGGGGGTCCATGCCCAGCACCCGCACCGCGCCCTGCTGCGGGCGCCGGTAGCCCTCGCAGGTCTCCAGCGTGGTGGTCTTGCCGGCGCCGTTGGGCCCGAGCACCGCGGTGATGGTGTGCCGCTCGACGCGCAGGTCGAGGTGGTCCACGGCGACCTTGTCCCCGTACCGCATCACCAGGCCGGCGACCTCCACGGCGGGTGGCCCGGCCGGGGAAGCAGGCGTGGTGGACACCCCAGGAGTCTACGAAGCGGCCTGAGGGCGGGCCCGCCTACCCCGACTGCGGCAGGCCCTTCACGTAGGCGGCCTGGCCGAGGTGCTGCAGGCAGTCGCCCACGAGGCTGACCAGCCGGACGCCCGCGGTCACCGGCGGGTCCCAGTGGCGGTCCACGACCCGGTCGAGCTCGCGGCCGGTCGCCCCGGCCAGGTAGGCCATGGTCAGTCGGTGCACCGCCTCGTGATAGTCCACGAGCGCCCCGAAGTCCTCGATCCGGACGTGGTCCACGTCGTCGGAGGTGTGCCCGTAGCCGATGTCGCGCACGTCGAAGGGGAGGTCGAACCGGTCCGCCCAGCCGTCCGCCCACGCCTGCGTGTCCTCCGCCAGGCCGGCGATGTGGTCGTCCTGCACCCGGGCGAGGTGCCAGAGCAGCCATGCGATCGAGTTGCCGGTGCCATTCGGCCGCCGGTGCGCCTGCTCCGCGGAGAGACCGTCCGCGAGGTCGACGTACAGGTCCCGGATGCGGGTGAAGTGGTCCTCGAGAAGATCTCGTGCGTCCATGGGCCGAACCTAGCGCCGGCTCATGGCGCCTGCCGCCGGGCGAGCAGCTCGGTCAGCACCTCGTGCTCGTCGCTGATGATGCCGCTGACGCCGAGAGCGAGAACCACGTCGAGGGACGCCGACGTCGTTCACCGGCCAGGTCATCACCACGCTGGCGCTCTCGTGCAGCTCGGCCACCGTGCGCGGTCCAGCAGGGAGCGGTGCACCGAGACGCCGTACGGCGGACGCTGCTGCACACCGCGCGCGGAGCCGGCCCAGCTCCGACCCGGTTGCGGGCCGACAGCACCGGGCGGACGTAGGGCAGCTCGGCCGAGCGTGTCCACCGCCGGCCAGTAGCGGCCGCAGACGAGCACCGGCCGGTGGTGGCCACTGTCGTGCAGGAGCCGGGCCACGGCGCGGGCGCCGGCGGGGCGCCGGCCCTTGAGGTCGAGCATGAAGGTGGTGCCGTGGCGGTCGGCGTCGAGGAGCTCCCGCAGC
This sequence comes from uncultured Actinomycetota bacterium, assembly GCA_963827025.1. Classification (GTDB taxonomy): domain Bacteria; phylum Actinomycetota; class Actinomycetes; order Propionibacteriales; family Nocardioidaceae; genus Marmoricola. Next base: position 2,106 of record CAWGZB010000005.1, on the reverse strand, counting down.
CCGAGCCGGGGCGCCGAGGCCGGCGCCAGCTCCCAGCGGTCCCAGAGGAAGGGCAGCGGGCCGGCGGTCTTGAGGTGGCGGACCTCGAGCCGGCCCCGGTGGTGGTGGATGTCGCACTCGATGACGTCGACACCCAGCGCGTTGGCAGCGTGCAGGCCGGCGAGCGAGTTGCCCGCGCGGTGGGCGATGGCGAGGGGACCGGCCGACCCACTCACGAGGAGCCACCCGTCGCCACGGGGTCCGCCGGCGGTGCCGGCTGCGGCTGCGGTTCCGGCGCCTCCTGCGTCCGGGGGCGCGCGCGGCCAGCCACAGGGCGACCACGTGGCCGATCATCACCAGTCCGATGCCCGCGGCGACGTCGAGGAGGTAGTGGTTCGCCGTCACCACGACCGAGAGCGTCATGAGGACCGGCAGGACCGCGCCCACCGCCTTGAGCAGCAGGCCGCTCGCCGCGGTGAAGATCGGCGATCCCCACGAGCAGGTCCCACCCGGCGTGCAGGCTCGGCATCGCGGCGTACTGGTTGACGAACTGCGGCGGCTGCAGGATGCGGTAGGCGTGCGACTGCTCGGTCACGGTGTCGACGAGGCCCAGCCCGGCCAGCCGCGGCGGCGCGACCGGATAGCTGACGAAGACCGCCATCCCCAGGGCGCCCGAGACGAGCATCGCGTCCCGCAGCCGCAGGAAGACGTCGTGGTGCCGCCACACCGTCCACACCATGGTGACGACGATGACCGGCCAGTGCCCGTAGATGTAGACCCAGTTGGCCACCGCCGACAGCTTCGCCGAGTCGACCACCGGCGCCTGGAGGATGCCTTCGACGTCGATGCCGAGCCGGTGCTCCAGCGCGACGATGTCGCGGGCGTGGGCGAGCGCGACGTCGGGGCGGCTGGCCGTCAGCCCGCGGATGCGGAAGTAGACGAAGATGCCGAGGAGCACGATGCCGACCTGAGCCGCCGTCCAGAGCAGCCGGGGGTGCCGGGCCGCGAAATCACCGAGGCTGCGGACATCGGCCGCTCCCTGTGCATCTCCTCCCCCACGCCGAGGCCCGCCGCAGCGGCGCCGCGGGTCCCGCGTGGCTGCGCCCGCGGTAGACCTTCCGCACACGCCGCAGCGCGGTGGGCATGAGCAGGCTCGTGCCGCCGAGCAGCAGCGCCGGCAGCCAGGCGAGCGTGGCCTTGAGGGCGACGGCCGCGGCGGCCGCCATCCACGGCACGCCCATCGCCACCAGACCGACCACCAGCGCGCCGTCGCGCGGGCTCGCTCCGTTGGGGCCGGGGACCGCGCCGGCGAGCTGGCTGGCGCCGAACGCGCCGAGCACCTCCAGCGGAGGCAGGGTGTGCCCCGTGGCTGCCAGTGTGCCGAGCAGCAGCGCTGCCGTGGTCAGCTGGTAGCCGGCCGAGAGCGTCAGTCCGTGGGCCAGGTGGCGGGGCCGGGGGAGCGGGCGGCTCGGCAGGAGGTCGGGGCGGGTCCGGCGCAGCACCAGGACCACCACCAGCCCCAGCGCGGCCAGGCCCAGGGCCGGCAGCAGCATCCGCAGCGGCAGCGCCGTGCCGGCGAACCCGACGAAGACCGCCAGCCCGACCGCCCCCACGAGGCGGTCCAGGCCGACGCTGGTCAGGGCGTCGCCGCGCGCCAGCCCCGCCCCGGTCAGCCGCTTGATGCGCCACACGTCGGCGCCCACGTGGCCGGGGGTGAGGAGGCCGAGCAGCTCCGACTCGGCGTACGCCCGGAAGTGCCACTTCCTGCTGAGTCCGGCGCCGGTGAGCGTGCGCCAACGGAAGGCGCACAGCACATACTTGCCGATGACCCACGGCACGAGTGCGAGGAGCGCGGGCCACGGGCTCACGTGGGGGAGCCGGGGCAGGGTCAGGGCGGGGACCGCAACCGCCACCGCGATGCCGAGGACCAGGACGACCCGCGAGTGGAGGACAGCACCGGCGATGCGTCGCACCTCCACGAGGCGCGGGTTCATGCGGAGGAGGACCCTTCGGGGACGAGCGGACGTGCGGTCTGGCCGGAAGCCTTCCCGAGAGCAGGGCCAGTGAACCAGACGGTGCCCAATCCGTCCGGCTGTGCGGCGAATGCGCGCGATCGTGGGTTAGGTG